>NZ_BQIP01000003.1 GCF_021602585.1 Pseudomonas faucium
AACCACCTACGCGCGCTTTACGCCCAGTAATTCCGATTAACGCTTGCACCCTCTGTATTACCGCGGCTGCTGGCACAGAGTTAGCCGGTGCTTATTCTGTCGGTAACGTCAAAACAGCAAGGTATTAGCTTACTGCCCTTCCTCCCAACTTAAAGTGCTTTACAATCCGAAGACCTTCTTCACACACGCGGCATGGCTGGATCAGGCTTTCGCCCATTGTCCAATATTCCCCACTGCTGCCTCCCGTAGGAGTCTGGACCGTGTCTCAGTTCCAGTGTGACTGATCATCCTCTCAGACCAGTTACGGATCGTCGCCTTGGTGAGCCTTTACCCCACCAACTAGCTAATCCGACCTAGGCTCATCTGATAGCGCAAGGCCCGAAGGTCCCCTGCTTTCTCCCGTAGGACGTATGCGGTATTAGCGTTCCTTTCGAAACGTTGTCCCCCACTACCAGGCAGATTCCTAGGCATTACTCACCCGTCCGCCGCTGAATCCAGGAGCAAGCTCCCATCATCCGCTCGACTTGCATGTGTTAGGCCTGCCGCCAGCGTTCAATCTGAGCCATGATCAAACTCTTCAGTTCAATACTGCTTGGGTTTTTAAGAAACCCTAAACTTGGCTCAGCAATCTCAAATGACTATGTGATTTCTCGCATGGCCACTTGTGATGCTGATAATCTTTTTGACTATCAGTCCGTACCCACAAGCACCCACACGAATTGCTTGATTCAATTTGTTAAAGAGCGTTTGGTTAAGAGCTTTTCGTCTCAACCGAGGCGCGCATTCTACGCTTTCCTCATTTGCTGTCAAGCGTTTGTTTTGAAGTTCTTCTGAAGCGACTTTCTTTCAAAAGCCTTTCACCTCAACAACTTACCGCTTGCCTCGTTGCGTTCAACGCTGCGAGGAGGCGAATAATACGCGCTTTGAAATCAGAGTCAACACCTTGATCTGAAAAAACTTTCGATCTTCATTTACTGCCCCTCTGGCAACTAAATGCACCCGTCATCGCTCTCTAGAGAAATACCCCGTGGAGCTTAACGGCCATGAGCGATGCGCAAAGCGACAAGACCCCCGGCCTGTCGGCGGACGAGGAACAGGAAGTCAGCCATAACCAGCCCCCGCGGGCAGCGGTGCTGCACGAGATCATCCGCACCCAAGGCGACCAGGAACTGGAGCGCACCCTGGCAGCGCTGTGGTGGTCGGCGCTGGCAGCGGGCCTGACCATGGGCCTTTCTTTCATGGCCATGGGGCTCTTGTATTCCCGCCTGCCAGATGGCGAAAGCGCCCAGGTGATCGCCAGCCTGGGCTACAGCGCCGGCTTCCTCGCCGTGATCCTGGCGCGCCAGCAACTGTTTACCGAAAACACCCTGACAGCCGTGCTGCCGGTCATGACCACCCCTACCCTCGCCAACCTTGGCCGCCTGCTAAGGCTGTGGGGCGTGGTGCTGCTGGGTAACCTGGCAGGCACGTTGCTGGTCGCCTGGGTGATGCTCGAGCTGCCGATCTTCGACAGCAAGACCGACGTCGCCTTCCTCGAAGTCGGCCGCAAGGTGATGAAGAACGACCTCAGCCAGATGTTCGCCAAGGGCATCGTCTCGGGCTGGATGATCGCCACCATGGTCTGGATGATCCCCTCCATGGAGCAGGCCAAGATCTGGATCATCCTGATGATCACCTACCTCATGGCACTCGGCGACTTCACCCACATCGTCGTCGGTTCGGTGGAAGTGTCCTATCTGGTGTGGGCCGGCGAGCAGACCTGGCAAAGCTTCTGGCTGCATTTCGCGTTGCCGACCCTGGCCGGCAACATCATCGGTGGCAGCTTCATCTTCGCCTTGATCAGCCATGCCCAGGTACGTAGCGACAGCGGCAAGCCGCCCTCGCAGCTATTAAAGGAGGAAAAACCCGCATCACGCGGACCGGACAAAACCCGCAAGTGACCTTCACTGCCCCGCCAGCGCGCGCTCAGGCCCCCTGCCCCGCTCGCGCGCCGGCCGCGGTTGCCACCAGTTCTGCCCTTCATGGGGCGAGTCGAGGCTCACCCGCTCGCCCATCTGCGGCGTACTCAGGCGTACCTGCGCCGCGCCGGCCAGGGCGACGATGCGCTCGAATGGCTCCTGCCAGCCGTGCAACGACAAGTCGAAGGTGCCGTTGTGAATCGGCAGCATCCAGCGCCCGCGCAGATCCAGGTGCGCCTGCAAGCTCTGCTCCGGCTGCATGTGCACATTTGGCCACGCCAGGTTGTAGGCACCGGTTTCGACCAGGGTCAGGTCGAACGGCCCGAAACGCTCGCCGATCTGCCGAAAGCCGTCGAAGTAGCCGGTGTCGCCACTGAAGAACACGCGCAACTGATCATCGATCACAACCCACGACGCCCACAGGGTCCGGTTGCTGTCGAACAACCCGCGCCCGGAGAAGTGCTGGGCCGGCGTGGCGATGAAACGCACACCTTCCACTTCCGTTTCCTGCCACCAG
Organism: Pseudomonas faucium; assembly: GCF_021602585.1. Lineage (GTDB taxonomy): Bacteria > Pseudomonadota > Gammaproteobacteria > Pseudomonadales > Pseudomonadaceae > Aquipseudomonas > Aquipseudomonas faucium. The sequence continues at coordinate 2,476 of NZ_BQIP01000003.1, forward strand.
TCCAGCTGCGTGACCTTGCTCGCCGGCACGCCCCATTCGATCAGCAGATCACCCACCCCCAGCGGTGCCAGAAAGCGCTCGCTGCGTGATGCCAACTGGCGAATGGCCTGTTCGTCAAGGTGATCGAAATGATCGTGGGAGAGGATCACCGCCGCCAGCGGGGGCAGTTCCGCCAACGGCAGTGGCGGCGCATGAAAGCGCAGCGGCCCCGCCCACTGCACCGGCGAGGCGCGTTCGGCGAACACCGGGTCGGTGATGAAGAAGCGCCCGCGCAGCTTGAGCAATACTGTTGAATGGCCCAGCCGCCACAGGCTGTGGTCCGGTGCGTCGAGCACCTGCTGGCGGGTCATGGGCTGTACGCTGATCGCCGTCGCCGGCCGGGTTTCCGGCGGTTTGCGCAGGAACAGGTATTTAAGGCCGATGCGCAGCTTTTTAAGCACGCCATCCTGGGGCAGGCTGGCCTGGTTGTGAAAACGTCCGTCCCGCTGCGGCGCCGACTCGCCGGCGGGGTTAGCCATGGGCATCATGAGCAGCAGCACTCCAAGCAAGAGGAAAGCCTTCATGTTACTCCACAGTGGTCGCACTAACCGTGAATTGGCTTGTAAGGTCATTTTTCGACGATGAAACACTGTTCAACAATATTCACGCGACTTATGCGATAAACGGTGCTTCAACAGAAGAACGAAAACCATGAAGGACAACCGTAGCGGCAAGGGACTTTCTTTCGTCAGGCGCATCTACCTGCCGCGCATCGTCGGCCTGGGCATCGGCCTGTTCAGCGTGGCCGCCGCTATCGCGCCGCTGTCGCCGCCTCTGTGGGCCTGGGTGCTGCTGCTGTTCAACGGCCTGCTGTGGCCGCATGTGGCCTATCAGTGGGCGGCACGCTCCACGGCGCCTTACCAGGCAGAGCAGCGCAACCTGCTGCTGGACTCGCTGATGGGCGGCTTCTGGACCGCGGCCATGCACTTCAACCCGCTGCCCACGGTCACCGTGCTGTCGATGATGACCATGAACAATGTAGCCGCCGGGGGCAAACGGATGGTCGTGCGCGGCGCCTTGGCGCAACTTGCGGGCATGCTGCTGGCCAGCGCGCTGCTGGGCACCGGCTTGCAATTGACCACCTCGCCGCTGCAGGTCTACGCTTGCCTGCCGATGCTGACCCTCTATCCGCTGGCCCTGGGCTGGGTCTGCTACCGCCTGGCGATCAAGCTCGCCGAGCACAAGCGCCGCCTCAGCGCCCTGAGCCTGACCGACAGCCTCACCGGCCTGCTCAACCACGGCGCCTGGAAAGACGCGCTGCTGTTGCAGTTCCAGACCTGCCAGCAGCAACAGCAGCCCGCCGTGATCGCCCTGATCGACATCGACCACTTCAAGACCATCAACGACACCTTCGGCCACGTGGTCGGCGACTGTGTGCTGCGCCAGTTGAGCGATGAACTCAAGCGCAACCTGCGCGAGAGCGACCTGGCCGGGCGCTACGGCGGCGATGAGTTCTGCGTGATTCTCCCGGGCGCCAGCGAGGCCCAGGCCTGCCAGGCCATGGAACGCCTGCGCCAGCAGGTGGCCAGCTACCGCAACCCGCAGCTTCCGCACCTGAAGATCAGCCTGAGTATCGGCCTGTCGGCCTTCCAGGCAGGCCTGCCATGCCCCGAACGCTGGCTGGAGCTGGCCGACCAGGCGCTCTACAGCGCCAAGCGCCAGGGCCGCGACCAGGTCAATTTCGCCACCGGCGAAGGCACGCCGCTCAGGCTCGCCTATCCTGACTGAACCCCTCGCCGATTGACCGACGCGGGGCGGCAGCTCAAGAAGGAGTCGCTCGCGTATGGCCAGGATCGCCGACGTCACGCCCACCAGCCCCACCCCCCGTGTTCAGGTCCGGCGCCTGATCGCAGGCTTTTGCGCGGTCTTCGGCCTCGCCTGCCTGGTAACCCTCGGTGCCCTGTTCAACATCGCCGCCACCCTCGACAACCAGGAGCAGGCACGCAGTGCCTTCCACGCCTCCCAGGCGCTGCAGCAACGCCTACAGGCCTCACGCCAGTTCCTCTCCAGCTACGCCGTGTGGGACAGCGCCTACCAGCACCTGACGCCCCAGGTGGATTGGCAGTGGGCCTACGAGCAGAAGAACATCGGCGAGTCGCTGTACAGCGCCAGCGGCTACGAAGGCGTGTTCGTGGTGGACGACCAGCGCACCAGCTACGCGCTGTTCAAGGGCAAGCCCACCCAGGCCCCGGCCAGCAGTTTTGTCGACAGCCCCCTCCCAGCGATCATTGCCCAGGCCCGTGCTGCAGCCAGCGCACGCGAGCAGGTCACTCACTTCGTGCTGTTCAATGGCTGGCCGGCAGTGCTCAGCGCTGCCGCCGTGCGCCCTGACCGGGAAGTGACCGATGCCGAAGTGAGCCAGGCGCCGGTGATGCTGTTCGTCGACCAGCTCACCGAAGAAAAGCTCGGCCAACTGGGTGCCGGCGCAGGCCTTGCGCACATGCATATCGAAAAGAACCGCGGCAACCCCGGCGAGCATCAGATAGCCCTGGGCGACAGCGGCTACCACCTGGCCTGGACCAGCCCCCTGCCCGGCCGGCAACTGCTCTGGGCGGTGCTGCCGCCATTGCTCGGCGCATTGCTGGTACTGGGCCTGGTGATGCTCTACCTGTTCCGCCATGCCCTGCACAGCTCGCGGGCCATCGACCTGAGCCTGGAGCGCCTGCAACAGAGCAACCATGCACTGGAGGCCAGCGAGCAGCGTTTTCGCGCCGTGGCCGAGGCCGCTTCCGACTGGATCTGGGAAACCGACCGGCAGCAGCGGCTGACTTATCTGTCGCAGCGTTTCGTCAAAGTGACCGGCGACCCGGTGGAGGTCTGGCTCGGGCAACCGCTCAACCAACTGCTCAGTTGCGACACCACGCCCCTGTCACCCTGGCTGGACGCCCAGGTCGAGGCCGACTCGGAACAACCGGCCAACCTGCGCTGTGCCTACCGTGACCACAATGGCCAGAGCCGTTTTTGCCGGATCTCGGCACGGGCGATCGTGTACGACGGCAAGCTGGCAGGCTTTCGTGGCACCGCCAGCGACATTACCGACGAAGTGGCAGCCCACGCACGCATCCAACACCTGTCGCTGCACGACCCGCTGACGGGCCTTGCCAACCGCAACAAGCTCGCCCGGCACCTGGAGCAGGCGTTATTGCGCGGTAGCGACTCGGCACCCTTGACCTTGCTGCTGCTCGACCTCGACAACTTCAAGCCGATCAACGATTCCCTTGGGCATCCCGCCGGTGATGCAGTGCTGCAGGAGGTGGCCGCGCGCCTGCGCGACACCACCCGCGATGTCGACCTGGTCGCACGCTTGGGCGGCGACGAATTCGTGCTGGTGTTGGCAGGCGTGGACAACCGCCACGAGGTCGACCGGCTGTGCCAGCGGCTGATCGAGTTGCTGCGACAACCCATCCCCTTCGAGGACCAAGCGCTGCACGTGGGCGCCAGCATCGGCATCGCCCAGACCCGCACCCAGGGCTTTGATGCCGGCGAGCTGATACGCTGCGCCGATATCGCCCTGTACCAGGCCAAGGCCGACGGCAAGAATACCTGGCGCTACTTTGCCGCCGAAATGAACCAGCAGATCCAGTACCGCCGGCAACTGGAAAACGACTTGCGCCGCGCCCTGCGCAACAACGAGTTCGTCCTTCATTACCAACCGCGCTACCGCCTGGGCGACCTGCGCATCGTCTCGGTCGAAGCCCTGCTGCGCTGGCAGCATCCGCAGGAAGGCCTGCTTGGCCCGGACACCTTCATCGCGCTGGCCGAACAGAGCGAGCTGATCGTCAGCCTCGGCCGCTGGGTGCTGCGCGAGGCCTGCCGCAATGCCCAGGGCTGGCCCGAGCAGCTGCTGGTCTCGGTAAACCTGTCGCCGGCACAGTTCCTGCGCAGCGATGTGGTGGCCGATGTGCGCGACATTCTCGTGGAAACCGGCTTCCCCGCCCAACGCCTGGAGCTGGAGATCACCGAAAACGTGATGCTCAACGACATCGAAGGCGCGCTGGCGACCATGCAGGCACTCAAGGAGCTGGGCGTGCGCCTGAACATGGATGATTTCGGCACCGGCTATTCATCGCTCGGTTACCTGCGCACCTACCCGTTCGACAGCATCAAGATCGACAAACGCTTCATTGCCGGGCTGAGCAACGCCGGCAGCAGCGACCGGGCGGTGGTGCAGGCGATCATCAACCTGGGCGAAGCCATGGGCTTGACGGTAACCGCCGAAGGGGTCGAGACCGAACAGCAATTGCGCGCGCTGGAAGGTGACCGCTGCCATGAAGTGCAGGGCTATTATCTGAGCCGGCCGCTGGACAAGGCAGGCTTCGAGCAGTTGCTGGAACAATTGCCCGCATCGCCCGCCGATGCCAGTGCAAGCCGGCGCAGTTGAATTCGGCACTCAACGCAGGGCACGGTCCGCGACGATTTCCGGCAAGTCACTGCGACGCAGGTAGACGCGCAGCGGCTCAGCGATGTTCAGGCGGTCGTCCACATGCTGCTGCAACAGCAACCCCAGCCGCTCGCGGCACAAGGCCATGCGCTGGCCCTGTTGCGGCCGCCAGACGAATTCGCTGCACGGGGTGATGCTGTCATCCGCCACGTCCATGCCGAACGCGTCCTCGGAAAACCGCACGATGTGGACCCCGCGCTTGCCATGAAAACCGACGAAGCCCTTGAGCTGGTCGGCGGCGCTGCAGATGTCCAGGGAAGTGATGGCCATGACGTAACCTCGCAATAAAGACGGAAGTGACGCACGCCAGGCGGGCAGCGGTTGCCTCTGCTGGGCAACGCGCTCGCCCAGCCTAGCGCAGGTGGCCGTTGTTTCGCCAAGGTTTTTCGTCATCTGCCGGCAGGCCCGCTAGAATGAATGCTGCCCCTCCGTCGCCAATACCGGGACCGTTCATGACAGACGCCATCAGCGCCGATATCAGCGCCGATATCGCTACCATCGCCCGCATCAACGCGGTGCCCGCCATTCTCCAGGTCATCTGTGAAACCACCGGCATGCGTTTTGCCGCCGTGGCACGGGTCACCGAAAACCACTGGGTCGCCTGTGCCGTGCTCGACACCCTGGATTTCGGCCTGGATGCCGGCGGCGAACTCGACGTGGCCACCACGCTGTGCCATGAGATCCGCAGCACCCACCAGACCATCGTGATCGACAAGGCCAGCGAGGACAAACAGTACTGCGGCCACCACACCCCCAAGCTGTATCGCTTCGAAAGCTACATTTCCGTGCCGGTGTTTCGCACCGATGGCAGCTTTTTCGGCACCATCTGTGCGCTCGACCCCAACCCGGCGGCGCTCAAGGGCAGCGCGATCCAGCCGATGATGGAGTCGTTCGCCCGCCTGCTGGCGATCCAGATCGAGAGCGAGGAAAACGCCCAGCGCACCGAGCGGGCGCTGCTTCAGGAACGGGCCATGGCCGAACTGCGCGAGCAGTTCATTGCCGTGCTCGGCCACGACCTGCGCAACCCGCTGTTCGCCATCACCGCGGGGGCCGAACTGCTGGCCCAGCGCCTGGAGGACGAGAAGAACCGCGTCATCGCCCAGCACATCCATACCTGCGGCCGGCGTGCCTCGCAGCTGGTGCGTGACGTGCTGGACTTCGCCCGTGGCCGGCTCGGCACCGGCATCCCGTTGAACCAGCAGCCCTGCCCTGACCTGGCCGAAGGCCTCAGGCATGTGGCCTCGGAGCTGCAAGGGGTGCATCCGCTGCGCCAGATCGTGCTCGACATCGGCGTGCTCGGCGACCTGCGTTGCGACCGCGAGCGGGTCACCCAGCTGCTGTCCAACCTCATTGCCAATGCCCTGGTGCATGGCGACCCGCACGGGCCGGTGACGGTCAAGGCCGCCATCGCCGACGATGAGTTCGTGCTCAGCGTGCACAACCGCGGGCGCCCGATTGCCGCGCAGACCCTGAGCCAGCTGTTCCAGCCCTTCACCCGGCCATTGGCCGACGAGCCGCAGCAAGGCCTGGGTCTGGGGCTGTACATCGCCAACCAGATTGCCCTCTCCCATGGCGGGCGCATGGAGGTGGTGTCCGACGCCCTGCAAGGCACCTTGTTCAGCTTCCACCTGCCGCTGGGTCGACCTGAGTTGCAAGCAGCCCCGCCAGCCAGTTCATGAAAGCCTGCACCCGGCGCGGCACATGCCGTTGCCGGGCGTACAGCAACGACACCGGCATGGCCTCGGCCTGCCAGGCTGGCAGCACCGCCACCAGTTCACCCCGCAGCAAGTGCTCCGCCACCCCCACCGCCGGCACCTGGATCAACCCCAGCCCCGCCAGGCAGGCCGCCGAATAGGCTTCGGCATTGTTCACCGTTACCCCGCCCGCCATGGCCTGGTAGTGCACCTGGCCTGCGTGCTGGTATTCAAACCCTGCACTGCGCCCGCCGAGGTTGCGCACGTAGTGCACCAGGCGGTGCCCGGCCAGGTCCTCGAGGCGCTGCGGCACGCCATGGTGGGCCAGGTAGGCGGGGCTGGCGCAATTGCACATGCTCAACTGGCCGATCGGCCGCGCCACCACGTCCAGGTCGCTGAGCGCGCCGATGCGCATCACACAGTCGAAACCTTCGCGCAGCAGGTCGACCTGGCGGTCGGTGCAACTGATCTCCACTTCCAGGCGCGGGAAGCGCTCCAGAAACTGCGGCAAGGCCGGGATGATGACGCGCCGCGCCATCATGGTCGGCATGTCGACCCGCAGGCAGCCGGCAAGCTCGGCATCATCGGCGCGGAACAGGTTTTCGATCTCGTCCATGCCCGACAACAGGTCCTTGCTGCGCTCGTACAGCAACGCGCCATCCTGGGTTGCCTGCACGCGCCGCGTGGTACGGTTGAACAGGCGTGTGCCAAGCATCTGCTCGAGGGCCCTGACCTGCTCCGACACCGTCGAGCGCGGCAGGCCCAGGCTTTCGGCCGCCAAGGTGAAACTGCTCACTTCACTCACCCGGACGAAGGTGCGCAACAACTCCAACTTGTTCATACCGGCTTCCGATTGTTCGGTTAATGCGAACAGTATTTCCATATTTGCTGGATTTAACAGCCCACGCGCGACCAATAACCTGTTTCCCATCCACCCCAATGAGGAAACCGCCATGACCCGCAAGATTGCTCTGATCACCGGCGCCAGCCGCGGCCTGGGCCGCAACGCCGCCGAACACCTGGCCGCACGCGGCATCGACATCATCGGCACCTACCACAGCCAGGCCGACGAAGCCCACACCGTGGCCGAGCGCCTGCAACAGGCCGGGGCAAAGGCGGCGATGCTGCAACTGGATGTCGGCGACAGCAGCAGCTTCGCAGCCTTCGCCGAGCGCCTGGGCGAAACCCTGCGCAGCCAGTTTGGCCGCGAGCGCTTCGACTTCCTGGTGAACAACGCCGGCATCGGCCTCAACGCGCCATTCAGCGAAACCAGCGAGGCGCAGTTCGACCAGTTGCTGAACATCCACCTCAAGGGGCCGTTCTTCCTCACCCAGCGCATGCTGGCGCTGCTGGAGGATGGCGGGCGCATCGTCAACATTTCCTCGGGCCTTGCGCGCTTTTCGTTGCCGGGCCACGCGGCCTACGCCGCCATGAAGGGCGCGATGGAGGTGCTGACCCGCTACCAGGCCAGGGAGCTGGGCGCCCGAGGCATCCGCGTCAACATTCTCGCCCCGGGGGCGATCGAGACCGATTTCAGCGGCGGCGCGGTGCGTGACAACCCGCAGCTCAATGACTACGTCGCCGGGAACACGGCCCTGGGCCGCGCCGGCCTGCCGGATGACATCGGTGCGGCGATCGCCTTGTTGCTGGAGGAAGGCAACGGCTGGATCACCGGGCAGCGGCTGGAGGTTTCCGGGGGCATGTTCCTGTGAATGCCTGGGGGCCGCCGTGCAGCCCCTTGGCCCTTACCGGTCGACGATGTCTTCATGGACCTGGACGCTGGCCGTCATCCCGGCACTGAGGTTCACGCCCTGGGGGATCTCGTCCAGCTTGATCCGCACCGGGATGCGCTGCGCCAGCCGCACCCAGTTGAAGGTCGGCTCGACCTCCGGCAACAGTTGGCTGTCGGGGTTGCTGTTGCGGTCGGTGATGCCGCGGCTGATGCTCTGCACATGCCCTTGCATCGCCTCCCCCGCGCCCATCAGCCAGACCTTCACCGAGTCGCCCACGCGAATGCGCGGCAGCTTGGTTTCCTCGAAATAGGCCTGGATATAGAAGGTCGAATCATCCACCAGGGCCATCACGGCCTGGCCGGTGTTCACATAGTTGCCCTGGGCCAGGCGCAGGTTGGTGATATGCCCGTCGCGCGGGGCGCGCACTTCGCTGCGCGCCAGGTTGATTTTCGCCACCTGCAACTGGGCTTGGGCTTCATGCAGCTCGCCACGGGCGATAGCCGCGTTGATCTGGGCGTTTTCCCGCAGCTCGGCGCTGATGGCCTCCGGGCCCAGCGCCGTGCGCCGCGCCGCTTCGCGTTCGCGCAGGTGCAACTGCTGGGTGCGCGTCTCGGCCACGGCGCTGGCCTGGTCGAAGGCCGCCTGGAAGCGCTCGCGGTCGATGGTCATCAGCAGCTCGCCAGCCTTGACCTGCTGGTTGTCCTGCACCTTGAGCTCGCGCACCCAGCCGGACACATCGGGGGCGATCACCACCACATCGGCGCGCACCCGGGCATCCCGTGTCCACGGGGTGAGCATGTAGTACTGCCAGAGCTGGTAGCCGGCCAGAACGGCGATGGCGACCACGCAAAGGGTCACCAGGGTACGGACGACAGCACGCATCGAATCACTCCTTACAAAGGCCCCAGCAGGCGAACCACCAGGTACAACACACACACGAACATGGCCGCATCGAACAAGGCTTCATGCCAGATCCAGCGCGCCAGCGGGGTGGCCTGGACCACCAGGCGCAAGGCGCCGGTGAGCACCAGGGCCATCAACACGTAGATTAGAAAAGGGCTGAGCAGCACGCCGCCCAAGGCCCATTCACGCAAGCCCATGGGCTTCCTCCTGCCAGCGGCACCATTTACGCCAACTCTTCTGCAACTGCAGCACGGCGCCTTCGGCCAGGCGCAACGGGTCACTGGACGGCTGGCGCTGCAGCGCGGCGATGAACTGCTCGCTGGCGGCATCCAGGCGCTCGCCGCGCCCGGCTGCCGGCCCCTGGGCCAGCACCGCTTGCAATTGCTCCAGATACTGCCGCTCAGCCGCGCCCAGCGGCGCCTGGGCCACCGCCAGGCACATGCGCAGGTGCACCAGCTCATCGCCGATATCCAGGCCATGCAGGCCATCGTCCCAGCGCTTGCGCTCGGCCTCGGGCAATTCGTTGGCCTGGCGGGCAAGCTGCATCAGGCGGTCGGCCATGCGCCCGCCAAACCAGGTATCGGCGCCGCGCAGGTCACGCCGGGTCAGGCGTACCAGGTCACTTTGCGTCGCGGCCCGCAGTCGGCGGCCGAGCCAGGCCGGGTGACGAAACACCAGCAAGCGGAACGCCAGCACCGCGGCGCTCACCCCCACCAGCATGGCCAAGGCGCTGTTGAGCATGCTCGCCACGCCAAACTGCATGGCATTGAGCGGCGCCACCAGGACGATGCAATGCAGGCAATAGGAAGTGGCCGTAGCGCCGGTACGCGGATGCGCCATGCCCAGCGCCCCGAGAAACAGCGGCACGCCCAGGCCCAGGCAGAGCATGGCGAAGCTGCTCCACTGCGGCAGGATGATTTGCCCGACCAGAAACGCTACCGGGATCGCCAGCAAGATGCCGCGCAAGAAACTCAGGCCGATCTGCGCGCCGTTTTCACGGCTGGCGAACAAGCTGCAGACCACGCACGTCAACACCAGGCCACCCGGTGCCGAAGGCCAGGCGGTGGCCAGCCAGAAGCTGCTCATGACCAGGAGCGCCAGGGCACTGCGCGAGCCGAACAGCAGCGCCAGCGACCAATCGCGGTGCGCGGCCAGGCCCTGGCCGTCCGCCTTGGGCGTGCGCCCCGCCTCGACATCGTCCAGCGCCTGGGTGGCGGCCATGGCGTAGTCGAGCAGCAAGGCCATGCGGGCCAGGCAGAAGTGCTCGGCCGAGCTGATCTGCTCGGCGTGGGCGGCATCCCAGATGCGCTGGCGCAACAGCAGCAGGGTGGGTTGGTCTGGGTTGGCCAACCCGGCGCGCACTTCTTCCATCCAGGGGCCAAGGGCAATGGCTTGCTGCTCATCGAGCTGGCGCCATTGCCGGCGCACCGAGCGCGAAATGCGCAGCAACACCATCAGTTTCTGGCTCAGCCCGCGAATCGCCCTGGCCCGCTGGCGCCCGCGCGGCCCTTCGAACCAGGCATGTTCGCGCTGGGTATCGATGGCAACGATACGCCCGAGAATCTCCAGCAACCCTTTGCGCGCCTCATCCTCGCCGCCGAGCATGGCGCTGGCCGCCTGCAGGCCGTTCTGCCAGGCCTGGCGCGCCTGCACGGCAAGCTGCTGCTCGACGCGCATGGGCCAGAGCAAGGCGCTGGTGGCGGTGGCGCAGAAAATGCCCAGGCAGATTTCGGTACAGCGCGCCACGGCCTGGTCGAACACCTGCAACGGGTGGTCGATCGCCGGCAGGGCGATGATGGCGGCGGTGTAGCCGGCCAGCACGAAGGCATAGGCCCAGGCGCTGCGCAGTTGCGTGGAAGCGGCCGTGCACAGCGCCAGCCACAGCGCCAGGGCAATCAGGAACAGCCAGGGGGTCTGGGCGAACAGGCCAATGAACACCACCGACATGAAGGTGCCGACCAGCGTCCCGGCCAGCCGAGCCAGGCCCTTCTGCACCACCATCCCGGACAGCGGCTGGGCGACGATGAACGCGGTCATCAAGGCCCAGGCCGGCTGCTCCAGCCCCCAGCGCATCGCCAGCCACAAGGCCAGGCCGCCGCCGAGCAAGGTCTTGATGGCGAACTTGAGGGCCAGGCGGGTGGGTGCGAACAGGGCCTGTAGGGTGATGGGCACGAATCGGACCTTGCGGGGGGATGGTTGAGGTAAACGATAGACAACGCAGCGCAGGATAATGCCGAAACGATTAATTAGCTAGCTAATCATCTTTGTAGGGCAAAGGTTGGCGCAGCAAATTGCAGGCAAAAAAATAGGCGACCGAAGTCGCCCTAAATGCCTTGCGTGCTCGTGAATCGGGAAGGTCAGCGCGGCTTGCGCTTGTTCGAGTCCTTCCAGATGAAAATGCCCAGACCGGCAAAGAAGGCGAACATCAACCCGACCGTTACCACACCCGCGATAACCACATTGTCGAAGAACATGTCATGGGCCTCCTGATTCGTTTGCCGTTGTCCGATGGATGCAAGGTAACGAATGCCGGGGCGGGGGAAATTGATCGAGGTCAATGCTGCCCGGGACCGGGCAGGCGAGGCGGGCGCAGGGTTGACCTGCGTCAAGTTTCAGCGCTTCTTGGGCTTGCCCTTGGGCTTTTTCTTCTTCGCCTTGCCCAGTGGCATGGCTTGCTCGAACGCCTGGCGCACTTCGTTCAGGCGTTTTTCCTTGAGGTCGTGGACGCGCTTGGCGCGTTCGGCATCGAAGTCGATGAGGTTGTCTTGGCTCATGGGCAGGCTCGACGGTCAACAGAGACGTGCATGATGAAGCCAGGCGCCGGCCATGGCCAGCCCTGGCTCAGACTTCGATGTCGACCAGCAGCCCCTGGCGTGGGTGCTCGCCCATCAGCGGGGCCACCGGCACGGTGTTGTCGGCGTTGACTTCATCACCGGGCAGCGCGCTGTAGCGCTCTTCATCGCCCTTGCTGTTGCGCCGTTGCTGGCGGCGCTGCTCGTCACGCAGCAACAGCGCCTGCTCTTGCGGGTCGCGCTGGTGCTTGAGGTCGATGGCGCTTTCGCCGGACGAGGGCTGCGCGGGGACCACCGGCTTGATGTCAGGGGTCGGCTTGACCGGGTCCTGTTGCGAGGTCACGGGTGCGGCACTGAGCGGAATGATCGGCGGCAGCATGAATGTTCTCCTGTGCCCACTGTATCGGCCAGCCAGCCACCACCTTGAGCAGCGCCAGGCGAGAATGTGCGGCCGGTCACGGCCGCACCCTGCCTGTATGGACAGCGATTATTCGGCTTCGTCGTCCGGGTCGTCGTCGACCGGCGGGCTGGCCTCGCTCCAGGGGCGCTTGTAGACCTGCTGCCAGACGGCGTCCATGTGGTCACGCAAAACCTGCGGGGCGTTTTTCAGCGATGCGCTGTCTTCACGCTCGCCGCCCACCGGCTCTTCGCCAGCCGGGGTGATCAGCGACTGGCCGGTGATGGTGTAGCTGGCCTGGCCTTCGCGCATCTCGATGGCGATGTCGTGGGGGTCGATGCCGCCGCCGCAGAACGAATGGCTGGCCACCGTCACTTCGGCGACGCCATCCTTGTTCAGGTCGCTGACATCACTGACGTCGGTATAGAAGTCGACATCCAGGTCCAGGCCGGAGCAGGTGGTTTCCTGCTCGATCTGCCAGCGCGCCTTGAACGCGTCGCTGGCCGCGCCGCGCCCGTACAAGGTGGCCTTGAGCACCACCTTGTCCACTTCCTGCTCGGACTCGGCATCCACCGCCTGGCCGTCGCTGCGGCTGAGCACCAGCAGGCCCTCGCCGTCGCGGTCGCGAAAATGCACGCTCTTGATCGGCGTCTGCACGCCCAGCACTTCGAGCTGCTCGACGGGAATCGGCGGCAAGGTTTCGAAATTTTTCTGATCACAGGCGCTGAGCAGCAACACGCTGCCCAGGGCCATGGAGGCGTTCAACCAGCGGTGCTTGAGCGGCATGTGAGTACGAAGCCCTCGTCAGCAATACGGTTTTCTGTGATGAAACAGCTAGACTGATGGTCTTTCAAGTCTATGGTCAGCCCGGCCTATCCGTTAACATAGCCGGCTTTTCATCGCGGGAGTTCAGGCAGTATGGCGCAGCAGTATCAACCGGGGCAACGCTGGATCAGCGACAGCGAAGCAGAGCTCGGCCTGGGGACCATCCTGGCACAGGATGGCCGCCTGTTGACCGTGCTCTACCCGGCCACTGGCGACACCCGCCAGTATTCCCTGCGCAATGCGCCGCTGACCCGCGTGCGCTTCTCGCCAGGTGACCAGATCACCCACTTCGAAGGCTGGAAGCTGACCGTGCGCGAGGTCGAGGACATCGACGGGCTGATGGTCTACCACGGCCTCGACGGCCAGAACCAGGCGCGCACCCTGCCGGAAACCCAGCTGTCGAACTTCATCCAGTTCCGCCTGGCCAGCGACCGCCTGTTCGCCGGCCAGATCGACCCGCTGTCATGGTTCAGCCTGCGCTACAACACCCTGCATCACACCAGCAAGCAGATGCAGTCGTCGCTGTGGGGCCTGGGCGGCTGCCGCGCGCAGCCGATCGCCCACCAGTTGCACATCGCCCGTGAAGTGGCCGACCGCAGCGCGCCACGCGTTTTGCTGGCCGACGAAGTGGGCCTGGGCAAGACCATCGAGGCGGGCCTGGTGATTCACCGCCAACTGCTGTCCGGCCGCGCCAGCCGCGTGCTGATCCTGGTGCCGGAAAACCTCCAGCACCAGTGGCTGGTGGAAATGCGCCGGCGCTTCAACCTGCAGGTGGCGCTGTTCGACGCCGAACGCTTCATCGAGAGCGATGCCAGCAACCCGTTCGAGGATGCCCAGCTGGCGCTGGTCGCCCTGGAGTGGCTGGTCGATGACGAAAAGGCCCAGGACGCGCTGTTCGCCGCCGGCTGGGACATGCTGGTGGTCGACGAAGCCCACCACCTGGTCTGGCACGAAGAGCAGGCCAGCGCCGAGTACAATTTGGTCGAGCAACTGGCCCAGGTCATCCCTGGCGTGCTGCTGCTCACCGCCACCCCCGAGCAACTCGGCCAGGACAGCCACTTTGCCCGCCTGCGCCTGCTCGACCCCAACCGTTTCCACGACCTGGCCGCCTTCCGCGCCGAGAGCGAGCACTATCGCCCGGTGGCCGAAGCGGTGCAGGAACTGCTCGACGAAGGCCGCCTGTCGCCCAAGGCCCACGCCACCATCCAGGGTTTCCTGGGCAGCGAAGGCGAAGCCCTGCTGGCAGCCGTCAGCGATGGCGACAGCCAGGCCAGCGCGCGGCTGATCCGCGAGCTGCTCGATCGCCACGGCACCGGCCGCGTGCTGTTTCGCAACACCCGTGCGGCGATCCAGGGTTTCCCCGAGCGCCAACTGCACCCCTACCCGCTGGCCAACCCCGAGCAATACCGCGACCTGCCGGCCGGCGAGCATGCCGAGCTGTACCCGGAAGTCGCCTTCCAGGCCCAGGGCGAAACCAGCGATGAAGAACGCTGGTGGCGCTTCGACCCGCGGGTCGACTGGCTGATCGACACCCTGAAGATGCTCAAGCGCACCAAGGTCCTGGTGATCTGCGCCCACGCCGAAACCGCCATGGACCTGGAAGACGCCCTGCGCGTGCGCTCCGGCATCCCGGCCACGGTGTTCCACGAAGGCATGAGCATCCTCGAACGGGACCGCGCGGCCGCCTACTTCGCCGACGAGGAATTTGGCGCCCAGGTGCTGATCTGCTCCGAGATCGGCAGCGAAGGCCGCAACTTCCAGTTCGCCCATCACCTGGTGATGTTCGACCTGCCGGCCCACCCCGACCTGCTCGAGCAGCGCATCGGCCGCCTCGACCGCATCGGCCAGAAGCACACCATCCAACTGCACATCCCGTACCTGCAGGACAGCCCGCAAGAGCGCCTGTTCCAGTGGTACCACGAAGGCCTCAACGCCTTCCTCAACACCTGCCCGACCGGCAACGCCCTGCAGCATCAGTTTGGCCCGCGCCTGCTGCCGATGCTCGAAGGGGGCGAGGCCACGGCCTGGACCGCGCTGGTGGCCGAAGCCCGTGGCGAGCGCGAGCGCCTGGAAGCCGAGCTGCACAGCGGCCGCGACCGCCTGCTGGAGCTCAACTCCGGCGGCGCCGGCGAAGGCCAGGCGCTGGTGGAGGCGATCCTCGAGCAGGACGACCAGTTCGCCCTGCCGATCTACATGGAAACCCTGTTCGACGCCTTCGGCATCGACAGCGAGGACCATTCGGAAAACGCCCTGATCCTCAAGCCGAGCGAGAAGATGCTCGACGCCAGCTTCCCGCTGGGCGACGACGAAGGCGTGACCATCACCTACGACCGCGCCCAGGCGCTGTCGCGCGAAGACATGCAGTTCCTGACCTGGGAGCACCCGATGGTGCAGGGCGGCATGGACCTGGTGCTGTCCGGCTCGATGGGCAACACCGCCGTCGCGCTGATCAAGAACAAGGCACTCAAGCCAGGCACCGTGCTGCTCGAGCTATTGTTCGTCAGTGAAGTGGTGGCGCCGCGCAGCCTGCAACTGGGCCGTTACCTGCCGCCTGCGGCGCTGCGCTGCCTGCTCGATGCCAACGGCAACGACCTGGCCTCGCGCGTGGCCTTCGAAACCCTCAACGACCAGCTTGAAAGCGTGCCGCGGGCCAGCGCCAACAAGTTCATCCAGGCCCAGCGCGACGTGCTGGCCAAGCGCATCAGCGGTGGCGAAGAGAAGATCCTGCCGACCCACGTCGAGCGCGTGGCCGAAGCCCAGCGCCGCCTGGCCGCCGAGGCCGACGAAGAGCTGGCGCGCCTGACAGCCCTCAAGGCCGTCAACCCAAGCGTGCGCGACAGCGAGATCGACACCCTGCGCAAGCAGCGTGAAGACGGCCTGGCGATGCTGGAAAAAGCCGCGTTGCGCCTGGAGGCGATCCGCGTACTGGTTGCAGGCTGATTCAGTGTTACCCCGGGGGCGTGCAAGCGCCCCCACCCTCCCCTCGCTTTATTTCCCCACGCTATTGATCCGATAACCAAATCGTAGAGATCAATATGCCATTATTCCGGAAGGCTTAATCACCCCTTTCTATACTGCCTCGAGTGCCCACTCGAAGATGAGGCAAGCAATGGAATGGTTGGGTCTGCAATTGTTCGCCGAACTGCCCGTTTCGGGCCGCATCGTCATGGACTGCCGGCATGAACCGCTGTTGATCCTGATCGCGTTCGCGGTGGCCAGTGCAGCCTGCTTCGCCACCTTGGACATGGCCGAACGCCAGTCCCACAGCGAACACGCCACCGCCCAACGGCAATGGCGCGTGCTTGGCGCGTGCTGCCTGGCCGGCGGGATCTGGGCCATGCACTTCATCAGCATGCTGGCATTCCAGGCGCCGGTGGAAATGCACTATGACGTGCCACTGACCGGCCTCTCGCTGCTGATTGCCCTGGTGGTGGCGTGGCTGGCGATGAACAGCCTCGACCGCACCCACATGCGCCCACAGCATTACCTGCAGAGCGCCTTGCTGATCGGCCTGGGCATCATCCTCATGCATTTCGTCGGCATGGCCGCGCTGCAAACCGGCGCGCAGCAGTTCTACAAGACCGGCCCGCTGCTGGGCAGCGCCGGCATCGCCCTGCTGACCAGCCTCGGCGCCTTGCTGCTGGCGCGCTACTTTCGCAACGGCAGCGGCCGCCAGCACCAGCTGCTGAAAACCGGCGCCGCGCTGCTGATGGCCGGCGGCATCGTCGCCACCCACTTCACGGCCATGGCCGCCATGACCCTGGTCATCGCCCCGGACACCGCCCTGCGCCTGCCCTCCGGCGACAACAGCCTGCAACTGGGCCTGACCATCGCCTTCATCACCCTGTTGATCAGCGGCAGCAGCATCAGCGCCGCCCTCGCCGACAAGAAGCTGCAGAGCAAGGAACACGACCTGCGCCGGGTCAGCAACCTGCTCAGCCAGCTCGACCAGGCGCGCGCGTCGCTGCAACAGGCCGCGCACTACGATGCGCTGACCAACCTGGTCAACCGCCGCGGCTTCAACCAGGTGTTCGCCGAGCGGCTGGCGGAGCACAGCGCCAGCGAAGACCTGCTGGCGGTGATGTTCCTCGACATCGACCATTTCAAGCGCATCAACGACAGCCTGGGCCACGCGGCAGGCGATGAACTGCTCAAAGGCATCGCCAGCCACATCAAGGCTGCCACCCGCCACCAGGACCTGGTCGCGCGTTTCGGCGGCGATGAGTTCTGCGTGGTCACCAGCCTCAGCAACCGTGACGAGGCCCGCCACCTGGCCCAGCGCATCATGCAGCGCATGAAGGAGCCGATCGACCTGGGCGGCCGGCGCATGGTGATGACCACCAGCATCGGCATCAGCGTCTTCCCCGACGATGGCCAGACTGCCGAAGAACTGCTCAAGCATGCCGACCTGGCCCTCTACCAATCCAAGGGCAGCGGGCGCAACAGCCTGCATTTCTTCAACAGCAGCCTGAAAAGCCGCGCCACCCTGGAACTGCAACTGGAAGAAGAGCTGCGCGTCGCCCTGCTCGAAGAGCGCGGGCTGTGCGTGCATTACCAGCCGATCTTCGACCTGCACAATGGCCAGGTGGCCAAGCTCGAGGCGCTGGTGCGCTGGCAGCACCCGCAGCATGGCCTGCTCGGGCCAGACCGCTTCATCGGCATTGCCGAAGCCAATGGGCTGATCGTCGACCTCGACCTGTGGGTGCTGCGCCATGCCTGCGCCGACCTGGCCCAGCTGCAGCGCCACGGCTACGGCAACCTGCAGGTCACGGTCAATTGCTCGGCACTGACCCTGGGCCACGAGGCGCTGGCGCAGGAGGTGGAAATGGCCCTGTTCCAGGCGGGCCTGGCGCCACGCCACCTGGAGCTGGAAGTCACCGAAAACGCCCTGGTCGGCGATATCCAGCGTACCGTCAGCCTGCTCAAGCGCATTCGCAGCCAGGGCGTGAGCCTGTCGATCGACGATTTCGGCACCGGCTATTCATCACTGGCCTACCTCAAGCGCCTGCCGCTGGATGTGCTGAAGATCGACCGCTCCTTCCTGCAGGAGGTACCCGGCAGCCTGAAGGACCGCGAGATCGTCCAGGCCATCATCGCCATGGCCCATACCCTGCACCTGCAGGTGGTCAGCGAAGGGGTGGAAACCGCCGAGCAGTATGCGTTCCTGGCCAGCAACGGCTGCGATTTCCTGCAGGGCTACCTGCTCAGCCGCCCCGTGGCCCTGGCAGACCTGCGGCCGATCCTCGACCGGCTCGACCGCCAGGACTTCGCCCCCATCACTTTTTGCGATACAGCTCTACCAGGGTCGCCGGATCTTTTTGCAGATAGCCCTGGCTACCGTGCAAACGCATCAATTGCGCGGCAAGGCCACTGAGCGGCGTCGCCGAGCCCTGCTCGCGGGACAGCTTGACCGCACCATCGAGGTCCTTGAGCAGCGTGCGCACATGCCACTTGATCGGTTCGTAATCACTGGCGGCCATTTGCGGCGCAAGGATCTGCAGCGGCTTGGAATCGGCAAAACCACCCGCCAGGGCCTCGGCGATGAGGCTGGCATCGACCCCGGACTGTTCGGCCAGGGCCACCACCTCGGCAATCACCAGGGCGTTGCAGGCCACGATCATCTGGTTGCAGGCCTTGGTCACCTGCCCTGCCCCCACGCCGCCCATGTGCGTCACGCGCTGGCCGAGCACCTGCAGGACCGGGCGCGCCCGCTCCAGATGCGCCGCCTCGCCGCCGACCATGATCGCCAACGTACCCGCCTCGGCGCCAGGGGTGCCGCCAGACACCGGCGTATCCAGCCAGGCCATGCCGCACAGCGCTGCCAGCTCGGCAGCCATCTCGCGGGTGGCGGTCGGCTCCAGGCTGGAGAAATCGACCAGCAGTTGCCCGCTGCGCCCGCCCATGGCGATGCCGTGCTCGCCGAACACCACCTCACGGACCACAGCGGTGTCGGCCAGGCACAGCAGCACCATGTCGTTGTCGCGGCACAACTCGGCGGGGCTTGCCGCCAGGCGCGCGCCTGCGGCAACCAGCTCGGCGCATTTCTCCGGGCTGCGGTTCCAGACGGTCAACGGGAAGCCCGCGGCCAGCAGGCGCCGGCACATGGGCAGGCCCATCAGGCCGATTCCGGCGAATCCAAGTGAAGGAAGTTCTGAACGCATCGAGCACTCCTGGCAAATTCGAAAATCAGCGGGCCGCAGCGCGGCCCATTACGCATTCCGTAAACTGTTACCGCCACGCCAAATTGTTACCTACCTCTACCCGCCTGCACGCCTTCAAGCACCAAGGCGAGGCAGCTGTGCATTTTCACGCACCAAAACGGCGCGCGATCACACCGGGCTCTTCACCTGGATCACGATGAACGGCGATACCACCACCGCCCAGATCTCTGGATCGCGGCTTTGCAGGTCGAGCGCCTGCTCGGTCGTGACCGGGCCGACAGTGCCATCACTGCGCCACTTGGCGAAGATTTCGCCGCGATTCTCGGCCATTGCCGTGGCAACCTCGATCAGGTCCAGGCCAGGGTCGACCCAAATCAGGTCACCCTTGGCCCAAAAACG
Organism: Pseudomonas faucium; assembly: GCF_021602585.1. Taxonomy (GTDB): domain Bacteria; phylum Pseudomonadota; class Gammaproteobacteria; order Pseudomonadales; family Pseudomonadaceae; genus Aquipseudomonas; species Aquipseudomonas faucium. Next base: position 21,860 of record NZ_BQIP01000003.1, read on the forward strand.
CTCCAAGGCTTTCCACTCGATGGTCGCGGTCTCGCCAAGCAATTTGGCATAGAGGGTGCTTGTTTGATCAGTCATGGGTTTGTACCCGCAAAAACGGCCTATAAAAAAGGCCTGCATTTTTGCAGAAAAACCCGGTTTCAAAACAGTAATTTGGTCGATTGGCCCCGAACGTGTGGGGTGGGGCCGCAGATACGGGCAATTTGATGGCGCCTTTTTGTATCTTTGTGTCGACCATGCGACAACCCTCGAATTAGGCACTTTTCGCCCGCTTTTCAAGCGCTCGAACAGCGCTCTACACTGTACCGGTACAGTTTCCGGGACATGTTCCGGGGGAAGGTGGGCATGCAGTGTGGCGTGGCCATGCTGCAATCCCGCCCGGTCTGTAGCCCTGGCCGCCAGGACTATAAGAATTACAACAGAATGAGTGGAGCACTATGATCAAGATTTCCAAGCTGTTCGCCGCAATGGTTCTGGCAGGGGTAGCCAGCCATTCGTTTGCCGCCGATACCATCAAGATCGGCATCGCCGGTCCCAAGACGGGCCCTGTGACCCAGTACGGCGACATGCAGTTCATCGGCGCCAAACAGGCCATCAAGGACATCAACGCCAAGGGCGGCGTCGATGGCAAAAAACTTGAAGCCGTGGAATACGACGACGCCTGCGACCCTAAACAGGCCGTGGCAGTCGCCAACAAAGTGGTCAACGACGGCGTCAAGTTCGTCATCGGCCACCTGTGCTCCAGCTCGACTCAGCCTGCGTCCGACATCTACGAAGACGAAGGCGTGATCATGATCACCCCGGCTGCCACCAGCCCGGAAATCACTTCCCGTGGTTACAAACTGATCTTCCGCACCATCGGCCTGGACAGCGCCCAGGGCCCGGCCGCCGGCAACTACATCGCCGACCACGTCAAACCGAAAGTGGTGGCCGTGCTGCACGACAAGCAGCAATACGGTGAAGGCATCGCCACCGCGGTCAAGCAGACCCTGGAGAAGAAAGGCGTCAAGGTTGCCGTGTTCGAAGGCCTGAACGCCGGTGACAAGGACTTCTCCTCGATCATCCAGAAGCTCAAGCAGAACAACGTCGACTTCGTCTACTACGGCGGCTACCACCCAGAGCTGGGCCTGATCCTGCGCCAGGCTCAGGAAAAGGGCCTGAAAGCCAAGTTCATGGGCCCAGAAGGCGTGGGTAACGACTCGATCTCGCAGATTGCCCAGGGCGCTTCCGAAGGCCTGCTGGTCACCCTGCCGAAATCGTTCGACGCCGACCCGGAAAACAAGGCCATCGTCGAGGCCATCAAGGCTGACGGCAAGGACCCAAGCGGCCCGTTCGTGTTCCCGGCCTACTCGGCTGTCGAGCTGATCGCCAAGGGTATCGAAGCGGCCAAGTCCGAAGACACCGCCAAGGTGGCCGAAGCCATCCACGCCGGTACCTTCAAGACCCCGACCGGCGAGCTCTCCTACGACGCCAAGGGCGACCTGAAAGACTTCAAGTTCGTGGTCTACGAATGGCACTTCGGCAAACCGAAGACTGAAGTCTCCCCTCAGTAACTGCGTGACTAAATAGCTGACCGTAAAAGCCCACTGTGCGAGCAGTGGGCTTTGTTTTACGAGGTTCATGGGCCTGGTTGCCGCGATCCGGCAGCGGGCCCACCTGAAAATCTTAAAACCGTCACCCGCGGTTTCCTGGCCGTCACCCGGCCGGCGAAATGCAAATCAGGTTTTTAGGAGCGCTGTAATGCCTGAGATCTACCATTTCTTCCAACAACTGGTTAATGGATTGACCATCGGCAGCACCTATGCCTTGATCGCCATCGGCTACACGATGGTGTACGGCATCATTGGCATGATCAACTTCGCCCACGGCGAGGTTTACATGATCGGATCCTACGTGGCCTTCATCGCCCTGGCGGGCCTGGCCATGATGGGTATCCACTCGCTGCCGATCCTGATGACCGTTGCCTTCGTCGCGACGATCTTCGTCACCAGTGCCTATGGCTACAGCATCGAACGGGTTGCCTACCGCCCCCTGCGCAACAGCAACCGTCTGATCCCGCTGATTTCCGCCATCGGCATGTCGATCTTCCTGCAGAACACTGTCTTGCTGTCGCAGGACTCCAAGGACAAATCCATCCCCAACCTGATCCCCGGGAGCTTCTCCTTCGGGCCAGGCGGTGCTGAAGAAGTACTGATCAGCTACATGCAAGTCCTGGTGTTCGTGGTCACCCTGGTGGCCATGACCCTGCTCACCCTGTTCATCTCCCGTTCCCGCCTGGGGCGCGCCTGCCGCGCCTGCGCCGAGGACATCAAGATGGCCAACCTGCTGGGCATCAACACCAACAACATCATCGCCCTGACCTTCGTCATCGGTGCTGCCCTGGCAGCCGTGGCGGCCGTGCTGCTGAGCATGCAGTACGGGGTCATCAACCCCAACGCCGGTTTCCTGGTGGGCCTGAAGGCCTTCACCGCGGCGGTGCTGGGTGGCATCGGCAGCATCCCGGGCGCGATGCTCGGCGGGCTGGTGCTGGGCGTGGCCGAGGCCTTCGGCGCCGACATCTTCGGCGACCAGTACAAGGACGTGGTGGCATTCGGCCTGTTGGTTCTTGTCTTGCTGTTCCGGCCGACCGGCATCCTCGGCCGCCCGGAGGTTGAAAAAGTATGAACAGAAATCTCAAACAGGCGTTTTTCGCCGCCTTGCTGGTATGGGCCGTGGCCTTCCCGGTGCTGGGCCTGAAACTGAGCATCGACGGCATCAGCCTGTCGGTCCACAGCCAGGGTTCGTTCACCATCAGCATCATCGCCGTGTGTTCGGTGCTGATGTTCCTGCGCGTGCTGTTCGACAAGCAGTGGAGTTCGGTGATGGGCCGCCGTTCGGATCGCAAGCTGATCCCGCCGGCAGTCAGCAACTACCTCACCCTGCCCAAGACCCAGCGCTACATCATCATCGGCCTGATCGCCGCTGCCCTGGTGTGGCCGTTCTTCGGCTCGCGCGGGGCGGTCGACATCGCCACGCTGATCCTGATCTACGTGCTGCTGGGCCTTGGCCTGAACATCGTGGTGGGCCTGGCCGGCCTGCTCGACCTGGGGTATGTGGGCTTCTATGCGGTCGGTGCCTACAGCTATGCGATGCTCTCGCACTACCTGGGCTGGAGCTTCTGGGTCTGCCTGCCGATCGCCGGCCTGATGGCCGCCACCTTCGGCTTCTTGCTCGGCTTCCCGGTGCTGCGCCTGCGCGGTGACTACCTGGCGATCGTGACGCTCGGCTTCGGCGAGATCATCCGCCTGTTCCTGCGTAACCTCACCGACTGGACCGGCGGCCCGAACGGCATCAGCAACATCCCCAAGCCGGAGTTCTTCGGCCTGACCTTCGAACGCCGTGCGGCCGAGGGGATGCAGACCTTCCATGAGTTCTTCGGGCTGGAATACAACTCGATCAACAAGGTCATCTTCCTCTACCTGGTAGCCCTGCTGCTGGCCCTGCTGGCGCTGTTCGTCATCAACCGCCTGCTGCGCATGCCGATCGGCCGCGCCTGGGAAGCCCTGCGCGAAGACGAGATCGCCTGCCGCGCGCTGGGCCTGAACCCGACCGTGATCAAGCTATCGGCCTTCACCCTGGGCGCCTGCTTCGCGGGCTTCGCCGGCAGCTTCTTCGCCGCGCGCCAGGGCCTGGTGACACCGGAGTCGTTCACCTTCATCGAGTCGGCGATCATCCTCGCCATCGTCGTGCTCGGCGGCATGGGCTCACAACTGGGCGTGATTCTCGCGGCCATCGTGATGATCCTGCTGCCCGAGCTGATGCGTGAGTTCAGCGAATACCGGATGCTGATGTTCGGTGCGCTGATGGTGTTGATGATGATCTGGCGTCCGCAAGGCCTGCTGCCTATGCAACGTCCACACATGGAGCTGCGTCGATGAGCCGCGAAATTCTGCAAGTCAGCGGCCTGAGCATGCGCTTCGGCGGCTTGTTGGCGGTCAACGGCGTGGCCCTGACCGTCAAGGAAAAACAGGTGGTGGCGCTGATCGGCCCGAACGGCGCCGGCAAGACCACGGTGTTCAACTGCCTCACCGGCTTCTACAAGCCCAGCGGCGGCACCATCCTGCTCGACGGCCAGCCGATCCAGGGCCTGGCCGGCCACCAGATCGCCCGCAAGGGCGTGGTGCGGACCTTCCAGAACGTGCGCCTGTTCAAGGAAATGACCGCGCTGGAGAACCTGCTGATCGCCCAGCACCGCCACCTCAACACCAACTTCTTCGCCGGCCTGTTCAAGACCCCGAGCTTCCGCCGCAGCGAGAAGGAGGCCATGGAGCGTGCGCAGTACTGGCTGGAGAAGGTCAACCTGACCGAGTTCGCCAACCGCACCGCCGGCACCCTCGCCTACGGCCAGCAGCGCCGCCTGGAAATCGCCCGCTGCATGATGACCCAGCCGCGCATCATCATGCTCGACGAACCGGCTGCCGGCCTGAACCCCAAGGAGACCGAAGACCTCAAGGCGCTGATCGCCTACCTGCGCGAGTCGCACAACGTCACCGTGCTGCTGATCGAGCACGACATGAAGCTGGTGATGAGCATTTCCGACCACATCGTCGTGATCAACCAGGGCACGCCCCTGGCCCACGGCACGCCGGAGGAGATCCGCGACAACCCTGACGTGATCAAAGCCTACCTGGGGGAAGCGTAAATGCTGAAGTTCGAGAACGTTTCCACCTTCTACGGCAAGATCCAGGCGCTGCACAGCGTCAACGTGGAAATCAACCAGGGCGAGATCGTCACCCTGATCGGTGCCAACGGCGCCGGCAAGTCGACCCTGCTGATGACCCTGTGCGGCTCGCCGCAGGCGCACAGTGGCAGCATCAAGTACCTGGGTGAAGAGCTGGTCGGCCAGCCTTCCTCGCACATCATGCGCAAGAGCATCGCGGTGGTGCCGGAAGGCCGCCGCGTGTTCGCCCGCCTGACCGTCGAGGAAAACCTGGCCATGGGTGGCTTCTTCACCGACAAGGGCGACTATCAGGCGCAGCTGGACAAGGTGCTGCAGCTGTTTCCGCGCCTGAAGGAGCGTTACATCCAGCGTGGCGGCACCATGTCCGGCGGCGAGCAGCAGATGCTGGCCATCGGCCGGGCGCTGATGAGCAAGCCCAAGCTGTTGCTGCTCGACGAGCCTTCGCTGGGGCTGGCGCCGATCATCATCCAGCAGATCTTCGATATCATCGAACAGCTGCGCCGCGATGGCGTGACGGTGTTCCTGGTGGAGCAGAACGCCAACCAGGCGCTGAAGATCGCCGACCGGGCCTATGTGCTGGAGAACGGACGGGTGGTGATGCAGGGCACGGGCGAGGCCTTGCTGACCGACCCGAAAGTGCGCGACGCCTACCTGGGCGGTTGATTGGGAAAAGGGCCTTCGGGCCCTTTTTTCTGCCTGTACCGGCCCCATCGCTGGCAAGCCAGCGCACGCCTCCTGTGGGAGCTGGCTTGCCAGCGATGGGGCCGGTACAGGCACTACGCAGCTCTTGTTAACCTCGCCCAGCCTGAGTAACGTGGCCAGCTCTTTGGCAAACGATTCCCGGAGCCCGCCCGATGCGCCTCACCCCCACCCTGCTGCTCACCGCCCTGCTGCCCCTGTTCGCCGGTTGCCAGCTGCTGGCCGAGCAACCTCGCGACCCGAACATCGGCACCACGCGCATGCAGGGCGAACTCAGTGCAGGCGGCGGCCAGCTGCTGTTCAAGCCCTGCGGCGAGGCCCGCCACTTCGTCGTGCGCGACGCCAGCGGCACCGCCATCCTGCAGGAAGCCTCGAACCTGGCCCGCGACGCCAACGACAAACTGTTCGCCGACGTGCGCGGCCGCCTCACCGGCAGCAAGCAGGCCAACAACGATGGCCAGCTCGAAGTCAGCCGCCTGTACCGCCTGGAGCCTTCCACCCGCGCCTGCGATGACCCCAACTTCAAGCAGCTGACCCTGCGCGCCAGCGGCCACGAGCCGGAGTGGGATATCAAGGCCAGCGGCAAGGGCATGGTGCTCAACCGCATCGGCAAAGAGCCGCTGCCGCTGCCGTTTCTCGAAGAAGAAGTGCCTGGCGGCGGCCTGACCCTGACCAGCGAAGCCAACGGCCAGCACGTGGAACTGTGGGTCGCACCGCAGCGTTGCACCGACAGCGCCACCGGCGCCGTGCGCCACCTGCGCGCCGAATTGCGCATCGATGGCCAGACCCTCAACGGTTGCGGCTACTACGGCGGCGCGCGCGACAACTGATCGCCGGGTGCTTTTATCCTGCCAGTCGGGGCGGCTAACAGCTTATACTTGGCGGTTTGTGTAAAGCCGCCGGCCGCCCATGGCCGGGATACTGGACCCTGCCATGCTACGAATCACCGAACTCAAGCTGCCCCTGGACCACCCCGATGAAGCGCTGCGCGAGGCCATCGTCGAGCGCCTGGGCATCCGCGACGAGCAATTGCTCAGCTTCAACCTGTTCAAGCGCAGCTACGATGCGCGCAAGAAGAACAGCGAGCTGCTGTTCATCTACACCATCGACCTTGAAGCGAGCAACGAAGCCGAACTGCTGAGCAAGTTCGCCGACGACCGCAACATCGGTGTCGCGCCAGACGTCAGCTACAAGTTCGTCGGCCACGCCCCGCAAGGCCTCCAAGAGCGTCCGATCGTGGTCGGCTTCGGCCCCTGCGGCATCTTCGCTGGCCTCTTGCTGGCGCAGATGGGCTTCAAGCCGATCATCCTCGAGCGCGGCAAGGAAGTGCGCCAGCGCACCAAGGACACCTGGGGCCTGTGGCGCAAGAGCGTGCTCAACCCCGAGTCCAACGTGCAGTTCGGCGAAGGCGGCGCCGGGACCTTCTCCGACGGCAAGCTCTATAGCCAGATCAAGGACCCTCAGCACCACGGCCGCAAGGTCCTGGAAGAGTTCGTCAAGGCCGGCGCGCCGGACGAAATCCTCTACATCAACAAACCGCACATCGGCACCTTCCGCCTGACCGGCATGGTCGAGCAGATGCGCCAGGACATGATCGCCATGGGCGCCGAAGTGCGCTTCCAGGAGAAGGTCAGCGACCTGCTGATCGAAGATGGCCAGCTGACCGGCGTGGTGCTCGAGAGCGGCGAACAGCTGCACTCGCGCCATGTGGTCCTGGCCCTGGGCCACAGTGCCCGCGACACCTTCCGCATGCTCCACGCCAAGGGCGTGTACATGGAGGCCAAGCCGTTCTCCGTCGGTTTCCGCATCGAACACCCGCAGACGCTGATCGACAAGGCGCGCCTGGGCAAGTACGCCGGCCACCCGAAACTGGGCGCGGCCGACTACAAGCTGGTGTACCACGCCAAGAACGGCCGCTCGGTGTACAGCTTCTGCATGTGCCCGGGGGGCACGGTGGTCGCGGCCACCAGCGAACCGGGCCGGGTGGTGACCAACGGCATGAGCCAGTACTCGCGCAACGAGCGCAACGCCAACTCCGGCATCGTGGTGGGGATCGACCCCGAGCGCGACTACCCGGGTGGCCCGCTGGCCGGGATCGAGCTGCAGGAGCGCCTGGAAGCCCACGCCTATGTGATGGGCGGCAGCAACTACCAGGCACCGGCGCAGCTGGTCGGCGACTTCGTCGCTGGCAAGCCATCCACGGCCCTGGGCAGCGTCGAGCCTTCGTACAAGCCGGGCGTGACCCTGGGCGACCTCGCCCCGAGCCTGCCGGACTTCGCCATCGAAGCGATCCGCGAGGCGCTGCCGGCGTTCGATCGGCAGATCAAGGGCTACAACCTGCATGACGCGGTGCTGACCGGCATCGAGACGCGCACCTCTTCACCGCTGCGCATCACCCGTGGCGAGGATTACCAGAGCCTGAACCTCAAGGGGCTGTTCCCGGCGGGTGAAGGTGCGGGGTATGCCGGCGGGATTCTTTCGGCGGGTGTCGACGGTATCCGCATTGCCGAGGCAGTCGCGCGCGACATGCTCGGGTTGTAACTGCACCGCCGATGGGCCGTGACAGGCCCAACAAAAAACCCCGAACAGGCCAGGCCCGTTCGGGGTTTTGCTTTTCTGCAGCGATCAGTGAGTGACGCGGCTGGTACCGTCGACAGTCATGATGCGCACGCGCTCGCCAACGCGGAAGATTTCGTTCTGCTGCACGGCCTGCACATAGGCGCGCATGCTGCCGTCGTCTTCACGCACGGTGATTTCCACACCCTGGGTGCGGGTCAGGCCTTCTTCGGCGGCGGAACCGGCCAGGCCACCGGCCACGGCACCGATCACCGCGGCGACGATGCTGCCACGGCCACCACCCACGGCGCTGCCGGCGACGCCGCCGACGATGGCGCCAGCACCACCGCCGATTGGCGTCTTGGTGCCTTCGATCTTGACCGGGCGCAGGGATTCGATGGTACCCATGCGCACGGTCTGCACGCGGCGGGCCTCATCACGGGAGTAGCTGTCGCCAGTCAGGCTCGAGGCACAGCCCCCCAGCAACAGCGACATGGTGGTGAAGGTCGCCACCAGCAAAGCGGATTTACGCATGGGTAAGTCTCCATAAATTTCAGGTGTCCATTAGACGCCGCACCCAGGCAACTGTCACGACACTGAGGTAACAAATTTATTTTCATTCAGCACCGGTACAGCTAGCACAGGCTATCCCCCAGGCCTTGAATGTCAGACCAAGAATAGCCATGGATTACTGCATCGTCGTGCGCGAGGCCAGTGCGGCCCTGGACGGGTAAGGTATGAAAAGGGCCGCAATGCGGCCCCCAGAGGTTTCAGGGTGCCAGCCGCTCGCGCAGCCATTGCCCATCGACCAGGCGATAGTTCAAGCGGTCATGCAGCCGGCTGGCGCGGCCTTGCCAGAACTCGATGCGCTCGGGCAGCAGGCGGTAGCCCCCCCAATGCTCGGGGCAATGGGGTTGGCTGTCGGAGAAACGCGCCTCGGTCGCCTTCACCAACCCTTCCAGCTCTTCGCGGCCGGCAATCACCCGGCTCTGTGGCGACGCCCAGGCGCCCAGGCGGCTGCCCAGTGGGCGCACCTGGTAGTAGTCGTCCGACTCCTTGGCCGTGACCTTCTCCACCCGCCCCTCGATCCGCACCTGGCGCTCCAGCGCCGGCCAGAAGAAGGTCATGGCGGCGAAAGGGTTGGCCAGCAGCTGCTGGCCCTTGGCACTTTCGTAGTTGGTGAAGAAGGTGAACCCGCGCTCATCGAGCCCCTTGAGCAGCAGTACGCGGCAATGGGGGCGGCCTTCGCCATCGACAGTGGCGATGGTCATGGCATTGGCCTCCACCGGTGGCTGCTCGGTTTTCACCGCATCGGCAAACCACTGGTGAAACAGAGCGAACGGCTCACCCGGCGCCTGGGCTTCGGCCAGGCCATCACGGGTGTAGTCGCGGCGCATATCGGCCAGGGATTGGGTCATGGCTGCGTTTCCTTGACGATCAGTTGGTCTTCGCAGGGCTGTTGGCGGCTACCTTCTTGTCATCGGCAGCTTTCTTGGCGACGGGCTTGGCAGCAGGCTTGGCCGGCGCGGCTTTCTTCTTCGCGGTGGCCTTGGCTGCAGGCTTGGCTGCGGCTTTCTTCGAGGCTGGCTTGGCAGCGGCCTTGGCGGCGGGTTTGCTTTCCACAGCCTTGGCAGCCGGCGCCTTGGCATCCTGCACGGCAACCATGGCGGCCGGGCTCGGTGCCGGCGCGGCCTGCTGGTACTTGGCCAGCAGCGCGACCATGGTGTTCTGCGGGGTCAGCAGCATTTCAACGCGGCGGTTGAGGGCACGGCCTTCCGGGCTGTCGTTGGCGGCGCGGGGCATTTCTGCGCCCATGCCTTTGAGGGTCAGGCGGTCACGCTGCAGGCCGCTCAGGCGGAAAATCGCCGAAACCGAGGCGGCGCGCTCCAGGCTCAGCTTCTGGTTGGCAGCTGCCACGCCACTGCTGTCGGCATGGCCGAGTACCAGCACTGCAGTCTTGGTGTCGCCTTCGACGGTCTTGGCCACCCGGGTGATCGGGCCCAGGCTCATCGGCAGCAGCATGTTCGGGCGATCCGGGTTGTACGAACCGTCGACAGGGATGGTCACCGCCAGCACGTTGTCGCGGCGCTCCAGTTGCAGTTTGCTGTCCTTGATGGCTTCGCGCAGCTTCGGCTCGTACTCGTCGAGCCAGGCCTGGGTGGCCTTCTGGTCGATCTTCGGTACCACCGGGCCCTTGGCCTGCTTGTCGTCACCACCGAATGGCCACCACCAGCGGCTGGCGCTTTCCGATTTGGCATCGGCCTTGGCGACATTCTCGTTGACGGCCTGCTTCACTTCCTGCTCGGCAACCTTGTCCGAACCGAAGGGCCACCAGCTGCTGGTCTCGCCCATGGAGGTATCCTGGGAGTGGCTGGCGCAGCCGGTCATGGCGGCCATGCACAGGGCGAGTGCTAAGGTTTTATGTGAAGACATCAGCGATACACCATGAATTAGAAAGAGTTTTTGCCAACGCACTACAGGCATTGGCATTCAGGATAGACAAAGGGTGCGAGCAATACCCGCGTTACCCGATCAAAGGCACGTACCCAGCACCCGGACCAGCTGCTGGGCCCTTGGGTCCATGAGCACGTATGGGCCCAGGGTGTTGACCACGAAACCGAAGGCCACATCGTGCTCGGGGTCGGCGAAACCGACCGAGCCGCCAGCGCCTGGGTGGCCGAAGGCACGGGCGCCGAGGCCGAAGGTGGCGTTGGCCACATCGGGCTGGTCGAGCATGCAACCCAGGCCGAAACGGGTCTGCGTGAGCAGGGTACGGTCCTCGCCCAGGCTGTGTTCGCGGGTCAGCTCGTCGAGCAGTTCGGATTCCAGCAGGCTGCCGTCCAGCAGGCCGGCATAGAAGCCGGCCAGGCTGCGGGCATTGCCGTGGCCGTTGGCCGCAGGCTGTTGCATGCGCCGCCACTCGGGTTTGTTGGTGCTGGTGAGGATCGCCGGCGGATTGGTGAAGGCGCGGGTAGACAGCGCTTGCGGCTCACGCATGGTCACCTGCAGCAGGCGCTGGGCCGCCGCATCGCCGGCATTGCCCTTGCCACGGGCGATATGCGCCACGCGATGGAATTCTTCGTCCGCCAGGCCGACATGGAAGTCCAGCCCCAGCGGGCGGGCGGTGCGGGCGACAATCGATTCACCCGGGCCACGGCCATCGGCGCGGCGGATCAGCTCGCCAATCAGCCAGCCGTAGGTGATGGCGGCGTAGCCATGCTCGGTACCCGGCGTCCACCAGGGCGTTTCGGCGGCCAGGGCATCGACCATCGCTTGCCAGTCGTACAACGCCTCTGCCGGCAGCAACTCGCGGATGGCCGGCAAGCCGGCGCGGTGGCTGAGCAACTGGCGCAGGGTGATGTTCTGCTTGCCGGCCTGGGCAAACTCGGGCCAGTAACGCGCCACCGGAACATCCAGGGCCAGCTTGCCCTCGCCCACCAGTTGCAGGGCGGTTACGGCCGTGAAGGTCTTGGTGCAGGAAAACAGGTTGGCGATGGTGTCGCTGTGCCAGGCCTGCTGGCCGTCCTTGTCGGCGCTGCCTGCCCACAGGTCGATCACGGTTTCGCCACCGACCTGGATGCACAGCGCCGCACCGCGCTCCTGGGGATCATCGAACAATGCCGCGAATGCTTCGCGCACCGCCTCGAACTTCAGCTCATAGTGACCCTGGATCTGCACCCGCCTGTTCTCCGTACGACCTGGCTGGAAAAGGCGTGCATTGTTTCAGTAGTTAAGGGTTTTGCCTACTGGGCAGGGCCAGATGGTATTGCGGAATATTTTCCTCAATAGGGCGCGCCGGCTCATGGCGCCGGGTTCTCAAGCTGGCTGCGCAACTGGGCCACGGCTGCCTGGTTGCTCTTGCGCACGGCCTCGACAAACCCGGCATAAGGCACGTCGGTGATCGCCACCAGCCCCAGGTGGCCATTTTCGCCATCGAGCAAGCGGCCGCTGGCCGGCTGGTCGAGGTACTGGAACCAATGCGCGCCGACGATCATCGGCTGGGCCAGCGCCGCCTTGAGGAAGGTGCCGTAGGCCGGCCCGCGGTCTTCCTCGCGCGCCACTTCCACTGGCCCTGGCCAGAATGGCCCGCGATCGCGGGAGCCGAACTGGAATTCGGACACCAGCACCGGTTTGTCCAGCTCGGCCAGGCGGCTGAAGTCGTAGCCATCTTCTGGCTTGAGGGTATAGAAGTTGAAGCTCAGCACATCGCAGAACTCCGCGCAGGCCTTGACCGCCTCGGGCGTGCTGACGGCGTAGCGGCCACCCAGCAGCAGGTGGTTGGGGGCATGCCACTTCAGCGAGTCGGCAATGGTCTTGAAGTAGGTTTGCGCGAACACCTGCTGGAAATACTGGTAATCCCGTTCGATTTCCGGGTGTTCGGGGCTCGGCAGCGGCGCCTCGAAGCCCGGGTCTTCCATCAGTTCCCAGGCCTGCAGGTCGATGCCCCAGGCCTTGGACAAGCCTTCCTGGTTGCGGTACTTGTCGCGCAACTGCTTGAGGAACGCGCGCTTGGCCGGTACGTCGGTGGTCAGGCGCAGGGTGCCGTAGGCCAGGCCATAGCGCGCCTTGGGGTCGTTGCCCGGCGCCGCCCAGGCCAGTTCGTTGTCGGCGAAGTAGCCAATCAGCCAGGGGTCGTCACGGTGGTCGCGGGCGGCGATGGCCACGGCGCGCTCGGTGGCCATGGCAAAGCGTGGGTCGAACGGGTCAGGCATGCGGCCCCACCAGTCCATGCCCGTGCTGATGCTGGCATAGTCGCCGACGATCGACAGCGGCAAGGTGTAGGGCACGCGCTTGGCCTGGGCCAACGCCGGGTCACTCCAGTTGCCCAGGGTGTTGAAGCCCCAGGCCTGCAGGCGATCGAGGGTGTGGGCCTGCCAGCGGCTGTTGTCCAGTGCCAGTGGCGGGCATTCGGCAGTCGGCTGCCCCTCCACCGGCGCGCACGGCTTGCCGTAGGTACGCTGGATATTGGCGGCATAGAAGTCGAACCAACGCCCCTGCTTGAAGCCGCGCCCCTGTGACGATGCGTTGCCATCGTCGTTGTTGCCCTCGCCATAGAAGGCTGCCAGCGCCTCGCCCTGCCCTGGCAAGGCCGCGAACATGCCCTCGCGACCGGCAACGTAGGTACGCCCGCCATCGGCGGCCACGGCATTCACGCCCAGGGAATAGAACGGGTGCCCTTCCGGCGTCACCAGGTACCAGCGGCCATCACGTTTTTCGGTGCGGAAGAAGCCCTTGGCTTCGAACCCAGGCCCTGCCAGCACACCACCGTAGGTATCCAGCCCTTGCTTGGCGCGTTCGGCCAGCCAGCCCTTGAGTTGCTGCTGCTCGCGGGTGTCGGCGGCCTTGAGCTGATCGTCGCTGACGATTCTCTCGGGCCAGCGGCCACGGGTGGACTGGCCGTAGGCATCGATCAGCTCGTGGTAGGCCGCCTTGTAGGCCAGGTCGTCATCCTGGATACCGACCTTCTCGATCAGCAAGTTCTGCGCAACCTTCGGCGCCGGAATGCTCAGGCTGACGGACACCACCTGCTTGAGGTCGATCTCGCCCGCACTGCTGGTCAACAACAGCCGCTGGCCCTGATACACCCAGGGCATCGGCGGCCCGGCACGCATGCCCTGGCTCAGCGGCGAGGTGGCCTTGAGCGGCACCATGACGGTTTGCGCAGGCCCTGCCGGCAGGTCGATGCGGCTGGTCAGGGTACGGCCGTCGCTGCCCAGCACGGTGACATCGACGGTCAACGCCCAATCCATGGCACTTTGCAGGCGCAAGGTGAGGAACTGCCCGGCAGACCAGTCCCACACCCCCGCCTGCGGGCTCAGGCGCAGGGTTGGCCGTTCGACCGGGTTGAACACCACACGCCGCAACACCTCGCCTTCACTGGTTTGCTCCGCATTGTACTGGGGCATGCCAGTGCCATCGGTGGCCACCGCGACCACCGAGGCCGGGCGCACGAAGCTGAACAGCGTCTGCTGGCCAGCCAGCAGCGGCGTGCTGAGCAACAGGGTAAGGACTGCGGGCAAGGTGCGACGGATCATAGGGCTCAGGCTCTCCTTTCAGGCCCGCTCGGGCCCGCGACTGAGGGGTGGACAACGGGCCGCAGCAGCATGCTCCGGCCGTCAGGAAATCTCCCGCCGGAAGGGCGGCAGCGCATTGAGAATAGCCTTGCCGTAGCGCTGGGTGACCAGGCGCCGATCGAGCAAGGTGATGACGCCACGGTCCTGCTCGGTACGCAGCAGGCGGCCACAGGCCTGGATCAGCTTGAGCGAGGCATCGGGCACGGCAATTTCCATGAACGGGTTGCCGCCACGGGCTTCGATCCACTCGGCCAGGGCCGCCTCGACCGGGTCGTCCGGCACCGAGAACGGGATCTTGGCGATCACCACGTGCTCGCAGTAGGCGCCCGGCAAGTCGACACCTTCGGCGAAGCTGGCCAGGCCGAACAGCACGCTGTGCTGGCCATCGTCGACCCGCGCCTTGTGCTTGTTCAAGGTTTCCTGCTTGGACAGGTTGCCCTGGATCAGCACCAGCTTGCGCCAATCGCGGTCCAGGCCGTCGAACACGTCCTGCATCTGCTTGCGCGAGGAGAACAGCACCAGGGCGCCGCGGGCATCTTCGACGATGGCGGGCAGTTCGCGGATGATCGCCGCGGTGTGCCCGGCAGCATCGCGCGGGTCGGCCTTGAGGTCGGGCACCCGCAGCAGGCCGGCGTCGCCGTGCACGAACGGGCTGGGCACTACGCAGGTGACGGCATCGCGCGGCAAGCCTGAGCGCATGCGGAAGCGGTCGAACTTGCCCAGGGCGGTGAGCGTGGCCGAGGTCACCAGGGCGCCATGGGCCACGTTCCACAAGCTGCGGCGCAGCATCTCGGCGGCCAGGATGGGGCTGGCGTTGACTTCGATGTCGAACAGCGCGCCGCTTTCGGCCAACGTCAGCCAGCGCGCCATGGGCGGGCTGTCCTGCGGGTCTTCGGCGGTGAAGGCGGTCCACAGTTCCCAGTTGCCCTGGGCACGGGTGACCAGGCTGCCGAACAGCGGGTACCACTCCTCGGCCTGGTGGCTGGCGATGCCGATGTTGACCTCGCCATCCATGCCTTCCTTGAGCAGGTCGGCCAGGCGCGTGAACAGGTCATTGAGACGGGAGAAACCCTTTTTCAGCTCGATGCCCACTTCACGGATCTGCTCCGGCACCACGCCGCCTTCGAACCGGTAGCGTGGGCGCTCGCGCCCTTCGGTGTCCTCGCTGGGGCGAAAATCGGCGATCTGCTCGCACAGGGTGAACATGAACTGCTGCTGGGTACGGATTTCCCGCGCCAGCTCCGGCACCTGCTCGATCAGCTTGCCCAGGTCGCCCGGCAGCGGGTGCTGGGCCAGCAGCTTGGTCAGGTTCTTGGCGGTCTGCTCCAGCCAGTCGGCGGTGGAACGCAGGCGAGAATAGTGGGCGAAATGGCCGATGGCCTTGTCTGGCAGGTGGTGGCCTTCGTCGAACACGTACACGGTGTCGCGCGGGTCGGGTAGCACCGCCCCCCCGCCCAGGGCCAGGTCGGCCAGGACCATGTCGTGGTTGGTGACGATCACATCGACCTTGCCCATGCCTTCGCGCGCCTTGTAGAACACGCACTGCTGGAAGTTCGGGCAATGGCGGCCGGTGCACTGGCTGTGGTCGGTGGTCAGGCGCGCCCAATCCTGGTCTTCCAGGGCCTCGGGCCAGCTGTCGCGGTCGCCGTCCCAACGGTTGCCGGCAAGCTTCTCGATCATGCTGTTGAACAGCTTCTGGCTGCGCTCGTCCACTTCGATGTGGAAGCCCTCCTCCTCGAACAGCTGGGCGGTGGCCGACTGCGCGTGGCCCTCCTGCAGCAGGACGTCGAGCTTGGACAGGCACAGGTAGCGGCCACGGCCCTTGGCCAGGGCGAAGCTGAAGTTCAAGCCGCTGTTGCGCATCAGGTCGGGCAGGTCCTTGAAGACGATCTGCTCCTGCAGCGCCACGGTCGCGGTGGCGATCACCAGGCGTTTGCCGGCGGCCTTGGCAGCCGGAATCGCGGCCAGGCTGTAGGCCACCGTCTTGCCGGTACCGGTGCCCGCCTCCACGGCCACGACGGCAGGCTCGCCGGCACGGCGGCCTTCATCGTCGCAGGCGATGTCGCCGAGCACCTTGGCCACTTCGGCGATCATCAGGCGCTGGCCGTAACGCGGCTTGAGGCTCTTGGCTTCGAGAAAACGCGAATAGGCGCCCTGGATGGTGGCTTTGAGTTCGTTGCTGATCATGGTCTGCAGGCGCCCGAAGGGCTGGATATATTTTCAGTGTTTCGCATGGGGCGGCTATCATACCCCGCTATTGCCCTTTGTGCCGCATGGAGATCCAGATGCTCGCCTTTGCCCTGCCCTATACATTGCATGTCCTGGCCGCCCTGGTGTGGGTCGGTGGCATGTTCTTCGCCTGGCTGGTGCTGCGCCCGGCAACGGTTGCAGCCCTTGAAGGGCCGGCCCGGCTGCGGCTCTGGGTGGAAGTTTTCCGACGCTTTTTCACTTGGGTCTGGCTGGCGGTGGTGATCCTGGCGATAAGTGGTATCGGCATGTTGCACATGCGTTTCAATGGTTTCGAGACAGCGCCCAAGTACATTCACGTGATGATCGGCGGCGGCATCGCCATGTTCGCCCTGTTCATGCGCATCCAGGCGTTGCTGCTGCCGGAGCTGAAAACTGCGGTGCAGGCCGAGGACTGGGCCGCCGGGGCCGCCGTGCTCGGGCGGATCCGGCGGATGGTCGGGGTCAACCTGCTGCTGGGGCTGGCCGTCGTCGCCGTGGCCAGCTCGCGCCTGCTGATGTAGGGCGCTTCAGCCCGCCCGCGGCGGCTCGGGCGGCCGCGGGATCGACATGACATGGAAGATGCCGGTCAGCAGGATCTGCAACCGATCGAACCAGCGATGGCTGCGCCCGCGCAGGCTGCCATTGAAAAACAGCACCTCTAGCATATGCAGGCCCAGCACGGCGATACCGGTTGCGTTGATCAGCAGGTTCAGCGGCAGCGGCTGCGGCATCAGCTGGTTGAACAGCACCACGCCCCAGAACGCCACGGTCAGGACCTTGCCAAGGCCAAGGATGAACTTCATCTGCCGCCCCTTGTGCGTGTCAGTTCAGGTGCAGGTCGACCCGGCGGTTGTGCGCGCGGCCTTCCTCGGTGTCGTTTTCCGCCACCGGCTCGCGCGCCCCGCGCCCTTCGCTGGTGACCTTCTGCGGCGCCAGGCCCTGGCTGATCAGGTACTCGGCCACACTGGCGGCACGCCGTTCGGAAAGTGTCTGGTTGTAGCTGTCGGAGCCGACATTGTCGGTATGGCCAACCACCTTGATGCGCGTCACGCCCAACTCGTTGAGCCTCGGCAGCAGGCTTTGCAGCCGTTGCTGGCTGCCCGTGGTGAGGTCGGCGGAGTTGAAGGCGAACATCACCTGGCCCTGGTCGTCGAGGGAGATCACCTCGGCCTTGGCCTCGGGCTCAGCCGCAGGCTGGCTCGGCGGGTACTGCGGCAGCGGGCAGCCCATGTGGTCGACCGGGGTATTGGCCGGCGTGTCCGGGCAGCGGTCTCGGCGGTCGAATACGCCATCCCCGTCCTCGTCGCCGTCCTGGGCATAGCAGATCAGCCCACCGGCGATGGCGCCCAGGGCTCCGCCGCCGGCGGCCCAGCTCGAACTCTCGATGGCCCCCAGGCCACCGCCCACCAGGCCACCCAGCAGGCTGCAGAGCGGCCAGGTCCGTTGATTGAGGGGCGCACTGCCATCACTGTGGGTGGCGCAGCCTGAAAGCAGGCTGGTGACCACCAGCAACGGCAGCGCCGCCTTTGACATGACACTCATCATGAATGCTCCTGTGTCCTTGGCCGCAACCGGCCTGCAGGCGTAAAGACGCGCCCGCGCCACTGCTCCCGGCGCGGGCGCAGGCCGTCAGCGCTGGATCTTGATCTCGGTGCGACGGTTCATCGAACGCCCATCGGCCGTGGCGTTGTCTGCCACTGGCTGGGTTTCGCCGGCACCGACCACCGAAACGAAGCTGGCGCGAGGCACACCGCTCTCGATCAGGTATTCGGTCACCGAATGGGCACGGCGCTCGGACAGTTTCTGGTTGTACTTGTCGGAGCCGACGCTGTCGGTGTGGCCGGTCACGCTCAGGCGAGCGCTGGGCGCTTCCTGTTTCAGGCGGGTCGCGATGGTGTTCAGGCGCTCTTTGTCGGCCGCGGTCAGGCGGGCGGAGTCGAATTCGAAGTGCACGTCACGGATGACGATGACTTCTTCTTTCTGCACCACCACTTCCTCGACCACCGGTGCCGGCTCCGGCGGGCAGCCATTGGCATCGACCTGCACGCCGCGCGGGGTGCCTGGGCACTTGTCGCGGCTATCCGGCACACCATCGCCGTCCTCGTCGCCATCACCATGGGCCCAGCAGTAGCCCGCCGCCAGGCCACCGCCGAGCAGCGCGCCCCAGCCAGCCCACGAGGAGCTTTCGAAAGCGCCCAGGGCGGCGCCGCCCACGCCCCCGACGGCAGCACACTTCGGCCAGTCGGTTTTTTGCAAACCTGCACAACCAGTCAACACACTGGTGAGCAGTACCAGGGGTATCGCTGTGCGTACTATGCTCATTTTGTAGCTTCTCCTAGGGGGAATCGGCATAAGACCGATCTCTGGGAGTAAAGACCGCGCAATCAATCCCTGCCAGCAATAAGCCACACCCCGGCACATGCCCCTTTGCCCGCAGGCGATGGCCCGCTAGTCTTGGGCAACCCGAACGAGGATTGGCAATGACCGACGGTTTTTCCCAACGCACCCCGCAGCAGGCCCTGGCGGCCCTGCTCGAACGCTTCACCCCGCAGCGGCTGCTGCTGGTGGGCACGCGCTTTCCGGCCCTGGAAGCATTCGCCCAGGCTCACCCGCAAGTGACCATCGAAACCACCGCGCCCGGCCCGCTGCCGGCAGCACTGGCGGCCCAGCGCTTCGACCTGGCCGTGCTGGTGGACTGCCTGGAGCATCTGCCCAAACGCACCGGCCTGGAGCTGCTGGGGGGCATCCGCAACCTCAATGCCAGCCGCGTGGCAGTGCTGGCCGACCTAGCGGCCTGTGGCTGGCACGACACCGACTTTTTCGCCCTGGCGCTGTCGGCCAGCGAGAAATTCCGCCGCGACCAGCAGGTGCTCAGCTTGTTCACCTATGATCTACATGATTACAAGCAGGTCCCGGACTGGCTCAACGCCAGGTTCTGGGCCAACCCTGAAAACTTTGGCAAGTATTGGTGGTGATGATGAGTGTCTCGGTCTGCCCTTGTGGCAGCGGCAACCTGCTCGACGCCTGCTGCGGGCACTACCATGCCGGCACCCCGGCGCCAGATGCGCAGACGCTGATGCGCTCGCGCTACAGTGCCTACGTGCTGGGCCTGATCGACTACCTGGTGGCCACCACCCTGCCGGCCCAGCAGGCCGGGCTCGACCGCGACGCCATGGCCGCCTGGAGTGCCCAGAGCACCTGGCTGGGCCTGGACGTGGCAGGCGCCGAGGTGCTCGGCGGCCAGCCCGAGCATGCCTTCGTCACCTTCACCGCGCGCTGGCACGACCAGGAGGGCGACCACCAGCACCGCGAGCGTTCGGCCTTCGTGCAGCACGAGGGGCGCTGGTACTTCATCGACCCGACCGTCGAGCTCAAGGCCGGGCGCAACGACCCCTGCCCCTGCGCCAGCGGGCAGAAGTTCAAGAAATGCTGCGCCAGCTACGTCGGTAACTGAGCATGATTGCCCAAGCCCGCCTGCTGCTGCTCGCCACCCTGCTGGCATTGCTGGCGGGCTGCGCGAGCTGGGGTGACGACGACTGGCGCGAGCCCGAGGTGCACCTGGTCAAGGTCGAGACCGTCAAGGCGCGTCTGCTGGAACAGGAGTTCATCCTGCACCTGCGCATCGACAACCCCAACGACAGCCGCCTGTTCATTCGCAACCTGAGCTACTCGCTGTGGCTCAACGACCTGCTGCTGGCAGAGGATGAAGCGAGCATCTGGCGCAGCGTCGGCGGGCATGCCCGGCGCACCTTCAAGATCAGCGTGCGGACCAACCTCTGGCAGCACCTCAAGCCGCTGGTCAAGCTGCTCAAGAGCGATAACCAGCTGCATTACAAGTTGCGCGGCGAACTGGCCACCGGGCTGATCATCCACCAGGACCTGCACTTGTCGCGCAGTGGTGAGATAATCCCCGGCGATTTCCTACCGGAGTAACCCTGCAATGACCCAGCAACCCCATGTCCATGGCCCCGACTGCAACCACGATCACGATCATCAGCACGATCACGATCACGGCCATGTGCACGGCCCGCACTGCAACCACGGCCACCAGGAGCCGGTGCGCAACGCCCTGAAGGACGTTGGCCGCAACGATCCCTGCCCGTGCGGCAGCCAGAAGAAATTCAAGAAGTGCCACGGCGCCTGACCAGGTTCCAGGCCGCCAGCTGCAGGCTCGCTGCCTGAAGCTGGCGACCGCTGGTAAATAAAGCTTCAACGCACCTTGCACGGCGACTGCGCGCTCACTACCTTAGCGCCTTTCCAACCCCGCCACGCCTTGCAGGAGCCCTTGTCATGGCCGCCCCCGTCCTTCCTCCCTTCCGTCCGCGGTTCGCCAGCGCTGCCACGCTGCTTGGCATGCTCGGGCTAGCCGGCTGCCAGATGGGTGGCTACCAGGACAGCGTGCCCCCGACCAGCGGCGTGCAGCCGCTCAAGGGCCTGGCACAGAACGTGTCGGTACGGCGCAATGCCATGGGCGCACCGCTGATCGAAAGCAGCAGCTTCCACGACGCCCTGTTCAGCCTTGGCTACGTGCATGCCGGTGACCGCATCGAGCAGATGCTCGCCATGCGCCTGCTGGCCCAGGGCCGCCTGGCGGAAATGGCCGGCAGCGAGGCACTGGACATCGACCGCCTGATGCGTGCCGCCAACCTCAAGCAGAACGCCACCCAGCTTTATGCCGATGCCTCGCCACGCCTGAAGCGCTTCTTCGAGGTGTACGCCCGTGGCGTCAACGCCTACCTGTTCCGCTACCGCGACAAGCTGCCGGCCAGCCTCGCCAGCAGCGGCTACCGCGCGGAATACTGGAAGCCCGAAGACTCGGCGCTGATCTTCAGCCTGTATGCCTTCAGCCAGTCGGTGAACCTGCAGGAAGAACTCAGCGCCCTGACCCTGGCGCAGAAGGTCGGCAGCGACAAGCTCGCCTGGCTGCTGCCCGGCGCGCCGGACGAGCCGCTGGCAGACGCCGAGGTGGAAAAACTCAAGGGCCTGAACCTCAACAGCCAACTGCCTGGGCTTGCCAGCGTGGCCGCAGCCAGCCAGAAGCTCGCCGACCTGGGCCTGCTCGGCAGCCCGGGCTCGGCCAACCTGGCCTTGGGGCCGCAGCGCAGCCGCAGCGGCAAGAGCCTGCTGGCCAGCGACACCCGCGCCGCCTGGGCCCTGGCGCCAGTACAGATCCACACCGCCAAGTACCAGGTCGCCGGCCTGTCGCTGCCGGGGCTGCCCATCGTCCTGGCCGGCTACAACGGCAAGCTGGCCTGGAGCAGCAGCGCGGTGATGGCCGACAACCAGGACCTGTTCCTCGAGCAGCTGCGCCACCAGGGCAGCCAGGTCAGCTACCTGGCCGATGGCAAGTGGCAACCGGCCCGGGCCCGCAGCGAAACCTTCTTCGTGCGCGGCCAGCGTCCGCTGCGTGAAGTGATGTACGACACCCGCCACGGCACCCTGCTCGCCCAGCCTGGCAACGCCAGCCTGGGCCTGGCGCTGAACCTGCCGCAGATCAAGGGCGACCGCAGCCTCGATGCGCTGTTCGACCTGACCCGCGCGCAAACGGTGGAACGTGCCTTCGACAGCACCCGTGAAGTCGCCGCGGCGGCCCTGAACTTCGTGTTCGCCGAGCCCGAGCACATCGGCTGGCAAGTCAGCGGCCGCTACCCCAACCGCCGGGAAGGCCAGGGCCTGCTGCCATCGCCGGGCTGGGACGGGCGCTACGACTGGGATGGCTACGCCGACCCGATGCTCCACCCCTACGACCAGGACCCGCCAGAAGGCTGGATCGGCCACGCCAACCAGCGCAGCCTGCCACGCGGCTATGGCATGCAGTTGTCCAACACCTGGTACTACCCCGAACGCGCCGAGCGCCTGGCCCAGCTGGCCGGCAACGGCCGCCACGACAGCCGCAGCCTGATGGCCCTGCAGAACGACCAGGTGACCTTGCTGGCCGGCAAGCTCAAGCAGATGTTCGACGCCCCCGGCATGGCCCAGCCGCTCAAGCAGGCCATCGACGCCCTGCCACCCGCCCAGGGCGACAAGGCCCGCGAGGCCCTGGCCCGGCTTAAGGCCTTCGATGGCCGCCTGAGCCCGGTGTCGGCGGATGCTGCGCTGTATGAACTGTTCCTGCAGGAAGTCGCGCGGCAGACCTTCCTCGACGACCTCGGCCCCGAGTCCGGCCCGGCCTGGCAGGCGTTCGTCAGCAATGCCCAGCTGTCCTACTCGGCCCAGGCCGACCACCTGCTCGGCCGCGAGGACAGCCCGTTCTGGGATGACCGCAACACGCCGCAAAAGGAAGACAAGCCAGCCATTCTCGCCCGCAGCCTGGCCGCGGCGGTGGACGCCGGCACCGCGCAGCTGGGCGCCGACCGCCGCGCCTGGCAGTGGGGCAAGCTGCACCAGTATCGCTGGCCTGCACCGGCCTACCACGGCCTGGGCGAGGCCCAGCGCCGTTCGCCGCTGGCCGCCGGCGGCGACTTCAGCACCCTGGCGCTGACGCCGTATGCCTGGGGGAGTGATTTCAACACGCACTTGCCGGCGTCGGCGCGGATGATCGTCGACTTTGGCCAAGCCGAACCACTGCAGGTGCTGACCAGCAACGGGCAGTCCGGCAACCCGGCCAGCGGGCATTACAGTGATGGGCTGGATGCGTGGTTCAAGGGGCGCTTCATGAGCTTGCCGCTGCAGCCGCAGAACTTTGCGCGGGCTTATGGGAGCCAGCGGTTGAGTTTGGTGCCGGGTAGGTAACAGGCGCTTGGTTTTCGATCTGTAGGGGTTTCGAGATCGCGCGCCGCCCGCGCGGCGCATCGCGGATAAATCCGCTCCTACATTTGTTGCAACGTGCCACGGTCTGTCAGGCCATGGTTGTCCGCCTTTGGTGCCCGCCGAGACATCGTGTCGTACCACCCAGGCTGACAACCATGGCCTATCAGGCATAGGTACGTTGCAACAAATGTGGGAGCGGATTTATCCGCGATGCGCCGCGCGGGCGGCGCTCGATTTCAAAACCGCTAAAAAACCCACGACAAGCACCTCTCCCCGACCCAACCCAAACGAACTTCCCAACCCTGGCCCCGCTCCTAACTGGTAACCCCAGCTACCAGCGCCCACGCCATGGACCTCGTCATCGCCCGCCCCGAAGGCCTGTACTGCCCGCCCGGTGATTTCTACATCGACCCCTGGCGCCCGGTGGCACGCGCGATCATCACCCACGGCCATGGCGACCACGCCCGCAGCGGCAATCGCCATTACCTGACGGCCGCCCCCGGCGCCGGCATCCTGCGTAGCCGCCTCGGCCAGGACATCGACCTGCAGACCCTGGCCTACGGCGAGCGCATCCAGCACCACGGCGTCACCCTCAGCCTGCACCCGGCCGGGCATGTGCTGGGCTCGGCGCAAGTGCGCCTGGAGCACCAGGGCGAGGTGTGGGTGGCTTCCGGCGACTACAAGGTCGAACCCGACGGCACCTGCACCCCTTTCGAGCCGGTGCGCTGCCACACCTTCATCACCGAATCGACCTTCGGCCTGCCCATCTACCGCTGGCCCGAGCAGGCGCAAATTTTCGCCGGCATCAACAGCTGGTGGCGCAGCAACCGCGACCAGGGCAAGGCCAGCGTGCTGTTCTGCTACGCCTTCGGCAAGGCGCAGCGGATTCTCCATGGCCTGGACCCAAGCATCGGCCCGATCCTGGTGCACGGCGCAGTCGAACCGCTGAACCGGGTGTACCGCGAAGCAGGCGTGCACCTGCCCTCAACACGCTATGCAGGCGACATTCCACGTAACGACCCGCTGATGCGCCAGGCCCTGGTGCTGGCGCCGCCCTCCGCGGCCGGCAGCAGCTGGATGCGCCGCTTCGGTGACTACAGCGACGCCTTCGCCAGCGGCTGGATGCTGCTGCGCGGCACTCGCCGCCGGCGCGGCGTGGACCGCGGCTTCGTGCTCTCCGACCACGCCGACTGGCCCGGGCTGCTGTGGGCCATCGGCCAGACCGGCGCCGAACGGGTGATGGTCACCCACGGCTCGGTCAACGTGCTGGTGCGCTACCTCAATGAACAGGGCCTGGATGCTCGGTCATTCGTCACCGAATACGGCGACGAAGACGACGCACCTGCCACGGAGCCCGAGCCATGAAAGCCTTTGCGGCGCTGTATCTGCGCCTGGATGCGACCACCTCCAGCAACGCCAAGCTCGAGGCCCTGCGCGACTACTTCGCCAGCGCACCGGCCGAAGATGCCGCCTGGGCGGTGTACTTCCTGTCCGGCGGCCGGCCTCGGCAACTGGTGCCAACCCGTCTGTTGCGCGAGCTGACCACAGAACTGGCCGGCCTGCCGGAGTGGCTGTTCGAAGAGAGCTATCAAGCGGTGGGCGACCTGGCAGAAACCATCTCCCTGGTGTTGCCAGAAACCCATCCAGGCAACGACGAGGGCCTGGCCCATTGGGTCGAGGCGCACCTGCTGCCGCTGCGCGGGTTGGCCCCGGAACGCATACGTGAACGCCTGCCCCCGCTCTGGGCGCAGCTCGACCGGGCGAGCCTGATGCTCTGCCTGAAGCTGATCACCGGCAGCTTTCGCGTCGGCGTGTCGAAACTGCTGGTCACCCGCGCCTTGGCGCAGTTGGCCGGCCTGGACAGCAAACGGGTGGCACAGCGCCTGGTCGGCTATACCGACATCGGCCACCGCCCCACGGCGCAGGCCTACCACAAGCTGATTGCCGCCGAATCGGCCGATGAACACCTGCAGCGTGGCGGCCAGCCTTACCCCTTCTTTCTGGCACACGCCCTGCAAGCGCCCACCGAGCAATTCGACGCCTTGCTCGGCCCGCCCAGCGACTGGCAGGTCGAATGGAAGTGGGACGGCATCCGCGCCCAGGTGGTCAAGCGCGAAGGCACGCTGTGGGTCTGGTCGCGCGGCGAAGAACTGGTCACCGAGCGCTTCCCCGAGCTGCACAGCCTGGCCCAGAGCCTGCCGGACGGCGTCGTGCTCGATGGCGAGATCCTGGTCTGGAAACCCGGCGCCAGCAACGACGCGCTGGCCGTGCAGCCCTTTGCCTTGCTCCAGCAACGGCTGGGGCGCAAGACCCTGGGCAAGAAGCTGCTGGCCGACGCGCCGGTGATCCTGCAGGCCTACGACTTGCTGGAATGGCAAGGCGAGGACTGGCGCAACCGCCCGCAGCATGAACGCCGCCGGCAACTGCAATGGCTGGTCGATAACCACTCGCTGGGCCCGGTACGGCTCTCGCCGCTGCTGCAAGGCGACAGCTGGGAAGCGCTCGCCGAGCAGCGCGAGCAGTCACGCAGCCTGGGCGTCGAAGGGCTGATGCTCAAGCAGCGCGAGGCGCTGTACGGCGTGGGGCGGACCAAGGACATGGGCCTGTGGTGGAAATGGAAGATCGACCCGTTCAGCGTCGATGCCGTGCTGATCTACGCGCAACGCGGCCATGGCCGGCGCGCCAGCCTCTACAGCGACTACACCTTTGCCGTGTGGGACGCCCCGGCCGGTACCCCGGAGCGCGCCCTGGTGCCCTTCGCCAAGGCCTATTCGGGGCTCAGCGACGAAGAAATGCGCAAGGTCGATGCCATCATCCGCAAGACCACGGTGGAAACCTTCGGCCCGGTGCGCAGCGTCACCCCGACGCTGGTGTTCGAGCTCGGTTTCGAAGGCATTGCCTTGTCCAAGCGGCACAAGAGCGGGATTGCCGTGCGTTTTCCGCGCATGTTGCGCTGGCGCCTGGACAAACCGGTGGAAGAAGCCGACGACCTGGCCACCTTGCAGGCACTGCTGGCCTGATCGCCACGCGGTGAGGCGCACTGGCCAAATTTATGCTTCTATCTTTGTCGCAGATTGTTTTCGCCACGCCGCCAGGACCACCATGCACCATACGACCCACGACCTACTCTCCCCCGTACCCGGCATCAGCCGCCAGCTGCACAGCTTCCACTTCGGCCCGCGCGGTGGCGCCAAGGTATATATCCAGGCCTCGCTGCATGCCGACGAACTGCCCGGCATGCTGGTTGCCTGGCACCTCAAGCGCCGGTTCGCCGAACTGGAGCAGCAAGGGCGCCTGCGCCGCGAGATCATCCTGGTGCCGGTGGCCAACCCGGTGGGCCTGGAACAGGTGGTGCTCGACGCGCCGCTGGGGCGTTTCGAGCTGCAGAGCGGCGAGAACTTCAACCGCAAATTCGTCGACCTTTCCGACAGCATCGGCGACCAGATCGACGGCCACCTGACCCAGGACCCCGCGCACAACCTGGCGCTGATTCGCGAGTACCTGCGCCGTGGCCTCGACGCCCACCCGGCCCGCACGCCCCTGCAATCGCAACGCCTGACCTTGCAGCGGCTGGCCTGCGACGCCGACCTGGTGCTGGACCTGCATTGCGACTTCGAAGCCGTCGAACACCTCTACACCACGCCCGAGGCCTGGCCCCAGGTCGAGCCGCTGGCGCGCTACCTGGGCGCCCAGGCCAGCCTGCTGGCCACCGATTCCGGCGGGCAGTCGTTCGACGAATGCTTCAGCCTGGTGTGGTGGCAGCTGCAGCAACGCTTCGGCAAGCGCTACCCGATCCCCCTGGGCAGCGTCGCGGTGACCGTCGAACTGCGGGGCCAGGCCGACGTCAGCCATGACCTGGCCACCCAGGACTGCCAGGCCATCCTCGACTACCTGACCCATGCCGGGGTCATCGAAGGCAGCCCCGCGCCGCTGCCGCCACTGCCACGCCCGGCCACGCCGCTGGCGGCGGTGGAGCCGGTGTCGGCGCCGCTGGGCGGCTTGCTGGTGTATCACGTGCGCCCTGGCCAGCAGGTCGAGGCTGGGCAACTGATCGCCGAGGTCATCGACCCGATCAGCGACCGCGTCACTGCCGTGCGCGCCGAGCAGCCCGGGCTGCTCTACGCCCGCAGCGTGCGCCGCATGGCCACCGCAGGCATGGTCATCGCCCATCTCGCCGGCGAACAGGTATGCCGCAGCGGCTACCTGCTGGCCAACTGATTCGGTAAAACCAATAGCGCTGGCCAGCGGTCTGTAGAAGCACAGCCCTGCAAGGACCCCCGCGCATGCCTGCTTCTACCGACCTTGCCAGCGCCTGGTTCACTGCCCGCGGCTGGAAGCCCTTCGCCTTCCAGCGGCAAGTGTGGGCCGCCATCGGCCGTGGCGAATCCGGGCTGCTGCACGCCAGCACCGGGGCCGGCAAGACCTACGCCGTGTGGCTGGGCGCCCTGCGCGCCTTTGCCGACGCTGCCCCTGCCCGCCAACCCGCTGCGCTGCAGGTGCTGTGGATCACCCCCATGCGTGCACTGGCGGCCGACACCGCCCGTGCCTTGCAAGCCCCGCTGGGCGACCTGGGCCTGAACTGGACCGTCGGGGTCCGCAGCGGCGATACCGGCAGCGCGGAACGCGCCCGCCAGGCCCGGCGCCTGCCGAGCACGCTGATCACCACACCCGAGAGCCTGACCTTGCTGCTGACCCGCGCCCAGGCCGAAAACGACTTCGCCAGCCTGCGCCTGGTGGTGGTCGATGAATGGCACGAACTGCTCGGCAACAAGCGTGGCGTGCAACTGCAGCTCGCCCTCGCCCGCCTGCGCCGCTGGCAGCCCGGCCTGGTGACCTGGGGCCTGTCGGCCACCTTGGGTAACCTGACTCACGCCCTGCAAGTGCTGCTGCCCCACGGCGGCCAGCTGATACGCGGTCGCCAGGACAAACGCCTGGTGGTCGATACCCTGCTGCCGCCGGCCATCGAGCGCTTCCCCTGGGCCGGCCACATGGGCCTGAAGATGCTCGGCCAGGTCGCCCATGAACTCGATGACTGTGCCAGCAGCCTGGTGTTCACCAATACCCGTGCCCAGGCCGAACTGTGGTACCAGGCCTTGCTCGATGCGCGCCCTGATTGGGCCGGCCAGATTGCCTTGCACCATGCCTCGTTGGCGCGGGCGACCCGCGACTGGGTGGAGCTGAACCTCAAGCAAGGCACGCTCAAGGCGGTGGTCTGCACCTCCAGCCTCGACCTGGGCGTGGATTTTCTGCCCGTGGAGCGGGTGCTGCAGATCGGCTCGGCCAAGGGCATCGCACGCCTGATGCAGCGCGCCGGGCGCTCCGGGCATGCGCCGGGGCGGCGCTCGCGCATCACCCTGGTGCCCACCCACAGCCTGGAGCTGGTGGAAGCCGCCGCAGCGCGCGAGGCGCTGGCGGCGGGGCATATCGAGGCGCGCAACTCGCCGCGCCTGTGCATGGACGTGCTGGTCCAGCACCTGGTCAGCATGGCCCTGGGCGCCGGCTTTCGCCCGCCCGAACTGCTGGCCGAGGTGCGTGATACCTGGGCATTTCACGACTTGCGCGACAGCCAGTGGCAGTGGGCGCTGGATTTCGTCAGCCATGGCGGCAGCTCGCTCAGCGCCTACCCCGACTACCAGCGCGTCGAAGCCCACCCCGACGGCATCTGGCGGGTGGCCAGCGAGCGCCTGGCGCGGCGCCACCGCATGGGCATCGGCACCATCGTCAGTGACGC
Source organism: Pseudomonas faucium (assembly GCF_021602585.1). Lineage (GTDB taxonomy): Bacteria > Pseudomonadota > Gammaproteobacteria > Pseudomonadales > Pseudomonadaceae > Aquipseudomonas > Aquipseudomonas faucium. The sequence goes on from NZ_BQIP01000003.1 coordinate 50,616, forward strand.
CAGCCTGCAGCTCAAGTATTGGAGCAAGGGGGGTGGCGGCAAGCACCTGGGCAGCGTCGAGGAGGCCTTCATCGCCCGCCTGCGGCCAGGCGATACGCTGGTTTTCGCCGGGCGCGTGCTGGAGCTGGTGAGGGTCGAGAACATGACGGCCTATGTCCGCCGCAGCACCGCCCGCAAAGCTGCCGTAGCCCGCTGGAATGGCGGGCGCATGCCGCTGTCCAGCGAACTGGCCGATGCGCTGGTCGAGCAACTCGATGGCGCCGCCCATGGCCGCTACGCCAGCCCGGAAATGCGCGCGGTGCGCCCACTGCTGGCGCTGCAGGCTCGCTGGTCGGCCTTGCCCACCACGCAGACGCTGCTGGCCGAGACCTTGGCATCGCGCCAGGGCTCGCACCTGTTTCTCTACCCCTTCGCCGGGCGCATGGCCAACCTTGGGCTGGCCACCCTCATCGCCTGGCGCGTCAGCCGCAATCAACCGCTGTCGGTGTCGATCGCGGTGAGCGACTACGGCTTCGAGCTGCTCAGCCCGAGCCCCGTGGATTGGGCCGCGCACCTGCCTGGCGCGCTATCCAGCGAGAACTTGCTGGAGGATGTGTTGGCCAGCCTGAACGCCGGGGAAATGGCCCTGCGGCGTTTTCGCGAAATTGCCCAGATCGCCGGGCTGGTGTTCGGCGGCTACCCTGCGGCGCAAAAAAGCACCCGGCAGATCCAGGCCTCCAGCGGGCTGTTTTTCGAGGTATTTCGCAAACACGACGCCAGCAACCTGCTGCTTGGCCAGGCACGCGATGAAGTGCTGCGCGAAGAGCTGGAAATCGAGCGGCTGCAGCGCCAGCTGCACAAGATGAGCCAGCTGCGGCTGGACCTGCAGGCGCTGCAAAGACCAGGGCCGCTGGCCTTCACTTTGCTGGTGGAGGGCATGCGCGAAACCTTGAGCACGGAGAAGCTGGCGGATCGCATCGCGCGGATGGTGGCGGACCTTGAAAAAGCAGCCTCACGCGGCAGCGGCGCGCAATGAACGGTCATCTAGTTGTCGAGCATTGCGGCCAGACCCTATGGCTGCTCGCCGACAAGGCCATCTACTGGCCTGCCCGCCACACATTGCTGGTGGCCGACGTGCATATCGGCAAGGCCGCGAGCTACCGGGCGTTGCACCAGCCGGTGCCGCGGGGCACCACCGAGGCGACCCTGGCGCGCCTGGACGCCCTGCTGGCGGCATACGACTGCAGGCAATTGGTGATCCTTGGCGATTTTATCCATGCACGCACGGCGCGGGCACCTAACACACTGGCCAGGCTTCGGGAGTGGCGTAGTCGACACGATGGGCTGCAGATCGTGCTCATTCGCGGCAATCACGATCGCCACGCGGGCGACCCGCCAGCCGAACTGAGCATCGAGGTAATCGACCAACCCTGGCTGCTGGCGCCGTTCGCCTTGCAGCACGAGCCGACCGCTCACCCCGAGCACCCGGTGCTGGCAGGCCATGTGCATCCGGTGTACCTGCTGCGCGGGCGAGCACGCCAGAAACTGCGCCTGCCGTGCTTCGTGCTCGATACTCAGCTCAGCCTGCTGCCGGCTTTCGGCGAATTCACCGGGGGCTACACGGTCGCCCCCGGCGACGAAACGCGGGTTTTCGTCACCGGCGACGGGCAGGTCTGGGCGCTGGGAGGTTGATCACGCCACAGGCGCGGGAGGCGGCTCGTCGGGCCGGATGGGGTCGCCTGGCTCGCTGGGCTCGGGCGGCTGTGGGGTGTCGGGTTCGGGCTGGTGCGGCACGCCCCCGGCCTGCATCGGCAGCGGGTGGGCCAGCAACGACCAAGGCAGCATGCCGACCTGGTTGGGTTGCAGCACCGCGAGTTTCGCGCTGATTGCGGGATGGAGTTTCATTGGCTGCTCCTGACGAGAGCCGATGCGCTTCATGCACATCGGCACGGTTACCCGTTGGAGTGCCAAAGGCGCAGGGAATTCCCCGCGCTCGTCGGCTCAGGTACGCGGCAGGGTGACGCCGCGCTGGCCCTGGTACTTGCCGCCACGGTCTTTGTAGGACACTTCGCACTCTTCATCGGACTCGAGGAAGAGCATCTGTGCCACACCTTCGTTGGCGTAGATTTTCGCCGGCAGCGTGGTGGTGTTGGAGAACTCCAGGGTCACGTGGCCTTCCCACTCGGGCTCGAGTGGCGTCACGTTGACGATGATGCCGCAACGCGCATAGGTGCTCTTGCCCAGGCAGATGGTCAGCACATTGCGCGGAATACGGAAGTATTCGACGGTACGGGCCAGGGCGAAGGAGTTCGGCGGGATGATGCAGACATCGCTTTTGACATCGACGAAGCTGCCGGCGTCGAAGTTCTTCGGGTCGACGGTGGCCGAATTGATGTTGGTGAACACCTTGAATTCGTCGGCGCAACGCACGTCGTAGCCGTAGCTGGAGACGCCGAAGGAGATGACCCGGCTATCGTGCTCGCCGCGCACCTGGCGCTCGACGAACGGTTCGATCATGCCGTGTTCCTGCGCCATGCGGCGAATCCACTTGTCCGATTTGATGCTCATGGCGGGGTGTCCTGAAGGGTTGCGAGGTGAAAAACAAGACGCGCATCTTACCGGTCCCGGCGCCCAAGTTGAAGTTCCGCGCCGTATCCCGCGCCGGACGGGGGTTGCGGCCGCCGCCGATCTGAATTTCATCAAAGGCCATCTTGGAGATTGGCAGGCTGCGGAAAGTGGGTTAAGGTGGCGCCACTGTGCTGCACGTGACACCGAGAATCTCTAGTTTGATGCACGATCCTGATCGGCCCATCGCTGAATTTTCTGCTCTCTTTGCGCTCAGTCCCGGCCAGGGATTTTCCTGACCGTTTTCAACTTTGTCCAAGGAGACAGAAAAATGTCCAACCGTCAATCCGGTGTTGTTAAGTGGTTCAACGATGAGAAGGGCTACGGCTTCATCACCCCTCAGTCGGGCGACGACCTGTTCGTGCACTTCAAAGCCATCCAAGCTGACGGCTTCAAAACCCTGAAAGAAGGCCAGGCTGTTACTTTCGTCGCTACCCGCGGCCAGAAAGGCATGCAGGCTGAAGAAGTTCAAATCGCCTAAGTCGATTTAGCTTCCTAGCTTTCAAAAAAACCCGCCTTCTGGCGGGTTTTTTTATGCCTGGCTGAAACCCGTGTCGCTGCCTGCCAGGCAACGACACGGTGCGCCGATCAATCTTCGCTGATGGTAATGCTCGGCATCGCCGGCGCCGCCGCTTCCTGCAGCACGATCCGCGCCCCGACCTGGCGGGCCAGTTCCTGGTAGACCATGGCAATCTGGCTTTCCGGTTCGGCGATCGCCGTCGGCTTGCCGCTGTCGGCCTGCTCGCGGATCAGCATCGACAATGGCAACGAGGCCAGCAGTTCGACGCCGTACTGCGCCGCCAGCTTCTCGCCACCGCCTTCACCGAACAGGTGCTCGGCATGGCCGCAGTTCGAGCAGATGTGCACCGCCATGTTCTCCACCACGCCAAGCACCGGAATGTTGACCTTGCGGAACATTTCCACGCCCTTCTTGGCATCGAGCAAGGCCAGGTCCTGAGGGGTGGTGACGATCACCGAGCCGGCCACCGGCACTTTCTGCGCCAGGGTCAGCTGGATGTCACCGGTGCCTGGCGGCATGTCGATCACCAGGTAATCGAGGTCGTCCCAGGCGGTCTGGGTCACCAGTTGCAGCAGCGCCCCCGACACCATCGGGCCGCGCCAGACCATGGGCGTGTTGTCGTCGGTGAGAAACGCCATGGACATCACTTCCACGCCATGGGCCTTGATCGGCACGAACCACTTCTGCTCGCGGATCTGCGGGCGCGTGCCTTCGGCGATACCGAACATCACGCCCTGGCTGGGCCCATAGATGTCGGCGTCGAGAATGCCGACCCGGGCACCTTCGCGGGCCAGGGCCAGGGCCAGGTTGGCTGCGGTGGTCGACTTGCCGACACCGCCCTTGCCCGAGGCCACCGCGACGATGTTCTTGACGTTGGCCATGGCCGGCACCTGGGCCTGGGCCTTGTGCGCGGCGACCACGCAATCGATCGACACCTGCGCCGAGGTGACGCCTTCGAGGTTCTCGATCGCGGTCTGCAGCACCTGGGCCCAGCCGTTCTTGAACAGGCCGGCAGCGTAGCCGAGCTGCAACTGCACAGCGACCTGCCCGCCCTGGATATCGATGGCGCGCACGCAACCGGCGCTCACCGGGTCCAGGTTCAGGTAGGGGTCGGTGTACTGGCGAAGCGCGCCTTCGACGGCGGCACGGGTGACGACACTCATGGACACTCCCATTGGCAAACTGAATGTGAAACAGGCGCCTATCCTAACCCGTCAATCGTCAGCAGATGCGTGCGCGGGGTGAAATATATTCGCGAGCCCTTTATAGTGGCCGATCACCCTCAATTTTACCCGAGCCGAATAAGTAGCCGAGCCACTATGTCCGAGCCACGTCAGATTCTCGTTACCAGCGCCCTGCCCTATGCCAATGGATCCATCCACCTTGGCCATATGCTCGAGTACATCCAGACGGACATGTGGGTTCGCTTCCAGAAACTACGCGGCAACCAGTGCATCTACGTCTGCGCCGACGACGCCCACGGCTCGGCCATCATGCTGCGCGCCGAAAAGGAAGGCATCACCCCCGAGCAGCTGATTGCCAACGTGCAAGCCGAGCACAGCGGCGACTTCGCCGATTTCCTGGTGGACTTCGACAACTTCCACTCGACCCACAGCGAAGAAAACCGCGAGCTGTCGAGCCTGATCTACACGCGCCTGCGTGACGCCGGGCACATCGCCACCCGTTCGGTGACCCAGTATTTCGACCCGGAAAAGGGCATGTTCCTGGCCGACCGCTTCATCAAGGGCACCTGCCCCAAGTGCGCGGCCGAAGACCAGTACGGCGACAACTGCGAAAAGTGCGGCGCCACCTATGCCCCAACCGAGCTGAAGAACCCGAAGTCGGCGATTTCCGGTGCCACCCCGGTACTGCGTGACTCCCAGCACTTCTTCTTCAAGCTGCCGGACTTCCAGGCCATGCTGCAGCAGTGGACCCGCAGCGGCACCCTGCAGGACGCCGTGGCCAACAAGCTCGCCGAATGGCTGGACTCGGGCCTGCAGGAGTGGGACATCTCGCGCGATGCGCCGTACTTCGGCTTCGAGATCCCGGGCGAGCCTGGCAAGTACTTCTACGTCTGGCTGGATGCGCCCATCGGCTACATGGCCAGCTTCAAGAACCTCTGCGCACGCCGCCCGGAGCTCGACTTCGACGCCTTCTGGAACGAAGGCTCCAAGGCCGAGCTGTACCACTTCATCGGCAAGGACATCGTCAACTTCCACGCCCTGTTCTGGCCAGCCATGCTCGAGGGTTCGGGCTTCCGCAAGCCGACCGCGGTCAACGTGCACGGCTACCTGACCGTCAACGGCGCCAAGATGTCCAAGTCGCGCGGCACCTTCATCAAGGCCCGCACCTACCTGGACCACCTGCAGCCGGAGTACCTGCGCTACTACTACGCCGCCAAACTCGGCCGTGGCGTCGACGACCTCGACCTGAACCTCGAGGACTTCGTGCAGAAGGTCAACTCGGACCTGGTCGGCAAGGTGGTGAACATTGCCAGCCGCTGCGCAGGCTTCATCCACAAGGGCAATGACGGCGTCATGGTTGCCGGCGATGCCGCACCGGAGCTGACCGAAGCCTTCCTCACAGCCGCCCCGTCGATTGCCGAGGCTTACGAAGGCCGTGACTTTGGCCGCGCCATGCGTGAAATCATGGCCCTGGCCGACCGCGCCAACGCCTGGATCGCCGACAAGGCCCCGTGGTCGCTGGCCAAGCAGGAAGGCAAGCAGGACGAAGTGCAGGCAATCTGCGCCCAGGGCGTCAACCTGTTCCGCCAGCTGGTGATCTTCCTCAAGCCGGTATTGCCGGTGCTGGCTGCCGACGCCGAGGCCTTCCTCAACGTCGCGCCGCTGACCTGGAACGACCACCAGTCGCGCCTGGAAAACCACCAACTCAACCCGTTCAAGGCGCTGATGAGCCGCATCGAGCCGGCCAAGGTCGAAGCCATTGTCGCCGCCAGCAAGGAAGACCTGCTGGCCGCCGAAGCCAAGGCCCCGGCCGGCAACGGCGAACTGGCCAAGGACCCGCTGTCGGCGGAAATCGAGTTCGACACCTTCGCCGCCGTCGACCTGCGCGTGGCGCTGATCGTCAAGGCCGAAGCGGTGCCCGGCGCCGACAAGCTGCTGCACCTGACCCTGGACATCGGCGACGAGCGTCGCAATGTGTTCTCCGGCATCAAGTCGGCCTACCCGGACCCTTCCAAGCTCGAAGGCCGGCTGACCATGATGGTGGCCAACCTCAAGCCACGCAAAATGCGCTTTGGCGTGTCCGAGGGCATGGTCATGGCCGCCGGCCCAGGCGGCGAAGAGATCTACCTGCTCAGCCCTGACAGCGGTGCCAAGCCAGGCCAGCGCATCAAGTAACGCCCCCTGCCCCGGCCTTCGTGCCGGGGCATTCTTATCCACTCCTGCATGGCCGCACGCGCAGGCGAAACGCGGCTATCTTCATCTACATGAACGATCATGTCCTGGTTCTGGTCAGCGCTGCGCTGGTCAGCCACCTCTTCCTGCAACAACAGCCCTTGTCACGCCTGCGGGTGCATGTGTGCGGCTTGGCGTGCGCGCTGACCATCGCCCTGGGCATCTGTGGCGGCCAGCTGCTGGAGCACTGGGTGATAGCGCCTTGGCAGCTCGAAGACCTGCGCCTGTTCCTGCTCCTGCCCTGGCTGGGGCTGCTGGCGTGGGGCGTGACGCAAGCGCTGGCAAGGTTACGCCCGCAGTGGCCCAGCGCCGGGCTCATGCTGCCTTTGCTGGGCAATGCCACAGCGCTTGGCCTGGCCCTGCAGGGCATGGCCGAACAGCCCGGGTGGCTTGCAACGCTGGGCTGCAGCGTGGTGGCCGGGCTTGGTTTCTGGCTGGCCCTGGCACTGTTCGACGACCTGCTGCAACGCAGCGAACACGCCGAGATTCCGACAGCATTGCGCGGTTTGCCCATCACTCTGCTCGGTGCCGGCGTGATGGCCATGGCGTTCTCGGGACTCAACGGATTATTCGCACAATGAGCGGATCGAGCATCGCCGCACCTGACCCGCGCTTGCGCACTGCCATGGGCCTGGTGCTGCTGGCCTGCATCCCTGGGCTGCTGGCAGCGTTCTGGCTGCAAGGCTGGGGGCTGCTGCTGAGCCTCGCCCTATGCGCCGCCAGCGCGCTGTGCTGCGAAGCCGCCCTGCTGGCCCTGCGCGGCCAGCCGCTGGCCGCCAACTTGAACGACGGCAGTGCCTTGGTGACTGCGGTGCTGCTGGCCATCGCCCTGCCCACTCAGGCGCCCTGGTGGCTGCCAATGACGGCGGCGGCCATCGCCATCGGCCTGGGCAAGCAGGCATTCGGCGGGGTGGGCCGCAATTTGTTCAACCCGGCGATGCTGGGGTATGCGTTCGCCCTGCTGAGTTTCCCGCTGCAGATGAACCATTGGCCTGGGCAACCCCCCGGGTTCGTCGACAGCTTGCACCTGGTGTTTGGCGGTGGCGAGCAGATCGACGCCTGGGCCAGCCCGACCATTCTCGATGGCCTGCGCCACAACCGCAGCCTGACCGTCGATGAACTGTTCGCCAGCCACCCGGGCTTCGGCAGCATCGGCGGCCGCGGCGGCGAGTGGATTAACCTGGCTTTGCTGCTCGGCGGGATGTTTCTGTTGCAGCGCAAGGTGTACAGCTGGCACGCACCGGTGGGCCTGCTGGGCGGGCTGGTGCTGTTCAGCCTGCTGGCCTGGAATGGCTCCGGCTCGGATTCCAATGGCTCGCCTTTGCTGCACCTGTTCTCCGGCTCGACCATGCTGGCGGCCTTTTTCATTGCCACGGAACCGGTGTCCGGGCCAAAGGCCGGCTTGGCCAGGCTGCTGTTCGGGTTTGGCGCCGGGGTGCTGATCTACCTGATCCGCACCTGGGGCAACTACCCGGATGGCACGGCGTTCGCCATCTTGCTGATGAATTTGATGGTTCCGGCCCTCGACCGGCTCGCCTTGCGACGCCAGCAGGCGGCGCCATGAACGCGCGCATGCTCGGCGCCGCCTTGCTGCTGGTGGTGGCCGGGATCACGGTGACGGCCACACTGGCATGGCGCCAATGGACCCGCGCGCCCATCCTCGAAGCCGAACAGCAGTTGCACGCGCAGCAGTTTCTCGCTGTATTGCCTGAACAACGCTATGACAACCAGCCCCTGAGCCAGCCGCTGCCGCTTCCAGGCGAGCAGCCCGCGCACAGCCATATCAGCGCCGCCTACCGCGCTACGCTGGGCGCAGTGCCAACAGCGGTGGTGCTGCTGACCCAGGTGCAAGGCTATGGCGGGCCAATCCGGCTGGTCATCGCCATCAGCGCCGATGGGCGCCTGATTGGCACGCAAGTGATCGAGCACCAGGAAAGCCCAGGGCTGGGAGGCCGCATCAGCGATACACAGGTGAACTGGTTGGGGCAATTTGCCAACCGTGGCCTGGATGACCACTGGGCGCTCAAGCGCGATCAGGGTGACTTCGATCAGCTGGCCGGGGCGACGGTTACCTCGCGTGCCGTGATCACTGCGCAGCAGGAGGCGCTGGTCTATTTTGACCAGCATCGCACGCTGTTGCTGGGAAGCCCCGCCCATGAATAGGTATTGCCTGCTGGTGGCCGGCCTGGCGCCGCTGCTTGGCGCAACCGGCACGTTCATCCTAGCCGCTACCCTGGGTACCGGCATGCTGCTGGTGAGCATCCTGCACCAGGCGCTGTTGGCGCCATTGCGCACCAGGCTCAGCGGTGCAATGTACTGGCTGGCCAGCCTGTTGCTGATTGCAGCCCTGGTCAGTTGCCTGCAACTGGCGCTGCGCGCCTGGGCATTGCCGCAGGCCTTGGCACTCGGTCACTTCCCGGCGCTGCTCTGCCTGCAGTGCCTGGTTGCTGATGGGCTGCTGCCAGCCGCCGGGCGCTGGCGGCAATTGCTCACGCAGCTGGCGGGCCTGCTGCTGCTCTACCTGCTGCTCGGTGCCAGCCGTCAATGGCTCGAACAAGGCCTGGGCTGGCATGGGGCCAGTCTCGGCTTCGGCGCACTGCTACTGCTCGGCAGCCTGTTGGCCTTGTACAATCGCCTACGCCTGGGGCACGCCCCCTCTCGCCGTCAAGGAACTCGTTGACCCCATGAATGCTGCCAAACGCCTGGAGATCTTTCGCAGGCTGCACGAAGACAATCCCGACCCGAAGACAGAACTGGCCTACACCACGCCCTTCGAACTGCTGGTCGCCGTGACCCTTTCGGCGCAATCCACCGACGTCGGGGTCAACAAGGCCACCGCCCGCCTGTTCCCGGTCGCCAATACCCCGCAAGCCATCTACGCGCTGGGCGTCGAAGGCTTGAGCCAATACATCAAGACCATCGGCCTCTACAACAGCAAGGCCAAGAATGTCATCGAAGCCTGCCGCCTGCTGATCGAACGCCATGGCGGTGAGGTACCGCAAACCCGTGAAGCGCTCGAGGCCCTTCCGGGCGTAGGGCGCAAGACTGCCAACGTGGTCCTCAACACGGCCTTCCGCCAGCCGACCATGGCGGTGGACACACACATCTTCAGGGTCAGCAATCGCACCGGCATCGCGCCAGGCAAGACCGTACTCGAGGTGGAAAAGAAGCTGGTGAAGTTCGTGCCCAAGGACTACCTGCTCGATGCGCACCATTGGCTGATCCTGCACGGGCGCTATGTGTGCCAGGCACGCAAGCCCCGCTGTGGCAGTTGCCGCATCGAAGATTTGTGCGAGTACAAGCAGAAGACGTCCGACGATTGATTCGATAGCGAAAAGGCATGGGTTTCGATTGAAAAAATCTTTTTTACCAGGCTTCGCTTTCTGGTTATAAGGACGGCCAATGGCCCATTGGCTTGGAGCGACCCATGAGTACCGATAAAGACGACCTGTCGATCGAAGATGACTTTGCCACCGCTGACGACGAAGCGGAGCCGCAGGTGGAACCCGCGAAGACCAACCTGAGCAAGCGCCGGACCATTGACAACCTGCTGGAAGAACGCCGCCTGAAGCGGCAACTCGCCGATTTCGACTACGATTTGTAGTCCAGACAGAAAGCCTCCCTGCGGAGGCTTTCTGCATTGTGGCCTCACGAAAGGCCGTGCCGCCGGGCCAGCTCGATCAGGTCTACCAGCGAGTGGGCGTTGAGCTTCAGCAGCAAGCGGGTCTTGTAGGTACTGACCGTCTTGTTGCTGAGGTACATGCTCTCGGCGATTTCCTTGTTCGACCTGCCCCGCGCCAATTGCTGCAACACCATCATTTCCCTTGCCGACAGGCGATCGACCATCTCCATCTCACTCACCGCCCCTACCCGCCCTCGCGACTTGTGCAAGGCCTGGTTGGGGAAGTAACTGTAACCAGACAGCACCGCCTTGATCGCGCTCAGCAACTCCGTGAGCTCCTGCTGCTTGCACACGTAACCAGACGCGCCCGCCTGCATGCAACGCATGGAGAAGTGCCCAGGTGCCTGCGAGGTCAATACCAGCACGCGACTTCCGGGGCTGGCAGATGACAGACGGGCAATTACCTCCAACCCGTCAAGTTTGGGAATACCGATATCCAGCACCACGATATCGGGGAGGTATTCCCGCGTAAGCTGCAAGGCTGCCACTCCGTTGTCGGTTTCCGCGACCACATCGTAGCCATGCCGCTCCATCAGCATGCGCACTGCCAGGCGTATGACCGGATGGTCATCCACGATTAGGACTTTATTCATGCGATATCCATTCATTCATTATTTTCTTTGAGACGGCTCACCTTAACCGAGCCGCACGTTCAATGGCGCGCCAAACACCAGAGCAAATACATGAATAGATGAGCCTTACGTCGCTTTAGGAATTTTCCTACAAGTAGGAATTTTCATCGTCCCTGAAAACCGCTCGAAAAATGCAGGATTACTTCATGGCCCGGAAACAGTCCAGCATTCGCTTGCACGACATACTCGGCTATAGATGGGCAAAAGCGCAGGAGGCGCACGATGACAAGCCAGCCCGCAGCCCCATTGACCATTATCGCCATCTTCGCCGGGATCATCGAATCCTCGGCGCTGGCGACACTCCCTTTCTTGAGCGATGAGAGCCAGAATCTGTACACCTGGTTCCTGGTGGGTTTTCCGTTTTTTCTCACAGCGCTGTTTTTTCTTACGCTCAACTTCAACTACAAATCACTCTACAAACCCGAAGTTGCCGGCGCCGGAACCGTGAACGCCGCAAGCACCTTGGCAAACAATGGCAAACCTCTCACTTGCAGCGAGGAGGAGCCTATTACCATCATGCTGTCTGGCCCAAGTGCACAATCGATGATTACCCAACACATACTCCACACCCTGGCCCAACCTCAGGCGCTGGGCCGCACTTGGGTTTTCTGCGACCTGGATAAACAACAATGCGTTCGCCTTTGCGTGAGCGAGCTGCCAGAGAACACAACACCGTTCATGAAATAGACGCATAAAAAAACCCCGACAGGTGTCGGGGTTCTTCATGCGCGTTGCCTAACTTGAAGTTAGAGCATGCCGCGGCCTTTGTTAGCTGCAATGCGCATGCGCAGCGCGTTGAGCTTGATGAAGCCAGCGGCATCGGCCTGGTTGTAGGCGCCGCCATCTTCCTCGAAGGTCGCGATGTTGGCATCGAACAGCGAGTCGTCCGACTTGCGGCCGACCACGGTCACGTTGCCCTTGTACAGCTTCAGGCGCACTACGCCATTCACGTTGACCTGCGAAGCATCGATCATCTTCTGCAGCATCAGACGCTCCGGGCTCCACCAGTAGCCGGTGTAGATCAGGCTGGCGTACTTGGGCATCAGCTCATCTTTAAGGTGAGCGACTTCGCGGTCCAGGGTGATCGACTCGATGGCACGGTGGGCCTTGAGCATGATGGTGCCGCCAGGGGTTTCGTAGCAGCCGCGCGACTTCATGCCCACGTAGCGGTTTTCGACGATGTCCAGGCGACCGATGCCGTTGGCCCCGCCAATGCGGTTCAGGTCGGCCAGCACGGTGGCTGGGGACTTCTCGACACCGTCGATGGCGACGATGTCACCGTTGCGGTAGGTAAGCTCGATGTAGGTGGCCTGGTCCGGTGCATTTTCCGGCGAGACGCTCCAGCGCCACATGTCTTCCTCGTGCTCGGTCCAGGTATCTTCCAGGACACCGCCTTCGTAGGAGATGTGCAGCAGGTTGGCGTCCATCGAGTAGGGCGACTTCTTCTTGCCGTGGCGCTCGATCGGGATGCCGTGCTTCTCGGCGTAGTCCATCAGCTTCTCGCGGGACAGCAGGTCCCACTCACGCCATGGCGCGATGACCTTGACGCCGGGCTTGAGTGCGTAGGCACCCAGCTCGAAACGCACCTGGTCGTTACCTTTGCCGGTAGCGCCGTGGGAAATGGCGTCAGCGCCGGTTTCGTTGGCGATCTCGATCAGGCGCTTGGCGATCAGCGGACGGGCGATGGACGTACCCAGCAGGTACTCGCCTTCGTAAACGGTGTTGGCGCGGAACATCGGGAAGACGAAATCACGCACGAATTCTTCGCGCAGGTCGTCGATGTAGATCTCTTTGACGCCCATAGCCTGGGCTTTGGCGCGAGCCGGCTCGACTTCTTCGCCCTGACCCAGGTCAGCGGTGAAGGTCACCACTTCGCAGTCATAGGTATCCTGCAGCCACTTGAGAATCACCGAAGTATCAAGGCCGCCGGAATACGCCAGTACGACCTTTTTTACGTCCGCCATGCCATCACTCCACGGGGTTGTACGGAAAAGGCCCGATTCTACCGGCGTTACGGATAAATTTACAGTGGGGCGACAGCTTCTGACGACAAAGCGACAGGAACTGTCGTGGGCGCGACGCCCTGTCGCACGCTCAGGATGCTTTGGCAGCAGGCGTGGCAGGGGCGTTGCCAGGGGCGCTGGTGGCAGGCGCCGCCGCCGGCGCTGCAGCAGGCGCGGGAACGGGCTGCTGGGCCGGCTGCTGGGCCGGCTTTTCGACCGGCGTGACGCGGTCCAGCTCGATGTTCACGCGGCGGTTGCGGGCGCGGTTGGCGGCGCTGTTGTTCTTCACCAGCGGGTAGCGCTCGCCATGGAAGCGCACGGTGATCTGGTCTTCGGCGATGCCATGGGCCACCAGGTAATCGGCGACTGCCAGCGCGCGGCGGCGCGAGGTGTCGCGGTTGGTCAGGCGGTTGCCGCTGTTGTCGGAGTGGCCGTTGAGTTCGATGTGGTTGACCGTCGGGTCTGCCTTCAGGTACTCGACGACCAGGTCCAGGCGCGCCCGGGCCGCGGCATCCAGGTCGATACCTGCCCCCGGGAAGCCGATCTGGGTCTGGCGCACCTGGTCGTAGTTCATCGCCAGCATCTTGCCGGCACAGACCTGGTAATCGCTGTAGGCCTTGGCAAAGCTCACCGGCAGCACCCGCACTTCCATCGGCCGCCCGCCTTCGCTGGCGTAGCTGCGCACCACGGTGCTGCGGCCATCGAGCAGGCCATTGATCAGGCGGCTGGCCTGGCCCTGGGAGGTGGTGAACAGCACACCGTTGCGGGCCATGCGCACGGCGCCGAGGTTGATGTCGCCACGCCCTGGCTGCCAGGGCGCGGCCGCTGCCAGCAAGGTCGCCGAACCGGCGCCGAGCACATTGCTGCTGGAGCGAAGCTGGAACACCGGCTGCTCACCCGCCCTGCGCACGAACTCGCCACTGCCAAAGCCGTCGATCGGCTGAATCAGGCGGCATTCGAACTGGTCACCCTCGACCTTCCAGGCAATGTTCTCCATGCGGGTCTGGAAAGTCAGTGCGCCGGCCGGCAGGCTGGCGAACAGGGTCAACAGGGCTAGGTAACGCTGGCGCACAGGCGGCTCCACTATTTCTGACGGCTTACCTGCAGGCTATCGGACGCCGATCGGAAAACTTGATAGCCGTGCTCAGCCCAGGGATTTCCGGTAGCATTGGCGCTTGAGTTCGACCCGCCTGGAATCCCCAATGTCCGATCGCCTGACCCTCCTGCGTCCCGACGACTGGCACATCCATCTGCGCGATGGTGCCGTCCTGCCCCATACCGTTGGCGATGTGGCGCGTACCTTCGCCCGTGCCATCATCATGCCCAACCTGGTTCCGCCGGTACGCAATGCCGTCGAAGCCAGTGCCTACCGCGAGCGCATCCTCGCCGCCCGCCCGGCCGGCAGCCGTTTCGAGCCGCTGATGGTGCTGTACCTCACCGACCGCACCAGCCCCGAGGACATCCGCGCGGCCAAGGCCAGCGGCATCGTGTACGCCGCCAAGCTGTACCCGGCCGGCGCGACCACCAACTCCGATTCGGGCGTGACCAGCATCGACAACATCTTCCCGGCCATCGAGGCACTGGCAGAAGTCGGCATGCCATTGCTGGTGCACGGTGAAGTGACGCGCAGCGAGATCGACGTGTTCGACCGCGAAAAGCGCTTCATCGATGAGCACATGCGCCGCCTGGTCGAACGCTTCCCGACCCTGAAAGTGGTGTTCGAGCACATCACCACCGCCGATGCCGCGCAGTTCGTCAGCGAAGCGCCGGCCAACGTCGGCGCCACCATCACCGCCCAGCACCTGCTGTACAACCGCAACCACATGCTGGTCGGCGGCATTCGCCCGCACTTCTATTGCCTGCCGATCCTCAAGCGCAACACCCACCAGGTGGCGCTGCTGGACGCGGCCACCAGCGGCAACCCGAAGTTCTTCCTCGGTACCGACTCGGCGCCCCACGCCCGCCACGCCAAGGAAGCGGCCTGCGGTTGTGCCGGCTGCTACACCGCCTACGCGGCGATCGAGATGTACGCCGAGGCCTTCGAGCAGCGCAACGCCCTGGACAAACTGGAAGGTTTCGCCAGCCTGCATGGCCCGGCCTTCTATGGCCTGCCGGCAAACACCGACAGCATCACCCTGGTCCGCGAAGAGTGGACCGCCCCGGACAGCCTGCCCTTCGGCGAGCAGACCGTGATCCCGCTGCGCGCCGGTGAGAAACTGCGCTGGCGCCTGCTGGAGGGCAACGCGTGAGCGAAGACCTCTACGAAGACGACCAGGACGGCCAGGCCGGCGGCGGCTCGCGCCACCCGATGGCCGAGCGTTTCCGTGGCTACCTGCCGGTAGTGGTGGATGTCGAGACCGGCGGCTTCAACAGCGCCACCGACGCCCTGCTGGAAATCGCCGCCGTGACCATCGGCATGGACGAGAAAGGCTTCCTGTTCCCCGAGCACACCTACTTCTTCCGGGTAGAGCCGTTCGAGGGCGCCAACATCGAGCCTGCTGCCCTGGAGTTCACCGGCATCAAGCTGGACCACCCGCTGCGCATGGCAGTGAGCGAAGAAAGCGCGCTCACGGACATCTTCCGTGGCGTGCGCAAGGCGCTCAAGGCCAATGGCTGCAAGCGGGCGATCCTGGTCGGCCACAACAGCAGCTTCGACCTGGGTTTCCTCAATGCCGCCGTGGCGCGCAACGACCTGAAACGCAACCCGTTCCACCCGTTCTCGAGCTTCGATACCGCCACCCTCGCGGGCCTGGCCTACGGCCAGACCGTACTGGCGCGGGCCTGCCAGAGCGCCGACATCGACTTCGACGGGCGCGAGGCGCACTCGGCGCGGTATGACACCGAGAAGACCGCCGAGCTGTTCTGCGGCATCGTCAACCGCTGGAAGGAAATGGGCGGCTGGCGCGACTTCAACGACTGAGTCGGGCCCCCATCGCCGGCAAGCCGGCTCCCACAGTCACCAGCCTGTGGTGCCCCCTGTGGGAGCCGGCTTGCCGGCGATGGGGCCAGAACAGGCACTGCAAGCCTTGAATGCCAAGCATAAAAAAACCGGCCACCAGGGCCGGTTTTTTTATGCACGCGGCAATTACAGCTTGCCAGCGTTCTCGCTCAGGTAGGCAGCAACGCCTTCTGGCGAAGCGTTCATGCCCTTGTCGCCTTTCTTCCAGTTGGCCGGGCAGACTTCGCCGTGCTCTTCGTGGAATTGCAGGGCGTCGACCAGACGCAGCAGCTCGTCCATGTTGCGGCCCAGTGGCAGGTCGTTGACGATCTGCGAACGCACGACACCGTTGGTGTCGATCAGGAAGGCGCCACGGAAGGCCACACCGCCTTCGGACTCGACGTCGTAGGCCTTGCAGATTTCGTGGGTCATGTCGGCCGCCAGGGTGTACTTGACCTGGCCGATGCCGCCGTTGTTGACCGGGGTGTTACGCCAGGCGTTGTGGGTGAAGTGCGAGTCGATCGACACGCCGATCACTTCCACGTTGCGCGCCTGGAAGTCAGGAATGCGGTTGTCCAGGGCGATCAGCTCGGACGGGCAGACGAAGGTGAAGTCCAGTGGGTAGAAGAACACCAGGCCGTACTTGCCCTTGATGGCCGAGGCCAGGTTGAAGCTGTCGACGATCTCGCCGTTGCCCAGCACAGCTGGAACGGTGAAGTCGGGGGCTTGTTTGCCAACGAGTACGCTCATTGTAATCTCCTGATGAGGGTGAAGAACCGTTTGCCGGGCCAAGGCAGGCTTGCCCGACATCCAACAAAGGCCGACCATCATACACGGCTTCTGATGACAGGCCGAATCCAACCGCCGGTCGCTCAAGCGCGGCCCTTTCAGAAAGCCCTTTGACAAGCATTCTCATTAACATTAAGCTCCAACCCATCGACTCAACCCGCGATGGTCAGCCCTTATGTATGTGTGTCTTTGTGTCGGCGTTACCGACGGACAGATCCGCGATGCGATCTATGAAGGATGCTGCAGTTACAAGGAAGTCCGGGCTGCGACCAACGTCGCCAGCCAATGTGGCAAATGCGCCTGCCTGGCCAAGCAAGTGGTCCGCGAAACGATCACCGAGCTGCAGGTAAGCCAGCAAGCCGCCCTGCCCTACCCGGTGGAATTTACCGCCGCTTGATCCAACAGAATTCGAAGAACCGGACCTCGTGTCCGGTTTTTTTATGCCCATAATTCAATAAGTTAGCGTTCCAACGCGGTTCACAAACATTCTTATTCCTATTAATTTTCACTTATTATTCAATAACTTAGGTTTGACAGCCCTAAGTATCGGGCTCAAACTTCCCTGTATTGGCACACTTATCAGGGCAGGAACCCGAAATGAAAGGCGACGTAAGCGTCATCCAGCATCTCAACAAGATCCTCGGAAACGAGCTGGTCGCGATCAACCAGTACTTCCTGCACGCCCGCATGTACGAAGATTGGGGCCTGAACAAACTCGGCAAGCACGAGTACAAGGAATCGATCGACGAGATGAAGCACGCTGACAAACTGATCAAGCGTATTCTCTTCCTCGAAGGCATCCCCAACGTCCAGGACCTGGGCAAGCTGCTGATCGGCGAACACACCAAGGAAATGCTCGAGTGTGACCTGAAGATCGAACAGAAAGGCCTGATCGACCTGAAAGCCGCCATCGCCCATTGCGAAACCGTCGGCGACTTCGGCTCGCGCGATCTGCTCGAAGACATCCTCGAATCCGAGGAAGAGCACATCGACTGGCTGGAAACCCAATTGAGCCTGATCGACAAGATCACCATCGAGAACTACCTGCAGTCGCAGATGGGCGAAGAGTAATTTTCGCAGGCAATAAAAAACCCGCCTTGAGCGGGTTTTTTATTGCCTGCGTGTTGCTCAGGCTTCGGAAGCCTTGGCCTTGGCGGCCGCTTCCTTGATCAGGGTCTGCAGATCACCCTTCTCGAACATTTCCAGCATGATGTCGCTGCCGCCGACCAGCTCGCCCGCTACCCACAGCTGCGGGAAGGTTGGCCAGTTGGCGTACTTGGGCAGGTTGGCGCGGATTTCCGGGTTCTGCAGGATGTCGACGTAGGCGAACTTCTCGCCACAACCCATCACGGCCTGCGAGGCACGCGCAGAAAAGCCACACTGTGGGGCATTCGGCGAGCCTTTCATGTAAAGCAGAACGGTGTTGTTGGCAATCTGCTCTTTGATCGTTTCGATGATATCCATGTAGCACCTCGGCTGAACTTTGCGACGCTGTCGTCGGACGGTGACGCATTGTAACGGAATCCCAAGCGGCGCGCTCGGCCTCTCCATCGCTCAAGCGGCCTCCACCTGCACAGGCACGCCATTGAGCGCCGCGTTGCCGGACACTTGGTCGCGCAGGCGCTCGTCGGTCAGGTCGTTGGCACTCACGCCAGGCTGCGCCTGGGCGATCTCCAGCTGCACGCCCAGGCGCGAATGGCCGAAGCCATGGGGCAGGCTGACCACACCGGGCATCATGTCCTCGCTGGCCTGCACCTCGACTTCCAAAGTGCCGGTGCGCGAACGGATGCGCACCTGCTGGCCATCCTGCAAGTGCCGTTGCTGCAGGTCCTGCGGGTGCATCAACAGCTGATGGCGCGGCTTGCCTTTGACCAGACGATGGAAGTTGTGCATCCAGGAGTTGTTGCTGCGGATGTGGCGGCGGCCAATCAGCAGCAGCTCGCCAGCCCTCGGCGGCGCCTGCCGGGCAAGGCGCTGCAGGTCGTCCAGCAGCACCTGGGGCGCGGCCTCGACGGCCTTGCTGGCGGTGCCCAGGCGCCCCGCGAGGTTGGCCCGCAGCGGGCCAAGGTCCAGGCCGTGGGGATGTTGGGCCAGGGTTTCCAGCGAGAGTTTCAGGGTAGAAGTATCGCCATAGCGCCCCTTGCGCAGCGCATGGTCGATCATCTGTGCCGGCGCCAGAGTGGGTTTGAGCACCAGCTCGGCACGCTCGGCAAACGCCCGTGCCAGGCCGACGAAGATCTCCCAGTCATGCAGCGCCCCCTCAGGCTTGGCCAGGATCGCTCGGTTGAAGCGCGTGACATTACGCACCGCCAGCAGGTTGAAGGTGCTGTCGTAGTGGTCGTTTTCCAATGCCGAGGTGGACGGCAGGATCAGGTCGGCGTGGCGCGTGCTCTCGTTGATGTAGAGGTCGATGCTGAGCATGAACTCCAGGCCCTGCAGCGCGCGGTCCAGTTGCCGGCCATTGGGGGTCGACAGCACCGGGTTGCCAGCCACGGTCACCAGTGCGCGAACCTGGCCCTCGCCAGGGGTGAGCATTTCTTCGGCCAGGGCCGCAACAGGCAGCTCTCCGCCATATTCGGGCAAGCCCGACACGCGGCTTTGCCAGGCGTTGAAATGCCCACCTGAGGTGCTCGCCACCAGGTCCACGGCAGGTTCGGTGCACAGCGCCCCGCCCTCGCGGTCAAGATTGCCGGTGACCAAATTGATCAGTTGCACCAGCCAATGGCAGACGCTGCCGAAGGCTTGGGTCGAAACGCCCATGCGGCCATAGCACACGGCCTTGTCGGCCGCTGCGAAATCCCGTGCCAGCTGGCGAATGTCTGCCGCGTCGATGCCGCAGTGCGCGCTCATGGCCTCGGCACTGAACGGCGCGATGGCCTCGCGCACCTGCTGCAGGCCGTTCACCGGCAAGTGCGTGCCACGTGCCAGGTCTTCGTCGAACAAGGTGTGCAAAAGGCCGCCGAGCAGGGCCGCATCGCCCCCGGGGCGCACGAACAGGTGCTGGTCGGCCATCGCGGCAGTTTCGCTGCGCCGCGGGTCTACCACCACCAAGCGCCCGCCCCGGGCACGCAGGGCCTTCAGGCGCTTTTCCACGTCTGGCACGGTCATGATGCTGCCGTTGGAGGCCAAAGGGTTGCCGCCGAGGATCAGCATGAACTGGGTCTGGTCGATATCAGGGATCGGCAGCAGCAGGCCGTGGCCGTACATCAGGTGGCTGGTCAGGTGCTGGGGCAGTTGGTCCACCGAGGTGGCGGAGAAGCGGTTGCGGGTCTTGAGCAGGCCAAGAAAGTAGTTGCTATGGGTCATCAACCCGTAGTTGTGCACGCTGGGGTTGCCTTGATAGACCGCCACGGCGTTGCGCCCGTGGGCCTGCTGTATCGCCCAGAGCTTGTCGGCGGCCAGGGCGAAGGCTTCGTCCCAGCCAATGGCCTGCCACTGCTCGCCGACCCGCTTGTGCGGTTGGCGCAGGCGGTCGGGGTCGTGCTGGATGTCCTGCAATGCCACGGCCTTGGGGCAGATATGGCCGCGGCTGAACGGGTCGTCAGGGTCGCCCTTGATCGAGCTGATGCGCGCAGCACCATCAGGCTCATGGCTGATTTCGATGTTCAGCCCGCAGATGGCTTCGCACAGGTGACAGGCACGGTGATGCAGGGTCTTGGTCATGGCCGCCTCTGCCTTGTTGTTGTCCAAGGGTGACTATGCGCCCCGCCCCGGCCCCCTTCCAGCCGGCTTCGTGGCGTGAATCCTGCGACATCAGGCAGACGATTCGCGCCAGCGCCGGGCAAAGCCATTTGCCAAATTGCCAGCAAGCCGTGTACAAACCCTGTAGCAAATAAAAAACAGCACGGGCTCAACGGGTAAATACACCCTTTGCAACAGAGCCGCTGTTTCCCCTCTTGGTTTCAGGCGACATTTAATTATAGTATTGCGCCTTTCCCTATTTCGTCCGCCCCGTGCGGCTTACGCCGCAGGTCACTCCCGTTGTCAAAAAAAACCATACGGTCGACCTGCATTTCGTTGCAGATAAGGTAGTCAATCATGAGCGCTAGGCACTTTCTCTCCCTGCTGGACTTCACCACCGACGAATTGCTCGGGGTGATCCGCCGCGGCATCGAGCTGAAGGACCTGCGCAAGCGAGGCGTGCTGTTCGAGCCGCTGAAGAACCGCGTGCTGGGCATGATCTTCGAGAAATCCTCGACCCGTACCCGCGTGTCGTTCGAGGCCGGCATGATCCAGCTCGGCGGCCAGGCCATCTTCCTGTCGCCGCGCGACACCCAGCTGGGCCGCGGCGAGCCGATCAGCGACAGCGCCATCGTGCTGTCGAGCATGCTCGATGCGGTGATGATCCGCACCCATGCCCACAGCACCCTCACCGAATTCGCCGCCAACTCGCGGGTGCCGGTGATCAACGGCCTGTCGGACGAATCGCACCCCTGCCAACTGCTGGCCGACATGCAGACCTTCCTCGAGCACCGTGGCTCGATCCAGGGCAAGACCGTGGCCTGGATCGGTGATGGCTTCAACATGTGCAACTCGTACATCGAGGCTGCCCGGCAGTTCGACTTCCAGCTGCGCATCGCCTGCCCGCAAGGCTACGAGCCGGACCCACGCTTCATGGCCCTGGGCGGTGACCGCGTGCAGATCATCCGCGACCCGCAGGAAGCAGTGCGTGGTGCCCACCTGGTGACCACCGACGTCTGGACTTCCATGGGTCAGGAGGAGGAAACTGCACGGCGCCTGGCGCACTTCGCGCCTTACCAGGTCACCCGCGAAATGCTCGACCTGGCGGCACCCGATGCCCTGTTCATGCATTGCCTGCCCGCCCACCGTGGTGAGGAAATCAGCCAGGACCTGCTCGACGACCCGCGTTCGGTCGCCTGGGACCAGGCTGAAAACCGGCTGCATGCGCAGAAGGCCCTTCTCGAATTCCTTGTCGAACCGGCTTACCACCACGCATGAGTCAACCCCTACTGCTCAACCTGCGCAACCTCGCCTGCGGCTATGGCGACCAGCGCATCGTCCAGAACCTCAACCTGCACCTCAACGCAGGCGACATCGGTTGCCTGCTGGGGTCTTCGGGGTGCGGCAAGACCACCACGCTGCGCGCCATCGCCGGCTTCGAGCCGGTCCACGAGGGTGAAATCC
Source organism: Pseudomonas faucium (assembly GCF_021602585.1). Lineage (GTDB taxonomy): Bacteria > Pseudomonadota > Gammaproteobacteria > Pseudomonadales > Pseudomonadaceae > Aquipseudomonas > Aquipseudomonas faucium. The sequence goes on from NZ_BQIP01000003.1 coordinate 72,345, forward strand.
AGCTGGCCGGCGAAGTCATTTCCCGCGCAGGCTTCACTCAGGCACCGGAAAAGCGCCGCATCGGCATGGTGTTCCAGGACTACGCGCTGTTCCCGCACCTGACCGTGGCGCAGAACATTGCCTTTGGTATCGCCAAGCACCCGCGCCAGGCGCAGGTAGTCGAAGAAATGCTCGAGCTGGTCAAGCTCGGCGGCCTCGGCGGGCGCTACCCGCACGAGCTGTCAGGCGGCCAGCAACAGCGCGTGGCCCTGGCCCGCGCGCTGGCCCCCGAGCCGCAATTGCTGCTGCTCGACGAGCCGTTTTCCAACCTCGACGTGGAACTGCGCCGGCGCCTGAGCCATGAAGTCCGCGACATCCTCAAAAGCCGTGGCACCAGCGCGATCCTGGTCACCCATGACCAGGAAGAAGCCTTCGCGGTCAGCGACCACGTGGGCGTGTTCAAGGAAGGCCGCCTGGAGCAGTGGGATACCCCCTACAACCTCTACCACGAGCCGCAGACGCCATTCGTTGCCAGTTTCATCGGCCAGGGCTACTTCATCCGTGGCCAGATGAGCAGCCATGAGGCGGTCAACACCGAACTGGGCGAGTTGCGTGGCAACCGCGCCTACACCATGGCCCCGGGCAGCTCGGTGGACGTGCTGCTGCGCCCCGATGACATCGTCCATGCGCCCGACAGCGCATTGCGCGCGGCCATCGTTGGCAAGAGCTTCCTTGGCGCATCGACGCTGTATCGCCTGCAACTGCCGACCGGCAGCCAGCTGGAAGCGATCTTCCCAAGCCATGTCGACCATCAGGTGGGTGAGGATGTGGGGATTGCGGTGAAGGCCGACCACCTGGTGCTGTTCCCGGTGCCCGGCAGTGTCGCGGCGCAGCTGCCGCGACAAGAGAATGGGGTTCGCCGCTACAGTTCGGCGACCTGACCACCACACCCGGGGCTGCAGTGCAGCCCCGGGTGCTTTCTAGCCCCGGCCAATTCCGGCGAACGTGCCCTGGGTATGCTCCGCCAGCACCTTCGCTGCCAACTCGACTTCCAGCCCTCGCCGTCCAGCACTGACATGGATGGTTGCAAAGTTTTGCGCGGAATCATCGATGAAGGTGCGCAGGCGCTTCTTCTGCCCCAATGGGCTGATGCCTCCCACCAGGTAGCCGGTGGCGCGCTGCGCGGCAGCCGGGTCGGCCATCTCGCACTTCTTAACGCCCGCGGCATGGGCCAGCGCCTTGAGGTCCAGGGTGCCCACCACCGGCACCACCGCCACCAGCAACTCGCCCTTCTCACTGCTCGCAAGCAACGTCTTGAACACTTGTTGCGGGTCGAGCGCCAGCTTTTCTGCCGCCTCCAGCCCGTAGGACGCCGATTTCGGGTCATGTTCATAACTGTGCACGCGGTGTTCGGCACGGGCTTTTTTCAGCAGGTCGAGGGCGGGGGTCATGCAAGGCTCCGGTCTGGGACAGGTCGGCGGCTACTTTAGGATAAATCCCACATCCCAGCCAGCTTATGGCCTACGGGACTGTCTAGCCTGCGGATTCGGCCCGGCATGGGGCGTTCAGAACGTGACCGATGGTTCACTTTCGACCTTTGACATAAGCGTTTCTTGTCTATATTTTTTCGTTTCTGAATAAATGGTGCACTTTTTAGGTGCATTCCTGTATCCGTCCGGGGTCAATGGGGATAGGCCCCGGGCATTGCTGTCGAGCGCCACGCGCCTCACAACAAAAAAAACCGAGGTCATACATGACGACTGCTCTGCGCGAACCCACATTGTCCAGCCAATGCCTGGCCGAATTTCTCGGCACGGCACTGCTGATCTTCTTCGGTACCGGCTGTGTCGCCGCCCTCAAGGTCGCCGGCGCCAGCTTCGGCCTGTGGGAAATCAGCATCATCTGGGGGGGCGGCGTGAGCATGGCGATCTACCTCACCGCCGGCATTTCCGGCGCGCACCTGAACCCCGCCGTGAGCATTGCGCTCGCCGTGTTCGCCGGTTTCGACAAACGCAAGCTGCCGTTCTACATGCTTGCCCAGGTGTGCGGAGCGTTCTGCGGCGCCGCGCTGGTCTACACCCTGTACAGCAACCTGTTCTTCGATTTCGAACAGGCCCATGCCATGTTGCGCGGCAGCCGCGAGAGCCTGGAGCTGGCCTCGGTGTTTTCCACCTATCCGCACCCACTGCTTTCCACTGGCCAGGCATTTCTGGTCGAAGTGGTGATCACGGCCATCCTGATGGCGGTGATCATGGCCCTTACCGACGACAACAACGGCCTGCCACGCGGGGCCATGGCACCGCTGCTGATCGGCCTGCTGATCGCCGTGATCGGCAGCGCCATGGGCCCGCTGACCGGCTTCGCGATGAACCCCGCGCGCGATTTCGGGCCAAAACTGATGACTTTCCTGGCTGGCTGGGGCGAAATCGCCTTCACTGGCGGTCGGGACATCCCCTATTTCCTGGTTCCGGTGTTCGCACCGATCCTCGGCGCCTGCCTCGGTGCCGCGACCTATCGCGGCCTGATCGCCCGCAACCTGCCGGAGGCGGCAAGCGCGAACCCAGAGACAAACGACAATCGCCAGGGCGATACTCAAGCCAACTGATGCGGCGCCCTGACCCCCTCATTTTGCAAGGCCTACGACCATGACAGACACCCAGGATAAGCACTACATCATTGCCCTGGACCAGGGCACGACCAGTTCGCGGGCCATCATTTTCGACCGCGACGCCAATGTGGTCGGCACCTCCCAGCGCGAGTTCGCCCAGCACTACCCGCAAGCGGGCTGGGTCGAGCACGACCCGATGGAAATCTTCGCCACCCAGAGCGCAACCATGGTCGAAGCCCTGGCCCAGGCCGGCATCAGCCACGCCCAGGTGGCTGCGCTGGGCATCACCAACCAGCGCGAAACCACGGTGGTATGGGACAAGGAAACCGGCCGCCCGGTGTACAACGCCATTGTCTGGCAGTGCCGGCGCAGCACCGAAATCTGCGCCCAGCTCAAGCGAGACGGGCATGAGCAGTACATCCGCGAGACCACCGGCCTGGTCACCGACCCGTACTTCTCGGGCACCAAGCTCAAGTGGATCCTGGACAATGTCGAGGGCGCCCGCGAGCGCGCCGAGCGTGGCGAGCTGCTGTTCGGCACCATCGATACCTGGCTGATCTGGAAGTTCTCCGGTGGCAAGGTGCATGTCACCGACTACACCAACGCCTCGCGCACGCTGATGTTCAACATCCACGACCTGCAGTGGGACGACAAGCTGCTGGAAATCCTCGGCATCCCGCGCCAGATGCTGCCGCAGGTGCGCCCGTCCTCCGAAGTCTATGGCCACACCAAGAGCGGCATCGCCATCGCCGGTATCGCCGGCGACCAGCAGTCCGCGCTGTTCGGCCAGATGTGCGTGGAGCCGGGCCAGGCCAAGAACACCTATGGCACCGGCTGCTTCCTGCTGATGAACACCGGGGACAAGGCAGTGAAGTCGTCCCATGGCCTGCTCACCACCATTGCCTGTGGCCCACGGGGCGAAGTGGCCTATGCACTGGAAGGCGCCGTATTCAACGGTGGCTCGACCGTGCAATGGCTGCGCGATGAGCTGAAGATCGTCAACGACGCCCTCGATACCGAGTACTTCGCCAGCAAGGTCAAGGACAGCAACGGCGTGTACCTGGTGCCGGCCTTCACCGGCCTCGGCGCGCCGTACTGGGACCCGTATGCACGCGGTGCGCTGTTCGGCCTGACCCGTGGGGTGAAGGTCGATCACATCATCCGCGCCGCGCTGGAGTCGATCGCCTACCAGACCCGCGACGTGCTCGACGCCATGCAGCAGGACTGCGGCCAGCGCCTGTCCGAGCTGCGCGTGGACGGTGGCGCGGTGGCCAACAACTTCCTCATGCAGTTCCAGGCCGACATTCTCGGCACCTGCGTCGAGCGCCCGCAAATGCGCGAAACCACGGCCCTGGGTGCGGCATACCTGGCGGGCCTGGCCTGTGGTTTCTGGAGTGGCCTGGAGGAGTTGCGCGGCAAGGCGATCATCGAGCGCGAGTTCAGCCCGCAGCTGGATGAAGCGCAGAAGGAGAAGCTGTACGCCGGCTGGCGTAAAGCGGTCGATCGTACCCGTGACTGGGAAGACCACGAGGCCTGATGTGATGTGATTGTGGCCTCATCGCCGGCAAGCGCTGCTCCTGTGGCAGCCGGCTTGCCGGCGATGAGGCCGCCTGGCGGCCCATCGTCTACTGGCCGTGATCCCCTTCCTACGGCATCATTGCAGAATTTGTCCGGCTGCCCCAAAGGACCGCCCATGAATCTGCCCCCACGCCAACAACAAATTCTCGAGCTGGTTCGCGAACGCGGCTATGTCAGCATCGAGGAAATGGCGCAGCTTTTCATCGTCACCCCGCAAACCATCCGCCGCGATATCAACCAGCTGGCCGAGCTCAACCTGCTACGCCGTTACCACGGCGGTGCGGCCTACGACTCGAGCATCGAGAACACCGCCTACGCCATGCGCGCCGACCAGATGCGCGATGAGAAGCAGCGCATCGCCGAAGCCGTGGCCCGGCAGATTCCCGACCATGCCTCGCTGTTCATCAACATCGGCACCACCACCGAGTCGATCGCCCGCGCCCTGCTCAACCACAACCACCTCAAGGTCATCACCAACAACCTGCACGTGGCCGCGATCCTGGCCGCCAAGGACGACTTCGAAGTCCTGGTCGCCGGCGGCACGGTGCGCCGCGACGGCGGCGTGGTCGGCCAGGCCAGCGTCGACTTCATCAGCCAGTTCAAGGTCGACTTCGCCCTGGTCGGCATCAGCGGCATCGATGAAGACGGCAGCCTGCTGGATTTCGACTACCAGGAAGTACGTGTTTCCCAGGCGATCATCGCCAACGCCCGGCAGGTAATCCTCGCCGCCGACTCCAGCAAGTTCGGGCGTAACGCCATGGTGCGCCTGGGCTCGATCAGCCTGGTCGACTGCCTGGTCACCGACCAGCCGCCCACCCCGGCGCTGGGCGAGCTGCTCAACCAGCACAAGATCCGCCTCGAGGTGGTCTGAACCCATGGCGGGCCATTTCGCGGCCCGCCATTTTCGTTAATGTTCACTTTATTGTCATTTGATCAGTTTTTTCTATGAAGACTGACTGGCGACCGGCTTTCTCTTGCGCTAGTATTTTCGGAAACGAACATCAATGTTCATATTCGATGTGAACAGCTCCAGGAGGCCTTGCCCGTGTCCCAACCCGTTTCGTCCCAGCCCCCCCTCGCCGACTGCTATGACCTCGCCGTGATCGGCGGTGGCATCAATGGCGTGGGCGTTGCTGCCGACGCCGCCGGGCGTGGCCTCAGCGTGTTTCTCTGTGAGAAGGACGACCTTGCGCAACACACCTCCTCGGCCAGCAGCAAGCTCATCCACGGTGGCCTGCGTTACCTGGAACACTACGAATTCCGCCTGGTGCGCGAGGCCCTGGCAGAGCGCGAAGTGCTGTTGGCCAAGGCGCCGCACATCGTCAAGCCGATGCGTTTCGTGCTGCCCCATCGCCCGCACCTGCGCCCGGCCTGGATGATCCGTGCCGGCCTGTTCCTGTACGACCACCTGGGCAAGCGCAAGCGCCTGGGCGCCTCGCGCAGCCTGCGCTTCGGCGCCGACTCGCCGCTCAAGCCTGCAATCAGCCGTGGCTTCGAATACGCCGACTGCGCCGTCGACGACGCCCGCCTGGTGGTGCTCAATGCCATGGCCGCCCGCGAACACGGCGCGCACATCCACACCCGCACCCGTTGCCTGCGCGCCGAACGTACCGATGGCGTGTGGGAAGTCGAACTGCAGGTCGCCGACGGCAGCGTGCGCACGATCCGCGCCCGTGCCCTGGTCAACGCCGCCGGGCCTTGGGTCGCCAGCTTCATCAAGGACGACCTCAAGCTCGATGCGCCCTACGGCATCCGCCTGATCCAGGGCAGCCACCTGATCGTGCCGCGCCTGTACGAGGGCGAACATGCCTACATCCTGCAGAACGAAGATCAGCGCATCGTCTTCTGCATCCCTTACCTGGACCGCTTCACCCTGATCGGCACGACCGACCGCGAGTACAGCGGCGACCCGGCCAAGGTAGCGATTACCGAGCAGGAAACCGACTACCTGCTGAACATCGTCAACGCCCACTTCAAGCGCCCGCTGAGCCGCGAAGACATCCTGCACACCTACTCCGGTGTACGGCCACTGTGCAATGACGAATCGGACAACCCTTCGGCAGTCACTCGCGACTACACCCTGGCGCTGTCGGCCGAGCAGGGCCAGGCACCGCTGCTGTCGGTGTTCGGTGGCAAGCTGACCACCTACCGCAAGCTGGCGGAATCGGCCATGGCCGAACTCAAGCCCTTCTTCAACCAGATGCGTGGCAGCTGGACGGCCGAAGCGGCCCTGCCCGGTGGCGAACAGATGTCCAGCGTGCAGGCGCTGGTCGATGCCCTGCTGGCACGTCACAGCTGGCTACCAGTGGATATCGCCAAGCGTTGGGCCTTGACCTACGGCACCCGCGCCTGGCAACTGCTCGATGGCGTACAGGGCCCGGAAGACCTGGGCCAGGCCATCGGCGGCGGGCTGTTCAGCCGCGAGGTGGACTACCTGCGCAGTGCCGAATGGGCAATCAGTGCCGACGATATCCTCTGGCGCCGGACCAAGCTCGGCCTGTTCACCACCGCCGCAGAGCAGCAGGCGCTGGTTACCTACCTCGCGCTTGCACAGCAGCAGCGCGCCGCCTGACCCACCCCTCCTCCTCCTCCACTGCAGCGGCCACGGCCGCTGCAGCTGTTTTTACACCCTTGCCCCGCGGTAAAGGGCACGCGCCAACCACCCACCTTTCACCCAGCTGTGGTAGATAGATCACAACCCCCTTCGTTCGGCTTTCCGAACAAGTGGCCGCATTGCATTCGGCCAGCCGTACAAAAGGCCAGCCGAGCGCCTCGTACCAAAGGTGTAATACCTAGTATTTTCAATGCGTAAGGTTGAAAGTGGCAGCTTGGCACGACTCATGCTCTACACTTCAAACCCGAATGCACACCGCTTCATGCTGTATTCGTTGAACGAAAGAGTCCGCCAACGGCTCCATAAAAAAAACAAACACGTCGAGGAAAATTTGATGCGTATCGTTCGTCAATTGCTGGGCGCCGCCATCGCGGCTGCAGTCATCGCTTCGCCGGCCATGGCCGAGGAGCTGACCGGCACCCTGAAGAAGATCAAGGACTCGGGCACCATCACCCTGGGGCACCGCGACTCCTCCATTCCATTTTCCTACCTGGCCGGCAAGCCCGAGCCCGTGGGCTACTCGCATGACATCCAGCTGGCTGTCGTCGACGCCCTGAAGAAGCAACTGGGTACGGACATCAAGGTCCGTTACAACCTGGTCACCTCGCAAACCCGCATCCCGCTGGTGCAGAACGGCACCGTCGACCTGGAGTGCGGCTCCACCACCAACAACGTCGAGCGCCAGCAGCAGGTCGGCTTCTCGGTGGGCATCTTCGAAGTCGGTACGCGCCTGCTGACCAAGGTCAAGGACGGTCAGCCTTCCTACAAGGACTTCCCGGACCTGGCCGGCAAGAACGTGGTGACCACCGCCGGCACCACCTCCGAGCGCATCCTCAAGGCGATGAACGCCGACAAGCAGATGAAGATGAACGTGATTTCCGCCAAGGACCACGGTGAAGCCTTCAACATGCTCGAAAGCGGCCGCGCCGTGGCCTTCATGATGGACGACGCCCTGCTCGCCGGTGAAATGGCCAAGGCCCGCAACCCGAAAGACTGGGTCATCACCGGTACCCCACAGTCGTACGAAATCTACGGCTGCATGGTGCGCAAGGACGATGCGGCGTTCAAGAAAGCGGTCGACGACGCCATCGTGGCCTACTTCAAGTCGGGCGAAGTCAACAAGAGCTACGACAAGTGGTTCACTCAGCCAATCCCACCGAAGGGGCTGAACCTGAACTTCCAGATGAGCGACGAGCTGAAGAAACTGATCGCCGAGCCGACCGACAAGGCCGCGGACGAGAAGAAGTCCTGATCCTCAGATAGTGGCCTGGTGCTCAACGGCACGAATCAACTCTGCAGGCCACCCATTAGTGTCTAACCTTTCATCCGAGGGCGCCCTGCGCCCCCGGATGCTCGAAGGTGCCCGTGAAACAACCGTCTGAGGGGAAATCCCGATGAATTACAACTGGGACTGGGGCGTGTTCTTCAAGTCCACCGGCGTGGGCAGCGAAACCTATCTGGACTGGTACATCACCGGCCTGGGCTGGACCATCGCCATCTCCATCACCGCCTGGATCATTGCCCTGTTGCTGGGGTCGGTGCTCGGTGTCATGCGCACCGTGCCCAATCGCCTGGTATCAGGCATCGCCACCGCCTATGTGGAATTGTTCCGCAACGTGCCGCTGCTGGTGCAGCTGTTCGTCTGGTACTTCCTGGTACCAGATTTGCTGCCCGAAGGCCTGCAGGAATGGTTCAAGCAAGACCTCAACCCGACGACTTCGGCGTTGATCAGCGTGGTCATCTGCCTGGGCCTGTTCACCGCCGCACGTGTCTGCGAGCAGGTGCGCACCGGTATCCAGGCACTGCCCAAGGGCCAGGAGGCCGCCGCTCGCGCCATGGGCTTCAGCCTGCCGCAGATCTACAACAACGTGCTGCTGCCGCAGGCCTACCGGATCATCATCCCGCCGCTCACCTCCGAGTTTCTCAACGTGTTCAAGAACTCCTCGGTGGCGTCGCTGATCGGCCTGATGGAGCTGCTCGCGCAGACCAAGCAGACCGCCGAGTTTTCCGCCAACCTGTTCGAGGCATTCACCCTGGCCACGCTGATCTACTTCACCCTGAACATGGGCCTGATGCTGATCATGCGCATGGTCGAGAAGAAAGTCGCCGTGCCTGGCCTGATTTCCGTGGGAGGCAAGTAAATGGACATGGATTTCAGCCAGATCATCCCCGCCCTGCCCGCCCTCTGGGAAGGCATGGTCATGACCCTCAAGCTGATGGTCATGGGCATCGTCGGCGGTATCGCCCTGGGTACCATCTTGGCGTTGATGCGCCTGTCGTCGAGCAAGCTGCTGTCGCGCCTGGCCGGCGCCTACGTCAACTACTTCCGCTCGATCCCGCTGCTGCTGGTGATCACCTGGTTCTACCTGGCGGTGCCCTTCGTGCTGCGCTGGATCACCGGCGAAGACACCCCGATCGGCGCCTTCACCTCGTGCGTCGTGGCCTTCATGATGTTCGAGGCCGCGTACTTCTGCGAAATCGTCCGTGCCGGCGTGCAGTCGATCTCCAAAGGCCAGATGGGCGCCGCGCAGGCGTTGGGCATGAACTACGCGCAGACCATGCGCCTGATCATCCTGCCCCAGGCCTTTCGCAAGATGACCCCGCTGCTGCTGCAGCAGAGCATCATCCTGTTCCAGGACACCTCGCTGGTGTACACCGTGGGCCTGGTGGACTTCCTCAACTCGGCACGTTCCAACGGCGACATCATCGGGCGCTCCCATGAGTTCCTGATCTTCGCCGGGGTCGTCTACTTCCTCATCAGCTTCTCCGCTTCGTGGCTGGTCAAGCGCCTGCAAAAAAGGATCACCGTATGATTTCCATCAAGAACGTCAACAAGTGGTACGGCGACTTCCAGGTACTGACCGACTGCAGCACCGAGGTCAAGAAAGGTGAAGTGGTGGTGGTCTGCGGCCCGTCCGGCTCGGGCAAGTCCACCCTGATCAAGTGCGTCAACGCGCTGGAGCCGTTCCAGAAGGGCGACATCGTGGTCGATGGCACCTCGATCGCCGACCCCAAGACCAACCTGCCGAAGCTGCGCTCGCGGGTGGGCATGGTGTTCCAGCATTTCGAGCTGTTCCCGCACCTGACCATCACCGAGAACCTGACCATTGCCCAGCGCAAGGTCCTGGGCCGCAGCGAGGCGGAAGCCAGCAAGAAGGGCCTGGCCCTGCTTGATCGTGTCGGCTTGAGCGCCCACGCCAAGAAGCACCCAGGCCAGCTCTCCGGCGGCCAGCAGCAGCGCGTGGCGATCGCCCGCGCGCTGGCCATGGACCCGATCGTCATGCTGTTCGACGAACCCACCTCGGCGCTGGACCCGGAAATGGTCAGCGAGGTGCTCGACGTGATGGTGCAACTGGCCCACGAAGGCATGACCATGATGTGCGTGACCCACGAGATGGGCTTTGCCCGCAAGGTTGCCAACCGGGTCATCTTCATGGACAAGGGCAGCATCATCGAAGACTGCACCAAGGAAGAGTTCTTCGGCGACCAGAGCGCCCGCGACCAACGCACCCAGCACTTCCTCAGCAAGATCCTGCAACACTAAGTCGGCCACAGTCTCCGCTGCCCCTGGCTACCGGGGGCAGCGGATGCTGGCCGTGACAAGGCCACTGTGATGAAATGCGACCCCTCGCTTCTTCGCCCTGCCAAGCCCGCCGTGAAATCCCGCCTGATCCGTCAATTGCTGCTGCCGCCCCTGGTCATCCTGCTGATGGTCGGCCTGGGCCTGGCCGGTTTCCTGATCAGCGAAAGCAACGGCATCCGCACCCTCAGCGAAAACGGTGAACGCCAGCTGGAGCTGCACGCGCGCACGGTGGAAAGCGAAATCAGCAAGTACACCTACCTGCCAAGCCTGCTGGAGCTCGAAGACAGCGTCTCGCTGCTGCTCACCGACCCCGACGGCGCCAACCGGCAAACCGTCAACGAATACCTCGAAGGCCTCAACCGCCGCAGCCGCAGCCGGGCGATCTTCGTGCTCGACACCAACGGCCGGGTACAGGCCAGCAGCAACTGGCGCGATGCCGACTCGTTCCTCGGCGAGGACCTCTCGTTCCGCGCCTACTTCCAGAACGCCGTGCGCGGCGAGCCGGGGCGTTTCTACGGCATCGGCAGCACCACCGGCGAAGCGGGCTACTACCTGGCCCACGGCCTGGAAGAACACGGCAAGATCATCGGCGTGGCGGTGATCAAGGTGCGCCTGGACACCCTGGAAGAGCGCTGGCAGCGGGCGCGCCTGGAAGCCTTCGTCAGCGACGAGAACGGCATCATCATCCTCTCCAGCGACCCCGCCCGGCGGCTCAAGTCGGTGCGCCCGCTGACGCCGCAGATCAAGGAGCGCCTGGCGCGCAGCCTGCAATACTACTGGTGGCCGCTCAACGAGCTGCAACCGCTGGCCCGCGAAACCCTGGCCGATGGCGTGGAAAAACTCACCTTCCCGGCCAACAGCGAAACCGCCCAGGGCAAGCCCCACGAAGTGGCCTACCTGGCACAGACCCGGCGCCTGGTCGACACCCCCTGGCACTTCACCCTGCTCACCCCGCTGCAGGACCTGCGCCGCGAATCGATGGTGCAAGGCATCCTGGTGGCCGTGGCATTCGCCTTGCTGGCGATCCTCGGCATCGCCTGGAACGAGCGGCGCAAGGTGATTGCCACGCGCCTGGCCGCCCGTGAAGCGCTGGAGGAAGCCAACAGCCAGCTGGAGCGGCGCATCGCCGACCGCACCGCCGACCTGCGCGCCAGCAACGAACGCCTCAAGGGCCAGATCCGCGAACGCCGGCATGCCGAACAGACCCTGCGCCACGCCCAGGACGAGCTGGTGCAGGCCGGCAAGCTGGCGGCCATCGGCCAGATGTCCACCAGCATCGCCCACGAACTCAACCAGCCGCTGGCGGCGCTGCGCACCTTGTCCGGCAACACCGTGCGCTTCCTCGAACGCGGCGCGCTGGAAACCGCCAGCACCAACCTGCGCACCATGAACGACCTGATCGACCGCATGGGCCGCATCACCGCCAGCCTGCGCTCCTTCGCCCGGCGCGGCGACGACCGCGGCCAGGCTTCGCTGGCCAAGGCGGTGGAGGCCACGCTGCAGGTACTGGGCAACCGCATCAGCGCCTGCCACTTGCAGTTGCACAGCCAGTTCGACGACCATCAACTGGCCATCGACCAGACGCGCCTGGAGCAGATCCTGGTCAACCTGATCGGCAACGCCCTCGACGCCATGGCCACGCAGCCGCTGCCTGAGCTGTGGCTCGAAGGCGAGCTGCAAGGCGACAAGTACCGCCTGCGGGTACGCGACAATGGCCACGGCATCGACGCCGAAGCGCGCAAGCACCTGTTCGAACCTTTCTTCACCACCAAACCCGGCGAACACGGCCTGGGCCTGGGCCTGACCTTGTCGGCGAGCCTCGCCGCCGCCGCCAAGGGCAGCCTGAACGTCGAGCACCCCGCCAGTGGCGGTACCGCCTTCGTCCTTGCCCTGCCCCTGGTCACGCCCCCTAGCGAAACGGCAGAGCAACCATGAACCCAGCGCCTCTTACCGTCCTGATTGTCGAAGACGACCCGCATGTGCTGCTCGGCTGCCAGCAAGCCCTGGCCCTGGAAGACATCGCCTGCGAAGGCGTGGGCAGCGCCGAACAGGCCCTGGAACGCATCGGTGATGACTTCGCCGGCATCGTCGTCAGCGACATCCGCCTGCCAGGCATCGATGGCCTGGAACTGCTCAACCGCCTCAAGGCGCGTGACCGCAGCCTGCCCGTGGTACTGATTACCGGCCACGGCGATATCGACATGGCCGTGGGCGCCATGCGCAACGGCGCCTACGACTTCATGGAAAAACCGTTCTCGCCCGAGCGCCTGGTCGAGGTGGTCAGGCGCGCCCTGGAGCAACGCGGGCTGTCACGCGAGGTGTTCGCCCTGCGCCGCCAGCTGGCCGAGCAGAACAGCCTGGAGGGGCGCATCATCGGCCACTCGCCGGCCATGGAGCACCTGCGCGAGCTGATCGCCAACGTGGCCGACACCTCCGCCAACGTTCTGATCGAAGGCGAAACCGGCACCGGCAAGGAGCTGGTTGCCCGTTGCCTGCACGACTTCAGCCGGCGCCAGGGCCAGCCCTTCGTGGCGCTGAACTGCGGCGGCCTGCCAGAGAACCTGTTCGAGAGCGAAATCTTCGGCCACGAGGCCAACGCCTTCACCGGCGCCGGCAAGCGGCGCATCGGCAAGATCGAGCATGCCAATGGCGGCACGCTGTTTCTCGATGAGGTCGAGAGCATGCCGATCAACCTGCAGATCAAGCTGCTGCGCGTGTTGCAGGAACGTACCTTGGAGCGCCTGGGCTCGAACCAGAGCATCCCGGTGGACTGCCGGGTGATCGCTGCAACCAAGGCCGACCTGGCCACCCTCGGCCAGAGCGGCCAGTTCCGCAGCGACCTGTACTACCGGCTGAACGTGGTCACCCTGGAATTGCCGCCGCTGCGCGAGCGCCGCGAAGACATCCGCCAATTGTTCGAGCACTTCCTCCAGCAATCGGCGCTGCGTTTCGACCGCGAGCTGCCGCCGCTCGACAGCCAGACCCTGTCACGGCTGATGTCCCACGACTGGCCGGGTAACGTGCGCGAGCTGCGCAACGTTGCCGAACGCTTCGCCCTGGGCTTGCCGGCCTTCAAGAAAGGGCCCAGTGGCGGCGCCAGCCAGGGGCTGGGCTTTGCCGAAGCGGTGGAGGCGTTCGAACGCAACCTGCTCAGCGACGCGCTGCAGCGCACCGGCGGCAACCTCAGCCAGGCCAGCCAGGAGCTGGGCATGGCCAAGACCACGCTGTTCGACAAGGTGAAGAAGTACGGGCTCGGCTGAGATCGGCAAGGAACCTGTGGGAGCCGGCTTGCCGGCTCCCACATGCGCTTTGCTACAGGCCGGCGATATGCGTCACGTCCTGGCGGTGTGACTGCAGGTAGGGCAATACCGCCCCGAGCAACGGCGCCTTGAACGGCTCCTGGAAGCGATGCGCCAGCCCCGGGATCAACTTCAGCTGGCTCCCCTGGATATGCGCCGCCAGGTGCACCCCATGCATCACCGGCAACAGCGGGTCGGCCGTGCCGTGCACCACCAGGGTCGGCACGCGCAGTTTGTTGAGCAGCTCGACCCGGCTGGGCTCGGCCAGGATCGCCATGATCTGGCGCTTGGCGCCGTCGGGGTTGAACGCCCGGTCATAGGCCACCGCCGCCTGCTGCAACAACACCGCCCGATCGTCACGCACCTGCGGGCTGCCCAATGCCGCCAGCAAGTCGGCCTGCTGTTCGATGGCAACCTCCCGATTCGGCGCGCTGCGCCGGGCCAGCAACTGCACCAGGGCAGGGGCCGGCGCCGGCAGGCCTGCCGCGCCCGAGCTGGACATCACCAGCGTCAGGCTACGCACCCGCTGCGGCGCCATCGCCGCCAGGTGCTGGGCGATCATCCCGCCCATGCTCACGCCCAGCACATGAAATTGGCGGATGCCCAGCGAGTCCATCAGCTGCAGGCCATCGCCGGCCATGTCGGTCAGCGTGTAGGGCGCGGCAACTGGCAGGCCCAGCTTGTAGCGCAGCAGCTCGACCGTCAGGTTGGCACTGGGCGGCAGCTGGTTCCAGCGCGACAGGCCGACATCGCGGTTGTCATAGCGAATGACCCGAAAACCCTGCAGGCACAACGCCTCGACCACGTCGTCGGGCCAGTGGATGAGCTGCCCGCCAAGGCCCATGACCAGCAGCAACGCAGGGTCGCGCGGCGCGCCCACGCTCTGGTACACCAGGCTCAGCTCGCCCAGCTCGGCCCGTTGCACCGGCACATGTGGGTCACAGCGCTGCTCGGCGAAGCTCGCCGGCACGCTGACAAGGAAGAAGAAAAACAGCAGAAAAGCCCGCATGAAAGAAACACCAGAATGCAGATCCCCAGTAGAGCGCGAGTCTGATGACTTTCATTCAAGCGCGCTGCCACAGTTCGGTGACAGTTTGATGAACGCTGCCGAGCGGTTGGGCGAAGGTCCAGTCGACAGTCGGGGGCAACATGAGAGAAACTCAACTAATTCCCTGTTTCCTCAAATTTTCCTCTCGGAGTCAGCTGTGCTGGAGATCCGCCACCTGAAAACCCTTCATGCCCTGCGCGAGGCTGACAGCCTGGTGGAGGCCGCCGAACGCCTGCACCTGACGCAATCGGCGCTGTCGCACCAGTTCAAGGAGCTCGAAGAGCGCCTGGGGTTGCCGTTGTTCGTGCGCAAGACCAAGCCCATCCGCTTCACCAGCGCCGGCCTGCGCCTGCTGCAACTGGCCGATGCCACCCTGCCGCTGCTGCGCGGCGCCGAGCGCGACATCGCCCGCCTGGCCGGTGGCACGGCCGGGCGCCTGCACATGGCCATCGAATGCCACAGCTGCTTTCAGTGGCTGATGCCGACCATCGACCAGTTCCGCGACGCCTGGCCGGAAGTGGAGCTGGACCTGGCCTCGGGCTTCGCCTTCGCCCCGCTGCCGGCCCTGGCCCGGGGCGACCTCGACCTGGTGGTGACGTCCGACCCGCTCGACCTTGCCGGCATCACCTACGTGCCGCTGTTCACCTACGAAGCCATGCTGGCGGTGGCCAACCAGCACCCGCTGGCGAGCAAACCCTACATGGTGCCCCAGGACCTGATCGACCAGACGCTGATCACCTACCCGGTGGAGCGCGACCGCCTGGACATCTTCACCCGCTTCCTGGAGCCGGCCGACATCGAACCTGCGGCCGTGCGCACCTCGGAGCTGACGGTGATGATGATGCAGCTGGTGGCCAGCGGCCGCGGCGTCTGCGGCATGCCCCACTGGGCCCTGCACGAATACAGCTCGCGCGGCTACGTGAAGGGCAAGCGCCTGGGCGAGAAAGGCCTGTTCGCCACGCTCTATGCGGCCGTGCGCACCGACATGCTCGATGCGCCGTACATGCGCGACTTCCTGCTGACCGCCAAGGACACCTCGTTCGCCACCCTCGATGGGGTCAGCGCGGTACGCTGAGCGCCTGGCGATACAGCGGCAGGATCAGGTCGCGGGTCAGCGGCGCCAGTTGCAGCGCGGGCAGTTGATCAGCGGCCAGCCACACCACTTCTTCGATTTCCGCCGCTGGGACCACCTGCCCGGCGCAATCGACCCTGAACAACTGCGCCTGCACTTCGAAGCCCGGCTCGTTGGCCGCAGGGGCACTGAACTGGCCCAGCGGGATGGCCTGCGCCGGGTCGATGCGCAGGCCCAGCTCTTCGTGCAGTTCGCGCACCAGGGCTTGCACCGGCGTTTCCCCCGCGTCGATCTTGCCGCCTGGCTGCATGAAGGCCTGGGTGCCGCGCTTGCGCACCAGCAGGGTGCGGCCCTGGGGGTCGATGAGCAGGGCGGCGGCGATGCGGATGACGTTGGGCATGGGCTAGGCTCCCGGGCAAAGGCACGGAGGATCCCATGGCCGCCCTTGGCTGACAAGGACAGTGCGGCCTGCCCCGCGAAAGGGCCAGAACAGACGAACGGCCCCTTGCCAAGCCACCGCGCACCCTCCATAACCAACACATGAACCTGCCCGCCCATCAGCACCCGGTGCTGGAGCTTTTCCACCCTGCCGTCGGCACCTGGTTCCGTCGCCATTTCGCCACGGTCACCGACGCCCAGGCGCGTGCCTGGCCGTTGATCCATGCCGGTCAATCGATGCTGCTGGCCGCCCCCACCGGCTCGGGCAAGACCCTCAGCGCCTTCCTTGCCGTACTCGACGAACTGTTCCGCCAGGGCCTGGAGCATGGCGGCGAGCTGCCAGCGCAAACCCAGGTCATCTACGTATCGCCACTCAAAGCGCTGTCCAACGACATCCGCCTGAACCTGCAGGCCCCGCTCGAAGGCATCAGCCAGGGCCTCGCGGAACAGGGCCTGAAGGCGCCACGCATCACCACCGCCGTGCGCACCGGCGATACGCCGCAGAAGGAGCGTGCGGCCATGCGCAAACTGGCGCCGCATATCCTGGTGACCACCCCCGAATCGCTGTACGTGCTGATGGGCTCGGCCTCCGGGCGCGCGGGGCTGGCCGGCGTACACACGGTAATCGTCGACGAGATCCACGCCCTGGCCGGCAACAAGCGCGGCGCCCACCTGGCGCTGACGCTGGAACGCCTGCAAGCCCTGTGCGGGCGGCCGCTGCGGCGTATCGGCCTGTCTGCCACCCAGCGCCCGGTAGAACGTGTGGCGCAGTTTCTGGTCGGCCACCGGCGCCCTTGCGCGATCGTCGACATCGGCCACGCCCGCCAGCGCGACCTGGCCATCGAGGTGCCGCCGGTGCCGCTGGGCGCGGTGATGGCCACCGATGTCTGGGGCCTGGTCTACGACCGCCTGGCCGCCCTGGCCCGGCAACATCGCACCACGCTGGTGTTCGTCAACACCCGGCGCCTGGCCGAGCGCCTGACCCGCCACCTCAGCGACCGCCTGGGCAAGCAAGCGGTGGCGGCGCACCACGGCAGCCTGGCCAAGGAGCTGCGCCTGGATGCCGAGCAACGCCTGAAGAACGGGCAATTGCAGGTGCTGGTCGCCACCGCTTCGCTGGAGCTTGGCATCGACATCGGCGATGTCGACCTGGTCTGCCAAATTGCCTCGCCGGGCTCGATCGCCGCCTTCCTGCAGCGTGTCGGGCGCTCCGGGCACCAGGTCGATGGCGTGCCCAAGGGGCGCTTGTTCGCCACTTCGCGCGACGACCTGATCGAATGCGTGGCCCTGCTCGACTGCGTTCGCCAGGGCGAGCTCGATGAACTGCACATCCCCAAGGCGCCGCTGGACGTGCTGGCGCAACAGATCGTCGCCGAAGCCAGCAACCAGCCCTGGCAGGAGCAGGCGCTGTTCGACTGCCTGCGCCAGGCAACGCCCTATGCCGAACTCGACGTGAACCATTATCAGGCGCTGCTGCGCATGCTCGCCGAAGGCTACAACGGCCGCCTCGGCGTGCGCAGCGCCTACCTGCACCGCGATGCGGTCAGCGGCACATTGCGCGGGCGCCGGGGCAGCCAGCTGACCGCGCTGACCAGCGGCGGCACCATCCCCGAGACCGCCGACTACAGCGTGCTGCTCGAACCCCAGGCATTGAACATCGGCAGCGTCAACGAAGACTTCGCGGTGGAGAGCATTGCCGGTGACATCTTCCAGCTGGGCAATGCCTCCTACCGTATTTTGCGGGTCGAGCCCGGCCGGGTGCGGGTCGAAGATGCCCAGGGCCTGCCGCCGACCATACCGTTCTGGCTCGGCGAGGCGCCGGGGCGCAGTGACGAATTGTCGGCCGCGGTGGCCCGCCTGCAGGCGCGCATCGACGAGCAGCTGGGGCGCTGCAAGGGTGATCTCGCTGAGGTATTGCAGTGGCTGCAAAGTACCTTCGCGCTGGACGAAGCCTGTGCCAGCCAGTTGCTCGATTACCTGGGCCGCACCCGGGAAGCCTTGGGCGCCCTGCCCTCGCAGCAAACCCTGGTGATGGAGCGTTTTTTCGACGAGGCCGGCGGCACCCAGCTGATCATCCATTCGCCCTATGGCAGCCGCATCAACCGGGCCTGGGGCCTGGCATTGCGCAAGCGCTTCTGCCGCACGTTCAATTTCGAGCTGCAGGCGGCGGCCAGCGAAGACGCCATCGTGCTGTCGCTGTCCACCAGCCACAGCTTCGCGCTCGACGAAGTCTGGCGTTACCTGCCCAGCCGCACTGCCGAGCAGGTGCTCATCCAGGCCCTGCTCGACGCCCCGCTGTTCGGTGTGCGCTGGCGCTGGAACGCCGCCGTGGCCATGGCCCTGCCGCGTTATGTCGGCGGGCGCAAGGTAGCCCCGCAGATCCAGCGCATGAAGAGCGAAGACCTGATCGCCGCCGTGTTTCCCGACCAGATCGCTTGCCTGGAGAACATCGCCGGCGAACGGCAGATTCCCGACCATCCGCTGGTCGAGCAGACCCTCGACGACTGCCTGCACGAGGCCATGGACAGCGAAGGCTGGCTGGCCCTGCTCAGGCGCATGGAGCGCGGCGAGATACAGCTGCTGTGCCGCGACCTGCCCGCGCCCTCGCCGTTGGCCTCGGCCATCCTCAATGCCCGGCCCTATGCCTTCCTCGACGATGCCCCGCTGGAGGAACGGCGCACCCAGGCGGTGCTCAACCGGCGCTGGAACCCGGTACAGAGCAGCGACGACCTGGGCGCGCTGGACGCCGATGCCATCGCTGCCGTCGAAGCCGAGGCATGGCCTCAACCGCGCAACGCCGACGAGATGCACGAAACCTTGATGAGCCTGGGCGCCATCAGCCAGCAAGAGGTGCACGCCAACCCCAGCTGGGACTTGCTGCTGCGCCAGCTGGCCAAGGCCGGGCGCGCCTTGCAGATGCCGGCCCAACAACTCTGGCTGGCGCGCGAGCGCCTCAGCCTGCTGCAGGCGCTGTACCCGCAAGCCACCCTGACCCCTGCGCTTGGCGTGTTGCCGGGGTTCGACCAGGCCATCGACCCGGACAGCGCCCTCAGCGAGCTGCTGCGCGCCCGCCTGAGCGGCCACGGGCCCTTGACCCTGGCGCAGATCGCCAGCCCGCTGGGCAAGCCGGATGCAGCTGTCGAGCAGGCCCTGGCGCGGCTGGAGGCCGAAGGCTATGTCCTGCGCGGCCACTTCAGCCCCGGCCAGCCCGCGCTGCAGTGGTGCGAACGCCACCTGCTGGCGCGCATCCACCGCTACACGGTCAAGCGCCTGCGCCGGGAGATCGAACCGGTCAGCCTGCAGGACTTCATGCGCTTTCTGTTCGACTGGCAGCACCTGGCGCCAGGCGAGCGCTTGCGTGGCCCGCTGGCCGTGGCCGAGGTGCTGGGCCAGCTGCAGGGCTTCCCCAGCGCTGCCGGGGCATGGGAGGCGGAGCTGCTGCCAGCGCGGATCGAGGACTACAGCCCGCACTGGCTCGACGATGCCTGCCGCAGCGGTCAGTTCGCCTGGAGCCGCCTGGCAGCGACCGCGGCCAGCAGTACCTTGGCCAGCACGCCGCTGGTGCTGCTGCCGCGCGAGCACCTGGGCACCTGGCGCAGCCTGGCCCCGGCGGTTGCCGTGGATGCCCTGGGCCTGCGCGCGCAACGGGTGCACGAGGTGCTGCAAACCCAAGGGGCGTTGTTTTTCGATGAACTGGCCCACGATGCCCACTTGCTGCCCAGCGAGCTGGAAACCGCGCTGCAGGCGCTGGTGGGCGCCGGGCTGGTGGGTGCCGACAGCTTCATCGGCCTGCGCAGCCTGATCACCCCGGCGGCCAAGCGCACCGTGCGCCACAGCCGGCGTGGCCACCCGCCGCTGTCCAGCAGCATGGCCCATGCAGGGCGCTGGGCCTTGCTGCGCCAGGGCAGCGCCGATGACAGCGAACGCCTGGAGCAGATCGCCCGCGCCCTGCTGCGCCGGTATGGGGTGATGTGCTGGCGGCTGCTGGAGCGCGAGAGCGATGTCTTGCCGCCCTGGCGCGAGCTGTTGCGCTGCTATCACCGCCTGGAGGCACGTGGCGAGATCCGTGGCGGGCGTTTCATTGCCGGGCTGGCGGGCGAGCAGTTCGCCTTGCCCGAAGCGGTCGGCCTGCTCCGCCAGGTACGCCGACAGGCGCTGGACGGGGCGCTGGTCGTGGTCAGCGCCAGCGACCCGTTGAACCTGGTGGGTTCGCTGCTACCTGGGGCGAAAGTGCCGGCCGTGAGCGGCAACCGCCTGCTGTACCGCGATGGCGTGCCCGTGGCGGTGCGCATTGCCGGGCGCTACGGCTACCTGGTCGAAACATCGGGGGCTGAACAGCAAGCCTGGCGGCAAAAACTCTTGCGCGAATGATTTTCGATACCCCAATTTTCATTTCCAGCACCGCGCAACCGGGCTATGGTCGGGGTTTGTTCCAGGCCCTGAGCCTGACCGAGCCATCGTAAGGACCCCGTATGAGCCTGTCACTTCTCAGTCGCTACGCCTTTTTCGCCGCTTGTGTACTGTTCACCCTGGCGAGCCTGCCGTTGCTCCACCATGAATGGCTGTGGCCATTCACCCTGGCCACCGCGCTGCTCAGCCTGCTCGGCCTGTTCGACCTGCTGCAGCAACGCCACGCGGTGCGCCGCAACTACCCGATCCTGGGCAACATCCGCTACCTGGTCGAAGCCATCCGCCCGGAAATCCGCCAGTACCTGCTGGAATCCGACAGCGATGCCCTGCCCTTCTCCCGCGCCCAGCGCTCGCTGGTGTATTCCCGGGCCAAGAACGAAGCGTCGGACAAGCCCTTCGGTACCCTGATCGACGTGTACGAATCGGGCTTCGAGTTCATCGGCCACTCCATGCGCCCGGCGCCGCTGGCCGACCCTGCGAGCTTTCGCATCATCATCGGCGGCCCGCAGTGCAGCCAGCCGTACTCGGCTTCGATCTTCAACATCTCCGCCATGAGCTTCGGCTCGCTCAGCGCCAACGCCATCCGCGCGCTGAACCAGGGCGCCAAGCTGGGCAACTTCCACCACGACACCGGCGAAGGCAGCATCAGCCCCTACCACCGCGAACATGGCGGCGACCTGGTCTGGGAGCTGGGCAGCGGCTACTTCGGTTGCCGCACCGCAGACGGGCGCTTCGACCCCGAACGCTTCGCCGCCCAGGCGCGCACCCCGCAGGTGCGGATGATCGAAATCAAGATGAGCCAGGGCGCCAAGCCCGGCCATGGCGGCATCCTGCCCAAGCACAAGGTGACCCAGGAAATTGCCGACACCCGCGGCGTGCTGATGGGCGAGGACTGCATCTCGCCGTCACGCCACAGCGCCTTCTCCACGCCCATCGAGATGATGCAGTTCATCGCCCAGTTGCGTGAGCTGTCCGGCGGCAAGCCGGTGGGCTTCAAGTTCTGCCTCGGCCACCCATGGGAGTTCATGGGCATCGCCAAGGCCATGCTGGAAACCGGCATCCTGCCCGACTTCATCGTCGTCGACGGCAAGGAAGGCGGTACCGGCGCCGCGCCGGTGGAATTCACCGACCACATCGGCGTGCCGCTGCGCGAGGGCCTGCTGTTCGTGCACAACACCCTGGTGGGCCTGAACCTGCGCGACAAGATCAAGCTCGGCGCCAGCGGCAAGATCGTCAGCGCCTTCGATATCGCCAGCGTGCTGGCCATCGGCGCCGACTGGGCCAACTCCGCGCGTGGCTTCATGTTCGCCATCGGCTGCATCCAGTCGCAAAGCTGCCACACCAACAAGTGCCCGACCGGCGTGGCCACCCAGGACCCGCTGCGCCAGCGGGCGCTGGTGGTGCCGGACAAGGCCCAGCGGGTGCTGAACTTCCACCACAACACCCTGCGCGCGCTGGCCGAGATGCTGGCCGCGGCGGGCCTGGAACACCCGGCGCAACTGGAGGCCAAGCACCTGGTGCGGCGTGTGTCGGCCACCGAGATCAAACTGTTCTCGCAGATGCATGTGTTCCTCAAGCCGGGTGAGTTGCTCACCGGCGAAGTGGATGGGCAGTTCTATTCGCGCATGTGGCAGATGGCCCGGGCGGACAGCTTCGAGCCGCAAGCGGCCTGACGGTCGATCAGGGTTGGCGAGCGGCTTGCTCAGGCACTGTGAACAGCAGCGCCTTGATCGGGCCCTCGGCCAACTCGCCGGTTTTCATCCAGCCGCCGACGGGCACGATCGGCGTGTACACCGACGAGGGGTCGGTGATCAGCCAGAGCCGCTTGTAGTGTTTGGCAAGATCCTCCGGGTTTGCCACGTACAGCACATCCGACCGCTCATAGAACAAGGTCAAGGTCCCGTAGGTGGTGGGCGACGTGCCGCTGGTATCGGGCCGGATGTAGGTGAAGAGAAAGGCCGGCTGCCCGGTAGCGTTGTAGTACTGGATCGACAGGTAGGTTCTCTTGCGATCGCCCAGCAGCGCATCCCCCGGCCGCCACTGCGCATTGACCTGCGCCATGATCGTGGCCAGGTCGCCGCCTGGCTTGGCCTTGTAATCGTAGAAACCCGCCAGCCCCGCCACTTCCATGAACAGACAGCCCATCACCGCCAACAGCAGGGTTCGCCTTGGCGATACATCTGCAGCGATGGCGACCACCAGCGGCAACGCCAGAAGCGCAAACAGCAGGTACCGGTTGATGTACATCGGCATGGCATAGGACACCAGCCACACCACCAGCACCGGGATGAAGCAGTAGCCCAGCAGCAGCACGCTGGGCTGGCCTGGCTTGGAAACCCGCAGCAGCACCCGCAGTGATGCCAATAGCAGGAACATCGTGAACAGCACGGCAAGCACGCCTGGGGCGCTGCCGTTGAGGGTGAAGGCCTTCCAGAATGTCGACGGCATGCTCATGGCAGAGGGCGGAAAGCGCTCGATCCAGCCAACCAGCTCGCGATGGTCGAGCTGGCGATACAACACCGGCAACCAGGGCAGATAGGCAATCGCGATGGCCGCATTTCCCAGCCACCAGGGGCGAGTGAGCGCCAGCACCCTGCCTTGCGCATCCCTCGTCAGCAGCAGATAGACCCAGTTGGCCAATGCCCCCAGCACGGCAAAGTAATGGGTGTAGAGGGCCGCGACCATCAACAGGCAGTAGGCGGCCAGATAGGCTTTTTTCTGCCGGCTGACCCACAGCCACAGCATGTACACGGCGGTCAGCAGCAGCAGGCCCAGCAACGCATACATCCGCGCTTCCTGGCTGAAACGTATGCCCATCGGAAAGAACGCCATCAATACCCCCGCCATGACTGCGGCGCGCCAGGACGCCAGTTGGCGTGCCAGCAGCATGCCCACGCCTACGGTCGCGATGCCCGCGCAAACGCTCAGGCTTCGAACCGCCAGGGCGTCACTGCCGAACCCTTGCATCCAGTAATGCAGGGTCAGGTAATAGAGCGGTGGGTGAACGTCCCTGGCGGTATGAAAGAGGATCTGCGCAGGCTCCAAGCGGCTGAGCAACACACTGAATGCTTCATCCAGCCAGATGCCCGGTATCGACACCTGGTGCAAGCGCAACGCAGCACTGGCGAGCAGGATGGCCAGTACCACACCGGCTCTGGACCAGCGCCCCTGCCATCGCCGCGAGCCGCTCACCGTTGCTCCTTGAACACGCCCCGGCCAGGCCGCGCGGCCTTGCGCCCTGCCAGGCCCTTCACGACGTAACGCGGGCGGTGCTTGGACTCCAGGTAGATACGGCCGATGTATTCGCCCAGCACGCCGATCCCGATCAGCTGCACCCCACCGAGAAACAACATGGCCGTCATCAGCGAGGGGTACCCCGGCACGGGGTTGCCGAAGATCAACTTGTCTGCAACCAGCACTGCCGCATAGGCAAACGCTGCGAAGGCAATGCTGCCGCCCAGGTAAGTCCACAGCCGCAGCGGCACCGTGCTGAACGAGGTGATGCCATCGAGTGCCAGGTTCCACAGTTTCCAGGCATTGAAACGGCTGCCACCCTGCGCCCGCGAAGCGCGCTGGTACTCCACCACCGTGGTGCTGAACCCTGCCCAGGACAGCATGCCTTTCATGAACAACTGCTGCTCCGGCATCGACTTGATCACCTCCACGACCTTGCGGTCGAGCAGGCGAAAGTCGCCGACGTTTTTCTCGATGCGTATCTGCGAGATGCGGTTGAGCAGGAAGTAGAACGCGGCGGCGCTCAGGCGCTTCGGGTAACCCTCGCTGGAACGGTCTCGGCGCTTGGCCAGCACCACATCGAAACCGGCGCGCCACTGTTCGATGAGCAAGGGGATGACATCCACTGGGTCCTGCAGGTCGACATCGATTGGAATGACCGCGTCGCCCCCCGCCATTTCCAGGCCGGCGAACAGCGCCGCTTCCTTGCCGAAGTTGCGCGACAGATCGACCAGCATGACGTCCGGGTCGCCCGCGATCAGTTGGCGGATCTGCAGTTCGGTGCCGTCCTCGCTGCCATCGTTGACGAAAATCAGCTCGATGCGCGCCGTACAGCCACGCATCGCCTGGCGAACCGCGTCATAGAACGGCCGGATCGCCAGCGCCTCATTGAACACCGGCACGATCAGCGAAATATCCATTTGCGCCGTACCGTGAAGAGCCACCGCCAAAGCAAAAAGCCAAGCAGCAGACTGATGGCCGAGTACAGCAGGACGGTGAGCGCCGGATGCCAGCCCTGCTCATCTGCAAGTGCTCCCAGGGCCACGCTGAAGCTGCCCATGCACACCACCAACGACAAGTAGCGCGCAAGCGACAGGGGCACCCTGAAGGTGTACCGGGAGTTGGCCACAAAGGAGAACGACAGCGCCACGAAGAAGGCCGTCAGGTTGCTGGTCGCCTGGTCGGTGCCGGCGATCAGCTGCATTGCAGTGAACGCTGCAACATGGATGGCGCTATTGAAGACGCCGACGATCAGGTATTTGAGAAACGCGGGTGCACTGCGCTGCATGGTCGGTCACGCCTTCCTTGCCTGCCCTGAACGCCACGTTAGGCGATAGGTGCAAGGTGTTCTACTGACAAAAATGCCAGTAGACGGCTGCAGCGACCGAAGATATCTGCCTGCAAAAGGGCCGCCCGAAGGCGGCCCCCAAGCCTGTCATGCAGCTGGGCTGACCACGCCCTGCGCCTGCTTGGGCGCCAGGCGGAAGGTGTAGTACAACGCCGTCAGCAGCACCAGGAACGCCGGGCCGATGTACAGCGCCACGCGGGTGTCCTCGAAGTAGGCCATCAGGCCTACCACCAGTACCAGGAACGCCAGGGCCAGGTAGGAACTCAGCGGCCACAGCCACATGCGGTACTTCAGGGCCTTGCGCTCGGCGCTCGACAGCCCGGCGCGGAATTTCAGCTGGGCCAGCAGGATCATCACCCAGGTCCAGATCGCGCCGAAGGTGGCGATCGACGTTACCCAGACGAACACCTTCTCAGGCACCAGGTAGTTGGCCAGCACGCCCAGCAGCAAGGCTGCGATCGACAGCAGCAGCGCATTGCGCGGCACGCCGCTTTTCGAGGTGCGGGCGAAAGCCGCCGGGGCCTGGCCGTTCTGCGCCAGGCTGTAGAGCATGCGCCCGGTGCTGAAGATGCCGCCGTTGCACGACGACAGCGCCGCGGTGATGACCACGAAGTTGATGATGCCGGCGGCGGTCTTGATGCCCAGGCGCTCGAAGGTCATGACGAACGGGCTGCCCTGGCTGCCGATTTCGTTCCACGGGTAGATCGACAGGATCACGAACAACGCGCCCACATAGAACAGCAGGATGCGCCAGAACACCGAGCCGATGGCCTGCGGAATGGTTTTTTGCGGGTTGCGTGCTTCGCCGGCAGTCAGGCCGATCATTTCCACGCCCAGGTAGGCGAACATCACCATCTGCAGCGACATCAGCACACCGGTCACGCCATTGGGCATGAAGCCGCCGTTGCTCCACAGGTTGGAAATACCCACAGCCACGCCGTCATTGCCGAAGCCGAAGGCAATGATGCCGATGCCGCCCAGCACCATGGCAATGATGGTGACGATCTTGATCAGGGCGAACCAGAACTCGAACTCACCGAACGCCTTGACCGCGATCAGGTTGACCGCGCCCATGCTGCCCAGCGCCATCAAGGCCCAGATCCAGCGGGGCACGTCAGGGAACCAGATGCCCATGTAGATGGCCACTGCGGTGATTTCCGCAACACAGGTCACCAGCCACAGGAACCAGTAGTTCCAGCCGGTGAGAAAGCCCGCGAGTGGGCCAAGGTAGTCCTGCGCATAGCTGCTGAACGAACCGGCGACCGGGTTGTGCACGGCCATTTCGCCGAGCGCACGCATGATCACCAGGATCGCCAGGCCGCCAATGATGTAGGAAAGCATGATGGCAGGCCCGGCCATTTCAATGGCTTTGGCCGAACCGAGGAAGAGACCGACACCGATACAGGCGCCCAGCGCCATCAGACGGATGTGCCGTTCGCCCAGTTCACGCTTGAGAGGGCCGCCCTGGGCGGTCTCTGCATGGGCAGGGTGGTTGCCGACTGGCATAGCAATACAACCTCATTTTGTTATTGGATTTGACCTTCGTGCAGCCGCAACCTGCCGATAGGCATGGTGTTGGCTCGCCAGGCTGGCCTTGTGGGCCGGCCCGTATGCCGGAATAGAGCGCCCGGCAGGGCGAAGGGGCCGAGCAGTATAGGAAGCCCGACGTAGGGCTTTTCACTGTAAATATCCAGAAATTTGGCGAGAAGTCGGGGGATTAAGGCTTACCCCCCACGCCATGCAGCCACCCTAGCAATATCGCCGTCGGAAGAAACCAACACCAAAGCCGCATATCCCACATCAGTTTTCTACTCTTCCTACAATTTTTTCACCGCCTGCTGTCACCGTCTAAGCTTCAGGCAAGTAACGAGAAATAACCTGGCCGGATTGAAGACTATGGGCGCACTGTGGCAATCGGAACCAACCAGAACGGAAGCACCCGAACCACCTCTGGCCGAGACGCCACCGCCGAAGCCCACTCGCAAGCGTCGGCTGTGGTGGCGGCTGATTGTGTTGATCCTGCTGGTGGCGATCGTGGCCATCGGCTTTGCCGCCTATGATGAATTTCGCACCTCCGAGCTGCAGTCGCGCGAATTCAGCAAGCTGGCCACCACCCTCACCTACTCGCTGCAGCCTGGCCCCAGCGACGCCATCGTCTACCCCGGTGACGGGCCGTTCGACAAGCGCCTGGGCTACAGCGCGCTGGGCGAATTCCTGCCACGCCTGCTCAAGCGCGACTACCTGATCAGCGAACAGGTGAAGTTCTCCCCGGCCCTGATGAACTACGTCGACCACGGCCTGTTCGCCCCCTACATCGAGAAAATCCAGGCGGGCCTGGCGATCACCGACTGCCGTGGCGACACCCTCTACCAGTACAACTATCCCCAGCACCTGTACCCCAGTTTCGCGGCCATCCCGCCGGTGATGGTCAACAGCCTGCTGTTCATCGAAAACCGCGACCTGCTCGACCCGCAAGACCCGAAGAACAACCCGGCCGTGGACTGGCCGCGCTTTGCCAAGGCCGCCTACAGCCAGATCGCCAAGTACCTGGCCCTGCCAGGCCAGTCGGCCGGTGGCAGTACCCTGGCGACCCAGCTGGAAAAGTACCGCCACTCGCCCGACGGCCTGACCGTGTCTGGCGCAGAGAAGATCCGCCAGATGATTTCCGCCAGCGTGCGCGCCTACCAGGGCGGCACCGACACCACCGAAGCCCGCCAGCGCATCGTGCGTGACTACCTCAACAGCGTGCCGCTGTCAGCAGTGCCCGGGCATGGCGAGGTGCATGGCATGGCCGAGGGCCTGCGGGTGTGGTACGGCGCCGATTTCGACCAGGTCAACCAGGCCCTCACCTCCACCGCCACCGACCCCGACAGCATGGCCGCGCGCGGCCTGGCCCTGCGCCAGGTGCTGTCGCTGATGATCGCCCAGCGGCGCCCCTCGCATTACCTGTCCAAAGGCCGGGTGGAGCTGGCCGACCTTACCGATTCGCACATCCGCGTGCTGGCCGCCAGCAATGTCATCGACCGCCCCCTGGCCGACGCGGCGCTGGCCAGCAAGGCGGTGTACCGCGACTGGGTGGCGCAACCGACCATCGTGCCGATCATCACCAACAAGGGCATCAGCCTGGCGCGCAACCGCCTGGCCGCCATGCTCAACCGCCCGCTGTACGACCTCGACCGCCTCGACGTGTCGGCCACCAGCACCTTGCAGGCCGACCTGCAGATGCAGGCCAGCCAGTACCTGAAAAACCTCTCCGACCCGGTGTTCGCCGCACAGATGGGCCTGATCGGCGAGCGCCTGCTGACCGCCAAGACCACCGACCAGGTGCGCTACAGCTTCACCCTGTTCGAACGCACCGCCGATGGCTCGCGGGTGCGGGTGCAGACCGACAGCACCGACCAGCCCTTCGACATCAACGAAGGCAGCAAGCTGGAGCTGGGCTCCACCGCCAAGCTGCGGGTGCTCACCACCTACCTGGAAATCATCGCCGAGCTGCACGACAAGTACGCCGGCAAACCCGCCGCCGAGCTCAAGAAAGTGGAAGTCGCCGAGCTCGACCGCATCACCCAGTGGTCGCTGGAGTGGCTGGCGCAGAACAGCAAGAACCAGAGCCTGGACGCCATGCTCGACGCCGCCCTTGAGCGCAAGTATTCGGCCAACACCGGCGAGGCGTTCTTCACCGGCGGCGGCATGCACGTGTTCAACAACTTCCGCAAGGAAGACAACAACCGCAACCCAACCCTCAAGGAAGCCCTGCGCGAGTCGATCAACCTGCCGTTCATTCGCCTGATGCGCGACCTGGTGCGCTACGTGACCTACCAGCAGCCGTTCAACCGGGTGCCGCTGCTCAAGGACGATTCCGACCCGCGCCGCCAGGAATACCTGGCGCGCTTCGCCGACAAGGAAGGCACCAACTACCTGATGCGCTTCTGGAAGAAGTACCAGCGCAAGACCTCGCAGCAACGCCTGGACACCTTCATCGACAGCATGCGCGTGACCCCGCAGCGCCTGGCGGCGGTGCACCGCTACCTGTTCCCCGAAGCCGGCCAGGAAACCTTCAACGCCTTCGTCCGCGCCCACAGCAAGGACGACAAGATTGCCCTGGGCAAGCTCACCGACGGCCGCCTGGCGGAGATGTACGAAGCCTACGGCCCCGGCAAGTACGACCTGCCCGACCAGGGCTACATCGCCAAGGTGCACCCGCTGGACCTGTGGCTGCTCGGCTACCTGCTGAAGAACCCGAGCGCGACCCTGACCGAAATGGTCAATGCCAGCCGTTTCGAGCGCCAGGAGGTGTATGGCTGGCTGTTCAAGAGCCGCTACCCGGGCGCCCGTGACAGCCGCATTCGCACCATGGTCGAGATCGAGGCCTTCACCGACATCCACCAGCGCTGGAAGCGCGTGGGCTACCCCTTCGACCACCTGGTGCCGTCGCTGGCGACCGCCATCGGCAGCTCGGGCGACCGCCCGGCGGCCTTGTCGGAGCTGGTCGGGATCATCCAGAACGACGGCATCCGCCTGCCGACCCTGCGCATCGACACCCTGCACTTCGCCGCCAACACGCCCTACGAAACCAAGCTGGTCAGCGACCCCGACCGCGGCCAGCGGATCCTGCCGGTGGAAGTGGCCCGCGCGCTCAAGGGCGCGATGTCGCAAGTGGTCGATGCCGGTACCGCGCGGCGCATCTCCGGCAGCTTCAAGCTGCATGACGGCACGCCGCTGGTGATGGGCGGCAAGACCGGCACCGGCGACAACCGCATCGAGAGCTTCGGCGCGGGCGGGCGGCTGATCGGCTCGCGCTCGCTGAACCGCACCGCCACCTTCGTGTTCTTCCTCGGCGACAACCACTTCGGCACCCTGACCGCGTTCGTCCCGGGGCGCTCGGCGGAGGCGTTCAAGTTCACCTCGGCGCTGCCCGTGCAAGTGCTCAAGGGCATGGCGCCGATCCTCATGCCCTACCTGGAGCCGGGCAACCCCAACGAATGCAAGGCGCCGCAAGTGGCCATGCACGAAAAGGACTCATCGAATATTTAGATGATAATCATCCGCATTTAGAGGCTTGTCTTTAGATATATCTTGAGTAATATCTTGCGATATATCTAAACGACGGAGCCTCACCTTCATGCGCGACCCTTACGCCCATGACCCCTTCGAACGCCGCCCCGGCCGCGGTGAGCGCGGCCCTCGGGTATTCGCCCCCGGCGACCTGAAACTGCTGATGCTGTCGCTGCTGGCCGAACAGCCCGGGCACGGCTACGACCTGATCCGCCAGATCGAAAACCTCTTCGACGGCAGCTACACACCCAGCCCCGGGGTCATCTACCCCACCCTCAATTTCCTCGAGGAAGCCGAATTGATCAGCGGCCAGGTGCAGGGCAGCAAACGCCTGTACGCCATCACCGACGCCGGCCGCAGCGCCCTCGGTGAACAGGCTGTGGCCCTTGACGGCGTGCGCATGCGCATCGAAGTCAGCAAGCGCGCCCTGCGTGGTCACGACCGCCCGCCACAGATCCATGAAGCGGTCGGCAACCTGCGCCATGCCCTGCACATGCACAGCGGCCACTGGAGCCCCGATGAAATCCAGCGGGTGCGCAACCTGCTCAACGAAACCGCCAAGGCCATCGCCGCCGGGCCGGCCGACACCGCTACGGAGATTCCCCATGAGTGACAGCATCCACCGCGTCAACCACGAAATCCGCCAGCGCAGCCTGCAGGTGCTGCGGGTCACCGAACTGACCCCGCGCATGCGCCGCATCACCTTGGGTGGCGCGCAGCTGCAAGGCTTCACCAGCCTGGGCAGCGACGACCACATCAAGCTGCTGTTTGCCGAAACGCCCGAGCAGCAGCAGGCCATCGACGCCGGCAACCTGGGGCGCGACGGCGCCGTGCGGCCGACCATGCGCGAATACACGCCGCGGCGCATCGACCTGGCCAACCTCGAACTGGACATCGACTTCGTGCTGCACGGCGATGGCCCGGCCTCGACCTGGGCAGCCCAGGCGGCGCCCGGGCAGACGCTGAACATTGCCGGGCCGCGCGCCTCGATGGTGGTACCGGATATCTTCGACAGCTACCTGCTGATTGGCGACGAGACGGCCATCCCGGCCATCGGCCGACGCCTGGAGGAACTGCCGGCAGGGCGCCGGGTGCTGGCGGTGGTGCAGATCGAGGATGAGCAGGAGCGCCAGCCGTTGCCGAGCCGGGCGCAGGTCGAGGTGCTCTGGGTGAGGCGCGATGAGGATTTGCTGGCGTTGCTGGAGGGGCTGAGCTTGCCCGAAGGCAAGCTGTACAGCTGGGTAGCCCTGGAGAAGTCGCTGACCCGGCAGGCCAAGGCCTTGTTGCTGGAGAAGGGGGTTGCCGAAGATGCGCTCAAGGCGGCGGCCTACTGGCGAGCGGAAGGTTCTGCTGACGACGAGTGATCGGCTTGGTCTTCACCGGCCCCATCGCCGGCAAGCCGGCTCCCACAGGTACCCCCACAGTTTCAATCATGTGGGGAACCCGTGGGAGCCGGCTTGCCGGCGATAGGGCCGCTACAGGCTAAGCAAATGTACGCACCCGCCGCCCTTTCCAGCGATCAAGCCCCAACAGCACCAGCCCAATCCCCCAGAACCCCGCCAGCACCCCCAGCGCATTGAGCATCACCTGCCCAAAACCCAGGCTCGCCACATCGATGAACGGATACGCATACAGCCCGATCTCGCTGCCCCGCCACAGCGCATAGGCAAAGTACACCGCCGGGTACAACGCCCACGCCGCCAGGTGCCAGAGCCGCAAGTGGCCCTTGGGCACGGCAAACCACCAGTACAGCGCGTACAGCGCCGGCATCACATCGTGCAGCAGCTCGTCCGCCAGCCACTGCCACCCCTGCGGGTGCCACAGATGGCGCAGCAACAGGCTGTAGGCCAGCGCCACCAGGATGATGCTGGCGGCCACGGCCGAGCTCACCGCTGGCGACAGGAAAAAGCGCTTGGCGCCGCCTTCGCGGCCGAACGCCGCGTAGCTCACCACCGTCGCCACCAAGGTATTGGTCAGCACCGTGAAATAGCCGAACAGGTTGATCAGCCCACCGATGAGGCTGGCCTGCTCCTGCCAGCGCGCCAGCAGCACCAGGTACACCTGCACCGCGAGCCCCAGCCAGCCCAGCACGGCCATCGCGGTCAGCCAGGGATGGCGCGGCATGTCAGGCCTTGCGCTGCAGTTTCACGTAGAGCTGCTCGACCTTCTCCCGCGCCCAGGGCGTCTTGCGCAGGAAGGTCAGGCTCGAC
This sequence comes from Pseudomonas faucium, assembly GCF_021602585.1. Taxonomy (GTDB): domain Bacteria; phylum Pseudomonadota; class Gammaproteobacteria; order Pseudomonadales; family Pseudomonadaceae; genus Aquipseudomonas; species Aquipseudomonas faucium. The sequence goes on from NZ_BQIP01000003.1 coordinate 104,821, forward strand.
TTGATGCTCGGGTTGCTCTTGAAACAGCGCACGTCCACGCGCTCGGCCAGCCCCTCCCATTGGTAGTGCGCCACCAGCTCGGTGAGGATCTGTTCGAGGGTCTTGCCGTGCAGCGCGTTGTGTTGGGCCGTGCTCATGCCAGTGCTCCAGCGGGGAAAAGATGCGCACCTTACACGAGTGTAGTGGCGGGTGGGACCTGCGGTGGCCGGTGAAAAAGCGCTGGCCAGGGGTAAATCCTCTGTGCTGAAATAGTGATGTTATATTGTAACAACACAAAAGCATCTGCCAAGGAACGTCACAGCCCCATGCTGCACATCCCGCTCCGCCTCTCCCCCCTCACCCTCGCCCTGTGGTTCGCCGCCTCGCCCAGCCAGGCCGTGGAACTCGAACCCCAGGTCATCACCGCCAACCCGCTGGGCAACCACCAGCTCGCGGCGCCGAGCTCGGTGCTCGCCGGTGACGACCTGCTGCAACAGCAACACGGCAGCCTCGGCGAGACCCTCAACAAACAGCCTGGCGTGGCCTCGACCTGGTTCGGCCCGGGCGCCAGCCGCCCGGTCATCCGTGGCCTGGACGGCGACCGCATCCGCATCCTGCGTAACGGGGTCGGCGCCCTGGACGCCTCGTCGCTGTCCTACGACCACGCCGTGCCACTTGACCCCGTCACCGTCGAGCGCGTGGAAATCGTCCGCGGCCCCGCCGCCCTGCTGTATGGCGGCAACGCCATCGGCGGCGTGGTCAACACCTTCGACAACCGCATCCCGGACGCGCCGATCGAAGGCATCCACGGCGCCGGTGAGCTGCGTTACGGCGGCGCCGACACCACCCGCAGCAGCGCCGGCAAGCTCGAGGCCGGCGACGGCGCCTTCGCCCTGCACCTGGACGCCAACAGCCGCCAGTTCAACGACCTGCGCATCCCCGGCTACGCGCGCAGCTCGAACGTGCGCAGCGCCGACGACACCGGCAGCAAGCACCGCCTGGACAACAGCGACGGCCGCCAGGATGGCGGGGCGATCGGCGGCGCCTACCACTGGGACCACGGCTACACCGGCCTGTCCTACAGCCGCTACGACAGCAACTACGGCTCGGTCGCCGAGCCCGGCGTGCGCCTGGACATGCAGCAGGACCACTACGGTTTCGCCTCCGAGCTGCGCGACCTGGACGGCCCGTTCAGTTCGGTCAAGGTCGATGCCGGCTATACCGACTACCAGCACCGTGAAATCGAAAGCGGCGAGGTGCACACCACCTTCAAGAACAAGGGCTACGAGGCGCGCGTCGAGGCTCGCCACCAAACCCTGGGGCCCATCGAAGGCGTGGTCGGCGCCCAGGTCAGCCGCAACGAGTTCTCGGCACTGGGCGAAGAAGCCTTCGTGCCGCACACCGACACCGACAGCCTGGCGCTGTTCATGCTCGAGCAATGGCAAGCCACCGAACGCTTGAACCTGAGCCTGGGCGCGCGCCTGGAACATACCCGCGTGGACCCGGACGCCAAGGGCAACGACACCTTCGCCGACGCCGACAGCACCAGCAGCTTCAACGCCTACAGCCTGTCTTCCGGGGCGCTGTACCAGCTCGACCCGGTCTGGTCGCTGGCGGCCAACCTCGGCTACACCGAACGGGCCCCGACGTTCTACGAGCTGTACGCCAACGGCGCCCACGTCGCCACCGGGGCCTACGAGGTCGGCGATGCGAGCCTGAACAAGGAAAAGGCCATTTCCGCCGACCTGGCCCTGCGCTTCGACAACGGCACCCACAAAGGCAGCGTCGGGGTCTTTTATAGCCACTTTCGCAACTACATCGGGCTGATCGGCACCGGCAACCTGCGCGAAGGCCACGACCATGACCATGGCGACGAGGACCATGACCACGACCACGATCACGACCATGGCGACTTCCCCGAATACCAGTACCAGGGCGTGCGGGCGCGGTTCTATGGCATCGAGGCCCAGGACCGCTGGCAACTGCTGCACAACCAATATGGCAACTTTGCCCTGGAGCTGTCGGGCGATTACACCCGGGCGAAGAACCTCGACAGTGGCGAGCCGTTGCCGCGCATTGCACCGCTGCGCCTGAACAGCGGCCTGGTGTGGGAACTGGAGCGCTGGCAGGCGCGGGTGGATGTGCAACATGCCGCCTCGCAGCACCGCACGCCGGCCAATGAAACCAGCACCGACGGCTATACCACGCTGGGGGCGAGCGTCGGTTACCGCTTCGACATCGGCCAGAGCCAGTGGCTGGCCTTCGTGCGCGGCGAGAACCTGACGGACCAGACCGTGCGCTATGCCAGCTCGATCCTGCGCGACATTGCACCGGCACCTGGGCGTAGCGTTGAGTTGGGTTTACGCACGACCTTCTGATCCGCTGCACCTTCATCGCCGGCAAGCCGGCTCCTACAGAGCGGGGAATACCTGTGGGAGCCGGCTTGCCGGCGATGGGGCTGCAAGGCAGCCCACTATTACCCGTTCAGCAACAATCCACTGCGACAATTTGTCTTTTTTTCTTACAAATTCCCCTATATCCTCCCCACCGCAAGCTGAATCGCTTCATCTAACCCCTTTGTTGCCCTATTCGTTGAAGGTCCACACCTTCGATGCGCTTGCGGTTTTTTCAATAATCAGAAGATAGCGCTATCTCATGCTCCAACTGCCCAAACCCTGCTACATCGGCCTCGCCCTCGGCGCCCTGGCCACCCCTGCCAGCGCCAGCGAACCCTTCGCCAGCGATTCCCCCTGGATGCTCGGTGACTGGGGCGGCACCCGCAGCGAGCTGCTGGAAAAAGGCTACGCATTCACCCTCGGCTACACCGGCGAAATGGGCAGCAACCTGCACGGCGGCTACGACCATGACCGCACCGCGCGCTACAGCGACCAGTTCACCTTTGGCAGCCACCTGGACCTGGAGAAGATCCTCGGCTGGCAAGCCACCGAACTGCAGCTGACGGTCACCGAACGCCACGGCGACAACATCAGCAACGACCGCATCAACGACCCGCGTGTCGGCGGCTTCACCTCCGCCCAGGAGGTCTGGGGCCGGGGCGAAACCTGGCGGCTGACGCAGATGTGGATCAAGCAGAAGTACTTCGACGGCGCCCTGGACGTGAAATTCGGCCGCTTCGGCCAAGGCGAGGACTTCAACAGCTTCCCCTGCGACTTCCAGAACCTGGCCTTCTGCGGCTCGCAGGTGGGCAACTGGGCCGGCAGCATCTGGTACAACTGGCCGGTCAGCCAGTGGGCCCTGCGCGTGCGCTACAACCTCAGCGACGCCCTCTACGCCCAGGTCGGCGTGTTCGAGCAGAACCCCTCCAACCTCGAGTCAGGCAATGGCTTCAAGCTCAGCGGCAGCGGCACCCAAGGCGCCGTGATGCCGGTCGAACTGGTGTGGAGCCCGGCGGTCAATGGCCTGAAAGGGGAATATCGCGCCGGCTACTACTACAGTAATGCCAAGGCACAGAATGTTCTCAAGGACAGCAACGGCCAGCCGGCCGCCATCAGTGGCGCCGCCTACCGCAGCAGTTCGAGCAAGCACGGCCTGTGGATCGGTGCCCAGCAGCAGATCACTGCGCAGGCATCCGACCAGTCGCGCGGCCTGAGCCTGTTCGCCAACGCCACGGTGCACGACAAGAAGACCAATGCCATCGACAACTATGTTCAGGCAGGACTGCTATTCAAGGGCCCCTTCGACGCCCGCAGCCAGGACGACATCGGTTTCGCCCTGGCCCGCGTGCACGTCAATCCCGCCTACCGCAAGAACGCCCGCCTGGCCAACCAGGCCGCCGGGCTCGACGACTACGACAATCCCGGCTACCTGCCCGTGCAGGACACCGAGTACAGCGCCGAACTCTATTACGGCATTCACCTGGCCGACTGGCTCACCGTGCGCCCGAACCTGCAGTACATCCGCCATCCGGGCGGGGTGTCGCAGGTCGACGACGCGGTGATCGCCGGCCTGAAGATCCAGAGCACGTTCTGACAACTTTCAACCTAACGGAGAACATACGATGAGCACTGACGGTGCCAAGAATGGAAGCCGCTGGCTACCGCGCCTCGTGGGCGTACTGCTGTTGCTGATGGGCCTGGCCCTGTTGGCCGGCGGGATCAAGCTGAGCCAGCTCGGCGGGTCGCTTTACTACGTGATTGCCGGTATCGGCTTTGCCCTCTCGGGCGCCCTGCTGCTGGCTCGCCGGCGCATCGCCCTGGGCCTGTATGGCCTGGTGCTGCTGGGCAGTACAGTGTGGGCCTTGCTCGAAGTGGGCCTGGACTGGTGGCAGCTGGTGCCGCGCCTTTCCCTGTGGTTCGCCATCGGCGTGGTGCTGCTGCTGCCGTGGGCACGCCGCCCGCTGATCGGCCCGGCGGCCAAGGCCAACACCGCGCTGCTCGGCGTTGCCGTGCTGGCCTCGGGCGCCTGTGCCCTGGGCAGCCAGTTCACCCACCCAGGTGAGGTGTTTGGCGAACTCGGCCGCGACAACAGCGAAATGGGCAGTGCCGCCCCGGCCATGCCCGACGGCGACTGGCAGGCCTATGGCCGCACCGAGCATGGCGACCGTTATTCGCCGCTGCGCCAGATCACCCCGCAGAACGCCTATCGCCTGGAAGAAGCCTGGCGCATCCGCACCGGCGACCTGCCAACCGACAAGGACCCGGTCGAGCTGACCAACGAGAACACCCCGCTCAAGGCCAACGGCATGCTCTATGCCTGCACGCCGCACAGCAAGGTGCTGGCCCTGGACCCGGACACCGGTGCCGAGATCTGGCGCTTCGACCCGCAGATCAAGACCCCGGTCGGCACCTTCAAGGGCTTTGCCCACATGACCTGCCGCGGCGTCTCGTACTATGACGAAAATGCCTACGTCAGCCGTGACGGCAGCCCCGCGCCGAAAGTCTCCGACGCCGGCCAAGCCGTGGCCCAGGCCTGCCCGCGCCGCCTCTACCTGCCCACCGCCGACGCCCGCCTGATCGCCATCAATGCCGACAACGGCAAGGTCTGCGAAGGCTTCGCCAACCAGGGCGCGATCGACCTGACCACCGGCATCGGCCCGTTCACCGCCGGCGGCTACTACTCCACCTCGCCGGTGGCGATTACCCGCAGCCTGGTGATCATCGGCGGCCACGTCACCGACAACGAGTCGACCAACGAGCCGTCCGGCGTCATCCGCGCCTACGACGTGCACGACGGGCGCCTGGTGTGGAACTGGGACAGCAACAACCCCGACGACACCAAGCCCCTGGCCCCCGGCAAGCAGTACAGCCGCAACTCGGCCAACATGTGGTCGCTGGCCAGCGTCGATGAAGAACTGGGCATGGTCTACCTGCCCCTGGGCAACCAGACCCCTGACCAGTGGGGCGCCGACCGCACCCCGGGCGCCGAGAAGTACAGCGCCGGCGTGGTCGCCCTGGACCTGGCCACCGGCAAGGCCCGCTGGAACTACCAGTTCACCCACCACGACCTGTGGGACATGGACGTTGGCAGCCAGCCGACCCTGGTGCACCTGAAGACCAAGGACGACGTGAAGCCGGCGATCATCGTGCCGACCAAGCAGGGCAGCCTGTACGTGCTGGACCGCCGCGACGGCACCCCGATCGTGCCGATCCGCGAGATCCCGGTGCCGCAGGGCGCCGTCAAGGGTGACCACACCGCACCGACCCAGGCCCGCTCCGACCTCAACCTGCTCGGCCCCGAGCTGACCGAACAGGCCATGTGGGGCGCCACGCCGTTCGACCAGATGCTGTGCCGCATCCAGTTCCGCGAACTGCGCTACGAAGGCCAGTACACCCCGCCGTCCGAACAGGGCAGCCTGGTGTACCCGGGCAACGTGGGCGTGTTCAACTGGGGCAGCGTGTCGGTCGACCCAGTGCGCCAGCTGCTGTTCACCTCGCCCAACTACATGGCCTTCGTGTCGAAGATGGTGCCGCGTGAACAAGTGGCCGCCGGCAGCAAGCGCGAAAGCGAGACCAGCGGCGTGCAGCCCAACACCGGCGCACCCTATGCTGTGACCATGCACCCGTTCATGTCGCCGCTGGGCGTGCCGTGCCAGGCACCGGCCTGGGGCTACGTGGCCGCCATCGACCTGTTCACCAACAAGGTGGTGTGGAAGCGCAAGAACGGCACCACCCGTGACAGCACCCCGGTGCCGATCGGCCTGCCGGTGGGCGTGCCGAGCATGGGCGGCTCGATCGTCACCGCAGGTGGCGTGGGCTTCCTCAGCGGTACCCTGGACCAGTACCTGCGCGCCTACGACGTGAACAACGGCAAGGAGCTGTGGAAATCGCGCCTGCCAGCGGGTGGCCAGGCCACGCCGATGACCTACACCGGCAAGGACGGCAAGCAGTACGTGCTGATCGTCGCCGGCGGCCACGGCTCGCTGGGCACCAAGATGGGCGATTACATCATCGCTTACAAATTGGCTGAGTAAGCCACCGCCACATCGCCGGCAAGCCGGCTCCCACAGGGGCTCTACCTGTGGGAGCCGGCTTGCCGGCGATGTGGCCGGTACAGGCGCGAAGATGAAAGCGCTCCCCTGCTGCCTTCGTCTACCATTGAAACCCTTCCCCCCGCGCCCCATCTAAGCACCATAGTCATTCACGCAGGTGCCCCATGAGCGACCAGCAGGATTTCCCGGAACAACCCGACGAACACCGCGAAGCCGAACACCTCGATACCCAGGCCGAAGCCGGCCACGCCCTCGCCCTGCCCGGCCAGCAACTGCCGGACAAGGTCTACGTGATCCCGATCCACAACCGCCCGTTCTTCCCGGCCCAGGTGCTGCCGGTGATCGTCAACGAAGAACCGTGGGCCGAAACCCTCGACCTGGTGGCCAAGACCCCGCACCACTCGCTGGCGTTGTTCTTCATGGACACCCCACCTGAAGACCACCGCCACTTCGACACCTCGGCGCTGCCGGAGTACGGCACCCTGGTCAAGGTGCATCACGCCAGCCGCGAGAACGGCAAGCTGCAGTTCGTTGCCCAGGGCCTGACCCGGGTACGCATCCGCACCTGGCTCAAGCACCATCGCCCGCCGTACCTGGTCGAGGTCGAATACCCGCGCCAGCTGGCCGAGCCGACCGACGAGGTCAAGGCCTATGGCATGGCCCTGATCAATGCGATCAAGGAACTGCTGCCGCTCAACCCGCTGTACAGCGAAGAGCTGAAGAACTACCTCAACCGCTTCAGCCCCAACGACCCGTCGCCGCTCACCGACTTCGCCGCGGCGCTGACCTCGGCCACCGGCAACCAGCTGCAGGAAGTGCTCGACTGTGTGCCCATGCTCAAGCGCATGGAAAAGGTCCTGCCGATGCTGCGCAAGGAAGTCGAGGTGGCGCGCCTGCAGAACGAGATTTCCGCCGAGGTCAACCGGCAGATCGGCGAGCACCAGCGCGAGTTCTTCCTCAAGGAGCAGCTCAAGGTCATCCAGCAGGAGCTGGGCCTGACCAAAGACGACCGCAGCGCCGACCTCGAACAGTTCGAGCAGCGCCTGCAAGGCAAGACCCTGCCCGAACAGGCCAAGAAGCGTATCGACGAAGAGATGGGCAAGCTGGCCATCCTGGAAACCGGCTCGCCCGAATACGCCGTTACCCGCAACTACCTGGAATGGGCCACCGCCCTGCCCTGGGGCGTGTATGGCAAGGACAAGCTCGACCTCAAGCATGCGCGCAAGGTGCTCGACCAGCACCATGCCGGCCTTGACGACATCAAGGAACGCATCCTCGAATTCCTCGCCGTGGGCGCCTGGAAGGGCGAAATCAGCGGCTCCATCGTGCTCTTGGTCGGCCCGCCTGGGGTGGGCAAGACCAGCATCGGCAAGTCCATCGCCGAATCCCTTGGCCGGCCGTTCTACCGCTTCAGTGTCGGCGGCATGCGCGACGAGGCGGAGATCAAGGGCCACCGCCGCACCTACATCGGCGCCCAGCCGGGCAAGCTGGTGCAGGCGTTGAAGGATGTCGAGGTGATGAACCCGGTGATCATGCTCGACGAAATCGACAAGATGGGCCAGAGCTACCAGGGCGACCCCGCCTCGGCGCTGCTCGAAACCCTCGACCCCGAGCAGAACGTCGATTTCCTCGACCACTACCTGGACCTGCGCCTGGACCTGTCCAAGGTGCTGTTCGTGTGCACCGCCAACACCCTGGACTCGATCCCCGGGCCGCTGCTCGACCGCATGGAAGTCATCCGCCTCTCGGGCTACATCACCGAAGAGAAGCTGGCCATCGCCAAGCGCCACTTGTGGCCCAAGCAACTGGACAAGGCCGGCGTCGCCAAGGCCAGCCTGAGCATCAGCGACAGCGCCCTGCGCATGGTGATCGAGGGCTATGCCCGCGAAGCCGGCGTGCGGCAGCTGGAAAAACAGCTGGGCAAGCTGGTGCGCAAGGCCGTGCTCAAGCTGCTGGAAGACCCGGATGCCAAGCTCAAGATCGGCACCAAGGACCTTGAAGCCGCACTGGGCATGCCGGTGTTTCGCAGCGAACAGGTGCTGGCCGGCAAGGGCGTCATCACGGGCCTGGCCTGGACCAGCATGGGCGGCGCCACGCTGCCGATCGAGGCGACCCGGATCCACACCCTCAACCGTGGCTTCAAGCTCACCGGCAAGCTGGGTGACGTGATGAAGGAGTCCGCTGAAATCGCCTACAGCTACGTCAGCTCCAACCTCAAGCAGTTCGGCGGGGATCCGGCCTTCTTCAATGAGGCCTTCATCCACCTGCACGTCCCCGAGGGCGCCACGCCCAAGGACGGCCCGAGTGCTGGCATCACCATGGCCAGCGCCCTGCTGTCGCTGGCCCGCGACCAGGCGCCGAAAAAAGGCGTGGCGATGACCGGCGAGCTGACGCTCACCGGCCAGGTGCTGCCGATTGGCGGCGTGCGCGAGAAGGTGATTGCGGCGCGGCGGCAGAAGATTTTCGAGCTGATTCTGCCCGAGCCCAACCGTGGCGACTTTGAAGAACTGCCGGAGTACCTGCGTGAAGGGCTGACGGTGCATTTCGCCAAACGCTTTGCCGACGTGGCCAAAGTGCTGTTCTGAGCAGCACTGGCCTGATCGCCGGCAAGCCGGCTCCCACGGGATTTCGCCAAACCTGTGGGAGCCGGCTTGCCGGCGATGAGGCCTCAAGCACCAGCACAAATTCTCATCGGCTTCGGTTATCCTCAGGCCCTCGCCAGCCTTCGGAGCCACCATGACCGCCCCTCGTCTGCTCGTTCCCCTGAGCCTCGCCCTGCTCACCGCCTGCGCCCAGCAGCCCAAACAAGCTGTGGAGCTGGACGCCGAAAGCGAGTGCCCCAAGCGCCTGCAAGTTGGCCAGGCGCTGACCCTGACCCTCCCCAGCAACCCCACCACCGGCTACCGCTGGCTGGTGCAGAACCCCGCCTCGAACGTGCTGCGCAGCCTCGGCCCCGAGGTCTACAGCGCCCCCGAGGACGCCGGTATCGTTGGCAGCTCGGGTATTTCCAGCTGGCGCTTCGAAGCCCGCGCAGCCGGTGAGGGGCATCTGGTGTTGGTGTATCAGCAGCCGTGGGCGCCGGAAGTACGCCCTGTGCAAACGTTCGATTGTGCCATCAAGGTAAACTGAAGGCCGTTCAGGCCGCTTCGAAACGCCGGCGCAAGGCAAGCAAGTAATCACGTGCTTGCCTTAATGCAGACTCCAGCGCCTGCGTAGTGGAAGCATTCAATGCACGCTCATGAACTTGCCATGCATCGCTGAACTTGCTGGCTTCCTCCACCCAGGGTGTACGTTTTTCTAGCAGTTCCTGGACACTGTAGAACTGGCCGGCGGTCTGCTGGGCCTTTTCCTGTTGCTCTTGAAGCTGCTTCAAGGTTCTTTCCTGGTCAGCCCGGGCAGCGCTGAGCCGCTTTCTGGCCGCTACGACATCGGCGAACGTTCGTCCTTCCTCCAGCAGGTCCAGGTGTTTGTTGAGTTTGTTCAAGGCCGCCTTGACCAGCTCTGGGCTTAGCGTTGGGTCTTTGAACGTCTTCAGCAGCGCGTCTATGTCGCTTTCATCCGGAATGGTGTTGCGCAAGGCCTTGCGTACCGAAGGTCGATCGAGCGTCTCCAGTAGAGCATCGACCTCTTCGAGTTTTGCCGCCTTGTCGGCGAGCAACTTTTCGACCTCTGTAATGTTCTTGCGCAGCGCCACGGCAGCGGCCTCATGCTCTTGTTGAAGTTCCTGAACATGCGGTGAGCGATACCGGCGCACTCGCTCTATCGCTTCGATAATATCGCTGACCGCCGCACACACATCCTGTCGGGTGCGCAGCAGCTCTGGCTCATCCAATTGCGACAGCGTGTCTTTAAGATCCAGGTTCAATTCGACCAAACTGGCCACTGCTTTTTCCCGAAGGGCGTCATTGCCGGCCTTGACCAGATTGATCAGGTCCAGCAAGCGCTCACGCACGGCCGGCAGCATGGCTGTAGAGTCGCTGTAGTAAAGATGATGCATCCGTGCCTCGACCTGCAGCATCACACCAACATCGGGCAGTTCATCTATTTTTATTTCCATGACAGCAGCGCTCCTTAAAGACCAACGGATTCATTGAACAGTTTAGAGATGTGACCGGTAATACCTACGATTTCCGTCCACGGAGAGATAACCCGCTGGAAGCCTCTGACAAAGCGCTTAAACTCCAATTGCGTCGACAGGCCTTCAACCTTCTTCAGCGAACTGTTCGCATAGGCTTCCAATAGTACCCAAACATCTTCCAGGTTTTTGGCCGCCGTACTGACTTCGACCAACCTGAATTGCATATCTCGTAAAAGACTCTTGATGCTTTCGAATTGGTCCACTCCTCCCCCCAGCAACGCATTTTTACGCGCTGAAAGCTGCACATGTTTATCGATTAATTCATTTTTATCAGCCCGTACCGCTTCAGCTTTAGCACCATAGATCCCGCCCGTAATGGCGAGCCCGATAGGCCCGAAAAGCAGGCCAAAGAATGCTGAGCCGACAAGCCCACTGTACTCTGAGAGTTTTTGCTCAATGGCTTCACTCAGTGAGGCCAGTTCCGTTTCTATTTCCAGCAATTTTTTTGCCGCATCGTGGCCGTCGAACCTGCCATACAAGCCTCTGGCCTCCGGCTCCAAGCTATCGGTAATCATGTCGCCAAAGCGATCGATGAGTTTTCTGACGTGCCGGATACTCTCGAGCCTGTGGGCGATATCTTCGGCGATGTTCCGTAAGTAAGTATCCACACTGTCATTGAATATTTTACTATCGCCTTCAGAAAGCTTGACAGCCTCGTGAACAGCTAAGTCTTCAGCGACTACTTTCCAGGAATCGCTTTTTTCAACAGCCTTTAAAAATTGCTCACCATCATCGATGAGGCCCTCCGCAAACACATGAAGTTCAGCGCCTATGTCTTTGCAGGCGTCTTCAACTTCACCCCAGAATCTTACGTGCGCACGCAGGTTATCAAAAAGATGGTTAACATCCGTTGCGTCAAGCCCAAGGATAGCCAGTGCCCCCTCGCCTACCACTTTTTCATGCCCTGGCAAACGATTAACCTGCGTCGTGTAACGCTTGATCGTTGTCAGGTTTTCTTGGCTGAAGATAAAGGCTGGTGCTTCCCTCTTGAAGTTAAATATCTGGCTCGGAATCAATATGGCCCGCTGCTCTTCCGTCAGCTGATCAAATGGCTTTTTCTCATCAGGCTTTGCGTCGCCACCTTGCGATAGAGGTAAATCTTCCACACTGCCGCTGCTCATACAACACCTCCACGGTGGGTCTAAAATATTCAAAGCAGAAATGAAACCGCTCAAATAAAGTAGCGCTGGCCGTTGATTACTGAAGTCAGGGTATTGTCGATAACGTGCCTGAAAATTCACCGGGCGTGGCAAGACCCGGGAGTAGCGGAACCCTCTCCTCCCCATGGCGGCCTTGTGTCACTTCGGTCTGATAAATAGGCAGCCACGGCCGCTTTTGGCTAGAATATTGCCCCCTCATCACCCACGCTTGAGCCTGCCGTGAGCCAAAACCCCGACCGCCTCTTCTCTCAACCTCTGGAACAGGTGCCCGACTTCGCCTTCAACGAAGACGTGGTGCGCGTGTTCCCGGACATGATCAAGCGCTCGGTGCCCGGCTACCCGACCATCGTCGAGAACCTCGGCGTGCTCGCGGCGCGTTTTGCCCAGCCGAATACCAGGCTGTACGACCTCGGCGCCTCATTGGGTGCCGTCACCCAGTCGCTGCGCCGCCATGTGCGCAGCGAGGGCTGCCAGGTGATTGCCGTGGACAACTCGGCAGCCATGGTCGACCGCTGCCGGCAATACCTCACTGCGCAAGACTCGATGTTCCAGGAACTGCTGCCGGTGCAGGTGCTGGAGGCCGACATCCTGGCCTTGCCCTTCGAGCCTGCCTCGGTGGTGGCGATGAACTTCACCCTGCAGTTCATCGCCCCCGATCAGCGCCTGGCGCTGCTGGGCCGCATCCGCCAAGCCCTGCTCCCCGGCGGCGCACTGATCCTCTCGGAGAAACTGCGTTTTGCCGACGACGAGGAACAGGCCCTGCTCAATGAACTGCACCTGGACTTCAAACGCGCCAATGGCTATAGCGAACTGGAAATCGCCCAGAAACGCAGTGCCATCGAGAACGTGATGAAGCCCGACACCCTGCAGGCCCACACCGAGCGCTTGCGTGCGGCAGGCTTCAGCAAGGTGGTGCCGTGGTTCCAATGCCTTAACTTTGCCTCGTTGATAGCCCTGCCATGATCGATCTGTCTCCCCTCGTCCGCCGCCTGGCGGGCACGCCCCTGGCTTCCTGGTCGCAAGGCCTGCAAGCGCAACTGGATGCCAAGCTGGAAAAAGGCCACGGCGACCTCGACCGCTGGCGCGGCGCGCTGGACGCCTTGCCAGCCCTGCAACCGAGCGTGGTCGACCTGGCCGAAGGCCTGCGCCTGGATTGCGACTGCGACGACGCCACCCGCGCCCAAGTGCGCGATGCGCTGATGGGGCTGTCGCCCTGGCGCAAAGGGCCGTTCGACCTGTTCGGCGTGCACGTGGACACCGAATGGCGCTCGGACTGGAAGTGGTCGCGGGTCGGCCCGCACCTGGACCTCAAGGGCAAGCGCGTGCTCGACGTGGGCTGTGGCAATGGCTACTACCAGTGGCGGATGCTCGGCGCCGGTGCCGACATGGTCATCGGCGTCGACCCCAACTGGCTGTTCTTCTGCCAGTTCCAGGCCGTGCAGCAGTACCTGCCCGAGCTGCCCGCCTGGCACCTGCCCTTCGCCCTGGAAGACCTGCCGGCCAACCTCGAAGGGTTCGACACGGTGTTCTCCATGGGCGTGTTCTACCACCGCCGCGCGCCCATCGAGCACTTGCTGGCGCTCAAGGACTGCCTGGTCAAGGGCGGCGAGCTGGTGCTGGAGACGCTGGTGATCGAAGGTGACGAGCAGCAAGTGCTGGTGCCCGAGGACCGCTACGCGCAGATGCGCAACGTCTGGTACCTGCCCTCGGTGCCGGCGCTGGAGCGCTGGCTGCGGCGTGCCGGTTTCAGCGACGTGCGCTGCGTGGATGTGAGCGTGACCAGCGTCGAGGAACAACGCAGCACCGAGTGGATGCGCTACCAGTCGCTGGGCGACTTCCTCGACCCGCACGACCACAGCAAGACCGTCGAAGGCCTGCCGGCCCCGCGCCGCGCCACGTTGCTGGCGCGCAAATAAAAAAAGCGCCCCGTGGGGGCGCCCAAATCACACCTGTGCCGAGGAGCTGTTTCGGCGCAGGTGCCGTTGCCTCAGTCCTGCGCCACCTTGCGCGCGGTTTCCTGGGCCTTGCGCTCACGCTCGGCGAGCGCCTGCTGCTTGTCGTCGCCGTGCAGGCGCTGCTGGTCCTGGCGGAAGGCTTCCCAGAATTGCCGGGAGCGCTCCGCGCCCCCTTCGGCATAGACGCTGGCGCTGCCCAGGGCGAGGGTCGCCAGCAACAGGTATTTGCTCAGGTTCATCGTGCTTGCCTCGTGATAACCGATCAGACAGGGCCATCCTAGCCACGCGCAGCTAACGCCAAGGTGAGGGGGGGATTACAGTCTTGCAATGTGGCGTCAGCGCTGACCCTATCGCCGGCAAGCCGGCTCCCACAGGGGTCTTTGCTGGTTTCATCGATCTTTGTGGGAGCCGGCTTGCCGGCGATAAGGCCCTGGCAGACAGCCAGATAACACCAGGATTACAAATCCGTTATCTGCCCCGTTTCCGCTTTCGCATGCCGTAACATCCTGCCGCTTGACCCTGATCCAGCTACAGGGTCGAGAATCGCCCCCCTTCCATTGCCCCGAGCCCCCCATGCGCCTACTCATCATCGAGGACGAACTGCGAACCGCCGATTACCTGCAGCAGGGCCTGCGCGAGAACGGCTACGTGGTCGATTGCGCCCACACCGGCACCGACGGCCTGCACATGGCTCGCCAGCAGCCTTATGACCTGGTCATCCTCGACGTCAACCTGCCCGAACTCGATGGCTGGACCGTGCTGCAGCGCCTGCGCGCCGAGTCGCCCACGCGCATCATGATGCTCACCGCCCACGGCCGCCTGGCCGACCGGGTCAAGGGCCTGGACCTGGGCGCCGATGACTACCTGCTCAAGCCGTTCGAGTTTCCCGAGCTGCTGGCGCGCATCCGCAGCCTGCTGCGCCGCAACGACCAGCAGATGCAGCCCAGCACCTTGCGCGTTGCCGACCTGGAACTGGACCCCGGCCGCCACCGCGCCTACCGGGGCGGGCAGCGCATCGACCTGACCGCCAAGGAGTTCGCCCTGCTGCACCTGCTGATGCGCCAGAGCGGCGAAGTGCTGTCGCGCACGCAGATCATCTCCTTGGTGTGGGACATGAACTTCGACTGCGACACCAACGTGGTCGAGGTGTCGATCCGCCGCTTGCGCGCCAAGATCGACGACCCGTTCGAAGACAAGCTGATCCACACCCTGCGCGGCGTGGGCTACGTGTTGGAGGCGCGCTGATGCGCCAGGCCAGCCTGTCGCTGCGCCTGGGCCTGGGCGTGACCCTGATGGGCGCCGCGCTGGTGCTGTTGCTGGCCTGCCTGGCGGTGTTCGCCCTCGAGCATGAGCTCGACAGCCGCGCCCGCAAGGACCTGGCGCGCAAGATGCTGCAAGTCGAGCACAACCTGCGGGTCGACCTGCGCAGCGAAGACCTGGGCAGCCGCGCCCACCCGCTGCTCGACCTGGTGATGGGCCACGACAACCTGAGCCTCAGCGTGCTCGCCCTCGATGGCCGCCACCCGCACCTGCTGAGCCTCGGCCCGGCCCTGGAGTCGCGGGTGGGCGAGCTGTACACCGACAACCAGCTGCGCTTTCACCAATGGCGCGACAGCAGCGGCCAGCAGTTGCTCACCGCCAGCCGGCAGATGCGCTTGCGCGACGACACCCCGGTGCGGGTGATGATGTCGCTCAACCGCGCAGACGACAACGACCTGCTGCAGGCCTACCTGCACTCGACCTTGCTGGCCCTGCCGCTGCTGTTGCTGCTGATCGGCGCCGGCGCCTGGTGGCTGGTGCAACGCGGCTTGAAACCGCTGCGCCACTTCCGCCGCATCGCCGGCAGGGTATCGGCCCAGGACCTGCAGCACCGGCTGCCCGACCATGGCTTGCCGCCAGAGCTGGCCGAACTGGCCACCAGCATCAATGTCATGCTCGACCGCCTGGACCAGGGCGTGCGCCAGCTGTCGCAGTTTTCCGACGACCTGGCCCATGAGCTGCGCACGCCCTTGAGCAACCTGATGGGCAAGGCCCAGGTGACCCTGGCCCGCGAGCGCGACAGCGAGCAGTACCGGGAAGTGCTGGCCGACAGCATCGATGAGCTGACTCGCCTGAGCCGCATCATCAACGACATGCTGTTTCTCGCCCAGGTCAGCCAACCTCAGATGCAAGTGGCGCTCAAGCCCTTGGCCTTGGCTGACGAGGCGCAGCAGGTGCTGGAACTGTTTGCCTTCAGCGCCGAGCACAAGGGGCTGACACTGCGGTTGCAGGGCTGGGGCACGGCCCTGGGCGACCGGCTGATGTTCCAGCGCGCGCTGTCGAACCTGCTGAGCAATGCGATTCGCCATAGCCCGCAAGGCTGTGAAGTCAGCCTGGGCATCGAACGGCATGGCAACGAGGTGTGGCTGTGGGTGGCGAACGAGGGGCCGGGGATTGCCGATGAACATCTGCCGCGCTTGTTCGAGCGGTTCTACCGAGCGGGGTCGGGGCGCTCGCGGCTGGAGGGTGGCACGGGGCTGGGGCTGGCGATCGTGGAGTCGATCATGCAGCTGCATGGGGGGCGGGTCGAAGTCGCCAGCAAGTCAGCGGGGCCGACGCGGTTTTCCTTGGTGTTTTGCGCCGAATAGGTCATTGCCAGTACTGGCCCCATCGCCGGCAAGCCGGCTCCCACCATTGGAACAGTGACATCCCTGTGGGAGCCGGCTTGCCGGCGATGAGGCCAGTACAGACAACCCACAAATCAGCGCGAAGCCTGAACGATCAGCGCCTTCATCTCCGCCACCGCCGCCTTGAAGCCGACGAACAGCGCATGCGCCACCAGCGCATGGCCGATGTTCAGTTCATTGATGCCCTTGATCGCCGCCACCGCCTCTACGTTGTGGTAGTGCAGGCCATGGCCGGCGTTGACGATCAAGCCTTGGCCAACACCAAACGCGACGCCATCGACGATGCGTTTGAGCTCTTCGGCCACTTCGCTGGGCGTATGCGCATCGGCATAGCGGCCAGTGTGCAGTTCGATGGCCGGCGCGCCGACCCGGCGCGAGGCCTCGATCTGCCGCTCGTCGGCATCGATGAACAGCGACACCTCGGCGCCCGTGCGCGACAGGCGCTCGACCGCAGCCTTGATCCGTGCCTCCTGGCCGGCCACGTCCAGGCCGCCCTCGGTGGTCAGCTCCTGGCGCGTCTCCGGCACCAGGCAGATGTGCGCCGGGCGGATCTTCTCGGCGAACAGCATCATCTCTTCGGTCACGCCCATCTCGAAGTTCATGCGCGTCTGCAGCACGTCCTTGAGCACCAGCACATCGCGCTCCTGGATGTGCCGGCGGTCTTCGCGCAGGTGCACGGTGATGCCGTCGGCGCCGGCCTCTTCGGCGTCCAGCGCGGCTTTGACCGGGTCCGGGTAGCGGGTGCCGCGGGCCTGGCGCAAGGTCGCCACGTGGTCGATGTTGACGCCCAGAAGCATGCGGTTGCTGTGAGTCACGGAAGGCTCTCCTGAAGATTTAGCCCCACAGCATACGACGTGCTCAGCGCTTGCGAAACAGTTCCCGGCTGACCAGTGGTTTTGCCCCCAGGTGCACCGCCAATGCCTGGCGCATCAAGCGCTTGGCCGCAAGCAAGGCGCCAGGTGCCTGCCAGTCGGCCTGGCCCAGGGCCAGCAGCTCGGTGCCGTGAAACAGGCCGGGCTGCACCAGGTACACCCGCTCAAGGCCAGCGTCGACCCGCAGACGATAGAGGCCATCGGCCGCGATGGGGTCGTCGTTGATGTCGTGGCTGAGCGAAAAGGCATAGCCCAGGTCATCCAGCAGGCGCCATTCGAAGGCGCGCAGCAGCGGCTCCAGCGGCCTTCCTGCGGCCAGCGCCTGCAAGGTCAGGGCATAGTGCTCGAACAGCTCCGGCTGAGGCGCCTCGGCGGGCAGCAGGCGCATCAGCAGCTCATTGAGGTACAGGCCACTGAACAGCGCATCGCCATGCAGCCAGGCGGCGATGCCGACGCTGTCCAGGCGCCCGACATTCTTCAGCTCGCCGCGCCCGCGCAACTCCACTTCCAGCGGCACGAACGGCCGAACCAGGCTGCCGCCCTTGCCGCGCGCGCGGCGCAACACCGCGCGCATGCGGCCCTGGGGGGTGAAGAAATCCACCAGCGCGCTGGTTTCCTTGTAGGCACGGCTATGCAGCACGTAGGCCGGCTGGGCGACGGGTTGTTCCATGGAAAATCGCCTGGAAAGGCAGAGGCCCGGAGAAATCCGGGCCTCTGGAGGGGTTACAAGTCGCCGTAGCCCAGCGAACGCAAGGCGCGCTCGTCATCGGACCAGCCGCCTTTGACCTTGACCCACAGGTTGAGCATGACCTTGGCGTCGAACAGGGTTTCCATGTCCTTGCGCGCATCGGAGCCGATACGCTTGATGCGCTCGCCCTTGTCGCCAATGATGATCTTCTTCTGGCCGTCCCGCTCGACCAGGATCAGGGCATGGATGTGCAGCACGTGGCCTTGCTGCTTGAACTCTTCGATTTCCACGGTGATCTGGTACGGCAGCTCTGCACCCAGCTGGCGCATGATCTTCTCGCGCACCAGTTCGGCGGCCAGGAAGCGGCTGCTGCGGTCGGTGATCTGGTCTTCCGGGAAGAAGTGCTCGTTTTCCGGCAGGTGCTTGGCGATCAGCGCTTCCAGCGACTCCAGGTTGTGCCCCTGCTGGGCCGAAATCGGCACGATCTCGGCATTGGGCAGTTGCTCCTGCAGCCACTTGAGGTGCGGGATCAGCTCGGCCTTCTCGTCCATGCGGTCGGTCTTGTTCACTGCCAGGATCACCGGGCCGGTCACGTACTGGATGCGCTCGAGCACCAGTTGGTCCTCGTCGGTCCAGCGCGTGCGGTCGACCACGAAGATCACCACATCGACGTCCTTCAGGGCCGCCGAGGCGTTGCGGTTCATGTAGCGGTTCAAGGCCTTGTCGTTGGCCTTGTGCATGCCGGGGGTGTCGACATAGATCGCCTGCACGTCACCCTCGGTCTTGATGCCGAGCATGTTGTGGCGGGTGGTCTGCGGCTTGCGCGAGGTGATCGCCAGCTTCTGCCCGAGGATGTGGTTGAGCAGGGTCGACTTGCCCACGTTGGGGCGGCCAACGATGGCCACATAGCCGCAGCGGGTCGGGTTGTTCTCAGTCATTGCCATTCTCCACGCCCAGGGCGATCAATGCGGCGGCGGCGGCGACTTGCTCGGCAATACGCCGGCTCACGCCCTGGCCACGGCTCTTGTTGTTCAGCAGCACCACTTCGCATTCGACGAAGAAGGTGCGGCAGTGCGGTTCGCCCTGGATGTCCACCACCTCGTAACGTGGCAGCTCGCAGCTACGCGACTGCAGAAACTCCTGCAGGCGGGTTTTCGGGTCCTTGTTGGTATCGACCAGCGTCAGGCTGTCGAATTCGTCGGTCAGCCAGGCCAGGATGCGCTCGCGCGCCGTCTGCATGTCGGCGTCCAGATAGATGGCACCAATCAGTGCTTCCAGGGCATCGGCCAGGATCGACTCGCGGCGAAAGCCACCACTCTTGAGCTCTCCCGAGCCCAGGCGCAGGTATTCACCCAGGTCGAAACCACGGGCCAGGCGGGCCAGGGTCTCGCCCTTCACCAGGCGGGCACGCAGGCGCGACAGTTGGCCTTCGCGGGCCTGCGGGAAGCGCTCGAACAGCGCCTCGGCAGCGACGAAGTTGAGAATGGAGTCACCGAGAAACTCCAGGCGCTCGTTGTTGCGCCCGGCGTAGCTGCGGTGGGTCAGGGCCAGCAACATCTGGTCCTGGTTCTTGAAGGTGTAGCCGAGCTTGCGCTCGAGACGGGCAAGGGGAGCAGTCATGCAGCCACCCGTGGGTTATTCAACGCGTTGTTCAAATCAACATCCTGGAAGACTGTTGGGCTGTGGTCCGTCGCGGCGAGCGGCGAAACTCTCGATCCTTGAGAACACAGCCTATGTCAGAAATGCATTCGGCGCTGTCTTCAGGACAGCGCCGATGGGGTATCAATGGATCAGGCCAACCCGCGACAAGTTGGGCAGGTGGCTGAGTTTCGGCTCTGGCCAGCTCATCCACACCGCGAAGGCCTTGCCGACGATGTTCCGGTCCGGAACCATGCCGTGCAGCTCCTTGGGAATGTTCGGGTCATCCCAGTAGCGGCTGTCGTTGGAGTTGTCGCGGTTGTCGCCCATCATGAAGTAATGGCCGGCCGGCACGGTCCATTGCTGGTCCGGCGGCATGCGATAACGGGTCATCTCCTTGCGGATCAGGTGCTCGGCGGCGCCGAGTTTTTCCTTGTACAGCTCGGCGCTGCCCAGGGTGCCTGGCTCGGCGCCAACCAGCTGCTCGGCAATCGGCTGGCCATTGACGAACAGCCGCTTGTCGCTGGTGTAGCGCACCTGGTCGCCCGGCAGGCCGACCACACGCTTGATGTAGTTGACGTTC
The DNA here is from genome assembly GCF_021602585.1 of Pseudomonas faucium. Classification (GTDB taxonomy): domain Bacteria; phylum Pseudomonadota; class Gammaproteobacteria; order Pseudomonadales; family Pseudomonadaceae; genus Aquipseudomonas; species Aquipseudomonas faucium. The sequence continues at coordinate 124,948 of NZ_BQIP01000003.1, forward strand.
GGGTCGCTTGGGTAGCGGAACACCATCACATCGCCGCGCTGCGGGTCACCGACCTCGATGACCTTCTTGTCGATCACCGGCAGGCGAATGCCATAGGAGAACTTGTTCACCAGGATGAAGTCGCCCACTTCCAGGGTCGGTTTCATCGACCCCGACGGAATCTGGAACGGCTCGACCAGGAACGAACGCAACACCAGCACGATGAACAGCACCGGGAAGAACGACTTGCCGTACTCCACCAGCAGCGGTTCCTTGTTCAGGCGCTCGACCACCGCCATTTCTGGCTGGTTGACGCTACCCTGGTAGTTGGCGACCGCCGCCCGCCGGCGCGGGGCCAGGAACAGCAGGTCGATCAAGCCCAACAGGCCGCAGACGGCTACGGCGATGACTAGCAACAGCGGGAAATTTAGCGACATAGGACCTAGCTATCCAACCTGAGCACGGCGAGGAAGGCTTCTTGTGGAATTTCCACGTTGCCGACCTGTTTCATGCGTTTCTTACCGGCCTTCTGCTTCTCCAGCAGCTTCTTCTTACGGCTGACGTCGCCACCGTAGCACTTGGCCAGTACGTTCTTTCTGAGTGCCTTGACCGTCGTCCGCGCGATGATCTGGCCGCCAATGGCTGCCTGGATCGCCACGTCGAACATCTGCCGAGGGATCAGTTCCTTCATCTTTTCGGTCAACGCACGGCCTTTGTAGGCCGCGTTGTCGCGGTGCACGATCAATGCCAGGGCATCGACCTTGTCGCCGTTGATCAGTACATCCAGCTTGACCAGGTTGGCCGACTGGTAGCGATCGAAATGATAGTCCAGCGAAGCATAGCCGCGGCTGGTCGACTTCAGGCGGTCGAAGAAGTCCAGTACCACTTCGTTCATCGGCATGTCGTAGCGCACCTGCACCTGGCTGCCGAGGAACTGCATGTCGCGCTGTACGCCACGCTTCTCGATGCACAGGGTGATGACGTTGCCCAGGTGCTCTTGAGGCACGAGGATGGTCGCGGTGACGATCGGCTCGCGGAAGTCGGCGACTGCCGATACGTCCGGCAGCTTCGACGGGTTGTCGACGATGATGGTTTCGCCGGTCTTGAGCTCGAGCTCGTAGATCACGCTCGGTGCGGTGGTGATCAGGTCCAGGTCGTACTCGCGCTCCAGGCGCTCCTGGATGATCTCCATGTGCAGCATGCCGAGGAAGCCGCAACGGAAGCCGAAGCCCAGGGCGTCGGAGCTCTCTGGCATGTACTGCAGCGACGAGTCGTTGAGGGTCAGCTTCTGCAGCGCATCGCGGAAGTCTTCGAAGTCATCGGAGCTGACCGGGAACAGGCCGGCATAGACCTGCGGCTGGATCTTCTTGAAGCCTGGCAGCACTTCCACTTCAGGGGTGGTGGACAGGGTCAGGGTGTCACCGACCGGTGCACCGTGGATGTCCTTGATGCTGCCGATGATGAAGCCTACTTCACCGGCCTTGAGGTCAGCGGTCTGGGTGTGCTTGGGGGTGAATACGCCCACGCTGTCGACCAGGTGCGTCTTGCCGGTCGACTTGACCAGGATCTTGTCGCCCTTCTTGACGCGGCCCTGGCGCACACGCACCAGCGAGACCACGCCCAGGTAGTTGTCGAACCAGGAGTCGATGATCAGCGCCTGCAACGGCGCGTCGATGTCGCCTTCCGGCGCCGGGATGGTCTGCACCAGGCGCTCGAGCACCTCGTCGACGCCCATGCCGCTCTTGGCGCTGCAGGCCACGGCATCGGTGGCGTCGATGCCGATGATCTTCTCGATCTCGTCCTTGACGCGGTCCGGGTCGGCTTGCGGCAGGTCCATCTTGTTCAGGACCGGCATCACCTCCAGGCCCTGCTCGATGGCGGTGTAGCAGTTGGCCACGGACTGGGCTTCGACGCCCTGGCCGGCGTCCACCACTAGCAAGGCACCTTCGCAGGCCGCCAGCGAGCGCGAGACTTCATAGGTGAAGTCGACGTGGCCGGGGGTGTCGATGAAGTTGAGCTGGTAGACCTTGCCGTCCTGCGCCTTGTAGTTCAGCGTGACGCTGTGGGCCTTGATGGTGATACCGCGTTCACGCTCAAGGTCCATGGAATCGAGAACCTGGGCTTCCATTTCGCGCGCCGACAGGCCACCGCACATCTGGATGAAACGGTCGGCCAGCGTCGACTTGCCATGGTCGATGTGGGCGATGATGGAGAAATTGCGGATATGACTCAAATCACTCACGGGTCAACACTCGAAAAGGCTGCGAGCCGGAACGCCCGCCGAAAAATAGCCGGGAATTGTACCTGAAGCCGCAGGGATATGGGAGATTCCTCTGTCGCACAGTGTCCGCGCATTTTCGCCAAGAATTGTGAAATCTCATGAAAAAGGGCAGCCGAAGCTGCCCTTTCCTCCTTCAGGCCCGGCTTATTCCGCCAGCTTGAAGGTGATGAAGCTGGCGCGCCCCTGGCGCAGTACGCGCATGGACACCGAACGGTTCTTCGGCAGGTCCTTGGCAATTTCGGTGAACTGCTTGGCCGAAGCGATCGCCTGGTTGTTCAGGTGGCTGATGACATCACCCGGACGCAGGCCGATCATCGCTGCCGGGCCGTCCTGTACTTCCTTGATGACCACGCCGCCCTTGAGCTCCAGCGACTTCTTCTGCTCGGCGGTCAGGTCGGAGACGGAGACGCCCAGGCGGTTGCTGCTGCGCTCGGCACTGCCTTCTGCGCCGCTGCCGGTGCCGATGTCGGCGTCGTCATCGGGCATCGCGCCAATGGTCACATCCAGGGTCTGGCGCTTGCCGTTGCGGATGATCTCCAGCTTGGCCTTCTCGTCGGCCTTGAGGGTACCGACCAGGTGCGGCAGGTCAGCCGACATGACGATCGGCTGGCCGTTCATGCTCAGGATCACGTCGCCCACCTGCAGGCCGCTCTTGGCTGCCGGGCCATCTTCCAGCACCTGGGCCACCAGGGCACCGGCCGGCTTGTCGAGGCCGAAGGACTCGGCGAGGTCCTTGTTGACCTCCTGGATCACCACGCCCAGCCAGCCGCGGCTGACCTTGCCGTCTTTCTTCAGCTGGTTGGACACATCGATCGCCACGTCGATCGGGATGGCGAAGGACAGGCCCATGAAGCCACCCGAACGGGTGAAGATCTGCGAGTTGATACCCACCACCTCGCCCTTCATGTTGAACAGCGGCCCGCCGGAGTTGCCCGGGTTGATGGCAACGTCGGTCTGGATGAAGGGTACATAGGTGTCGTTGGGCAGGGTACGGCCCTTGGCGCTGACGATACCTTTGGTCACCGAGTGGTCGAAACCGAATGGCGAACCGATGGCCAGCACCCACTCACCGACCTTGAGCTTCTCGGAGTCACCCAGCTTGACGGTCGGCAGGTCCTTGCCCTCGACCTTGAGCAACGCCACGTCGGTGCGCGGGTCGGTGCCGACCAGCTTGGCCTGCAGCTCGCTGCGGTCCGACAGGCGCACGATGATTTCGTCGGCATCGGCAACCACGTGGTTGTTGGTCAGCACGTAGCCATCGCTGGAAATGATGAAGCCAGAGCCCAGCGACTGCGCCTCACGCTGGCGATCACCACGCGGCGAACGCGGCTGCTGCGGCATGTTACGCTCGAAGAACTCGCGGAACATCGGCGGCAGGCCTTCGAGGTCCGGCATCTGCCCGGAAGCGACGCGCCGGTCTGGCAGCTTCTGCTTGGTACTGATGTTGACCACCGCCGGCGAGGCCTGCTCGACCAGGGTGGTGAAGTCCGGCAGGGCTTCTTCGGCCTGGGCGCTGAGCACCTGGCCGAGCATCAGCACGGCGGCGAACATCGTTAGGTAGGATTTCAAGCGTGGTATTGACATACGGCTCCCGTCACAACGAGCGTAGTTAGCGTAAGGCCCCTGCAGAAGCAGGAAAGGCCAGGCTCCAAGAAGCCTGACCTATAGGAAATTTGCCGATGGATTGCAAATGACAATGCTTTAATTTCATTTCAGCCGCAGCATCGCAAGGTTTGGCACGACCAGAAAAAACGCGCCATCACTGGCGCGCCTGAGCATCCTGGGGCCGCATCGACAGCGCGATGCGCTCTGCGGTACCCAGTGGAATCTCGCCGACAACGGTCACCATCACCTTGCCCTTGGGCGTATTCAAACGGCGCGATACCGCCACGGTCGGGCCGAGCTGAGTACGTACATCGGCGCCGGAATCGTCCTTCACAGGCTCCAGGAACACCGAAAAACGGGCCAGGCCATCGTCGTACATCAGGCTGCTGATGGTGCTGTCGCGTGCCGGGTCGCGGCGAACGGTGCTGTTGATGAGCTCGAAGCCGTCGGGGAGCCAATCCGAACGCCAGCCGGCCACCGCATCGGTCTTGGTGCTGGCCACACGCTCTACCGGCTTGCACGCCGCGCTCGGGTGCAGGTCCTGGTCAGTGGGCAGGTTGTCGGTTTCCAGGCGGGTCATCTGGAAGCGCTCGAGCAACTGCCCCTTGTCATTGAGCATCAATGAACGCAGGGGCAGGCCTGTCTGGCGATCCAGGTGCAACTCGAAGGCGTAGCGGTGCTGGTCCCGCGGGGTCAGGGTAACGATCACGGCATCGCGCCCGGCGACGCGCGCCTTGCCTGCAAGACGCAGGTCGTACCAGCTCATGAGCTTGAGAGGATCGAGCACTCGCGTACCCGCATCAGGCGGCGTACCTACGCCGCTGACCAGGGCACCACTGACGCACTGCACCTTGCCATCCACACGCACGATTTCCTGGGCGGCGCCATCGAGCTGCAGCAGCCGCTCGCTGACCTTGCCGTCCTGAACCCGGTGCCAGATATCGTGGGAAGAGAAGCTGCCGTTACGCTCGTAGACGAAGGAGCCCTGGTAACTCTGTTTTTGCTCGGCCTGTGCCAGCTTGTTCAACCATTCGTTCGCCTCGGGCGAAGAGTTGGCCGCCAACGCTGGCACCATCACGCAGCTGCCTATCAGCAGCGACAGAAGAGGTAGCGCGCGCATGATCCTCCTTACTTAGCGGTTTTCCAGGCTGGCAGCGCGAGCATAAGGCAGTGCGGTTTCAGTGCCCTTGAGCGCAGATTCCTGGGCATGCTGGCGCAGGTAGCCTGGCAGACGCTGATCCCAGCCGGCCTGGTTCTGCAGCACACCGTTGGCCATTGGCCCGGTCGGTTGCTCACTGCTCTCACTATAGCCTGCCAGAACGGCCGGGCCCTGAGTTTGTGGCATGCTCAGGCCTTGTTGCGCAGGCTGCTGGGAAGAAGCCAGCTCGGCACCGGTGATTTCGTCCTGGTTGTACATGCGCACACCCGCCAGCACCGCAACGGTCACCGATGCTGCAACGGCCAGGCGGCCGATGCTGCGCCAAGGGCCTTGCTTGACCTTGGCAGGCACGGCTTCGTCAGCCAGTGCGGCAGACACCGCCGAGGCGATATCCAGCTTGGGCAGCAGCAGCTCCTTGTGCATCGCTGCGCGGGCTACCTGGTAACGCGACCAGGTGGCACGGGTTTCGGCATCGTCGACGGCATTCAGCACCCGACGCAATTCCAGTTCGTCCGCTTCGTTATCCATCACCGCGGACAGCGATTCCTGCAAAGCTTCACGACTCATGGCGGTTCCTCTCTTGGCTGTCGCCGCTGTCTCAGGTTTCCTGCAACAACGGCTGCAGGGCTTTATCTATGGCCTCCCGAGCGCGGAAGATTCGAGAGCGCACGGTACCCACCGGACATTGCATGACACTGGCAATGTCTTCGTAACTCAACCCGTCGAATTCACGCAGGGTCAATGCCGTGCGCAGATCTTCGGGCAGTTGCTGGATGGTGCGATGGACAGTGCCTTCGATTTCATCCCGCAACAACGAGCGCTCTGGGGACTCGAGATCCTTGAGACCATGATCGCCGTCGTAAAACTCCGCATCCTCGGAGCTCACATCACTGTCTGGAGGCCGTCTTCCACGGGACACCAGGTAATTCTTCGCCGTGTTGATGGCGATGCGGTACAGCCAGGTGTAAAACGCACTGTCTCCGCGGAAATTGCCAAGCGCACGGTAGGCCTTGATAAAGGCTTCCTGCGCCACATCCTGGGCTTCGTGGGTATCGTGAACGAACCGCACGATCAACCCGAGAATCTTGTGCTGATACTTCAGCACCAACAGATCGAACGCTCGCCTGTCGCCGCGCTGCACGCGCTCGACAAGCTGCTGATCCTCTTCCTGGGTTAGCATGAACACTCCTCAGTGAACTTGAAGGAGCGTTGCAAAAGCCATCGTTCAGGCTTGCAAACATAGACTCGGGCTTTTCGCAAAAGTTCTCTCCTCCAAGCAAGTTTCCTGCGGCCCTTGGTCGGCTCGCACGGAAGACGCGGCGCGGGCACGGCCGGCTGCGTCGATAATCAGGTTTCGGATACGCAGGTGTCAGCCCGGATAGAGCTGCCGCCACGCGTCGCCGCGCGAAATTCTGGCGCACGGGCAGCCTTCATAGGATTTCCAGGCGTACAGGAAAGTTCCCCCGAAGATCGCCGTAACGTCGCAGGTGGCATGGAAATTGTCTACCGCAGGCTGCTATAAAGGCAGCCCGGCCTGCGTTCACGATAGTTTCACAATGCCATCTGCGCGTGACTATTGTGCCGCGCCCCTTTCCAAGATTACTAGTGTCCCGACATGAGCCAACAATTCCAACATGATGTCCTGGTGATCGGCAGCGGCGCCGCCGGTCTCAGCTTGGCACTTAACCTTCCCGGCCATTTGCGCATTGCCGTGCTGAGCAAGGGCGACCTGGCCAACGGTTCGACCTTCTGGGCCCAGGGCGGCGTCGCCGCGGTGCTGGACGATACCGACACCGTGCAGTCCCATGTCGAGGACACGCTCAATGCCGGCGGTGGCCTGTGCGACGAAGCCGCGGTGCGCTTCACCGTCGAGCACAGCCGCGAAGCCATCGAGTGGCTGATCGAACAAGGCGTGCCGTTTACCCGTGACGAGCATTCCAGCATCGACGACGGCGGTTTCGAGTTCCACCTGACCCGCGAAGGCGGCCACAGCCATCGGCGCATCATCCATGCCGCCGATGCCACCGGCGCGGCCATCTTCACCACGCTGCTGGCCCAGGCGCGCCAGCGTCCGAACATCGAGCTGCTCGAACAGCGCGTGGCGGTGGACCTGATCACCGAACGGCGGCTGGGCCAGGCCGGTGACCGCTGCCTGGGGGCCTACGTGCTGAACCGCAACAGCGGTGAAGTGGACACCTTTGGCGCGCGCTTCACCGTGCTGGCGACCGGCGGCGCGGCCAAGGTCTACCTCTACACCAGCAACCCCGACGGCGCCTGTGGCGACGGCATAGCCATGGCCTGGCGCGCAGGTTGCCGGGTCGCGAACCTGGAATTCAATCAGTTCCACCCGACCTGCCTGTATCACCCGCAAGCCAAGAGCTTCCTGATCACCGAAGCCCTGCGCGGCGAAGGCGCCCTGTTGCGCCTGCCCAATGGCGAGCGCTTCATGCCGCGCTTCGACCCGCGCGAGGAACTGGCCCCACGCGATATCGTCGCCCGCGCCATCGACCACGAGATGAAGCGCCTGGGCGTGGACTGCGTCTACCTGGACATCACCCACAAGCCAGCCGATTTCATCAAGAGCCACTTCCCCACCGTCTACGAGCGCTGCCTGACCTTCGGCATCGACATCACCCGCCAGCCGATCCCGGTGGTGCCAGCGGCCCACTACACCTGCGGCGGGGTGGTGGTCGACGATCGCGGGCACACCGACGTGCCCGGCCTGTACGCCATCGGCGAAACCAGCTGCACCGGCCTGCACGGCGCCAACCGCATGGCCAGCAACTCGCTGCTCGAATGCTTCGTCTATGGCCGCGCCGCTGCTGCGGACATCCAGGCGCACCTGGCGCAGATCAAGATGCCCAGCGCCCTGCCCGGCTGGGATGCCAGCCAGGTGACCGACTCGGACGAAGACGTGATCATCGCGCACAACTGGGACGAATTGCGCCGCTTCATGTGGGACTACGTGGGCATCGTGCGCACCAGCAAGCGCCTGCAACGCGCCGAACACCGCGTGCGCCTGCTGCTCGACGAGATCGACGAGTTCTACAGCAACTACAAGGTCAGCCGCGACCTGATCGAACTGCGCAACCTGGCCCAGGTGGCGGAGCTGATGATCCGCTCGGCGATGCAGCGCAAGGAAAGCCGTGGGCTGCACTACACCCTGGATTACCCGGGGATGCTGCCCGAGGCCAAGGACACCATCCTCAGCCCGGTTTGAAAGTCCGCGGTGCTTCCATCGCCGGCAAGCCGGCTCCCACAGGAACAGTACAGGCCAAGATCCCTGTGGGAGCCGGCTTGCCGGCGATGGAACGGCTCACAACCTGTTCATTGCCCCAATGCCTCTGCCCACCTGCGCCGACTGAACTTGAGCCTGACCCGCAGCCGGCGATGCTGATCGGCCGCCAGCGCATCGCGAGGCACGCACTGGCTCTGGCCAAACCACCGCCCTGCCCTGACGAACCGCAACACCACCAGCCCCGGCAGCGCCACGCTGTCTCGGCACAAGCGCACCGGCTGCCAACCTTGTGCACGGCTGAACACCCGCCAGCCAAGCGCGTCTCGGCGCACACCGGTGATGGCGTGGTTATCGTTCAGCAGGATTCGTCGGGGAATGGCCCAGCACGCGTGGGCGATACAGGCAGCCAGAACGGCAAGGCAGCACCACCAGGGCAGCGCACTCGGCCACAAGGCCATCTGCGCCAGCACCTGGCAGGTCAGGTAGGCCGTCAGCAGCAGGCGCGAGCCCTGCCAACGGCACTCGAAGGATTCACTTGGGCTGGACACGGTCCAGGATGATGCGGACCATGCGCTGCAGCTCCGGGTCTTCGGACTCGGTACGCTCCATGAACCAGCCGAACATGTCCTGGTCCTCGCAGCTCAACAGGCGAACGTAGAGCTCGCGGTCGGCTTCGCTGAGGGTCGGATAGACTTCCTGGGTGAATGGCACCAGCAGCACGTCCAGTTCCAGCATGCCGCGGCGGCTGTGCCAGAAAAGCCGGTTGAGTTCAGTTTGTTCGACCATGGGGCCCTCCTCGAATGGTCGCGCAGTATACCGCGCCAAACCGCGCGCGACACCGGGCGTTGGTCTAGTCACCTACCTATTTTGTTACCGGCGTTCTATGATGGCCGCCAGACTTTAGCCACCGCGATGACCCATGGCCGATTCCGCTTTCTTCAGCCCCCTGTCCCACGAGGGCATCCTCGCCGTCCGCGGCTCCGACGCCGGCAAGTTCCTGCAGGGCCAGCTGACCTGCAACATCAACTACCTGAGCCTCGAGCACGCCGGCCTCGGCGCCCGCTGCATGGTCAAGGGGCGGATGCAGTCGAGCTTTCGCATCCTTCCCGAGGGCAATGGCTACCTGCTGGCGATGGCCAGCGACCTGCTCGAGGCGCAACTGGCCGACCTGAAGAAATACGCGGTGTTTTCCAAAGCCACGCTCAGCGACGAAAGCGCGGCCTGGGTGCGCTTCGGCCTGCAGCAAGGCGATGCCGCGCTGCAAGCCCTGGGTTTGAGCGTGCCGGCCAGCGCCGGCGCCACCGTGCGCCATGACGGCCTGATCGCCATCACCGCCTCCGTCGGCCGTGTCGAGCTGTGGGTACCGGCCGACAGCGCCGCCCGCGTGCGCGAAACATTGGCCGCCACCTTGCCTGAAGGCAGCCTCAACGACTGGTTGCTGGGGCAGATCCGCGCCGGTATCGGCCAGGTCATGGGCCCGACCCGCGAGCTGTTCATCCCGCAGATGATCAACCTGCAGGCGGTCGACGGCGTCAGCTTCAAGAAAGGCTGCTACACCGGCCAGGAAATCGTCGCGCGCATGCAGTACCTGGGCAAGCTCAAGCGCCGCCAGTATCGCCTGGCCCTGGCCGAGCAGCAGGTCCCTGCGCCGGGCACGGAAATCTTCTCGCCCACCCACGGCTCCTCGGTTGGCGAAGTGGTGCTTGCGGCCAGCACCGGCCAGGGCTGCGAGCTGCTGGCAGTGCTGAGCGCCGATGCGGTGGAAGATGACAACTTGCACCTGGGCAGCCTGCAAGGGCCGCGCCTGGCGCTGTTGAGCCTGCCTTACGAACTGGACCGCGACCGGGAAATCCAGCGCTGACCAGCACGCCACCACTGCGGTAGAGAAGTTCATGAACAAGCTGGCCGAGACGGTTCAAGCACAGTTGCTCGCTGCCATCGACAACGATGACCTGGTCCTGCCGACCTTGCCGGAAGTCGCCCTGAGCATCCGCGAGGCCGCCGAAGACACGGAAATCAGCGTTGCCGCGCTGAGCAAGGTGATCGGCCGCGACGCGGCGCTTTCGGCACGCCTGATCAAGGTGGTCAACAGCCCGCTGCTGCGTGCGGCGGTCGAAGTCACCGACCTGCACACCGCCATCACCCGCCTGGGTATCAACTACAGCTGCAACCTGGCCATCGGCCTGGTGATCGAGCAGATTTTCCATGCCCGGTCTTCGGCTGTAGAGCAGAAACTTCGCGATATCTGGGCCAATAGCCTGGAAGTGGCAGGCATCAGCTATGAACTGTGCCGACGCTACACCCAGCTCAAACCCGACCAGGCGACCCTGGGCGGGTTGGTCCACCAGATTGGCGCGCTGCCGGTGCTGATCTACGCCGAAGAGCACAACGAGCTGCTTTCCGACCCGGTCTGCCTGCACTATGTGATCGAGCAGATCCAGCCGGTACTGGGCGACAAGATCCTGTCTTCCTGGGAGTTTCCCGAGCAGCTGGTCAACCTGCCGAGCCAGGTCCAGGACCTGGACCGCAGCACCGACAAGGTCGACTACATCGACGTGGTGCAGATTGCCCGCTGCCTGAGCCAGCGCGCGCGCAGCCGGCCGCTGGCGGCGCTGCCGGCCTATCGTCACCTGGGCTTGCCGTATGGCACCGAGCTGGAAATCGCCGAGCTGCTCGAAGCGCGGAGCATGTTGCGCTGAACAGCGGATGACCGCTCTGGCCCCGCGAAGGGGCCGGCATTGCCAACCCTTCAATCGGCGATGAAACTCACCCGCACCTTCAGCCCACCCTGCTCGCCATCATGCAGGCTGATCTGCGCCAGGTGCGCCCGGCAGATCTCGCCGACGATGGCCAGCCCCAGGCCGCTGCCCTGGGCACCGCGCCGATAGAAGCGCTCGAACACCCGCTCGCGCTCATCCTCGGGAATCCCTGGCCCATCGTCCTCGACCTCCAGCACCGCGGGCGCCAGCACCCGCAGGATCACATTGCCGCCTGCCGGGGTATGCGCCAGGGCATTGTCCACCAGGTTGCTCAGCAACTCGTTGAGCAAGGTCGGTTCGCCCTTGAGCCACACCGGCGCCTCGGCTTCCAGCGCCAATGCCACGCCGCGGTTATGCGCCAGTGGCGCCATGGCCATGCCCAGCTCGCGCGCCAGCTGGCTCAGGTCCAGGCGCTGCGCGCCGCCTTCGGCAATCGCCCGGGCGCCGTTTTCCACGCGCGCCAGCGACAGCAACTGGTTGGCCAGGTGCGTCAGGCGATCGGTACCCTGGGCGGCCGATTCCAGGGTCTGGCGCCACTGCTCGGGCTGCTGTGAGCGCAGGCCCAGTTCGACCCGCGCCTTGAGCGCGGCCAGCGGCGTGCGCAATTCGTGGGCGGCCTCGGCGATGAACTGCGCCTGGCGCTCGAACTGCCCGCGCAAGCGCTCGGTGAAGTGGTTCAGGGCATGCACCAGTGGCCCGAGTTCGCGCTGCACCTGCACCACCGGCAGCGCCCGCAGGTCGTCCGGCTGGCGCTCTTCCACCGCCGTGCGCAGGCGCTCCAGGGGCCGCAGCGCGGCGCTCACGGCAAACCACACCATCACCAGCGCACCCAGCGCCAGCAAGCCCAGGCGCAGCAAGGTGTCGGCCATCAGCCCGCGGGCCATGCGCACCCGCGCCTCTTCGGTCTCGGCCACGCGGATTTCCGCCATGCCGTTCATGTTCGGCTCGCTCACCGCCTTGAGCAGGCTGACCACGCGTACATCCTGGCCCAGGTAGGAGGCGTCGTAGAAACGCGCCAGCGCTGGGTAGTCGTCGGTGCGCGGGGTGCCGGGCGGCGGCGGCGGCAGCTTTTCATAGCCCGAGATCAGCTTCTGGTTGATGTCCAGCACCTGGTAGTAGATGCGCCCGGCGCTGTCGTAGGCGAAGGTGTCCAGCGCCACGTAGGGCACATCCGCGCTCAGGGTGCCGTCGCGCTGGGACAGCCCGGCGGCGATGGTCCTGGCCGAGGCCAGCAAGGTGCGGTCGTAGGCGGTGTCGGCAGCTTCGCGGCCATTCCAGTAGGCGCTAAGGCCACTGGCCAGCATCAGCACCACCAGCAACAACGCCAGGTTGCCCAGGAGCCGCCCGCGCAGGCTGCCGTTGTCACGCATCGCGATGCTCGAGCAAATAGCCCAGGCCACGGAAGGTGACGATGGCCACCGGCTGGCCATCGAGTTTCTTGCGCAGCCGGTGGATGTAGATTTCGATGGCATCGGGGCTGGCTTCCTCATCCAGGCCGAACACCTGGGCGGCCAGTTGCTCCTTGCTCATCACCCGGCCCGGGCGGGCGATCAGCGCCTCCAGCACACTCTGCTCGCGCGAGGTCAGGGTCAGGTTGTCTTCACCCAGGGTAAAGCGGCGGGTGTCCAGGTCATACACCAGCGGCCCGCAACGCTGCTGGCGCTCGCCACCGAGCACGCTTCGGCGCAGCAACGCCTTGACCCGCGCCTCCAGCTCGGTGAGCTCGAAGGGTTTGGCCAGGTAGTCGTCGGCGCCAAGGTTCAGGCCGTGCACGCGGTCCTTCACATCGCTGCGCGCGGTGAGCATCAACACCGGCAGGGTCTTGCCCCGGCTGCGCAGGCGCGCCAGCACCTCGAAACCGTCCATGCGCGGCAAGCCCACGTCGAGCACGGCAACGGCATATTCCTCGCTGGCCAAGGCCAGGTCGGCGGCCACGCCATCGTGCAATACATCCACGGTCAGGCCATGGCTTTTCAGGGCCTGGGCCACGCTTTCGGCCAGTTGCAGGTGGTCTTCGACCAGCAGCACACGCATCGGATTCTCCCTGCTCGGGTGGGGCGGTGGCGCGGAGTGTACCGCTGTCGCCCGGCCTGTGAAGCCCTTTGTGACAAACCTTTCGCGCTGAAAGGTTAGCGAAAGGTTGGTTGCCTAGCATCGCACCACGGTCGCCCCATGCGCCGAAAAAAGCACCAGCAAGGTGCAACGAATAAGAACAATAAACGGAGCCATCCCGATGCTGTCATCGCAGCCGCAGGCATTCGCACCTGCCCGTTCCCTGTCCGCACGCCCCTCGGCCATCGCCAGTGCCCTGGCCCTCGCCGGTGTCGCCCCAATGAGCCAGGCCGCCTTCTTCGAAGACAGCACGGCGACCTTCGAAACCCGCAACATGTACTTCAACCGCGACTTCCGCGACGGCACCAGCGCGCAGCAATCCAAGCGCGACGAATGGGCCCAGGGTTTCATGCTCAACTTCGAGTCCGGCTATACCGAAGGCCCGGTCGGTTTCGGCCTGGATGCGCTGGGGATGATGGGCATCAAGCTCGACTCCAGCCCCGACCGCACCGACACCGGCCTGCTGCCGACCCACGACGACGGCAAGGCCGCCGACGAATACTCCAAGCTCGGCCTGACCGGCAAGGTGAAGGTGTCCAAGACCGAACTGAAGATCGGCACCCTGATCCCTGAACTGCCGACCCTGCAGCCCAACGACGGCCGCATCCTGCCGCAAACCTTCGAAGGTGGCCTGCTCACCTCCCAGGAAATCAAGGGCCTGACCTTCACCGGCGGGCGCCTGGACAAGGCCAAGGACCGCAACGACACCAACTGGGAAGACCTGGCGCTCAACAACAAGAACGGGCGCTTCGGTGGCACCTTCACGGCCGACAACCTCGACCTGGCCGGCCTGGACTACACGTTCACCGACCGCATCACCGGCAGCTACCACTTCGCCCAGCTCGACGACATCTACCGCCAGCACTTCATCGGCCTGCTCGCCACCCAGCCCTGGGGCCCGGGCACCTTCGGCGCCGACCTGCGCCTGGCGCTGAGCGACGACGCCGGCGCCGCCAAGGCCGGGCGCATCGACAACACCACCTTCAACGGCATGCTCAGCTACAGCCTGGGCGGGCACAAGGTCAGCGCCGCCTGGCAGCAGCTGTCGGGCGACAGCGCCTTCCCCTACGTCGACGGTGCCGACCCCTACCTGGTCAACTTCGTCCAGATCAACGACTTCGCCGGCGCCGACGAGCGCTCCTGGCAGGCGCGCTACGACTACAACTTCGCCGCCCTGGGCATCCCCGGCCTGACCTTCATGACCCGCTACCTCAGCGGTGACAACGTCAGCCGCGCCGCCGGTGGCGAGGGCAAGGAGTGGGAGCGCAACACCGAGTTCAAGTACGTGGTACAAAGCGGCCCGTTGAAAGACGTCGCCGTGCGCCTGCGCAACGCCACCTTCCGTTCCAACTTCGCCCGCGATGCCGACGAAGTGCGGCTGTTGGTGAGCTACAGCGTGGCCCTTTGGTAAGCCAGTAGCGGTAACCCATAACAACAATGCTCACGGAGATAGACGATGACCTTTTCACTGCGCCACCTCGTTCTGGCTACCGGTTGCCTGCTGTTGGCCGGCAATGCCCTGGCCGCTGAACCGAAACGCCCCGAATGCATCGCCCCGGCCTCGCCCGGCGGCGGTTTCGACCTGACTTGCAAGCTGGTGCAGAGCGCCCTGGTGCAGGAAAAGATCCTCAGCAAGCCGATGCGCGTGACCTACATGCCAGGCGGTGTCGGCGCCGTGGCCTACAACGCCGTGGTCGCCCAGCGCCCGGCCGATGCCGGCACCCTGGTGGCCTGGTCCAGCGGCTCGCTGCTGAACCTGGCCCAGGGCAAGTTCGGCCGCTTCGATGAGAACGCGGTGAAGTGGCTGGCAGCGGTGGGCACCAGCTACGGCGCCATCGCGGTGAAAAGCGATTCGCCCTACAAAACCCTCGACGACCTGGTCGCGGCGCTGAAGAAGGACCCGAGCAAGGTGGTGATCGGCTCCGGCGGCACCGTCGGCAGCCAGGACTGGATGCAGACCGCACTGATCGCCAAGGCCGCCGGCATCAACCCGCGCGACCTGCGCTACGTGGCCCTGGAAGGCGGCGGCGAAATTGCCACCGCGCTGCTCGGTGGCCACATCCAGGTAGGCTCCACCGACATTTCCGACTCCATGCCGCATATCCAGAGCGGCAACATGCGCATCCTCGCGGTGTTCTCGGAAAACCGCCTGGACGAGCCGGAAATGAAGAACATCCCCACCGCCAAGGAGCAGGGCTACGACATCGTCTGGCCGGTGGTGCGCGGCTTCTACCTGGGGCCGAAGGTCAGCGACGAAGACTACGCCTGGTGGAAGCAGTCGTTCGACAAGATGCTCGCCTCCGAGGACTTCGCCCAGCTGCGTGACCAGCGCGAGCTGTTCCCGTTCGCCATGACCGGTGAAGAGCTGGACGGCTATGTGAAGAAGCAGGTGGCCGACTACAAGGCGCTGGCCAAGGAATTCGGCCTGATCCAGTAAGCCCGGATGGCCGGTACTGGCCTCATCGCTGGCAAGCCAGCTCCCACAGCTACAGCCGTGCTCCCTCTGTGGGAGCCGGCTTGCCGGCGATGAGGCCAGCACTGCCTCTACCTGCCCCCACGAGGATTCCCCGATGATCCTGCAACGTATCTTCGCCCTGGCCCTGCTGGCGGTCTGCGCCGCGCTGGCCGTGATGGCCTGGCCCTACCAGGCCGCGTTTTCCTATGAACCGGTGGGCCCGCGCGCCTACCCGCTGCTGATGCTCGGCCTGATGGGCCTGGGCCTGCTGTACCTGGCCATCCGCCCGACGCCGATCGTGCGCAAGGACGACGAGCCGGCGCTGGACCGCGAAACCCTGACCAAGATCGGTTTCTGCGTCGGCCTGCTGATCGTCTTCGCCGCCACCTTCGAAGCCCTGGGCTTCATCCTCAGCGCCATCCTGGTCGGCATCCCCATGGCCCGCCTGTACGGCGGCCGCTGGCTGCACAGCGCCATCGTGGTGGTGGGCATGAGCCTGTTCCTCTACTGGCTGTTCGACCGCGTGATGGATGTGCCCCTGCCCCTTGGCCTGCTGAGCGTACTGGAGAACTGACACATGGATACCTTGAGCTACCTGGGCCAGGGCTTCGGCGTCGCCCTGAGCCCGTACAACCTGGTCACCGCCCTGTCGGGCACGCTGATCGGCACCGTGGTCGGCCTGCTGCCGGGCCTGGGCCCGATCAACGGCGTGGCCTTGCTGATCCCGATCGCCTTCGCCCTCGGCCTGCCGCCCGAATCGGCGCTGATCCTGCTGGCTGCGGTGTACCTGGGTTGTGAGTACGGCGGGCGGATCAGTTCGATCCTGCTGAACATCCCCGGCGAAGCCTCGACCGTGATGACCACCCTCGACGGCTACCCGATGGCGCGCAACGGCCTGGCCGGCGTGGCCCTGTCGCTGTCGGCGTGGAGTTCGTTCATCGGCGCCTTCATCGCCACCTGCGGCATGGTGCTGTTCGCCCCGCTGCTGGCGAAATGGGCGATCGCCTTCGGCCCGGCGGAGTACTTCGTGCTGATGGTGTTCGCCATCGTCGCGCTCGGCGGCATGGCCGGCGACAAGCCGCTGAAGACCTTCATTGCCGCCCTGATCGGCCTGTTCCTCTCGGCGGTCGGCATCGATGCCAACAGCGGCGTGTACCGCTTCACCGGTGACAGCGTGCACCTGGCCGATGGCATCCAGTTCGTGGTGCTGGTACTGGGCCTGTTCTCCATCAGCGAAATCCTCCTGCTGCTGGAGAAGACCCACCATGGCCACCAGGCGGTCAAGGCCACCGGGCGCATGCTGTTCAACTTCAAGGAAGCGGCCTCGGTGTTCGTGGTCAACCTGCGCTGCGGCCTGCTCGGCTTCATCATGGGCGTGCTGCCGGGGGCCGGCGCTACCCTGGCCAGTGCCGTTGCCTACATGACCGAGAAACGCATCGCCGGCGAAAGCGGCAAGTTCGGCAAGGGCGACGCCCGCGGCCTGGCCGCGCCGGAAACCGCCATCGGTGCCTCCTGCTGCGGCGCCCTGGTGCCGATGCTGACCCTGGGCGTACCAGGCTCGGGCACCACGGCGGTGATGATCGGCGCGCTGACCCTGTACAACATCACCCCCGGCCCGCTGCTGTTCGAACAGCAGCCGGACATCGTCTGGGGCCTGATCGCTTCGCTGTTCATCGCCAACATCATGCTGGTGATCCTGAACATCCCGATGATCCGCATCTTCACCCGCATCCTGGCCGTGCCGAACTGGGCCCTGGTGCCGGTGATCGCGATCATCACCGCGATCGGTGTGTACGCCGTGCATGCCACCACCTTCGACCTGTTCCTGATGGTCGGCATCGGCATCATGGGCTACATCCTGCGCAAGCTGGACTTCCCCCTGTCGCCGATCCTGCTCGGCTTCATCCTCGGCGGGCTGATGGAGCAGAACCTGCGCCGGGCGCTGTCGATCTCCAACGGCGAGCTGGGCATCCTCTGGTCGAGCCCGATCAGCATGGGCGTGTGGGTGCTGGTGGTGTGCATGCTTGGCCTGCCGCTGCTGCGCATCTGGCGCAAACGCAGCCTGCAGCGCCGGGCCATGGCCGATGCCTGATCGGTCGCTGCCGCTGTTCGTTGCGACCGGGCTGGTCGGCCTTGCGGGCGGGTATCTCGCCAGCAAGGTCGGCTGGCCTTTGCCGTGGATGGTCGGCTCGTTGCTGGCGATCATCCTGGTGCGCTGCCTGACGCCCTGGCAGTTGTCGGAAATCCCCCATGGCCGCAAATGCGGCCAGTGCATCATCGGCCTGGGCATTGGCCTGCACTTCACCCCGGCGGTGATCGAGCAGGTGGCCAGCCATTTCCTGCTGATCTTCTTTGCCGCGCTGTTCACCACGGTGTCCAGCGGGGTTGGCGTGTGGCTGCTGCGGCGCACCGGTGAAGACCGCGCCACGGCGTTTTTCGCCAGCATGCCTGGCGGGTCGGGGGAGATGGTCAACCTGGGCGCGCGCAACGGCGCGGTGCTCAGCCAGGTGGCGGCGGCGCAGAGCTTGCGCGTGCTGGCGGTGGTGCTGTGCGTGCCGGCGCTGTTCAAGTTGCTGATTGGGGATGGCGTGGCGCTCAATCACGCCGGCAGTGTCAGCTGGGGCTGGCTGGCGTTGATCGTGCCACTGGGGGTGGCGGTCGGTTTCCTCTGGCAGCGCCTGCGCCAGCCCAACCCCTGGCTGTTCGGGCCGTTGCTGGTGGCGGCGACGCTGAGCCTGGCGGCCAACCTGCAGATTGCCCTGCCCAATGGCGCCAGCCAGGTCGGCCAATGGCTGATCGGCAGCGGCCTGGCCTGCCACTTCAACCGCGCGTTCTTCCGCCGGGCGCCGTCGTTTCTGGGGCGCACACTGGTGGCCACGGGGTTGTGCATGCTGATTGCCGGCGCTGCGGCCTGGGGTTTGAGCCTGATGACGGCGCTGGACTTGCGCTCGCTGACCTTGGGCATGATGCCCGGGGGGATTGCCGAAATGAGCCTGACGGCGGAGACCTTGCAGTTGTCGGTGCCACTGGTGACGGCGCTGCAGGTGATGCGCTTGCTGTTCGTGCTGTTTCTGGCGGAGCCGTTGTTCAGGCTGTGGAATGCTGACCCGCAGTAGAAAGAAGCGCTTTCATCGCCGGCAAGCCGGCTCTCACATGACCTGTGGGAGCCGGCTTGCCGGCGATGGGCCCACCGCTACAGCGGCGGCAACACCCAGTTGATCGGCGCCAACCCACGCTGCTCGAGAAAACCATTGGTGCGGCTGAAGTGCCCACACCCCAGGAACCCGCGGTAAGCCGACAACGGCGACGGGTGCACCGATTTCAGCACCAGGTGCTTGGTGCCATCGATCAGCTTCTGCTTGCTCTGGGCATGGGCACCCCACAGCAGGAACACCACGTTCGGGCACTGCTCGCTGACCACCTGGATGACCCGGTCGGTAAAGAACTCCCAGCCTTTCTTGGCATGCGAAGCCGCATTGGCGCGCTCGACGGTCATGGTCGTGTTGAGCAGCAGCACCCCCTGCTCGGCCCAGCTCTGCAGGTAGCCGTGGCTGGCGATGGGGATGTTCAGGTCACGCTGCAGCTCTTTGTAGATGTTCACCAGCGACGGCGGCGTCGGCACGCCCGGCTGCACCGAAAAGCACAGGCCGTGGGCCTGGCCCGGGCCGTGGTACGGGTCCTGGCCGAGGATCACCACCTTCACCTGCTCCAGCGGCGTGGAGTTGAGCGCATTGAAGATCATCGGCCCCGGCGGGTAGATCTCCTTGCCGGCCGCATATTCCTGGCGCAGGAATTCGCGCAGCTGGTGCATGTAGGGCTGGTCGAACTCGGCGCGCAGTGCAGCCTTCCAACCGGGTTCGAGTTTGATGCGATCGTCGTCAGTCATGGGGCCATCCGTAAACAATGGGCGCGACACTAGGTAAGCCACCCGCCCTTGTCAATCGATCCGACCGCCGACCGGCATGATCGGCCACGCAGGCCATACTAGGGTGATGACCTGTGCGAGGTAGTCCATGTCCATTCATTGCGAGGTACTCACCGGCGTCGATGGCGCCCGCATCGGCGTTGCCACCCTGGATGCGCCCAAGGCGCTCAACGCCCTCAACCTGCCGATGATCGAAGTGCTCGGCGAACAGCTGCACGAATGGGCCCGCGACCCGGGCGTGGTCTGCGTGCTGCTGCGCGGCAACGGCGCCAAGGCGTTCTGCGCCGGGGGCGATGTGCGGGCGCTGGCCCAGGCCTGCCGCGACCACCCAGGCAGCGTACCACCGCTGGCCGCCACCTTCTTTGCGGCCGAATATCGCCTCGACTACTTGCTGCACACCTACCCAAAGCCGCTGCTGTGCTGGGGCCACGGGCATGTGCTGGGTGGCGGCATGGGGCTGCTGCAGGGCGCCAACGTGCGGATCGTCACACCCAGCAGCCGCCTGGCGATGCCGGAGATCAGCATTGGCCTGTACCCCGATGTCGGTGCGAGCTGGTTCCTCGCCCGGCTGCCGGGCAAGCTGGGGCTGTTCCTGGGCCTGACCGGCGCACCAATGAATGCGCGCGATGCCCTAGACCTGGGCCTTGCCGACCGCTTCTTCGGTGAGCACCAGCAGGAGGAATTGATCGATGAGCTGCTGCAGCTGAACTGGCAGGAACAGACCGAGCTGCAGCTCAACAGCCTGCTCAAGGCCGAGCAGCACCGCGCCTGCGAGCAACTGCCCCAGGCGCAATGGCTGCCCCGGCGCCAGGTGATCGACCAATTGCTCGATGTCGCCGACCCCGCCGCTGCATGGCATGCCCTGCAAGGCCTGAAGCACCACAGCGACCCGCTGCTGGCCGAAGCGGGTAACCGCCTGCACGAGGGTTGCCCGCTGACTGCGCACCTGGTGTGGGAGCAGATCCGCCGGGCCCGGCACCTGTCGCTGGCGCAGGTGTTCCAGATGGAGTACGGCATGAGCCTCAATTGCTGCCGTCATCCGGAATTCAGCGAGGGCGTGCGCGCGCGCCTGCTGGACAAGGACAACCAGCCCCGCTGGCACTGGCCGGATGTGGCGCAGGTGCCGGCGGCGGTGGTCGAGGCGCACTTCGTGAAGGTGTGGGAGGGGCGCCATCCATTGGCTGACCTGGCCTGATGGGGCTGCCCCGCGAATGGGCCGCAGCGCGGCCCCTGTGTGCATTATCTCTGCCAGTTGCGCCCACCATCGGGCTGATGATCACGATTGCCCCAGCCGTTGGAGTGCGAGTGGTCATTCTGATAACGCTGGCTACCATTTCGGTAGTCGTTGCGATCACGATCCCGGCCATAGTCATCCCGCTGGCGATTGCCATAGTCATAGCGCGGGTTGCCATGCCACTGGTTCATGCCCGGCTGCGGATAGGGCCGGTATTGCGGCACCGGCGCCGGGTGGTAGTAACGCGGCGCGGGCTGGTAGTAGTAGCGCGGCTGCGGCGCTACATAGTAGCGGTCATACCGGTAGTAGCCCGGCACCACATAGCGATCGGTGGTGTAGTAATCCGAACGGTAATAGCTGCCACTCCCGTAATAGGGCGCACAGGCGCTGGTCAAAAGGGCCAACACGGCAATCAGCAATATTCGATAGGACATGGCGGCCTCCTGGACCGCAGGGGTGCCCGAACAGCGGCGCTGGCGAGCGTCGATCGAAAAGCGTTCATCGACATTGAATAAGACCGTTGCGCCAAGGTGCAGTGCCATTTCTGCAACAATTGGAAACAGCTCCGATAACCCCAAAAAAGCTGCAGTCTTTTTCCGGTCATATCACTAGAATGAGCGCCTCGGCACACATCACGGGACGATCATGCCTTCACGCACTGCCCTGTTCTCACAGCGCTCGCTGATTTTCGCCCTGCTGATGCTGCTGGCCTGCGGCTTTCTCGCCACTTCGCTGCTCAGCTACTTCGCCTCGCGCAGCGCGATCCGCGATGGCATCGTCAATACCGAGCTGCCGCTGACCTCAGACACGGTCTATTCGGAAATCCAGAAGGACCTGATCCGCCCGGTGCTGATCGCCTCGATGATGGCCCAGGACACTTTCCTGCGCGACTGGCTGCTGGCCGGCGAGCAAGACCCGCTGCGCATCACCCGCTACCTGGGCGAGGTGATGGCCAAGCAGGCCACGGTCACCTCGTTCGTCGTCTCCAACCGCAGCCTCACCTACTACCAGGCCAAGGGCGTGCTCAAGCGGGTCGAGCCCGGCACCTGGCGTGATGCCTGGTACTTTCGTTTGCGCGAACTCAACGCGCCCTATGAAATCAACGTCGACCTGGACATGGCCAACCAGGACAGCCTGACGGTGTTCATCAACTACCGGGTACTGGACTACCAGCACCGCTTCATCGGCGCGGCCGGGGTCGGCCTGAGCGTGGATGCGGTGGTCAAGCTGATCGACAACTACCAGCGGCGCTACCAGCGCTCGGTGTTCTTTACCGACGCCCAGGGCAAGGTCCTGCTCACCGGCTCCGATGGCGGGCCGCATGGCCTGCGGGTGGGCCAGGTGTTGCAGGGCAACGCCGACCTGGCCGAGCTGCTGGCAGAGCAAGCGGTGCCCGGCGAGGGCAGCCACGAATACCGCGACAGCACCGGCCACAGCCATTTCCTCAATGTGCGCCAGCTGCCGGAACTTGGCTGGTACCTGCTGGTGGACAAGCGCGAAACCGGCACCCTCGACCGCATCCGCCATTCGCTTTACCTGAACCTGGCCATCTGCGCCATGATCACCCTGGTGGTGCTGTCGTTGCTGCATGCCATGCTCAGGCGCCACCAGGCCAGCATCGAGGCCCTGGCCACCCTCGACAGCCTCACCGGCCTGCCCAACCGGCGCAGTTTCGACCTGCTGGCGGCGCAGGCGCTGCAACAGGCCCAGCGCGATTGTGCGCCACTGGTGGCATTGCTGATCGACCTGGACCACTTCAAGGTCCTCAACGACACCCACGGCCACCTGGCCGGCGACGAAGTGCTGCGCCAGTTCGCCAATGTGCTGCAGGGCAGCCTGCGCCAGTCGGATATACTGTGCCGCTGGGGCGGCGAGGAATTCATCGTACTGCTGCGCGAAACCCAGGGCCGGCAAGCCATCGACGTTGCGCAAAAGATCCGCCGGCGCACCGAGCAGTTGACCTTCAGCTACGACGACCAACCCCTGCGCCTGACCACCAGCATCGGCCTGAGCAGCCTGCAGCCAGGCGACACCCTGCATGCCCTGCTCAGCCGCGCCGACCGTGCGCTTTATCGTGCCAAGCAGGCCGGCCGCAACCGCGTCTGCAGTGAAACTCCCGGAACCGAGCATGAATGACCCCCAGCATTGCCCCGCCTGCGGCGCCCTCAACCAGTGCGCCCTGGCCGACCCGCGCAGCGCCACGCAAGCCTGCTGGTGCTATGCCGTGACCATCGACCCTGCGGTGCTCCAGGCCCTGCCCGCCGAGCTGCGGAACAAGGCCTGCCTGTGCCCGCGCTGCGCCCAGGTGCTGGAGCAACTGGCGGAACAAGGCAAGCAGACGACCAAGCCCGCCCCGATCAACCCGGAAAACCGCTAGACTGCGCGCCCACCCACACCCCTGCCCTGCCGCCATGCGCCTCGACCGCTTCCTCGCCAACCTGCCCTGCTACAACCGCCAGCAAGTGCGCCTGCTGCTGGTGCAGCGCCGTGTGCGCGTGGATGCCGAGGTGGTCACCGACCCGCAGGCCGACGTGCGCGAGTTCAGCCGCGTCGAAGTGGACGACCAGCTGCTGCAGGCTGGCCGCCCGGCGCGCTACCTGATGCTGCACAAGCCAGCGGGGTGCGTGAGCGCCACCCAGGACCCGCAACACCGCACCGTGCTGGACTTGCTGCCCGCCGAGCTGCGCGGCGACCTGCACATTGCCGGGCGCCTGGACTTCAACACCACCGGCCTGCTGATCCTGACCAACGATGGCCAATGGTCACGGCGCCTGACCCAGCCCGCCACCAAGCTGCCCAAGCATTACCTGGTCGAGACCGAGGACGAAATCGGCGCGCATTACGTCGACAAATTCCGCCAGGGCTTCTACTTCGCCTTCGAAGACCTCACCACCCAACCCGCCCAGCTCGACATCCTCGGCCCGCGCCAGGCGCGGCTGGCGATCGTCGAGGGGCGATATCACCAGGTCAAGCGCATGTTCGGGCACTTCGACAACAAGGTGGTGGGGCTGCATCGGGAAAGCATGGGGGCGATCCGGCTGGATCCGCAGTTGGCGCCGGGGGCGTTCAGGGCGCTGACGTGCGAGGAAATCGCCACGGTCTAGGTTGCCTGCTGCGGCCCCATCGCCGGCAAGCCGGCTCCCACAGGTATGCCACCAGCCCGAGGCATCGTGGGCTTTTGTGGGAGCCGGCTTGCCGGCGATAGGGCCGCAACAGACGGCCCGCGCTCGCCATACGACCGCCCAGCGGCAAAAGTCACATATTTGCGCAAACGGCACTTGCGAGAACCGCAACCCACTGCTTGAATCCTAACTCGTCAGTCTGCCCGTGACCAACCAGTCACAACCGCAGTCGAAGACACCTTTTCGCCGGCTACCCAAGGCCTAGATGCCTTGGGGCACGGTGAATTGCCCGCCTAAAACAATACCGTCGACACGTGTACGAAGGATCGACACAGGGCCCCGGTTTTATCTTCAGGCAAATGCCTACCTGTCATAAAGAACGTGCACCCTAGGTGACGCGAATACCCTTTTTGCGCCAGGAGTCGATGACATGAGGCCAGAAATCGCTGTACTTGATATCCAAGGTCAGTATCGGGTTTACACGGAGTTCCATCGCGCGGATGCGGCTGAAAAAACGATCATCCTGATCAACGGCTCGCTGGCCACCACGGCCTCGTTCGCCCAGACGGTGCGCAACCTGCACCCGCAATTCAACGTCGTGCTCTACGACCAGCCCTACGCCGGCAAGTCCAAGCCGCACAACCGCCAGGAACGCCTGATCAGCAAGGAGACCGAGGCGCACATCCTGCTGGAGCTGATCGAGCACTTCCAGGCCGACCACGTGATGTCGTTCTCCTGGGGCGGGGCCTGCACCCTGCTGGCGCTGGCGCACCAGCCGCGGCAGGTGAAGAAGGCCGTGGTCAGTTCGTTCTCGCCGGTCATCAACGCACCGATGCGCGACTACCTCGACCGGGGCTGCCAATACCTGGCCGCCTGCGATCGCTACCAGGTCGGCAACCTGGTCAACGACACCATCGGCAAGCACCTGCCCTCGCTGTTCAAACGCTTCAACTACCGCCACGTCAGCGGGCTGGACAGCCACGAATACGCGCAGATGCACTTCCACATCAACCAGGTGCTCGAGCATGACCTGGAGCGTGCATTGAACGGCGCGCGCAACATCGACATCCCGGTGCTGTTCATCAATGGCGACCGTGACGAGTACACCACCGCCGAAGACGCCCGCCAGTTCGGCCGGCATGTGGACCAGAGCCACTTCACGGTGATCCGCGATGCCGGGCACTTCCTCGACATGGAGAACAAGGCCGCCTGCGAAGACACCCGCAGCGCCCTGCTCGGCTTCCTCAAGCCGACCATGCGCGAAACCCGCGCGCGCAACCCATACGCCTCACAAGGGCAGCATGCATGGGCCATCTGAGTGAATCGGCGCCCCGTGGCCACCACCCGCAGGCTGTGGGCGCCGTCAATTTTTATAACTTGGGCTTCTAATTCGCTGAAGGTTCTGGTAAAAAGTCGAGCGCAGATGCGGGTATAGTTTAATGGTAGAACAGTAGCTTCCCAAGCTTCCGACGAGGGTTCGATTCCCTCTACCCGCTCCACACCGCATTCCCGCATGGCGTTCCAGCAACGTCATCGCTGTCAAAAGGAGCCTTGGCTCCTTTTTTCGTTTCTGCCCGCCTGCCACTTGCCAGCAGCCCGTCTTGTAGCGCATATGCTCTGTGCATTAGCGAAACATTTCGAAAGGACTGCGCATGTTTCTGTCACGCTGGCTTCCCGGCCTTGCCAACCTCCTGCACTACCGCCGCGAGTGGTTCCATGCCGACCTGCAGGCCGGCTTGTCGGTGGCCGCCATCCAGATCCCGATTGCCATCGCCTACGCCCAGATCGTCGGCCTGCCGCCGCAGTACGGCCTGTACGCCTGCGTGCTGCCGATGATGATCTACGCCCTGGTGGGCAGTTCACGGCAACTGATGGTCGGCCCGGACGCCGCCACCTGCGCGATGATCGCCGGTGCCGTGGCGCCGCTGGCCATGGGTGACCCGCAGCGCACCGCCGAGCTTGCGGTGATCGTCACCGTGCTGGTGGGGGTGATGCTGATTGGTGCCGGGCTGGCCCGGGCCGGCTTCATCGCCAGCTTCTTCTCGCGGCCGATCCTGATCGGCTACCTCAACGGCATCGGCCTGAGCCTGATCGCCGGGCAGCTGTCCAAGGTGGTGGGGTTCAAGATCGAGGGTGACGGCTTCGTCCTCAGCCTGATCAACTTCATGCAGCGCCTGGGGGAAATCCACTGGCTGACCCTGGCCATCGGCGTGGCCGGGCTGGCCCTGTTGATCTGGCTGCCGCGGCGCTACCCGCGCCTGCCCGCCGCTTTGGTCACCGTGGCGGTGTTCACCGCGCTGGCAGGCCTGCTCGGGCTGGACCGCCTCGGCGTTGCCATCCTCGGCCCGGTGCCGGCCGGCATCCCGCAACTGGCCTGGCCGCAGAGCAACCTGGCAGAAACCAAGAGCCTGCTGCGCGATGCCCTGGGTATCGCCACTGTCAGCTTCTGCAGCGCCATGCTCACGGCGCGCAGCTTCGCCGCCCGGCACGGCTACGCGATCAATGCCAACCACGAATTCGTCGCCCTCGGCGTGAGCAACCTGGCGGCGGGTATTTCCCAGGGGTTTGCCATCAGCGGCGCCGACTCGCGCACGGCGGTCAACGACATGGTCGGTGGCAAGAGCCAGCTGGTGGGCATCATCGCCGCACTGGTGATCGCGCTGATCCTGCTGTTCTTCACCGCGCCCATGGCGTGGATCCCCCAGGCCGCGCTGGGCGCGGTACTGCTGATGGCTGGCTGGGGGCTGATCGACATCAAGTCGCTGGGGCGCATCCGCCGCCTGAGCCGTTTCGAGTTCTGGCTGTGCCTGCTGACCACGGCCGGCGTGCTCGGCCTGGGCGTGTTGCCGGGGATCGTGTTTGCCGTGACCCTGGCCATCCTGCGCTTGCTCTACAGCATCTACCAACCCACCGACGCGGTACTCGGCTGGCTGCCTGGCACCGAGGGCCAGGTGGACATTCGTAAGCACAAGGAGGCGCGCACGGTACCGGGCCTGGTGGTGTATCGCTTCGATGACGCGATCCTGTTCTTCAATGCCGACTACTTCAAGATGCGCCTGCTCGAAGCCGTGCAGAGCCAGGCCGAGCCCAAGGCGGTGCTGTTCGATGCCGAGGCCGTGAGCAGCATCGACGTCAGCGGCATTGCCGCCTTGCGCGAGGTGCGCGACACCCTGGCGGCGCAAGGGATCTTCTTCGCCATCGCCCGCGCCCGCGGCACCTTCCTGCGCATGCTGGTGCGCTCGGGGATGGCCCGGGAGATGGAGGAAAAACTGCTGTTCGGCTCGGTACGGGCGGGGATTCGGGCGTATCGGGTATGGCGCAACAGGAGCCGCCAGGCGCCAGTGGCCAATCAAAAGCCACTGGCAAGCCCCGAGGGTCAATAACCCAAGGTTTTCAGCAATTCGGATTCGGATCGCTTGACTGTTCGCTGCTGGAAGCGCAGTAGCTCTCCAGGCCGATTGGTGAAGATCCCGTCGACACCGGCCTTCATGGCTTTCTGGAAATCGACCCGGTCATCGAGGGTGTAGACGTGAACCAACAGGCCGCGCTCGTGGGTGGCCTGGTTCATCCAAGGCTGGATCAGGTCGCTGTAACTCTGCTCGCCCAGATGCGTACGGGTGGCCGAGGGGCCGGTGCCAATGGCGCCGCCCTGCTTTGCATGGTCGAGCCAGCGCAGGAACGCCGCCTTGTCCTTGGGCTGCTGACGTGCATAGAAGGTGGCTTTGTCCTGCTTGCCCGACGGGTCGTAAGTTTGCCCGGATGCCGATGGGATACCTCGGTTGCCCAGCCACAGGAGGAGGATCTTCGGCACCTGGGGCATCGCTTCATTCAGCAGCTTCAGGCTGTTGCGGTCGAAGGTCTGCAGTACCACTCGCCCTGGCCGATCGAGCCAGCCGCGGGCTTGGAGACGTGCCTTCAGGTCCTTCTCGATGCCGGGGAACTGGCCAGGTACCTTGGTCTCGATATACAGCCCTGGGTGGCGGTCATGGCTGCCTTCGGCGATATCGATGACTTCATCCAGCGTCAATACCGACAAATGCTTGAACGATGGCCGGGCACGTTCGGGATAAGCCCGGTTGAACCAGCTGCCGACATCCAGCGACTTCAGCTCGGCGAGGGTGAAAGCGCTCACTGGGCTCTTGCTGCGCTCGGGGAATCGTTCGGCGACATTGCTGGTGCGCGACAGCTCATCATCATGGACTACCACCAACACACCATCGCGGGTGCGCTGCAGATCCACTTCCAGATAATCGGCGCCCAGTTGGCGGGCCAGCAGATAGGCGGGTTTGGTGGATTCGGGAGCATCGTAGGAAGCGCCGCGGTGGGCGATCACGGCCGGGTAAGCAATACCTTGGGCGGCAGCCAAGGCCTGGCCGTCGCTGGCCGAAGCCAGTGAAGCAGAAAACAGCGTACCCATGGCCAAGGTACGCAGCAGCGGGTTGTGCATGGGGACATCCTCTTTCATCCTGCAGTAAATGCAGCGCAAGGCGGCAATGTAAGCAGCAACCCTCGCACCCCTTGCATGACATGCTACAGTCCCCGCCGTTTCCCGCACCACCGAACGGACCGCACATGCCAGCTCTCGACGCCCGCCTCGCCTCTTGGCCAGACCTCAACCAACGCCACCCCTGCAGTGCACTGCTGCTGGGCAACGGCGCCAGCCGGGCGCTGTGGAAGCCTTTCGGCTACTTCTCGCTGTTCGAAGAAGCCCAGCGTGCCGGGCGCAAGAAAGGCCTGGCGATCAGCGACCAGGCCTTGTTCAAGTCGCTGGGCACCGAGCTGTTCGAGCCGGTACTGAGCACGCTCAACCACACCGTGCGCGCCAACGCCGCCCTGGCCATCAACTCGACCGCGCCGCTGAACCGCTACTACTCGATCAAGGAAGGCCTGATCCACGCCGTGCGCACCGTGCACCTGCCCTGGCCACTGATGCCGGCGGCCACCCTGGCCTCGATCAACCAGGCCCTGCGCAGCTACCGCAGTGTCTACACCAGCAACTACGACCTGCTGCTGCCCTGGGCCATGCAGCATGCCCCGCAAGGCTTCGCCAAACTGTTCGACGAGCAGGGCTTCTTCGACGTGCGCCGCACCCACAGCGAAGGCACCCGGGTCATGCACCTGCATGGCGGCCTGCACCTGCTCAAGCTGCCCGATGGCACTACCCGCCAACGCAGCGCCGAGAGTGCAGAGCTGCTCGATGGTTTTGCCGTGAACATTCCCGGTGAAGTGCCTTTGTTCATCAACGAAGACCGCAGCGAAGAGAAGCTGCGGGCGATTCGCAGCTCGGATTACCTGGCTTGGTGCCTGGGTCAGCTGGCGCAGGAGAACAACGGGCTTTGCCTGTTCGGCCAGCATCTGGATGCCAGTGACCAGC
Organism: Pseudomonas faucium; assembly: GCF_021602585.1. Lineage (GTDB taxonomy): Bacteria > Pseudomonadota > Gammaproteobacteria > Pseudomonadales > Pseudomonadaceae > Aquipseudomonas > Aquipseudomonas faucium. The sequence goes on from NZ_BQIP01000003.1 coordinate 154,191, forward strand.
ACCTGCTCGAGGCCATTCGCCAGGCGCGGCCGGCGCATCTGTCGATTGCCATACGGCCGTTGGGCGAGGCTTCGGTGGTCAATCAGAAGCGGCATTTCGTCGAGCGGTTCGCTGATCTGACGGCATCCGAGCTGCATTTCTTCGACTCGAGTAGTCATCCGCTAGGCTTGGTGGCGGTTACCATCGACACGGCAAAGGGCAGGCCTTGAGTCATGCAGCGTTGTTGAAATCGAGCGCCATCCACCCTGGGCTCGATTTCAACAGCCCGGCCACACTCAAGCAGGAATCAACCCATCCCCCCGCAACAACGTCTCCAGGCAATGCTCCTGCACCCCGTAGAACGCCTTGAGCTGCGCGATCTTCTCCAGCAGCGCCCCCGGCGCCACCGGCTGCTTGCGCTTCACCGCAAGAATCATCTTGTTCTTGTTGGTGTGCTCCAGCGAGATGAACTCGAACACCTTGGTCTCGTAGCCGCAGGCTTCCAGGTACAGGGCACGCAAGCTGTCGGTCAGCATCTCGGCCTGCTGCCCCAGGTGCAGGCCGTATTGCAGCATCGGCTGCAGCAGCCCCGGGCTGTGCAGTTGCGGGCGGATCTGCTTGTGGCAGCACGGCGAGCACATGATGATCGCCGCGTTGCAGCGGATACCGGTGTGGATGGCGTAGTCGGTGGCGATGTCGCAGGCATGCAGGGCGATCATCACCTCGATGGCCTCGGGGACCACGCTGCGCACGTCGCCGCACTGGAATTCCAGGCCCGGGTGCTGCAGGCGCGCGGCGGCGGCGTTGCACAGGTCGACCATGTCCTGGCGCAGTTCCACACCGGTCACCTGTGCATCGCGGCCCAGGGTGTTGCGCAGGTAGTCATGCATGGCGAAGGTCAGGTAGCCCTTGCCCGAGCCGAAGTCGGCCACCCGCAGCGCCTGCTGCGCCGGCACCGGGGCATTGGCCAGGGCGTGGTCGAAGACTTCGATGAACTTGTTGATCTGCTTCCACTTGCGCGACATCGACGGGATCAGCGCGCCCTGTGCATCGGTCACGCCCAGGTCGCGCAGAAACGGCCGCGACAGCTCCAGGTAGCGTTTCTTCTCCCGATCATGGCCGGCATTGGCGCCAACCTCGCGGGGTGCCTGCGCGCCATGGCGCTGAAGCATCGGCTTGCCCTTCTTGCTGAAGGTCAGCTGCACTTCGCCATCGGCGTCGAACAGGTGGGCATTGCGAAAGCTCTCCGGCAGCAGCTCGGCGACCAGCGCCAAGGCCTGGTCCACCGGCAGGTTGCGGGTGATGTCGCGGGTCTGGTGGCGGTAGACCAGCGAAAGGTTGGCCTGCCCTTTCACCTGCAAGGGTTTGCCGATGATGCGCTGCAAGCTCTGGTCGGCGCCGACATGGCGCGCCAGCACCAGCTTGACCAGCGTATCGCCGTGCACAGCGGCACTGAGCAGGTCGAGGAACTGGGCGCGCGCATCCGGCGCGGGGGAAGCGGAAGGACTGGCGGACATGGAGAACGGGTGCCTCGGATAACAGGGGCGCGTTGCGCGATGCCGCGCATTCTACACCCTGCAACCTCTTGCTTCAGTCGAGAATCACCAGGCGGTTGGGCAGTTCATTGCGCGCATGGGTGCGCGGCACGTGCTCGCACAATAGCTCGCCGCACGCCTCGATGCACTCGACAAAGCCCTGCAAGGTCCGCCCTTGACGCACCTGTTCGGCGAAACGCGCAACCATCAAGGCCCGGGCCTGGGCATCGAGGTGGCGGTCGATGCCCCGGTCGACCAGGATCTCCACATGCCGCTCTGCCTCGGCGACGAAAATCAGCACCCCCGTGGCAGCCGCCGTGCCCTGCAGGTTCTGTTCGCGAAACTGCTGGCGCGCCAGGCTCGAAGCACGCCACCTGCGCAACGCGCCAGGGATCAGCCAGGCGGCCAGGCGCGGGCTGCGCAGCAGCAGGCACAGGCCGATGAACAACAGCACGTTGGCCACCAGCAGCCCGCGCACACCCGGCCAACCGAGCAGCCACTGCAGCAGCCCAGGCACGGCCAGCGCCAGCACGGCGGCCCAGAACAAGGGCAGGTAGGCGTAGTCATCGGCGCGCCGCGCCAGCACGGTCACCAGTTGCGCGTCGGTGCGCCGCTCAACGCGGGCGATGGCCTCGGCGACCTGGCGCCGCTCGTATTCATTCAGAGGGGTCATGCCTTCGGTCTCATCTGCATTCTTATTGTTGTTTTCCCGGCATTCGGGTGTTCCTCCGCGGGCAAGATATTCAGGCATAATCCGCCGCTGGAACTAATACCCGCGAATCGTACAACAATAGCCGCCTGAAAACTTCGGCCGCGCGCGTATCACCGTGGATACGGCACAGGCCTCGACAACGGAATTCATGATGAAACTGTCTTTGCTGGGCCTGGCCATGGGCCTTGCCAGTCAGGCGGCCCTCGCCGCCCCTACCGCCCCGCCCCTGCAGGACAAGCAGGCATTCATCGAACACCTGATCAGCCAGATGACCGAAGCCGAGAAGATCGGCCAGTTGCGCCTGATCAGCATCGGCCCGGAAATGCCACGCGACAAGATCCGCGAAGAAATCGCCGCCGGGCGCATCGGCGGCACCTTCAACTCGCGCACCGCTCCGGAAAACCGGCCGATGCAGGACGCTGCCATGCGCAGCCGCCTGAAAATTCCGATGTTCTTCGCCTACGACACCATCCACGGCGAACGCACCATCTTCCCGATCGGCCTGGGCCTGGCCGCCAGCTGGGACATGGACGCCATCGCCAAGGTCGGCCGTACCTCGGCCATCGAGGCGTCCGCCGACGCCCTGGACATGACCTTCGCGCCCATGGTCGACATCGCCCGCGACCCGCGCTGGGGCCGCACCAGCGAAGGCTTCGGTGAAGACACCTACCTGACCTCGAAGATCGGCCAGGTGATGGTCCGCTCGTTCCAGGGCAGCAGCCCGGCCAATGCCGACAGCATCATGGCCATCGTCAAGCACTTCGCCCTGTATGGCGCGGTCGAGGGCGGGCGCGACTACAACACCGTCGATATGAGCCTGCCGAAGATGTACAACGACTACCTGCCGCCCTACCGCGCCGCGCTCGACGCCGGTGCCGGCGGCGTGATGGTGGCGCTGAACTCGATCAACGGCGTGCCGGCCACCTCCAACACCTGGCTGATGAACGACCTGCTGCGCAAGGAATGGGGCTTCAAGGGCGTGACCATCAGCGACCACGGCGCCATTCAGGAGCTGATCCGCCACGGCGTCGCCCGCGATGGCCGTGAAGCGGCCAAGCTGGCGATCAAGGCCGGCATCGACATGAGCATGAACGACACCCTGTACGGCGAAGAGCTGCCAGGGCTGCTGAAGTCCGGCGAAGTGACCCAGCGCGAGCTGGACCAGGCCGTGCGCGAAGTGCTGGGGGCCAAGTACGACATGGGCCTGTTCAAGGACCCTTACGTGCGCATCGGCAAGGCCGAAACCGACCTCAAGGATTACTACGGCGACGACCGCCTGCACCGCGACGCCGCGCGCGACGTGGCGCGCCGCAGCCTGGTGCTGCTGGAAAACAAGCAGCAGACCCTGCCGCTGAAGAAGGCCGGCACCATCGCCCTGGTCGGCCCGCTGGCCGATGCACCGATCGACATGATGGGCAGCTGGGCCGCCGACGGCAAACCGATGCACTCGGTGACCGTGCGCGAAGGCCTGCGCCGCGCCGTCGAGGGCAAGGCGAAGCTGGTGTACGCCAAAGGCTCCAACGTCACCGGCGACAAGGCGATCCTCGACTACCTGAACTTCCTCAACTTCGACGCCCCGGAAATCGTCGACGACCCTCGCCCGGCCGCCGTGCTGATCGACGAAGCGGTCAAGGCTGCCCAGCAGTCTGACGTCGTGGTGGCCGTGGTCGGTGAGTCGCGCGGCATGTCCCACGAATCGTCCAGCCGCACCACCCTGGAAATTCCAGCCAGCCAGCGCGAACTGATCAAGGCCTTGAAAGCCACTGGCAAGCCGCTGGTGCTGGTGCTGATGAACGGCCGCCCGCTGTCGATCGCCTGGGAGCGCGAGCAGGCCGACGCCATCCTCGAAACCTGGTTCTCCGGCACCGAAGGCGGCAACGCCATCGCCGACGTGCTGTTCGGCGACTACAACCCGTCGGGCAAGCTGGCCATCACCTTCCCGCGCTCGGTCGGGCAGATCCCGATGTACTACAACCACACCCGCATCGGCCGCCCGTTCACCCCAGGCAAGCCGGGCAACTACACCTCGCAGTACTTCGAAGAGCCCAACGGCCCGCTGTACCCGTTCGGTTACGGCCTGAGCTACAGCAGCTTCGAGCTGTCCGGGCTGAGCCTGTCGAGCAGCACCCTCAAGCAGGGCGGCAAGCTGGAGGCCAAGGTGACGGTGAAGAACACCGGCAAGGTGGATGGCGAAACCGTGGTGCAGCTGTACCTGCAGGATGTGTCGGCGTCCATGAGCCGCCCGGTCAAGGAGCTGAAGAACTTCCAGAAACTGATGCTCAAGGCCGGTGAATCGCGGACCTTGACCTTCGGCATCAGCGAAGACGACCTGAAGTTCTACAATGGCCGCCTGCAGCATGTGGCCGAGCCTGGCGAGTTCAACGTCCAGGTCGGGTTGGATTCCGAGGCCGTGCAGCAACAGAGTTTCGAACTGCTGTAAGCGATTTGCAGGCAGTGCCGGCCCCCATCGCCGGCACCGCACTGAGCGCCGGCTGGGCCATGCACCAGGCCAAGCGCCAGGCCATGGAAGACGACGCCCGCCGCGCCAGCCAGCAGTTGGGGTTGTACGCCAATTCGCTGCACACCCTGATCGAACGCTACCGCGCATTGCCTGCGGTGCTGGCGCTGGACCCGGAGCTCATCGAAGCCTTGCGCGGCCCGGTCGGCGAAGCGGTGCAGGACGCCCTCAACCGCAAGCTCGAACGCATCAACGGCGCCGCCAACTCCTCCACCCTGGAGCTGCTCGACCGCACCGGCCTTGCGGTAGCGGCCAGCAACTGGCGCCTGCCGACCACCTACGTGGGTTCCAACTACGGCTTTCGCCCCTATTTCAAACAGACCCGCAGCCAGGGCAGCGGCCGCTTCTATGCGGTCGGCGTGACCAGTGGCGTGCCGGGCTACTTTCTTGCCAGCGCGGTCAATGACGAACACGGGCGCTTTCTCGGTGCCATGGTGGTCAAACTCGAATTCCCCGAGCTGGAACGCGAATGGCGCCAGGGCAGCGATATCCTTTTGGTCAGCGACGCACGCGGCATCACCTTCATCGCCAACCAGGACGGCTGGCGCTACCGCGAGCTGCAACCGCTCAGCGGCGCCGACCGCGCGGAACTTGCCGAAACCCGGCAGTACGACAAGCAGCCACTGGTACCCCTGCAGCATCAGGTGCTGACGCACTTTGCCAGCAACAGCCAGCTCACCCGCGTGCAAGGCCCCGACGGGCCTGCCGAGTACCTGTGGGAAAGCCTGCCGCTGGAGGGCGAAGGCTGGACCTTGCACCTGCTGCGCAAGCCGCAAGTGGCAGCCGATGGCCGCAACGCCGCCCTCGGCGCTGCCGCCGTGTGGTTGAGCCTGGTCTTCGCCGCGCTGTTCGTCAGCCAGCGCTGGCGCCTGGCCCGCCTGCGCCAGCGCAGCCGCGATGAACTCAAGCGCCAGGTCGAGGAACGTACCCGCGAGCTGCGCACCGCCCAGGAGGGCCTGGTGCAGTCGGCCAAGCTGGCGGCCCTGGGGCAGATGTCCGCGGCCATGGCCCACGAGATCAACCAGCCCCTGACCACCCAGCGCATGCAACTGGAAACCCTGCGTCTGCTGCTCGACCATGGCCGCTACGAAGAAGCGCGCAAGGCCCTGGAGCCGCTGGAGCAGATGCTCACGCGCATGGCCGCGCTGACCGGCCACCTGAAGACCTTCGCCCGCAACAGCCCAGGCGGCCTGCGCGAGCGGCTGGACCTGGCCACCGTGGTCGATCAGGCCCTGCAGTTGCTCGACACCCGCATCCGTGGCGACGGCGTCGAAGTGGCCCTGTACCTGGCGCGCCCGGCCTGGGTGCGCGGCGATGCCATCCGCCTGGAGCAGGTGCTGATCAACCTGCTGCGCAACGCCCTCGATGCCATGGCCGACAAGCGCTACAAGCGCCTGGAGATCCGCATCGAGCCCGACGGCACGCAGTGGCGCCTGAGCGTGCTCGATTCAGGCGGCGGCATCGCCGACGCCGACCTGGCCAAGGTCTTCGACCCGTTCTTCACCACCAAGCCGGTGGGCGAAGGCCTCGGCCTGGGCCTGGCCATTTCCTATGGCATCATCATCGATGCCGGCGGCCAGCTGCAGGCCGAGAACCTGCCCGGCGGCGCCCGCCTGAGCCTTGCCCTGCCCCGTGACCTGGAGCCTGTATGTTGAATTCGGTGATCGTCGTCGACGATGAAGCGAGCATCCGCAGCGCCGTCGAACAGTGGTTGAGCCTGTCCGGCTTCAGCGTGCAGCTGTACGCCCGCGCCGAGGAATGCCTGGCGCACCTGCCGCGGCATTTTCCCGGGGTGATCATCAGCGATGTGCGCATGCCCGGCATGGGCGGCCTGCAGTTGCTCGAACGCCTGCAGGCCGATGACCCGGACCTGCCGGTGATCCTGCTGACCGGCCATGGCGATGTGCCGATGGCGGTGGAGGCCATGCGCAACGGGGCCTACGACTTCCTGGAAAAACCCTTCACCCCGCAGCATCTGCTGGGCAGCCTGCGCCGGGCCCTGGAGAAACGCCAGCTGGTGCTGGAGAACCGCCGCTTGCATGAACAGGCCGACCTCAAGTCGCGCCTGGAAGCCACCCTGCTGGGGATGTCCCAGGGCCTGCAGCAGCTGCGCCGCCAGGTGCTGGACCTGGCCAACCTGCCGGTCAATGTGCTGATCCGGGGCGAGACCGGCAGCGGCAAGGAACGCGTCGCCCGCTGCCTGCACGACTTCGGCCCACGGGCCGGCAAGCCCTTCGTCGCGCTCAACTGCGCGGCGATCCCCGAGTCGCTGTTCGAGGCCGAGCTGTTCGGCCACGAGAGCGGCGCCTTCACCGGGGCGCAAGGCAAGCGCATCGGCAAGCTGGAATACGCCAATGGCGGCACGGTGTTTCTCGACGAGATCGAAAGCATGCCCTTGGCCCAGCAAGCCAAATTGCTGCGCGTGATCCAGGAACAGAAACTGGAGCGGCTGGGGGCCAACCAGAGCATCAGCGTCGATTTGCGGATCATCGCCGCCACCAAGCCCGACCTGCTCGAGGAGGCGCGCGCCGGGCGTTTTCGCGAAGACCTGGCCTATCGCCTGAACGTCGCCGAACTGCGCCTGGCGCCGCTGCGCGAACGGCGCGAGGACATCCCGTTGTTGTTCGAGCATTTCGCCCGGGCGGCAGCCGAAAAGCTCGGCCGCAGCGCACCGCCGCTGGCCGGGGCGCAACTGGCCCAGCTGCTGTCGCACGACTGGCCGGGCAATGTGCGCGAGCTGGCCAATGCGGCGGAGCGGCATGCCCTGGGCCTGGGTTCGCCGAGCCTGGAAGGCGCGCCTGCCAGCCAGTCACTGGCCGAACAGATCGAAGCCTTCGAGGCGCAATGCCTGCGCGCGGCGCTGCGTGCGCACAAGGGTGAGATCAAGGGCGTGATGGAAGCGCTGCAGCTGCCACGGCGGACATTGAACGAGAAGATGCAGCGCCATGGGCTGGTGCGCGAGGATTTCGTCTCGCGCGAATAAGCGGAAATCCGCCTATTGGGTGCATTCGATGAGCGGGAAACCGCTTATCCTCGGGTTTTTCGGGGCTGCTTTGCAGCCCATCGCGGCCAGGCCCGCGCCTACGCAGTACGCGCCACACGTGGGCTGATGCCCTCGAATGGATCGCTGTGCACCCAATTGGCACAGCTCGTGCAAAACCCTTCTCAAGCTGCGCCCAGGCGCGCTCCACAAAAACAACGAGAAGGTATCCCTGATGGATAACGCCACCTCCCTGCCCGCCGGGGCGGCCATCGCGCCCGCCGCAGAAAAAACCACCGCCAGCCGCCTCAAGTCGATCTTCAGTGGCTCCATCGGCAACATGGTCGAATGGTACGACTGGTACGTCTACGCCGCATTCTCGCTGTACTTCGCCAAGGCTTTCTTCCCCGCCGGCGACTCCACCGCGCAACTGCTCAACACCGCCGCGATCTTCGCCGTGGGCTTCCTCATGCGCCCGATCGGTGGCTGGCTGATGGGCCTGTATGCCGACCGCAAGGGGCGCAAGGCCGCACTGATGGCCTCGGTATTGCTGATGTGCGCAGGCTCGCTGGTCATCGCCCTGACCCCCGGTTATGAAACCATCGGCGTGGCTGCCCCGGTGCTGCTGGTCATCGCCCGCCTGATGCAAGGCCTGTCGGTGGGTGGCGAATACGGCACCTCGGCCACCTACCTCAGCGAAATGGCCAGCAAGGACCGCCGCGGCTTCTTCTCCAGCTTCCAGTACGTGACGCTGATCTCCGGCCAGCTCATCGCCCTGGCGGTGCTGATCGTGCTGCAGCAGACCCTGACCACCGAGCAGCTGTATGCCTGGGGCTGGCGCGTACCCTTCGTGATCGGCGCGCTGTGCGCGGTGGTTGCCCTGTACCTGCGCCGCGGCATGGAAGAAACCGCCTCCTTCACCAAGAAGGAAAAGGCCAAGGAAAGCCTGATGCGCACCCTGATGCGCCACCCCAAGGAACTGATGACCGTGGTCGGCCTGACCATGGGCGGTACCCTGGCCTTCTACACCTACACCACCTACATGCAGAAGTACCTGGTCAACACCGTGGGCATGAGCATCAGCGACTCGACCACCATCTCGGCGGCCACGCTGTTCCTGTTCATGTGCCTGCAGCCGGTCATCGGCGGCCTCTCGGACAAGATCGGCCGGCGCCCGATCCTGATCGCCTTCGGCGTGCTCGGCACCCTGTTCACCGTGCCGATCCTCAGCACCCTGCACACCATCCAGACCTGGTGGGGCGCGTTCTTCCTGATCATGGCGGCGCTGATCATCGTCAGCGGCTACACCTCGATCAACGCCGTGGTCAAGGCCGAGCTGTTCCCCACCGAGATCCGCGCCCTGGGCGTCGGCCTGCCGTATGCGCTGACTGTCTCGATCTTCGGCGGCACCGCCGAGTACGTGGCCCTGTGGTTCAAGAGCGCGGGCATGGAAAGCGGCTTCTACTGGTATGTGACGGCGTGCATCGCCTGCTCGCTGCTGGTGTACGCGACCATGAAGGACACCAAGCAGCATTCGCGGATTACCACTGACTGACGGTGATTGCGGTTAAAAAAAGGCGCTCCGTATGAACGGGGCGCCTTTTTTTTGAAGCCTGAAAACCTCGATGCATGCGAATGAGCCGATTAAAAGCGCTATTCGGCTCATTTCGTGAGCCGAATAGCCGGCCTAATCGGCTCATCCGCTCGTTTACTCAGGACATCTCCAACGCCTGACGTGGCTCACGGCGCTGGTACCAGGTCGCCATCAGCACCAGCACCAGCAGCACGCCGCCCAATACGGCGGAAGAACCGATGGTGCCGAAGTCCAGCCCGCCTTTCTCGTGCGGCTTGGTCAGGAAGTCGCCCAGGGTGGCGCCAAACGGGCGGGTCAGTACGAAGGCGACCCAGAACAGCACCACGCCGGGGATGCGCGTCCAGTAGCGGGCCAGCACCACCAGGGCGATGGCGCTGCCGATCAGCAGGGCACCGCCGGCAAAGCCCAGGCCCGAATCATCGGCCAGGTAGTCGCCCAGCGCCGTACCCAGGGTGTTGGAGAACAGGATCGCCACCCAGTAGAACAGCTCACCCGTGCGCGTCTTGATGCGGGTGACGTCCAGCGGGTTGCCGCTCAGGCGCCAGACCAGGAAGGTCAGCAAGAGGATGCCGATGAGGATCGCCGAACCCGCTGCATAACCCAGGCCCAGGGTGCGGTCCATGAAGTCGGACATGGTGGTGCCGGCGGTGCTGGTGGAGAGGATCACCAGCCAGTAGAGCATCGGGTGGTAGCGGCGCGAGTAGAGTTGGCCGAGCAAGGTCAGCAGGAACACGCTGATCAACAGCATCGAGCTGACGGCATAGCCAACGTTCAGGGTCATCGACAGCAGGTCGCCGGCCGTCTCGCCCAGGGTGGTTGCGCAGATCTTCATGACCCAGAAGGCCAGGGTGATTTGCGGAAGTTTGTTCATTGTTTGCCGCTCCGGGAAAAGGTGCGGCGATGGTGATGAGCGGTACCTGAAAAATCGGTTGGCGGTTTATGAAAAAAGCGTTGATCCCTTCGTTGCCAATTCATTTAGGCGCCTTAACCCCTGATTAATGCCACCACGGCATCCTGCCTGTGCTGACAAAAGCGAATTACTCCGTGGATACGCAACAGGCCACACCTGCTGCGAAATCACGATAGCGGCATCCTTAATAATCGATTTAATCGATCATTTAACGCCAATTTTTGCGCTTTTTAATCGATTTAATCGGCGTAGCATTAAACCCATAGAAACAAGCAACCTCTCGAACCCAACGGAGCAACGACCATGAAAAACAAACTGATCCTTACCCTGGCCTTCTCGGTTTTCGCCACTGGCGCCTTCGCCGAAGATGGCTTCGACCGCACCAACGCCCACAGCTTCGCAGCGGCCCAGAGCCAAGCGGCCACTTACGCTGAAGATGGTTTTGATCGCACTGGCGCACAACGTTTCGCCGAAGACGGCTTCGATCGCACCGGCGCTCAACGTTTCGCCGAAGACGGCTTCGATCGCACCGGCGCCCAGCGCTTCGCCGAAGACGGCTTCGACCGCACCGGCGCCCAGCGCTTTGCCGAAGCTGGCTTCGACCGCACCAACGCCCACCGCATCAGCTGATCCCTGATGCGAGCAACCAGCCCGGCCTCGGCCGGGCTTGATCATTTCCAGGCGGGCACAAGCTTGGCACACTAGGCGCCTCGTCCCCTCTGGAGGTAGGGCCACAAGCCCGACAGATGTACTACTACGAACCCGCCAAAGGCCACGGCCTGCCCCACGATCCGTTCAACGCCATTGTCGGCCCGCGCCCGATCGGCTGGATCTCCTCCCAGGACCGCGAAGGCCGCCTGAACCTTGCGCCCTACAGCTTCTTCAACGCCTTCAACTACATCCCACCGATCATCGGTTTCTGCAGCGTCGGGCGCAAAGACAGCCTGAACAACATCGAGCAGACCGGCGAGTTCGTCTGGAACCTGGCCACCCGCCCCCTGGCCGAAGCCATGAACCAGAGCTGCGCAGCCGTACCGGCAGAGGTGAACGAGTTCGACCTGAGCGGCTTGACCGCAACCCCGTCGAGCCTGGTCAAGGTGCCCCGCGTGGGCGAAACCCCGGTGGCCTTCGAATGCAAGGTGAGCCAGATCGTCCAGCTCAAGCGGGCCGACCAGGAGTTGGTGCCGAGCTGGCTGATCCTTGGCGAGGTGGTGGCCGTGCACATCGCCGAGCACCTGCTCAAGGACGGCATCTACGACACCGCGGCCGCCGAGCCGATCTTGCGCGGCGGTGGCCCGGCGGACTACTTCGAACTGGGCAACCTGTTCAAGATGCGCAGGCCGCAGGTGTGATCACCAGATCAGCTCGCCTTCTTCGCCCACGCCATTGAGGCGTTGCAGCTCAGCGCAGGCGGCCTCATCGGCCGCCATGGCGCTGCTGAACACCTGGCCATCGAGCACCTTGTGAAAGCGCGGCGCACCGCCCATGTTCAGGGCCTTGACCGCGATGGCGGCGTTGTAGCCACCGCCTTGCACCGGGACCATCGCCGAAACCGCTTCGAAATGCGGGAATTCTCTACGTGCCATGTCGCTATCCGCGTCGTTGATCGAGGGGCGGCATTCTACCCCGTGCAGCGGGGCATTCAATCGAAGGTATGCAGGTCGAGGCTGCTGACCACCTGGGCCTGCACCAGCTCGCCGAACACCTCCAGGGTTGGCGAGGCGAAGTAGCCGCTCATCGCCTGCTGGTCGCACCAGCTGCCGCTGAGCAGCCACAGGTCGGCGTCGGCCTGCGAGCGCTGCACGCTGAAGCTCAGGCAGCCCGGGGTGCGCAACGAGGGCTCGAGCAAGTCGCGCAGGCGCGCGCCGAGCTCTGCCGAACGGCCGTTGCTGGCGCGGATGAAAGCCAAGTGAGTGACCGGTTGTCGTAGGGCCATTGCACGATCTCCTTGAAGCACACGGACGGAAAAACCAGGCTGCCAAGGTTAGGGGCTGGCCCGCGCGGCGCGTTAGGCCATTACTGCACGTCGATTGCCTGATTCTGCCGCGCGGCAGGATCAGGCAATCGACGTGCAGCTTTCGACTAGCGCCGGCCATTGCCCAAACCTATGCTGCGTCGGTCAGCAGAGGAAAGCCATCATGACCACCGCCCCGTCCCTCGACCCGACCCTGGAAGTGCAACGCCAGGAGCTGGCCGAGCTGATCCGCCGACATGCCGGCGAACCCCATGGCCCGGCCTCGGCCATCGACGACTTGTACCTGGTGCGCTACACCGAAAACGTGCGGTCGGTGCCGACCCTGGCGCAACCGGCCCTGTGCATCCTCGCCCAGGGCAGCAAGAGCCTGTTCCTGGGCGATGAGCAATACGCCTACGACCCATTGCACTACATGGTGGTTTCGGTGACCTTGCCGTTAAGCGGCGTCAAGCTCGACGCCAGCCCGGAGCAGCCCAGCCTTGGCCTGCGCCTGGACCTCGACCCGGCCGAGATCAGCCAGCTGATTGCCGAAAGCGGGCCGATGCTGGTGCCCAGCCTGCCCTCGGGGCGCGGCCTGTACGTGGAAAGGACCGACCCGCAGATGCTCGATGCCCTGCTGCGCCTGATCCGACTGCTGGATACGCCGCGCGACATTGCCATGCTGGCACCGCTGTTTCGCCGGGAAATCCTCTACCGCCTGCTGCGTGGGCCGCAGGGCTACCGCCTGTATGAAATCGCCCTGGCCAACAGCCAGACGCACCGGGTGTGCCAGGCCATCACCTGGCTCAACCAGAACTTCCAGCAACCGCTGCGCATCGAGGACCTGGCACGGGAAGTCAACCTCAGCACCTCGACCTTGCACCACCGGTTCAAGGCCGTGACGTCGATGAGCCCGCTGCAGTATCAGAAGCAGCTGCGCCTGCAGGAGGCGCGGCGGCTGATGCTCAATGACGGGCTGGAAGCGGCGGTGGCGGGCTATCGGGTGGGGTATGAAAGCCCGTCGCAGTTCAGCCGGGAGTACAGCCGGCTGTACGGGGCGCCGCCGATTCGCGATGTGGCGCGGTTGCGCGCCAGTGCCGGCTGATCAGCCGGCTACCGCCGCCTGCCAGCGGTTCTGGTCCACCTCGATCAAGGTCGGCCCCTTGCGCTCTGCGGCGCGCCCAAGGGCAGCCTGCAATTGCTGCACGTCGGCAACCGCCTCGGCCTCGGCCCCCAGTGCCTTGGCCACGCCAATGAAGTCCGGCGTGTGGATGTCCACCCCGACCGGTTCGATGGCACGGTTGACCATGTACTTCTTGATCTCCTCATAGCCCTGGTTATTCCACAGCAGCACGATCAGCGGCACCTGCGCCTCCACCGCGCTGGCCAGCTCCGGCAGGGTGAACTGCAGGCCACCATCGCCAATCAGGCACACCGCAGGCGCGCGCTCGGGTAGCTGCTCGGCACTGCCCAGCCAGGCGCCCATCGCCGCAGGCAGCGCATAGCCCAGGGTGCCGTAGCCGGTCGAGGCGTTGAACCAGCGCCGGGGCGCGGGCATGTCCAGGGTCAAGTTGCCGGTGTACACCGGCTGGGTCGAATCCCCCACCAGGATGGCATTGGGCAGGCGCTCGAGGATGCTGGTCAGCAGGCGTGTCTGGCTCAGGGTCGGCTGGTCCCAGCTGGCCGCCAGGGTGTCGCGCAGCCGCTGTGCACGCGCCGCGCCCCACTGGCTGTCATGGCCTGGGGCTGGCAACACCTGCAAGGCGTCCAGCAACGCCTGCGCGGCCAGCTCGGCATCGGCGACCAAGGCCAGCTCCGGCAGGTAATTGCGCACGGTCTGGTCCGGGTCGATGTCGACCCGCAGCAGGCTGCCGGGGATCTCGAAGCCACCTTTGAACGTCACGTCGTAATCGGTTTCGGCAAGCTCGGTGCCGATCGCCAGCACCACGTCAGCTTCGGCCACCAGCGCGCGGGTGGCCACCAGCGACTGGGTCGAGCCGATCTGCAGCGGGTGCTCGGCCGGCAACAGGCCTTTGGCGTTGATGGTCAGGGCCACCGGCGCCTGCAGGTACTCGGCCAGGCGCGCCAGCGGCGCACCTGCGGCCAAGGCGCCGCCACCGGCGAGGATCAGCGGCTTGCGTGCCTTGGCCAGGCGTTCGGCCATCTGCGCCACGGCCTGCGGCGCCGCGCCTGCGCGGCTGCTGCGCACCGGGCGGCCCGGCAGCAGGTGGTCGGCGGGCTCGACCAGCACATCCAGCGGGATTTCGATGTGCACCGGGCGCGGGCGCGCGCCGTCGAACACGGCAAAGGCGCGAGCCAGCACCTGCGGCAGGTCGTCGGCGCTCATCAGCGTCTGCGAGAAGGCCGCCACACCGGCCACCAGCGCGCCCTGGTTGGGCAGCTCGTGCAGCTTGCCTCGGCCACCGCCCAGTTGATCACGCGACTGCACGCTGGAAATCACCAGCATGGGGATCGAGTCGGCATAGGCCTGGCCCATGGCAGTGGTGATGTTGGTCATGCCGGGGCCGGTGATGATGAAGCACACGCCGGGTTTGCCACGGGTACGTGCGTAGCCATCAGCCATGAAACCAGCGCCCTGCTCGTGGCGCGGGGTGATGTGGCGGATGGATGAAGCCGCCAGGCCTCGGTACAGCTCCACAGTGTGCACACCGGGGATGCCGAAGACATGGTCCACACCATAGCCTTCAAGGAGTTTGACCAGTACTTCGCCGCAGGTTGCCATGGGTTTCACCTTGCATCTTGTTGGAGATCTGCGCCCATTGGACCCAACCCGCGGCTATCGCCACAATGCAAAAAAACACATACTAGCCATGTCCTGTAATCATGGCTTATCGCAATGAAACGCCTACCACCCCTGCCCGCCCTGCATACGTTTCTGGTCACCGCCCAGCACTGCAATTTCACCCGCGCCGCCCAGCAGCTGCATATCACCCAGGGCGCGGTCAGCCGGCAGATTGCCGGGCTCGAAGAGCACCTGGGCTATGCCCTGTTCCAGCGCCAGGCGCGCGGCCTGAGCCTGACCCGCGAGGGGCAGGACTGGCTGCCGCGGGTGCAGCAGGTATTTGCATTGATCGAGCAAGGCGTGCGCGAGGTGGGTGGGCGCAGCGCCACCTTGCAACTCAAGGCGCCAACCTGCGTGATGCGCTGGCTGCTGCCGCGCCTGATGGAATGGCAGGCGCTGCGCCCGGACGTGCCGGTGGAGCTGACCACCACGGTGCAGCACGGCGTGGATTTTCGCCGCGAGGGCTTCGATGCGGCGGTGGTCTATGGCGACGCGCCGAATCATGGGCTGCACGTGCGCAAGCTGTTCGACGAGCAACTGACCCCGGTGTGTGCGCCCTCGTTGCTGGCGGGGCCTGTGCCGCTGAGGGAGGTCGCCGACCTCAAGCGCCATATGCTGCTGCACCCCTCGCGCGACGAGCATGACTGGCGGCTATGGCTGCAGGCCGCAGGTGCCGCCCTGGATGGCCAAGGGCGCAGGCAGCATTTCGAAACCCTGGACATGGCCATGGCGATGGCCTCGCAGGGGACCGGAGTGGCCATTGGTGATCGGGCGCTGATCGGCGACGACCTCAACAGCGGCAGGCTGTGCATGCCGTTCGGGCTAAAGGTGCTGACGGGCAAGGGCTATTACCTGGCGTGTCAGCCGAGGAACGTGCCGGCGGGGCTGGTCGAATTGATGGATTGGTTGCAGGGCCGGGCTGAGCAGTAAAGAGCCGTGCAGGCCCTTGTGGGAGCCGACATGCCGGCGATGAGGCCAGGGCAGGCAATGCCGGCTCGCCTGTGCGGGCCCTATCGCCGGCAAGCCGGCTCCCACAGAGAGGGTAGAGCAGCGCCGGCTCAGTAGCCGACGGTGAACCGCTGCCGCGAGTGCGCCGGCTTTTCCAGCTCATCGATCATGGCGATGGCGTAGTCGGCAAAGCTGATCCAGCTCTTGCCATCGGCGCCGATCAGCAAATGGTCCTTGCCCAAGGTGTAGTGCCCGGTGCGCTCGCCTTCGACGAACTCCGCCGACGGCGAGAGGAAGGTCCAGTCCAGGTTCTGCTCCTGGCGCAATTGCTCGAGGAACCTTGCCCCGGCACTCGCTTCTGCCTTGTAGGCCTCTGGAAAGTCCGGGCTGTCGATGACCCGGTGCCCGGAAGGCAGCAGCAGGCTGCCGGCGCCGCCCACCACCAGCAGGCGCTTGACCCCGGCCCGCTTGACCGGCTCGATGATCGCGTGCGGCTCGATGGTGGCGAAATGTGCCGCGCTCAGCACCGCGTCCACCCCTGCCAGCGCCTTTTGCAGCGCCGCGCTGTCGGTGACATCCAGCGCCTGTACCGTAACGCCATCGCGGCCCTGCAGCCGTGAAGGGTCACGGGCAATGGCCAGCACACTGTGCCCGCGGCGCAGGGCTTCTTCCAGCAGTTGGCTGCCAGCCCGGCCGGTAGCGCCGATGATTGCAATCTTGCTCATGGGAAACACTCCATCAAGTGAACGGAATTACCACTTCATCTCGCCCTTGGCGACCTTGGCGCTGAGCTCCAGCGAGCTTTCATCGGCAAGGCCCGGGTAACGCTTGCTCATGGCCGCGACCAACGCCCCGGCATCTTTTGCCTTGGCGGTTTCGGCATCGAAGTCACGAATGTAGTTCGCGGTGAAGCGCACTGCCTCCAGCGAACGGCTGCTTTGGCCCATGAAGTGGCCGGGGATGACCGTGCGCGGCGCCAGCTTTTCGATCTGCGCCAGCGTGCCGAGCCAGTCGGCATGGGACTTGGGCGACTGGGTGTCGGCCACCCACACATGGATGTTCTCTGCCACCACCACGCCACCAACCACGGCCTTGATCGACGGGATCCAGACGAAACTGCGGTCAGGTTGCGGGCCATCCAGGCCCATCACCTCAAGGGCCTGGCCTTCCAGCAACAGCCGGTTGCCATCGAGCACCTGCGGCACCACCAGCCGGGCGGGTTTGTCGGCGCCCATCTGCGGGCCCCAGTAGGCCAGCTTGGCGTCCTTGGTCTGGCGGATATGCGCCACCGTGGCCGCCGAGGCCAGGACCTTGGCATCCGGGAAGGCCTGGGTCAGGGTGTCGAGGCCGAAGTAGTAGTCCGGGTCGCCATGGCTGATGTAGATGGTCTTCAACTGCTTGCCGCTGGCCCGCAGGCGCTGCGCCAGCTGCTCGGCCTGGGCCTTGCCGAACTGGGCATCGACCAGGATCGCGTCCTTCTTGCCGGTCACGATCACCGAACTGACCGGGAAGATCGCCTCTTGCCCGGGGTTGTAGACTTCAAGGTGCAGCGGCTCGGCCGCCAGCACCGGGCCGGTCAGCGCAACACAGGCCAGCAACAGGCCGCGCAAAGGCGTGAAAAGAGACATCGCAAGCACTCACTCGTAGAAGAATGCCTCACAGCTTAGTTGCCCGATCCGTAACAAAAAATGCGATGCTCAGACATAGTTTGTTTCTGAAATCGGGCAAATCATGGACCGTCTCAACGCCATGCGCGTATTCGTCACCGTCGTCGACCTGGGCAGCCAATCGGCGGCGGCGGATCATCTGCAACTGTCACGGCCAGTGGTTTCACGCTATTTGGCCGAGCTGGAAGACTGGGTCGGCGCGCGGCTGATGCAGCGCACCACGCGCAAGCTGAGCCTGACCGCTGCCGGCCAGCAGACCCTGCCCCGCTGCCGCCAGCTGCTGGAGCTGGCCGGCGACCTGCAAACCGCCGTGCGCCAACCCGATGACGCGCCACGCGGGCAGTTGCGCATCAGCGTCAGCACCTCGTTCGGCCAGGCACAGTTGGTGGACGCAGTGGCCGAGTACGTGCGCCGCTATCCCGGCGTGAAGGTGGAGCTGCAGATGCTCGACCGCACCGTGAACCTGGTGGACGAGCGCATCGACCTGGCCATCCGCACCAGCAACGACCTGGACCCCAACCTGATCGCCCGGCGCCTGACCGTGTGCCGCTCGGTGGTGTGCGCGGCCCCGGCCTACCTGCGCGAGCACGGCACACCGCAGCGGGTCGAGGAGTTGAGCCAGCACAATTGCCTGACCCACGCCTACTTCGGCCACAGCCTCTGGCATTTCGAGGTGGACGGCCAGCAGGTCGCGGTGCCGGTGGACGGCAACATCAGCGCCAACGAAGCGATGACCTTGCAAAAGGCGGCGCTGGCCGGCGCGGGGGTCGCCATGCTGCCGACCTACCAGGCCGCAGCAGCCCTGCACAGCGGCGAGCTGGTGCGCCTGCTGCCCGAGGCGCGGCCACGGGAGCTGAACTTGAATGCGGTGTACACGTCCCGCAAGCACATGCCGGCAACCTTGCGCAGCATGCTGGACTTTCTCGCGCAGCGCTTCACCGCGGAGCCTGAGTGGGACCGCTAGCCGGCGGCGGCGGTCACTCCTCGACGCTCATGTATTCCTTGGCCCAGCGGATGTAGTCCTCAGGCTGGGTGTAGGTGTGCGAGAGCTCGGTGGCGCTGAGGTTCTCGGACTTGTTCTGCTGGCCACGCTGCAGGCGCAGGCAATCGTAGGTGGCCTTGATCGAGGCGAAGTAGGCGGCGTGGCCGTCGACCACGATGCGCACGCCCAGGCGCGCCAGGCGCTCGTCATCGCGCAGGTTGGGGTTGGCGTAGGTCACCAGCATCAGCGGCACGGTCAGGTGCTCGGCGATCTGCTCGAGCTGCTCGAAGTCCTTCACCCCCACCATGCAGATACCGTCGGCGCCGGCCTTCTGGTAGCTCTGGGTGCGCACGATGATCTCTTCGGTGCTGAGCACGCCGGCATTGGTGCGGGCGATGATCGACAGCGAGGAATCGACCCGCGCCTCCAGCGCTGCGCGAATCTTGCCCACGCCCTCGTCCACCGGGATCAGGTCGGTGGACTTGCGCCCGAACTGGGCCGGCAGCAGGGTGTCCTCGATGGTCAGCGCGGCCACGCCGGCACGCTCGAGCTCGATGACCGTGCGCATCACATTGAGCGCATTGCCGTAGCCGTGGTCGGCGTCGGCCAGCACCGGCAACTGGGCCACGCGGCCGATGCGGGTCGCCTGCTCGACGAATTCGCTGAGGGTGATCAGGGCGAAGTCCGGCGCTGCCAGTACCTGCAAGGATGCGACCGAACCGCCAAGAATGCCGACTTCGAAGCCCAGGTCGGCGGCAATGCGCGCCGACATCGGGTCGAACACCGAAGCGGTGTGGTAGCAGGCACCTGAAGCGAGCAGCTCGCGGAAGGCAAAACGCAGATCTTGATGGGAAGCCTTGGGCATGATCACTCCGCTAAATACGTGAAAATTGAACGGTTGCTACCGACCCCTGAATCGGGTCTACCTGACCTGTTCCAACCGTCGCCATCTGGGCGGTCATGCTCGACATGCAGGCAGAGGAATAAAAGGTGTGGGAGACAGCGACACGCAAACCGGCGGCTCTTGGTTGCACCAAGCTGGTGCGAGCCCCGGTTTTCAGCCTCTGCGGTACAGCCACGATATCACGCGGCCATGCAGCACTGGATGAATGCGCCAATGCCGATCTTGCATAGGGGATGCAGATAGTACATAGGAAGCTACCTAAGTCGGGTTACAATTCGATGGCCTCTTCGCGGGGCAAGCCCGCTCCCACAGTCATTGTGCCGTCTCAAGGGCAGTGCAGTACCTGTGGGAGCGGGCTTGCCCCGCGAAGAGGCCGCTACAGGCAACCCACAGCCTATGACAAGGTAATTCCCGTGACCGCCGCCCTGCCCCCAACCGCCCTGCGCAATGTGCTCACCGCCTTGATGCTGGCGATTTTTCTCGGAGCCCTCGACCAGACCATCGTCGCCGTCTCCCTGCCCGCCATCTCGGCCCAGTTCAACGACGTTGGCCTGCTGGCCTGGGTGATCTCCGGCTACATGGTGGCGATGACCGTGGCCGTGCCCATCTACGGCAAGCTGGGCGACCTGTATGGCCGGCGGCGCATGATCCTCACCGGCATCAGCCTGTTCACCCTGGCCTCGATCGCCTGCGCGCTGGCCCAGGACATGCAGCAACTGGTGCTGGCGCGGGTGCTGCAAGGCATTGGCGCGGGAGGCATGGTTTCGGTGAGCCAGGCGATCATCGGCGACTTCGTGCCGCCGCGCGAGCGCGGCCGCTACCAGGGCTATTTCAGCAGCATGTACGCGGTGGCCAGCGTCGCTGGGCCGGTGCTCGGCGGCTGGCTGACCGCCTACCTGTCGTGGCGCTGGGTGTTCTGGGTCAACTTGCCGCTGGGGCTGGTTGCCCTGTGGGCCATCCGCCGCGCCCTGGCCGGCATGCCGGTGCAGCGCCGCCAGGCGCGGGTGGACTATGTGGGTGCGCTGCTGCTGATCGTGGGCCTGGGCAGCCTGCTGCTGGGCATCACCCTGGTCGGCCAGGGCCATGCCTGGGCCGCGCCGCCGGTGCTGGCGCTGTTCGGCTGCGCCGGGCTTGGCCTGGTGCTGTTCATCCAGCATGAGCGGCGCTGCCAGGAACCCTTGCTGCCGCTGGGCCTGTTCGGCAATCGGGTCGCCGTGCTGTGCTGGGGGGTGATCTTCTTCGCCAGCTTCCAGTCGATCTCGCTGACCATGCTGATGCCCCTGCGCTACCAGGGCATCACCGGCGCCGGTGCCGACAGCGCCGCGCTGCACCTGCTGCCGCTGGCCATCGGGCTGCCCATTGGGGCCTTCACCGGCGGGCGCATGACCAGCTTCACCGGGCGTTACAAGCCACAGATTCTTGCCGGCGCGCTGATGATACCGGTCGCCATCTTCGCCATGGCCATCACCCCGCCGCAGTCGGCGCTGCTCAGCGGCGTGTTCATGCTGCTGACCGGTGTCGCCTGTGGCCTGCAGTTCCCCACATCGCTGGTAGGCACGCAGAGCGCGGTGGACATCAAGGACATCGGCGTGGCCACCAGTACCACCAACCTGTTCCGCTCGCTGGGCGGCGCCATGGGCGTGGCGTGCATGTCCAGCGTGCTGCTGGCGCTGCTGCACCAGGGTGGCCTGGAAATGCTGGGTAACCCGTTGCTGGGCAGCTTGCAGGCGGGCGCACCGGAACCTGCGACGCAGGCGCGGCTGCTGGAGAGCTTCCGCCACCTGCTAATGGGCAGCGCCGTGGTGTCGCTGCTCGGGTTGGTCGCGGCGTCGGTTTTGCCTGATAGGCAATTGCGAGGGCGATAGTGTTTAATTCCCCCTTAATCAATAAGGGAAACACTTCCTCACAATCCTTAACAAAGTGTCATTTGCGCAGTGCGGGGCTCAAGCGCAGCATATCCAGCCCGGTATCGACCCACTGTTCGGCACCACGCAGCAGGTCGAAGCTGTCCGGCAGCAGCAACCAGCGCCCGATCAGGCCATCGACATAGGCAAAAAGGGCAATCGCCGCGCGCTCGACATCCAGCTCGGCAGGCAACTGCCCACGGCGCACGGCATTGGCCAATGCCAAGGTAATGCCCTCGTGGCAATCCAGCACCGCACCTTGGCGCTGCTGGCGAATTTCACACATGTCATCGGTGAACTCGCACTTGTGATGCAGGATTTCATTGATACGCCGGGTTCGGGCATCGAGCACCAACTCGTTGAACACTTGCAGCAGCAGCTTGTGCATGCAGCCAAGCGGGTCCAGTTCGTCCTCGCTTTCGCTGGCGCGCGCCAGGTGGTCATGGGTTTCATGCAGGCTGTCGAGCAACGCCTGCACCAACTCCGCCTTGTTGTTGAAATGCCAGTAGATTGCCCCCCGGGTAACGCCCGCCAGCTCGGCGATGTCGGCCAGTGTGGTACGCGCAACCCCGCGCTTGTAGAAGGCCTTTTCCGCTGCCTCTATGATCTGGGCGCGGGTTTCCTGGGCTTCTTCTTTGGTTCGACGGACCATGGCAGTACAACCTCATCTGGGCCCGCAGGCACTGTGCGTGCGGGGAATCCGCCGGGGGCACCTCTGCAGGGTACCTACCGGATTGGCTAATCGACGGCTGGGGACGACATCTGGTAGCACCCAGCGCTATTTACAAACAACCGTGAATGTAAGTATATTCGTTAGTAAGCTATTTATCCACCGGATAGATTTTTTTCTGACAAGACTCTTCCATTACTCTTGAGCGTCTCCCAGCTCTAGCGACCCGAGGATCCTCATGCAATTCAAGCCAGCCGTTACCGCTCTGGTTTCCGCCGTCGCCCTGGCAACCCTGCTAAGTGGCTGTAAGAAAGAAGAAGCCGCGCCCGCAGCGCAGGCTCCTCTGGTCGGCGTCGTTACCTTGCAACCGCAAGCCTTCACCCTGACCTCGGAACTGCCGGGGCGCACCAGCGCCTTCCGCGTCGCCGAAGTGCGCCCGCAGGTCAATGGCATCATCCTCAAGCGCCTGTTCAAGGAAGGCAGCGACGTCAAGGAAGGGCAGCAGCTCTACCAGATCGACCCAGCCGTGTACGAGGCCAACCTGGCCAACGCCCAGGCCAACCTGCAGGCGACCCGCTCGCTGGCCGAGCGCTACAAGCAGCTGATCGACGAGCAAGCCGTTTCCAAGCAGGAATACGACGACGCCAATGCCAAACGATTGCAAGCCGACGCCTCGCTCAAGAGCGCCCAGATCGACCTGCGCTACACCAAGGTACTGGCACCGATCAGCGGCCGCATCGGCCGTTCCTCGTTCACCGAAGGTGCACTGGTGAGCAATGGCCAGACCAACGCCATGGCCACCATCCAGCAGCTCGACCCGATCTACGTCGACGTCACCCAGTCCACTGCCGAGCTGCTCAAGCTGCGCCGTGACCTGGAAAGCGGCCAGCTGCAGAAGGCTGGCGACAACGCCGCCTCGGTACAGCTGGTGCTCGAAGATGGCAGCCTGTTCAAGCAGGAAGGCCGCCTGGAGTTCTCCGAAGTCGCGGTCGACGAGACCACCGGCTCGGTGACCCTGCGCGCCATCTTCGCCAACCCCGACCACACCCTGCTGCCTGGCATGTTCGTGCATGCGCGGCTCAAGGCCGGGGTCAACAGCAATGCCATCCTGGCCCCGCAGCAAGGCGTGACCCGCGACCTCAAGGGCGCCCCCACCGCGCTGGTGGTCAACCAGGAAAACAAGGTCGAACTGCGCCAGCTCAAGGCCAGCCGTACCCTGGGCAGCGACTGGCTGATCGAAGAAGGCCTCAACCCGGGCGACCGCCTGATCACCGAAGGCCTGCAGTACGTGCGCCCTGGCGTCGAGGTCAAGGTCAGCGATGCCACCAACGTCAAGAAGCCGGGCGGCCCTGATCAGGCCAACGCGGCCAAAGCAGACGCAAAAGCAGACGCCAAAGCGGAGTAAACCATGTCGAAGTTCTTTATCGATCGCCCGATCTTCGCCTGGGTGATCGCCTTGGTGATCATGCTGGTCGGCGCCTTGTCGATCCTGAAGCTGCCGATCAACCAGTACCCGAGCATCGCGCCGCCGGCCATCGCCATCGCCGTGACCTACCCGGGCGCCTCGGCGCAAACCGTGCAGGACACCGTGGTACAGGTGATCGAGCAGCAGCTCAACGGTATCGACAACCTGCGTTATGTGTCCTCGGAGTCCAACTCCGACGGCAGCATGACCATCACCGCGACCTTCGAGCAGGGCACCAACCCTGACACCGCGCAGGTCCAGGTGCAGAACAAGCTGAACCTGGCCACCCCGCTGCTGCCCCAGGAAGTGCAGCAGCAAGGTATCCGCGTCACCAAGGCAGTGAAGAACTTCCTGCTGGTGATCGGCCTGGTGTCCGAAGACGGCAGCATGACCAAGGACGACCTGGCCAACTACATCGTCTCCAACATGCAGGACCCGATCTCGCGTACTGCCGGTGTCGGTGACTTCCAGGTGTTCGGTGCCCAGTACGCCATGCGTATCTGGCTGGATCCGGCCAAGCTGAACAAGTTCCAGCTGACCCCGGTCGACGTCAGGACCGCGGTCGCCGCGCAGAACGTGCAGGTGTCCTCCGGCCAGCTCGGCGGCCTGCCAGCCATGCCGGGTACCCAGCTCAACGCCACCATCATCGGCAAGACCCGCCTGCAGACTGCCGAGCAGTTCGAGAAGATCCTGCTCAAGGTCAACAAGGATGGCTCGCAGGTACGCCTGGGTGATGTTGCCGAGGTCGGCCTGGGTGGCGAGAACTACGCCGTCAGCGCCCAGTTCAACGGCAAGCCGGCCTCGGGCCTGGCGGTCAAGCTGGCCACCGGCGCCAACGCCCTGGACACCGCCAAGGCCCTGCGCCAGACCGTCAACGACCTGGAGCCGTTCTTCCCGCCTGGGGTGAAGGCAGTGTTCCCGTATGACACCACGCCGGTGGTCACCGAATCGATCAGCGGGGTAATCCACACCCTGATCGAAGCCGTGGTCCTGGTGTTCCTGGTGATGTACCTGTTCCTGCAGAACTTCCGCGCCACGATCATCACCACCATGACCGTACCGGTGGTATTGCTCGGTACCTTCGGCATCCTTGCCGCCGCCGGCTTCAGCATCAACACCCTGACCATGTTCGCCATGGTCCTGGCCATCGGCTTGCTGGTGGACGATGCCATCGTCGTGGTGGAGAACGTCGAGCGGGTCATGTCCGAGGAAGGCTTGCCGCCCAAGGAGGCGACCAAGCGTTCCATGGAGCAGATCCAGGGTGCGCTGGTCGGTATCGCCCTGGTGCTGTCGGCGGTACTGCTGCCCATGGCCTTCTTCGGCGGTTCCACCGGTGTGATCTACCGGCAGTTCTCCATCACCATCGTCTCGGCCATGGGCCTGTCGGTGCTGGTGGCGCTGATCTTCACCCCGGCCCTGTGCGCCACCATGCTCAAGCCGCTGAAGAAGGGCGAGCACCATGTGGCCAAGGGTGGTTTCTTCGGCTGGTTCAACCGCAACTTCGACCGCAGCGTGAACGGCTACGAGCGCAGCGTCGGTACCATCCTGCGCAACAAGGTGCCGTTCCTGCTCGCCTACGCGCTGATCGTGGTCGGCATGATCTGGCTGTTCGCCCGCATCCCTACCGCGTTCCTGCCAGAGGAAGACCAGGGCGTGCTGTTCGCCCAGGTGCAGACCCCGGCCGGCTCCAGTGCCGAACGCACCCAGGTGGTGGTCGACCAGATGCGCGAGTACCTGCTCAAGGACGAAGCCGATACCGTTGCCTCGGTGTTCACCGTCAACGGCTTCAACTTCGCCGGCCGTGGCCAGAGCTCAGGCATGGCGTTCATCATGCTCAAGCCGTGGGATGAGCGCTCCAAGGAGAATAGCGTGTTCGCCCTGGCCCAGCGCGCCCAGCAGCACTTCTTCGGCTTCCGCGATGCGATGGTGTTCGCCTTCGCCCCGCCTGCCGTACTCGAACTGGGTAACGCCACTGGCTTCGACGTATTCCTTCAGGACCGCGGCGGTGTCGGCCATGAAAAACTCATGGAAGCGCGCAACCAGTTCCTCGCCAAGGCCGCCCAGAGCAAGGTACTCAGTGCCGTGCGCCCCAACGGCCTGAACGATGAGCCGCAGTACCAGCTGACCATCGATGACGAACGTGCCAGCGCCCTGGGCGTGACCATCGCCGACATCAACAACACCCTGTCGATTGCCCTGGGTGCCAGCTACGTCAACGACTTCATCGACCGCGGCCGGGTCAAGAAGGTGTACATCCAGGGTGAAGCCAACTCGCGGATGAGCCCGGAAGACCTGCAGAAGTGGTACGTACGCAACGGCGCAGGCGAAATGGTGCCGTTCTCCTCCTTCGCCAAAGGCGAGTGGAGCTACGGTTCGCCGAAGCTGTCGCGCTACAACGGCGTCGAAGCGATGGAAATTCTCGGTGCGCCAGCCCCTGGCTACAGTACCGGTGAAGCCATGGCCGAGGTGGAACGCATCGCCGGCGAGCTGCCTGACGGCATCGGCTTCTCCTGGACCGGCATGTCCTACGAGGAAAAACTCTCCGGCTCGCAGATGCCGGCACTGTTCGCCCTCTCGGTCCTGTTCGTGTTCCTCTGCCTGGCAGCCCTGTACGAAAGCTGGTCGATCCCGATCGCGGTCGTGCTGGTAGTGCCACTGGGTATCATCGGTGCACTGATCGCCACCAGCCTGCGCGGGTTGTCGAACGACGTGTACTTCCTGGTCGGCCTGTTGACCACCATCGGCCTGGCGGCGAAGAACGCCATCCTGATCGTGGAATTCGCCAAGGAACTGCATGAGCAAGGCCGCAGCCTGTATGACGCGGCGATCGAGGCGTGCCGCATGCGTCTGCGCCCGATCATCATGACCTCGCTGGCGTTCATCCTCGGGGTGGTACCGTTGACCATCGCCAGCGGCGCCGGCGCCGGCAGCCAGCACGCCATCGGCACCGGCGTGATCGGCGGCATGATCAGTGCGACCATCCTGGCTATCTTCTGGGTACCGCTATTCTTCGTCGCAGTGTCGTCGGTGTTCGGCAGCAAAGAGCCGGAAAAAGACGCCACCCCTGAAACTCCACGTTATGAGGCTGGGCAATGACCAAGTCTTTGTTGTCCCTGGCGGTAACCGCTTTCATTCTTGGCGGCTGCTCGCTGATCCCTGATTACCAGACCCCGGAGTCGCCGGTGGCTGCGCAGTGGCCGCAAGGCCCTGCGTACTCCCCGGCCCAGTCGGCCGAGGTTGCTGCCGCCGAACAGGGCTGGCGCCAGTTCTTCCACGACCCGGCGCTGCAGCAGCTGATCCAGACCTCGCTGGTCAACAACCGTGACCTGCGCGTGGCTGCGTTGAACATCGACGCCTACCGCGCCCAGTACCGCATCCAGCGTGCCGACCTGTTCCCGGCGGTTTCCGCCACGGGCAGCGGCAGCCGCCAGCGGGTGCCGGCGAACATGTCGCAGACCGGCGAGTCGGGCATCACCAGCCAGTACTCGGCCACTTTGGGCGTCAGCGCCTATGAGCTGGACCTGTTCGGCCGGGTGCGCAGCCTCACCGAGCAGGCCCTGGAAACCTACCTGTCCAGCGAGCAGGCGCGCCGCTCCACGCAGATCGCCCTGGTGGCCAGCGTGGCCAACGCCTACTACACCTGGCAGGCCGACCAGGCGCTGTTCAAGCTGACCGAGGACACCCTCAAGACCTACGAGGAAAGCTACAACCTCACGCGTCGCAGCAATGAAGTGGGCGTCGCCTCGGCCCTCGACGTCAGCCAGGCGCGCACCGCCGTGGAAGGCGCGCGGGTCAAGTACTCGCAGTACCAGCGCCTGGTCGCCCAGGACGCCAACAGCCTGGCCGTGCTGATCGGCACCGGCATTCCTGCAGACTTGGCCAAGCCGCTCGAGCTCAATGCCGACCAGCTCGCCGACGTGCCGGCCGGCCTGTCGTCGGACGTGCTGCGCCGCCGCCCGGACATCCAGGAAGCCGAGCACTTGCTCAAGGCCGCCAACGCCAATATCGGTGCAGCCCGGGCCGCGTTCTTCCCGAGCATCAGCCTGACGGCCAACGCCGGCAGCCTGAGCCCCGACATGGGCCACCTGTTCTCGGGCGGGCAAGGCACCTGGCTGTTCCAGCCGCAGATCAACCTGCCGATCTTCAACGCCGGCAGCCTGAAGGCCAGCCTGGACTACTCGAAGATCCAGAAGGACATCAACGTCGCCAAGTACGAAAAGACCATCCAGACCGCCTTCCAGGAAGTCTCCGATGGCCTGGCGGCGCGCAAGACCTTCGAAGAGCAGCTGCAGGCGCAACGCGACCTGGTGCAGGCGAACCAGGATTACTACCGCCTGGCAGAGCGTCGCTACCGCATCGGTATCGACAGCAACCTGACCTTCCTCGACGCCCAGCGCAACCTGTTCAGCGCCCAGCAGTCGCTGATCACCGACCGCCTTTCGCAACTGACCAGCGAGGTCAACCTCTACAAGGCGCTCGGCGGTGGCTGGTACGAGCAGTCCGGGCAGGCCAATCAGCAGGTTTCGGTGGCTACGCCGAACAGCTGATTCGTTCTGGCAACAGCATCAAGCCCACCCTTGCGGTGGGCTTTTTGTTGATGCCGGCAAGGCCAGCACCCTCAACAATTAACCAGCTGGAACATACCGTTCGATTATCGCCCGATTCCGCTTGCGGCGAATTGCCCCATCCCCGCCCTGCCCCGCACCATCGCTCACGCAACGTTGCACCGGTTCATCAAACAGCCCCGCCCCTGCAGGCCCGCACCCTGCAGCGCACAGGCTCGCCAATAAAAACAAGAGATCCACCACCGATGAGCACTTTGCAACCCGCACGCCAGCTGCTGCCCGGCTTGTTGGCCATGTCCTGCGCCCTCCCCGTGTACGCCGCCGAAGGCGGTTTCATGGAAGACGCCAAGGCCAGCCTCAACCTGCGCAACTTCTACATCAACCGCAATTTCGTCGACCCGGCCCACCCCCAGGCCAAGGGCGAGGAATGGACCCAGAGCTTCATCCTCGATGCCCGCTCGGGCTTCACCCAGGGCACGCTAGGCTTCGGCGTCGACGTGCTGGGCCTGTACTCGGTCAAGCTCGATGGCGGCAAGGGCACCACCAATACCCACTTGCTGCCGGTACACGACGATGGCCGCCCCGCCGACGACTTCGGCCGCCTCGGCGTTGCCTTGAAGGCCAAACTCTCCGAGACCGAACTGAAGGTCGGCGAGTGGATGCCGGTGCTGCCGATCCTGCGTGCCGACGACGGCCGCTCGCTGCCGCAGACCTTCCGCGGCGGCCAGCTCACCTCTCGGGAAATCGCCGGCCTGACCTTGTACGCCGGCCAGTTGCGCGGCAACAGCCCGCGCAACGACGCCAGCATGGACGACATGTCGCTCAACGGCCGCGCAGCCTTTACCTCCGATCGCTTCAACTTCGCCGGCGGTGAATACAGCTTCAACGACAAACGCACCCTGGTCGGCCTGTGGGACGCCCAGCTCAAGGACATCTACCGCCAGCAGTACCTCAACCTGGTGCACAGCCAGCCACTGGGTGAATGGACCCTGGGCGCCAACCTGGGCTACTTCATCGGCAAGGAAGACGGCGCCGAGCGCGCAGGGCAACTGGACAACCGCACGGCTTCGGCGATGCTCTCGGCACGGTACAAGGGCAACACCTTCTATGTCGGCCTGCAGAAAGTCAGTGGCGACGACGCCTGGTTGAGGGTCAACGGCACCAGCGGCGGCACCCTGGCCAACGACAGCTACAACTCAAGCTTCGACAATGCCAAGGAGCGCTCCTGGCAGGTGCGCCATGACTTCAACTTCGTGACGCTGGGCTTCCCGGGGCTGACCTTGATGAACCGCTACATCAAGGGCGACAAGGTGACGGCAGGCGGGGTCGACGATGGCAAGGAATGGGCGCGTGAGACCGAGCTGGCCTACGTGGTGCAGTCGGGGTCGTTCAAGGATTTGTCGGTGAAGTGGCGCAACTCGACCATGCGGCGGGACTTCAGCACCAATTCGTTTGATGAGAACCGCTTGATTGTGAGTTATCCGTTGAATCTGCTTTGAGGTTGCGGCCCCATCGCGGATGAAGCCGCTCCTACAACGGCCGCGCTGCCCTCCGTAGGAGCGGATTCATCCGCGATGAAGCCCACACAAATAAATAACTAAAACGAATAAATAAACAATAAATCCTTCATTGACGACATATGAGGTAACCGTTTAAATCGGCCTCTCTCCCCCGCCGCAGAGCCTCGACATGGACCTTCGCCAACTGCGCTACTTCATCGCCCTCACCGAGTACCGCAGTTTCGTCCGTGCCGCCGAAGCCATGGGCATCACCCAGCCGGCCTTCAGCCGCGCCATCCAGGGCCTGGAGCAAAGTTTCGGCTGCCCCTTGGTCGACCGCGCCAGCAAAGCCCTGCCGCCCACCCCCGAAGGCCTGGTGGTGCTGCAGCACGCCCGCCGCCTGGTACAAGGCGCTGCGCAACTGAGCAACGACGTGCTGCAAATGACCAAGCTCGA
The DNA here is from genome assembly GCF_021602585.1 of Pseudomonas faucium. Taxonomy (GTDB): domain Bacteria; phylum Pseudomonadota; class Gammaproteobacteria; order Pseudomonadales; family Pseudomonadaceae; genus Aquipseudomonas; species Aquipseudomonas faucium. The sequence continues at coordinate 184,236 of NZ_BQIP01000003.1, forward strand.
CGCCGGCGAGCTGCACTTCGGCAGCGGCCCGGCGCTGGCCGTGCGCCTGGTGCCGCAGGCCCTGCAGCAGTTCATCGCGCGCCACCCCGGCATCCGCACCTCGCTGACTGTCGACAACGGCGAACGCCTGGGCCAGGCGTTGCGCCGCGAGCAGATCGAGTTCTTCGTCGACGACATCCGCCCTTTCGAAGCCGACCCCAATTTTCACACCGAGCCGCTCAGCCCTCGCCCGGGCCTGTTCTTCTGCCGCCCCGGCCACCCACTGCTGGCCAAGGACAGCCTGTCGACCAACGACCTGTTCGCCTACCCCCTGGCCAGCGCTTTGCTCACCCCTGGGGTGCGCAAGCGCCTGGCCAACCTGAGCGGGCGCAGCGATTTCACCCCGCACCTGCAGACCGAACACCTGGCCGTGCTGCGCAGCGTGGTGCAGGCCAGCGATGCCATCGGCACCGCCAGCGAAGAAGCGGTGGCCGACGACCTGGCCGCGGGCAACCTGGTGCGCCTGCACTGGCGCAACCTGCCGCCGGCACTGGAGGTGCTGAGCGTGCGCTGCGGGGTGGTCAGCCGCAGCGGCTATCGCCTGTCGCCAGCGGCGCGGGCAATGATCGAGACCCTGGTGGGGCTGGATATGCCGGTGCGAGCTGCTGCCATTCGCTGAGCTGATGATGCTTCGACTGCGGGCTATTCTCAGCAATAGTGGGCCAATGGCTACCCAAGGAGGCACAACAATGAAAAACCTCGTCGAACACCTGAGCCAGTACGCCGCCTACCACCGCGACCCGCGCAACATCGCCACCCACTTCGTCGGCATTCCGTTGATCGTGGTGGCGGTGACCATCCTGCTGTCGCGCCCAGGCTGGGACGTGGCAGGCATCTGGCTGTCACCCGCGCTGCTTGCCGCGGCCGCTTCGGTGTGGTTCTACCTGCGCCTGGACCTGCGCTTGGGGCTGGTGATGGGCCTGCTGCTGGGGCTGTGCCTGTGGGTTGGCCAGGCACTGGCGGCGCAAGGCACGGCAGTGTGGCTCAGTGCGGGGGTGGGTGCGTTCGTGGTGGGCTGGATCATCCAGTTCGTCGGGCACTATTACGAAGGGCGCAAGCCAGCGTTCGTCGATGATGTCAGCGGGCTGATCATCGGGCCGTTGTTCGTGGTGGCGGAAGCGGGGTTCATGCTGGGGCTGTGCCCGAATCTGAAGCGTGCCGTGGAGGCCAATGCCGGGCCGGTGGCGCTGCGCTCTGTGTAGGAGCGGCCTTGTGTCGCGACAGGGCTGCGCAGCGGCCCGAGTTTTCAGCTTCGCCGCAATGATCGAAGGGGCCGCTTTGCGGCCCTTTCGCGACACAAGGCCGCTCCTACAGCGGTTGCGTGACGCCGAGGGTTACTTCCTCGACTCCACACCCAACTCATCCCACACCGACTCGGCCAGGTGGAAGGTGGCATTGGCCGCCGGAATCCCGCAGTAGATCGCGCTCTGCATCAGCACTTCCTTGATCTCCTCGCGGGTCACGCCGTTGTTGGCCGCCGCACGCAGGTGCAGCTTGAGCTCGTCGTTGCGGTTCATGCCGATCAGCATGGCAATGGTGACTAGGCTGCGGGTGTGCCGCGGCAGGCCCGGGCGGGTCCAGATATCACCCCAGGCGTGGCGGGTGATCATCTCCTGGAACTCGCCATTGAAGTCGTTGAGCTTCTCCAGGCTGCGGTCCACATGGGCATCGCCCAGTACCGCGCGGCGTACCTGCATGCCGGCGTCGTAACGTTGTTTCTCGTCCATCGGATACCTCAGCGGGCCAGCAAAAAATCGAGCACGCGGCGGCTGAAGGCCTCGCCGATCTCGACGTTGGACAGGTGCGCAGCCGGGAACTCGGCATAGGTGGCACCGACGATGTTGGCCTGCATGAAGCGGCCATGTTCCGGGGTGGTGACCACGTCCTCGGTGCCGGCGACGATCAGCGTCGGCACCTGGATGCGGCCCAGCTGCTCACGGAAATCGGCATCGCGCACCGCCGCGCAGTTGGCGGCATAGCCCTGGGGCGAGGTCTGCGCCAGCATCTGGCAAATGCGCTGCGCCTGCTCAGGCTGGGCCTTGGCAAACGCCGGGGTGAACCAGCGGGCGATGGAGGCGTCGCGCAAGTCGGCCATGGCTTGCTGGCCGCCCTTGAGCACGGTGTCGATGCGGGTGTTCCACACCTCGTCGTTGGCAATTTTCGCCGCTGTGTTGCACAGGGTCAGGCTGTGCAGGCGCTGGCCGGCATGGATGCCCAGCCACTGGCCGATCAGGCCGCCCATCGACAGGCCGACGAAGTGCGCGTGGGCGATATCCAGGGTATCGAGCAGCGCCAGCACATCGCGGCCCAGCTGCTCGATGCGGTAAGGGCCCTCGGTCACCAGCGAGGCGCCATGGCCGCGGGTGTCGTAGCGCAGCACGCGAAAATGCTCGCTCCACAGCGGGATCTGGCTGTCCCACATGCCAAGGTCGGTGCCCAGCGAGTTGGACAGCACCAGCACCGGGGCATCTTCCGGGCCATCGAATCGATAGTTCAGTACGCCATCGGCCAGTTGCAATTGCGCCACAGCGGTCTCCTTCAGGCAGTGAAACGTTGATGTTCAGCCACCGCTCGCGCCACCCAGACGCGGGCCTGGCCGAGGTAGTGGGCGGGGTCGAGCAGGCGGTCGAGTTCTTCTGCCGACAGCTCGGCGCTGACCTGCGGCTCATCCCCCAGCACGGCACGCAAGTGGCGCTGCTCGGCGACGGCACGCTGGCAGCATTGCTCCAGCAGATGGTGGGCGCGGTCACGGCCCAGGCGCTGGGCGAGGACGATGCTCACCGCCTCGGCCAGCACCAGGCCCTGGGTCAGGTCGAGGTTGCGGCGCATGCGTTCGGCGTCCACTTGCATGCCTTCGGCGATCACCTGTGCCTGGCGCAGGGCACCGGACACCAGGCAGCAGATATCCGGCAGCGTTTCCCACTCGGCATGCCACAGGCCCAGGCTGCGTTCGTGCTCCTGGGGCATGGCGGCATACAGCGTCGAAAGCAGGCCCGGCACGCGCGTGGCGGCGCCGATCAGCACCGCCGCGCCCACCGGGTTGCGCTTGTGCGGCATGGTCGACGAGCCGCCCTTGCCCGGCGCCGAAGGCTCGAACACCTCGCCCGCCTCGGTCTGCATCAACAGGCTGATGTCGCGGCCGAACTTGCCCAGGCTGCCGGCGATCAGGCCCAGCACCGAGGCAAACTCCACCAGGCGGTCTCGCTGGGTGTGCCAGGGTTGTTCCGGCAGGTTCAGCTTGAGGTGCGCGGCCAAGGCCTCGGCCACCGGCATGGCCTTGCTGCCCAGTGCGGCCAGGCTGCCGGAAGCCCCGCCGAACTGCAGCACCAGCAAGCGCGGGCGCAGCTCCTGCAGGCGTTGGCGGTGGCGCGTGAGGGCGCCGAGCACACCGGCCAGCTTCATGCCCAGGGTCACCGGCGTGGCATGTTGCAACCAGGTGCGCCCCACCAGCGGGGTGTCGGCATGCTGCAGGGCCTGCTGCGCCAGGGTGTCGGCCAGCTTGGCAAGGTCGGCTTCGATCAGCTCGAGCGCGGCGCGCAGCTGCAGCACCAGGCCTGTGTCCATGGCGTCCTGGCTGGTGGCGCCCAGGTGCACGTAACGCTCGGCTTCCGGCACGCCGCTGGCGATCACCTTGCCCAACGCCTTGACCAGCGGTATGGCCGAGTTGCCCGCCGTGGCGATGGCATCGGCCAGCGCACGGGTGTCGTAGCGCTCGGCCTGGCAGGCCGCTTCGATGGCCGCTACCGCGCTGTGCGGCACCAGCCCGGCGCTGGCCTGGGCACGGGCCAGGGCCGCTTCGAAGTCGAGCATGCCCTGCAGGCGGCCACGGTCGCAGAACACCTCGCGCATGGCCGGGGCGGTGAAGTAGGCGTCGAACAGTTGGTTGCTCATGCAGCGTCCTTAGTCGTCATGGTGCAGGTACGCCGCTTGTTTCGGCAGCCGCAGGCTGAACAGGAAGGCGATCGCCATCATGGCGGTCACGTACCAGTAGAAGGTGTTCTCCATGCCCATGGTTTTCAAGCCCAGCGCCACGTATTCGGCCGAGCCGCCAAATACCGCGTTGGCCACCGCATAGGCCAGGCCCACGCCCAGCGCACGCACTTGCGGCGGGAACATCTCGGCCTTCACCAGGCCACTGATCGAGGTGTAGAAACTGACGATGCACAGCGCCAGGGTCACCAGCACGAAGGCCATGAACGGGCTGCTGACGGTCTTCAGTGCCATCAGCAGCGGCACAGTGAACAGCGTGCCCAAAGCGCCGAACAGCAGCATCGAGTTACGCCGGCCGATGCGGTCGGAGAGCATGCCGAAGAACGGCTGCAGCACCATGAACAGGAACAGTGCGCCGGTCATCACGAAGCTGGCGTTCTTCGCCGTCATGCCGGCGGTATTGACCAGGTATTTCTGCATGTAGGTGGTGAAGGTGTAGAAGATCAGCGAGCCGCCGGCGGTGTAGCCGAGCACGGTGATGAAGGCCGCGGCGTGGTTGCGGAACAGGCCCTTGATCGAGCCTGCGTCCTTGTCCTTGCGGGTTTCGGCGCTGCTGGTCTCGTGCAGCGAACGGCGCAGCATCAGCGAGATCAGCGCGGCGATGGCGCCGACCACGAACGGAACGCGCCAGCCCCAGGCGCGCAGCTCGTCTTCGCTGAGCAACTGCTGCAGCACCACCACCACCAGCACGGCCAGCAACTGGCCGCCGATCAGGGTGACGTACTGAAACGAGGCAAAGAAGCCGCGCTGCCCACGCAGGGCCACTTCACTCATGTAGGTGGCGGTGGTGCCGTATTCGCCGCCCACCGACAGGCCCTGGATCAGGCGCGCCAGCAACAGCAGCGCCGGCGCCCAGGTGCCGATGGCGGAATAGGTGGGCAGGCAGGCGATCATCAGCGAGCCGAAACACATCATCAGCACCGAGATCATCAGCGAATTCTTGCGCCCGTGGCGGTCGGCCAGGCGGCCGAAGATCCAGCCGCCGATGGGGCGCATCAGAAAGCCTGCGGCGAACACCCCGGCCGTGTTGAGCAGCTGCACGGTGGGGTCGTCGGAGGGGAAGAAGGCCGGGGCGAAGTAGATCGCGCAGAAGGCATAGACGTAGAAGTCGAACCATTCCACCAGGTTGCCTGAAGAGGCGCCGACGATGGCGAAGATGCGCTTACTGCGTTCTTCGCCGGTGTAATAGGCTGAGGTCATGACGGTTTTACTCCTGGAGGGTCCTAGGTAAGTCTAGACATACCTAGTAACACACTCGTTCCGCTGTGGGGCTGGCCATTAGCCTTGTGTCGTAAGCACCGGCCTCATCGCCGGCAAGCCGGCTCCCACAGGGATAGGCGTGGTTTTCCCTGTGGGAGCCGGCTTGCCGGCGATGAGGCCGGGTAGATCAAACTCGCTCGATGGCCAACGCCAAGCCTTGGCCAACGCCCACGCACATGGTCGCCAGGCCCTTGCGCCCACCACGCTTCTCAAGCTGGTGCAACGCGGTCAGCACCAGGCGCGCCCCGCTCATGCCCAGCGGGTGCCCCAGGGCAATCGCGCCGCCATTGGGGTTCACCTGCGGCGCATCATCGGCCACACCCAGTTCACGCAGCACTGCCAGGCCTTGGCTGGCGAAGGCTTCGTTGAGCTCGATCACATCGAAATCACTCACCGCCACGCCCAGGCGCTCGGTCAGCTTGCGCACCGCCGGCACCGGGCCGATGCCCATCACGCGTGGCGCCACGCCGGCACTGGCCATGCCCAGCACGCGGGCCCGCGGGGTCAGGCCGTGCTTCTTCACCGCCTCGGCCGAGGCCAGGATCAAAGCTGCGGCGCCGTCGTTGACGCCCGAGGCGTTGCCGGCGGTGACCGTCTTGTCCGGGCCATTGACCGGCTTGAGCTTGGTCAGCGCTTCAAGGGTGGTGTCCGGGCGCAAATGTTCATCGCGTTCGACCACAGTCTCGCCCTTCTTGTGGGCAATGCGCACCGGCACGATCTCTTCGGCGAAAAAGCCTGCAGCCTGGGCCGCCGCGGCCTTCTGCTGGCTGCGCAGGGCGAAGGCGTCCTGGTCGGCGCGCGACACCTGGTAATCGTCGGCCACGTTGTCGGCGGTTTCCGGCATCGCGTCCACGCCGTACTGGCTTTTCATCAGCGGGTTGATGAAGCGCCAGCCGATGGTCGTGTCTTCGAGCTTCATGTTGCGCGAATAGCCACTCTCGGCCTTGCCCATGACGAACGGGGCGCGCGACATGGACTCCACGCCACCGGCGATGGCCAGCTCCATTTCACCACTGGCGATGGCACGGAACGCGGTGCCGATGGCATCCATGCCCGAGGCGCACAGGCGGTTGAGGGTCACCCCCGGCACGCTTTGCGGCAGGCCCGCCAGCAGCAGCGCCATGCGCGCCACGTTGCGGTTGTCTTCACCGGCCTGGTTGGCGCAGCCGAAGAACACTTCGTCGAGCTGGTCCCACTGCACGTTCGGGTTGCGCTCGATCAGCGCCTTGAGCGGTACCGCCGCCAGGTCGTCGGCACGCACACCGGCCAGGGCGCCACCGAAGCGGCCGATCGGGGTGCGGATGGCGTCACAGATGAATACGTCGCGCATCAGGCTTCTCCTGCCACCTGGCCATGGGCCGCGGCGGTACGGGCTTCGAGGTCGCGCAGCGCGCCCAGCTCGGTTTCCGTTGGCGCGGCGGTGGTCTGCACATCGTCGGCGAAACGGATGGCCCAGCCGGTGGCGGCGACGATCTGCTCACGGGTCACGCCTGGGTGGATGGCAGTGACGATGAATTCGTGGGTGCCGGCTTCCGGCTCCATGATGCACAGGTCGGTGATGATGCCGACCGGGCCTTCGCCTGGCAGGCCGAGGCGCTTGCGCGAATCGCCGCCTTCACCGTGGCCGACCGAGGTGATGAAGTCGAGCTTGTCGACGAAGGCCCGTGGCGACTGCTTGAGGATGATCAGCACCTGCTTGGCCGAGCCTGCGATCTCCGGCGCGCCGCCGGCACCTGGCAGGCGGGTCTTGGGCGCGTGGTAGTCACCGACCACGGTGGTGTTGATGTTGCCGAAGCGGTCGACCTGGGCGGCGCCAAGGAAGCCGACATCAATGCGCCCGCCTTGCAGCCAGTAGCGGAAGATCTCGCCGGTCGGCACCACGGTGTCGGCGGTTTCGGCCAGCTCGCCATCGCCGATCGACAGCGGCAGCACGCTCGGCTTGGCCCCGATCGGGCCGGACTCGTAGATCAGCACCACGTCGGGCGACGAGGTCAGGCGCGCCAGGTTGGCGGCCTTGGACGGCAGGCCGATGCCGACGAAGCATACAGCGCCATTGCGCAGGCGGCGGGCGGCGGCCACGGTCATCATTTCAGAGGTGGAGTAGCTCATTGTGCAGCCTCCGCGGTGCTGGCCAGCTTGGCCTTGAATGCGTTGAAGTCGGCGGTGCCACGGATGTAGGTGTCGATCCAGGCGGTGAACGTTTCGCGGTTGCGCGCGATCGGGTCCCATGCCTGGTAGAAGCGGTTGTCACGTTCGTAGTAGCCGTGGGCATAGGACGGGTGGGCGCCACCGGGCACCAGGCACACCGCGCTGAGGGCCCAGGTCGGCAGCACGCAGGCGTTCATCGGCGCCTGCAGGTCATCGACGATTTCCTCGACGGTGACGATGCAGCGCTTGGCCGCCAGGGCCGCTTCCTTCTGCACGCCGAGGATGCCCCAGAGCAGCACGTTGCCCTTGCGGTCGGCCTTCTGCGCGTGGATCACGGTGACGTCCGGGCGTACCGACGGCACCGCCGCCAGCACTTCGCCAGTGAACGGGCAGGTGACGCTCTTGATCAGTGGGTTGACCTTGGGCAGGTCGGAGCCGGCGTAGGCACGCAGCACCGCGAACGGCAGGCCGGAGGCACCGGCAACGTAGGCGTTGGCGAGGTCGGCGTGGCTGTGCTCCTCAATCTCGATGGCGTGCGGCCACTGCTTCTCGACGGCATCGCGCAGGCGGTGCAGCGAACCGACACCCGGGTTGCCGCCCCAGGAGAAGATCAGCTTGGAGGCGCAGCCGGCGCCGATCAGCTGGTCGTAGATCAGGTCCGGGGTCATGCGCACCAGGGTCAGGTCGCGCTTGCCCTGACGGATGATCTCGTGGCCGGCGGCAGTCGGGATCAGGTGGGTGAAGCCTTCGAGGGCGACGGTATCGCCATCCTGGATGAACTGCTTCACGGCTTCGTGAAGCGGGAGAATTGCAGCCATTTGGAGACTCCTGGTCAGGGTGCTACGTTGCGTTCAGATTAAGGAGAGAGGTGGGGGCCTTACAATCCGATAATCGACTATTCGTGCGATTATCGAACTGATTATTGCCCCCCTACCTATCTCCGCCTGGCCCACTCACGTGGCGTCGGCGTGGCTGACCAAGCCCTTCACGATCACCCCGACCGTCGCCAATGCCGCCGGCACCAGCAGCGCCGTCAGCACCTGTTCGAAGTTCCAACCAAGACCCAGCAACGTCGCCCCGCTCCATGCCCCCAGAATGGCGCCGAAGCGGCCGATGCCGAGCATCCAGGACACCCCGGTGGCACGCCCCTGGGTCGGGTAGAAGCGTGCCGCCAGCGAAGGCATGGCCGATTGCGCGCCGTTCACGCACATGCCGGCAACCAGCACCAACGTGGCCAGCACGGTGATGTTGCCCAGGCTCTGCCCCACCGCATAGGCGAACACCCCCGCCAGCAGGTAGAACACGCCAATGACCTTGTGCGGGTTGAAGCGGTCCATGGCCCAGCCCACCGCCACCGCGCTGAGCACGCCACCGAACTGGAACAACGCACCGATGAAGGCGGCCTGCTCCATGCTTGCGCCACTGTCGCGCATCAGCGTCGGCAGCCAGCTGGTCAGCAGGTAGACGATCACCAGGCCCATGAAGTAGGTCAGCCACAGCAGCAGCGTGCCCAGGCCGTAGGTGCCGGAGAAGATCACCGCGAACACGTTGCGCGCGGCCACCACCTTCTGCTCCGGCACGCTGAAGCTGCCCGCCTGGGCCACGATGGCCGGGGCGATCGGCGCCAGGGTCTTGCGCACCTTGTCATTGCCGCGGTTGCGCACCACCAGAAAGCGCGCCGACTCCGGCAGCCAGAACAGCAGCACCACCGCCAGCAGCAATGGCAACACCCCACCGACCACCAGCAAGCTGTGCCAGCCGTAAGCCGGGATCATCTTGGCGGAAATGAAACCACCCCCGGCCATGCCCAGGTTGAAGCCGCAGAACATGCTGGTGACCAGCAACGACTTGAGGCGCTCGGGGGTGTATTCGGAGAGCAGCGTGGTGGCATTGGGCATGCCGGCCCCCAGGCCCAGTCCGGTAAGAAAACGCAGCACCAACAATTGGTCGACGTTGCTGGCATAGGCCGAGGCCAGGCTGAAGCCACCGAACACCAGCACCGCTGCCACCAGCACGCCCTTGCGGCCGAAACGGTCGGCCAGCGGCCCCGAACCCAGGGCGCCGAACACCATGCCGATCAGCGCGGCGCTCATCACCGGGCCAAGGCTTGCGCGGTCGATGCCCCACTCCTGGGACAATGCAGGGGCGATGAAACCCATGGCCGCGGTGTCCAGGCCGTCGAGAAAGACGATAAGAAAGCAGAGCATCACCACCCGCCACTGATAACGCGACAGCGGTTGTTCATTAATGAAGGACTGTACGTCGAGGCAATGCCCGACTGCGTGGGGTTTGTTCATTGTTGTTATCCAGAAGTTGGGCACGGGCGGGCCACTGCAACAGTGCAGGGGCAAGTACGGGCAAGTGCGAGCTTGGGTCAGCCTGGAAACAACGGCACTGCAAGCGGGTGCGGCCGCGGCAGCGAAGGGACAGTGAGCATGAAGGTGCGCCTCTTATGTTTTTCTTGTTCGGTCGGCAAGGCCGACCGTTGCGAGAGACATTAATCAGCGAACGGAGGGGGTGCAATTCACCGGGAACGACACTGTGCGTTTATCGAACAGGAAACAGTGCCGGGGGGGCCGCAAAGCGACCCCATAGCGCATTTCAGCCAAACAGCTGATGGCAAAGATCGCGGCTGGCCGCCAGCAAAATCGGCAGGAAACGCTGCTCCAGTTCGCTGCGGCTCACCCGCCCGACATGGGTACTGACATTCAGCGCCGCCAGCACCTGGCCCGAAGCGTCGTAGATCGGCACCGCGATCGAGCGCAAGCCCTGCTCCAGCTCCTGGTCGACCACGCACCAGCCTTGCGCCCGTACCTGCTGGATGCAGGCGAACAGCGATTCGGCGTCATGCAGGGTGCGGCTGGTGCGGGCCTTGAGGTCGGCGCGATCGAGGTATTCGCGCAGGCTGGTGTCGTCCATCGCCGCCAGCAGGATGCGCCCCATCGACGTGCAATAGGCCGGCAAGCGCCCACCCACCGACAGGTCGACCGAGATCAGCCGCTCGACCGTGGCCGAGCGCGCTATATAAAGGATGTCGTCGCCTTCGAGGGTGGCCATGTTGGCCGCCTCGTGGAGTTGGTCGCTGATGCGGTCCAGGTAGGGCTGGGCCGATACCGCCAGCGGCGTCGAGGACAGATAGGCGTGGCCCAGGGTCAGCACCTTGGGCAGCAGCGAATAGGTGCGGCCATCGGTGGTGGCGTAGCCAAGCTTGATCAGCGTGTGCAGGCAGCGGCGCACGGCGGCCCGGGGGATTTCGGTGCGGTGGCTGATCTGGGCGATGGTCAGGTGGCGCTTGCGCTCCTGGAAGGCCTGGATCACCGCCAGCCCCCGCGCCAGCGAGGTCATGAAGTCGGGGTCGCCGGTAAAGGCCTGGATACGCTTGGCCGGCGAAGCCACGATCGGCGGCGCCAGTGCCGGCGAACTCGGGCGGGGCGCCTCGGGGTTGTCGGATTCGTTGGCCTGGGTTTGGTCGCTCATCGCTCACCTCAAAAAAATCGCTAGCTCGTGCGATTATCGAACGAACGGCCGATAATCGCAATTGACCGCTGACAAATTTACTTATACCTTTCTCCTGCCACTTGTGGCTTCTTTGGAGAGACTGGTCAGGTACCCACCGTAGAAGTCCCGGGCAGCGGCCTCGCCTAGTGCGAGGCCGTTTTTGTTTTCCCCGTCTGCCCTGCCTCACCATCGTGCTGAACTTTACCCCGCCTTGTTCGCTCAAAGTTTGCACACGCCGGCAACTTGCACACCGTGATGTCAACGGGACGTAAATAACCCTGTTTGGCACTTTATCGATTGCTATAATCGATTCTGCTGGCACCGATCGATACACCGGCACTGCAGGCATTACCGACATCGGCCATCCAGCACACTCAGTGCATGGGCAACTAGCGCCTGCATACAACATCAGCACTATTACGCATTCAGGTATTACTGTGACGAAAGAAGAACTGCGCGCGGAACTCGAGCGCCAGGCTGAACGTTACAAGGAAGTTTACGGTGGCGAAGTCACCACCTACGCCGCTCAACCCGACCCGGAACGCAAACCCTGGCGCAAACGTGCCACGGTTCAGGATCAGGTGTTCAGCCAGGAACTGGAAAAGATGGAAAAGGAACTGCGCAGCGACGAGCCCTGATCGCTGCCAGGCCCCTTGCGGCGCGCCGATCTTTACCGATCGGCCGCCGATGAAATGGAATTACACAAATTTCATACAAGCGTTTGAACAGTGGAACGCCCTGGCCGTTTTCGTAAATTTGGCGAAATTCATCTGATTTTGTGTTTTTTAGCGGAACTTTTTCCGTTTCAGCACGTCATTTCAGGCACTGAGAGGCGCTTCACAAGCCTGCCGCTGGTCTGCAGTGGGTGCATCGATTGCCAAGGTTTTCTGGCATAATCCCGCCCCCCTATGACCGCCAGACAACCTTCATGATCGATTTATTCAGCGGACTGGATGCCTGGGTATTGGTGAGCCTGCTGCTCGCCTTGACCTTCGTGCTCGCCTTCGAGTTCATCAATGGCTTTCATGACACCGCCAACGCGGTAGCCACCGTCATCTATACCAAAGCCATGCCACCGCACCTGGCCGTATTCTTCTCCGGGGTGTTCAACTTCCTCGGCGTTCTGCTCGGCGGTGTCGGCGTGGCCTATGCCATCGTCCACCTGTTGCCGGTGGAACTGCTGATCAACGTGAACACCGGCCATGGCCTGGCCATGGTCTTCTCGTTGCTGGCCGCGGCCATCACCTGGAACCTGGGCACCTGGTACTTCGGCATCCCCGCCTCCAGCTCGCACACCCTGATCGGCTCGATCCTCGGTGTGGGCCTGGCCAACGCCATGATCAACGACATCCCCCTGGGTGATGGCGTCAACTGGCAGAAGGCGATCGACATCGCCATGTCGCTGGTGGTCTCGCCCATGGCCGGCTTCGCTGTCGCAGCCCTGTTGCTGCTCGGCCTGAAGTGGTGGCGCCCGCTGTCGAAGATGCACAAGACCCCGGAGCAACGCCGCAAGCTCGACGACAAGAAGCACCCACCTTTCTGGAACCGCCTGGTACTGGTGATTTCGGCCATGGGCGTGAGCTTCGTGCACGGCTCCAACGATGGCCAGAAAGGCATCGGCCTGATCATGCTGGTGCTGATCGGTATCGTGCCGGCCAAGTTCGTCCTCGACCTGAACAGCACCACCTACCAGATCGAGCGCACCCGTGACGCCACCACCCACCTGAGCCAGTTCTACCAGCGCAACGCCGGCACCTTGGGCGAGTTCCTGGCACTGGGCAAGGCCCAGCCAAGCGACCTGCCGGAGCAGTTCAGCTGCAACCCGCAGCAGACCGAGCCGACCATCGCTGCGCTGCAGACCTCGCTGCAAGGTGTGACCGACTACCGCGCCCTCAGCGCCGACAAGCGCGTCGAAGTGCGCCGCTACCTGCTGTGCCTGGACGACACGGCGAAGAAGGTCGGCAAGCTGCCAGGCCTGGAAGCCCGTGAAAAGGCTGACCTGGAGAAGCTGCGCAAAGACCTCACCGCCACCACCGAATACGCCCCGTTCTGGGTGATCGTGGCCGTCGCCCTGGCCTTGGGCCTGGGCACCATGGTTGGCTGGAAGCGTGTGGTGCTGACCGTGGGCGAGAAGATCGGCAAGCAAGGCATGACTTATGCCCAGGGCATGTCGGCGCAGATCACCGCGGCCTGTGCCATCGGCCTGGCCAACGTGTTTGCCCTGCCCGTGTCGACCACCCATGTGTTGTCGTCCGGTGTGGCCGGCACCATGGTCGCCAACAAGAGCGGCCTGCAAGGCGGCACGGTGAAAACCATCCTGCTGGCCTGGGTGCTGACCCTGCCTGCCTCCATGGGCCTGGCTGCCGGCCTGTTCTGGCTGGCGTCCAAGGCGCTGGGCTAAGCAATACCGCTGCCATGAAAAAGGCGCCCTCGAGGCGCCTTTTTCATTGGCTTGCCTGGCCACCTCGCCCCCTGTGGGAGCCGGCTTGCCGGCGATGAGGCCAGCGCAGGCAGCTAGCGCTTCTTGCCCCCCAACAACGACCCCATCAACCCCCGCACCAACTGGCGCCCCAACTGGTTCGCCGCCTGGCGCACCGCCGACTTGATCGCCTGCCCCGCCGCACTCTGCAAAAACTCCCCAGCCTTGTCGGCCAGGCTTTCTTCATCCGCCTTGGGCACCGGCGCCGGCTCCACCGGCTCGCCCTTGCGCTGGGTGAGCATTTCATACGCCGACTCCCGATCGATCGGCTTGTCATAGCGCCCCAGCAACGGCGACCCGGCAATCAACGCGGCCCGCTCGGCCGCGCTCAATGGCCCGATACGCGACTGCGGCGGTGCAATCAGCACCCGCTGCACCATCGCCGGGGTGCCCTTTTCCTCCAGGGTGCCGACCAGCGCCTCGCCGATGCCAAGCTCGGTGAGCACCGCCAGGCTGTCGAACGCAGGGTTGGGGCGAAAACCATCGGCCACCGCGCGCAACGACTTCTGCTCCTTGGCAGTGAACGCACGCAGGCCATGCTGGATACGCAAGCCCAGCTGGGCCAGCACGGTATCGGGCAGGTCGCTCGGCGACTGGGTGACGAAATACACCCCCACGCCCTTGGAGCGAATCAGCCGCACCACCTGCTCCAGCCGGTCCTGCAGCGCCTTGGGCGTGCCATTGAACAGCAGGTGCGCCTCGTCGAAGAACAGTGCCAGCACAGGCTTTTCGGCATCGCCGCGTTCGGGCAACTGTTCGAACAGTTCGGCCAGCAACCACAGCAGGAAGGTGGCATAGACTTTGGGCGCGTCGTGCACCAGCCGGCTGGCATCGAGCAGGTGGATACGCCCGCGCCCATCGCCGTCGGGCCTGAGCAAGTCTTCCAGTTGCAGCGCCGGCTCGCCGAACAACGCCTCGGCGCCTTGCTGCTCCAGGGTTGCCAGGCGCCGCAAGAGGGCCTGGGTCGAGCCGCTGGTCATCAAGGCGCTGTCATCGCCGAGCAGTTGCGGGTTGTCCTTCAGGTGCGCGAGCAGCGCTTTGAGGTCTTTCAGGTCGAGCAGCAGCAGCCCTTCCCGGTCGGCCACCTTGAATGCCGCATAAAGAGCGGCCTGCTGGCTGTCGGTCAGCTCCAAGAGATTGCCGAGCAACAACGGCCCCATTTCGCTGAGGGTGGTGCGCAGCGGATGGCCGGATTGCCCGGCGATGTCCCACAAGGTGACCGGGTAGGCACGCGGCCCATAATCGAGCCAGGGCATCCCGGCTATGCGCTCGGCCACTTTGCCCTGCGGGGCGCCGGCGGCGCCAAGGCCACACAGGTCGCCTTTGACATCCGCCGCGAACACCGCCACGCCAGCATCGCTGAACACTTCCGCCAGGTGCTGCAAGGTCACGGTCTTGCCGGTACCGGTGGCACCCGCCACCAACCCATGGCGATTGGCCAGGCGCATGGCTTGCTTGACCGGCTCGCCATCCGTGCCTGCGCCGATAACTATGGTCGAAGAATCCGACATCTTTTTGATCCTCTTCTCAAGCTTTAACACTTAGTGGCCGATACCTCGGGGTGATATTCGCCATTGAAGACAGGAACAACCCAAAGGACTTCCCGGGATGTTGCACTGTTTTACTGCTGTATTCGTGCGAACGCCCGATAAAAACCTTAGCGGAACCGATTACGCCATGAACAAAAGCCTTCGTTTCAGCCACAAGATTCTTTTGGCGGCATCACTGATCGTGATGCTCGCCTTCAGCCTGTTTACCCTCTACAACGATTACCTCCAGCGTAATGCGATCCGCGAGAATCTGGAGAATTATCTGGCTGAAATGGGCGAGTCCACTTCGACCAACATTCGCAACCTGTTCGAAGGCCGCATCAAGTTGGTGGAAAACCTGGCGCAGAACATTGCCCAGCAACCCGACCAGGCCGAAACCCTGATGGGCCAGCGCGCACTGATCTCGAGTTTTCTGACGGTCTACCTGGGCAAGGTCGACGGTGGCTTCAGCGTGCGCCCCGACTCCAAGATGCCCGACGGCTACGACCCGCGCACCCGCCCCTGGTACAAGGACGGCATGAACGCCCAGGGCGTGACCCTCACCGAACCCTACATGGACATGACCACCAACAAGATGGTCATCGGCATCCTCAGCAAGGTTTCCTCCAGTGTTGGCGTGGTCGGCGGTGACCTGGCCCTCGACGGCCTGGTGCAGATCATCAACTCGCTGAACTTCGGCGGCATGGGCTACGCCTTCCTGGTCAACGACCAGGGCAAGGTGCTGGTTCACCCCGACCAGCAGATGGTCATGAAGTCGCTGTCGGACCTGTTC
The DNA here is from genome assembly GCF_021602585.1 of Pseudomonas faucium. Lineage (GTDB taxonomy): Bacteria > Pseudomonadota > Gammaproteobacteria > Pseudomonadales > Pseudomonadaceae > Aquipseudomonas > Aquipseudomonas faucium. The sequence continues at coordinate 199,972 of NZ_BQIP01000003.1, forward strand.
CCGCAGCACACGCCGAAACTGTCCGGCGAGCTGACCGAAGTGCAGGCCGACGGCCAGACCCGCCTGCTGACCTTCACCCCGATCAAGGGCCTGCCTTCGGCCAACTGGTACATCGGCCTGTCGGTGGACAAGGACAAGGCCTTCGCCATGCTCAGCACCTTCCGCACCTCGGCGGTGATCGCCACCGTGGTGGCGGTGGTGATCATCATCGGCCTGCTGGGCCTGCTGATCCGCGTGCTGATGCAACCGCTGCTGACCATGACCCGCGCCATGGAAGACATCGCCGAAGGCGAAGGCGACCTGACCAAGCGCCTGAGCATCCACAACCACGACGAGTTCGGCGTGCTGGGCACCGCCTTCAACCGCTTCGTCGAGCGGATCCACGGCTCGATCCGCGAAGTGTCCTCGGCCACCGAGCAGGTCAACGAAGTGGCCCTGCGGGTGATCAGCGCCTCCAACTCGTCGATGACCAACTCCGACGAGCAGTCCAACCGCACCAACAGTGTCGCCGCCGCCATCAACGAACTGGGCGCCGCCGCCCAGGAGATCGCCGGCAACGCCGCCCAGGCCTCGCAACACGCCACCTCTGCACGCCTGCTGGCCGAGGAAGGGCAGCAGGTGGTCGAGCGCAACATCGCGGCGATGAACCGCTTGTCCGACCTGATCGTCACCTCTAGCGCGCACATCGAGACGCTCAACAGCAAGACCGTCAATATCGGCCAGATTCTCGAGGTGATCACCAGCATTTCCCAGCAGACCAACCTGCTGGCGCTGAACGCCGCGATCGAAGCCGCACGTGCCGGTGAAGCCGGCCGCGGTTTCGCCGTGGTGGCCGATGAAGTGCGCAACCTGGCCCACCGCACCCAGGAATCGGCGCAGCAAGTGCAGAGCATGATCGAAGAGCTGCAGGTCGGCGCCCGCGAGTCGGTCGAGACCATGGGCCAGAGCCAGCGCCACAGCCAGGACAGCGTGCAGATCGCCAACCAGGCCGGTGAACGCCTGGACAGCGTCACCGTGCGCATCGGCGAGATCGACGGCATGAACCAGTCGGTGGCCACGGCCACCGAAGAGCAGACCGCCGTGGTCGACTCGATCAACATGGACATCAACGAAATCAACATGCTCAACCAGGAAGGCGTCGAGAACCTGCAGGCCACCCTGCGCGCGTGCTCCGACCTTGAACAGCAGGCCTCGCGCCTGAAGCAGCTGGTCGGCAGCTTCCGCATCTGACCCGCGCTCATCACCGCCAAGCCGGCTCCCCACCCAGCCCTGTGGGAGCCGGCTTGCCGGCGATGGCTGCCCCCTCCCCCCAACTCAACCCGATCGAACAAACTATCCTTCAGGAAGGTCAACCTTTAGGCGCGTCATCGTCGGCTTTATTACCGCCGCATGACAGACCCGAAGACGATCCCGGAGGGATGCTGATCGTGCACATCGCTGACATCACCATGTTCTATGCCCCCGCCAGCGGCGGCGTACGGACTTATCTTGATGCCAAACACCATCGCCTCGACGCCCTCCAGGGCGTGCGCCACAGCCTGCTGATCCCAGGCCCCAGTGCCCGCCACACCAATGGCGTGTACGAGGTACCGGCCCCGCCCCTGCCGTTTGGCAACGGCTACCGCTTTCCGGTGCGCCTGGGCCCCTGGTGCACGGTGCTGCGCCGCCTCAAGCCCGACCTGATCGAAGTCGGCGACCCCTACCTGACCGCCTGGGCCGCACTCGAAGCGCGCCGCCAGCTGGACGTGCCGGTGATCGGCTTCTACCACTCCGACTTGCCGCTGCTGGTCAGCAACCGCATGGGCAACTGGTTCACGCCCAATGTCGAAGCCTATGTCAGCAAGCTCTACGGCAATTTCGACCGGGTACTGGCGCCAAGCCAGGTGATGGCCGACAAGCTGCGCCGCCTGGGCGTGCGCGACGTGCATGTGCAGCGCCTGGGCGTGGACCTGGCCACCTTCAACCCGGCACGCCGCGACCCGCAGCTGCGCGCCCAGCTGGGCATCCCCGATACCAGCCGGCTGCTGGTGTTCGCCGGCCGTGGCTCGCGGGAAAAGAACCTGCCGGTGCTGCTCGACTGCATGCAGCACCTGGGGCGCCCCTACCACTTGCTGCTGGTGGGCTCGAACATGCCGGCCAGCGTGCCTGGCAACGTCAGTGTGATCGACCACTTCTGCCCGCTCGAGGAGGTCGCCCGGCTGGTGGCCAGCGCCGACCTGCTGGTGCATGCCGGCGACCAGGAAACCTTCGGCCTGGTGATCCTCGAGGCGATGGCCAGCGCCACGCCGGTGGTGGCGGTACGCGCCGGCGCCTTCAGCGAAATCGTCAACGAACAGTGCGGGCGCCTGTGCAACGCCAACGATGGCCGGGCCATGGCCACGGCGGTGCGCGAAGCGTTCGAAGAGGGGGTGCGCAAGCTCGGTGCCCAGGCTCGCCAGCATGTCGAGCAGCATTACTCGTGGGACAACGTGGTCAGCGGCCTGCTCCAGCATTACCAGGCCGTGCTCGGCCACCAGCCGCAGGTGCGCGCCCATGGCTGAGGCCGAAGGTTCGTCGCGCAGCCTGATGCTGGTGCTGCACGACATCGCCCCGGAAACCTGGCCGGACTACCAGCCATTCGTGCAGGCGGTCGACGAAATGGGCAACGTGCCGATGACCTGGCTGGTGGTGCCGGATTTTCACCACCGCAACCCTCTGGCACGCTCACCGACCTTCTGCCGGCTGCTCGAAAAGCGCCTGGCGCGCGGCGACGAGCTGGCCCTGCATGGCTTCTACCACGCCGACGACGGCCCCACGCCGCGCAGCCTCGGCGAGTACTTCATGCGCCGCCTCTACACCCACGAAGGCGAGTTCTATGCGCTGGACCAGGCCCAGGCGCTGCAGCGCCTGGAACAGGGCCTGGCGTTGTTCGCCCGGCAGGGCTGGCCGGTGGCAGGCTTCGTCGCCCCGGCCTGGCTGATGAGCCAGGGCACGCGCCAGGCCTTGTGCCAATTGCCGCTGCGCTACACCAGCACACCGCAGCATTTGTATCGCCTGCCCGACTTCACCGCCTTCGATGCCCCCGGGCTGGTCTGGAGCGCCCGCAGCGCCTGGCGCCGGGGCCTGTCACGGGTGGTCTGCAATTGGCAGCAGCAACGCTGGCGCGAAGCGGATACCTTGCGCCTCGGGCTGCACCCGGTGGACATGCGCCACCGCTCGTCGCGCAACTACTGGCTGACGACGCTCGAAACCTTGTTGCTGCAAGGCCGTGAACCCTTGACCAAATCGGCCTGGCTGGAGCGCCAGGTGCTCGCATGAATCGCCTGGCCTGGCTGGGCCTGGCCCTGCTCTGCGCCCTGCTGGTGCCGGCCTTGCTCGGCGGCAGCGAGCTGCTGCCAAGGCTGCAGGCCTTTGACCCCGGCCTGATGCTCACCCTGCTCGGGATGATCCTGCTGTGCTGGGTGATCAACGCCTTGCGCCTGCGCCTGCTGCTCGGCCAGCACGGGGCCAAACTTGGCCACGTGCGCAGCCTTGGCGTGGTGATGGCTACCGAATTCGCCATCTGCACCACGCCCGGTGGCAGCGGTGGGCCGTTGACGCTGATGGCCTTGCTCGCCCGCGACCGGATTGGCCCGGCCCGCAGTGGCGCGGTGTTCGCCATGGACCAGCTGAACGACTTGCTGTTCTTCTTCTGCGCGATGCTGGCCATCGCCGGCTATGCCCTGTTCCACAGCCTGGGGCGCAGCCAGGAGAGCCTGTTGCTGGGCAGCGCCTTGCTGCTGAGCTGCGCACTGGCGGTGGTAGTGGCGTTGCTGCGCTATCGGCGCCAGCTGATGCGTTTCAATGGCCGGCTGCTGCAGCGCCTGGGCATGGCCCCACGGCGCAAGCGGCGCTGGGCGCGCAAGTTCTTGCACTTCGTCGCCGCCCTGGCCCAGACCTGGCGGCTGCCCAAGCGCACCTTGGCGCTGGTGTTCACCCTCACCTGTGCGCACTGGAGCCTGCGCTACAGCGTGCTGTACCTGGTGTTGAGGGGGTTGGGCGTGGAGCTGTCGTGGGTGCCGAGCTTCCTGGTGCAGATGCTGTCGCTCAGCGCCGGGCAGTTCAGCCTGATGCCGGGCGGTGCCGGGGCTGCCGAACTGACGTCGGCGAGCCTGCTGGCGCCGATGGTCGGCAGCTCGACAGCCGCAGCGGCGATCCTGATCTGGCGGGCGGTTACTTACTATTTTTATCTGCTGGCGGGCGGGCCGGTGTTCGTCTACCTGCTGGCGCGTCCGCTGCTGGAGCGCTGGCGGGGTCAGGCGGGTTGAGCTGGCGCCAGAGTTCGGCGGCGCCTGGGAAGTCGGTGCCGTCGTCGTCATCGAGGGCGTCGGGGTCGTAGCGCGCGAGGCAGCCTTCACCGAGGGTGGGGGGAGGTGTGGCAGCGGGCTTGTTGCGGGAATTCGCCAAGGGGACTCCTCGGGGCGCTGTGCGCCCCAATCGCCGGCAAGCCGGCTCCCACAGAAATGCCTTGTGCAGTAACGTTGGGAGCCGGCTTGCCGGCGATTGGGCTGCGAAGCGGCCCTATGCTCGAATCAGTCGAACACCACGGTCTTGTTGCCGTGCACCAGCACGCGGTCTTCCAGGTGATAACGCAGGCCGCGGGCCAACACCATCTTCTCGACATCGCGGCCGAAGCGGACCATGTCCTCGATGCTATCGGCGTGGCTGACGCGCACCACGTCCTGCTCGATGATCGGGCCGGCATCCAGCTCTTCGGTCACGTAGTGGCAGGTGGCGCCGATCAGTTTCACGCCGCGCAGGGCAGCCTGGTGATAAGGCTTGGCGCCGACGAACGAAGGCAGGAAGCTGTGGTGGATGTTGATGACCTTTTCGGCGTAATCCTGGCACAGCTGCGGCGGCAGGATCTGCATGTAGCGCGCCAGCACCACCACATCGGCAGCATGCTCCTGGACCAGGCGCGACACTTCGGCAAACGCCGGCGCCTTGTCTTTGGGGTCGACCGGTACATGGAAGAACGGAATGCCATGCCACTCGACCATGCTGCGCAGGTCGTTGTGGTTGGAAATCACGCAAGGAATCTCGCAGTCCAGCTCGTCGGTGTGCCAGCGGTGCAGCAGGTCGGCCAGGCAATGCGATTCACGGCTGGCCATCAGCACCACGCGCTTCTTCTGCGCGGAATCGGTAACACGCCAAGTCATGGAGAACTCTTCGGCGATCGGCGCGAAGGCTTCGCGGAAGGCCTCGATACCGAACGGCAACGATTCGGCGCGAATTTCATGGCGCATGAAGAACCAACCACTCTGTTCATCGGAGTGGTGGCTGGCTTCGTTGATCCAGCCATTGTAAAGGGCCAGGAAATTACTGACTTTCGCCACGATGCCAACACGGTCGGGGCAGGCGATCACCAGACGATAGGTGCGCATGAATAAGACTCCAGAACTTCGCAAAGGCGCTCATTCTAGCGGCCCGGCCCAAAAAACGCAGTAAGCATTGCACCGACCGGTAACCCGGCTTGGCCGATGCGCCCCCTTGCGCCCGCTATCAAGTGGCTTGCGCACATGCCCGGGCAATTGACCAGGCTTATGTAAAAATTTCTTAATGTTGAGATAAATTGTCACAGGGTAATTAACAGTTCAGCCAGGTATTAATATGTTTACTTGAGTGTATGGCCTGTCTATTATTGCCCCACACATTTCTGAACACGCATTAAGGAACACTCCATGTCCCTGATCAACGAGTACCGCGCTACCGAAGAAGCCATCAAGGAACTTCAGGCCCGCCTGGCCAACCTGTCGCAGGATGACAAGCTGAAAAAAGAACTGGAGTTCGAAGGCAAACTGCGCACGCTGATGGGTGAATACTCCAAGTCGCTGCGTGATGTCATCGCCCTGCTCGACCCAGAGTCGAAACTGAGCAAAGCCCCGCGTGGCGCAGTCAAGACCACCGGCACCAAGCGTGCTCGCAAGGTCAAGCAATACAAGAACCCGCACAATGGTGAAGTGATCGAAACCAAAGGCGGCAACCACAAGACCCTGAAAGAATGGAAAGCCAAGTGGGGTGGTGATGTGGTTGAAGGCTGGGCAACCCTGCTGGACTGATAGTCCGCACTCGCCCCGTTTGTTGAAATGAAAAACGCCGGCACGCTGCCGGCGTTTTTCGTTTGTGCCTCAATGGTTGATGGCAAATTGTTCCGACAACCTGCGGGCATGCACTTGCCAGGCGTCCAGCACCCGGCGCCCGGCCTCGTCGGCATCGGCCCAGGCGCTCTGCCGGGCCTGCTCGAAGTCGCCCAGGGTATTGGGCGCGCCCCACACAGGGTCACTCAAGCGCTGCTGGCAGAACGCATGCCAACGCTGGCGCTCGTCGCTGTTCAAGGTCTCGGGGAAGTTTCGAGCGCGGTAACGGAACAGCAACTCAGGCAGGCGCGGGTCGTCGAACATCCAATGGCCATGCCCCAATTGTGCAGGGTCCAGTGTGCGAACTTGCTCGCACAGGCGCCGGTCCCGGTCGCCGAGAAATCCGTCATACAATTGCTGTTCAGGGTCTTCATTCGGGGCAAACTCTTCCTGCCCATAAATATGCGCCAGCTTGTCTTGCCACGCCTCTTGTTGATTGGCCAGCGCTTCACCACGTGCCTGCAACTGTGGCAAGTCGATGCCCAGCCGTTGCTGATCCACCGGGCGCAATACCGACAACGGCGCCAGCACCGGGCAACGGTTGATCTGCACCAACTTGAGCGGTACCGGTAATTGCCCTTCTGCCAATTGGTCATGCCGCGTATACAAGCGCTGACGAAGTACCTCAGCACTTTCCCTTAATAACGGTAGGGTTTCCTGATGCAGGTCGCACACAATCAGTGCATTGCGATTGCGCGGGTGCCAGGCCAGGGGCAAGACCACACCCAGGTAATGACGCGCCGCCGAAAAGCGCCCGGAAATATGCACCAGCGGTTGCAACAAACGCACCTGCTCCATCACTTTGTGTTTGCTGCGCAACTGGAACAACCATTCATACAGTTTGGGTTGTTTTTGCCGTATCAAGCGCGCCAGGGCGATGGTTGCCCGCACGTCGGAAAGCGCTTCGTGCGCATGCCCGTGGTCGATGCCGTTGGCCTTGCTCAGCAACTCCAGGCGCAGGCTGGTGCGGCCATCCTGTTGCGGCCACTCGATACCTTCCGGGCGAAGCGCATAGGCCGTGCGCACCACATCGATCAAATCCCAGCGGCTGTTGCCGCCCTGCCATTCGCGGGCATAGGGGTCGAAGAAGTTGCGATAGAGGCTGTAGCGGGTCACTTCGTCGTCGAAGCGCAAGGTGTTGTAACCCGCGCTGCAGGTGCCTGGGCGCGCCAGTTGCTCATGCACGCGGGTCATGAACTCGGCTTCGCACAAGCCTAGGGTAGCCAGTTGCTGAGGGGTGATGCCGGTCACCAGGCAAGCGGCCGGGTGCGGCAGGATGTCGTCGGAGGGGCGGCAATAAAGGTTGATCGGCGCCTCGATCTCGTTGAGGTCGAGGTCGGTGCGCACGCCAGCCACCTGCAGCGGCCGGTCGCAGCGCGGGTTGATGCCGGTGGTTTCGTAGTCGTGCCAGAAAATGCTGGAAGTCACGGGGTCATCCTGAAGCGAGGTTGACCCGATTCTAGCGGACCACGCCTCAGACGGAAGCGTTGGCCGGGAGGAAACTGAAATAGTCACGCAGCGAGCGCACGAAGTCATCGTACTCGCGCGGCGCCTGCAGCAGCATGAAGCCCGAATCGTAATGGCCCGGCGTCTGGTCTTCGCGGCACCACAGGCAACTGGCGGTCAGGTTGATGAACTGCAAGCCGCCACCGGCCAGCGGCACGCGCAGCTGCAGTTCGTAATCCGGCCCGACCAGCACAGGCAATTGGCTGATCACCATCAGCCCGTCTTCGGAGGCATTACCCAACTGGCCGATCGGCTGATCGGTGAAGCGATTGAACACCCTCAGCGCGCAGGGCAGTTGATGGCGTTCGATGTGGCGCTTGTTGAACATGGTCACAAGTGCAGTCCGTACCCGATGCCAGGAATGCAAGGTACTGGCGATTGTTGTAACAACTTAGTTACAGGTTAACGCAGCTCGCCGTGCAAATCCCATGAATTTATCGACACCTTGGTGTTAACGCCAAGGAGAGGTATTCACAGGGCTGGCCACCGCCGTCTGGCCGCTGCGGTAGTGGCCCAGCTTCTCCAGGGTCTGCAGGCGCGCCTTGGCGCGGAAGGCGTATTCGTTGTTCGGATACTGCTGGATCAGGTACTCGTAGGTCTGCGCAGCATCCACGTACAGCTGCTGGCGTTCCAGGCACTGGCCACGCAGCAGCGACACTTCCGGGTGGATGAACGGGCGGGCGCGGCTGGTGCGGTCGACCTGCGACAACTCCAGCATGACCTTCTGGCAATCGCCCCGGTCGTAGGCGCGGTAGGCGTTGTTCAGGTGATGGTCCATGGACCAGCGGGTGCAGCCGACGGTGCTGGCCGCCGCCAGGGCTAAAACGATGAGGGCTCGCATGGGGGATCTCCTTTGATGCCAGTGTATCGGCCTTTGCCCGCAAATCTTCACAGCCTTTTGCCAGGATACCTTGCCCGTTCATATGCCACCCTGCGTGCCTTGCAGGTAGTGCAACGGAACAATGACTACAGCGCGATTCAGGAGTAGCCTTTCGCTGCGCTTCACTATAGGAGTCTGTGCATGACCATCCGCCGTACCAAAATCGTCGCCACCCTTGGCCCCGCCAGCAATTCGCCGGAAGTGATCGAACAGCTGATCCTCGCCGGCCTGGACGTGGCACGCCTGAACTTTTCCCACGGCACTCCGGACGAGCACAAGGCGCGCGCCCGCCTGATCCGTGACATCGCCGCCAAGAACGGCCGCCATGTCGCGCTGCTGGGTGACCTGCAGGGTCCGAAGATCCGCATCGCCAAGTTCGCCAACAAGCGCATCGAATTGAAGATCGGTGACAAGTTCACCTTCTCCACCGCCCACCCGCTGACCGAAGGCAACCAGGACATCGTCGGTATCGACTACCCCGACCTGGTCAAGGACTGCGGCGTCGGTGACGAACTGCTGCTCGACGATGGCCGCGTGGTCATGCGCGTCGAGACCGCCACCGCAGATGCCCTGCACTGCGTGGTGATCATCGGTGGCCCGCTGTCGGACCACAAAGGCATCAACCGCAAAGGTGGCGGCCTGACCGCACCGGCCCTGACCGAAAAAGACAAGGCCGACATCAAGCTGGCCGCGGAAATGGACCTGGACTACCTGGCCGTGTCCTTCCCGCGTGACGCCAGCGACATGGAATACGCCCGCAAGCTGCGCGACGAGTCCGGCGGCAGCGCCTGGCTGGTGGCCAAGATCGAGCGCGCCGAAGCCGTTGCCGACGACGAGACCCTCGACAAGCTGATCGCCGCCTCCGACGCGGTGATGGTTGCCCGTGGCGACCTGGGTGTGGAAATCGGCGATGCCGAGCTGATCGCCATCCAGAAGAAGATCATCCAGCACGCCCGCCGCAACAACAAGGCGGTGATCGTGGCGACCCAGATGATGGAGTCGATGATCCAGAACCCGATGCCGACCCGCGCCGAAGTGTCCGACGTGGCCAACGCCGTCTTGGACAACACCGATGCGGTGATGCTGTCGGCCGAAAGCGCCGCCGGTTCCTACCCGATCGAAGCGGTTCAGGCCATGGCCCGCATCTGCCTGGGCGCCGAGAAGCACCCGACCAGCCAGAAGTCCAGCCACCGCCTGCACACCACCTTCGAGCGCTGCGACGAAAGCATCGCCCTGGCGGCCATGTACACCGCCAACCACTTCCCGGGCGTGAAGGCGATCATCGCCCTGACCGAAAGTGGCTACACCCCGCTGATCATGTCGCGCCTGCGTTCGCACGTGCCGATCTACGCGCTGTCGCCGCACCGCGCTACCCAGGCTCGCGCCTCGATGTTCCGCGGCGTCTACCCGATCGCCTTCGACCCGGCTTCGCTGCCGGCCGACAAGGTGAGCCAGGCGGCGGTCGACGAGCTGCTCAAGCGTGGGCTGGTGGAGCAAGGTGACTGGGTAATCCTGACCAAGGGTGACAGCTACCACACCATCGGTGGCACCAACGGCATGAAGATCCTGCATGTCGGTGACCCGCTGGTTGGGTGATAGCCCCGGGGGCCGCTTTGCGGCCCTTTCGCGACACAAGGCCGCTCCTACAGGAGATCGCATTCACCTGTAGGAGCGGCCTTGTGTCGCGAAAGGAGGGCAAAGCCCTCCCTGCTCACTCAAGCATGCTCCACGAACACATCGGCAAACACCTGCCCCCGCGGCACCCCCGCAATGAACAGCCGCCGCGCAAACCGCTCCACACTCCCCGGCGAGCCACACAGCAGCGCAACGGTCTGCCGTGATGACGGCCGCAACCCCGCCAGCGCATCTTCCAGCTGATCGACCAGCACCGGCTCGACCCTCACCCCTTCAATTTCCGCCAGCGGCCCGGCCAGATAATGCCCGGCGTGCTCGTGCGCCACATGCATCACCCTGATCTCGCCCTGATGCCCCTGGCGCAGCGCCTCGCGCAAGATGCCCCACAACGGCGCCAGCCCGGTGCCGGCCGCCAGCAGCCACAAGGGCCGCGCGTGCCAGTCCGGGTCGTAATGCAGCGCCCCGCCCCTGAGTTCGCCCAGGCGCAAGGTATCGCCCAGCTGCAACCCCCGCGCCTTGTCGCTGAAGGCACCGGGCCGGCGGCAGTCGATATGGAATTCGAGAAAGTCACCCTCGCCCGGCAGGCTCGCCAGGGAATAAGGCCGCGCCACCGACCCGCTCCACAGCACCAGGTGCTGGCCAGCCTGGTAACGCAGCGCACGCGCAGGCTGCAGGCGCAGGCGCAGCACATCGGCGTACCAGTCCAGTGCACGGACCTGGGCGGCGATGCCGTCCTGCAGCGGGTCGAACACCGCCACGCGCAAGTCGTCCACCACTCGGCACTGGCACGCCAGGCGCCAGCCCTGTGCGTGCTTTTCCAGGGCCAGGGCCTCGGGCAAGGCATCCGCCGGCTGCCCGTCCAGGCAATGCACCAAACAGGCATGGCAGCTGCCGGCGCGGCAACTGTAGGGCACGTTCAGCCCGGCCTCGTTCAGGGCATCGAGCAGGTTGCTGCCGGTGGGCACCGTCCAGCGGCGCTCGCCCACGCATAGTTCGGGCATGGTCGGTGTTTCTCCATATGACTGCGGCTCACTGTAAGCCAAGCGCTCGATGGCAGCAAAAAGGATGCCCGCCGGTGGCCGACCATGGTCCAGACCGGCCGCAGGTGTGCCCGGCACCGATGCGCGCTATACTGCCGCGCCTTTTTCCGTCGGCCTGACCTGCCGGCGCCTTGCAAGGCGCTTCGACACGCTGGTCGGCATTGTCGAGCGTCTTTTTGAATGTTCCCGTCTTTAAGAGGAGCGCGCTGCATGACCGTGATCAAGCAAGACGACCTGATTCAGAGCGTCGCCGACGCCCTGCAATTCATCTCGTACTACCACCCCGTCGATTTCATCCAGGCGATGCACGAGGCCTACCTGCGCGAAGAGTCGCCAGCGGCACGTGACTCGATCGCCCAGATCCTGATCAACTCGCGCATGTGCGCCACCGGCCACCGCCCGATCTGCCAGGACACCGGTATCGTCACCGTGTTCGTGCGCGTGGGCATGGACGTGCGCTGGGACGGCGCCACCCTGAGCGTCGACGACATGATCAACGAGGGTGTGCGTCGCGCCTACAACCTGCCTGAAAACGTCCTGCGTGCCTCGATCCTGGCCGACCCGGCCGGTGCCCGCAAGAACACCAAGGACAACACCCCGGCCGTCATCCACTACTCGATCGTCCCTGGCGACAAGGTCGAAGTCGATGTTGCAGCCAAGGGCGGCGGTTCCGAGAACAAGTCGAAGATGGCCATGCTCAACCCGTCCGACTCGATCGTCGACTGGGTGCTGAAGACCGTGCCGACCATGGGCGCTGGCTGGTGCCCGCCTGGCATGCTCGGCATCGGTATCGGCGGCACCGCCGAGAAGGCTGCGGTGATGGCCAAGGAAGTGTTGATGGAATCCATCGACATCCACGAGCTGAAGGCCCGCGGCCCGCAGAACCGCATCGAAGAGATCCGCCTGGAGCTGTTCGACAAGGTCAACCAGCTGGGCATCGGCGCCCAGGGCCTGGGCGGCCTGACCACCGTGCTCGACGTCAAGATCATGGACTACCCGACCCACGCCGCCTCGCTGCCGGTGTGCATGATCCCCAACTGCGCCGCCACCCGCCACGCGCACTTCGTGCTCGATGGCTCCGGCCCGGCTGAGCTGGAAGCGCCGTCGCTGGACGCCTACCCGGAAATCGTCTGGGAAGCCGGCCCGAGCGCCCGTCGCGTCAACCTCGACGCCATCACCCCGGAAGAAGTCGCCAGCTGGAAGCCGGGCGAGACCATCCTGCTCAACGGCAAGATGCTCACTGGCCGCGACGCTGCGCACAAGCGCATGGTCGAGATGCTCAACCGTGGCGAAGAACTGCCGGTCGACCTCAAGGGCCGCTTCATCTACTACGTCGGCCCGGTCGACCCGGTCGGTGACGAAGTGGTAGGCCCAGCCGGCCCGACCACCGCCACCCGCATGGACAAGTTCACCCGCCAGATCCTCGAGCAGACCGGCCTGCTGGGCATGATCGGCAAGTCCGAGCGTGGCCCGACCGCCATCGAGGCGATCAAGGACAACAAGGCCGTGTACCTGATGGCCGTCGGCGGCGCTGCCTACCTGGTGGCCCAGGCGATCCGCAAGTCCAAGGTCCTGGCCTTCGCCGAACTGGGCATGGAAGCGATCTACGAGTTCGAAGTGAAAGACATGCCGGTGACTGTCGCGGTCGACAGCAACGGTGAGTCGGTGCACATCACTGGCCCTGCTCTGTGGCAGAGCAAGATTGCCCAGAGCCTGGCAGTCGAAGTGAAGTAAACCTGATGTAACAGCGGCGGCCCCTTCGCGGGGCAAGCCCGCTCCCACAGGTACGACATCGAACCTGTGGGAGCGGGCTTGCCCCGCGAAGGGGCCGCCGTCGTTTCAGCGCATCAGATCGGCAACGCCTTGACCCAGAACGCCATGATCTTCTCCGAACTTTCCTGCTCCCCCAGGTCGCGCCAGGCGCTGTGGGTACGCAGTGACGGATCATGCAGGAAGCCACGGTTGCGCCAAAAGCCATGCAACGGCTTGTACTGCGCCGGCCGCAGCGGGTGCCCGCCGGGCCGCTCCACCGCACAGAACGCGCAGTAATCGAACTCGGCAAGCTTGTGGGCATAGGACTCGCGCTCGATGAAAAAGCGCACGCCCAGGCCCTGCCCCCGGTATGCCGGCAACAGCAGTGACTCACCGAAGTAATAGACGCAGGCGGGGTCGCGCCCCTGGGCCAGGAAGGGCTGCTGGAATTCAGGCGCCACGTCCAGCAGCGGCACAGCCGTGCTGGCACCCACCACCTGGCCTTGGTCCAGCGCCAGCACCACCAGGCTGCGCCCGGAGCGCACGTAGCTTGCCAGGTAGTTGGCTTCGCACTCCGGGGTACTGTCGTAGAGGTAGGGAAACTCGCGAAACACGGTCAGGCGCAGGCGAGCGAGGTCATCGAGGTAAGGCGCGATAGCGGCGCCGTGCAACAGGCGTATTTCCATGCTGGGCGGTCGTTCTGTCGAGGTGGATGACGCGTTCGGCTAAGCCGGGCTTGAGGGCAAACCCTATCATCCGAGCCAACGCCCCGCCTTTTCCCAACACGACAGGTACTGTTCCATCACCGCTACCAAGCAGGCCTGCCCCGCGCAGAGGCGCGGTCAGGAAATACGCGTGCCCAGCACCTTCAGAAACGCCGCCAACCAGGCCGGATGCGCAGGCCACGCCGGCGCCGTCACCAGGTTGCCGTCCACGTGCGCCTGGTCCACGGCGATGTCGATGAACTTGCCACCCGCCAGCCGCACCTCCGGCGCACAGGCCGGGTACGCACTGCACTCGCGCCCTTCCAGCACCCCGGCCGCCGCCAGCAGCTGCGCCCCGTGGCACACCGCGGCAATCGGCTTGCCGGCCTGGTCGAAGGCCTTGACCAGCGCCAGCACCTTCTCGTCCAGGCGCAGGTACTCCGGCGCACGCCCACCCGGAATCAGCAGCGCGTCGTAGCTCTCGGCACGCACCCGGACGAAGTCGTAGTTCAGGGCAAAGTTGTGCCCTGGCTTCTCGCTGTAGGTCTGCTCACCCTCGAAGTCGTGGATCGCCGTGCGCACGGTCTGGCCCGCGACCTTTTCCGGGCACACCGCATGCACCGTGTGGCCCACCATGGTCAATGCCTGGAACGGCACCATCGCCTCGTAATCCTCGACGTAGTCGCCCACCAGCATGAGAATCTTCTTCGCCGTCATTGCAGTCACCCTTGGATTACTTTTGGACAGTCACTGCACGATAGTCGCTGTCAGTCACGTCGGTCGAGCAAATTGACCACCAGCCGGTCCAGCCAGCCCCATATCCGCTGCTTGACCCGGCGCCAGAGCGGGCGGGCATTCCAGTGGTCGAGGTCGACCACCTCGCTCAAGGCGAAATCGCGCTCGAAGCTGGCCTGCACGGCGGCGGTCAGCGGCGGGTCGAGCGCCTCGATGTTGGCCTCCAGGTTGAAGCGCAGGTTCCAGTGGTCGAAGTTGCACGAGCCGATGCTGACCCAGTCGTCGATCAGCACCATCTTCAGGTGCAAGAAGCACGGCTGGTATTCGTAGATGCGCACCCCGGCGCGCAGCAGGCGCGGGTAATAGCGGTGCCCGGCGTAACGCACCGAAGGGTGATCGGTACGCGGCCCGGTCAGCAGCAGGCGCACATCGACCCCCTTGCTGGCGGCGCGGCGCAGGGAGCGGCGCACGCTCCAGGTCGGCAGGAAGTACGGCGTGGCCAGCCACACCCGCTGCTTGCCACTGTTCAGCCCGCGCACCAGCGAATGCAGGATGTCCTGGTGCTGACGGGCGTCGGCATAGGCCACCCGGCCCATGCCCTGGCCCTGCGCCGGCACCTTGGGCAGGCGCGGCAGGCCGAAGCCCTCGGCCGGGCGCCAGGCGGTGCGGCGGTTGTTGGCGTGCCACTGGCGGTCGAACAGCAACTGCCAGTCGCTGACCACCGCCCCCTGCATCTGCACCATCACTTCATGCCACTCGCTGGCCGCCTCGCCGGGCGTCCAGAACTCGTCGGTGACCCCGGTGCCGCCCACCACCGCCCAGCGCTCGTCGACCAGCAGCAGTTTGCGATGGTCGCGGTAGAGGTTGCGAAAGCCACGCTTCCAGCGCAGGCGGTTGTACCAGCGCAGCAGCACCCCGGCCTCCAGCAGGCGCTGGCGCAGCGCCGTGGTAAAGGCCAGCGAGCCATAGTCGTCGAACAGGCAGCGCACCCGCACGCCGCGCCGCGCCGCCTGCTCCAGCACCTCGACCACCGCCTCGGCGCAGGCCCCGGCCTCGACCAGGTACAACTCCAGGTCGACCTGGTACTGGGCCTGCGCAATCGCCTGGAGCATGCGCGGAAAGAACTCGGGGCCGTCGATCAGCAGTTCGAACTGGTTGCCATCGCGCCAGGGGAAGACCGGCCCCGGCATGTCAGCGGGCGTTGAAGATCAGCACCGCATTGACCGGTACCGTGGGGTTGATGGACTTGAGCTTGGCGAACTTGCGCAGGGTTTCCAGCCCTGGCAGCAAAGCGAAGTCGTTGGCATTGAGAATCAGCGGCTCCAGGGTCACCACCTGAAAGCGCCGCTCATCGAGGCGGGTCGCCAGCAGCAGTGCGTTGTAGCTGTGCGACTGGCCATGCAGGCTGACGGTGAGCGGCAGGCGCAACTCGATCTGCGCACCGTTGGCCAGGTCGTTGATCGGGCGCAGGTCGATCTGCGCCTTGATCGTGGCTTCGGCGAAACGCTCGACCTCGAACAGGTCATCACGCATGCGCTCGTCGCGCAGCGGGATGCCGCTGCTGACCGAGTCCATCTCGATGCGCAGCGCCGCCGCGCCCTTGCGGTCCACCGAGCCATGCAACACCAGGAAGCGATGCACCTCGGCGGTGTCGCCGTTCTTGCCGCTGATGAACGACAGGCGTGACGATTCACTATCGAGGTGCCAGTTGGCGTGGGCGGGCAGACACAGGGCCAGCAGCAGGGCCGGCAGAAGACGGGGCAGCTTGAACATGACAGATCTCGTGAAACTTGACCGCCAACCTTAACCGCCCACCGTCATGGCAGCAAGCGGCAACCCTGCTGCGCGCCCTGCCAGGCCGCGCGGCTGCGCTGGCCCAGCCCGGCGGCGCTGACCCTGCGCTGCTGGCTGTCTTCTTCCAGCTCGCTCAAGGGTAGCCACTGTTTCACGTAGGCGCGGCAATACGCCTGCTCGAAGCCCATGACGAAGCGGCACGAGCAGTACTCCTTGGCCGAATACGCCGAAAGGATGCCGGGGAAATCCGCCAGCGCCTGGCGCTCCAGCCAGGCCCAGCCAAGCAGTGCGACAAGCGCCAGTAACGCCAGACGCTTCATGCGCCCTCCCCGGCCAGCGCCGCCAGCACCCGTTTGAGCAACTCGTTGTGGCTGTAGCTGCCATCGCGGTCATCGCCGTAGCGCACGATCACCAGCTGCTGCGCGGGCAGTATGTAGAGCGCCTGGCCCCAGTGGCCGAGCGCCGCGTAGGTATCTGCCGGGGCGTCGGGCCATGGCCGTGCAGCGCCTTGTGCGAGCGGCTGGTTGAGCCACCAATGGCCGCCAGGGTTGGCTTCGCCGGGGATGGCCTGGGCCTGGGTGAACACGGCGCGGTTGAACGCCACCCAGCTTGCCGGCAACAGCTGGCGCGCCTGCCAACGCCCTTCGCGCTGCATCAACAGGCCGATGCGCGCCAGGTCGCGGGCACTGAGGTAGAGGTAGGACGAACCGACCAGCGTGCCCGCGCCATCGCGCTCCCAGACCGCGCTGTCGATGCCCAGCGGGGTGAACAGCGCCTGCCAGGGATAGTCGGCGTAGGCCCCGGCATCGAGCATGCCGCGCAAGGCGGCGGCCAGCAGGTTGCTGTCGCCGCTCGAATAGAGAAAGCGCTGGCCAGGTGGCTCGACGGCGGGGTGCGCAGCGGTATAGGCCGCCATGTCGCGGCGCCCTCGGGTATAGAGCATGGCCACCACCGAAGACTTCAACGGCGCATATTCATAGTCTTCCTGCCATTGCAGGCCGCTGGCCCAGTGCAGCAGGTCGGCCATGCGCACCTCGGGGTGCGCCTGCATCGGCGGGTAGTAGCGTGCCACCGGGTCCTGCAACTGGAAGCGCCCCTGGCCCTGGGCGACGCCCAGCACGGTGGCGAGCACGCTCTTGCTGACCGACCAGGTCAGGTGGGCGGTTTTGCCAGTGGTGGGTGCGCTGTAGCGCTCATGGAGAATGCGCCCATCGCGGATGATCAACAGCGCGTCGCTGCGGATGCCGCTGCGTTCATCGGCATTGCGCGCCGGGAAGGCGTAGGCATCCACCGCTTGCCAATCGATGACCGCATTGTCGAAGGGCCAGTCCGGGGCGGGCCAGTCTTCGGCCCAGGCGGGGACGATGGCCAGGGCGAAGAGCGCGAGCAGGGTCTTGAGCATGGGCTTGCCTGCAATGGGCTGCGCGGCAGCCCCATTATCAGAGGATCACCCAGCCTCTCAGCCTTTCATGACAGTCCTGCAGCCGCCCAGGCCTTGGCCAGGCGTTTTTCCCGCGCCGCAGCGGCCAATGCCAGCACGCCCTGGTCGCGCTGCCACAGCTGCGACCACTGCTCCGGGCCTGCCGCCAACGCCTGGTCGATGGCCCAGCGCAGCGCCTGGAACTGCTCGAACAAACCGCCCAGCAGCAGATGGCAACCCACGCTGTCGGCGCACTGCCGGCTCCCTTCGGCGCAGCCCGCCAACAGCCCCAGCAAACGCAGGCGCAGGTCCTGCGGCCAGCCGCACTCCTGGCCAACCCCATACAGCCAGGCCGTCAGGGCCGCCAGCACGTACAGATCTTCCAGCGAGCGGAAGGGTTTGACGTAGGCATCCCAGCCATCGCCCGCCAGCAACTCGCAGCCGGCTTGCTGCAAGCGCAGCCGCCCGTGGCCCACTTCAGGCATCAGCGGCAGGGTCGGCAGCGCCTCCAGTGTCACCCCAGGCTCGCCAGGGTAGACCACCGCCAGGTTCAACCGCGGCCCCTGCCCAGGCCCTTCGCTGCGCGCCGCCACCAGCAGCCATTCGGCATCCAGCCCGGCGGTGACGAAGTCCTTGTTGCCAGTCAGGCGCAGCCCCTCCAGGCGGGTGTTCATGTCGGCCGGGCGCACGCTGCGCCGCTCGGTGGCGCACAGCGCGCCGAGGCTGGCCGGGGCGCTGGGCCAGAGCACACGCAAGGCCGCCTGGTAGCCGATGAGAAAGGCCAGGCCAGGGGTGGCCATGGCGCGGCCACCGAGCACCGCCAGCTCGAACGGCGAAACCGGCCCCAGGTGCGCGAGCTGCGCGCCGTAAGTCTCGCCCAGGGTGCCGGCCAGCGGCTGGCGCAAAGGGTCGTTGAGTCGTTGCAACCAAGCCATCGCATGCTCCTTGTGGGCCTTCAGGGGCTGTCACGCAAGCATCACCAAAGGTTCACAGCCGTGACACCGCGCCTACCTAGGCTGACTTTGCACAACAAAGCCGACCGGCCGCAACCCTTCATGGCTGGCTTATGGAGACTCGCAATGACTCGGATCGCTCGCCCTGGCGACAACAGCACTGAACGCCGTCTGCAAGCCGAACGCCTGGTTGGAGCAGCCGCCCTGCAGGAAGCACAGGCGCTGCGCTACAAGGTGTTCAGCGCGGAATTCAAGGCCAAGCTCAAAGGCGCCGAACAGGGCCTGGACATGGACGACTACGACGTACATTGCCGCCACATCGGCGTGCGCGACCTGAGCACCGGCGAGCTGGTGGCCACCACCCGCCTGCTCGACCACCAGGCCGCCAGCAGCCTGGGGCGCTTCTACAGCGAAGAAGAATTCAGCCTGCACGGCCTGGTGCACCTGCAAGGCCCGATCCTGGAACTGGGGCGCACCTGCGTCGCCGCCGACTACCGCAACGGCGGCACCATCGCCGTGCTCTGGGGCGAGCTGGCCGAGGTCCTCAACGAAGGCCGCTACAGCTACCTGATGGGCTGCGCCAGCATCCCGATGCAGGACGGCGGCGTGCAGGCCCACGCCATCATGCAACGCCTGCGTGACCGCTACCTGTGCACCGAACACCTGCGCGCCGAACCGAAAAACCCGCTGCCCAGCCTGGCACTGCCCAGCAACGTCATCGCCGAAATGCCGCCGCTGCTCAAGGCCTACATGCGTCTGGGCGCGAAGATCTGCGGCGAGCCGTGCTGGGACGAGGATTTCCAGGTGGCCGATGTGTTCATCCTGCTCAAGCGCGACGACCTCTGCCCACGCTACGCCCGCCACTTCAAGGCGGCCGTCTGATGCCCAGGCTGCGGGTGCTCGCCCGCCTGTCGCGGCTGCTGCTGGTGCTGCTGCTGGGCATGCTCATGGCCAGCGTCATTGCCCTGGGCGAACGCCTGGGCTTCAAGGCGTCCCTTGAGCGCCGCCAACGCTGGGCCTGCCTGTTCATGAAACGCCTGGTGACCGCCCTGCCCTTCGATGTGCGGGTGGTGGGCGAGCTGCCGAAGCGGCCGATGCTGTGGGTCAGCAACCATGTGTCGTGGGCCGACATTCCCCTGCTTGGCATGCTGCTGCCGTTGTCGTTCCTGTCCAAGGCCGAAGTGCGCCAGTGGCCGCTGGCCGGCTGGCTGGCGGAAAAGGCCGGCACGCTGTTCATACGCCGCGGCGGTGGCGACGGCCAGCGCCTGCGCGAGCAGATCGGGGCACAGCTGGGCCAGGCGCGGCCGCTGCTGATCTTCCCTGAAGGCACCACCACCGACGGGCGCCAGTTGCGTACCTTCCACGGCCGCTTGCTGGCCGGTGCCATCGACCGGGGTGTGGCCGTGCAGCCGGTGGCCATCCAGTACCTGCGCAACGGTGAGGCGGACCCGATCGCGCCGTTCATTGGCGACGATGACCTGGTTTCGCACCTGATGCGGCTGTTTGCGGCGCCTCGGGGTGAGGTGTGCATTGAGTTGCTGGCGCCGATCAGCAGTATTGGCAAAGAGCGGGCGGCGTTGGCGTTTCAGGCGCAGCAGGCCATTCACATGGCGTTGTTCGGGGTCGAGGATGTCGAAGTGGCGCCCCGCCGGCAGGCGCGGGCTGCTTGATGGCGCTTGGCTGCACTGGCCTCATCGCCGGCAAGCCGGCTCCCACAGGGACCTTCACAGGTTTCGCTATGATGTGGGAGCCGGCTTGCCGGCGATGAGGCCAAAGGATCAGCGCTCGGATACCCGCCCCGCCGCCGCAAATACCTGCAACTGCGGATAGAACTCGCGAAAATCCGCCAGCAGCGGCTCGTACAACCGCTCCAGCTCCCCCATCACTCCGCTCATCCCCTCCGGCCGCGACAAGCGCCGGGCAATCCCGTTGAACACCTGCTCCAGGGTGTCGAAATCGCCATACGCCCCCAGCCAGTCATCCGCCGCCATGAACGGCGCAATCCGCGCCAACCGCCCCGGCAACTCAGGCTCTGCCAGCAGCACCCGGTAGAAGTCACCGGTGAACTGCGCCAGTGGCTGTTCGGCGTAATCACCCCAATGCCGCGCCAGGCAATGGTCGAAGAACACATCCAGAACGATCCCGGCAAAGCGTCGCCGCTCCCTGGGAAAGCGCGCGAGCGCGGCCAGTACCAGGGGGTGCCGGTCGGTGTAGCTGTCGATGTGCCGGTGCAGCCGAATCGCCGCTTCAAGCTCAGGCGCAAAGCGCCCTTCCAGGGAGCCTTTGACGAAATCGCCATACAGGCTGCCAAGCAGTTGTTGCGGCGCGGGGCCGCCCAGGTGCAGGTGTGCGAGGTAGTTCATGCCCGCAGTCTAGCACCGGCAGCGCCAATATCGTTATAACGCGATATAGCGATTCGCGCTCAGCTCAGAGCCTATCGGTATTTCAATATCGCGAAATACCGATTTATATTTCGACCCATCGCGATATACCGGTACAACACGAGTGACAACCATGCCCCTCGATCTCGACGAAATCATCAAAGCCCTGGCCCACCCGGTGCGGCGCGAAATCCTGCACTGGCTGAAAGACCCGGCCACGCAGTTTCCCGACCAGCACCACAGCACCGAACAGGGCGTGTGTGCCGGGCAGATCGATCAGCGCTGCGGCTTGTCGCAGTCGACCGTTTCCGCCCACCTGGCGACCTTGCAACGGGCTGGCCTGATCAGCAGCCAGAAGGTCGGCCAATGGCACTTCTTCAAACGTAACGAAACCACTATCCAGGCATTTCTCGAACAACTGCGCCAAGCACTCTGACAAGGCAGGTAACTTTCATGACCACGCTTTTCGATCCGATCACGCTGGGCGACGTGCAACTGCCCAACCGCATCATCATGGCGCCGCTGACCCGCTGCCGCGCCGACGAGGGCCGGGTGCCCAACGCGCTGATGGCCGAGTACTACGTGCAGCGCGCCAGCGCCGGGCTGATCCTCAGCGAAGCGACCTCGGTGTCGCCCATGGGTGTCGGCTACCCGGACACGCCCGGTATCTGGAACGACCAGCAGGTACGCGGCTGGAACAACGTGACCAAGGCCGTGCATGCCGCTGGCGGGCGCATCTTCCTGCAGCTGTGGCACGTTGGCCGCATCTCCCACCCCAGCTACCTGAACGGCGAGTTGCCGGTGGCGCCCAGCGCGATCCAGCCCAAGGGCCATGTCAGCCTGGTGCGCCCGATCACCGAGTACCCCACTCCACGTGCGCTGGAAACCGAAGAGATCGCCGACATCGTCGAGGCCTACCGCAGCGGCGCCGAAAACGCCAAGGCGGCGGGCTTTGACGGCGTGGAGATTCATGGCGCCAACGGCTACCTGCTCGACCAATTCCTGCAGAGCAGCACCAACCAGCGCAACGACCGTTACGGTGGCACGCTGGAAAACCGCGCGCGGCTGCTGCTGGAAGTGACCGATGCGGCCATCGAGGTATGGGGTGCCGGGCGTGTGGGCGTGCACCTGGCACCGCGTGCCGACTCGCATGACATGGGCGACGCCGACCGCGCCGAGACCTTCACCTACGTGGCGCGGGAGCTGGGCAAGCGTGGCATCGCCTTCATCTGCTCGCGGGAGAAGGAAGCCGATGACAGCATTGGCCCGCTGATCAAGCAAGCGTTCGGCGGCCCGTACATCGTCAACGAACGGTTCGACAAGGCCAGTGCCAATGCGGCGTTGGCCAGTGGCCGGGCCGATGCGGTGGCGTTTGGCGTGCCGTTCATTGCCAACCCGGACCTGCCGGCGCGGCTGGAGGCCGATGCGCCGTTGAACCAGGCGCATCCGGAGACGTTCTATGGGAAGGGGCCGGTGGGGTACATCGATTATCCACGGCTGTAATCGCGAACGCGGGGCCGCTTTGCGGCCCAATCGCCGGCAAGCCGGCTCCCACAGGTACACCGCCAGGCTTGCCGGGGATTCAGGGCTCAGCTGATCTCAATGGCGGGCATTGATCTGCTGTTGCAGGTTCTGGATCTGGCTCTGCAGGGTGTTGAGGTTGCGCGTGGTCTGCCCACGAAACGCATCGAACTCCTGCACCGACGCACCGCCCGAATTGGCAGCCGGCCGGTTGTCAGCCTGGCTCTTCAACACCAGCACATCCTGCTCCAGGCTCTCGATGGCGGCCTTCTGGTTACCCTGCTTCTTCAACGCCGCCACTTCATCGTTCAGGCTCTTGAGCTGGCCATCGAGCTTGCCGCCATCGACTTGCGCCGACTTCAGTGCCGCCAGCTCGCCGTTCACCGCTTTGAGTTGCGCCTGTAACTGCGTCTGCAGCTCGGTCACCACCTTCTGCTGTTCACGGGTATCGGCCAGCACCTGCTCCAGGCGCTTGCCCAAATCGCCCGTCTGCCCGGCCACGCCTTGCTGCTGGGCGCCCTGCTCGGCCAGGCTGGCCTGCAGCTGGCGAATCTGCAGTTTCAGCGCCTCGCTGCCGGTATTGACCGTCGACTCGCTGGCCTCGACCTTGCCGCTGATGGCCTGCAGGCGCCCGGCGGCTTCCTCGCTGATGCGCGCGAAGCTTTCCTGGGTGGCCACCAACTGCTGCTCCATCAACGAAATCTGCTGGAAGCTCCACCAGCCCAGCCCCGCCAGGGCGATGAACGAAGCCCCCAGCAGCGCCCACAGCGGCGCCGTGCTGGCGGGCTTGGCGGCTT
This sequence comes from Pseudomonas faucium, assembly GCF_021602585.1. Classification (GTDB taxonomy): domain Bacteria; phylum Pseudomonadota; class Gammaproteobacteria; order Pseudomonadales; family Pseudomonadaceae; genus Aquipseudomonas; species Aquipseudomonas faucium. The sequence goes on from NZ_BQIP01000003.1 coordinate 223,245, forward strand.
TCTGACGGCTGCGCGACACGTGCGCTGGCAGCAGTTCGTCGTCATCGGGGGTACCGGCCCGCAAGGTGGGCACATCGTCGAAATCGTCGTGAGCATCGTTACGCATAGGTGGGGTCAACCGCGGTAGTAGCAAAGAGGCATGAGTATAAACCGCTCGCGCGGCGCTCAGATGACCATCATCAACCGGCCAGGTTCACTGGCCGAGCGGCTGGTGCTTCCACCAGGCGCAGAATTCATCCAGCGCCGTCCACAGGCTGACCTTGGGCTGGTAGCCCAGGTACTGGCGGGCACGGCTGATGTCCAGGGTGAAATCGCGGCTCATCACCTGCATCCCCAGGCGCGACAGGGTTGGCTGCGGGCGCCCGGGCCAGAGCATGCAGGCGCCCTCGTTCAGCGCCGCCAGGCTGTAGGCCAGGCCGTAGGAGCGGTAACGGGTCACCTGGGGCAGGTGCATCTGGCGCATCACGTAGTTCACCACATCCCACAGCGGCAACGGGTGGCCGTTGCTGATGTTGTAGGCCTGGCCCAGGGCGCGGTCCTCGGCGAACAGGGCACTGAGCAACGCGTCGTTGAGGTTGTGCACGCTGGTGAAGTCGACCTTGTTCAGGCCGTTGCCGATGATCGAGACACGGCCCTTGCGCTGCATCTGCATCAAGCGCGGGAAGATGCTCGCATCGCCCGCCCCGGTGACGAAGCGCGGGCGCAGCGCCAGCACCTCCAGGCCGAATTCCTGGGCACCGAAGACCTTCTGCTCGGCCAGGTGCTTGGTCAGCGCGTAGTGGTCGTGGAAGCGGCGCGGCACCTGGTCTTCGCGAATATCCAGGCGTGAGCGGCCGTTGAAATAGATCGACGGCGACGACAGGTGCACCAGGCGCCGCACATGCTCCTTCAGGCACCCCTCGACGACGTTTTCGGTGACCACCACGTTGCCCTGGTGGAAGTCCTGGTAGCGCCCCCAGCTGCCCACCGCGCCCGCGCAGTGCACCACCGCCTCGACGCCCTGGCACAGGCGCCGGGCCAGTTCGGCATCGCCCAGGTCGCCGGGGATGAACTGCGCGCCGCGCTTGACCAGGTGCTCGACCCCCTCGGCGCGACGGCCGCTGACCCGCACGTCCAGGCCCTGCTCCAGGGCAAAGCGCGCAAAGCGCCCGCCAATGAAGCCGCTCGCGCCGGTGACCAGAATTCGCATGTATGACTCCGCCTTGATTTCAGATGCAACAGACGCCGACCGCGGCTACAAGGGCACCAGCCAATGCCGTGCCGTGTGCCGCAGGTGCTCGGTCAGTTGCGCGAGCAGTTGCCCGCCGTTGCGCCAATGATGCCAGTACAACGGCACGTCGATGGGAGTATCGGCGCAGATTTCCACCAACTGCCCGTTCGCCAGCTGCTCGCGGGCCTGCAACTCGGGCACCAGGCCCCAGCCCAGGCCCGCCTCGGTCATGCGCAGGAAGCCTTCGGATGAGGGGCACAGGTGGTGCAAGAAACCGTCCTGTATCCCCAGCGACGCCAGGTAACGGTGCTGCAGGAAATCGTCCGGGCCATAGACGATGGCCGGGGTGCGCGCCAGGCGCTGCACCTCGAAGCCCCTGGGGAAGTAGCGCGCCATGAACCCTGGGCTTGCCAGCGCCCGATAGCGCATGGCCCCCAGCGGCAGGCTGCGTGCCCCGGCCACCGGCCGCTCGCTGCCGCACAGGCAGGCCGCCACATCGCCCGCGCGCATGCGCTTGAGGCCGACCTCCTGGTCTTCCACCACCAGGTCGGTCAACAGATGATGCTCGGCGCAGAACACGCCCACCGCACCGGCCCACCAGGTGGCCAGGCTGTCGGCGTTGAGGGCGATGCGCAGGCGCTCGGGCATGCCCTCCTCGTCCAGGGCCGGCACCTGGCGCTGCAGGTCGCGCTCCAGCAGGCGCACCTGCTGCACATGGTTGAGCAGCTGGCGGCCCACCTCGGTCGGGCTCGGCGGCGCGGCGCGCACCAGCACCGGTTGGCCGACCCGCGCCTCGAGCAGCTTGATGCGCTGCGAGATAGCCGATTGCGACAGCCCCAGCACCTGCGCGGCGCGCTCGAAACCGCCTTGCTCGATCACCGCCGCGAGGGCGGCCAGCAGCTTGTAGTCGAACATCGATTTTCCTAATGACGGATCAGCGTTATTTGTTTTTCTTATACAGCGCCGATCCGCACAATGGCCACATCTTCTTTGGAGTACCTGCCATGTGGCAAAGCTATTTGAACGGCATGTTGGTGGCCTTCGGCCTGATCATGGCCATCGGCGCGCAGAACGCCTTCGTCCTCGCCCAGAGTTTGCGGCGTGAACACCACCTGCCGGTGGCCTTGCTGTGCATCGTCTGCGATGCCCTGCTGGTGGCGGCCGGGGTATTCGGCCTGGCCACGGTGCTGGCGCACAACCCGACGCTGCTGGCCATCGCCCGCTGGGGCGGCGCGGTGTTCCTGATCTGGTACGGCGCCAAGGCGCTGCGCAGCGCCTGCTCCAAACAGAGCTTGCAGCACCAGCAAGGCCAGGGCGTGCGCTCGCGCCGCGCGGTGCTGCTCAGCGCCTTGGCGGTGACCCTGCTCAACCCCCATGTGTACCTGGACACGGTGCTGCTGATCGGCTCGCTCGGCGCCCAGCAAACCGTGCCTGGCGCCTATGTGGCCGGTGCCGCCAGTGCCTCGGCGCTGTGGTTCACCACCCTGGCATTAGGGGCTGCGTGGCTGGCGCCGTGGCTGGCCCGCCCGGCCACCTGGCGCATGCTCGACCTGATGGTGGCAGTGATGATGTTCGCCGTGGCGGCGCAGTTGATCTTCACCTGAGCTGCCACCCGTCGGCGTTCGCCAAGCGCTCTGGAACCTCTATTCCCTATCTTTGTTGCGTGGTTATGCGCCGGGGCTGGTGCTATGATCCAGCCCTTGCGTCGCAAAGAGTACAAACTCGCCGACGCACCTAGGGCCGCCCGTGATCGGCCTTGCGCAAACCGCGAACTAGACCTGAATCAGGAGATCCACCATGGCTTTTGAATTGCCGCCGCTGCCATACGCCCACGATGCTCTGCAGCCGCACATCTCCAAGGAAACCCTGGAGTATCACCACGACAAGCACCACAACACCTATGTCGTGAACCTGAACAACCTGGTCCCAGGCACCGAATTCGAAGGCAAGACCCTGGAAGAGATCGTCAAGACCTCTTCGGGCGGCATCTTCAACAACGCCGCTCAAGTCTGGAACCACACCTTCTACTGGAACTGCCTGGCGCCAAACGCCGGTGGCCAGCCGACCGGTGCCCTGGCTGACGCCATCAACGCTGCGTTCGGTTCCTTCGACAAGTTCAAGGAAGAGTTCACCAAGACTTCGGTTGGCACCTTCGGTTCCGGCTGGGGCTGGCTGGTGAAGAAAGCCGACGGTTCCCTGGCCCTGGCCAGCACCATCGGCGCCGGCTGCCCGCTGACCAGCGGCGACACCCCGCTGCTGACCTGCGACGTCTGGGAACACGCCTACTACATCGACTACCGCAACCTGCGTCCCAAGTACGTCGAGGCGTTCTGGAACCTGGTCAACTGGAAGTTCGTTGCCGAGCAGTTCGAAGGCAAAACCTTCAAGGCCTGATGCGTTCGGCCTTGATCGAAAAACCCGGCCTTGCGCCGGGTTTTTTTATGGCTTGGAAGTTGGCAGCGGCAGTTTGCCCAGCGCTCTTGCTCCCCCCGCATAGCACGCTAACATCAAACGTCTGGACATTCGCCACGGCGTTCTCAAGTTGCACGGTCAGGCAACCGATACACTGCTCAGGAGAGCCGCGCGGCCGATAGTGTATTGCCGACGTTGATGGCAAAATGATGCCACTGGCATGGATTAAGGAAACCCCATTGAAGCTGGAATTGCGCAACAGCTTGTCGGTCAAGTTGCTCAGGGTCGTGCTCCTTTCGGCGCTGGCGGTCGGTGTCGTGCTCAGTTGCGCGCAGATCGTCTACGACACCTACAAGACCCGCCAGGCCGTCAACAATGACGCCCAGCGCATCCTCGACATGTTCCGCGACCCCTCTACCCAGGCGGTGTACAGCCTCGACCGGGAAATGGGCATGCAGGTGATGGAAGGCCTGTTCCAGGACGAATCGGTACGCCAGGCCTCCATCGGCCACCCCAACGAAACCATGCTTGCGGAAAAATCACGCCCGCTGCAGGACATGTCCATGCGCTGGCTGACCGACCTGATCCTCGGCCAGGAACGCACCTACACCATCCAGCTGGTCGGCCGCGGCCCCTACAGCGAGTACTACGGCGACCTGAGCATCACCCTCGACACCGCCGCCTACGGTGAAGACTTCCTGGTCAACGCCATCATCATCTTCATCTCCGGCGTGCTGCGCGCCCTGGCCATGGGCCTGGTGCTGTACCTGGTGTACCACTGGCTGCTGACCAAACCGCTGTCCAAGATCATCGAGCACCTTACCCAGATCAACCCCGACCGCCCCAGCCAGCACCAGATCCCGCTGCTCAAGGGCCACGAGAAGAACGAGTTGGGTATCTGGGTCAATACCGCCAACCAGTTGCTGGCCTCGATCGAACGCAACACCCATCTGCGCCACGAGGCCGAGAACAGCCTGCAGCGCATGGCCCAGTACGACTTCCTCACCGGCCTGCCCAACCGCCAGCAACTGCAGGAGCAGCTCGACAAGATCCTCGCCGACGCCGGCCGCCTGCAGCACCGCGTGGCCGTGCTGTGCGTTGGCCTGGACGATTTCAAGGGCATCAACGAGCAGTTCAGCTACCAGGTGGGCGACCAGTTGCTGCTGGCCCTGGCCGACCGCCTGCGGGCCCACAGCGGCCGGCTGGGCGCCCTGGCACGGCTGGGCGGCGACCAGTTCGCGCTGGTGCAGGCCAACATCGAACAGCCCTACGAGGCGGCGGAGCTGGCGCAGAGCATCCTCGACGACCTCGAGGCCCCGTTCGGCCTCGACCACCAGCAGATCCGCCTGCGCGCCACCATCGGCATCACCCTGTTCCCCGAAGATGGCGACAGCACCGAAAAGCTGCTGCAAAAGGCCGAGCAGACCATGACCCTGGCCAAGGCGCGCTCGCGCAACCGCTACCAGTTCTACATCGCCAGCGTCGACAGCGAAATGCGCCGGCGCCGCGAGCTGGAAAAGGACCTGCGCGAGGCCTTGCCGCGCAACCAGCTGTACCTCGTCTACCAACCGCAGATCAGCTACCGCGACCATCGCGTGGTCGGGGTCGAGGCGCTGCTGCGCTGGCAGCACCCGGAGCTGGGCATGGTCCCGCCCGACCAGTTCATCCCGCTGGCCGAGCAGAACGGCAGCATCATCAGCATCGGCGAATGGGTGCTCGACCAGGCCTGCCGGCAGCTGCGCGAATGGCACGACCTGGGCTTCAGCGAACTGCGCATGGCGGTCAACCTGTCCACCGTACAACTGCACCACAACGAGCTGCCACGGGTGGTCAACAACCTGCTGCAGGCCTACCGCCTGCCCACCCGCAGCCTGGAGCTGGAAGTGACCGAAACCGGCCTGATGGAAGACATCAGCACCGCCGCCCAGCACCTGTTGAGCCTGCGCCGCTCGGGGGCGATGATCGCCATCGACGACTTCGGCACCGGCTATTCGTCGCTGAGCTACCTCAAATCGCTGCCGCTGGACAAGATCAAGATCGACAAGAGCTTCGTCCAGGACCTGCTCGACGACGATGACGACGCCACCATCGTTCGCGCCATCATCCAGCTGGGCAAGAGCCTGGGCATGCAGGTGATCGCCGAGGGCGTGGAAACCGCCGAGCAGGAAAGCTACATCATCGCCCAGGGTTGCCACGAGGGTCAGGGCTACCACTACAGCAAGCCGCTGTCGGCGCGCGAGCTGACGCATTTTCTCAAGCAGGCGCAGCGCAACCAGGTGTCGGCGCTGTAACCCTGCCCTGCCGCTTACAAGCCATGACGCGCATTTACATGAATTGCGCGTCTGGCCCCTTTACAGCAAATGCAAATCTTTCGCATGATGTTGCGGTTTCGCGTGCCACGGCGCACGGCATAACCCTTGGTCCAACCACACGACGCAGGAAAACCAATAATGATTCGTATGCCTCTGGCTTCCGCCAGTCTGCTGGCCATCGCCATCGCCCTCGCCGGTTGCGGCGAAGGCAAGGATGACAAGGCCGCCGCCCCGCAAGCTCAGGCACCTGCTGCCGCCAGCACCACCGCCGCGGCGCCTGGGGCTGTCGACGAAGCGGCCGGCAAGGCCGTGGTCAAGCATTACACCGACATGGTCTACGCCGTGTACAGCGACTCGCTGAGCACCGCCAAGACCCTGCAGAGCGCCATCGACGCCTTCCTCGCCAAGCCCAACGACGACACCCTCAAAGCCGCCAAGGCTGCCTGGGCCGCCGCACGCGTACCGTACCTGCAGAGCGAGGCGTTCCGCTTCGGCAACACCATCATCGACGACTGGGAAGGCCAGGTGAACGCCTGGCCCCTGGACGAAGGCCTGATCGACTACGTCGACCAGAGCTACGAACACGCCCTGGGCAACCCGGCTGCCAGCGCCAACATCATCGCCAACACCGAGATTCAGGTCGGCGAAGAGAAGGTCGACGTCAAGGACATCACCCCTGAGAAACTGGCCAGCCTCAACGAGCTGGGCGGCTCCGAAGCCAACGTCGCCACCGGCTACCACGCCATCGAATTCCTGCTCTGGGGCCAGGACCTCAACGGCACCGGCCCAGGCGCGGGCAACCGCCCGGCGTCCGACTACCTCGAAGGCCAAGGCGCCACCGGCGGCCACAACGACCGTCGCCGCGCCTACCTGAAGGCGGTGACCGACCTGCTGGTCAAGGACCTCGAAGAGATGGTCGGCAACTGGGCACCGAACGTCGCCGACAACTACCGCGCCACCCTGGAAGCCGAGCCTGTGGCCGACGGCCTGCGCAAGATGCTGTTCGGCATGGGCAGCCTGTCGCTGGGCGAACTGGCCGGCGAGCGCATGAAAGTTTCGCTGGAAGCCAACTCGCCGGAAGACGAGCAGGACTGCTTCAGCGACAACACCCACTACTCGCACTTCTACGACGCCAAGGGCATCCGCAACGTCTACCTGGGCGAGTACACCCGTGTCGACGGCAGCAAGATGACCGGCCCGAGCCTGTCGTCGCTGGTGGCCAAGGCCGATCCTGCCACCGACGCTACCCTGAAGGCCGACCTGGAAAACACCGAGGCGAAGATCCAGGTGATCGTCGACCACGCCCTCAAGGGCGAGCACTACGACCAGCTGATCGCCGCCGACAACGCGGCCGGCAACCAGATCGTGCGCGATGCCATCGCCTCGCTGGTCAAGCAGACCGGTGCCATCGAACAGGCAGCAGGCAAGCTGGGCATTGCCAACCTGAACCCGGATACCGCCGACCACGAATTCTGATTCGGGCGGTTGTGGTTGTGAAAGAGGCGGCCTTCGGGCCGCCTTTTTTCTGTGCCAGCCCCGCGAAAAGGCCGAAGAAGGCCATGAAAATGCTGGCATTTTCACAACCTTTTCACCCAGGTAATTGCAAATTGCTCTTATTCAAATATCGCCAGCCTGCTAAGCTTGCACGCCGGTTTTTCGTCCACGCCCAGGATTTTGCATGTCCTCGTCGCTGTCCCGACTTTCCCCCTTGCTGCTGTCCCTCGCCCTCGCCGCCTGTGACGACGCACCGCGTTTCACCCAGGCCGAGCCCGGCGAAGCGTTGTCCGGTGGCCAGGCGACCGTGCAGCGCAGCGACCGCAATGCCTTTTCCCTGCCCTCGGCCAACCTGTCGCCCGAGCGGCGCCTGGACTTCGCCGTGGGCAACAGTTTCTTTCGCAGCCCTTGGGTGATCGCGCCCTCCACCACCACCGCGCGCGACGGCCTCGGCCCGCTGTTCAACACCAACGCCTGCCAGAACTGCCACGTGCGTGATGGCCGCGGCCACCCGCCCGAGCCTGGCGACAGCAACGCGGTGTCGATGCTGGTGCGCCTGTCGATCCCTGACCAGCCGTACCTGGCCAAGGAAATCGAGCGCCTGGGCGTGGTGCCCGAGCCGGTATACGGCACTCAATTGCAGGACATGGCCATTCCAGGCGTTGCGCCCGAGGGCAAGGTGCGGGTGACCTACACCACGCATACCGTGGCCTTCAAGGATGGCCACCCGGTCGAACTGCGCCGCCCGACCTTGCAGATCACCCAGCTCGGCTACGGCCCGATGCACCCCGACACCCGTTTCTCGGCCCGCGTGGCGCCGCCGATGATCGGCCTGGGCCTGCTCGAAGCCATCCCCGAAGCCGACATCCTGGCCAACGAAGACCCCGATGACCGCAACCGCGACGGCATTCGTGGCCGCGCCAACCGGGTGTGGGACGACGCCCAGGGCAAGACCGTGGTCGGCCGCTTCGGCTGGAAGGCCGGGCAGCCCAACGTCAACCAGCAGAACGTGCACGCCTTTGCCGGCGACATGGGCCTGACCAGCACCCTGCAACCCAAGGACGACTGCACCCCGGCGCAGGCCGCCTGCCTGGCGGCGCCCAACGGCGACGGTGCAGGTGACGAAAAGGAAGTCAGCGACAACATCCTGCGCCTGGTCACCTTCTACACCCGCAACCTCGGCGTGCCGGCCCGGCGCGACGTGGGTGCGCCGCAGGTGCTGGCGGGCAAGAACCTGTTCTTCCAGGCCGGCTGCCAGGGCTGCCACACCCCGCAGTTCACCACCGCCCGCGATGCCGCCGAGCCCGAGCTGGCCGGGCAGGTGATCCGCCCCTACAGCGACCTGCTGCTGCACGACATGGGCCCGGGCCTGGCCGACGAGCGCACCGAATTCGCCGCCAACGGCCAGGACTGGCGCACGCCACCGCTGTGGGGCATCGGCCTGACCCAGGCGGTCAGTGGCCACACCCAGTATCTGCATGACGGCCGCGCCCGCGACCTGCTCGAAGCCGTGCTCTGGCACGGCGGCGAAGCCCAGGCGGCGCGCGACCATGTATTGACCTTCAATGCCGAGCAGCGCGCCGCGCTGCTGGCGTTCCTGAACTCACTTTAAAACGCGCAAGGAGCCGGGCATGTTCCGACCCAAACTGTTGTTCACCAGCCTCGCCGCACTCGCTCTCGGTGCCTGCTCGCCCCAGGACCCGCAGGCCGTGACTTCCGCCGCCATCGCCAAGCAGGTGATCCTGCCGACCTACAGCCGCTGGGTCGAGGCCGACCGCCAGCTGGCCAGCAGCGCCCTGGCCTACTGCGAAGGCAAGGCCAGCCTGGAAACCGCGCGCGCCGACTTCCTCAACGCTCAGAAAGCCTGGGCCGAGCTGCAGCCCTTGCTGGTCGGCCCGCTGGCCGAAGGCAACCGCGCCTGGCAAGTGCAGTTCTGGCCCGACAAGAAAAACCTGGTCGGCCGCCAGGTCGAGCAGCTGGTCAATGGCGACAAGCCGGTCGACGCCGCCGCCCTGGGCAAGGCCAGCGTGGTCGTGCGCGGCCTCTCGGCCTACGAGTACATCCTCTTCGACAGCAAGCCGGACATCGCCACCGCCGAGCAGAAGGCCCGCTACTGCCCGCTGCTGGTGGCCATCGGTGAGCACCAGAAGGCACTGGCCGAAGACATCCTCAAGAGCTGGAACAGCACCGACGGCATGCTCTCGCAGATGACCAAGTTCCCCAACCAGCGCTACGCCGATTCCCACGAAGCGATCGCCGACCTGCTGCGTGCCCAGGTCACCGCCCTGGACACCCTGAAGAAGAAACTCGGCGCGCCGATGGGCCGCCAGAGCAAGGGCATCCCGCAGCCGCTGCAGGCCGAAGCCTGGCGCAGCCACTCCTCGCTCAAGAGCCTGGAAGCCAGCCTCAAGGCCGCCCAGGCGGTCTGGGTCGGCGTCGACAACCAGGGCCTGCGCGGCCTGCTGGGCAGCGATCAGAAAGCCCTGGCGCAAAAAATCGACGACGCCTACGCTAGCGCCCTCAAGCTGTTGGCCGACAACCAGAAGTCGCTGGGCGAGTTGCTGGCCGACGACGCCGGGCAACAGAGCCTGAACCAGATCTACGACGCGCTGAACACCGTGCACCGCCTGCATGAAGGCGACCTGGCCAAGGCGCTGAACATCCAACTGGGCTTCAATGCCAACGACGGTGACTGACCATGCTGCGACGCCAGGCAATCAAACTCGGTAGCGTATTGCTCAGCGCCCTGACCCTGGGTGGCTGGAGCCTGTTTCGCAACAAAGGCAGCGAACCCCTGCTGCTGTCGGCGCGTGACGATGGCGACGGCAAGCATTACGCGGTCGGGTTCCGCCTGGACGGCAGCCAGGTGTTCAGCACCCAGGTGGCCCAGCGTTGCCATGCCATCATCAACCACCCGAGCCTGCCGATCGCCCTGTTCGTCGCACGCCGCCCCGGTACCGAAAGCTACCTGGTCGACCTGCGTGACGGGCGCCTGCTGCAGACCATCACCTCGCAGCCGAACCGGCACTTCTATGGCCATGCGGTGATCCACAGCGGCGGCGAATGGCTGTACGCCACCGAGAACGACACCACCGACCCTGGCCGGGGCGTATTGGGCGTGTACCGCTTCGAGGGCGAGCGCCTGGTGCACACCGGCGAGATCCCGACCCACGGCATCGGCCCCCACGAAGTGGCCTGGCTGCCCGACGGCGAAACCCTGGTGGTGGCCAACGGCGGCATCCGCACCGAGGCCGAAAGCCGGGTCGAGATGAACCTTGACGCCATGCAGCCAAGCCTGGTGCTGATGCAGCGCGACGGCACCCTGCTGAGCAAGGAAACCCTGGCCCAGCAGATGAACAGCGTGCGCCACCTGGCGGTGGGCAGTGACGGTACCGTGGTGGCCTGCCAGCAGTTCATGGGCGATGCCGAAGAAACCGCCGAGCTGCTGGCGATCAAGCGCCCGGGCGAGCCGTTCAAGGCCTTCCCGGTGGCGGAGCGGCAACTGCAGTCGATGGCCCAGTACACCGCCAGCGTGGCCCTGCACAGCGACCTGCGCCTGGTGGCGCTGACCGCACCACGGGCCAACCGGCTGTTCATCTGGGACCTGGACAGCGGCGCGGTGAAGCTCGATGCACCGATGCCGGACTGCGCCGGCGTGGGCGCGGTGAAGGATGGTTTCGTGGTCACTTCCGGGCAGGGGCGCTGCCGCTTCTATGATTGCCGCAAGGCCGAATTGATCGGGCAACCGATGAACCTGCCTTCCGGGTTCTGGGACAACCACCTGCACCTGGCCTGACCCGTTGGCTGCCTGAACGGGCCCTATCGCCGGCAAGCCGGCGATAGCGCCCATACAGCCAATACATCTCCCATCCTGGCAAAAACAGTCAATACTTCCCCCATCCACACGTGGGCAGGATCGCCCGTTGTCGTGCCACCACGAATAACAATCACGTATCCAAGGAACCGGACTTATGCTGCGCCGCCGCATGCTCATCATGTTGGCCGTCGTCGTGCTGATCGTGCTGGCCCTGGGGGGCTACAAGGCATTCTCGATCTACCAGCAGATCCAGATGTTCAGCGCCCCGAGGCCGCCCATCACCGTGGCCGCGGCCCTGGCTGAAGAACGCCAGTGGCAGGAACGCCTGCCCGCCGTCGGCAGCCTCAAGGCCCTGCAAGGCGTCGAGCTGAGCCTGGAGGTCGAAGGGATCGTCAAGTCGTTGCACTTCGACTCCGGGCAGAAGGTCAAGGCCGGGCAGTTGCTGCTGCAGCTCAACGACGACCAGGAAAGCGCCTTGCTCGGCACCGCCCAGGCCGACCTGGGCCTGGCCAAGGTCGACTTCGGCCGCGGCAGCCAGCTGGTCGGCGACTCGGCCATCTCGCGCGGCGAGTACGACCGCCTCACCGCCCAGTACCGGCGCAACCAGGCCGTGGTCGACCAGCTCAAGGCATCGAAGACCAAGAAGAGCATCAGTGCCCCGTTCAGCGGCACCATCGGCATCCGCCAGGTGGATGTCGGCGACTACCTGGCGGCCGGCGCGGTGATCGCCACCTTGCAGGACCTGTCCAGCCTGTATGTCGACTTCAACGTGCCGGAGCAGGCCCTGCCGCAGCTGAGCCTTGGCCAGCAGGTGCAAGTGCAGGTGGCCGCGTATCCGGGCCAGACCTTCGCCGCCAGCCTCAGCGCGATCAACCCCAAGGTCGAGGAAAGCACCCGCAACCTGCTGGTCCGCGCGACCATGGCCAACCCCGACGGCAAGCTGCTGCCGGGCATGTTCGCCAACCTGCTGGTGCTGCTGCCCGACCCGCGCCCGCAAGTGGTGGTGCCGGAAAGCGCCATCACCTACACCCTGTATGGCAACTCGGTGTATGTCGCCACGCCCAAGCAGGACAAGGACGGCAAAGCGCTGACGGACGACCAGGGCCACGCCCAGCTCATTGCCGAACAACGCACCGTGCAGACCGGCGAGCGCCGCGATGGCGTGGTGGTGGTCAGCAAGGGGCTCAATGCCGGCGAGCAGGTGGTGACCGCCGGGCAGCTCAAACTCACCCCCGGCGCGGCCATCCGCATCGGCCAGGACAATGCGCTCAAGCCCCAGCAGGGCTCCCCGCGCGCTGACTGACCAGGAGGCAGGCATGGCATTCACCGACCCGTTCATCCGCCGCCCGGTGCTGGCCAGCGTGGTCAGCCTGCTGATCCTGCTGCTCGGCTTCCAGGCCTGGAGCAAGCTGCAGATCCGCCAATACCCGCAGATGGAAAACGCCCTGATCACGGTGACCACCGCCTACCCCGGGGCCAACGCCGAAACCATCCAGGGCTACATCACCCAGCCGCTGCAACAGAGCCTGGCCAGCGCCGAAGGCATCGACTACATGACCTCGGTGAGCCGGCAGAACTTCTCGATCATTTCCATCTATGCGCGGATCGGCGCCGACAGCGACCGGCTGTTCACCGAGCTCTTGGCCAAGGCCAACGAGGTGCGCAACCAGCTGCCGCAAGATTCCGAAGACCCGGTGCTGAGCAAGGAAGCCGCCGACGCCTCGGCGCTGATGTACATCAGCTTCTACAGCAAGGAAATGAGCAACCCGCAGATCACCGACTACCTGTCCCGGGTGATCCAGCCCAAGCTGGCCACCCTGCCCGGCATGGCCGAGGCGCAGATCCTCGGCAACCAGGTGTTTGCCATGCGCATCTGGATCGACCCGGTGAAGCTCGCAGGCTTTGGCCTCTCGGCCACAGACGTGACCAGCGCCGTGCGCCGCTACAACTTCCTTTCCGCGGCCGGTGAGGTGAAAGGCGAGTACGTGGTCACCAGCATCAATGCCAGCACCGAGCTCAAGTCGGCCGAGGCCTTTGCCGCCCTGCCGGTCAAGACCACCGGCGACAGCCGGGTGCTGCTGGGCGATGTGGCGCGGGTCGAGATGGGCGCGGAGAACTACGACACGGTCAGCTCGTTCGACGGCATCCCGTCGGTCTATATCGGCATCAAGGCCACCCCTGCCGCCAACCCGCTGGAGGTGATCAAGGAGGTGCGGCGGATCATGCCGGAGCTCGAGAGCCAGCTGCCGTCGGCGCTGAAGGTGTCGATCGCCTACGACGCCACGCTGTTCATCCAGGCCTCCATCGACGAAGTGATCAAGACCCTGGGCGAGGCGGTGCTGATCGTCATCGTGGTGGTGTTCCTGTTCCTTGGCGCGCTGCGCTCGGTGCTGATCCCGGTGGTGACCATTCCGCTGTCGATGATCGGCGTGCTGTTCTTCATGCAGATGATGGGCTATTCGCTGAACCTGCTGACACTGCTGGCGATGGTGCTGGCGATCGGCCTGGTGGTGGACGATGCCATCGTCGTGGTGGAGAACATCCACCGGCACATGGAAGAAGGCAAATCGCCGTTCGACGCCGCCCTTGAAGGCGCCCGGGAAATCGCCATGCCGGTGGTGTCGATGACCATCACCCTGGCGGCGGTGTACGCGCCGATCGGTTTTCTCACCGGGCTTACGGGCGCCTTGTTCAAGGAGTTCGCCCTGACCCTGGCCGGCGCGGTGGTGATCTCGGGCATTGTCGCCCTGACCCTGTCGCCGATGATGTGCGCCCTGCTGCTGCGCCGGGAGCAGAACCCCAGCGGCCTGGCCCACCGCCTCGACCAGCTGTTCGAGCGCCTGAAGGTGCGCTACCAGCGCATCCTCCACGCCACCCTGGACAGCCGCCCGGTGGTGCTGGTGTTCGCGGTGATCATCCTGTGCCTGATCCCGCTGCTGCTCAAGTTCACCCAGAACGAACTGGCGCCGAACGAGGACCAGGGGGTGATCTTCATGATGAGCAGTTCACCGCAGCCGGCCAACCTCGACTACCTCAACGCCTACACCGACCAGTTCACGCCGCTGTTCAAGGCCTTCCCCGAGTATTACTCATCGTTCCAGATCAACGGCTTCAATGGCGTGCAAAGCGGTATCGGCGGCTTTTTGCTCAAGCCCTGGAACGAGCGCGACCGCACGCAGATGGAGCTGCTGCCGCAGGTGCAAGCCAAGCTCGAGGAAATTGGCGGGCTGCAGATCTTCGGCTTCAACCTGCCGTCGCTACCCGGTACCGGCGAGGGCCTGCCGTTCCAGTTCGTGATCAACACTGCCGGCGACTACCCGGCCCTGCTGGAAGTGGCCCAGCGGGTCAAGGAGCGTGCCCAGGCCTCGGGCAAGTTCGCCTTCCTCGACATCGACCTGGCCTTCGACAAACCCGAGGTGGTGGTCGACATCGACCGCGCCAAGGCCGCGCAGATGGGCGTGTCCATGGACACCCTGGGCTCAACCCTGGCGACCTTGCTGGGTGAGGCCGAGATCAACCGCTTCACCCTCGAAGGGCGCAGCTACAAGGTGATTGCCCAGGTCGAACGGCCCTACCGCGACAGCGCCGGCTGGCTCAACAGCTACTACGTCAAGAACGACCAGGGCCAGTTGCTGGCGCTGTCGACGCTGATCAGCCTCAGCGAGCGCGCCCGCCCGCGCCAGCTCAACCAGTTCCAGCAGCTGAACTCGGCGATCATCCAGGGCGTGCCGATGGTCAGCATCGGCGAAGCGCTGCAGACCGTGACCGATATCGCCCGCGAGGAAGCGCCGGAGGGCTTCTCGTTCGATTACGCCGGGGCCGCGCGCCAATATGTGCAGGAAGGCAGTGCGCTGTGGGTGACCTTCGGCCTGGCGCTGGCGATCATCTTCCTGGTGCTGGCCGCCCAGTTCGAAAGCTTCCGCGACCCGCTGGTGATCCTGGTAACGGTGCCGCTGTCGATCTGCGGGGCGCTGTTGCCGTTGTTCCTGGGCATTTCCAGCATGAACATCTACACCCAGGTGGGGTTGGTGACGCTGATCGGCCTGATCAGCAAGCACGGCATCCTGATCGTCGAGTTCGCCAACCAGTTGCGCGAGGAAAAAGGCCTGGACGTGCGCGAGGCCATCGAGGAAGCGGCGGCCATTCGCTTGCGGCCGGTGCTGATGACCACGGCGGCGATGGTGTTTGGCATGGTGCCGCTGATTCTGGCGACAGGTGCGGGGGCGGTGAGCCGGTTTGATATCGGTACGGTGATCGCGACCGGGATGTCGATCGGGACCTTGTTCACCTTGTTCGTGTTGCCGTGCATCTACACGCTGTTGGCGCACAAGGCGGTGGCCAGGGAGACTGTCGCCAGCTGATCTGGCCCTATCGCCGGCAAGCCGGCTCCCACACTGGAGGCGCATGCTGTACCTGTGGGAGCCGGCTTGCCGGCGATAGGGCCACCACCAATACAAAGGCCCCGCAATAGCGGGGCCTCGGTTTGCTCGAGCCAGGCTCAGCCGAACGGCCGCAACCCTTGGTGCATGCCGAACAGGAACAGCAGCAGGTCCTCGTCCGCACGGGCCTGCGCATGCGCCTGCTTGACGACCCGCGGCACTGCGCACTGGTCCGCCATGTCGGCCTTGCTGAATACCACTGGCCGTGGCTCTTCCCAAGCAGCTACCGCCGCCGTGGTCACAGCCAACCCAGCCACCAGGAATAAAGCTCGAGCGATTTCTAGTTTCATTGCCCTAACCCTTTGACAGCGCTGCCAAACGCCATCTGGTAAAAATAGAGCAGCGATTGCCATTCCGCGTCATTGAGCGACGAATGGCGGCGCAGCTGGCGAAGATCATTACCCGCCGCGCGCTGACAACTGATGCGCCGGCGGCATTTTTCAAGATCGAGCAAGGCAACCTCGACCCGGGCCTGTTCACCCTCGCCGATCACCTTGATGAACACGTGCTTGCCATATAGGCAACCATGCTGCCAATGCCCCAGGTGCATGCGCGCCAGGTTGTCGGCCAGATCCTTGAGCATGCGCTCGTGCACCACCTGCGGGTAACGTTCGCGGGCGCCTTCGGCGTGCCAGGTGTCGAGTTCGACGAAACCGTCCAGCGCCTCGCTGACCAGCAGCGCACGCCATTGCTTGTCGGCATCACGCTCGGCGCCACAAAAGACGATGCGCGGCACACGCACGCCCAGCTGTTCGCAGCTGGTCAGCGCATCGAGTTCGCGCAGCACGGTCGGCCGGCCGAACGGGTGCAGCAGGCTGCGGTAGATATGCCCGACCTGGCGCTTGGCATACAGCAGCTTGCCATTGCCATCGTCGAGCCGTTGCACGCCACTTTCACCGCCGCGCCGCTGGTTGGGCTCCTCGACCCATTCGCCCTGCTGGCGCCAGTAATAATCGAACCGTGACTCGTCACGCTGGGCTACAGCCATCAAACACTACCCCTTACGTAATACATAAACCCGCCACATGGCATAGAACGGCAGGAAGTCGAGGCGTTCCTGGATCCTGAAGCCGGCGGCCTTGAATTCTTCTTCAACTGTCTCTGCCGGTAACACAAAACGGTTCTGGTAACTGTCCGGCTCGGCCCTGGCGCTGCGCCGCTGCTCGAGCTTCTTGCGCCGCCAAGCCTTGAAGTTACCATCGACCCACAATGACAGGATTACGCTGTCGCGGCTAACCCTTTGGAATTCCGAGAGAATTGTCTTGCGGTGGGCCGCTTCGCCAATGTGGTGGAACAGCCGCATGCAGAAAATGCTGTCGACCGAGTTGTCGGGCAGGTCGATGGCAAATGCCGATGTCTGCAAAGGCCGTACCCGAGCCACCACTTCCGGCGGTTGAGCGGCACAGGCTGTCTCGATCATCGCCTCGGAGTTGTCGGCGCCGATGATCACCCGGTTCGGCTTTTCGGCCAACAGCGGCCAGAAGCGGCCAGCACCGCAAGGCAGGTCAAGCACCAACCCCGGCTCTCCCGCCAGCGCCAGGGCACGGCGCGCCAGTTGCTCGTCGCGGCTGTGCGACAGGCGACGGGCCAGGCCATCCTGGTGCTTGAGGAAGTACTCCTGAGCATGTTGCTGGTCGTACTTCTCGGAAAATTCGAGTTTGATCGGGCTACGCATTGGGCATCTCCTGGCTCCATTGCGCTTACCTTAAGTAGCCAAGCGTGGGCAACAGGTTATGCCAATGTGAAAAAAATGTTATCGGCCGAGCGACATGTTTCAGCTCATTTCTAAAGCGCCGTGGGGTCGATTTTCTCCGAACTCTGGCTCAGGTCGACCTGGAAGCGGCAGCCATGGGGCGCCGTCGAAGTCAGCGTGACGCGCCAGCCCTGGTCATCGCAAATACGTTGCACCAACGAAAGGCCCAGGCCCAGGCCCTCGCCACGCCGCTCATCACCGCGCACGAAGGGTTGGAACATCGCTTCGCGCTGCTCCTCGGGGATGCCCACGCCGCTGTCTTCCACCGTGAAGCCAGTGGGTTGCAGGCTCAGCCGGATGTAGCCGCCGTCGGTGTAGTGCGCGGCGTTGCGCAGCAGGTTGCCCATCACCGATTGCAGGAAGGTGGCGTTGTACAACAAGGGGCCGGCACTGACCCGGCCGTCGTAATACAGGGTCAGGCCCTTCTGCTCGATGGTGTCGCGCCAGACGCCGATCAGGTCGTCGGCCACCTCGCGCAGGTTGGCCTGGGACGCCACCGCGCCCTGGTCGCGCTGGGCACGGGCGAGCATCAGGAAGGTCTTGACCAGCTCGCGCATTTCTTCGGTGGCACGGGCAATGCGCTCTACCTGGCTGCGCGCACGGGTATCCAGGCCTGGGTTTTCCATCAGCAGTTCGCACGAGGTGGCCAGCACCATCAGCGGCGTGCGCAATTCGTGGCTGACGTCGCTGGTGAACAGCCGTTCGCGGGTCAGGGCATCGCGCAGGCGGCCGAGGGTATCGTCGAAGGCCACGGCCAGCTGGCCGACTTCGTCGGCCGCGTAATCCGGCGCCAGCGGCGGCGCCAGGCCGAGCAGCTGGTCGCGGTGACGCACCTGGCGGGCCAGGCGGATGACCGGCGCCATCACCCGACGGGCCAGCAGCCAACCCAGCACCACGGCCAGCACCAGGCTGAGCACAAAGCCCACCACGACCACGGCGAACAACACCCGCTCGCGCTCTTCGAAATCGCTCTGGTCCTGCAGCAGCACGTAGCGCCGGCCATCCACGATCTCGACCATGGCGTGGTAGGACAGCTGGTCGCGGAACACTTCATGGAAGCCGACATCGAGGTGGCGCAGGTCTTTGGGCAGCTCGAAGTCGTCACGCCCACCGCTGAAGTAGAACAGCTGGTCAGGCCGCGGCCGATGGCTCCAGTCGCTGACGCTGTCCATGCGCAAAAGGCGTTGCAGGTCACCGCCCAGCACCGAGGAGATCAAGCGCTCCTCCACCAGGTGCACGGTGGCGACGATGCCGAAGGCGAAGGCCCCTGCTACCAAAGCGCTCATCAGCGCAAAGGCGATGATGATGCGCTGTGCAAGGCTTTGCTTAAACTCCATCGCGACCCTCGGCGAGGCGATAGCCGACGCCATGGACGGTATGCAGCAGCGGTTTTTCGAACGGTTTGTCGATCACCTGGCGCAGCTGGTGCACATGGCTGCGCAGGCTGTCGCTGTCTGGGCAGTCGTCGCCCCACAGGGCTTCTTCCAGCACTTCGCGGCGCAGCACGTGCGGGCTCTTCTGCATCAGCACGGCCAGTAGCTTCAGGCCAACCGGGTTGAGCTTGAGCAGGCGGCCCTGGCGAGTCACCTCAAGGGTGTCGAGGTCGTAGCTCAGGTCGGCGACCTGCAGGGTACGGCGGCCGCCGCCCTGGGCACGGCGCAGCACTGCTTCGATGCGCGCGGCCAGCTCCGAAAGCGCGAATGGCTTGAGCAGGTAGTCGTCGGCACCGGAGCGGAAGCCCTGCAGGCGGTCGTCGAGCTGGTCGCGGGCGGTGAGCATGATCACCGGGGTGTCGCGACGGGCGTCTTCGCGCAGGCGCTTGCACAGGGTGTAGCCATCGATGCCGGGCAGCATGATGTCGAGCACGATCAGGTCGTAGTGCTCGGTGGCGGCCAGGTGCAGGCCGGACAGGCCGTCCTGGGCGCAGTCGACCGTGTAGCCTTTCATGCCCAGGTAATCGGCCAGGTTGGCGAGGATATCGCGGTTGTCTTCAACCAAAAGAATGCGCATCGGGTTCTCCTGTGCGGCGCTTCGCGGGGTGCGCGGCAGGCGCAGCTTAAGGCCATCGCCCGCACTGTGCCACCCCCAAGGCAAATTCAGCGAAGTTGACAGTTTTTTCACTGATCCTTCACGGACACAGGATAGCGGGCACTCGACAATGCCCGGTCTTTTTCGCGTGCTGGAGTCGTCATGCAACCTCCCCTTCGTCCTCGTCCGATCAACTACTGGCTGTACCTTGGTATCCCGCTGGCCACGGCAGTGGCCTTGATCCTGCTCGAACTGACGTCGGTCGACATGGACGTGGCCAACTTGTTCTTCGATCGAACGGCCGGCGAGTTCATCGGCCGCCACAGTTATTTGCTGGAAAACATCCTGCACGATCGCGTCAAGGAAGTGGTGATCCTGCTTGGCCTGCTGTCAGTGGCCGCGTTCGCTGCGAGCTTCTACTGGAAGCGCCTGTACGGCTGGCGCCGCGAGCTGGGTTGCCTGGTGCTGGCGCTGGGCCTGTCCACCGCGTTTGTCACGCCGCTGAAAAAGGTTACCCAGGTGCAGTGCCCGTGGAGCCTGACCCAGTTCGGCGGCAAGGAAACCTACAGCAAGCTGCTGGAACCGCGCCCGGCCACCAACAAGCCTGGCATGTGCTGGCCGGGTGGGCATGCGGCAACCGGCTTCTGCCTGTTCGGGCTGTTCTTCATGTTGCGTGACCGCCGGCCGCGCCTGGCACGGGTGGCGTTCGGGGTGGCGCTGGTGGCCGGTTCGGTGCTGTCGGTCAGCAGGATGATGCAGGGCGCGCACTTTCTTTCGCACAACATCTGGACGGCGGTGTTCTGCTGGCTGATCGGTTTGGGGTCGTACTACCTGATTCTCTACCGACGCGGCATGGTGCAAGTACCTGTAGCCGAGCGCAGTGTGGCCTGAGCCTTATCTGCAGTAACGAAAAAGCCCCGGCTCTTGCGAGCCGGGGCTTTTTCTTGGTGCAGGGGGTAAGGCTGGCTTACATCATGCCGCCCATGCCACCCATGCCGCCCATGTCTGGCATGCCGCCAGCTGGCTTGTCTTCCGGCAGGTCAGCAACCATGGCTTCGGTGGTGATCATCAGACCGCCGATCGAAGCAGCTGCTTGCAGGGCCGAACGGGTGACCTTGGCTGGGTCGAGGATACCCATCTGGATCATGTCGCCGTATTCGCCGGTAGCAGCGTTGTAGCCGAAGTTGCCCGAACCCTGCTTGACCTTGTCGGCCACAACGCTTGGCTCGTCGCCGGCGTTGGCAGTGATCTGGCGCAGCGGCGCTTCAACGGCACGACGCAGCAGGGCGATACCGACGTTCTGGTCTTCGTTGTCGCCCTTGAGGTCGACAATGGCAGCCAGGGCGCGAACCAGGGCAACACCACCGCCAGGCACCACGCCTTCTTCGACGGCTGCACGGGTAGCGTGCAGGGCGTCTTCAACGCGGGCTTTCTTCTCTTTCATTTCAACTTCGGTGCCAGCACCGACCTTGATCACGGCAACACCGCCAGCCAGCTTGGCCAGACGCTCTTGCAGCTTCTCGCGGTCGTAGTCCGAGGTTGTGTCTTCGACCTGGGCACGGATCTGCTTGACGCGTGCTTCGATGTCACCGTCAACGCCAGCACCGTCGATGATGGTGGTGTTTTCCTTGGACAGGATCACGCGCTTGGCGTTACCCAGGTGCTCCAGGGTGGTGGTTTCCAGGGTCAGGCCGATTTCTTCGGAGATGACCTGGCCGCCAGTCAGAACGGCGATGTCCTGCAGCATGGCCTTGCGGCGGTCGCCGAAGCCAGGAGCCTTGACCGCGGCAACCTTGACGATGCCACGCATGTTGTTGACTACCAGGGTAGCCAGCGCTTCGCCTTCGACGTCCTCGGCAACGATCAGCAGCGGACGGCCGGCCTTGGCAACGGCTTCCAGCACTGGCAGCAGCTCGCGGATGTTCGAGATCTTCTTGTCGACCAGCAGCAGCAGCGGGCCTTCCAGCTCGGCAACCATGGTGTCCGGCTTGTTCACGAAGTATGGCGACAGGTAGCCACGGTCGAACTGCATGCCTTCAACGACCGACAGTTCGTTTTCCAGGCCCGAGCCTTCTTCAACGGTGATCACGCCTTCTTTACCGACTTTTTCCATGGCTTCGGCGATGATTTCACCGATGGAGTTGTCGGAGTTGGCGGAGATGGTGCCAACCTGAGCGATGGCCTTGGAGTCGGCGCATGGCTTGGACAGGTTCTTCAGCTCGGCGACGACGGCAGCGGTGGCCTTGTCGATGCCGCGCTTGAGGTCCATCGGGTTCATGCCGGCAGCGACGGCTTTCAGGCCTTCGTTGACGATGGCCTGAGCCAGGACGGTAGCGGTGGTTGTGCCGTCACCGGCAGCGTCGTTGGCCTTGGAAGCGACTTCCTTGACCAGCTGGGCGCCCATGTTCTCGAAGGCGTCTTTGAGCTCGATCTCTTTGGCGACGGAAACGCCGTCCTTGGTGATGGTCGGCGCGCCGAAGCTCTTGGCCAGAACCACGTTACGGCCTTTCGGGCCCAGGGTCGCTTTTACCGCGTCAGCCAGAACGTTGACACCAACCAGCATTTTCTTACGGGCGGAATCGCCGAATTTTACGTCTTTAGCAGCCATGATCGTTTAATCCTTGAATTGCTTTGGAGTAACGGGAAGTCGGAGAAATCAGCCTTCGATAACGGCGAGGATTTCGTTCTCGGCCATGACCAGCAGGTCTTCGCCATCGACTTTCACGGTGTTGCTGCCCGAGTAAGGGCCGAAAACCACTTTGTCACCCACTTTGACGGCCAGCGCACGTACTTCGCCGTTGTCCAGGATGCGACCGGTGCCGACGGCGACGACTTCGCCGCGGTTTGGTTTTTCAGCGGCCGAACCCGGCAGGACGATACCGCCAGCGGTTTTCGATTCTTCTTCGCTGCGACGGATGACTACGCGGTCATGCAGAGGACGAAGCTTCATTGTCGATCTCTCCCAAATTGTGGTTTTCATCGGCCGGTATCGACACCGGCGGGTTGATGCGGTCCGGCGGTGCCGGGGGTGGCTCGCAACGGGCGAACCACCTGTGTCATGTCTGGTGCAACACCAGAAACCTTGCGGTGACCACATACATGAGGCCGCCATATTCAATTACAAGGCTTGCCCTGGAAATTTTTTCACACACACAAAAAGACTGGGGCCGCTCAGCGGCCCCAGGGGTGATGGGTTTACTTGTCGCGGCGCTCGTACTCGCCTTCGATCACGTTCGGCCGATGGCCGCTGTCGCGGGGCTGCGCCTGGAACGGGTCATCCTGAAAGGCACGCTGGCGCATGGCCTGGGCCTCGGCCCGCTCGCGCATCTTGCGCGCAGCCAGGCGGCGGGTGAATGGCAGCAGGCAGAGCACGCCCAGCACGTCACTGATGAAACCCGGCAGCAGCAGCAGGCCACCACCGACCGCCAGCATCAGGCCCTGGAACATGTCCTCGGCGGGCAGTTCGCCGCGCTGCAGGCTCTCGCGGGCACGCAGGGCGGTGGCAAGGCCGGCCACACGCATCACCAGCACACCCAGGGCGGAACCCGCGATGATCAGCAGCAGCGCCGGGAAGAACCCGATGGCCGCGCTGACCTTGACGAAAACGAACAGCTCCAGCACAGGGAACAGGAGAAACAGCAATAGAAAAGCACGCATCAAAGCATTCCTCGATGGAAGACAACCTTCCTGTAAGACCATCACATGGATGCGTGCATTCGCATTTTCAAGCTTCGACTTCAGTCGCAGCCGGCCATTGGTCGGCGCGCGCCAGCAAAACCAGGGCTTCGCGAACTTGTGTCGGCGTATTGCAAACATTTGGGAACGGCAGCCAGTAAATGCCCTGGCCAATGCGCAGGTGCATGCCTTCGCTGTCGATGCCGACCATCTCTGCCGGGGTACCGCGCGGCAGCTCGCCGAGCTCGACGTAATGGGCGATGGCGCTGGCGTGGTCGCTGTTCATGTGTTCGATCATGCTGGCCTCGGCCTTGCCCGCGAACGGGTTGGCCAGGGTCACCTGGTCGAGCCAGTGGATGGCGCCGAAGCCACCGATGTAGCGATGGCGCACCGGCTGCAGCACCCAGAAATCGAAGTCATGGGCCTTGTGGTAGTTGGCGGCATCGGGGAAGTAACGGTAGTAACGCGCGGCCGCGGCCTCGATGGCGGCGTCATCGACCAGCTTGTGCGCCTCGGCCATCACCGTCAGGCGGCCAACGGCCTGCACGTCCTCGGCTTCGCGCTCGCCCACCAGCAGCGAGCACTTGGGGTCTTTCTGCAGGTTGTGGGTGTGCTGGGCGATGCGGCTGATCAGGATCAGCGGGTTGCCCTGGGCATCCAGGCAATACGGCACCACGGAGCCGAACGGGAAACCGGGCATCGACTTGGAATGGGTCGAGAGCACGCCGCGGTATTCCTTGAGCAGCAGTTCCCGGGCGGGGCGAATGGCGTTGGTACTCACTGAAGGCGCTCCTGGCGGCGGACTGGATGGGTGACAAGATAAGCATTATCACCCGCCGCTGCCACTGCCAGCTCAACTGGCCTGCCTTACCAGGTCACGCCGAAGCCTGCGGTATAGCGGGTCTTGTCCAGGTCGCTTTCGCGGGTGCCGCTGATGATGTCCTTCTCTGCCTTGAGGTTGAGCGACGCCCATTCGGTGACCTTGTAGCGCAGCCCGACCTCGGCATCCAGCGAGTAGTTGGCAACGCCGCCCAGCGGCTTGGCAACCTCGCCGTTGGTGAACAGCTGCACGTTCTTGCCGATCAGGTAGCGGGTGTAGTCCCACTTGACCGCGGCCGAATAGAAGTTGTCCTTGGCGCCATCCTGGTATTCGAAGTCGGTGCGGTTGACCAGCGAGCCGAGCGAGAAGGCGCCCAGTTCGTCGTCCCAGAACTGGTAGCCAGGGCCGGTACCCACGGTGCGCTGGCGCGACAGGTCCTCGATGTGGTCGCGCTTGTACTCAAGGCGCCCCTGCCAGAACCACTTCTCGGTGAGGAAGCGATCGAGCGCGTACTCGGCGCTCCAGTTGTTGGTGGTGGTGACGTCGTCCTTGGACTCGCGGTTGTACTCGCCCTCGGCATTGTGCCGCCAGCGGCCGTGGCGGGCGGTGGTCTTGAAGTCGATGTCGTAGTCGTCGCTGTCGCTTTCGGCACGCTTGTAGTCCATGGCCACGTCGACATTGCCCTTCCACAGGAAATCCTCGACCAGCGGCTTGGGCTTCATGATCTGCTGGATGCTGGCCAGCTCGACGGTCTTGGGCGCCTCGCCATTGGCCAGGGTCACCTTGCCCGCCTCGGCGGCCTTCAGCGACTTGGCCTTCTCGCCGTTGTAGGCATCCTGCTTGACCAGCAGCTCCTGGTCGCTCTCCAGCGTCTGCACCTGTTTCCAGTCCAGCGAGATCGAGCCACCGTAAGGGGTCTCGAGCAGCAGCTTGCCGCCATCGAACAGGCGGATCTTGCCGCTCAGGCGGTCGCCGTTCTTCATCCACACGGTATCGGCGAAGGCCGGGGCGGCACACAGGGAGGCGGTCAACAGGCACAACAACGATCTAGAATACATAAGCGGGCTACAGGTTCGATTCGACGAAAAAAGCCGGGCATTATCCAGATACCAACGACCAGAGCAAGGACAGACCGAGCACATGCCATTGAGTTCAACTCTCATTTGCCGCCACCATTCGTCCGGTTTCATTCCAGGCCAGGGCTGCCCTGATGTCTGAGCCGTATGAACATGCCCTGGACAACCCCGAGGCCCGACGAACGGCGCTGTATTCGGTGCTTGGCCAGGTGCCGGAGGGCAAGGTGGTCAGCTATGGGCAATTGGCCGAACTGGCCGGGCTGGGCCGCGCGGCGCGCTGGGTCGGCCGCACCCTCGGCCAGTTGCCCGGCGATACCCGCCTGCCCTGGCACCGGGTGCTGGGTGCCGGTGGCCGGCTGAGCCTGGCGCTGGGTACGCCAGGCGGAGATGAACAACGTGCACGGCTGCGTGCGGAGGGCGTCAATGTAACCAATAATCGTGTGGATATGACGCGCCATGGCTGGCGCCCAATGGAGCACAGCGGTTAGAGTGCGCGCTTTGTTTTCGCAAATTTGAGGCAGATGTTGGCCCATGCCCCGTAAAACCTGGCGCGCTGCGCTTGCCGCCTATGCCAGCCCGTCTACCCTGGTACTTTTGCTGCTGGGCTTCGCCGCCGGCCTGCCCTACATGCTGGTGTTCTCGACCCTTTCTGTGTGGTTGCGCGAAGCGGGCGTGGCCCGCGAGACCATTGGCTACGCCAGCCTGATCGGCCTGGCCTATGCCTTCAAGTGGGTCTGGTCGCCGCTGCTCGACCAATGGCGCCTGCCCCTGCTGGGCGGCCTGGGGCGGCGCCGTTCGTGGCTGCTGCTGTCGCAGGCGCTGGTGGTGATCGGCCTGGTCGGCATGAGCCTGTGCGACCCGCAACAACACCTGTCCTGGCTGATCGCCCTGGCGGTGCTGGTGGCCTTCGCCTCGGCCACCCAGGACATCGCCGTGGATGCCTATCGCCTGGAGATCGCCGACGATCAGCGCCAGGCAGCCCTGGCTGCCAGCTACATGGCCGGGTACCGGGTGGCCGCCCTGCTCGCCACCGCCGGTGCGCTGTTCTTCGCCGAATGGTTCGGCTCCACCGGTTTCAGCTACCTGCACAAGGCTTGGGCCGGCACCTACGTGCTGTTCGGCGTGCTGATGGTGCCTGCGCTGTTCACCACCCTGGTGATGCGCGAGCCGCCGGTGCCGATGCGCACCCAGCTCTCGGCCGCCCGCTATGGCCTGATGCACCAGATGGCCTCGGTGTTCGTGCTGATCATCCTGCTGGTGTCGGTGCCTGCCAGCTTCACCCAGATGTTCAACACCGGCTGGTCCAGTGTGATTTCCGGTGATGCCACGCCGCTTGACCTGCTGCTCGAAGACCGTGCGTTCCTGCGCCTGATCCTCTACGTGCTGCTGACCTGGGCGTGCCTGTCGAGCCTGGGCCGCCGCGGCCTGGCGCCGGTGCTCACGCCAGTCAACGACTTCATCGCCCGCTACCGCTGGCAAGCCCTGCTGCTGCTCGGGCTGATCGCCACCTATCGCATGTCGGACACGGTGATGGGGGTGATGGCCAACGTGTTCTACATCGACATGGGCTTCACCAAGGACCAGATCGCCAGCGTCAGCAAGATCTTCGGCCTGATCATGACCCTGGTCGGCGCCGGCGTCGGCGGCCTGCTGATCGTGCGCTTCGGCATCCTGCCGATCCTGTTCATCGGCGGCGCAGCCTCGGCGGCCACCAACATCCTCTTCGTGATGCTGGCCGACATGGGCCCGAACCTTGAGATGCTGGTGGTGACCATCTCCCTGGACAACTTCAGTTCAGGCCTGGCCACCTCGGCGTTCGTCGCCTACCTGTCGAGCCTGACCAACCTGAAGTTCTCGGCCACGCAATATGCGCTGCTGAGCTCGATCATGCTGCTGTTGCCACGGCTGATCGGCGGCTATTCGGGGGTGATGGTGGAGAAGTTCGGTTACCACGATTTCTTCATGATTACCGCGCTGCTGGGCGTGCCGACACTGATCCTGATCGCCTTGCACTGGCGTCAGGAAGTTGGGCGAGGGAAACAGGTGCCGGTAGAGAACTCGGCGGCCGAGCGTCCCTGAAAACCGCATGGCCCCTATCGCCGGCAAGCCGGCTCCCACAGCTGCTGCACAGGCTTCAAGCCTTGTGAAATACCTGTGGGAGCCGGCTTGCCGGCGATAGGGGCAGCACAGATCCTACTGCGCCACAGCCCCTTCCCCAGGCCGCCCACCCACGACAAACCACAACGGCCACAGCGCCAGCGCCCCCGCCACCCCTGCCGCCAGGGCAAAGTGCAGCAGGCTGGCACCGGCCCCGATCATCGCCATCAGCGCACCACCAAGCCCCAGCAAGGCGATGGTGATCATGCCCAGCATCGCCGACACCAAGCCCTTGCTCTGCTCGCTGGAGAACAGCGTCATGCGGTACAGCACCGCGTTGGCCACGCCCAGGCCCAGTGCATACAGCGACATGCCCGCGACCACGCTGGTCACCGACGGCCAGTACCAGGTCGCCAGCACCAGCAGGCACAAGCCGGCCAGGTAGGGCCACAAGGCGCCACGCACCAGGCTCGCCAACGGGTAGCGATCGGCGATGCGGTTGATGATCAGGTTGCCCAGGATCAGCCCGCCGAACACCGGCAACTGCCACAGCGCGTAGGCCATGGTGCTCAGGCCCTCATCGTGGATCAGCAACACCGGCGACAGGCCGATCCAGCCGATCAGCGGCAGGCCGACCAGGCCAAGTGCCGCGCTGCCTGCGACGAACTTGCGGTTGGCCAGCAACTGGCCGTAGCCGGCGAGCAGCGGCAGCAGGTGGATGGGCGTGAACGCCAGGCGCGAACCATCGCGGCGCTCCACCCCCAGGGTTTCCGGCATCAGCCGGTACAGCAGCAGCCAACACAGCACCGCGCCCACGGCAAACGCCACGAACAGCCAGCGCCAGTCCAGCCACTGCAGCATCAAGGTGCCCACCAGCGGGCCCAGCAGCGGCGAGAGCAAGGCGATGTTGGCCAGCAGGGCCATCATCCGCACCGCGTCGGCTTCGCTGAACGCTTCGTTCAACGCCGGGTAGCTGACGGTCACCACAAACCCCAGGCCAATGCCCTGCAGCAGGCGCAGCAGGTTGAACAGGCCGATGTCCTGCACCCAGTAGGTCGCCAGGCACGCCACGCCAAAGAACGCGCAACCGGCCAGCAGCAGCGGCCGGCGGCCATAGCGGTCGGCCAGCGGGCCGATCAGCCACTGCAGCACCACACCGCCGAGCAGGTACAGGTTCAAGGCATGCGGGATGTATTGCGGGCTGGCGTTCAGGTGATCGACCACCACCGGCATGGCCGGCATGACCGCGTCGCTGGCGAGGTAGGTCAGCAACTCGAACAGGGCCAGGGTCAGGCCGAACAGCAGGGCTCTGAGGGGGGTGATGTACAGCAGTGGTTTCATGATGGCGTTCAGGCAAAGACAGGTGGGGTCAGGCTATATGCCAGAAATGCCGGGGCTTGGCTGTGAACAAGTGTAAAAGCAAGGGGCCGCTGCGCGCCCCAATCGCCGGCAAGCCGGCTCCCACAGGGGGTTGACGAAGACCCTGTGGGAGCCGGCTTGCCGGCGATCGGGCCGCACAGCGGCCCCTGCTGCAACGGCGCGGTTTACTGCGCCGCCGCCTCCTGCACCACGCGAATCACGCGTTGCGGAAACGGAATGCCGATGCCCTCGGCCTTCAGCCGGTCACGGGCATGCTCGTTGAGCATGAACATCACATCCCAGTAGTCGCTGGTCTTGGTCCACAGGCGCAGCGATACGGTGATCGAGCTGTCACCCAGGGTCGCGACCACCGCCTGTGGCGCCGGGTCTGGCAGCACCCGTGGGTCCTGCGCCAGCTCCAGCAGCACGTTGCGCGCCTTCTGCAGGTCGGCCTCGTAGTCCACGCCCACGTCGAACACCACCTTGCGCGTCGGCTGGCGGTTGGTGTTGGTGATGATGCCGTTGGACAGGCTGCCGTTGGGCATGATCACGGTCTTGTTGTCACCGGTGCGCAGCACGGTGTGGAAGATCTGGATGCTGTCGACGGTACCGGACACACCCTGGGCCTCGATCCAGTCACCGATGCGGAACGGGCGGAACATCAGGATCAGCACGCCACCGGCGAAGTTCGCCAGGCTGCCCTGCAAGGCCAGGCCGATGGCCAGGCCGGCAGCACCGATGGCCGCGACGAACGAGGTGGTCTCGATGCCGATCATCGACGCCACGCTGACCATCAGCAGCACCTTGAGCACGATGTTGGCCAAGGTGCTGATGAAGCCTTGCAGCGCCACGTCGGCGCGCAGCCCGACCAGCTTGCCAAGGCGCGCGCTGAGCTTGTTGATCAACCACCAGCCGATGGCCAGTGTCAGCAGCGCCAGCAACAGCCGGCTGCCGTATTGCATGATCATCGGGATCCAGGTCTGCGACTGGCGGACCAGCTGATCCACCTCAGCATTCAAATCCATATTCATCTCCTGATGCCGAGCGGCACGTACACGTAAATCGGGCCGCGCGCATTTGCGCGGCCATGGACCCCATGGACATCATTGCGCCATCGGGGTTCCGGCAACGCTTCGATCAGTCGCGGAAGTTGTTGAACTGCAGCGGCATGTCGAATTCCTTGGCGCGCAGGGCAGCGATGGCCTCTTGCAGGTCATCACGCTTCTTGCCGGTCACACGCACCTGCTCACCCTGGATGGAGGCCTGGACCTTGAGCTTGGCGTCCTTGATGTGGGCGACGATCTTCTTCGCCAGGTCCTTGTCGATGCCTTCGCGGAACTTGGCTTCCTGCTTCATCTCCTTGCCGGAGGGGTAGGCATCCTTGGTTTCCAGGCACTTGACGTCGATCTTGCGCTTGACCAGGGCCAGGCGCAGGATTTCGATCATCGCCTCGAGCTGGAACTCTGCCTCGGCGGTCAGCATCACGGTCTGCTCCTTGTCCTTGAACTCGAAGCTACCCTTGCCCTTGAGGTCGTAACGGCGGTCGAGCTCCTTCATGGCGTTTTCGACAGCGTTCTGCACTTCGTGCTTGTCCAGTTCCGATACCACGTCGAACGACGGCATGGTTGATCTCCCAAAATAAAAGCGCGCTCGGCGTGACGATGGAGCGCGCGGGGTTTGAAGGTTAAAATGCGGACTCATTATAACGGGTTGCGAAACGCAGATGAGCAGCACCTGGCATATTCTCGGCGCCGGTAGCCTCGGCAGCCTCTGGGCCTGCCGCCTGGCACGGGCCGGCAAGGCAACCCGGCTGATCCTGCGCGACCGGCAGCGGCTCGCCGCCTACCAGCAGGCCGGCGGCCTGACCCTGGCCGAACAGGACCAGGCCACGCGCTTTGCGATCCCCGCCGAAACCGCTGACGCCAGCGGGCCGATTCATCGCCTGCTGCTGGCCTGCAAGGCCTATGACGCCGCGCCTGCCGTCGCCCGCCTGGCCCCGCGCCTGGCCGAGGGCGCCGAGATCGTGCTGCTGCAAAATGGTTTGGGCAGCCAGGACGAAGTCGCCGACCAGGTGCCCCATGCCCGCTGCATCTTCGCCTCCAGCACCGAAGGGGCGTTTCGCGAGGACGACTGGCGGGTACGCTTTGCCGGGCAAGGGTTCAACTGGCTGGGCGACCCGGCCAACCCTGCCCTGCCGCAATGGTTCGACGACCTGGGCGACGCCGGCATCCCCGCCGAATGGACGGTGGACATCCTCACCCGCCTGTGGCGCAAGCTCGCGCTGAACTGCGCCATCAACCCCCTGACCGTGCTGCACGACTGCCAGAACGGCGGCCTGCTGGGGCACCTGGGTGAAATCGACAGCCTGTGCGCCGAACTTGGCCAGCTGTTGCAACGCTGCGGCCAGCCCAAGGCCGCCGATGACCTGAGCGAGGAAGTGCAACGGGTGATCCTCGCCACCGCCGCCAACTACTCTTCCATGTACCAGGATGTGCGTGCCGGCCGGCGCACCGAGGTGCACTACCTGCTTGGCCACGCCTGCCGGGCGGCAGCGCGCCACGCCATGGTGCTGCCACAGCTGGAACACCTGCACCAGCGGCTGGTCGATAACCTGCGAGCCCGTGACTTGCCCTGCGCCTGACGCAGCCCTACAACCGGATACGGACATTGCCTAGCCCATGACCCTGCGCCAACGCCTGGAAAACCTCCCGGTCGGGCAAAAGTTGCTGGCCGCCCTGCTGGTGCTGCTGGTGACCATCCTGCTGGTTGCCAACCTGACCTTCATCAGCGCCGCCTACTGGATCACCCAGGAGAGCATGGCGCCCCAGGCCCTGCAGACCATCGGCCGGCTGGTGGCCAACCCGCAGCTGTCGATGCGCGCCGGTGACAACACGGAAAACGCCACCGCCCTGCTCAAGGAGCTGGACAGCTACACGCCGCTGCGCGCCGCCGCCGTCTATGGCGGCGATGGGCGCCTGCTGGCGCAGCTGCAGCATGGCGAAGCGCTGGCCCTGCCCAAGCACTACCGCAATATCGATAGCTGGCGCCTGATGGAGTTTCGCAGCACCCAGCTCATCCGCATCCCACGTGAAGCCAGCCCCCCCGCACACCTGCTGCTGGTGGCCAGCAGCGAATTGCCAACCGCCTTCTACACCGGCACCCTCAGCGCCAGCCTGGCGATCCTGGTGTTCAGCGTGCTGCTGTGGCTGGTGATCGCACGGCAGATCAAGCGCCTGATCACCCAACCGATCAACCAGCTCGAAGAGCTCAGCCGCCAGGTCACCCGCGAAGAAAGCTACGCCCTGCGCGCCACCCGCGGCAACGACGACGAAATCGGCAGCCTGGCACAGGCCTTCAACACCATGCTGTCGCGCATCGAAGCCCGCGAGCAGCAGCTCAAGCGCACCCGTGACGAGTTCCAGATGGCCTACGACCAGGCCCAGGGCCTGGCCGAGGAAACCCGCCACACCAACCGCAAGCTGGAGCTGGAAGTCCAGGTGCGCAGCAAGATCGAGAAAAAGCTCACAGGCTTTCAGAACTACCTCAACAGCATCATCGACTCCATGCCTTCGGCGCTGATCGCCCTCGACGAACAGCTCTACGTCACGCAGTGGAACCACGAGGCCACGGTGCTCTCCGGCACGCCGCTGGACGAGGCGCTGAATCAGCCGGTGTTCATCGCTTTCGAGCCGCTCAAGCCGTTTCTGCCGCAGCTCAAGGAGACCGTGGAAAAGCACCGGGTGGCGAAGATCGAGCGGGTCACCTGGCCCAAGGACGACGACCTGCGCCACTACGCCCTGACCTTCTACCCGCTGATGGGCGGTGGCGGGCGTGGCGTGGTGATCCGCATCGACGACATCACCCAGCGCCTGTCGCTGGAAGAAATGATGGTGCAGTCGGAAAAGATGCTTTCGGTCGGCGGCCTGGCCGCCGGCATGGCCCACGAAATCAACAACCCGCTGGGGGCGATCCTGCACAACGTGCAGAACATCCGCCGGCGCCTGTCGCCGGAGCTGCCGCGCAACCAGGAGCAGGCAAGCGAGCTGGGCATCGACCTGCCCAGCGTCAACCGCTACCTGGAAAGCCGCGAAGTGCCACAACTGCTCGATGGCATCCAGCAGGCCGGCGCCCGGGCCGCCAAGATCGTCACCCACATGCTCAGCTTCAGCCGCCGCAGCAACCGCCAGCTGGTGCCCTGCGACCTGCCGTCATTGATCGACCAGGCGGTGGACATCGCCGGCAACGACTTCGACCTGACCATCGGCTTCGACTTCAAGGGCCAGGCCATCGTCCGCCAGTTCGACCCTGCCCTGGGGCCTGTGCCCTGCACCGCCAACGAACTGGAGCAGGTCCTGCTCAACCTGTTGAAGAACGCCGCGCAGGCCATCCACCAGCGGCCACAGCCCAGCGAGCCCGGGCGCATCATCCTGCGTACCCGGCTCAACCCGCCCTGGGCCGAAATCCAGGTCGAGGACAACGGCATCGGCATGCCCGAAGCGGTGCGCAAGCGCACCTTCGAGCCGTTCTTCACCACCAAGGAAATCGGCCAGGGCACCGGGCTTGGCCTGTCGGTTTCGTACTTCATCATCACCAACAACCACAAGGGGCAGATGGAAGTGCAGTCCACGCCCGGCCAGGGCACCTGCTTCACCCTGCGCCTGCCCCTCGGCCAGCCGACAACGGCGGCGCCGACCACCACGGAGGCATGACATGGGCTATCGCCTGTCGAAGATCTACACCCGCACCGGCGACAAGGGCGAAACCGGCCTGGGCGACGGCCGCCGGGTGCCCAAGGACCATCCGCGGATCGAAGCGATCGGCGAGGTGGACAGCCTCAACAGCCAGCTCGGGCTATTGCTCGCCGGGCTGGCCGAGCAGGGGTTGGATGAGCTGAGTGCGGTTCTGGCGCCTTGCCAGCACCGCCTGTTCGACCTGGGTGGGGAGCTGGCCATGCCCAGCTACCAGGCCTTGAACCAGGCAGAGGTGGAGCGCCTGGAGGCGGCCATCGATGTGTGGAACGAGGAGCTGGGGCCGCTGAAGAACTTCATCCTGCCCAGTGGTTCGGCATTGATTGCCCAGGCCCATGTTTGCCGCAGCCTGGCGCGCAGTGCCGAGCGGCGGTGTCAGCAGTTGAATGCCGTGGAGCCGCTGGAGGGGGTGGGGTTGGCGTATATCAATCGGCTGTCCGATCTGTTGTTCGTGGCGGCGCGGATCATTGGGCGGCGGCAGGGGGTGGCTGAGGTGCTTTGGCAGCCTGCGCAAAAACCGCAGGGTTGAAATAGCGGGGGCTGCTTTGCAGCCCAATCGCCGGCAAGCTGGCTCCCACAGGATCTCTTTTGTAGGAGCCGGCTTGCCGGCGATTGGGCCGCACAGCGGCCCCAGCTGCTCAGGCCTCAGGCCAGAACGCCCGAATCCCGGCAACCCCTTGAGCCCCAGCCTCCCAGGCCTTCTCCCGGTCGCACGGCCCAACGCCACCGAGCAAGAACACAGGGTGGGTAAACCCGGCAATCAGCCGCTGCGCCTCATCCCAACCCAGCGGCTGCGCCTCGGGATGGGTCTGGGTCGGCTGTACCGGCGACAAGGTGACGAAATCCACCCCCATCTGCTCGGCCAACGCCAGTTCCTCAGCACTGTGGCACGACGCCGCCAGCCAGCGGTCTTTCGGGAATGGCCGGCCCTTGGCGGCGTACTTGCGCAGTTGCGCCGCAGTCAGGTGCCAGCCAGCCGCCGGGAAGTCGCCCAGCCATTCCAATGGCCCCTTGAGCATCAACTGCGCCTTGCCCGCACACAGGCCAACCGCATCCACCGCAACGTCGCGGTACTTGGGGTCGTACATGTCCGGTGCGCGCAGCTGGATCAGGCGCACGCCTGAGGCCACCGCACGCTGGATGCCCTTGAGCATCTCGGGCACTTCCAGGCCGTCCGGGGTAATCAGGTACTGGTCCGGCAGGCGCGCCGCCGCGACGATCGGCTTGTTGGCCTCGGGGAAGTCGTATTGCGCCAGTTCCCGCGGGGCGGCCCAGGCCAACGGCTGGCCCTCGGCGCCGTGGGGCTCGCCGGAAAATGCCTGGACTTCGCGCACGTCCAGCAACACCTGCTTGTCCGGGTAGTCGTGGCTGACCTTGATCAGCGCCCGCGAGCGGGTCACCTCGATGCCCAGCTCTTCGCGCAGCTCACGGGCCAGCGCGGCTTCGACGCTCTCGCCCTGCTCCACCTTGCCGCCG
Organism: Pseudomonas faucium; assembly: GCF_021602585.1. GTDB lineage: Bacteria > Pseudomonadota > Gammaproteobacteria > Pseudomonadales > Pseudomonadaceae > Aquipseudomonas > Aquipseudomonas faucium. The sequence goes on from NZ_BQIP01000003.1 coordinate 257,961, forward strand.
GGGAATTCCCACAGGCCGCCCTGGTGTTGGCTATCGGCGCGCCGGGCTATCAGGATCCGGCCATCGGTGCCGCGAATCACGGCAGCTACTACATGAATGCGTTTCACCCTTCACGCTCCGCCAGCCCAGCTTGCTGCCAGGCCTTGAAGGCCGGCCACTGGTAAATGGTCTCGATATAAGTTGCCGCCGCTGCCGGCACGTCCACGCGGTAGCCACGCAAGCGCACGGCCACCGGGGCGAAGAAGGCGTCGGCCAGGGTCGGCTTGCCGAACAGGAACGGCCCGCTGTCCTTGGCCACCAAGCGGCATTCGGACCACAGCGCGACGATACGGTCGATGTCGACCTGCACCTCCAACGGGATGGCCTCCAGCGCTTCGTCGCGCGACAGGTCGAACGGCATCGCCCCGCGCAGGGCGAAGAAGCCACTGTGCATCTGCGCGCAGGCCGAACGGGCCTGGGCACGGGCGGCTGTATCCGCCGGCCAGAGCTGCGCCTGGGGGTGCTGTTCGTTGAGGTATTCGGCGATGGCCAGCGAGTCGGCGATCACGCCGTGCTCGGTCTTGAGCAACGGCACCTTGCCGGTGGCGGAGAAGGCGAGAAGGCGTAGGCGGGTGTCGGGCTGGTTCAGCTTGATCAGGGTTTCTTCGTAGGGCACGCCAGCCAGCTCGAGGGCCAGGGCGCCGCGTAGCGACCAGGAGGAATACAGCTTGTCGCCGATGATCAGGTGATAGCTCATGGGTCGGCTCCACTTCTTTGAAATTTTGCGGCTGAGCATCGCCGGCAAGCCGGCTCCCACAGGTTTTGCGGTGCTGTTGTGGGAGCCGGCTTGCCGGCGATGAGGCCGTTGAATCAGGTACGGTATTCGGCGTTGATCTTCACGTACTCGTGGGACAGGTCAGTGGTCCAGATGGTTTCGCTGCACTGGCCACGGCCCAGCTCGATGCGGATGGTGATCTCTTCCTGGGCCATCACTGCCGAGCCTTGCGCCTCGGTGTAGCTCGGGCTGCGGCCGCCTTGGCTGGCGATGCAGACGTTGTCCAGGTACACATCGATCAGGCTGACATCCAGCTCCGGCACGCCGGCACGGCCCACGGCCGCGAGGATACGGCCCCAGTTCGGGTCGGAGGCGAACAGCGCGGTCTTGATCAGCGGCGAGTGGGCCACGGCGTAACCGACGTCCAGGCACTCCTGGTGGTTGCCGCCGCCGTTGACCTGCACGGTCACGAACTTGGTGGCGCCTTCGCCGTCACGGACGATGGCCTGGGCCACTTCCATGCACACCTCGAACACCGCCTTTTTCAGCGCGTCGAACAGTGCGCCGCTGGCTTCGGTGACTTCCGGCAGGTTGGCCTTGCCGGTGGCGATCAGCATGCAGCAATCGTTGGTCGAGGTGTCGCCGTCGATGGTGATGCGGTTGAACGACTTGTTGGCGCCGTCGAGCATCAGGTCCTTGAGCACAGCCGGCGCGACCTTGGCGTCGGTGGCGATGTAGCCGAGCATGGTCGCCATGTTCGGGCGAATCATGCCGGCTCCTTTGCTGATGCCGGTGACGGTGACGGTCACGCCTTCGTGCTGGAACTGGCGGCTGGCACCTTTGGGCAGAGTGTCGGTGGTCATGATGCCGGTGGCGGCTTCAGCCCAGTTGTTCTCCGACAAGTCGTCCAGCGCAGCCTGCAGGGCGCCTTCGATCTTTTCCACCGGCAGCGGCTCGCCGATCACACCAGTGGAGAATGGCAGTACCGCTTCGGCCGGTACGCCGGCAAGCTCGGCCAGCTTGGCGCAGGTGCGCTCGGCAGCGGCCAGGCCTGGCGCGCCGGTGCCGGCGTTGGCGTTGCCGGTGTTGGTCAGCAGGTAGCGCACGGTGCCCTGCACGCGCTGCTTGGAGAGGATCACGGGCGCGGCGCAGAACGCGTTGAGGGTGAACACGCCGGCAACGCTGGAGCCTTCGGCACAGCGCATCACCACTACGTCCTTGCGCCCCGGGCGCTTGATGCCCGCGGATGCGATGCCGAGTTCAAAACCCGGAACCGGGTGCAGGGTGGGCAAAGGACCAAGACCAACAGCCATTAGAGCGCTCCTAGAATACGGTGAATATGGAAAAAGGGGGCCGCAATGCGGCCCCCAGGTTTGTCACGATACAGCAATCAGGTCAGATCACTCGATTTGACCATGGCAATGCTTGAATTTCTTGCCCGAACCACACCAGCACGGCTCGTTGCGGCCCAGCTTCTGCTCGTTGCGCACCGGGGCTGCGGCCACGGCCACTTCAGCACCCTCCTCGCTCAGCTGCTCGCTTTCCAGGCCCGGCGCCGGGGCGTGCTGGAACTGCATGCGGCTGGCCAGTTCTTCGGCTTCGCGGCGCAGGCGTGCTTCTTCCTCGGCCGGGTCTTCGCGGCGAACCTGCACGTGCGAGAGCACACGGATGGTGTCGCGCTTGATCGACTCGAGCAGCTCCTGGAACAGCGTGAACGACTCGCGCTTGTATTCCTGCTTCGGGTTCTTCTGCGCATAGCCACGCAGGTGGATACCGTGGCGCAGGTGGTCCATGGTCGACAGGTGGTCTTTCCACAGGTCGTCCAGCACGCGCAGCAGGATCTGCTTCTCGAAGGTGCGCAGGGCGTCGATACCGGCCTGGTCTTCCTTCTCGGTGTAGGCGTCGGTGATTTCCTTGAGCAGCTTCTCGCGCAGGGTCTCTTCGTAGAGGTGGTCATCCTCGTCGAGCCACTGCTGGATCGGCAGCTTCATGGCGAAGTCGCTGTTCAGCGAAGCTTCCAGGCCGGCCACGTCCCACTGCTCGGGCAGCGACTGCGGCGGAATGTGCTGGCTGATGGTGGCGTCGAGCACTTCCTTGCGGAACTCCTCGATGGTGTCGCCGATGTTTTCGGCAGCCAGGAGGCTGTTGCGCATGTGGTAGATCACCTTGCGCTGTTCGTTGGCCACGTCGTCGTATTCGAGCAGCTGCTTGCGGATGTCGAAGTTGCGGCCTTCGACCTTGCGCTGCGCCTTTTCGATGGCGTTGGTGACCATGCGGTGCTCGATGGCCTCGCCGGACTGCATGCCCAGGGCCTTCATGAAGTTCTTCACCCGGTCGGAGGCGAAGATGCGCATCAGGCTGTCTTCCAGCGACAGGTAGAAGCGGCTCGAACCCGGGTCGCCCTGACGGCCGGAACGGCCACGCAGCTGGTTGTCGATACGGCGCGATTCGTGGCGCTCGGAGGCGATCACGTGCAGGCCGCCCGACTCGATCACCTGCTGGTGGCGCTTCTGCCAATCGGCCTTGATCTGGGCAATCTGCTCGGCGCTCGGGTTTTCCAGGGCCGCCACTTCGGCTTCCCAGTTGCCGCCCAGGAGAATGTCGGTACCACGGCCGGCCATGTTGGTGGCGATGGTCAGTGCGCCCGGCGCACCGGCCTGGGCGATGATCTCGGCTTCCTTCTCGTGGTACTTGGCGTTGAGCACCTTGTGGTCGATACCTTCCTTCTTCAGCAGGTTCGACATGTGCTCGGAGGTTTCGATGGTCGCCGTACCCACCAGCACCGGGCGGCTCAGGGCCATGCTTTCCTTGATGTCGGCGATGATCGCGGCGTACTTCTCGTCGGCGGTCAGGTACACCAGGTCGTTGAAGTCCTTGCGCGCCAGCGGCTTGTTCGGCGGGATGACCATCACGTTGAGGCCGTAGATGGACTGGAACTCGAACGCTTCGGTGTCGGCGGTACCGGTCATGCCGGACAGCTTGGTGTAGAGGCGGAAGTAGTTCTGGAAGGTGGTCGACGCCAGGGTCTGGCTCTCGGCCTGGATGTTCAGGTTCTCTTTCGCCTCGATGGCCTGGTGCAGGCCCTCGGACAGGCGACGGCCCGGCATGGTACGGCCGGTGTGCTCGTCGATCAGCAGGACCTGGCCGTCCTGGACGATGTACTCGACGTTGCGGTGGAACAGCTTGTGCGCACGCAGGCCAGCGTAGACGTGGGTCAGCAGGCCCAGGTTGTGCGCCGAGTAGAGGCTCTCGCCTTCGGCCAGCAGCCCGGCCTGGGTGAGCATCTCTTCGATGAACTGGTGACCGGCTTCGTTGAGCTCGACCTGGCGGCTCTTCTCGTCGATGGTGAAGTGGCCTTCCTGGGTGACCTGGCCTTCGACTTCTTCGATGTGCTGGGTCAGGCGCGGGATCAGGCGGTTGATCTCGATGTACAGCTTGGAGCTGTCTTCGGCCTGGCCGGAAATGATCAGCGGGGTACGGGCTTCGTCGATGAGGATCGAGTCGACTTCGTCGATCACGGCGAAGTTCAGGTCGCGCTGGAACTTCTCTTCCTGGCTGAACGCCATGTTGTCGCGCAGGTAGTCGAAGCCGAATTCGTTGTTGGTGCCGTAGGTGATGTCGGCGGCATAGGCGGCGCGCTTCTCTTCCGGCGGCTGGAAGGCCGAGACGATACCCACGGACAGGCCGAGGAATTCGTACAGCGGGCGCATCCAGTTGGCGTCACGACGGGCCAGGTAGTCGTTGACCGTGACCACGTGCACGCCTTTGCCGGACAGCGCGTTGAGGTAGACGGCCAGGGTACCGACCAAGGTCTTGCCTTCACCGGTACGCATTTCTGCGATCATGCCCTCGTGCAGGGTCATGCCGCCGATCAGCTGCACGTCGAAGTGGCGCATGCCCATCACGCGCTTGCCGGCCTCGCGGGCCACGGCGAAGGCTTCGGGCAGCAGTTGGTCCAGTGTCTCGCCTTTGGCCAGGCGCTCCTTGAACTCTGCGGTCTTGGCGCGCAGTTGCTCATCGGAGAGGGCGACCATTTTCTCTTCGAAGGCATTGACGATGTTCACCGTCTTGAGCATGCGTTTGACTTCACGCTCGTTCTTGCTTCCAAAAAGTTTCTTTAACAAAGGCGCAAACATATCGGCAGGATCTTCCACACGTAGGGATGGAGGGCGGCCCCATGAGTCGCCCGTGCAGCCCTGAGGCCGCATGCGAACGAGCATTCTACCCGGAAACGATGGTGAGGAAAGTGGTGGATTTCCACGATGCTGGCACAGCGCTTTAGGCGGGGCTTTTCTAAGATAGGGGCATTTTCCCTGAGTTCAACCCAGGGGATGATGAAACGTATTGAGAATGCGTCTTGCAGGTGCCTGCGTCTTACCGGTGGTCCAGACGACAGAGGTGTTAGACTGGCGATCTTGTAACCTCATGCGTACCTCCATGGCCTTCAAACCCTCCCCCGCCCAGCCGCCGTCCGCCTTGCTGCGCCAGGTTCGCCCGCTGCGCCTGCTGCTCAACCAGGCCGAACGCCTGGAACACCTGCAGCGTCTGCTGGAAAGCCAGCTGCAGCCGGCTGCACGCCAGCATTGCCACGTCGCCTCGTGGCGCGATGGCACCCTGTTGCTGGTGGTCACCGACGGGCATTGGGCCACGCGCCTGCGCTACCAGCAGAAACGGCTGATGCGCCAGCTCCAGGCACTGGAGGCCTTCGGCAACCTGCAACGCATCCTGTACAAGGTGCAGCCGCCGCTGGTGCCGGCCAAGCGCGGCGGCAATACCACAGCGCTGTCGCACAACGCCGCCGAAAGCATTCGCGATACCGCCGAAGGCATCGCCGACCCCAAGTTGCGCGAAGCACTCGAGCGCCTGGCCGCCCACGCCAAGGGCAAGCCATAAAAAAGGCCACCCGAAGGTGGCCTTAATGAACTAGAGAGTGTTCGAACTTACACGGCCGCAACAGGGCGCATGTACGAGATCGGTGCCGTGCTGGCATCTTCGAAAGTGACCACTTCCCAGGCATCGGTTTCAGCAATGAGCTTGCGCAGCAGCTGGTTGTTCAGCGCGTGCCCGGACTTGTAGCCCTTGAACTCGCCGATCAAGCTGTTGCCCAGCAGGTAGAGGTCGCCGATGGCGTCGAGGATCTTGTGCTTGACGAATTCGTCTTCATAGCGAAGGCCGTCTTCGTTGAGCACGCCGTCTTCATCGACCACGATGGCGTTCTCGACACTGCCACCCAACGCAAGGTTGTGCTTGCGCAGGTACTCGATGTCACGCATGAAACCAAAGGTGCGGGCGCGGCTGACTTCCTTCACGAACGACGTGCTGGAAAAGTCGACGCTGGCACTCTGGGTCCGACCGCTGACGACCGGATGATCGAAGTCGATCTCGAAGCTCACCTTGAACCCTTCGAAAGGCAGGAAGGTAGCGCGCTTGTCGCCGTCCTCCACTGTCACTTCACGCAGGATGCGGATGAACTTCTTGGCTGCGTCCTGTTCTTCCAGGCCGGCAGACTGAATCAGGAATACGAAGGGACCGGCGCTGCCATCCATGATCGGCACTTCCGAGGCGGAGAGCTCGACGTAGGCGTTATCGATGCCCAGGCCCGCCATGGCGGAGAGCAGGTGCTCGACCGTATCGACTTTGACGTCACCGTTGACCAGTGTGGTGGACATGGTGGTCTCACCGACGTTGGCCGCACGCGCCGGGATTTCGACCACAGGGTCGAGGTCGGCGCGACGGAAGACGATGCCGGTATCGACAGGCGCAGGCTTGAGGGTCAGGTAGACCTTCTCCCCGGAGTGCAGGCCGACGCCTGTGGCACGGATGGTATTCTTCAGGGTGCGTTGTCTAATCATGGCATTGGCCGCTTCAGCGCAAATTGCGAACAGGTATCAACAAAGGCTGGGGATGATAACAGACCCGGCCTTTGCTGAACACCAATCACCCTTATACCCCTGATAAATTCCATTAATCAGCCTGACGACGCAGGAAGGCTGGGATATCCAGGTAGTCCAGGTCATCCTGAGGGTTGAGTTTAGCTGCCGCTGCGGCACCTGCGTGGGCCTGGTTGCGCATCACGGTCGGGCGCTCCAGGTCACGGTAGTTGACCGCAGGCTGCTCCTGGCGTACCGGGGCCGGGTTGGAGGCCTCGTAAGCCTGCTGGGCGGTCTGCAGGGTGTTGTCGACGACCTTGACCGGCTTCTCGATGCGCGCGCCCAGGCCAGTAGCCACCACGGTCACGTGCAGCTCGTCACGCATGTCGGGGTCGATCACGGTGCCGACCTTGACCATCGCGTGGTCGGAGGCGAAGGCTTCGATGATGCTACCCACATCGGAGTATTCACCCAGCGACAAGTCAGGACCTGCGGTGATGTTCACCAGAATGCCGCGGGCGCCCTGCAGGTTGACGTCTTCGAGCAGCGGGTTGCGGATTGCCGCTTCGGTGGCTTCGCGCGCGCGGTTCGGGCCGCTTGCGCAACCGGTACCCATCATCGCCATGCCCATTTCGCCCATCACGGTGCGCACGTCGGCGAAGTCGACGTTGATCATGCCCGGGCGCTTGATGATGTCGGAGATACCGCGAACGGCACCGGCCAGTACATCGTCGGCCTTGGCAAAGGCGGACAGCAGGCTGGCATCCTTGCCCAGGATGGTCAGCAGCTTCTCGTTGGGGATGGTGATGAGCGAGTCGACGCTCTCAGCCAGCATGCGGATGCCTTCATCGGCGATCTGCATACGTTTGCGGCCCTCGAACGGGAACGGACGGGTCACCACCGCAACGGTGAGGATCCCCATTTCCTTGGCCACTTCGGCGATGATCGGTGCTGCACCGGTACCGGTACCGCCGCCCATGCCAGTGGTGATGAACACCATGTTGGTGCCTTGCAGCACTTCGGCGATGCGCTCACGGTCTTCCAGCGCGGCCTGACGGCCGACTTCCGGATTGGCGCCGGCACCCAGACCTTTGGTCACGCCGGTACCCAGTTGCAGGATGGTGCGTGCGCCGATGTTTTTCAGCGCCTGGGCATCGGTGTTGGCGCAGATGAACTCGACGCCTTCGATGCTGCTCTTCACCATGTGGTTGACGGCGTTGCCGCCGCCACCGCCGACGCCGATCACTTTGATGACCGGGCTTTGCGGGACGTTGTCTACGAGCTCGAACATTTTCCCTCTCCTTACAGTTCTCTAGTTGTCGCGCCTACCACTACTGCTTTGAAACTTAGAAGTTGCCCTGGACCCAGCGCTTGAAGCGTTCAAGCACTGGGGCCTTCGGTTCATCGCCATAGCTGTTGTTGCTGCTGTTGCTGTTACCGGTCAGGACCATGTCCTCGGACTGCTTGAGCAGGCCGTAGGTGAGCAGGCCCACGCCGGTGGAATAGATCGGGTTGCGCACCACGTCGCTGAGCCCCCGAACGCTGTGCGGCACGCCCAGGCGTACCGGCATGTGGAAGATTTCCTCGGCCAGTTCCACGGCGCCTTCCATCTTCGCGGTGCCGCCGGTGAGGACGATGCCGGCTGGCACCAGGTCCTCGTAGCCGCTGCGGCGCAGCTCGGCCTGGATCAGGGTGAAGAGCTCGTCGTAACGCGGCTCCACCACCTCGGCCAGGGCCTGGCGCGACAGCTCGCGCGGTGGGCGGTCACCCACGCTCGGCACCTTGATGGTCTCGCCGGCGCCGGCCAGCTTGGCCAGGGCGCAGGCGTAGCGGATCTTGATTTCCTCGGCGTACTGGGTCGGCGTGCGCAGGGCCATGGCGATGTCGTTGGTCACCTGGTCGCCGGCAATCGGGATCACCGCGGTGTGGCGGATGGCGCCTTCGGTGAAGATGGCGATGTCGGTGGTGCCGCCGCCGATGTCCACCAGGCACACGCCCAGTTCCTTTTCATCGTCGGTCAGCACCGAGTAGGCCGAAGCCAGCTGCTCGAGGATGATGTCGTCGATTTCCAGGCCACAGCGGCGCACGCATTTTTCGATGTTCTGCGCCGCGTTGACTGCGCAGGTGACCACGTGGACCTTGGCTTCCAGGCGCACGCCAGACATGCCCAGCGGCTCGCGCACGCCTTCCTGGTTGTCGATCACGTAGTCCTGCGGCAGGGTGTGCAGTACGCGCTGGTCGGCCGGAATGGCCACGGCCTGGGCGGCGTCGAGCACGCGCTCGAGGTCGGCCACGCTGACCTCGCGGTCGCGGATGGCGACGATGCCGTGGGAGTTCAGGCTGCGGATGTGGTTGCCGGCCACGCCGACGAACGCCGAGTGGATGCGGCAGCCGGCCATCAGCTGGGCTTCTTCCACCGCACGCTGGATCGACTGCACGGTCGACTCGATGTTCACCACCACGCCCTTCTTCAGGCCGCGGGACGGATGGGTACCGATACCCACGATCTCCAGGGTGCCGTCTTCGCCCACTTCACCCACCAGCGCCACCACCTTGGAGGTGCCGATGTCCAGCCCGACGATCATTTTGCCGCTATGCGCGTTTGCCATGGTCCTGCCTCTCTCTAATTCTTCGCAACGGCGGGTTGGGCCGTCGTCGGTGCGTTCGGTTCCCGCCAACCAACGGCAAGTCCGTTGGCATAACGCAGATCAATGCGGGCGATGTTGGTGATCTGCTCTTTGAGTGTCTTGTCGTAAATGGCAATGAAACGGCGCATCTTCTCCACCAGATGGTCGCGCCCCAGCAGCAGCTCGATGCCCGGCCCGGTGCTGCCGGCACCGGTGGTCAGGAACCAGCTGCCGCGCTCGCGCAGCTCCAGGCGAGCGATGGAAAAGCCCAGGGGGCGCAGCATCTGGCTCAGTACCTGATACTGCTGCATGACTTGTTGCTGGGCACGCTGCGGCCCGGCCAGCTGCGGCAGGTGCTCGTAGTTGGCCAGCTCGCGCGGGGTAAAGGCCTGGCCCTGGTTGTTGAGCAAGGCTTCATCACCCCAGCGCGCCACCGGCAGCTGTTCTTCCAGGCGGATCACCACCTCGTCCGGCCATACTCGGCGCACTTCGGCGTGAGCGATCCACGGCATCTGCTCGAGCTCCGCGCGCATCGCCGTGAGGTCGACGCTGAAGAAGCTCGCCGCGACATACGGGGCGATACGCTGCTGCACCGACTGCTGGCTGATGTAGCTGAGGTCGCCCTGCACGTCGATCTTGGTGATCGGGCGGTCGGCGTAGGGCATCAGGCGAATGGCACCTTCATAGGCGCCAAAGCCTGCGGCCACCAGCAACACCGGCCACAGCAGGCGCTTGAGGCCGCCCAGGCTCGGCCGCGGCAGGCGCGCCGATACGGGCTCGTCGGCCACCAGTCGGCTGGCACCGCGCGGCACCGGCTTGCTACGGCCGGTAACGGGTTGCTGCTGACGTATCATCGCGCCTTGCATGATGGGTTAACCTCGCGTCGCGACGCTGTCGGCCAGGATCGCCAGCACCAGTTGCTGGAAGTCCAGGCCGGCCGCGCGGGCCGCCATGGGCACCAGGCTATGATCAGTCATGCCCGGTGCGGTGTTGACTTCGAGCAGCCAGAACCGGCCCTGCTCGTCCTGCATCACGTCCAGCCGGCCCCAGCCTTCGATGCCGATGGCATCACAGGCGCGCGCGGTCAGGGCGATCAGTTCCTGCTCCTTGGCACTGTCCAGGCCGCATGGAATGCGGTACTGGGTGTCATTGGCGATGTACTTGGCGTCGTAGTCGTAGAACACGTGCGGGGTGCCCAGGGCGATCGGCGGCAGCACTTGGCCACGCAGAACGGCGATGGTGAACTCCGGGCCGTGGATCCACTGTTCGACCAGAACCTGCGAATCGTAATTGGCGGCATCCTGCCAGGCGGCGACCAGCTCTTGCACGCTGTTCACCTTGGCCATGCCGATGCTGGAACCTTCATGGGCAGGTTTGACGATCAACGGGAAGCCCAGTTCCGCACCCGCGGCAATACAATCCTGTTCGCTGGCCAGCACGGCGTGGCGCGGGGTCGGAATGCCCAGGCTCTGCCAGACCTGCTTGGTGCGCAGCTTGTCCATGGCCAGCGCGGAAGCGAGGATGCCGCTGCCGGTGTAGGGGATGCCCAGGCACTCGAGCAGGCCCTGCATGCTGCCGTCTTCACCGCCACGGCCGTGGAGGATGATGAAGGCGCGGTCGATCTTCTCGCTCTGCAGGCGCGCCAGCAGGTCGTCACCCACATCGATGGCGACCACGTCGACACCGGCGCTGCTCAGCGCCTCGATCACCGCCTTGCCCGACTTCAGGGAAACCTCACGCTCGGCGCTCTTGCCGCCGTACAGCACGGCCACGCGGCCGAAGGCCTTGACGTCGAGGGTGGAATGCAGCTTGTCGTAGGCGCTGGTCATTTCGACTTCTCCTGCTTGGCGCCTGCGAACAGCGGGCTTTTCATCAGTTGCGGGGCCAGGCCACCGACGTCACCGGCACCCTGGCACAGCAGGATGTCGCCGGCGCGCAGCAGCGGCTGCACCAGCGGCGCCAGCTCGGCGCCACGTTCGATGTAGATCGGGTCGAGCTTGCCGCGCTGGCGGATGCTGTGGCACAGCTGGCGGCTGTCGGCGCCCGGGATCGGCTCTTCGCCGGCCGGGTAGACCTCCATCAGCAGCAACACGTTGGCATCGCCCAGCACTTGTACGAAATCGTCGTACAGGTCGCGGGTGCGGCTATAGCGGTGCGGCTGGTAGACAATGACCAGGCGACGGCTTGGCCAGCCACCGCGCACGGCCTTGATCACCGCGGCCACTTCGGTCGGGTGGTGGCCGTAGTCGTCGACCAGCATCACGCTGCCGCCTTCGACCGGCAGTTCGCCGTAGACCTGGAAGCGTCGGCCAACGCCCTGGAAGCCGGACAGGCCCTGAACGATGGCTTCGTCGCTGATGCCTTCGTCGGTGGCGATGGCGATGGTGGCCAAGGCATTGAGCACGTTGTGGTTGCCCGGCATGTTCACCGACACGTCCAGCGGCTCGCAGTCACGGCGCAGCACGGTGAAGTGGGTCTGCATGCCTTGCTGGCGCACGTTGATGGCGCGGATGTCGGCCTCTTCGCTGAAGCCGTAGGTGACGGTCGGGCGCTTGACCTGCGGCAGGATCTCGCGCACCACCGGGTCGTCCAGGCACATCACGGCCAGGCCGTAGAACGGCAGGTTGTGCAGGAATTCGACGAAGGTTTTCTTCAGCTTGTTGAAGTCACCTTCGTAGGTGGCCATGTGGTCGGCGTCGATGTTGGTGACGACGGCAACCATCGGCTGCAGGTGCAGGAAGCTGGCGTCGCTCTCATCGGCTTCGGCGATCAGGTAGCGGCTGGTGCCCAGCTGCGCGTTGGTGCCGGCTGCGGTCAGGCGGCCACCGATGACGAAGGTCGGGTCCAGGCCGCCGGCGGCGAACACCGAGGCCAGCAGGCTGGTAGTGGTGGTCTTGCCGTGGGTACCGGCCACCGCCACGCCATGGCGATAGCGCATCAGCTCGGCGAGCATCTCGGCGCGCGGCACCACCGGAATGCGCCGCTCCAGGGCGGTGGCAACTTCCGGGTTGGCCGGGTTGATGGCGCTGGACACGACCAGCACATCGGCATTGGCTGCGTTCTCGGCACGGTGGCCGACGAAGATCTCGGCGCCGAACGACTCCAGCCGCTCGGTGACCGGCGATGCCTTGAGGTCGGAACCGGACACTTCATAGCCCAGGTTCAGCAGCACTTCGGCGATGCCGCACATGCCCACGCCGCCGATACCGACGAAGTGGATGCGACGGATGCGGCCCATCTTCGGCTGGGGCATGGCTTTCTGGCTTTCAACCATGGGCCACCTCCAGGCAGATATCGACCACGGTGCTGGTTGCAGCAGGTTTGGCCAGGCGCCGTGCGGTGCCTGCCATGGTGTTGAGTTTCTCGGGTTGCATCAGCACCTCGTTCAGGCGTTCAGCGAGTTGCGCTGCGCCAGTTGTCGCTTGTGGCATGAGGAAGGCGGCGCCTTCCCGAGCCAGATATTGGGCGTTGTGGGTCTGGTGGTCGTCGATCGCATGGGGCAATGGCACCAGCATCGAAGGCAGGCCCGCCGCGGCGAGTTCGCTGACGGTCAGGGCACCTGCCCGGCACACCACCATGTCGGCCCAGCCATAGGCATGGGCCATGTCCTTGATGAACGGTTCTACCTGGGCCTCGACACCCGCCTCTTGATAACGCTCGGCGGTGATCGGCGCGTGGTTCTTGCCGGCCTGGTGGAACACCTCGGGGCGCAGGCCCGCGGGCACTTCGGACAGGGCCTTAGGCAACAATTTGTTCAATGGTTCCGCACCCAGGCTGCCGCCCATGACCAGCAGGCGCGCACGGCGCTCGGCCAGGGGTGGGCGCTGGGCGTCCATGAACAGTTCGGCACGCACCGGGTTGCCGGTGGTACGCAGCTTGTCGCTGGCCTCGAAAGTGCCCGGGAAAGCTTCGCAGACTCGCGCCGACAGCGGCACCAGCAGCCGATTGGCGGTACCGGCACGGGCGTTCTGTTCGTGGATCACCAGCGGCACCCCGCACAACCGTGCAGCCACGCCGCCAGGGCCGGTCACATAACCGCCGAAGCCCAGCACGCAGACCGGCTTGAGCTGGCGAATGATGCGCCGCGCCTGGAGCACGGCCTTGACCAGGGTGAACGGCGCCTTGAGCAGCGACAGCTTGCCCTTGCCGCGCAGGCCGGTGACCTGGATCAGGTGCAGCGGCAGGCCGGCCTGGGGCACCAGTTCGTTCTCGATGCCACGTGGCGTGCCCAGCCAGTGCACGCTGTAACCGCGTGCCTGGAACTCGCGGGCGCAGGCCAGGGCCGGGAACACGTGGCCGCCGGTACCGCCCGCCATGATCAAGACATTTTTGCCGTCAGCGGCCATGGCTGGTCTCCTCGGCAAAATCGCTTTCCTTGAATTCGTGCTCTTCGCTGCCCAGGTGCGTGCGGCTCTCCCACTCGATGCGCAGCAACAGGCCCACGCAGGCACAGCAGATCACCAGCGAGCTGCCCCCGTAGCTGAGGAACGGCAGGGTCAGGCCCTTGGTCGGCAGCAGGCCGACGTTCACCCCGATGTTGATCAGGAACTGGCCGATCCACAAAAATGCCAGGCCGAAGGCCATGTAGGCGGCGAAGAACTGCTTGGCCTTCTCGGCCCACAGGCCGATGTACAGGGCCCGCACGGTGACGAAGACGAACAGTGCGATGGTCACCAGCGAACCGACCACGCCCAGCTCTTCGGCCAATACCGAGAACACGAAGTCGGTGTGCGCTTCGGGCAGGTAGAACTGCTTCTGCACGCTGTTGCCCAGGCCCACGCCCAGCCACTCGCCACGACCGAAGGCGATCAGCGCCTGGGTCAGCTGGTAGCCGGAGCCGAACTGGTCGGACCAGGGGTCGGTGAAGGTGATCAGACGCGCCATTCGGTAGGGCTGCGCCTGAACCAGCACGAACACCGCCAGCACCGCCAGCACCACCATCAGGCTGAAGCGGAACAGCCCCACCCCACCCAGGAACAGCATGGCCGCCGCCGCACCCATCATCACCACGGTGGCGCCGAAGTCCGGCTCCATCAGCAGCAAGGCGGCCATGGGCAGCAACACGATGAACGGCTTGAAGAAGCCCATCCAGGTTTCGCGCACCTCGGTCTGCCGACGCACCAGATAGCCGGCCAGGTAGATGACCACGAACACCTTGGCGATTTCCGAAGGCTGCACGTTGAAGAAGCTGAAGCCGATCCAGCGCATCGAGCCGTTCACCTCGCGCCCGATGCCGGGCACCAGCACCATCACCAGCAGGCCGAAGGCGCCGATCAGCATCATGAAGCCCATGCGCTGCCAGGTGGCGATCGGCACCAGCATGGTGGCGCCGCAGGCGACCAGGCCGAGGAACACGTACACCAGGTGGCGGAACATGTGGTACAGCGGGTTGCCGGACTGAACGGCGGCCACTTCCGAGGACGCCGAGGTGATCATCACCAGGCCTAGGCCAAGCAGCGCCAGGCAGCCGGCCAGCAGCGGGAAGTCGAGGTCGATGCCACGGCCGCTGATCAGCGGCGACGGATACGGCTTGAGGATGCCGAAGATCATGCCAGCCCCCCCGCCGCCTGGGCGAACAGGCGCCCGCGTTCTTCGTAGTTCTTGAACATGTCGAAGCTGGCACAGGCAGGCGACAGCAGCACGGCGTCGCCAGGCTGGGCCAGCGCGGCGCATTGCTGCACAGCATCGTCGAGGCTCGTGGCCCACACCTGAGGCACGGCATCGCCCAAGGCGTCGGCGATGTGCTGGGCATCACGGCCCATCAGCACCACGGCGCGGCAGAAGCGCGCTACCGGCTCGCGCAGCCCGGCAAAATCGGCGCCCTTGCCGTCGCCACCGGCGATCAGCACCAGCTTGCCTTCGATGTCGGCGCCCAGGCCTTCGATGGCAGCCAGGGCCGCGCCGACGTTGGTGGCCTTGGAATCGTCGTACCAGTTGACGCCGTTGCGCTCACGTACCCACTGGCAGCGATGGACGAGGCCGCCGAATTCGCGCAGCGCCTGCAGCATCGGCTCGAACGGCAGGCCAGCGGCATGGCCCAGGGCCAGGGCGGCCAGGGCGTTGCTCTGGTTGTGCGCGCCGCGGATCTTCAACTCACGCGCTGGCATCAGGTTCTGGAATTCGAAGGCCAGGTACTTCTCGCCATTCACTTCACGCAGGCCAAAGGCCTTGAAGTCCGGCGCATTGAGGCCGAAGGTCCAGCATGGGCGGCCTTCCACCGGCAGCGGCCGGCTCAGCGCGTCCTGGCGGTTGACCACCACCTGGCGGGCACCACGGAAGATCCGGTGCTTGGCCAGGTGATAGGCCGGCAGGCCGCTGTAGCGGTCCATGTGGTCTTCGCTGATGTTCAGCACGGTGGCCACTTCGGCATTGAGCTGATCGGTGGTTTCCAGCTGGAAGCTCGACAGCTCCATGACGTACAGCTCGACGTCATCGCTGAGCAGGTCCAGGGCTGGCGTGCCCAGGTTGCCGCCGACAGCCACACGTTTGCCTGCCCGGGCGGCCATTTCGCCGACCAGGGTGGTTACCGTGCTCTTGGCGTTGGAACCGCTGATGGCGATGATCGGCGCCTTGGCGTGGCGGGCGAACAGCTCGATGTCGCCGGACAGCTTCACGCCGCGCGCCGCCGCCTGCTGCAGGGCCGGGGTGGCCAGGGCCAGGCCGGGGCTCACGTACAGCTCGCTGGCGCGGCACAGGAAGTCCACGTCCAGTTCCCCACAACGCACTTCCACCTGCGGGTAGTCACGGCGCAGGGTGTCCAGTTCCGGCGGTTGCTCGCGGGTGTCGGCGACCGCAAAGGCAATGCCCCGGCTCGCCAGGAAGCGAACCAGGGACATGCCGCTCTTGCCGAGGCCGACAACGATGCGGAATTGGTCGGAAGCGATCAGTGACACGCTCGTCTACCTCAGTTTCAGGGTTGCAAGGCCGATCAGCACCAGAATCACGGTGATGATCCAGAAGCGGACGATCACGCGTGGCTCGGGCCAACCCTTGAGTTCAAAGTGGTGGTGGATCGGTGCCATGCGGAACACGCGCTTGCCGGTCAGCTTGAAGGAGGCGACCTGGATCACCACCGACAGGGTTTCCACGACGAAGATGCCGCCCATGATGAACAGGACGATTTCCTGGCGCACGATCACCGCGATGGTGCCCAGCGCAGCACCGAGTGCCAGTGCACCGACGTCACCCATGAACACTTGCGCCGGGTAGGTGTTGAACCACAAGAAGCCCAGGCCGGCACCGATCAGCGCGCCGCAGAACACGATCAGCTCGCCCGAGCCCGGCACGTAGGGGATCAGCAGGTACTCGGCGAATTTCACGTTGCCCGACAGGTAGCAGAAGATGCCCAGGGCACCGCCGACCATCACCGTCGGCATGATCGCCAGGCCGTCGAGGCCATCGGTCAGGTTGACCGCGTTGCTCGAGCCGACGATGACGAAGTAGGTCAGCACGACGAAGCCGATACCCAGCGGGATGGTGACGTCCTTGAGGAACGGCACGATCAGCGTGGTCTCGACGCTGGTCGGCGCGGTCATGTAGAGGAACACCGCCGCGCCCAGGCCGAATACCGACTGCCAGAAGTACTTCCAGCGGCTGGGCAGGCCACGCGAGTTCTTTTCGATCACCTTGCGGTAGTCGTCGACCCAGCCGATGGCACCGAACAGCAAGGTGACGATCAGCACCACCCAGACGTAGCGGTTGCTCAGGTCGGCCCACAGCAAGGTGCTGACGCCGATGGCGGAAAGGATCAAGGCACCGCCCATGGTGGGGGTGCCGGATTTGGACAGGTGCGATTGCGGGCCGTCATTACGAACGGCCTGACCGATCTGGCGGATCTGCAGGGTACGGATCATCCACGGGCCCAGCCACAGCGCCAGCGACAACGCGGTCAGTACACCGAGGATCCCGCGCAGGGACAGGTACTGGAAGACCGCGAAGCCTTTGTGGAACTGTTGCAGATACTCAGCCAACAGCAGCAGCATTAATGTTTCTCCCCGCTGGCACCGCACAAAGCCGCCACGACGTTTTCCATCGCAGCGCTGCGCGAGCCCTTGATCAAGATAGTGGTGTCGCTGGCTGTCTCGGCCTGAACGGCTTCGATCAACTCAGCTTGAGTAGCGAAATGGCGGCCATTGGCGCCGAACGCCTTGACCGCATGTGCCATGTTGGTGCCCACCGCGTACAGGGCGTCGACCTTGCCACGTGCGTAGTCGCCCACCTGACGGTGGCCTTCTTCGGCCCATTGGCCCAGCTCGCCGATATCCCCCAGCACCAGAACGGTGCGCCCGGAAAAGCCGGCGAGTATATCAATGGCCGCGCACATCGAGGTGGGATTTGCGTTGTAGCTGTCGTCGATCACCCGCACACCGTTAGCGGCAATCTGCGCCACGGTACGGCCCTTGACCGGCTGCACCGCGTTCAGGCCGGCAGCAATGCCGCTCAGGCTCAGACCAACGGCATGGGCGGCGGCAGCGGCGGCCAGGGCGTTGCTGACGTTGTGCTCGCCCAGCACGTTGAGCTGCACGTCCACCGAATCCCCGGCGCCATGCAGCCTGAAGGATGGGCAACCACGCGCATCGCGACCGATGCCGGTGGCGTAGAAGTCGGCGCGCACGTCCTTGCGGGCAAAGCTGATGACCTTGTGCATACCGGCACGCGCCTTCCAGGTGGCGAAGGCCTTGTCGTCCAGGTTGAGAATGGCAATGCCGCCCTCGCCCAGGCCTTCGAGGATTTCGCCCTTGGCTTCGACGATCTTTTCCGGGCCGCCGAACTCGCCCACGTGGGCAGTGCCGGCGTTATTGATGACGACCACCTGCGGCTGGGTCAGGCCAACGGTGTAGCGGATTTCGCCGATGCGCGAAGCGCCCAGCTCGATCACTGCGGCGCTGTGCTCGGCAGCGATTTCCAGCAGGGTCAGCGGAGCACCGAGGTCGTTGTTCAGGTTGCCGCGGGTAGCGTGTACCAGGCCACGGGTGCGCAGGATGCTGGCGAGCATTTCCTTGACCGTGGTCTTGCCACTGGAGCCGGTGATGGCCACGACGGGCTTGTCGAACGCAGCGCGGTTCAACGCGCCGAGCTGGCCCAGGGCGAGGCGGCTGTCGGCGACCACCAGCTGCGGCAGGTCGACGCCTGCGACCTCGCGCTCGACCAGCGCGGCGACTGCGCCCTTGGCTTTCACGTCGGCCAGGTAGTCATGGCCGTCGAAACGTGGCCCCGCGAGGGCGACGAACAACTGCCCGGCACCCACGCTGCGGCTGTCGATGCTGACGCCGGTGAAGCTGGCGTCGGCGCCGACCTGGCGAGCACCCAGTGCCGTGGTCAGCTGGCTGAGTGTCATGGGTTCAAGCATGTGGAGCCTCCCAGGCTGCAAGTGCCTTCTCGGCTTCGACCAGATCGGAGAAATCATGGCGTTCGCCATTGATCTCCTGGTAATCCTCGTGCCCCTTGCCGGCCAGGACGATCACATCGTTGGCGCCGGCGGAGGCGATCAGGTGGGCAATGGCCTCACCGCGGCCAGCGACGAACTCGACGTCGGCAGGCTGGGCGAAACCAGGGCGAATATCGGCGAAGATGCCTTGCGGGTCTTCGGTACGCGGGTTGTCGTCGGTGACCAGCACGCGATCAGCCAGGCGCTCGGCCACTTGCGCCATCAGCGGGCGCTTGCCGCGATCGCGGTCGCCGCCACAGCCGAACAGGCACAGCAGCTGCCCATGGGCATGTGGGCGCAAGGCTTCGAGAACCTTTTCCAGGGCATCGGGGGTGTGGGCGTAATCCACCACCACCAATGGCTTGTCACCGCCGCCCAGGCGCTGCATGCGGCCTACCGGGCCTTGCAGCTGCGGGGTGACCTTGAGGATTTCGTCGAGCGAATAGTCCAGGGCCAGCAGCGTGGCGACGGCGGCCAGCACGTTGCTCAGGTTGAAACGCCCCAGCAGCTGGCTGCGCAGGGTGCGCTCGCCCTGGGCGGTCACCAGCGTGGCGCGCACACCATCGTCACTGAACGCAGCTTCGCGGCAGAACAGCGAGGCGTCGGGGTTTTCCAGGCTGTAGCTGAGCAGGCGGGTTTCGACGTGATCGGCACTCGGCCGGCGGGCGAAGTCATCTGCCAGGCGGCGACCGAAGGCATCATCGAGATTGACCACCTGGCAACGCAGGCTCGGCCAGGCGAACAGCTTGGCCTTGGCGGCCTCGTAGGCCTCCATGCTGCCGTGGTAGTCGAGGTGGTCGCGGGACAGGTTGGTCATCACCGCGATATCGAATTCCAGCGCAGCGACCCGCCCTTGCTCCAGGGCATGCGAGGAAACCTCCATGGCCACGGCCTTGGCGCCGGCCTTCTTGAGGTCGTACAGAGTCGACTGCACCGCGATCGGGTCAGGCGTGGTCAAGCGGCCGCTCTGCAGCTCACCGAAGAAACCGGTACCCAAAGTGCCGATCAGGCCGCAACGCTGGCCAAGCGCATCGAGCGCCTGGGCCACCAGCTGGGTGACGCTGGTCTTGCCGTTGGTGCCGGTCACGCCCACCAGGTTCAGCTGGCGGCTTGGCTCGCCATAGAAGCTGCCGGCGATGCGCGAAAGCTGCGAAACCAGGCCCTTGACCGGAATCAGCGGCGCATCGGTGATCGGCAGCACGCTGGCGCCCTGCTCTTCATAGGCCACCGCGGCAGCACCACGGGCCAGGGCGTCGGCGATATGGTCACGGCCATCGACCTTGGCACCCGGCACGGCCAGGAACAGGTCGCCCGGGCGCACGGCGCGGCTGTCCAGGGTCAGTTCACGAATCAGCGGATCGCGGCTGGCGTGGGCGAAAAGCTTGCTCAATGGCATTGTCATCATCCACGCCCTCCCTTGGCGGGTGCTGCATTCACTTGTTGCTGTTCGGTCGTCGGCGGCAGGTTGTCCGGCGGCACGTTCATCAGCCGCAGGGTGCCCGACATGACCTTGCTGAACACCGGCGCCGATACCAGGCCACCGAAGTAGCCACCCTTGCTGGGCTCGTCGATGACCACGACGATGGCGTAGCGCGGGTCGCTCATCGGGCCGAAGCCGGCGAACAGCGAGCGGTAGGCGTTTTCGGTGTAGCCCTTGGAGCCGACGGTGGCCTTGCGCGCGGTACCGGACTTGCCGGCCACGTGGTAGAACGGCACCTGGGCACGGAATACCCCGCGCGGCGCCTCGATCACCTGCTGCAGCATGCCTTGCACGGTTTCGGCGGTTTCCTTGGGGATCGCCTGCACCGCTTCCGGCGCCTTGTCGACCTTGAGGATCGACAGCGGCACCATCTTGCCGTCGTTGGCCAGTGCCGCGTAGGCGTGCACCAGTTGCAGGGCGGTCACCGACACGCCGTAGCCGTAGGACAGGGTCGCGGTTTCGGCCTTGCGCCACTCGCGGTGGTTGGGCAGGTTGCCCACGCGCTCGCCCGGGAAGCCCAGGCCGGTGTACTGGCCCAGGCCGACCTGGGACATGACCCGGTAGATGGCCTCGCCACCGATATCGAAGGCGATCTTGCTCATGCCCACGTTACTGGAGTTGATCAGGATGCCGGTCAGGTCGAGGATCGGGCCTTCGCTCCTGGACACGTCCTTGATGGTGTAGCGGCCGATCTGCAGGCTACCCGGGTACACCTCGACCTTGTCGGTAGGCTTCCAGCGCCCGCTCTGCAGGGCGGCGCTCATGGAGATCGGCTTGACCGTCGAGCCCGGCTCGAACACGTCGATGATCGCCCGGTTGCGCATGGCCGCCGGGAACATGCTGCGGCGGTTGTTCGGGTTGTAGGTCGGCTGGTTGACCATGGCCAGGACTTCACCGGTCTTGACGTCCATGATTACCAGGCTGCCGGCCTTGGCGTCCTGCTCGGCGATGGCGTTGCGCAGCTCGCGGGTGGCCAGGTATTGCAGGCGCAGGTCGATGGACAACGCCAAGGTCTTGCCGGCCTTGGCGTTCTTGGTCACCTGGATGTCCTTGATCAGCCGGCCGCGCCGGTCCTTGATCACCTGCCGCTTGCCGGGCACCCCGGCGAGCCACTCATCGTAGGCCAGCTCCACCCCTTCACGGCCGTGGTCGTCGAGGTCGGTGAAGCCGACCATGTGCGCGGTGACGTCACCGGCCGGGTAGAAGCGGCGGAATTCTTCGAGGCCATAGACACCAGGCATCTTCAGGTCGAGCACGTGCTGGCCCTGCTCCGGGGTCAGGCCGCGGACCAGGTAGATGAATTCCTTGTTGGCTTGCTGGGTCAGGCGCTCGGTCAGCTGCTGGGCGTTCTGCCCCAGCGCGGCGGCGAGCTGCGGCCAGCGGTCCTTGGAGGCCTGCATTTCCTTGGGGTTGGCCCACAGGGTGGTGACCGGGGTACTCACGGCCAGGGGCTCGCCGTTGCGGTCGGTGATCAGGCCACGGTGCGCCGGAATCGGAATATGCCGCAGGCTGCGGGCATCGCCCTGGCCCTTGAGGAAGTCACGGTCGACCACCTGCAGGTCGATGATGCGCCAGCAGATGGCACCCACCATCACGGCCAGCAAGCCGATCACCACGCGGAAGCGCCACGGGTAGAGTGCGCCTTCGAGCTTCATCATGGCGCCACCATCCGCACTTCGTCAGCCGCCGGCACGCGCATCTTCAACTGCTCGGACGCCAGGTTCTCGATGCGGCTGGCGGCGGTCCAGGTGCTTTGCTCGAGGATCAGCCGGCCCCACTCGGCCTGGGCCTTGTCGCGTTCGCTCAACTCGCCGTAAAGGGTGTTGAGCAGTTGACGATTCCAATGCGCGCTGTAGGACACCGCGATGGCCGAAACGAGCACAGCGACGAACAGCAGAAGCATCAGGAAGCTTCCGCCTGGCAAAGGTTTGGCAAAGAGCCGGCTCACCGAAGCTTCTCCGCCACCCGCATCACGGCGCTGCGCGACCGCGGGTTGGCCTTGAGTTCGGCTTCGGAGGCGAACTGTGCCTTGCCGATGAGCTTGATCTTGGGCTCGAAGGCCTTGTGCTGTACCGGCAGGTTGCGTGGCAGGTTGTCGGCCTCGCCCTTGACCAGCTTGCGCATGAACAGCTTGACGATGCGGTCTTCGAGCGAGTGGAAGCTGATAACCGCCAGGCGGCCGCCGACCTCCAGGGCATCGAGCGCCGCTTCAAGGCCGGCCTCGAGGTCGCCCAGTTCGTTGTTGACGTGAATGCGCAGGCCCTGGAAGGCGCGGGTAGCCGGGTTCTTGCCCTTTTCCCACGCCGGGTTGGCGACCTTGAGCACTTCGGCCAGGTCGGCGGTACGGGTGAACGGCTGCTTTTCGCGGCGCTCGACCACGGCACGCGCCATGCGCCCGGCAAAGCGCTCTTCGCCGTATTCCTTGAATACCCGGGCGATTTCCTCCACGGGCGCGGTCGCAATGAACTCGGCGGCGCTGATGCCCTGGTCAGGGTTCATGCGCATGTCCAGCGGGCCATCGTTGAGGAAGCTGAAGCCGCGCTCGGGGTCATCCAGCTGCGGCGAGGACACGCCCAGGTCGAGCAGAATGCCGCTGACCTTGCCGGCCAGGCCGCGCTCGGCCACTTCGGCGCCCAGCTCGGCAAAGCTGCGCTGCACAATGACAAAGCGGCCGTCTTCGGCCGCCAGCGCTTGCCCGGTGGCAATCGCTTGAGGATCTTTGTCGAAGCCCAGCAGCCGCCCTTGCGGCCCAAGCTTGCTGAGGATCAGGCGGCTGTGCCCGCCTCGGCCGAAGGTGCCGTCCAGATAGCAACCGTCGGCGCGCAGGGCCAATGCCTCGACAGCTTCGTCGAGCAGGACGGTAATGTGGTTGAAGCCGCTATCTATGGTCACAGGATCAGGTCACGCAAATCGTCGGGCATGGCGCCCGGTTGTTGGATAGCTGCAAGGTCGGCTGCCGAAACCACGTTCCAGGCATCCTCATCCCACAGCTGGAATTTGTTCAGCTGCCCCACCAGCATCGCCTTCTTGTCCAGCTTGGCGTACTCACGCAGGCGGGGCGGTACCAGGAAACGACCACTGCCATCGAGCTCCAGGTCAACCGCATTACCGATCAGCAAACGCTGCAGGCGGCGGTTTTCCTCACGCAACGACGGCAAGGCACGCAACTTGGCTTCAATCTGTTCCCACTCATCGAGGGGATAAACACACAAGCAGGGGTCAACGGCGTCGATGGTCACGATCAGCTGACCATTGCAACGCGAATCGAGCTCGTCACGGTACCGGCTCGGCATGGCGAGACGGCCTTTTGCATCGAGGCTGACGGCGTTGGCTCCGCGGAACACGGCTGCGATTCCCCACAATGTTAGCTTTTTTGTGCCAGAAAACCCACTTCATCCCACTTTCTGCCACTTGCGCACACTATAGGAATCCGTCCGCTGCACCGTCAAGGCACGTTCATAAGGAAAACCCTTACAGGACCGAGATTTAGCGCGATATAGGAAGGAGGAAGGAATACCGGAGGATGAAAAAAACGTGAAAAATCAAACCGACGCAAACACATGCAGTTCGAAGTTAAAGTGATTTATTAAGAGTAAGATTTTTTCGGTATTACCAGAGGGGGATCTGCTATCGATCAAGCAGGAGGGAGGGAGGTGGAGAGTCGATCTGTAAGCCGGGTTTTGTCGAGGACAGTCATTCCTCTACGACGGCCATCACTGGACGCCTCTAGCAACCTACCCGGTTCCGACGCGGGCCACGCCTAATGGAACCCTATTTGGTCTTGCTCCGAGTGGGGTTTACCTAGCCACGAACTGTTGCCAGCCGTGCGGTGCGCTCTTACCGCACCTTTTCACCCTTACCGGCACCGAAGTGCTTAGGCGGTTATTTTCTGTGGCACTTTCCGTAGGCTCGCGCCTCCCAGGCGTTACCTGGCACTCTGCCCTATGGAGCCCGGACTTTCCTCCCCCTTCCTTTGCGGAACAAAAGAAGGCAGCGACTGTCCGATCGACTCTCCGCCGACAAGGTTAACGGCAGCCGCGCCCAAGAACAAGCGACAGTGCAAATTATATCAAAGTGCCACTACTGAAGTTTCTGCTTTTCCAGGGCCAGTTGATACAACACGTTCTTGCGCACACCGGTAATTTCAGCCGCCAGGGCCGCCGCACGCTTGAGTGGCAATTCCGCCAACAGCAAGTCCAGCACGCGCTGCGCGTCGGCACTGACGCCCTCTTCGCCTTCCGGCGCGCTCCAGCCACCGACCAGCACCACGCACTCACCGCGCTGCTGGTTGCTGTCGCCTGCGACGAATGCGCGCAGCTCACCCAGCGGCAGGCCCTTGAGGGTCTCGAAGGCCTTGGTCAGCTCACGGGCCAGCAACGCCGGGCGCTCGGTACCGAAGACCAGCTCCATGTCCTCCAGGCATTCGAGGATACGGTGTGGCGCCTCGTAGAAGATCAGCGTGCGCGGCTCTTCCTTGACCTGCTCCAGGCGCGCACGACGGCCTGCGGCCTTGGCCGGCAGGAAACCTTCGAAGATGAACCGGTCCGAAGGCATGCCAGCAGCGGACAGCGCGGCAATCAGCGCGCAGGCACCGGGTACCGGCACCACCTTGACCCCTGCGGCGCGGGCCTGGCGCACCAGGTGATAGCCCGGGTCGGAAATCAGCGGCGTACCAGCATCGGAAACCAGCGCCACGTCCTCCCCCGCCAGCAGCTTGCCGATGAAACGCCCACCCTCGTCACGCTCGTTGTGCTCATGGCAGGCCGCCAGGGGTGTGTCGATGCCGAAATGCTGCAGCAGGCGAATCGAATGCCGGGTGTCTTCGGCGGCGATCAAGGCAACGTCGGCCAATACCTTCAAGGCCCTGGCGCTCATGTCATCCAGGTTGCCGATCGGGGTAGCGACCACATACAGCGTCCCCACGGTGGATTTCGAAACCCCTGCCACATCAGTCACTGCGCACACCTGTCTTTCGGATCAAAGGCGCCATTGTAGCCCGAGCACCGGCAACAGGGCGCAAAGAACTTCGCCAACGGCCTGCGCCTGGGCACCTATAGTGAAGGTTCGGCATACAGCAACATCGCGCCCGGGCCGCCGCTTGGGTACAATTGCCGGCCAACTTGATCGAGTAACAGGACCTTTACATGATCGCTTGCCTGCGGCTGTTCACAGCCCTCTGCCTCGCCGCCCTGCTGGCAGCCTGCGCCAGCTCGCCCTCATCCAGCCTGGGCGAACTGCCACGCACGCCGGACGCCAGCATCGAGCAGCTGCTCGAAAAAGCGGCCACCAGCAAGTCCGCGCAAGACGCCGCCCTGCTGCGCCTGAGCGCCGCCGACCTGGCCTACAAGCAGAAGGACTACCCACGCGCCGCACGCATCCTCGAGCAAGTGCCGATGGACACGCTCAAGCCTGCCCAGCAGATCTTCGCCGCCACCCTCGGCGCCGAGCTGGCGATGAGCCGCAACCAGCCCAAGGCCGCCCTGGCCGCCTTGTCGCACCCAAGCCTGCAACATATCGGTGAACTGCCGGAAGAACAGCAGGTACGCACCTACAGCGTGCACGCCGCCGCCCTGGAAGCCGATGGCCAGGCCCTCGCCGCCGCCCAGCAGCGCGTGCTGCTGACCCCGCTGCTCAGCGGCCAGGCCGCCAGCGCCAACAACGATGCCATCTGGGCGCTGGTCGCCTCGCTGCCGCCCGAGCAATTGCAGCAGCCGGCCAACAACGAAACCCTGGCCGGCTGGACCAGCCTGGCCCTGGCAGTAAAAAGCGCCGGCACCCTGGAACAGCAACAGGCGGCCATCGACACCTGGCGCAAGCAGCACCCGGACCACCCCGCTGCCAAGCAACTGCCACTGGCCCTGACCAAGCTCAAGGAGCTGGCCAGCCAGCCGCTGACCAAGATCGGCCTGCTGCTGCCCCAGGAAGGCCCGCTGGCCGGTGTTGCCCGCGCCCTGCGTGACGGCTTCATGGCCGCGCACTTCCAGGCTCAGCAGGCAGGCCAGCAAGCGCCGGCAGTTCAGGTCTACGACAGCTCGCGCATCGGCTCGCTCGACGACTTCTACCGCCAGGCCCAGGCCGACGGCGTGCAGCTGGTCATCGGCCCGCTGGAAAAGCCCCTGGTCAAGAAGCTCGCCGCCAATGCTCAGCTGCCGATCAACACCCTCGCCCTGAACTACGCCGACGCCGGCCAGAAGGCTCCGCCACAACTGTTCCAGTTCGGCCTTGCCGCCGAGGACGAAGCCCGCGAAGTGTCCCGCCGCGCCCGCGCCGACGGCATGGTCCGTGCCGTGGCCCTGGTGCCGAGCGGAGAATGGGGCGACCGCGTACTGGCTGCCTTCCGTCAGGACTGGGAAGGCAACGGCGGCACCATCATCGCTGCCGAGCGCATCGCCCAGCCGGTCGCCCTGGCCCAGCAGATCGCCAACCTGTTCCAGCTGCGCCAGAGCGAAAGCCGTGCACAGAGCCTGCAGAGCACCGTAGGCGGCAGCATCGCCGCGCAGCCGTCGCGCCGCCAGGACATCGACTTCATCTTCCTCGCCTCGACCCCACAACAGGCGCAGCAGATCAAGCCGACCCTGAACTTCCAGTACGCCGGTGACGTGCCGGTCTACGCCACCTCGAACCTGTACAGCGCCAGCGGTGACGTGAACCAGTACAACGACATGAACGGCATTCGCTTCTGCGAAACCCCGTGGCTGCTCGACACCAGCAACAGCCTGCGCCAGCAGGTGGTGCAGCAATGGCCACAAGCCGCCGGCAGCCTCGGCCGCCTGTACGCCATGGGCGTCGATGCCTACAGCCTGGCGCCACGCCTGGGCCAGCTGAAGGCACTGCCGGACAACCGCGTACAAGGCCTCTCCGGCAGCCTGAGCATGAATGCCAGCCAGCGCATCGAGCGCCAGCTGCCATGGGCCGAGTTCTCCGGCGGCCAGGTCAAGCGCCTGCCGGACACCAGCCGCTGATGCCGGACGCATCGCCCACCAGCGCTGGCCAGGCCGCCGAACAGCAAGCCCTTGAGCACCTTCAAGGGCAAGGCTTGCAGCTGCTGACGCGCAATTGGCGATGCAAAGGTGGCGAGCTTGATCTGGTCATGCTCGACGCCGATACAGTAGTATTCGTCGAAGTCCGCTACCGGTTGCATGCGGGCTTTGGCGGCGCCCTCGGCAGTATCGACGGGCGCAAGCAGAAACGGTTGGTGCTTGCCGCCAGCCTGTTCCTGCAGAAGGAGTCCCGCTGGGCCGATTACCCCTGCCGCTTTGACGTTGTCGCCCTGCAGGGCAGCCACCATGCAGGCCTTCCGCTTCAATGGCTGAAAAACGCCTTCGAATGCTGAACCCACTCCACTATTTTTGCTCTATGTTTCGCGGGCTGGTCCCTGTTGCGCGTAGCAAAGGCCACCGCCCCACTTAAGGTCACCAGATGGACATGCAATCCCGAATTCGCCGGCTGTTCCAGGCCAGCATCGACACCAAGCAACAGGCAATGGACATCCTGGCACCGCACATCGAGCAGGCCAGCCTGGTCATGGTCAATGCGCTACTCAACGAGGGCAAGATGCTCGCCTGCGGCAACGGCGGCTCGGCTGGCGACGCCCAGCACTTCTCGTCGGAGCTGCTCAACCGCTTCGAGCGCGAGCGCCCGAGCCTGCCGGCCATCGCCCTGACCACCGACAGCTCGACGCTGACCTCGATCGCCAACGACTACAGCTACAACGAAGTCTTCTCCAAGCAGATTCGCGCCCTGGGCCAGCCCGGCGACGTTCTGCTGGCGATTTCTACCAGTGGCAACTCGGCCAACGTGATTCAAGCGATCCAAGCGGCACATGATCGCGAAATGATTGTCGTAGCATTGACCGGGCGTGACGGTGGCGGCATGGCATCGCTGCTGCTGCCGGAAGATGTGGAAATCCGCGTCCCTTCGACGGTCACTGCACGTATTCAGGAAGTCCACCTGCTGGCGATCCACTGCCTGTGCGATCTGATCGACAGCCAACTGTTCGGGAGTGAAGAATGATCCCCAAGCGCCTCGGCCTGATGGCCCTGACCCTGTGCCTGAGCGTCACCGGCTGCAGCTCGGTACTGACCTCGACCCGCAATTCGCCGATCGAGGATGATCGCGGCACACGCACCATCGGCAGCAAGATCGACGACTCGCTGATCGAGACCAAAGCCTCGGTGAACATCGCCAAGGCCAGCCCAGACCTGGACAAGAGCTCGCACATCGTCGTCAGCAGCTACAACGGCATCGTGCTGCTGGCCGGGCAAACCCCGCGCGCCGACCTCAAGAGCCAGGCCGAGCAGACTGCCAGCCAGGTGCAACGGGTCAAGAAGGTGCACAACGAACTGCAGGTGATGCAGCCCTCCTCCATCCTCGCGCGCAACAACGACGCCTGGCTGACCACCAAGATCAAGACGCAGATGCTGACCGACAACGCCGTGCCCAGCTCGCGCATCAAGGTCATCACCGAGAACGGTATCGTCTACCTGCTCGGCCTGGTGACCCAGCAGGAGGCCAACTCGGCCACTGCCGTGGTGCAGGGTGTGTCGGGCGTGCAGAAGATCGTCAAGCTGTTCGAGTACATCGACTGATTTCACCGATCTGTTCGGGCCTCATCGCCGGCAAGCCGGCTCCCACAGGAGCCCACAAACTTCGAGATTGTGGCGTTTCTGTGGGAGCCGGCTTGCCGGCGATGAGGCCCGAACAGGCAACGCCTTACCCTTCAGAACCCCAGGAAACACCGCATGAAAAAGCTTCTGCTGCCTGCCCTGCTGATCGGCGCTTTCGCCACCCTGGCCGGCTGCTCCACCCCCAGCCTGATCACCCTCAACGACGGCCGCGAATTCCAGGCAGTCGACGCGCCGCGCTACGAGAAGGCCACCGGCTTCTACGAGTTCCAGCAGCTCGACGGCAAGCGCACCCGCATCAACAAGGACCAGGTACGCACCATCAGCGACCTGTAATCACGGGCCGGCAATGAAAAAGGCGATCCATTCGGATCGCCTTTTTTGTTACTTGACCACCTTCAGGCTTGGCCGGCCACTTGGGCGCGGCGGCTGCCCACCGCCTTCTGGCGGGCCATCGTCGTCAGGCTCGACACCTTCTTCCTCTAACTCGTCATCTTGCATGACCGGCGGCTCCAGCTCGAAGACCATGCCCTGGCCGTTTTCACGGGCATAGATCCCGAGAATGGCAGCGGCCGGCACGAACAGCGAATGGGACACACCACTGAAACGCCCCTCGAAGCTTACCGCTTCGTTGTCCATGTGCAGGTTGCGCACGGCACTGGGGGAGATGTTCAGGACGATCTGGCCGTCACTGGCGAAGCCTTGCGGCACCTGGACAGCCGGGTACTCGGCATTGACCAGCATATGAGGGGTGCAATCGTTGTCGACGATCCACTCGTACAGTGCTCGAACCAGATAGGGGCGACTGGAGTTCATCAACGGCTCCTTAAAGCTTGCGCATTTCACGTTCAACGGAGGACAGGCTCGCCAGAAATGGCTCGCGGGCGAACTGTCGCTCCATGTAATCCAGCAGCGGCTTGGCTTGCCGCGGCAGTTCGATACCCAACACCGGCAAACGCCAGAGTATGGGCAGTAGACAGCAATCGACCAGGCTTTGCTCATCGCTCATGAAACAGGCGAATTCGCCGAACAGAGGCGACACGCCCGTGAGGCTCTCGCGCAGCGCCTTGCGTGCCTCGGTGCGGGCGGCATCCTTGCTGCGCGGGTCGAGTATGGTATCAGCCAGGGCGCACCAGTCGCGCTGGATGCGATGCATCAGCAAGCGGCTGTTACCGCGCGCCACCGGGTACACCGGCATCAATGGCGGATGTGGATAACGCTCCTCGAGGTATTCCATCACCACGGTCGATTCATACAACGCCAGGTCACGATCGACCAGGGTCGGCACAGTGCCATAAGGGTTTACTTCAACCAGCTTCGGCGGAAGGCGAGCGGGATCGACGTCGATGACCTGCACGCTGACGCCTTTCTCGGCGAGCACGAGGCGTACCCGATGAGAATAATGGTCAGCGGGGTCGGAATAGCAGGCTAACCGGTTGGTTGCGCCCATGTAGCGCCTCCTCGCAAGGGATGCTTGTGAAACTGTAAATGAAAACGCGCCCGGGGCGTCCTGGCAAAATTGCCAGGACGCCCCGGGCGCGTTCAACAACCAGAAATTACTGCG
This sequence comes from Pseudomonas faucium, assembly GCF_021602585.1. GTDB lineage: Bacteria > Pseudomonadota > Gammaproteobacteria > Pseudomonadales > Pseudomonadaceae > Aquipseudomonas > Aquipseudomonas faucium. The sequence continues at coordinate 288,307 of NZ_BQIP01000003.1, forward strand.
TGATCAATGCACGTCCTTCCAGTATTCACGCTTGAGCAAATAGGCGAATACGAAGAAGAAAGCCAGGTACAGCAACACGTAGGTACCAATGCGCTGGCTTTCCAGTTTGACCGGGTTGGCCGAATAGGCCAGGAAGGTCACCAGGTTCTTGACCTTCTCGTCGAACTGCTCGGTGGTCAGGGTACCGGAATTCGGCGTGATGGTCAGCTGGTCACAGGCTTCATGGGTCAGCGGGCTCCCCGTCAATGGGTCGAATTGTTTCTTGCCATCGACCACGGTCTGCACCTGCTTGCAGCCAACCACCTGGTTGCCCTGCAGGCCGACCAGCACGTTGGGCATGCCGACGTTGGGGAAGACCTTGTTGTTCACCCCGTAAGGCCGCGACTTGTCCTCGTAGAAGCTGCGCAGGTAGGTGTACAACCAGTCGGTGCCGCGCACCCGGGCAACCAGGGTCAGGTCAGGTGGCGCAGCACCGAACCAGGCCTTGGCGTCGGCCGGCTGCATGCCGATGTTCATGTGGTCGCCGATCTTGGCACCGGTGAACACCAGCTTCTCCAGCATCAGTTCATGGGGGATCCCCAAGTCGTCGGCAACCCGCTCGTAGCGCTGGAACTTGGCGCTGTGGCAGCCCATGCAATAGTTGGCGAACGTGCGCGCGCCATCCTGCATGGCGGCCTTGTCAGCCAGGTCGATATCGACCTTGTCCAGCTCCAGGCCATGTTCGGCAGCGAAGGAAAAGGCAGGCATCACTGCCAGCAAAAATACTGCAATCAACTTTTTCATCAGCCAGTCACCCTTTCCGGAACCGGTTTGGTCTTCTCGAGCCTTGTGTAGAACGGCATCAGCAGGAAGTAGGCGAAGTACAGCACCGTGCACACCTGCGACAGCAAGGTACGCCCAGGCGTCGGTGCCAGCACGCCGAGCACGCCGAGAATCACGAAGGCCACGCAGAACACCAGCAGGAAGACCTTGCTGATCCAGCCCTTGTAGCGCATCGAGCGCACAGGGCTGCGGTCCAGCCAGGGCAGCACGAACAGCACAGCGATCGCCGCACCCATGGCAATGACGCCGAACAGTTTGTCAGGCACCGCACGCAAGATCGCGTAGAACGGCGTGAAGTACCACACCGGGGCAATATGCTCAGGCGTCTTGAACGCGTTGGCCTGTTCGAAGTTGGGTTTTTCCAGGAAGTAACCGCCCATTTCCGGGAAGAAGAACACCACGGCGCAGAACACGAACAGGAATACCACCACGCCGACGATGTCTTTCACGGTGTAGTAAGGGTGGAACGGGATGCCATCCAGGGGAATGCCGTTCTCGTCCTTCTTCTTCTTGATGTCGACGCCATCGGGGTTGTTCGAACCCACTTCGTGCAGCGCCAGGATATGCAGCACCACCAGGCCCAGAATCACGATCGGCAGGGCCACCACGTGCAAGGCGAAGAAGCGGTTCAGGGTGATGCCCGAAATCAGGTAGTCACCACGGATCCACTGGGTGAGGTCGCCGCCGATCACCGGGATGGCGCCGAACAGCGAAATGATCACCTGGGCACCCCAGTACGACATCTGCCCCCACGGCAGCAGGTAGCCCATGAAGGCCTCGGCCATCAGCGCCAGGTAGATCAGCATGCCGAACAGCCAGACCAGCTCGCGTGGCTTCTGGTAGGAGCCGTAGAGCAGGCCGCGGAACATGTGCAGGTAGACCACGATGAAGAACGCCGAGGCGCCCGTGGAGTGCAGGTAGCGCAGGATCCAGCCGTACTCGACGTCACGCATGATGTACTCGACCGAGGCGAAGGCCTCTTCTGCCGAGGGCGTGAAACTCATGGTCAGCCATACGCCGGTGACGATCTGGTTGACCAGCACCAGCAGGGCCAGGGAGCCGAAGAAGTACAGGAAGTTGAAGTTCTTGGGCGCGTAATACTTGCTCAGGTGGTCTTCCCACATCTTGGTCGCGGGGAAGCGAGCATCAATCCAGTCCATGAACTTGCTCATCATGCTTTCTCCTGGTCGACGCCGATGACGATGATGTCATCCGACTCGTAAGAGTGCGGCGGCACTGGCAGGTTGAGAGGCGCTGGCTGCGACTTGTAGACACGCCCAGCCAGGTCGTAATGGGAGCCGTGGCACGGGCAGAAGTAGCCGCCCACCCATTTCGGGCCGAGGTCGGCAGGGGCGACTTCCGGGCGGAAGGTCGGCGAGCAGCCCAGGTGGGTGCACAGGCCGACGAGAATGAGGATTTCCGGCTTGATCGAGCGTACCTCGGGGTCGACATAGGCCGGCTGCTCCGACGCTTTGGACTCCGGGTCGGACAGCTCGCCCGTGATCTTCTTGAGGTTGCCCAGGATCTCTTGCGTTCGCCGCACGATGAATACGGGCTGGCCGCGCCACTCAGCGACCATTTGCTGCCCAGGTTCGACCTTGGCGATATTGACCTTCACCGGTGCACCGGCTGCTTTCGCCTTGGCACTGGGAAACCATGACCCCACGAACGGTACCGCAGCCCCCACTGCCCCCGCTGCCCCGACCACGGATGTCGCGGCTACGAGGAAGCGGCGCCGGCCTGCGTTGACGCCGTCATTGCTCATTCAGTCCTCTCCCATCAGCTTGCTTGGCCTGTTGGATCAGGCCTGTACTTAGGTAATGTCTGTGGCACTAAAAATTGGTCGTCATGGTAAGTAACAAAACCACACAATGACAAGGTGATTACCCCCACTACAGGCTGTAACCCTCGCTTTGCTTGATCTGCGTCTATGCGCCAAGTCGCCACCGACATGCTGACAGGTTAGTTCAAGACATAAAAAAAGCCCGGTTCCAAGGAACCGGGCTTTTTTTGACTGCCGAAGCGGTATTAACGCTTGGAGTACTGAGGACGCTTACGCGCTTTACGCAGACCCACTTTCTTACGCTCGACTTCACGAGCGTCGCGGGTGACGTAGCCAGCACGACGCAGAGCGCCACGCAGGGTTTCGTCGTATTCCATCAGAGCGCGGGTGATACCGTGACGGATCGCACCGGCTTGACCGCTGACACCACCACCGGAAACGGTGACGTAGATGTCGAACTTCTCAACGGTCTCGGTCAGTTCCAGCGGCTGGCGAACAACCATGCGAGCGGTTTCGCGACCGAAGAACACGTCCAGAGAACGGTTGTTGATGGAGATGTTACCAGTACCCGGACGCAGGAAAACGCGAGCGGTTGCGGTCTTGCGACGGCCAGTGCCGTAATTTTGAGTCGCCGACATAATGAACTATCCCGTTAGATCTTCAGTTCTTGAGGCTGCTGAGCAGTGTGTGGGTGAGCAGCACCCGCGTACACTTTCAGCTTGCGGTACATGTCGCGACCCAGCGGGTTCTTCGGCAGCATGCCTTTGACCGCGGTTTCGATAACACGCTCAGGGGCTTTGGCGATCAACTTCTCGAAGTTGATTTCCTTGATGCCACCTGGGAAGCCGGAGTGGGAGTAGTACATCTTGTCGGAAGACTTGGCGCCAGTTACACGGATCTGCTCGGCGTTGATGACGACGATGTAGTCGCCGGTGTCAACGTGAGGGGTGTATTCTGGTTTGTGTTTGCCACGCAGACGGGTAGCGATTTCGGTAGCCAGACGACCCAGGGTCTGGCCAGCGGCGTCGACTACGAACCACTCGCGCTTTACTGTTTCCGGTTTAGCAGTAAAAGTTTTCATTCTCTAAAGCCTCAGAGGCCGCCCAGCGAAAAATAGACGGCGAATCTTACTGGATAGTGCACACCTTGCCAAGGGCAAGCGCGCAGCCGAACACAGGCGCTATTGGGGGCTCGGGTCGGGCACGCCAATGTTCGACGGGGTTCATCCTGCGTGGTGGTGCATCACTTCCTCCACACGGAGAGGGGCCGAATTATCCAGATTGCGCGAAAAATTTCAACCTGCTTTTATGGATGTCTTTGCCCAAGGAGTGCTTTCCCGATGGAATACCGCAAGCTCGGCCGTACCGACCTGGATGTCAGCGCCCTGTGCCTGGGCACCATGACCTGGGGCGAACAGAACGATGGCGCCGAGGCCTTCGCCCAGATCGCCATGGCCAAGGCCTATGGCGTCAACTTCATCGACACCGCCGAAATGTACCCGGTGCCGCCGCGCCCCGAGACCTACGCCGCCACCGAGCGCATCATCGGCAACTGGTTCCGCCAGCAGGGTGACCGCGACGACTGGATCCTCGCCAGCAAGGTCGCCGGCCCCGGCAACGGCATCAGCCACATCCGCGACGGCCAGCTCAAGCACAACCGCACGCACATCGTTGCCGCGCTGGACGAAAGCCTCAAGCGCCTGCACACCGACCGCATCGACCTGTACCAGCTGCACTGGCCCGAGCGCAGCACCAACTTCTTCGGCAAGCTGGGCTACCAGCACCTGGCCAATGACCTGTTCACGCCGCTGGAAGAAACCCTCGAGGTGCTCGACGAGCAGGTGCGCGCCGGCAAGATCCGCCATATCGGCCTGTCCAACGAAACGCCCTGGGGCACCATGAAGTTCCTGCAGCTGGCGGAAAGCCGCGGCTGGCCGCGGGCGGTGTCGATCCAGAACCCGTACAACCTGCTCAACCGCAGCTTCGAGGTGGGCCTGGCGGAGGTGGCGATTCGCGAGCAGTGCGGCCTGCTGGCCTATTCGCCGCTGGCGTTCGGCATGCTGTCGGGCAAGTACGAAAACGGCGCCCGCCCGGCCACTGCCCGCCTGTCCTTGTTCAGCCGCTTTGCCCGCTATTCCAATCCGCAGACCGTGGCGGCCTGCAGCCGCTACATCAAGCTGGCGCGCGACCATGGGCTGGACCCGGCGCAGATGGCCCTGGCGTTCGTCACCCGGCAACCGTTCGTGACCAGCAACATCATCGGCGCCACCGACCTGGTGCAACTGGAGAGCAACCTCAAGAGCCTGCAACTGAGCCTGAGCGACGAGCTGCTGGCAGCGATCGAGGCGGTTCACCAGGACCAGCCGAACCCGGCGCCCTGACCTGCAGGGGCCGCTTTGCGGCCCGCTGTTACACGGGGTAGACACAATCGCCAAAAAATAAGACGATCCAGCCGGTGATTGACCACTCTACCCTATAAGAACAATGACAATGATGTTTACCCAACCCTCGGCGTCGCTGCGGCGCGTCAGCATCCTGGCCATTGACAAGGTCTTTGCTTCGACCCTGATGCAGGCCAAGGATTTCTTCCACCTCGCCAGCTTGCGCTACAGCAAACAGCTGGGCCTGGGCCTGCAGCCGATGTTCGACATCAGCCTGGTGAGCCCCGACGGCCAGCCGGTGGACAGCTTCAGCAACGTGCAACTGCCGGTCGACGGCGGCCTCGACGATGCCGACGTGATCATCCTCCCGGCCTTCTGGGAAGATTTCGACACCCTCTTGCAACGCTACCCCCAGGTATTGCCATGGCTGCGCCAGCAGCATGCCCGTGGCGCGGTCCTGTGCGCAGAGGCAAGCGGCGTGTTCTGGCTGGCCGAGGCGGGCCTGCTCGACGGCAAGGAGGCAACCACCTACTGGCGCTTCTTCGCCAGCTTCGCCGAGCGTTTCCCCAAGATCCGGCTCAACCAGGACAAGCACCTGACCGATGCCGACAACCTGTACTGTGCAGGCGGCACCACCTCGGCCTGCGACCTGTACATCTACCTGATCGAGCGTTTCTGCGGGGCCAACGTGGCCCGCGCGGTGGCCCGTGACATCCTCTATGAAGTGCAGCGCAACTACACCCCGGGGCGCATGGGCTTCGGTGGGCAGAAGCTGCACCAGGACCTGATCATCCTGCAGATCCAGCACTGGCTGGAGGAGCATTTCGCCGACAAGTTCCGCTTCGAGGATGTGGCCCGCAACCATGGCATGAGCATCCGCAACTTCATGCGCCGCTTCCAGGGGGCGACCGGCGACAAGCCGTTGCATTACCTGCAGCGCTTGCGCATCGAGACGGCCAAGGGGCTGCTGTCGAGCACGCGCAAGAGCATCAAGACCATCAGCTACGAAGTGGGCTATGACGATGCCAGCTTCTTTGCGCGGTTGTTCCGCCAGCACACGGAGTTGTCGCCGAACCAGTATCGCCAGCAGTTCATGCAGGAAGCCTGAAACCACTGGGGCCGCTTCGTGCCCCATCGCCGGCAAGCCGGCCCCCACACCAATCTCTGTGGGAGCCGGCTTGCCGGCGATGGGCCGCAAAGCGGCCCCCGTTGTTTACGGCTTGTGTGCGCGCGACAGGAATTCGTGCGACTGCATCTCCAGCAACCGGCTCAGGGTGCGCTGGAATTCGAACGCCAAGCGCCCGCCGGTGTACAAGTCCTTGAGCTCCACCTCGGCCGAGATGATCAGCTTGACGTTGCGGTCGTAGAACTCGTCGACCATGTTGATGAAGCGCCGGGCGATGTCGTCGGTGGTCACGCTCATCTGCTCGACGTTGCTCAGCAGCACGGCGTGGAAGATCTTGCCCAGCTCGATGTAGTCGTTCTGGCTGCGCGGCCCGTCGCACAGGGCACGGAAGTCGAACCAGGCAACATCGTCACAGGTGCGCAGGGCGTGGATCGGGCGGTTCTCGATCATCAGCACGTCGTTGTCGACCGCCTGGGTGCACTCCGGCGTCAGCGCCTTGAAGCTTGCGCGCATGCTCTGCTCGGCCGCTTCGTTCAGCGGGAAGTGGAACAGCTCGGCCTGCTCCAGGTGGCGCAGGCGGTAGTCGACGCCGCTGTCGACGTTCACCACATCGGTGTACTGCTTGATCATGGCGATGGCCGGCAGGAAGCGCGCACGCTGCAGGCCATCCTTGTACAGGCCGTCGGGGACGATGTTGGAGGTCGCCACCAGCGAGACGCCGTTCTTGAACAGCTCTTCCATCAAGGTGCCGAGGATCATGGCATCGGTGATGTCGGAAACGAAGAACTCATCGAAGCAGATGACCCTGGCTTCTTCGCTGAAGCGCTTGGCGATGATGGTCAGCGGGTTCTTCTCGCCCTTGAGGGTCTTCATCTCCTCGTGGACGCGCTTCATGAAGCGGTGGAAGTGCGTACGCATCTTCTGCTTGAACGGCAGCGCCTCGAAGAACGTATCGACCAGGTAGGTCTTGCCGCGCCCTACTCCACCCCAGAAATACAGGCCCTTGACCGGCGTCTGCTCCTTCTTGCCGAACAGCTTGCCGAACACGCCCGGCTTGTTGTTCTGCGCAGCGATCAGGTCGTCGTACAGACGCTGCAGGTGACGCACCGCAGTTTCCTGCGCCGCGTCATGGAAGAAGTCGGGACGTTTCAGATCTGCTTGATATCGTTCTAGGGGCGTCATGATTTCGTTAGCGAGGCAACAAAAAACGGGCCGTCACTGTAGCGACAGGCCCGCTTAATGGCAATGCGACTTGCGTCAATATGCCTCATTCAAGGCAGTAATCCGCTGCATGGCACCGGCGCCAGGAGGTCAGTCCTGGGCCGGGGTCAAGGCCTCGCGCAGGCTCTCGATCGCCGCATCACGGGCTTCTGCGCCCTCGAACTGCGGCCCCTGGGCGACCTGCTCGCCGTCCAGCCACAAGCTGAAGCCCAGGCCTTCGACGCGCACATCGGCGTCGCCACCTTGCTGCAACTGCTTGCTCACCGCACCAGCGCTCTTGCCGTCGGCGAAGCTGCGCGACAGCAGCAATTGCTCGCCATCGGCGGCCAGCAGGCGGAAGCGGAAGCTGCCGTCCTCGTCGCGGAAGCTGACGAAGCGCGCGCTCTTGGCGGCTTTCTTCTTCACTTCGGTGCTGGCCTGCACGCTGCTGCGGAACGAACGCAGGCCAACGGCCTCGCGCAGTTGCTCGAGGAACGGGGTAGCAATCTTGCGCGCCTTCGCGGCACCGGCCAGGAGGATGTCTTCCAGGTCCGACGGGCGCGAAATGAGCTGGTGGTAGTGCTCGCGTTTTTCCGCCAGCTGGCCGTCGAGCAACTGGTACAGGCGCTGCTTGGCATCACCCCAACCCAGGCCCTGCAGCAGTTCTTCGCGGAACTCGGCGCACTGGGCTGGCGTGGAGAAGGCCTGGAACAGGGTGAACAGGTGGGCGTTGTCCGGGTCCTTGGCTTCGCCTGGGGCGCGCGAGTCGGTGACGATGCGCGAGATGGCGTCCTTCATGTCCTTGGCACTGGTGAACAATGGGATGGTGTTGTCGTAGCTCTTGGACATCTTGCGACCGTCCAGGCCCGGCAAGGTCGCCACGCTCTCCTCGATCACCGCTTCTGGCAGGGCGAAGAAGTCCTTGCCCTGGCCGAACAGGTGGTTGAAACGCTGGCCGATGTCGCGGGCCATTTCCACGTGCTGGATCTGGTCACGGCCGACCGGCACCTTGTTGGCATTGAACATCAGGATGTCCGCGGCCATCAGCACCGGGTAGCTGAACAGGCCCATGGTCACGCCGGCGTCCGGGTCTTCGCCGTTCTCCACGTTCTTGTCCACCGAGGCCTTGTAGGCGTGGGCGCGGTTGAGCAGGCCCTTGGCAGCCACGCAGGTCAGCAGCCAGGTCAGCTCGGGGATTTCGGGGATGTCGGACTGGCGGTAGAAGGTCACCTTCTGCGGGTCGAGGCCGCCGGCCAGCCAGGTCGCGGCGATTTCCAGACGCGAGCGCTGGATGCGCAGCGGGTCATCGCACTTGATCAGGGCGTGGTAGTCGGCCAGGAAGTAGAACGAGTCGGCACCAGGCTGCTGGCTGGCGACGATCGCCGGGCGGATGGCGCCCGCGTAGTTGCCCAGGTGCGGGGTGCCGGTGGTGGTGATACCAGTGAGAATGCGCGTGGTCATGGGTGTTCGCTTATTCAGGCTTGGCTCAATTCGAAAGGCGCGGCAGCAGCAGATCCTTCAGATCGGTCAGCTTGCCATGGAAGAAGTGTCCGCATTCTGCCACTTTCAGCAGCTCATGGGGGCGCGACAGGCTGTCGGACCAATCGTAAACCAGCTGCGGCGCCACGACTTCGTCGGCGTCAGGCTGCACCACCGTGATCGGGCAGCGCTGCGGCAACGGGAATTCATCGCTCAGGCGCATCACCGCCGGGGCGATCATGAACAGGTGCTGCAGCGACACATCGGCCGCTTCCAGGCGCCCGGCCAGGCTGGTGGCGACGAAACCACCGAAGGAGAAGCCCATCAACACCAGCGGCAACTGCGGGTGCTGCTCGCGCAGCCAGGCCGCGGCGGCTTCGGCATCGGCCACCTCGCCCGCGCCCATGTCGTGGCTGCCGGCGCTCTGGCCGACGCCGCGGTAGTTGAAGCGCAAGGTGACGTAGCCGGCATCACGGGCAGTACGCTGCAGGGTCGAGACCACCTTGTTGAGCATGGTGCCGCCCTGAACCGGGTTCGGGTGGCAGATCAGCACCGCACCGCGGGCATCGGCCACGTCCAGGTACAAGGCTTCCAGCTGGCCCACGGGGCCATCGATGAACAAGGGGGTTTCGCGGACAAGCAAGGCACTACTCCGTGACCTCGAAGGGGGTCGATTCGTCTAGGTGTGGAATTCTGTTCTGATTTGCGATCGCTCGCGGTATACAGCGCAGGTCTGAGCCGTTAACGTAAAGCAAAGCCGTTTATAGAGGAAGGACTCGTGGAACTCTCGCTCCTTGTTTGGTTGTTGCCAACCCTGGCCCTGGTCATTGGCGTCGCCATCGGCTTCGTCGTGGCGCGCCTGCTGCCCAATGCTGCGCCGAGCAGCACCCAGCGTCAGCTGGACGATATCCAGAAGCGCTTCGACAGTTACCAGAACGAAGTGGTCACCCACTTCAACAGCACCGCCGTGCTGGTCAAGAAACTGACCCAGAGCTACCAGGATGTGCAAGATCACCTGGCCGAAGGTGCCAACAGCCTGGCCCTCGATGACGTCACCCGCCAGCGCCTGCTGGCTGCCCTGCATTCCGAAGCGGGCCAGGGCCCACGCGATCGCCTGACCCCACCGCGCGACACCGAAGTGCCGCGCGACTACGCGCCGAAGACGCCGAACTCGCCGGGCATGCTCGACGAGAGCTACGGGCTCAAGCGCTGATTCGCTGAAATGAACAAGGCCTCGAAAGAGGCCTTTTTCTTGTGTGAAATTCACCGTCCTCATCGCCGGCAAGCCGGCTCCCACAGAGGGAATCGATGCTGTACCTGTGGGAGCCGGCTTGCCGGCGATAGGGCCAATGCAGACAAATCAACTACAAGCCTTCAACGCCTGCTCAACATCCGCCAGCAGATCCTCAACATCCTCCAGCCCCACCGACAACCGCACCAACCCCTCCGAGATCCCATGATGCGCACGCTCTTCAGGCGTATAGCTCGAATGAGTCATGCTCGCCGGATGCTGCGCCAGCGACTCGGCATCCCCCAGGCTCACCGCCCGGGCAAACAGCTGCAACGCATTCATGAAGCGCCGCCCTGCCTCGATGCCGCCCTTGAGCTCGAAGGCGATCATCCCGCCCGGCAAACGCATCTGCTGCTGGGCCAACGCATACTGGCTGAACGTCGGCAGCCCCGGATAGTGAATCAACTCGACCTGCGGCTGGCGCGCCAGGTACTCCGCCACTTGCTGGGCATTGGCGCAATGGCGGTCCATACGCAACGCCAAGGTCTTGATGCCGCGCATCAGCAACGACGCATCGTGCGGTGACAGCACCGCGCCGGTCAGGTCTTTGAGGCCTTCCAGTCGAATCCGGTCGATCAACGCCTTGTGCCCGATCACCAGCCCCGCAGTGATGTCGCCATGGCCGCTGAGGTACTTGGTGGCCGAATGCACCACCAGGTCGGCGCCAAGCTCCAGCGGCCGTTGCAGGTAGGGCGTGCAGTAGGTGTTGTCGACAACGATGTGGATGTCATGCCCGCGCGCCGCTTCGGCCACGGCGGCGATATCGACCAGCTGCATGTTGGGGTTGGCCGGCGTTTCGAAGTAGATCATCCGCGTCTTACGGTTGATCGCCGCCTTGAGCGCTCTGCTGTCGTTGAGGTCTACGTGGCGAATCTTCACCCCGAACTCGCCGATGCCATGGTGCAGGAATGCGAAGGTACAGCCGTACAGCGTGGTGCCGACGATCAATTCATCGCCGGGCCGCAGCAGGGTCCACAAGGTCGAGGTGATGGCGCCCATGCCCGAGGCCAGGGCCAGCCCGGCCTCGCCGCCTTCCAGGGAGGCCATGCGCTGCTCCAGCAGGGCCAGGGTCGGGTTGGAGATCCGGCTGTAGAAATGCCCGCCCTCCTCTCCGGCAAAGCACGCTGCGCCATATTCCACCGTCGCGAAGGCATAGGTTGCGCTCTGGTACACCGGCGGCACCAGCGCGCCACCGTGGGAAAGCGGGTCGTAGCCATGGTGAATGGCTCGGGTGGAAAAACCGGTGTTGTTGTTATGGGAGCCGCGCATGGCTACAGCCTCTGGAGGTTTGTTCTAAGCTTATGCCACCGCACTGCCTGATTTTTTCCAAAATTGCCCACGCATTCGCGGGTGTATTGGAACAAAAACAATAAAAACCTCAACCTGAGGGCAAACCATGCCTATTACCCTCGATCGCACCGATCGCGCCCTGCTCGCCGCCCTGCAAGATAACGCCCGCCTGACCGTATCCGAACTCGCCGACAAGGTCGCACTGACCACTTCCCCTTGCTGGCGCCGGGTCAAGCTGCTGGAAGACCACGGCTACATCACCGGCTACCAGGCGATTCTCTCGCCCAAGTCATTGGGGTTCGGGGTAACTGCGTTCGTCAGCATCATGATGGATTCGCACACCAAGGACATGGCCTTGGCGTTCGAGCGGCGGCTGATGGAGATTCCCGAGATTGTGGCCTGCCACAACATCTCCGGGCGCTATGACTTCCTGCTGGAGATCCTGGCGCGAGACCTGGAATCGTTCGGCGAATTTACCCGGGAAGTGTTGCAGCGGTTGCCGGGGGTGAAAGAGATCTACTCGAGCTTTTCCTACAAGGCGGTTAAGGAAAAACGGGTGATCCCTGTGTCTGAAGTACACATTTGAATCAGATCTTTCAAGTCGGTGGGAAGCCTCCTACCGATTGACAGGCCGCGCCTGACATACACGAGAAACCAGCCATAGCACGCTTGCCATGTAGCGATTAGGAGGATGACTACATGGCTCAAAATGAAACTATCAAATTTGGTGAACCATTCCGTGATTCGGGCGGTGCCCTGCATTTAAATGAGGGGCTCTGGATAAACGAGCAAGCCCCAGACCGAACACCGCTCCCTCCTCTTTCCGGCGGCGGGGGACCAGGCTACGGCGGCTGGGGCTTGGACGCAGGGCGGCCCAGAGGTACTGGGGGGCCAAGCCGAGGGAAAATTGTTTGGAAAGTTCAGGGTCGTTAGCCACAGCTTCCCAGGAAATAAACATGATTTTAAAAGATCAGATTACTGACTACACCGAACAAGAATTTGTCGGATTCTTGTACGAAATTAATCGAGCCATTGAAGATGAACCCGAAAAGATATTGATCCCCCTGATTGGACACTTTGAAAAAATAACTGAACACCCTTCTGGCAGTGATCTATTCTTCAGACCACAAGGGAGCAGCCAAGGCGAACCTGAACAGGTCCTTAAAATCATAAAGGATTGGCGACTGGCCAACAACAAAGAAGGATTTAGATCATAAATATCCACAACCCCGCCTCGGCGGGGTATTTCTTATCAGGCAAGGCGTAGATTGTAGCCTTACACCCCGCTTCGTGGGAAGGCACTCCGAACTGGTGCTGTAACTTTCCTAGAAACTTATAAAGTGGTGATTAGTCAAAACTCTCCCTTACAAATTACACGCGAGCCGAATTTAGGACTGTGGTTGAGGAATTGCTACAGGCATCCGGTACCTCGGCTTGGCAGGATCGCTTGCTCGAACACTTTATCGAGATTGCCGGACACTCGGATGGCTCTGACCACCCTACTACCCGGCAAACGACCTCGAGGGCTGCGCCGAAGGGGATCGCACAGATCATTGCTTGGCGAAAATCAAAGGAACTTCTCCTGTTCAAGGACCTGCAATGAACAAATCTGTATGGGTGTCGATACTGCTTCTATCCGGTTGCGCCGATGGCAGAATCCTTCTTCTGCCTGATCGGCATAACCAGAAATTCACCTGCGATATCAATCCTTACCATTACGGAGAAAAGCCATGATACTCAAGGAAAACCTAAGTGATTACACAGAGCAGGAATTCCTGGAGTTCCTAGCTGAAATCGACAGAGCAAACGAGGACGAGCCGGACGAGGTACTCACGCCTTTGCTGCAGCATTTCAAAAAAGTCACTGAGCATCCCTCTGGGATTAATCTTTTGTACAAGCCTGCGTCCAGCAAAGAGGGTGAGCCAGAGGAAGTACTCAGAATCGTCAAGGAATGGCGTCTGGCTAACGGTAAGGATGGCTTCAAGCCGTCCTGAAAGGCACTATTCAGAGGTCCTGATAACTCAGGCCCTCTGCCTTCCCCACGCTTGCAATTGAAAATTCCTACACATTATTAGAAAACGCCCCACAGCCAAATTGGCCCTACATAAGTTTACAGCCTTTGAAAACTACGCCACCATCTTTTGACACCTGCCCAAAAGAACCATCTTATGGCCGCGCACCTTCCAGAGCCTTCATTTCAACTTAATGCCATCAACGTCAAACTGGCAGCATTAGTTCGGCCACACCGGCTGCGCACAGTCAAATTCACTGAAGGACATCAGAATGAACGAGAAATCCGACATTTCCGGTTTTACCGAAGCCGAATTCCTTAAATTAATTTTTTCAATTAGCGACCCAGAAGACGGGCTTAGTGAAGAAGAGTTGGATTTACGAATATTTAAATTTGAAGAACTATGCGAACATCCTAGCGGATCCGATCTGATTTTTTGGCCTGACGCCGATGAGCTTGACACCCCAGCAGCGATCATTCGAATCATAAAACAGTGGCGCGCCGCCGAAGGTCGCGCCGGGTTCAAACCTGAGTAAGTTTGCTGCCCCGCTCCGTCGGGGCAATCCGATATTTCAAATCGACCTCATCAAACAAAGTTACTCCATCTGCGCACCACATAACTCATTATAGAGACAAAGCATGAGGCGGAATAATAGCTACAGCGATTACACAGAGTCTGAATTTATCGACTTCCTAAAGGAGGTTTACCGTGCCAACGCTGAAGAGCCTGATGAAGTACTAGCCCCCCTTCTTAAACATTTTTCTGATGTAACGGAGCATCCTAGCGGAACAGACTTGATCTATTGGCCGGAGAGTGACGATCAAGGTGAACTGGAGGCAGTACTGGGCATTGTTAAAAAGTGGCGAACTGATAACGAAAAACTAGGATTTAGAGAAGACTGAGACGGAATCACAATCGAGTGCAGAAACTACCCTGCGCTTGCAGGGTAGCCTTAACTATTCACCAACCCAATTTCGGAAGGTGGAGCCGTCTACGAGGTAGATAACATAAGAGTGGTGAGACCAGAGGCTCACAACCGAATCCACTACGGGACATCGCAATGAAAGACCACAAGATATTTTCCGACTTCACCGAGGCTGAATTCCTTGAGTTCATTACCTCCATCACCGATCCGGCAGATGATGTAAGCGAAAAAGAACTGGATTTGCGCATTTTGAAATTCAAAAAAATCTCTGAGCACCCCAGCGGATCCGACCTTATTTATTGGCCCGAATCCGATGGCGTTGACACCCCTGAAGAGATCATTCGAATCATAAAACAGTGGCGCGCCGCCGAAGGTCGCGCCGGTTTCAAGCCCGAGTAAAATTGCTGCCCCGCTCCGTCGGGGCAATCCTATATTTCAAATCAACCTCATCAAAATAAAGTTACTCCATCTGCGCACCACAAAACTTATTATGGAGACAAAGCATGAGGCTGAAGAATAGCTACAGCGATTACACAGAGCCTGAATTCATCGACCTTCTAAAGGAGGTTTACCGTGCCAACACTGAAGAGCCTGATGAAGTACTAGCCCCCTTCTTAAACATTTTTCTGAAGTAGGGAGCATCCTAGCGGAACAGACTTGATCTATTGGCCGGAGAGTGACGATCAAGGTGAACTTGAGGCAGTACTTGATATTGTTAAAAAGTGGCGAACTGATAACGGAAAACTAGGATTCAGAGAGGACTGAGGCGGAATCACAATCGAGTGCAGAAACTACCCTGCGCACTGCAGGGTAGCCTTAACTATTCACCAACCCAATTTCGGAAGGTGGAGCCGCCTACGACGTAGACAACATAAGAGTGGATCAGCTTGTACGTGGTTCCCGGCGGTAAGGCAGTGCCGGTAAGGGCCGCAACATTTGATACTGAACGGCAGGTATACAGCCTCGCACTGGAGAACCCATAGCGCATCCTGACCTGGACACCCGCCCGCCCGTCCGGAGGTGGTGAAGGTAGCTCCACTAGCCTGCCACCCGCTCCGCCGGGCACGATTGTTTACACCGGCAACAGCCTCAACCCTGTAAGCAACACAACGGAAAGCTATCCTGCACTGGATCTAAGTGAAGGCGGAGGTGTTTTCGACATGAGCAATTTGAGAATCGTAACGCCAAGGGTGCATAACGCCATCCATTACAGAGAAAAGCCATGATACTCAAGGAAAACCTAAGTGATTACACAGAGCAGGAATTCCTGGAGTTCCTAGCTGAAATCGACAGAGCAAACGAGGACGAGCCGGACGAGGTACTCACGCCTTTACTGCAGCATTTCAGAAAAGTAACTGAGCATCCTTCCGGAATAAATCTCCTGTACAGGCCAGCCACCCCGGAGGATGGTAATCCGGAGAAAATTGTGGAAATCATTAAGTCTTGGCGACTAGCCAACGGAAAAAGAGGCTTTAAGTCATAACCAACATATGCCCCGTCTTCACGGGGCATATCACGCCTAGATCCTGAATATTCCTACACGCTCGTCAAAAAAACCTCACACCAAATGCAGCGCGGTGAATATTCCCATCCCAAATAAGCACAGCCATGATCCATGCATCACTTCAAGAGAGAAACGCTGTCATAGCTATGTACCTCCCAGAGCACCTTGTAAAAAGTCTTGCAGAGCAAACTTTCGTCAGCTTCGAAGACTTCGCCCAGTCCTTCTGGATGGCCCTCGCCGAAGATCCGGTCTACTCCCACCAATTCGTCGCCTCGCAACTCAACCGCATCAAACAAGGCTGGCCACCCCGCGCGCCCTTCGGCGAAACCGCCAAAGGCGTGCGCAACTATCAGATCTGCCACATAGACCCACCCACCGTGGGCGGTGCGATGTACGACGCCGAGAATCTACGGATCATGAGCGCCCTGCAGTACGCGCTGTCTTCGGAGATAGAGTGGTGATCAGTCAAAAGCACAGCATCGCCGACTACACCTGCGCAGAATTCCGGAGCGTTGTCGAGGAACTGCTCCAGGCAACCGGAACTTCAGCCTGGCAGGATCGATTACTGGAACACTTTATCGACGTGGCCGAGCACCCAGAGGGCTCTGACCTCCTCTACTACCCGGCAAACGAACTGGAGGGCTACGCTGTGGCAGTGATCGCACGCATCATCGCCTGGCGAAAATCAAAGGGACTTCCCCTGTTCAAGGACGTGCAATGAACAAGTCTGTATGGGTATTGATGCTGCTTCTATCCGGTTGTGCCGACGGCAGGATCCTCATTCTGCCTAATCTGCAGGACCAGAAGTTCGCCTGCGACATGGATCCTTACAAACAAGGTTGCGAACGCCATAGTGACTATGACCGGCACTACAAGTCGCTCGAGGACAAAAAGGGCTAGCTAGCATATGCCGTTAATTCAGCGCTACCCGCGCATACCACTGCGATTGCTCGGAGGTGCTTCATGAGCGGTATAGTGAAAAACCCGGATAACACTATCTCCGAGCAAGTGCTGAAGACTCTGAACAACTACCCGGAACTACTGTGCCAAATACCTCCCGGTACAGTGCTGTACCGCGTTCAGCCCTCCCGTTACGATGCCAACCCCGTCCACTATCGCGCCGACTCCGACACCCGCTACGCCGATCCCGCCAAACAGATCGGCGTCTATTACCTCGGTCTCACCGAGGAAGTTGCCGTGGCCGAGTCCTTCCAGCCTGGCCAGGGTGTTGATGACCAGTCAGTTAGTCTCTGGCGACTAGAGCAAACCTCACTGCATCGACTCAAGGCGGCGCGTGTATTGAACGTGGTTGACGTGGCCGCATTGGCGAATAGAGCCACCCACCATAAAGTGCGCGATATCGTGCAGGCCAAAGGACAGGGGCGAGAGGGATATGCACTCACCCAAAAAATCAGCCAAGCGTGCATGAATGTCGGTGAGGTCGATGGCCTGCTCTATCAGTCAGCGGTTTACACCGTGACCGGGTCCATGGACGGGTGCAACCTCGTGCTGTTCGAGGGCCGTAGGCGCCAAGTCGAGGCGATCAGCCACCAACGGTGTATGGCAGTACTGTTACCGAATGGGGAGACGGCTGTGGAATTCCTGGAGAGTCTGGGGTTAGTGCTGGAGTAAGCACAAAAAACGGACCTCTCACGAGGCCCGCCTTCACTGTCCGGCCATCAACGCATTCCGGTAGTCACGCTTGATAATTTCCAGAGCGGCTGGATCATCCAGTACTTCAAACCGGGGCACTTCGTTGCTCGGCTCGCCTGGGTCGGAGTAATCCATTCTGCCGACCAGATGCTGAACGAGCGTGTTCATTGCTTGCGTATCAGCAGGATCTACATCAAGCGATGTTATCAATGCCTCAATGATTGGCCTTGGCTTGTTTTCGACAAACTGAAACGACGGGTAGAACTTTCTGCGATTGCCGGTATTGGTGTAGGCCAGTAGCTTCCCCGCCTTGGCCTTCTGACTCAGTGCTTGTTTGGTAATGCCCAGGATTTCGCACGCTGCTTTAGCGTCAAGCAGCTCACAGCGACTGTCTACCCGTTCAAAGGCGCGCGCCTTCATCCTGGCCACCGCCTCCTGGTTGCGCGTTGCAATACTACGCTTCGCCTCAACCTCGACCTTGGCTAGCGCAGCAAAAGCCTTCTCGTCTGCAAGCGCCACGGCTTTCAGCACTACCGCCGCCGACGCTCGAGCAAGATGCTCCTCGAAACGCTCCCGCAATGCAGCCTTGGCGGCCTCGATGCTTGCGAGCGCGGGATGAATCGCATCGTGGGTGACCACACTCATGAAACCTCCCCAGAACCTGAATTGCTCATGTGCCCTTAGGCTAGGGCGTCGAGAAAAATCTGTCAACTTGTCAATTTGTCAATACAAAGCAATCATTGAAACCCAAAAACAAAAAACCCCGCCGAAGCGGGGTTCTTCACAAACACCAATGCTTAGATAGCGCCACGCTGACGCAGCACATCCAGCACCCGCTTCACGCCTTCTTCAACACTGACGCTCTGGGTATCGATCACCAGGTCGGCATCCAGCGGCACATCGAACGGGAAGCTCTCACCCGGGATGTTGTCGCCACCGGCAGCATACAGGCCCTGCGGGTCACGCTCGCGGCACGCCAGCGGCGAGGCCTGAACGTAAACGGTCACCAGGCGGTCCTTGCCGATCAGTGCCTTGGCCTGTTCGCGGCCTTCGGCATCCGGGGCGACGAACGCAGCCAGGGTCAGCAGGCCAGCTTCGTTGAACTGGCGCGCCACGTGGGCGGCGCGACGCCAGTTCTCGGTGCGGCCGGCGCGGTCCTGTGGCAGGCCCTTGTTCAGATCGTGGCGCAGGTTCTGGCCGTCGAGCACGTACACCGCTCGGCCCATGTCGAACAGCTTGCGTTCGACGGCATAAGCCAAGGTGCTCTTGCCAGCGCCGGACAGGCCGCTGAACAGCACGGTGGCCGGCTGCTGGCCGAAGCGCAGGGCACGTTCTTCGGTCGCCACGTGCGCCTGCTTGCCATGCTGGCCGGTGCTGCCGTGCGGCAATACAGGCTGGGCGATGATCATGCCGGCGCCCACAGTGCCGTTGGTCAGGCGGTCGATGACGATGAACGCACCCGTGGTGCGGTTGCTGTCGTAACCGTCCAGGGCGATCGGGGCGTCCAGGGCGACCTTGACGCGGCCGATCTCGTTCAGTTGCAGCGCGCTGGCAGCGCCCTGCTCCAGGGTGTTCACATCGACCTTGTGGGTGATGCTGGCAATCGAGCCCGGCACGTAGCTGGTGGCACGCTTGATGTCGTATTTCTTGCCCGGCAGCATCGGCTCTTCGGCCATCCACACCAGCATGGCGTCGAACTGGTCGGTCACCGGCGGCACGTTGTCGGCATGCACCAGCAGGTCGCCACGGGAGATGTCGATCTCGTCTTCCATGGTCAGGGTCACGGCCTGGCCCGGGCCGGCATTCTCCAGCTCACCTTCGTAGGTGACGATGGACTTGACCCGGCTGCTCTTGCCCGACGGCAGCACCACGATGTCGTCGCCCTTGTGCACCACGCCGCTGGCGATGGTACCGGCGAAGCCGCGGAAGTTCAGGTTCGGGCGGTTGACGTACTGCACCGGGAAGCGCAGGTCGGTGACGTTGCGGTCAGCCGACACTTCGACGGTTTCGAGGATTTCCATCAGCGCAGGGCCGGTGTACCACGGCGAACGCTCGCTGCGGTTGACCACGTTGTCGCCCTTGAGCGCCGACATCGGCACGAAGTGCAGGCTCGACGGCTGCAGGTTGATGGCTTCGGCAAACTTCAGGTAGTCGGCCTTGATCGACTCGAACACCTGCTCGTCGAAGCCCTTGAGGTCCATCTTGTTGACCGCGACGACGATGTGCTTGATGCCCAGCAGCGAGGCGATGTAGCTGTGCCGGCGGGTCTGGGTCTGCACGCCGTAGCGGGCATCGACCAGGATGATCGCCAAATCGCAGGTCGAGGCGCCGGTGGCCATGTTGCGGGTGTACTGCTCGTGGCCCGGGGTGTCGGCGATGATGAACTTGCGCTTGGCGGTGGAGAAGTAGCGGTACGCGACATCGATGGTGATGCCCTGCTCACGCTCGGCCTGCAGGCCATCGACCAGCAGCGCCAGGTCGACTTCCTCGCCGGTGGTGCCGGACTTCTTCGAATCGCGGGTGATGGCCTCGAGGTGGTCCTCGTAGATCATCTTCGAATCGTGCAGCAGGCGCCCGATCAGGGTGCTCTTGCCGTCATCCACGTTGCCGCAGGTGAGGAAACGCAGCAGTTCTTTGCGCTCGTGCTGAGCCAGATAAGCGAGGATGTCTTCGCTGATCAAATCGGATTGGTGCGACATGGAGTAACCCTGAAAATTAGAAGTAGCCCTGACGTTTCTTGTCTTCCATGGAACCGGCGCCATCGTGGTCGATGACTCGGCCCTGGCGCTCGGAAGTGCGCGTCAGGAGCATTTCCTGAATGATGTCGGTGAGCGTTTCGGCTTCGGACTCGACCGCACCCGTCAACGGGTAGCAGCCCAGGGTACGGAAACGCACCTTCTTCTTGACGATGCGCGCCTTCTCTTCCTCGGAGAGGTGCTCGAGGATGCGCTCGTCGTCGATCATGATCAGGGTGCCGTTCTTCTCGATCACTTCGCGCTCGGCGGCGAAGTACAGCGGCACGATCGGGATGCCTTCGAGGTAGATGTACTGCCAGATGTCCAGCTCGGTCCAGTTGGACAGCGGGAACACGCGGATCGACTCGCCCTTGTTGACCTTGCCGTTGTACACGTTCCACAGCTCGGGGCGCTGGTTCTTCGGGTCCCAGCGGTGCTTGCTGTCACGGAACGAGTACACGCGTTCCTTGGCCCGCGACTTCTCTTCGTCGCGGCGCGCGCCACCGAAGGCGGCGTCGAAACCATGCTTGTCCAGCGCCTGCTTGAGGCCCTGGGTCTTCATGATGTCGGTGTGCTTGGAGCTGCCATGGGTGAACGGGTTGATGCCCTGCGCCACACCCTCTGGGTTGACGTGGGTGATCAGCTCCAGGCCCATTTCCTCGACCATCTTGTCGCGGAAGCGGTACATCTCCTGGAATTTCCACTGGGTGTCGACGTGCATCACCGGGAACGGCAGCTTGCCCGGGAAGAAGGCCTTGCGCGCCAGGTGCAGCATCACGGCGGAGTCCTTGCCGATCGAGTACAGCATCACCGGGTTGTCGAACTCGGCGGCCACCTCGCGGATGATGTGGATGCTCTCCGCCTCCAGCTGTTTCAAGTGCGTCAGTTTGTCGACCATGGCTACTCACGAAAAACGATCTTATGGACGGCCAGCGGGCCGTGTTCGAGCGAGCCACTTTATCACAGCGGCTGATTCTATTTAGGCGGCGGGCTAGATCGAAAAAGTCTAACGATATGACTGGGGGTTTGGCTGTCAGAGGCCCGCCCTGCGGCCTCATCGCCGGCAAGCCGGCTCCCACAGAGTCACCACAAACCTTGAACGCTGCAGTGTTCCTGTGGGAGCCGGCTTGCCGGCGATGAGGCCGAAACAGATCTCAGATCGGATTCGGGCAATCGATGAACAGGTGCTCCAGGGCAAAGCGCCGCGCCAGGTAATCGCCCAGCGCCTGCACGCCGTAGCGCTCGGTGGCATGGTGCCCGGCGGCGATGAAGCTGACGCCGTTCTCGCGGGCACTGTGGTAGGTCTGCTCGGACGCCTCGCCGCTGATGAACAGGTCCACCCCGGCAGCGATGGCGGTATCGATATAACCCTGCCCGCCGCCGGTACACCAGCCGACCCGGCGGATCATCTGCTCGCCTTCGACCAGCAGCGGCTCACGGCCCATGACGTCCTGCACGCGGCGGGCGAAGTCGCGCGCGGTCATCGGCTCGGCCAGCGAACCGACGAGGCCGACCACCTTGGGGTTGGCAGGGTCCAGCGGCCCTTCCACGGTGATGTCCAGCTGGCGAGCCAGCTGCACGTTGTTGCCCACTTCCGGGTGAACATCCAGCGGCAGGTGAAACGCCAGCAGGCTGATGTCGTGCTTGAGCAGGGTCTTCAGGCGGCGCTGCTTGATCCCGGTGATGCACGGGTTCTCGCCCTTCCAGAAATAACCGTGGTGCACCAGCACCAGGTCGGCCTCGGCCTCGACCGCGGCATCCAGCAGCGCCTGGCTGGCCGTGACCCCGGAAACGATGCGGCTGACCTGTGGCCGGCCCTCCACCTGCAGGCCATTGGGGCAGTAATCCTGGATCTTCGCGCTGGCCAGGTAGCGCTCGGCTTCCTCGACCAGGGTATTGAGGGCGACAGCCATGGAAAATCTCCTCGAAATCTGCACGTTCAACGGGAACAACGCCCGTATAATGGCCGCCATTATGGGCCGTCGCCGGCGT
This sequence comes from Pseudomonas faucium, assembly GCF_021602585.1. Lineage (GTDB taxonomy): Bacteria > Pseudomonadota > Gammaproteobacteria > Pseudomonadales > Pseudomonadaceae > Aquipseudomonas > Aquipseudomonas faucium. Next base: position 310,499 of record NZ_BQIP01000003.1, read on the forward strand.
TGGGGAAACCGGTGTATGATCGCGCGCGCTTGCGCTCTGGCGCGTCACTCCGGCCCTTGCCCACTCCCAGGATTCGTTCATGTTCAAGGCTTTGCGTTATTTTGGCTGGCCCCTGCTTACCGGCGTCCTGATCGCCATGCTGATCATCCAGCGTTTCCCGCAATGGGTCGGCCTGCCCAGCCAGGACGTCAACCTGCAACAGGCACCGCAGACCACGAAAATCATGCAGGGCCCGGTGTCCTATGCCGACGCCGTGACCCTGGCCGCGCCGGCGGTGGTCAACCTGTACACCACCAAGGTGGTCAACAAGAGCGCCCACCCGCTGTTCGAAGACCCGCAGTTCCGCCGCTTCTTCGGTGACAACCTGCCCAAGCAGCGGCGCTGGGAGTCGAGCCTGGGCTCGGCAGTGATCATGAGCCCCGAGGGCTACCTGCTGACCAACAACCACGTCACCAGCGGCGCCGACCAGATCGTGGTGGCGTTGAAGGACGGCCGCGAAACCCTGGCCCGGGTGATCGGCAGCGACCCCGAGACCGACCTTGCGGTGCTGAAGATCGACCTGAAGAACCTGCCGGCCATCACCATCGGCCGCTCCGACAACATCCACATCGGCGACGTGACCCTGGCCATCGGCAACCCCTTCGGCGTCGGCCAGACCGTGACCATGGGCATCATCAGCGCCACCGGCCGCAACCAGCTGGGCCTGAACAACTACGAAGACTTCATCCAGACGGATGCAGCGATCAACCCGGGCAACTCCGGGGGGGCGCTGGTCGATGCCAACGGCAACCTGGTGGGCATCAACACCGCGATCTTCTCCAAGTCCGGCGGCTCCCAGGGTATTGGCTTCGCCATCCCGGTCAAGCTGGCGCTGGAGGTGATGAAGTCGATCGTCGAGCATGGCCAGGTGATCCGTGGCTGGCTGGGCATCGAAGTGCAGCCGCTGAGCCAGGAACTGGCCGAGTCGTTCGGCATGCAGGGGCGCCCGGGCATCGTGGTGGCGGGGATCTTCCGCGATGGGCCGGCGCAGAAGGCCGGCTTGCAGTTGGGCGATGTGATCCTGAGCATCAATGGCGAGCCGGCTGGCGATGGGCGCAAGTCGATGAACCAGGTGGCGCGGATCAAGCCCAACGAGAAGATCACCATCGAGGTGATGCGCAACGGGCAGCAGCTCAAATTGGTCGCCGAGGTGGGGCTGCGGCCGCCGCCGGCGCCGGCGGCCACGCAAGAAGAGAAGTAAGACTGGGGCTGCTTTGCAGCCCATCGCCGGCAAGCCGGCTCCCACAGGGATTGCACAGGGCTCAAGGGCGGTGCAGCCCCTGTGGGAGCCGGCTTGCCGGCGATGGGCCGCAAGGCGGCCCCAACAGCATCAATGCAGGATCTGGCTCAGGAACAACTTGGTCCGATCACTGCGCGGCCGGTCGAAGAAGTCATCCGGCGCCGCCTGCTCCACGATCTCCCCCTTGTCCATGAAGATCACCCGGTTCGCCACGGTGCGGGCAAAGCCCATCTCGTGGGTCACGCAGAGCATGGTCATGCCGTCCTCGGCCAGGCCCACCATGGTGTCCAGCACTTCCTTGACCATTTCCGGGTCGAGCGCCGAAGTCGGCTCGTCGAACAGCATGATCTTCGGCTTCATGCACAGCGCCCGGGCAATCGCCACGCGCTGCTGCTGGCCACCGCTCAACTGCCCCGGGTACTTGTGCGCCTGCTCCGGGATACGCACCCGCTCCAGGTAGTGCATGGCAATTTCCTCGGCCTTGCGCCGCGGCATCTTGCGCACCCACATGGGCGCCAGGGTGCAGTTTTCGAGGATGCTCAGGTGCGGGAACAGGTTGAAGTGCTGGAACACCATGCCCACCTCGCGGCGGATCGCTTCGATCTGCTTGAGGTCGTTGGTCAGCTCCACCCCATCGACCACGATGCGGCCCTGCTGGTGTTCCTCCAGGCGGTTCAGGCAACGGATGGTGGTGGACTTGCCCGAGCCCGAAGGCCCGCACAAGACGATACGCTCGCCCTGACGCACGTTCAGGTTGATGTCCTTGAGCACATGGAACTGGCCGTACCACTTGTTCACGCCCTGCATCTGGATGATGCCTTCGGGGCCGGCAGGCTGCTTGATCGCTTCACTCATTTGGAGACTCCTAACGCTTGTGGCCAGTGTCCAGCTTGCGCTCCAGGTGCATGGAGTAGCGGGACATACCGAAACAGAAAATCCAGAACACCAGGGCCGCGAACACATAGCCCTCGGTCGCCATGCCCAGCCAGGCCGGGTCGGCCGCGGCCTGCTTGACGCTGTTGAGCAGGTCGAACAGGCCGATGATGATGACCAGGCTGGTGTCCTTGAACAGGGCGATGAAGGTGTTGACGATGCCGGGGATCACCAGCTTGAGCGCCTGCGGCAGGATCACCAGGCCCATCGAGCGCCAGTAGCCCAGGCCCATGGCCGCGGCAGCTTCGTACTGGCCCTTGGGGATGGCCTGCAGGCCGCCGCGCACCACCTCGGCGATGTACGCCGACTGAAACAGGATCACCCCGATCATCGCCCGCAGCAGCTTGTCGAAGCTCATGCCCTCAGGCAGGAACAGCGGCAGCATCACCGACGACATGAACAGCACGGTAATCAGCGGCACGCCGCGCCAGAACTCGATGAAGGTCACGCACACCACCTTCACCGCCGGCATCCGCGAACGCCGCCCAAGGGCCAGCAGGATGCCCAGCGGCAAGGCACCGACGATGCCCACGGTGGCGATCACCAGGGTCAGCATCAGCCCGCCCCACTGGCTGGTGGGCACGGTGTCCAGGCCTAGGTAGCCGCCGTGCAGCAAGGTGTAGGCCAGCACCGGATACAGCACCAGAAAGCCCAGGCCGTAGAGCGCCTTGCGCGGGAAGCGCTTGATGAACAGCGGCGCGGCGCCCAGCACGGCCAGCCACACGGTCAGGTCCACGCGCCAGCGCAGCTCCACCGGGTAGTAGCCGTACATGAACTGGCCGAAGCGCTGCTGCACGAACACCCAGCAGGCGCCCTGCTTGGTGCAGTCGGCGCGGGTGGTGCCGACCCAGTTGGCATCGATGAACGCCCATTGCACCAGCGGCGGCACGATCAGCCACACCAGGTACAAGGCGAACAGGGTCAGCAAGGTGTTGAGCCAGCTGGAGAACAGGTTGGCCCGCATCCAGGCGAGCACGCCGACGGTTTTCACCGGTGGCGGCATGTCAGGTTTGAAAACATGGGCATTCACGGGCGTATCCTCACCGCTCGATCAGCGCGATGCGCTTGTTGTACCAGTTCATCAGCAGCGAAATGCTGATGCTGATGGCGAGATAGACACTCATGGTGATGGCGATCACCTCGATGGCCTGGCCGGTCTGGTTGAGCACGGTACCGGCGAACAGCGAGACCATCTCCGGGTAGCCGATACCGGCTGCCAGCGACGAGTTCTTCGCCAGGTTCAGGTACTGGCTGGTCAGCGGCGGAATGATCACCCGCAGGGCCTGGGGGATGATCACCTTGCGCAGCGTCGGGCCTTCGCGCAGGCCCAGCGAGCGGGCGGCTTCGGTCTGGCCATGGCTGACCGAACGAATACCCGAGCGCACGATTTCGGCGATGAACGCAGCGGTATAGATAGTCAGTGCCAGGGTCAGCGCCAGCAGTTCGGGTATCAGCACCCAGCCGCCGACGAAGTTGAAGCCCTTCAGTTGCGGCACTTCCCAGTGCACCGGGCTGCCGAACAGCAGCACGCAGGCCCCTGGAATCACCAGCAGCAGCGCCAGCCCAACCCAGAACTTGTGGAACGGCTTGCCGGTTTCGTTGAAGCGCTTGTTGGCGTAACGCACCATCGCCACGATGGCCACGATCGCCAGCACCACGGCAACCACGAACGGCCAGAAGCCCTCGGCCATCGAGGCGCCCGGCATGTTCAGGCCACGGTTGCTGATGAAGAAGGTGTCGTCGATGTTGATGCTGCCCCGTGGCCCCGGCAGGGTCAGGAACACGGCGAAGTACCAGAACAGGATCTGCAGCAGTGGCGGAATGTTGCGGAAGGTTTCGACATAGACCGTCGCCAGCTTGTTGATCATCCAGTTCGGCGACAACCGCGCCACCCCGATGACAAAGCCGAGGACGGTTGCCAGGATGACGCCGATGAAGGTGACCAGCAGGGTATTGAGCAGGCCGATGACGAACACCCGCGCGTAGCTGTCGGACTCCACATACGGGATCAGATGCTGGGCGATGCCGAAGCCGGCACTGCGCTCGAGGAAGTCGAAGCCGGAGGTGATGCCCCGGTGTTGCAAGTTGGTTTGCGTGTTGTGGAACAAGTACCAGCCCAGGCCCACCACCAAGAGGATGGTGAGGATCTGGAACAGCCAAGCGCGCACACGCGGATCGTTAAGGGAAAGCCCCTTTTGTGCGCCGATTCGATTTTGCATGAAGTGCCCCGGACAGTAGGGATTCGAACAGCCTGCGGCGGCGGGATGCCGCCGCAGGGTGCAACCATCAGCGCACAGGTGGCGCGTACTGGATGCCGCCGTTGTTCCACAGGGCGTTCATGCCACGGTCGATCTTCAGGTCAGTGCTCTGGCCCAGGTTCTTCTCGAACACTTCGCCATAGTTGCCGACTTGCTTGACGATCTGCACCACCCAGTCTTTGGGCAGCTTGAGGTCCTTGCCGTATTCCCCGTCAGCCCCGAGCAGGCGGGCAACGTCCGGGTTCTTGGTGGCCTTGGCCTCGGCCTCGACGTTCTTCGAGGTAATGCCCGCCTCTTCGGCGTTGAGCATGGCGAACAGGGTCCACTTGACGATGCTGAACCACTCCTCGTCGCCCTTGCGCACCACCGGGCCCAGCGGTTCCTTGGAGATGGTCTCCGGCAGCACCACGTAGTCGGTTGGCGTGGCCAGCTTGGAGCGCTGGGCGAACAGCTGCGACTTGTCCGAGGTCAGCACGTCGCAACGGCCGGACTCCAGCGACTTGGCGCTTTCGTCGGAGGTGTCGAAGGTGATCGGGGTGTACTTCAGGTTGTTGGCGCGGAAGTAGTCGGACACGTTCAGCTCGGTGGTGGTACCGGCCTGGATGCAGATGGTCGCGCCATCGAGCTCCTTGGCACTGGAAACACCGAGCTTCTTGTTGACCAGGAAGCCCACGCCGTCGTAGTAGGTGACACCAGCGAACACCAGGCCCATGCCGGCATCGCGCGAGCTGGTCCAGGTGGTGTTGCGCGACAGCACGTCGACTTCGCCGGACTGCAGCGCGGTGAAGCGCTCCTTGGCGTTGAGCTGGCTGAACTTGACCTTGCTGGCGTCGCCGAACACGGCAGCTGCCACGGCGCGGCAGACATCGGCATCGATGCCGACGATCTTGCCCTGCGCATCAGGTACCGAGAAGCCTGGAAGACCATCGCTCACGCCACACTGGACGAAGCCCTTCTTCTTTACCGCATCGAGGGTGGCGCCGGCCTGGGCAGTGCTCACGGCGCCCAGTGCGGCGGCAGCGGTCAGGACTGCCAGGGTGGTTTTCAGCATCTTCATTCACAACCTCCAAATCGCTCTTGTTGTATTGAGCCGGAATTGCACCGCACCCTTATGAGGCGCATCCGACCCGTGTTGGCTTGTTATTGGGTCAATTGGCGCAATGGGCCGTTCTATGACAGCCTTCGCTTACAAAGGGTGTTACCGTCTGGGTTTGCCCCTTCGTATCGAATGTTTCATAGCAAAGCGCGTACCACAGTCGAAGGCTGGAGCGTTTAAGCACGCGTCAAGTACCGAAACTTGTATCGTTGCGACATTCTTTTTCCGACAATTAATTCCCACGCCTCTTTTTCAAGCACTTAACAACAAGGCACGCACACTTTCGGAGCAGTCATGACCAACCCGCTGATTCTCGAACCGCAGAAAACCGCAGACGCCTGTGTGATCTGGTTGCACGGCCTGGGGGCCGACCGTTACGACTTCCTACCGGTGGCTGAATTCATGCAGGAACGACTGCTCAGCACCCGCTTCATCATGCCCCAGGCGCCGACCCGCCCGGTGACCATCAACGGCGGCTATGCCATGCCCAGCTGGTACGACATCAAGGCCATGACCCCGGCCCGTGCCATCGACGAAGCGCAGCTGGACGAATCGGCCGACCAGGTGATCGCCCTGATCAAGGCCGAACAGGCCAAGGGCATCAGCTTGTCGCGGATCTTCCTGGCCGGTTTCTCCCAGGGCGGCGCGGTGGTGCTGCACACGGCCTATATAAAGTGGCAGGAAGCACTGGGCGGGGTGATTGCCCTGTCCACCTACGCGCCCACCTTCAGCGACGGCCACCAGCTCAGCGCCTGCCAGCAGCGCACCCCGGCCCTGTGCCTGCATGGCGTGCACGATTCGGTGGTGATCCCGGCCATGGGCCGCACCGCCTTCGAGTACCTGAACACCTGGGGCATCGCCGCCCAGTGGCACGAGTACCCGATGGAGCATGAAGTGGCCGTCGAGGAACTGAGCGACATCCACGACTGGCTGAGCAAGCAGTTGCAATAAGCAGGCTCGCCTGTAGTTGTAGGAGTATTCCGCTACGCCGCGCCCGGATCTTGCATTACACTGCCGGGCGTACATTCCTTAACCAGTTGACGAGACGATCGTGCTCAAGGCACTCAAGAAAATATTCGGCAAGGGAGACGCCGCGCCTCAGGCCGTCGCTCCTGCTGCCAGCGTCACGCCGCCTGCGCCTGCCGCAGCCCCCGCGGCCCAGCCTGAGCCTCAGCGCCAGCCCGCCCCCGGCAAAACCAGCGTCAAGGCCGAAACGCCCGCCACCGCACCTGCCGCCGAGAAACCGGCCAAGGACAAACCGCGCCGCGAACGCAAGCCAAAGCCCCAGGCCAGCCTGTGGAAGCCGGAAGACTTCGTGGTCGAGCCGCAGGAAGGCAAGACCCGCTTCCATGACTTCAAGCTCTCCGACGAGCTGATGCATGCCATCCACGACCTCGGTTTCCCGTACTGCACGCCGATCCAGGCCCAGGTGCTGGGTTACACCCTGCGCGGCCAGGACGCCATCGGCCGTGCCCAGACCGGCACCGGCAAGACCGCCGCCTTCCTCATCTCGATCATCTCCCAGTTGCAGCAGACGCCGCCGCCCAAGGAACGCTACATGGGCGAACCGCGCGCGCTGATCATCGCGCCGACCCGCGAGCTGGTGGTGCAGATCGCCAAGGACGCCGCGGCCCTGACCAAGTACACCGGGCTGAACGTGATGAGCTTCGTCGGCGGCATGGACTTCGACAAGCAGCTCAAGGCCCTGGAAGCGCGCCACTGCGACATCCTGGTGGCCACCCCGGGCCGCCTGCTGGACTTCAACCAGCGCGGCGAGGTGCACCTGGACATGGTCGAGGTGATGGTGCTGGACGAGGCCGACCGCATGCTCGACATGGGTTTCATCCCCCAGGTACGGCAGATCATCCGCCAGACCCCACCGAAGAGCGAACGCCAGACACTGCTGTTCTCCGCCACCTTCACCGACGATGTGATGAACCTGGCCAAGCAGTGGACCACCAACCCGGCCGTGGTCGAGATCGAGCCGGAAAACGTCGCCAGCGAAACCGTCGAGCAGCACGTCTACGCGGTGGCCGGCAGCGACAAGTACAAGCTGCTGTACAACCTGGTGACGCAGAACAAGTGGGAACGGGTCATGGTCTTTGCCAACCGCAAGGACGAGGTGCGGCGCATCGAAGAGAAGCTGGTGCGCGATGGCATCAACGCCGCGCAGCTGTCGGGCGACGTGCCGCAGCACAAGCGCATCCGCACCCTGGAAAACTTCCGTGAAGGCCGTATCACCGTGCTGGTGGCCACCGATGTGGCTGGGCGCGGGATCCACATCGATGGCATCAGCCACGTGATCAACTTCACCCTGCCGGAAGACCCGGACGACTACGTGCACCGCATTGGCCGTACCGGCCGTGCCGGCAGCAGCGGGGTGTCGATCAGCTTTGCCGGTGAGGATGATTCCTACCAGCTGCCTGCCATCGAAGAGCTGCTGGGCCGCAAGATCAAGTGCGAGATGCCGCCGGACGAGCTATTGAAGCCGGTGCCGCGCAAGCATCATTGACCGGCCTGTAGGAGCGGCCTTGTGTCGCGAAAGGGCCGCGAAGCGGCCCCATCAGTTGTTGCAGCGCCGCTTGAATCCTGGGGCCGCTTCGCGGCCCTTTCGCGACACAAGGCCGCTCCTACCAAACCATGGCGCGACCTGACCTACCAACGCCCAGCCGCATCCTGGTCACTCTGCTTCCCTTCCACCCACCTGGGCCCCTCCTGGGTACTCTCCTTCTTCCAGAACGGCGCCCGCGTCTTCAGGTAGTCCATGATGAAGTTGCAGGCCTCGAACGCCGCCTGCCGATGGGCACTGGCCACCCCGACGAAAACGATCGGCTCACCCGGCTCCAGCGCCCCGATCCGGTGCAGCACCTCGACCTTGAGCAACGGCCAACGCTGCTCGGCCTCGACCACGATCTTGGCCAGGGCCTTCTCGGTCATGCCCGGGTAGTGTTCGAGAAACATGCCCGCCACGTCGAGGCCGTCGTTGAAATCACGCACATAGCCCACAAAACCGACCACGGCCCCCACACCGACGTTGGCGGCATGCATGGCATTGACCTCGTGCCCCGGGTCAAAGGCCGCTTGCTGTACTCGCACCGCCATCATCAGCCTCCGGTCACCGGTGGGAAGAACGCCACCTCGTCGCCCTCTTCCAGCGGCTCGTCGAGCCTGCACAGCTCTTCGTTGCGCGCGCACATCAGGTTCTGCTCGGCCAGCACCTGATACTTCCCACCCTTGGCCACCAGCGCCTGGCGCACATCGTCGAGCACCTTGAAATCACCCGCCAGGTGCTCGGCATCGAGGCCCAGCAATTCGCGGTAACGGGCGAAATACATCACCTTGACCTTCATCACGCCTCCACCTTGTAGTGGCCGCTCTTGCCGCCGAGCTTCTCCAAAAGGCGCACCTGCTCGATGACCATGCCCTTGTCCACGGCCTTGCACATGTCGTAGATCGTCAGCGCGGCCACGCTGGCGGCGGTCAGTGCTTCCATTTCCACGCCGGTCTGCCCGGCCAGCTTGCAGCGCGCGACGATGCGCACGGCATCGGCGCCTTCGGCGCTGAGCTCGACCTTGACGCTGGTCAGCATCAGCGGGTGGCACAGCGGGATCAGGTCGCTGGTCTTCTTCGCCGCCTGGATGCCGGCGATGCGCGCCACGGCGAACACATCGCCCTTGGGGTGCTCACCGTCGACGATCATCTGCAAGGTCTGCGGCAACATCCGCACCCGCGCCTCGGCCGTGGCCTCGCGCTCGGTCACGGCCTTTTCGGTGACGTCGACCATGTTGGCGCGCCCCTGGGAATCAAGATGTGTCAGCACTGCTCTGCTCCTGTGAAGGGAACTGAGAGTTTAAACCCGTGGGTCAGGTTTGAGCAGCGGAATGTGTCGGCAGGGCCGGGCGGCGTACCGCCCGGCGGCTGAGGTTACAGATGCGACTCGGCGTACTCGGCCAGTACCGAGCGTGGCACCCCTTGCAGGGTGATGTGCACGCCATGGGGGAAGTCCTTGAAGCGCTCGGTGAGGTAGGTCAGGCCCGAGCTGGTCGCGGACAGGTAGGGGGTATCGATCTGCGCCAGGTTGCCCAGGCACACCACCTTGGACCCGGAACCGGCACGGGTGATGATGGTTTTCATCTGGTGCGGGGTCAGGTTCTGGCACTCGTCGATCAGGATCAGGCTCTGCTGGAAGCTGCGCCCGCGGATGTAGTTCAGCGACTTGAACTGCAGCGGTACCCGCTCGAGGATGTACTCGACGCTGCCGTGGGTGCTCTCGTCATCCATGTGCAAGGCTTCGAGGTTGTCGGTGATGGCGCCAAGCCAAGGCTCCATCTTCTCCGCCTCGGTGCCTGGCAGGAAGCCGATCTCCTGGTCCAGCCCCTGCACGCTGCGGGTGGCGATGATGCGCCGGTAGCGCTTGCTGACCATGGTCTGCTCGATGGCCGCGGCCAAGGCCAGGATGGTCTTGCCGGAGCCGGCGGCGCCGGTCAGGTTGACCAGGTGGATATCCGGGTCGAGCAGCGCGAACAGCGCCAGGCTCTGGTGGATGTCCCGCGGCTTGAGGCCCCAGGCCTCCTGGTGCAGCAGCGGTTCCTGGTGCAGGTCGAGCAGCAGCAGTTCGTCGTTGCGGATGCCCTTCACCCAGCCGACGAAGCCTTGTTCATCGATGATGAATTCATTGATGTGCACGGCGGGCAGGTTGTCGATCATCTGCACCCGATGCCAGGTGCGGCCACGCTCCTGGCGGGTATCGACCTTGCTGACCCGGTCCCAGAAGGAACCTGTGACCGAGTGGTAGCCCTTGGACAGCAAGGAAACGTCATCGACCAGCTGGTCGGTGCTGTAGTCCTCGGCCGCGATCCCGCAAGCGCGCGCCTTCAGGCGCATGTTGATGTCTTTGGTCACCAGCACCACGTCCAGGTCGGCGCGCCGGCTGCGTACTTCGAGCAGGGTGTTGATGATGATGTTGTCGTTGAGGTTTTCCGGCAGCAGCTTGCTGGGTTCGTTGCGCGGGCTCATCAGGATCGACAGGTAACCCTTGGGCCCGCTCTTGCCACGCTGGATCGGCACGCCCTGCTCGACATCGCTGGGCGAAGCGTCACCGAGGGTCTGGTCGATCAGGCGGATGGCCTGGCGGCATTCGGCGGCGATGGTCTGTTTACCGGTCTTGAGCTTGTCGAGTTCCTCCAGCACCGTCATCGGAATGGCGACGTGATGCTCCTCGAAGTTGAGCAATGCGTTGGGGTCGTGAATCAGGACGTTGGTATCGAGCACATAGAGGATTGGCTTGCTGGAGGAAGGGTTGCGTCCTTGGTCATCCATACTCGGTCACCTTATGTCGAAGCCACACGGCGCGTTCTGTTGCGCCGCAGAGTGACCGCCGGTCTTCCCGTATCCGCGTTGCTACGGGCGAGAAGCGGACCTGGCAAGGTGGGCCTGGATGACGCCACCTGTGCTGCAGGAATCGGCTGTCTGGTTTCTTCATACCGCAAAAACCATGAACGAAAAAAGCTTTTTTACGTACCGGTGAAGTTTATTTTTCCGATTGACGAACAGGGCTTGGCGGGGGCGGCAGACGGGTCTACAGTCAGAAGTCAGACCCACTAGTCTCGATAGCCGTATTCCCGGCAATCTTCCCAGCCGATGCCGCTCTGCGCCGTGCTGTGCAGCAACCACTCCACCGCTGGCTGCGCCTTGGGCAAGGCGTCATGGAACTGGATCACGCCCTTGCGCCACAGCAGCATCAAGGTCACCACCCGCTGCGCCGAGGCTTCTGCACTCAGCGCCGTGTCATCCTGCGCATCGATGTCCCACAGCGAAACCCGCAGCTGCTGGCTGGCCATGAACGCTTCGCCGTCGGAGCGGCGCTGGCCATAGGGCGGGCGGAACAACGGCACATACTGCTCGGGCAGGTCGGCCTGGACCCGCGCCTGGCTGCGCTTGAGCGAATCCTGCCAGCCGTTCCACTGCGCGTGGGAGCGGTACTCCCAGCCCTGGATCCCCACGCACTGCGCGCCGTAGAGCTGGCTCAAGGCATTGGCCGGGCCACGGTCGCGGCGTTGCTGCAGGCGGTTGCCAAGGACGAAGAAGGTGCCCTGCAGTTTCTGCTTGTTCAGGTAGTCGGCCAGCGTATCGGTGCTGCCACCCTCCGGCCCCGGGCCACCGACGAAGGTCAGCAGGAACATGCGGTCGTTCAGCTCATCGCCATTGCGTTCACGGCTGGACAGGCGCTCGACTTCGCTGCTGGTCTGCGGCAGCAGGGCCGCCTTGCGCAATTGCTCATCCAGGTAACGCACATTGAACTGGTGGCTGGGCTCGATCCAGCCTGTATAGAACGTGCCGACATCTGCAGCGAACGTGGCGGCCTGCCTGCGCAAATCCTCCATCGACTCCACCGGGTAGCAGAACGACGCATCCTCGGTGCAACTGCGCTGGGCCTGTTGATAACCCTGCCATAAACGCTGCCACATGCCGGCCCTGATTGCGCGAACCTTTTGCAGGTTGATCTGCCGCAGCCCCAGGCGCGCAGCCAGGGCGCCATCGTCGAGCAGCTCGCTCTCGTGCAGCACCTGGGCAAACGACAGGATCTGCGCCCGCGAGGCAACGTCGAACAGCGCCGGGCTGTCCAGTTGTTCGGGCCACAGGCTGCGGTCGAGGCTGGCCGGGGGGATGGGGGCGGCCTGGGCGGCCAGGCTCAACAACGAGGCCAGCAAGGCAGCGGCAATGCGCACGATGGGTCTCTCCGTGACGGCGAAACGCGCACTATAGCGCCTGCCTTGGCGATGGTCTGTGACTATTGTCGCCATAGTTTGGCGTTGCCCGCCCCAGTCCGTAGAATCCCCGGCAACGATTCCAGGAGCCGACCCGATGCTGACGGTGATTTCCCCCGCCAAGACCCTCGACTACGACACCAAGCCGGTCACCGACCACTTCACCCTGCCGCAGTACCTGGACGACTCGCAGGTGCTGATCCAGCAGCTGCGCGAGCTGTCGCCGGCGCAGATCAGCGAACTGATGCACCTGTCCGACAAGCTGGCCGGCCTCAACGCCGCGCGCTTCGGCAGCTGGACGCCGGATTTCACCCCGGCCAACGCCAAGCAGGCGCTGCTGGCGTTCAAGGGCGACGTGTACACCGGGTTGGACGCCGAAACCCTCACTGAAGACGACTTCAGCTATGCCCAGCAGCACCTGCGCATGCTCTCGGGCCTGTATGGCCTGCTGCGCCCGCTCGACCTGATGCAGCCCTACCGCCTGGAAATGGGCACCAAGCTGGCCAACGCCCGCGGCAAGGACCTGTATGCGTTCTGGGGCACGCGCATCAGCGAATGGCTGAACCAGGCCCTGGCCGACCAGGGCGATGACCTGCTGCTGAACCTGGCCAGCAACGAGTACTTCAGCGCGGTGAAACGCAGCGCCCTCAAGGGCCGGGTGATCAACGTCGACTTCAAGGACCTGAAGAACGGCCAGTACAAGATCATCAGTTTCTATGCCAAGAAAGCCCGCGGCATGATGAGCCGCTTCGTGATCCAGGAACGGGTTGACGACCCCGAGCGGCTCAAGCAGTTCGATGTGCAGGGCTACTTCTATAGCGCCGAGCAGTCCAAGCCGGACCACCTGGTGTTCCTGCGCGACCACCCGGCCGAGTAATTGCACAAGGGCCTTATCGCCGGCAAGCCGGCTCCCACAGGTACACCACAGCTTTCAATGCCTGTGCAGATCCTGTGGGAGCCGGCTTGCCGGCGATGAGGCCAGTAGCAGCCCCCTCCCTCCCCGCCCTGCAACAGGGCATGCTTCACATTGCCACCAAGCCATTTTAATGACGCCAAAAAACCACCAGTCATAGCCTTATCGCCAAACGCCATAAGACCGTTCGTACTTTTTTGACGAATTTTGAAAAAATTTTTCCCATGCTGGCATAAAAACATCCCCCCTCAGTTTCGCCCTTTATATACAGGGGTGCGTCTGCCCCGTGCCATCAAAGTGAAAGTATCCGCCACTGAAAAAATATTTAGAAATCTTTCATGCAGGCACTTTTCACCCAGGAACTTCTCCCGCAGCCAATCGCTCATAGTGCCGTAACGAATTTCACGCCTCTGCGGTGTGAGAAATGACTTACAGATGACAACCGGCAGTAATCCACTGCCCGCCCCGATTAGTTCGACAGGCGCAACGGATTACCCTGTACGCCCCGTTCCATGGAGGACAGACGCGCCCTTACAAAACGTCCTAGTGGTTGATTTCAAAGGATTTATCCACTTGAAAAAACAAGCACAGCAACGCGCCAAGTAGCGCCTTGCAATAAAGACGGCTGCATTTCAGGGCACGCCTTTTAATTACTGGCCTTTTACTGCCAACTTTGAGTGCACAACTTGGTGCGCTCCAAACTTATTCATGCCTGCGCTCGGCGAAGTGTGCATTCGCCCACGGATCCGTGCGCCTTGAAATTGTTGTTAATCCACCCAGTCCGGCTCTTCCCGGAGGAGCTGGCGTGATAAACACATGAGGTGATAGCGATGCGTATCAGCATCTTTGGTTTGGGTTATGTGGGTGCGGTCTGTGCAGGCTGCCTGACGGCGCGAGGCCATGACGTGATCGGTGTGGACGTGTCCAGCACCAAGATCGACCTGATCAACCAGGGCAAGTCGCCCATCGTCGAACCTGGCCTGGAAGCACTGCTGCAGCAAGGCATCGCCAATGGCCGCCTGCGAGGCACCACCGACTTCGCCGAGGCCATCCGCGCCAGCGACGTGTCGATGATCTGCGTCGGCACCCCAAGCAAGAAAAACGGCGACCTGGGCCTGGAGTACATCGAGTCGGTGTGCCGCGAAATCGGCTACGTGCTGCGTGACACCAGCCGCCGCCACACCATCGTGGTGCGCAGCACCGTGCTGCCAGGCACGGTCAAGAACGTGGTCATCCCGATCCTCGAAGACTGCTCGGGCAAAAAGGCCGGCATCGACTTCGGTGTTGCGGTCAACCCCGAGTTCCTGCGTGAAAGCACCGCGATCAAGGACTACGACCACCCACCGATGACGGTCATCGGTGAACTCGACAGCGCCAGCGGCGATGTGCTGCAAAGCCTGTACGAAGAGCTCGACGCCCCGGTCATCCGCAAGCCGATCGAAGTGGCCGAGATGATCAAGTACACCTGCAACGTGTGGCACGCCACCAAGGTCACCTTCGCCAACGAGATCGGCAACATCGCCAAGGCGGTGGGGGTCGATGGCCGCGATGTGATGGACGTGGTCTGCCAGGACAAGGTGCTGAACCTGTCCCAGTACTACATGCGCCCAGGCTTCGCCTTCGGCGGTTCGTGCCTGCCCAAGGACGTGCGCGCCCTCACCTACCGCGCTGCCAGCCTCGACGTGCGGGCACCGCTGCTCGACTCGCTGATGCGCAGCAACGAATCGCAGGTGCAAAACGCCTTCGAACTGATCGAGGCCCATGACAAGCGCAAGGTCGCCCTGCTCGGCCTGAGCTTCAAGGCCGGCACCGACGACCTGCGCGAAAGCCCGCTGGTGGAACTGGCCGAGCGCCTGATCGGCAAGGGCTACCAGCTGGACATCTACGACGAGAACGTCGAGTACGCCCGCGTCCACGGGGCGAACAAAGAGTACATCGAGTCGAAGATCCCCCACGTATCGAGCCTGCTCAACGCCAACTTCCAGAAGGTCATCGACAACGCCGACATCATCGTCCTGGGCAACCGTGACGAGCAGTTCCGCGCCCTTGCCCAGCAAGCGCCGGAAGGCAAGCAGGTGATCGACCTGGTCGGCTTCATGAGCAAACCGACCTGCTCCACCAGCCGTACCGAAGGCATTTGCTGGTAAGGCCAAGGCCCGGGCAACGCCGCCTCCCCACGGCGTTGCCCTCCTCCCCCAAGAATTCTCCACGGATGCTGAACATGCAAAGGCTCCAGACAGTGCTGTTGCAGTGCGCCGGTTGGCTGCTCTACATGAGCCTGCTCATGTTGATCGCCCTGGCCCTGCCAGCCGATATCTTCGACTCGCAGTCGAAGCACTTCATCTTCCTGGTCGGCGCAGTCGGCATCTGGCGCTACTCCATGGGCGCCACCCATTTCATCCGCGGCATGATCTTCCTCTACGGCGTGTACCCCTACCTGCGCCGCAAGGTGCAGAAGATGGGCGAGGCCGCCGCGCCGTCGCACGTGTACCTGATGGTCACCAGCTTTCGCATCGAAGCCCTGACCACCGCCCAGGTGTACAGCTCGGTGATTCGCGAGGCGATCGACTGCGGCTACCCCACCACCGTGGTCTGCTCGCTGGTGGAAATGTCCGATGAACTGCTGGTCAAGAGCCTGTGGGCCAAGTACAACCCGCCCGCCCACGTCAAGCTGGACATCGTGCGCATCGCCGGCACCGGCAAGCGTGACGGCCTGGCCTATGGTTTTCGCGCCATCTCGCGGATGCTGCCGGACGAAAACGCGGTGGTCGCGGTGATCGACGGCGACACCGTGCTCGGCCAGGGCGTGGTGCGCAAGACCGTGCCGTGGTTCAAGCTGTTCCCCAACGTCGGTGGCCTGACCACCAACGAATTCTGCGAAGTGCGCGGCGGCTACATCATGAGCGAGTGGCACAAGCTGCGCTTCGCCCAGCGCCACATCAACATGTGCTCGATGGCCCTGAGCAAGCGCGTGCTGACCATGACCGGGCGCATGTCGATGTTCCGCGCAAGCGTGGTGACCAACCCCGAGTTCATCGCCGACGTCGAAAGCGACTCGCTGATGCACTGGCGCCTGGGCCGCTTCAAGTTCCTCACCGGTGACGACAAGTCGAGCTGGTTCAGCCTCATGCGCCTGGGCTACGACACCTTCTACGTGCCCGACGCCGCCATCAACACGGTCGAGCACCCGCCGGAAAAAAGCTTCCTCAAGGCCAGCCGCAAACTGATGTACCGCTGGTACGGCAACAACCTGCGGCAGAACTCCCGCGCCCTGGGGCTGGGCATGCGCCGCCTGGGCCTGTTCACCAGCGTGGTGCTGTTCGACCAGCGCGTGTCGATGTGGACCAGCCTGCTGGGCCTGACCGTGGCGGTGATCGCCAGCCTCAAGTTCGGCATGGCCTACCTGCTGGTGTACCTGCTGTGGATCGGCATCACCCGCCTGATCCTCACCATCATGCTGCTGTGCTCGGGCCACAACGTCGGCCCCGCCTACCCGCTGATCCTCTATTACAACCAGATCGTCGGCGCGCTGATGAAGATCTACGTGTTCTTCCGCCTCGACAAGCAGTCCTGGACCCGCCAACCGACTGCCCTCAAGCGTGACCTCGCCAGCTTTCAACAATGGTTCAACACCTGGTCCTCGCGGACCATGACCTTCTCGGCTGCCAGCATCTTCGTCGCTGCGCTGTTCATGGTCGTGTGAGCCCAACCCGGATCGGATCTAACAGGAACAAACCACCATGAATACCGCCGTGAACGTCAATGTCGTGCATGAGTCCGAAGCCCAGCGCCAACACGCCCGGGTGCGCATCCCTGCCAAGCTGCGCTTTCTGGACAATGAGCGCCAAGCCCACGAAGTGAAGGTCGAAGACCTTTCCGCCGGTGGCCTGAGCTTCCACTCCAAGCAACCACTGGCAGTGGGCGAGGTGCTGCGCGGGCGCCTGCAGTTCGTGGTCGACAACCTCGGCCTGTCGATGGACATCGAGTTCCAGGTGCGCTCCTACAACGCCGCCAGCGGCCGTACCGGTGCGCAGTTCCAGAACCTCGAACCGCGCGACATCGCCACCCTGCGCCACATCATCACCAGCCACCTGTCCGGCGAGCTGATCAGCATCGGCGATGTGCTCAGCACCCTGCAGCGCGACAACTTCACCAAGGCGCGCAAGCAGAAGGACGGCGGCTCGGGCCTGTCGGCCTTCGGCCGGCTCAAGGCGGTGACCGTCACCCTCGGCGTGTTCGTGGTCGGCGTGGCCGCCTTCGGCTTCGTCGCCAAGTCGCTGTACGGCATGTACTTCATCAGCCACGCCGAGGCCGGTGTGGTCGCCGTGCCCACCACCACCATCACCATGCCCCGCGACGGCACCGTCAGCAGCCTGGTCGAAAGCGGTGGCCAAGTGATCAAGGGCGCGCCGCTGGCAAGCTTCAGCACCAGCATGCTGGACATGCTCAAGGGCCACCTGGACGACTCGCAACTGGAGCCGGCCAAGGTCGAGGAGCTGTTCGGCAAGCAGCTCTCCGGCACCCTCACCAGCCCCTGCGACTGCGTGGTCGCCCAGCAGCTGGTGAACGACGGCCAGTACGCCGCCAAGGGCCAGCCGATCTTCCAGCTGATCCCGCGCACCACCAACCCGATGGTCGAGGCCCGCTTCAGCTACCGCCAGTTCGACGAGGTCAAGCCAGGTACCCGGGTCAACTTCCAGGTCGCCGGCGAAAGCGAAGTGCGCAGCGGCCAGATCGTCAGCAGCAGCAGCCTTGACAGCGAAAACCTGGCCTCCGACATCCGCGTGCAGATCAAGCCCGACAGCAGCCTGCCTGCAGAGCTTGCCGGGCGCCCGGCGTCGGTCAACAGCGACCGCGGCCCTTCGCTCGACTGGCTGATCGACAAAGCCGTGGCCCGTGGGCTGTAAGAGGACACGTCGATGACCATCAAACGACTCGATACCGGTGGGAGCTGGCTTGCCAGCGATCGAGCGCACAGCGCTCGCCCGGCAGATGCTTCGCCTGCACTGGCCATTCGCCGGCAAGCCGGCTCCCACAAAGTGCGCGTGAACCTTGGCTTGTGCGCCCTGACTGCCGCCATGGTGCTGGCCGGCTGTGCCGGCCTGCCCGATCAGCGCCTGGCCAACGAAGCCCTCAAGCGCGGCGACACCGCGCTGGCCGAGCGCAACTACAAGGCCCTGGCCGATTTGGGCTACAGCGACGCGCAAGTGGGCCTGGCCGATATCAAGGTGTCCAGCGGCGACCCGGCGCAGTTCAAGCAAGCCGAGGCGACCTACCGCGCCGCCGCCGCCACCTCGCCGCGGGCCCAGGTGCGCCTGGGCCGCCTGCTGGTGGCCAAGCCCGACAGCACCCAGGCCGAACGCGAAGAAGCGGAAAAACTGCTCAAGTCCGCCGCCGCCCAGGGCGAGAACAAGACCCTGATCCCGCTGGCGATGCTCTACCTGCTGTACCCGCAGAGCTTCCCCAACGTCAATGCCCAGCAGCAGATCGACCAATGGCGCGCCGCCGGCTACCCGGAAGCGGGCCTGGCGCAGATCCTGCTATACCGCACCCAGGGCACCTATGACCAGAACCTCGACAAGGTCGAGACGCTCTGCAAACAGGCCCTGGCGACCATGGACGTGTGCTACGCCGAACTCGCCACCGTGTACCAGAAGCGTGGCCAAGCCGACCAGCAAGCCGCCCTGCTCGAACAGCTCAAGGCCGGCTATGCCCGCGGCACCGTGCCTGCCACCCGGGTCGACAACGTCGCCCGTGTGCTGGCCGACCGCAGCCTTGGCCAGACCGACGAGAAAACCGCCAAGGACCTGCTCGAACACATCGCCCCGGCCAACCCAGCCTCCTGGGTCAGCCTGGCGCAGCTGCTCTACGACTTCCCCGAGCTGGGCGACACCGACCAGCTGATGGCCTACATCGACAAGGGCCGCGCAGCCGAACAACCGCGCGCCGAGCTGCTGCTCGGCCGCCTGTACTACGAAGGCAAGGCCATCCCCGCCGATGCCGAAAAGGCCGAGCAGCACCTGCAGGCCGCCGCCGACGCTGGCGAAATCAGCGCCGACTACTACCTCGGCCAGCTGTACCGCCGTGGCTACCTGGGCGACGTCGAGCCGCAGAAGGCCGTCGACCACTTGCTCAGCGCCGCCCGTGGCGGCCAGAACAGCGCCGACTACGCCCTCGCCCAGCTGTTCAGCGAAGGCCACGGCATCCGCCCCGAGCCGACCAACGCCTGGGTGTTCGCCCAGCTGTCGCAGGCCAACCCGACGCCGCAATCGGCCGAGCTGCTGCAGCAACTCGACCAGCAACTCACGCCCCAACAGCGCAGCCAGGCGCAGAACCTGCTGGCCCAGGAAAAGCAGGCCCGCGGCAGCATGGCCCAAGGTGGCCGCACCACCTTCGCCCTTGATGCCCTGCAAGACCAAGACCCCGAAGTAGACGGCGAGGACATGCTATGACGCTCAATCCCTTGGTGAAAGCCGGCATCGGCCTGAGCTTCGCATTGCTGTGGTCCTGCCCGACCCTGGCCGACATCACCCTGCAGAAAAACTTCGGCCTGGACGTGAAAATCACCGGCCAATCCGAAGACGACCGCGACCTGGGCACCCGCTCCGGCGGCGACGTCAACGGCCTGGGCCTGGACCTGCGCCCGTGGGTCTACGGTGAACGCGGCAACTGGAGCGCCTATGCCATGGGCCAGGCCGTCGCCGCCACCGACACCATCGAAACCGACACCCTGCGCCAGAACGACGACGGCACCACCACCGACACCGGCGACGACAGCCGCAAGCCCGACAAAAGCTACCTGGCCATGCGCGAATTCTGGGTCGGCTACAGCGGCCTCACCGCCTACCCCGGCGAGCAACTGCGCCTGGGCCGCCAACGCCTGCGCAGCGACGATGGCATGTGGCGCGACACCAACATCGAAGCCCTGAACTGGACCTTCGACACCACCCTGCTCAAGGCCGACCTGGGCGTGGCCCAGCGCTTTAGCGAATACCGCACCGACCTCACCGAGCTGGCCCCGGAAGACAAGGACCGCACGCATCTCTACGGCAACGTCGCCACGCAGTGGACACCCGGCCACTGGGTCGGCGTGCGCGCCCACCACACCCATGACAGCGGCAGCCTGAAAAACCCCGGCGAGACCATCGACGCGCTCGACAAGACCCGCACCGGCGACCTCACCTGGCTGGGCCTGGAAGCCAACAGCGACGCCTACAACTGGCGCAACGACCACACCGTCAACTACTGGGGCAGCGTCACCTGGCTGACCGGCGACCGCGACACCCTCAGCAGCCAGCTGGTCAACGGCGAGCAAGTGGCCACCGGCAAGCAGAGCGGCGACGTCAACGCCTGGGCCACCGACCTGGGCATCCGCCTGCGCCTGGACCCGCAATGGCAGGTCGGTGCGGCCTACGCCCGTGGCAGCGGCGGCGGTGGCGACGACGGCTCGAGCAACTTCGAGCAGACCGGCCTTGAGAGCAACCGCTCCAACTTCACCGGCACCCGCTCGCGCGTGCACCGCTTCGGCGAAGCCTTCCGTGGCGAGCTGGGCAACCTGCAGGCGGCCACCCTGTTCGCCTCCTGGCAGCTGCGCGACGACTACGACGCCAGCTTCATCTACCACAAGTTCTGGCGTGTCGATGGCTCGCAGAACATCGGCTCCAGCGGCATCAACGCGGTGGTCAACGACAACGGCATCAGCCGCCCGCTGGTCGATGGCGAAAAAGACCTTGGCCAGGAAATGGACGTGGTCGTCACCAAGTACTTCAAGCAAGGCCTGCTGCCGGCCTCGATGAGCCAGGCGATCGACGAGCCGTCCGCACTGGTGCGCCTGCGCGCCGGTGTGTTCAAGCCAGGCGATGCCTATGGCAAGGAAGCGGACTCGTACATGCACCGCGCCTTCGTCGACGTGATCTGGCGCTTCTGAGGCCGGGAGAGGACCTGCAATGAACCTTCACCCGCACTTACGTCACAGCCTCCTGGCCAGCGCCCTGCTGCTGGCCAGCCAGTTGGCCTTCGCCGCAGAACCCGCGGCCGTCGCCAAGGGGCTGCAGCAGGCCAAGACCTACACCGTGTCCGCCGCGCCCACCGAGCCGCTGCACATGGACCCGCCCAAGCTGCCTGACCTGAGCGGCTACACCGCCGCCGCCGTGCAGCAAAAGATCGACCGCCGCCACAAGGGCAAGGTCAGCGTGCGGCGCATGCTGCAGGAAGAGTCGCTCAAGGAATTCATCGGCGGCGACAACAAGGCGGCCGAATGGGTGCAGCGCCAGCACGGCATCCCCCAGGCAATCTTCGTCGATGACGGCCATGTCGACCTGGTGCAGCTGAGCAAGCAGGTGCCCAAGCAGTACCTCAGCGAAGTCGAGCCGGGCGTGTACCTGGCGCGCCTGCCGATCGTGGTCGGGCGCAACGGCATCCTGGAAATCGACGGCAAGGTCAAGCAGCTGCGCCTGTCCCAGGAAGGCGGCTCGTTTCTGGTCAACGACGGCAAGCTGTTCATCAGCGACACCCAGGTGAGCGGCTGGCGCGAGAAGGACAACGGCCCTGCCACCTTCCGCTCGCCCAAGGAATTCCGCCCGTTCCTGCTGTCGTGGGGCGGCACCGAGACCTACATCGTCAATACCAGGATGGAAAGCTTCGGCTACGCCAAGTCCAAGTCGTATGGCGTGAGCATCTCGCAGTACACGCCGAACATGGCCAAGCGCATGGGCCGCCCGGAACCCACCGGCTGGATCATCGGCTCGCAGTTCAGCGACATGTGGTACGGCTTCTACTGCTACGAGACGCAGGACTTCGTGGTCAAGGACAACACCTACCGCGACAACATCGTCTACGGCATCGACCCGCACGACCGCTCGCACCGCCTGATCATCGCCGGCAACACGGTGTACGGCACCAAGAAGAAGCACGGCATCATCGTCTCGCGCGAGGTCAACGACAGCTGGATCATCAACAACAAGAGCTATGACAACAAGCTCTCCGGGGTGGTGATCGACCGCAACAGCGTCAACAACCTGATCGCCTACAACGAGATCTACCGCAACCACACCGACGGCATCACCCTGTACGAAAGCGGCGACAACCTGATCTGGGGCAACAAGCTGATCAACAACCGCCGCCACGGCATCCGCGTGCGCAACAGCGTGAACATCCGCCTGTACGAGAACATCGCCATGGCCAACGGCCTGGTCGGCGTGTACGGGCACATCAAGGACCTGTCCGACACCGACCGCGACATCGAACTCGACCCGTTCGACACCAAGGTGTCGCTGATCGTGGTCGGCGGCGAACTGGCGGCCAATGGCTCCGGCCCCCTGTCGATCGACTCGCCGCTGTCGGTGGAGTTGTACAAGGTCTCCATGCTCGCCCCGCGCAAGGCCAGCGGCATCAGCCTCAACGGCATCCTCGGCGAGCGCCAGGACGAAATCCTCGACCTGCTGGTGCGCCAGCAGAAGGCCGTGCTGATCGACCCGGTCGAACGCCAGACCGAAATGATCGATTAAGGAAGCCCAGACCATGACTCCACACCTGATGAAACTGCTGGGCCTGTCCGCCGCCCTCCTGGCCATCAGCCAGGGCGTGCGTGCCGACGACGTGCAGGCCCCGGCCTTCACCGCCGAGCCTTGCTGCCAGCTGTGCCCCGAGGCGCATGACGCCAGCCGCTACACCACCCGCTACCAGCAGAACTTCACCACGCTGGTGCAGGCCCAGGGCGACTGGCTGTTCCGTACCCGCGAAGACCTGCGCACCGAGTTCAACACCACCCCGGCCGGCTACAAGCGCCTGCAGCAGGTGCATGACGCGTTCAAGAAACGCGGCGTGGAACTGGTCGTGGTCTACCAGCCGACCCGCGGCCTGGTGAACCGCAACATGCTCAAGCCGGCCGAGAAAGCCGCCTTCGACTACCAGAAGGCCCTGGGCAACTACCAGGCCATGCTCAAGCGCTTTGCCAGCATGGGCTACAACGTGCCCGACCTGTCGCCGCTGACCAACGAGCAACTGGCCGCCGCCGACCAGGGCAAGGACTTCTACTTCCGCGGCGACCAGCACTGGACGCCATACGGCGCCGAGCGCGCGGCCAAGATCGTGGCCGACACCGTGCACCAGATGCCGGCCTTCGAAGGCGTCCCGCGCAAGGAATTCGAAACCCAGAAGTCCGGGCGCATGGGCAAGACCGGCACCCTGCACAACGTTGCCGGCCAGCTCTGCGGCACCAGCTACGCGGTGCAGTACATGGACCAGTTCGCCACCGAACCGAAAGGCTCCAGCGGCGGTGGCGACGACCTCTTCGGTGACAGCGGCAACGCCCAGATCACCCTGGTCGGCACCAGCCACAGCGGCAAGAACTACAACTTCTCGGGCTTCCTCGAGCAGTACATCGGCGCCGACGTGCTCAACGTCGCCTTCCCCGGCGGCGGCCTGGAAGGCTCGATGATCCAGTACCTGGGCAGCGAGGAATTCCAGAGCCACCCACCGAAGATCCTGATCTGGGAATTCTCGCCGCTGTACCGCCTGGACCAGGAAACCATCTGGCGGCAGATCCTCGGCCTGCTCGACGACGGCTGCGATGCGCGCCCGGCGCTGATGAGCGCCAGCACCACGCTCAAGCCCGGCAAGAACGAGCTGATGGTCAACGGCAAGGGCGGCGTGATCAAGGACTTGGTCAACCGCAACCTGCAGATGGACGTGAAGTTCGAGGACCCGTCGGTGAAGGTGCTGCAAGCGACCCTCTGGTACCTCAACGGCCGCCACGAGGACATCAAGCTGGAAAAACCGGAAACCTCCGACACCGACGGGCGCTTCGTCTTCCAGATGCGCGAGGACGAGGACTGGGCCAGCCAGAACCTGCTGGCCTTCGAGGTCCAGGGGCCGGAGAACGGCACCCAGAAGGTCGAGGCCAAACTCTGCAAACGCAACAACTTCGCCGTGCCTGCGCAAACCGCCCAGGCCGGCCAGTGAGGCGACCATGACTGCATTCAAGCGAACCTTCCGCCCTGCCCTGCTCGCCCTGGCGCTGTTCGGTAGCGCCGCGCACGCCGCGCTGGTGCCGCCCCAGGGCTACTACGAGGGCATCGAGAAGCTCAAGACTCGCGACGGCAACTTCCGCTGCGAGGCGGCGCCCAAGCCCTACACCGGCGCGCTGCAGTTTCGCAGCAAGTACGAAGGCTCGGACAAGGCCCGGGCGACCCTGAACGTCGAGTCGGAAGAGGCCTTCCGCGACTCCACCAAAGACATCACCACCCTCGAGCGTGGCGTGGCCAAGATGGTCAACCAGTACATGCGCGACGGCCGCCCGGCGCAGCTCGACTGCACCCTGACCTGGCTGGGTACCTGGGCCCGCGCCGATGCGCTGATGTCGACCAACTACAACCACACCGGCAAGTCCATGCGCAAATGGGCGCTGGGCAGCATGAGCGGTTCGTGGTTGCGCCTGAAGTTCTCCAACTCGCAGCCATTGGCCGCGCACCAGGCCGAGGCCGAGCTGATCGAGAAGTGGTTCGGCCGCCTCGCCGAGCAGACCGTGCGCGACTGGAGCAACCTGCCGCTGGAGAAGATCAACAACCACAGCTACTGGGCGGCGTGGTCGGTAATGGCCACCGCCGTGGCCACCGACCGCCGCGACCTGTTCGACTGGGCGGTGAAGGAATACAAGGTCGGCGCCAACCAGATCGATGACCAGGGCTTCTTGCCCAACGAGGTCAAGCGCAAGCAGCGCGCCCTGGCCTACCACAACTACGCCCTGCCGCCGCTGGCGATGATCGCCAGCTTCGCCAAGGCCAACGGCGTGGACCTGCGCAGCGAAAACAACTTCGCCCTGCAGCGCCTGGGCGAAGGCGTGCTGGCCGGCGCCCGCGACCCGCGCCACTTCGCCGAACGTGCCGGCGAGAAACAGGACATGAAAGACCTCAAGGTCGACAGCAAGTACGCCTGGCTCGAGCCGTGGTGCGCGCTGTACCAGTGCGTCGGCGACACCCTGCAGCGCAAGCACGGCATGCAGCCGTTCGACAGCTTCAGGCTCGGCGGCAACCTGACCCGGGTCTACGACCCGAGCGCGGATTCCAAGAAGTAACGCAAAACCCTGTGGGAGCCGGCTTGCCGGCGATGGGCCGCAAAGCGGCCCCTGAGCACCGCTGGGCAAGGCTGGCGCCTTGCATCGCCGGCAAGCCAGCTCCCACAGGAATCTAGGTAGCCCGCCACGCATGCGTGGGGGGTTTGGGGGGCGCTTTGCCCTGGATGCTGTGAACAACTTAGGAGAACCGGGATGGTCTTCTCGTCCAACGTGTTCCTGTTCCTGTTCTTGCCGATCTTCCTCGGCCTGTACTACCTGAGCGGGCAACGTTATCGCAACCTGCTGCTGCTGGTCGCCAGCTACATCTTCTACGCCTGGTGGCGGGTGGACTTCCTCGCCCTGTTCGCCGGGGTGACCCTGTGGAACTACTGGATCGGCCTGAAAGTCGGCGCCGCCGGCGTGCGCACCAAGCCGGCCCAGCGCTGGCTGCTGCTGGGCGTGGGCGTGGACCTGGCGATCCTCGGCTACTTCAAGTACGCCAACTTCGGCGTCGACAGCCTCAACGCGATCATCACCTCGTTTGGCCTGGAGCCGTTCATCCTCACCCACGTGCTGCTGCCGATCGGCATCTCGTTCTACATCTTCGAGTCGATCAGCTACATCATCGACGTGTACCGCGGCGACACCCCGGCCACCCGCAACCTGATCGACTTCGCCGCGTTCGTGGCGATCTTCCCGCACCTGATCGCCGGCCCCGTGCTGCGCTTCAAGGACCTGGTCGACCAGTTCAACAACCGCACCCACACCCTGGACAAGTTCTCCGAAGGCTGCACCCGCTTCATGCAGGGCTTCATCAAGAAAGTGTTCATCGCCGACACCCTGGCGGTGGTCGCCGACCACTGCTTCGCCCTGCAGAACCCCACCACCGGCGACGCCTGGCTCGGCGCCCTGGCCTACACCGCGCAGCTGTACTTCGACTTCTCCGGCTACAGCGACATGGCCATCGGCCTGGGCCTGATGATGGGCTTTCGCTTCATGGAGAACTTCAAGCAGCCGTACATCAGCCAGTCGATCACCGAGTTCTGGCGCCGCTGGCACATCAGCCTGTCGACCTGGCTGCGCGACTACCTCTACATCACCCTGGGCGGCAACCGCAAAGGCACCTTCAACACCTACCGCAACCTGTTCCTGACCATGCTGCTGGGCGGCCTGTGGCACGGTGCCAACTTCACCTACATCATCTGGGGCGCCTGGCACGGCATGTGGCTGGCGATCGAGCGGGCACTGGGCATCGACACCAACCCGCAGCGCTTCAACCCGATCAAGTGGGCGTTCACCTTCCTGCTGGTGGTGGTCGGCTGGGTGATCTTCCGCGCCGAGAACCTGCACGTGGCCGGGCGCATGTACGGCGCCATGTTCAGCTTCGGTGAATGGCAGCTGTCGGAGCTCAACCGCGCCCAGCTCACCGGGCTGCAGGTGGCGACCCTGGTGATCGCCTACCTGACCCTGGCCTTCTTCGGCCTGCGCGACTTCTACCGCAACGCCAGGCCGACGGCCAAGGCCACCCCGGTGCAGGTCAATGCCGACGGCTCGCTCGGCCTGGACTGGACCCGGGTCATGTCCCGCGCCCTGATCCTGATGCTGTTCGCCGCCTCGATCCTCAAGCTTTCGGCGCAGAGCTACTCGCCGTTCCTCTACTTCCAGTTCTGAGGTTGATGACCATGACCCGGACATTACGCATCACTTACTCCCTGTCGTTCATCGGCCTGCTGGTGGGCATGGGCGTGTGGTCCACCGGTGGCCTGCAAAGCTTCCAGCGCACCGAGCAGATGACCCTGCTCAACGGCAAGCTGGCCAAGGCCGCCGAGACCCACTACGACGACCAGTTCCCGATCAAGCGCCTGGGTACCAACCTCTGGGCCGCGCTGGACTTCAAGCTGTTCAACGAAGGCCGCCCCGGCGTGGTGCTGGGCCGTGACCAGTGGCTGTTCAGCGACGAAGAGTTCAAGCCCACCGCCGGTGCCCAGCAGCTGATGGAGGAAAACCTGGCGCTGATCCGTGGCGTGCGCGACACCCTGCAGCAGCACGGCAGCCAGCTGGTGCTGGCGATCGTGCCGGCCAAGGCGCGCATCTACTCGGAATACGTGGGCAAGGAGCAACCGGCCAGCCTGCACGACGACCTGTACAACCAGTTCCACGCCCAGGTACGCCAGGCCAACGTGTTCGCCCCGGACCTGCAAGCCGCGATGGAGCAGGCCAAGGGCCGCGGCCAGGTGTTCCTGCGTACCGACACCCACTGGACGCCGATGGGCGCCGAAGTGGCCGCCCAGACCCTGGCCGAGGCGGTCAACCGCCAGAACCTGCTCAACGGCGACCCGCAGGCGTTCATCACCGAAGCCGGCAGCAGCGCGCCGTACAAGGGCGACCTGACCAACTTCCTGCCGCTCGACCCACTGTTCAGCAACCTGCTGCCCAGCCCGGACAACCTGCAGCAACGCACCACCCGCCCGGCCGAGGCGCAAGCCGATGCCGGCGACGCGCTGTTCGCCGACAGCCAGATCCCGGTGGCGCTGGTGGGCACCAGCTACAGCGCCAACCCCCACTGGAACTTCCTCGGCGCGCTGCAGCAGGCCCTGCACAGCGACGTTGCCAACTACGCCGAAGACGGCCACGGCCCGCTGCTGCCGATGCTCAAGTACCTGCAAAGCGATGCCTTCAAGAACGCCGCGCCACAAGTGGTGGTGTGGGAATTCCCCGAACGTTATCTGCCAATGAAGAACGACCTCAGCAGCTTCGACCCGCAGTGGATCGCGCAGCTGAAGAACTCCCGTAAATCCGAAGAAAACCTGGCCCTGTCGTCCACCCGGACGAACCACTGATAGATAGAGAGGAACACGCACATGACTACCAAGACTTCCATTGCCAAAGCCCTCACCCTCGCGGCCGGCCTGTCTCTTGCTTCCCTGCAGGCCTTCGCCGGCGCCGACGCCGCGCTGTACGGCCCGACCGCCCCGAAAGGCTCGACCTTCGTGCGCCTGTACAACGCCGCCAGCGCCCCGGCCGCCGCCAGCGTCGGCAACACCCAGATCAAGCAGGTCGGCGCCCAGGCCAGCAGCGACTTCAGCTTCCTGCCAGGCGGTGACTACACAGCCCAGGTCGGCGGCAAGAGCGTCCCGGTCAAGCTGGCCGCCGACAAGTACTACACCCTGGTCAACAACAACGGCGGCAACCCGCAACTGATCGAAGAGCCGCCGTTCAAGAACAAGCAGAAAGCGCTGGTGCGCGTGCAGAACCTCAGCGACCAGGCGCTGACCCTGAAAACCGCCGACGGCAAGACCGACGTGGTGCAGTCGGTGGCCGCCAAGGGCCGTGGCGAGCGCGAGATCAACCCGGTCAAGGTCAACCTGGCCCTGTTCGAAGGCAACAAGAAAGTCAGCGACCTCAAACCGGTCGCCCTGGAGCGCGGCGAAGCCGCCGTGCTGTACGTCACTGGCTCCGGCAGCAACCTGTCGCCGGTCTGGGTCACTCGCCCAGTGTCCACCAACTGATCCCCTGCCTCGTTAACGACCTTATTGGAGAAACATGATGATCCCGGTAATTCTTTCTGGTGGTAGCGGTTCGCGTCTGTGGCCTCTGTCGCGCAAGCAGTTCCCCAAGCAGTTCCTGGCCCTGACCGGTGAGCACACGCTGTTCCAGCAGACCCTCGAGCGCCTGGTGTTCGAAGGCATGGACGCACCGATCGTGGTGTGCAACAAGGACCACAAGTTCATCGTCCAGGAGCAGCTGGCCAGCCTGAGGCTCGAAACCCAGGCCATCCTGATGGAGCCGTTCGGCCGCAACACGGCGCCTGCGGTGGCGATGACCGCGATGAAGCTGGTCAACGAAGGCCGTGACGACCTGATGCTGGTGCTCCCGGCCGACCACGTGATCGATGACCAGAAAGCCCTGCAGCGCGCCCTGGCCCTGGCCACCGTGGCCGCCGAGCGTGGCGAGATGGTGCTGTTCGGCGTGCCGGCGACCAAGCCCGAAACCGGCTACGGCTACATCCGCTCCAGCCAGGACGCCCTGCTGCCAGAAGGCGTGGCCCGCGTTGCACAGTTCGTCGAGAAACCCGACGAAAAACGCGCCGCCGAATTCGTCAAGGCCGGTGGCTACTTCTGGAACAGCGGCATGTTCCTGTTCCGTGCCAGCCGCTTCCTCGAAGAGCTGAAAAAGCACGACGCCGACATCTACGACACCTGCGTGCTGGCCCTGGAGCGCAGCGAAGAAGACGGCGACCTGCTGAGCATCGACGAAGCCACCTTCGCCTGCTGCCCGGACAACTCCATCGACTACGCGGTGATGGAAAAGACCCAGCGCGCCTGCGTGGTGCCGATGTCGGCCGGCTGGAGCGACGTGGGCTGCTGGTCGTCGCTGTGGGAAGTGCACGACAAGGACGCCGACGGCAACGTCACCAAGGGCGATGTGGTGGTGCAGGACAGCCGCAACTGCATGATCCACGGCAACGGCAAGCTGGTGTCAGTGATCGGCCTGGAGAACATTGTCGTGGTCGAGACCAAGGACGCGATGATGATTGCCCACAAGGACAAGGTCCAGGGCGTCAAGCAGATGGTCAAGACCCTCGACGAGCAGGGCCGCAGCGAGACCCAGAACCACCTGGAGGTGTACCGCCCGTGGGGCTCGTACGACTCGGTGGACATGGGCGGGCGCTTCCAGGTCAAGCACATCACCGTCAAGCCGGGCGCGAGCCTGTCGCTGCAGATGCACCACCACCGTGCCGAGCACTGGATCGTGGTATCGGGCACGGCCGAGGTCACCTGCGACGAGAACGTGTTCCTGCTCACCGAGAACCAGTCGACCTACATTCCGATTGCCTCGATCCACCGCCTGCGCAACCCGGGCAAGATCCCGCTGGAGATCATCGAAGTGCAGTCGGGCAGCTACCTGGGCGAGGATGACATCGAGCGCTTCGAGGACGTCTACGGGCGCACCTCGACGCCGGTGGAGCGTGGCGTTTCGGTGAAGACCATCGCGCAGTAGGCAACACCCCGGGGCCGCATTGCGGCCCCTTCTTTGAGGCCACCGTGATTTGGCGCTACGATGGTCGGACCTGCGCAAACAAGGTCTGCCCGCATCATGATCATCGGTGCCTTCCTCATCCTCACCTGGCTGGTGCTGCTGTTGCGCTACCCGGCAAAGGCCCTGCCGATCTCACTGGCGGCCGTACTTGGCCTCGGCCTGGTCGCCCTGTGGGTGGTCTGGCAAGACCAGCGCGAAGCCTCGCAACTGGCGCGGCTGGACCTGCGCCTGACCTATGCCCCTGAACACTGCCCTGCCGACCGCGCGTTGCAGGTGCACATGAAAAACGGCAACAAGGCCCCGCTCACCGAACTGCGCTGGCGCGTGGCGGCGTATGCCCCGGGCGATACCGTGAACCTGGCCGAGAACACCTACGCCGCACCGCGCTATCGCGGGCCGGGCGACCTGCAGCCGGGGACCGAGTGGCAAGACTGCCTGCCATTGCCGCCGCTGCGTGCGGGCTACCGGCCGCAGACCCTGGAATTTCGTGCCGAGCACCTGCAAGGCAGCTTTGCCAATTGATGCATTGCCTGCGCTGATCCCAACATCCCCCAGTAAACAGGCCTCCCCATGCCCACCGTCCTGATCACCGGTTGTTCCAGCGGCATCGGCCGCGCCCTGGCCGACGCTTTGCGCGATGCCGGCCACACCGTCTGGGCCACCGCCCGCAAACCCGAGGATGTCGCGCAACTGAGCGCCGCAGGCTTCACCGCCCGGCAACTGGACGTGAACGACAACGACGCCCTGGCGCGCCTGGCCGCAGAGCTCGAAACCCTCGACATCCTGATCAACAACGCCGGCTACGGCGCCATGGGGCCGCTGCTCGATGGCGGTGTCGACGCCATGCGCCAGCAGTTCGAAACCAACGTCTTCGCCGTGGTCGGCGTTACCCGCGCACTGTTCCCATTGCTGCGCCGCTCACGCGGCCTGGTGGTGAACATCGGCAGTGTGTCCGGGGTGCTGGTCACGCCGTTTGCCGGCGCCTACTGCGCCTCCAAGGCCGCCGTGCATGCCTTGAGCGATGCCCTGCGCCTGGAGCTTGCGCCGTTCGGGGTGCGGGTGATGGAAGTGCAGCCGGGGGCGATTGCCTCGCAGTTCGCCAGTAATGCCCAGCGCCAGGCCGAGCAGGTGCTGGCGGCGGATTCGCCGTGGTGGCCGTTGCGTGAGCAGGTGCAGGCACGGGCGCGAGCTTCGCAGGACAAACCGACGCCTGCGGCGGTGTTTGCCCAAGGGGTGCTGGCCGCGCTGGGCAAGTCGCCGGTGCCGGCGGTGGTGCGGTTGGGCAACGGCAGTACCGCGTTGCCGTTGATGGCCCGGCTGCTGCCGCGGCGGTTGCTGGATTGGGCGTTGCGCAAGCGCTTCGGGCTTTTGCGGCCGCTTTGAGTTTGCAGCTGCCTGTGCCGGCCTCTTCGCGGGGCAAGCCCGCTCCCACAGGTTCAACCACAGCACATGACCTGTGGGAGCCGGCTTGCCGGCGATGGGGCCGGCACAGGCAACCCACGAATCAGGCAATCGACCGCAGCACCCCACCATCCACCCGCAACGCCGCCCCGGTGGTCGCACTGGCCTGCATCGACGCCAGGTACACCACCATGCTGGCCACCTCCTCCACCGTCGCCAGGCGCTGGATCAGCGAGCTCGGCCGGTGCTCGGCAACGAAGTTGGCTTCCAGCTCATCCGTGGGCACCCCCTGCTCCTGCGCCAGCTTGGCAAAGAAATCGCTCACCCCTTCCGAGCGAGTCGGCCCCGGCAACACCGAGTTCACCGTCACCCCGCTACCGGCCAAGGTCTCGGCCAACCCCCGCGACACCGCCAGCAGCGCCGTCTTGGTCATGCCGTAGTGGACCATCTCGGTGGGGATCTGCAGCGCCGACTCGCTGGACAGGAAGATCACCCGCCCCCATTTGCGCTCGGCCATGCCCTGGGCGTAATGGCGCGACAGGCGCACGGCGCTGAGCACGTTGACGTCGAAGAAGCGCAGCCAGTCGGCATCGTCGATCTCGAAGAAGGGCTTGGGCTCGAAGATGCCCAGGTTGTTGACCAGGATGTCGGTGTGCGGCACCTGGTCGAACAGCGCCTGCGCGCCCGCTGCGGTACTCAGGTCGGCAGCGATGCCGATGATGCGCGCCTGCGGCAAGCGCTCTCGCACCGCGTTCAGGGCTTCATCGACACGCGCCTGGGTGCGCCCATTGAGCACCACTTCGGCGCCTGCTTCGGCCAGCCCCGTGGCGATGGCCAGGCCGATGCCAGCGGTCGAGCCGCTGACGATGGCGCGCTTGCCGTTCAAGGAAATATGCATCTGTGCACCCTCTCTAGCTGTGAGAATTACCCGGCTGCTCGTCGAACGCCTGCCAGCCACCGCCCAGGGCCTTGTACAGCCCCACCAGCGCCTGCGACACCGCGGCCGAACTGTCGATCCACTGCTCTTCGCTGGCCAGCAACGCGCCTTGCACGGTCAGCACGTTGAGAAAGTCCACCGCACCCTCGACGTACTGACGCTGGGCCGTTTCCAGCGCGATGCGGTTCTGCCGCACCGCTTCGGCCAGGTGGTCGCGACGCAACTGGCTGGCGTTGTACAGGCGTAGCACATCGTCGATTTCGTGCCAGGCGCCAAGCACCACCTTGCGGTAGTTCAGCGCCGCTTCCTGCTGCTGCGCCTCGCGCAACTGCAGGGTGCCGGCCAGCCGCCCACCCTCGAAGATCGGCAGCGACAGCTGCGGGCCGAAGGCAAAGCGGCGCGAATCCCAGGCGCCGAAGTCGGCAAGTTGCAGGGCCTGAAAACCGACACTGCCCGACAGACGGATGCTCGGGTAGAAGTCCGCCTTGGCCACGCCAATGCTCGCCGTGGCGGCATGCAGGCGGGCTTCGGCCTGGCGGATGTCGGGGCGGCGCTGGGCCAGCTCGGACGGCAGGCCGATGGCGAATGTCTGCTGCGGCGCGGGCAGTTGCGCGTCTTCGAGCAACTCGGCCTGCAGGCTGCGCGGCGGTTCGGCGGCCAGCAGGCTGAGGGCGTTGATCAGGTCATCACGCCGGGCTTCAAGGCTCGGCAGGCGCGCCTCGATGGACGCCACCTGGGCGCTGGCCTGGGCCACGTCGAGGCGCGTGGCGACGCCTTCGGCCTGGCGGTTTTCGGACAGTTTCAGGCTGTGCCGGGCAACCTCCAGGTTGTTGCGGTTCACCTCCAGGGTGTGCTGCACGGCACGCAGCTGGATGTAGTTGCCAGCCGTTTCCGAAAGCAGCGCCAGCAACACGCCGCGGCGGTCGTTCTCGGCCACTTCGACGCTGGCGTCGGCGGCTTCCACCTGGCGCCGCACGCGGCCCCACAGGTCCAGCTCCCAGCCTGCGACCAGGTCGCCCTGCCACAGGTTGAAGGCCGACTTGCCCGAGTGCCCGGAAGGGTCGCTCAAGCCTTCGGCGCTGTTGCGTGCGCGGCTGTAACCGGCGCTGGCATCGACCGACGGCGTTTCATCGGCCGCGACCGTGCTGCGCAGGGCGCGGCTTTGCAGCAGGCGGGCACTGGCCATCTGCAGGTCGAGGTTGCGCTCGGCGACGCGCTGGATCAGCGCACTCAGCTGCGCATCATGAAAGGTCTCCCACCAGCGCAACTGCAGCGGCTCGGCCTGCGGCTGGCTCGCGGCAGCCTCGCCTTGCAGCGGCGCCCATCGCTGCGGCGCCTGGCTGTCCGGGCGCCGGAAGTCGGGGCCCAGGGTGCAGCCGGCCAGCAGCACGGCCAGCAGCAGCGGGCTCAAGCGTGCGGCGGGTTTCATCGGGCGCTCACCTCTTTGCCGGCCAGGGTGTCGCCGCGGGTATCGATGGTCGCTTCCACCGACATGCCCACGCGCAGGCGGGCGAGCAGCGGCTGGCCGTCATCGAAGACGATCTTCACCGGAATGCGCTGCACCACCTTGGTGAAGTTGCCGGTGGCGTTGTCAGGCTTCACCGCCGCGAAGGTCACGCCGGTGGCCGGGGCGATGCTCTCGACATGGCCCTTGAGGGTTTCCCCGGAGAAGGTGTCGACGCTGATGTTCACCGGCTGGCCCGGCTGCACATGGGTAAGCTGGGTTTCCTGGAAGTTGCCGACCACGTAGGCCTGTTGCAGCGGCACCACCGACAGCAGGCGCGCGCCCGGGTTGACGAAGGCGCCCACGCGCAGGGCGCGCTCGCCGACCATGCCATCGACCGGCGCGGTGATGCGCGTGTAGGACAGGTCCAGCCGGGCTTTTTCCAGGCCGGCTTCGGCCCGTTTGAACTGGCCGTCGGCACTGGCCACCTGGGCGCTGAGGATGTCCACTTGCTTGCGCGTGGCCACCAGCGCCGCCTGGGTGTTGGCCAGCCGCGCAAGGGCCTGGTCGACCCGGCTGCGCGCCTGCTGGGCGTTCTGCACGGTGCCGGCGCCCTGCTCGGCCAGGCGGCTGTAGCGGTTGACTTCATGGTCGGCGAAGGCCGCTTCGGCCTGGGCCGCCTTCACCGCCGCCTCGGCCTGGGCGATCAGCGAAGCCTGGCGCTCCAGGGTGGCGCGGGCATCGGCGCTCTGCGCCTTGGCCACCAGCAATTGGGCCTGGGCGGCGTCCAGTGCGGCCTGGTAATCACGCGCATCGATGGTTGCCAGCAGCTGGCCGGCCTGGACCTGCTGGTTGTCCTCGACCAGCACCTCCTTGATGAAGCCGGCGACCTTCGGCGCCACCACGGTGTAGTCGGCGATCACATAGGCATCGTTGGTGCTCTGCCGGTGGTCGCTGCCCACTATCCAGGGGCCGACGATGCCGGCCAGCACGGCCACGGCGAGCACCGAGGCGATCACGATTGTCTTGCGCTTGTGGGTCATTTTCAGCGGTCTCGAATTCATCCAGGGGTCAGGCCACCGCACGCGGCGGGTAGACCCGGGTAGGCACGAAAGGAATCAGGCAGATCAGCGCCACGGCGACGCAGGCCATGACCAGGTACAGGTCGGCCGAGGTCAGCACCAGCGCCTGGTCGTGGATACGCTTGGCCAGGCCCGCGGCGTTATCGTCGATCAGCGGGGCGTTGCCCAGGCTGTCCACCAGGTGGTTGGAATGAAAATGCCGGCGCAGGGTGCCCAGGGCATCCAGCAGGCCGCCGGCGATCACCGCGGCCAGGCCCTTGACGGTGTTGAACCAGCTGGAGGCGAACGGGCCTTCCTGCGGAGTCATGCCATTGGTGGAGAGCATCAGCAGCGGCAGCACCGCCATCGGCTGGCCGAACACCTGCAGCAGGTAGAACGGGTAGAAGTCGCCGCGAATCCATTGCGAGGTCAGCAGGCTGCTGCCCACGCACGACACCGCCAGCATCGCCAGCCCCGCGGCCAGCACCCAGCGGCAGTCCACCGCTCGGATGTTGCACAACGCCGCCGTCAGCGGCAGGGCAATGAGCTGCGGCATGGCCACCAGCATCATCAGCGGGCTGGTCTGCGCCGGGCGATAGCCCTGGATCTGTGCCAGGTAGGCCGATGGAATGCTGCCCACACCAGACAGCACGATCAGCACGCCGGCCAGGGTCACCAGGGCGAAGCTCAGGTTGC
Source organism: Pseudomonas faucium (assembly GCF_021602585.1). Classification (GTDB taxonomy): domain Bacteria; phylum Pseudomonadota; class Gammaproteobacteria; order Pseudomonadales; family Pseudomonadaceae; genus Aquipseudomonas; species Aquipseudomonas faucium. The sequence goes on from NZ_BQIP01000003.1 coordinate 346,376, forward strand.
GCCGCTGCAGCATGCGCAACTGGAAGAACGGCAGCGGCTCGGACCATTCGTTGTACATGAACAGCACCAGCAACAGTGCACCGCCACCCAGCAGCCAGCAGATCAGCGGCGAATCGAACCAGCCCCAGCGGTCGCCCAGCGACAGGCCCAGGACGATGCAGCTGATGGCCGGCAGGCCGAGCAGCACGCCGCGCCAGTCGAACTGCGCGAAGCGCTCCAGGCGCAGCGGGTCTTGTGGCAGGCCCCAGCCGACGCAGAACATGGCCAGCGCCGAGGGCAGGATGATCTGCCAGAACGCCCACTGCCAGCCGACGTATTCGGTCCACAGCCCGGCCAGTGGCGTGCCCAGGTTGGGGCCGAAGGTGGCGGTCAGGGCGTAGCAGGCCAGGCCATAGACCTTGATGCCCGGCGGCAGGAAGCGCAGCGCCACGCTCATCAGCATGGGCGGCAAGGCGCCCGAGGCAAAGCCCTGGAGCACGCGCAGCAGCATCAGGCTGTGCAGGTTAGGCGCGAACGGCTGCAGCAGGCCAAGCACGGCGAACAGGCCGACCGCACTGAGGGTGAAGCGGCGCAGGGAGAAGGTGGTGGCCAGCCAGGGGGCGAAGGCCATGGCCGAGACCGAGGCGGCGCTGTACACCGCCAGCAGCCAGGCGCCTTCGTCGGCGCCGATGCCCATGGCGCCGCGGATGTCGGCCAGGGAGATCTTGGTCACCGACTCGTTGAGGCCGGCGCAGAGCACCGCCAGCAGCACACCGAACAGCCCGACCACCACCCGCAGGCCGAACGCCGCCTGCACGGGCGCGGCCGGCGCGGGGGCGGCGGCGAGCGTGGCAGACGGGGTGGTCAGGGAACTCATGGGCAGACATCTCCAGCAACAAATTTGCGACTGGGGCAAGTCTATGAAGGTCGAATGCTGACGAAAACTGACTTCTCGGTAGTTTCAAGTTGCGTCAGACGCAATCCGGGTTTGTCAGTGAGGGCCCTATCGCCGGCAAGCCGGCTCCCACAAGGGGGGGAGCAGCGGCCTGCTTTTTTTGTGGGAGCTGGCTTGCTGGCGATAGGGCCCCAACAGGCGATCAGGGATCGACGCTGCAACAGGCCTTCAAGGTCTGGCGCAGCCAGCGATGCGCCGGGTCGTTGTGAAACCGCGGGTGCCACGCCTGCAGCACCGTCACCCGCTCCAGCGGCACCGGGATCTCGAACGAGCGCAGCGGTAGCCCGAGCTTGTGCACGCTGTTGAGGATGTTCGCCGGCATCGGCAGGATCAGGTCCGAATCCGGCAGCGAGAACAGGGCCGAGTGAAAACTCGGGGTAATCAGTGCCACCCGCCGCGGGGCCTTGAAGTTGGCCAGTTCCACATCGATCGGCCCATTCGCGCGCCCGCGCCGGGAGACGCTGATCTGTGGATAACTGGCAAAGCTGTGGGGCGTGATCGGTTGCTCGAAGATCGGGTGGTCGCGCCGCGCCAGGCCCACGTAGTACGTCTGGAACAGGCTCTGCACCTTGATTTCCGGGCCCAGGTCGACGGTCGAGCTGATGATCAGGTCGGTGCGCCCATCGCGCAGCACGCTGTCGTCATCACCGCCGGGGCTCTCGGGCACGAAGCGCAACACCGTGCGCGGCGCCTGCTCGTGCATGCGGCGCAGCAGCTGGGCGCCATACAAGGCAATGAACAGATCGTTGGTGCGGATGTTGAAGGCACGCTCGAGCCTGGGCAGGTCGACCTCATCGGCGCTGCGAAACACTTCGCCGGCCTGTTCCACCAGCGCCGCCACCTGCTCGCGCAGGGCCAGTGCCCGCGGTGTCGGCACCAGGCCGCGGCCGGCGCGCACCAGGATCGGGTCGCCCAGCGCATCGCGGATACGCCCCAGGGTCCGGCTCATGGCCGCCGGGCTCAGGTTCATGCGCTGCGCAGCGCCCACCACGCTGCCTTCGTCGAGCAGGGCATCGAGGGCGACGAGCAGGTTCATGTCCGGGAGTTGCATGGCCGTTTTCCGTGGCGGGTGTGGGAAGGTGATGTTAACAGCTTGGTGGATTGCACCAGACGCAATGCGCCCGTGCGTGGTGGGGCATTTATCTTGGCCAGTGAATCCGCCATAAGTCTTGCAGTGGCTGTACCGGCCCTATCGCCGGCAAGCCGGCTCCCACAGGTACACCACGATCACCTGTGGGAGCCGGCTTGCCGGCGATAGGGCCGGCACAGGCAACCATTCAACCTGCTTCAAGAAGGCCCCCACA
>NZ_BQIP01000004.1 GCF_021602585.1 Pseudomonas faucium
AAGAAAGCGTAAAGATTTGGGTTTTGCGGTGGTTTTACCGGCCTCATCGCCGGCAAGCCGGCTCCCACAAGGTTCGGCTCAGGGCCTGTGGGAGCCGGCTTGCCGACGATGGGGCCGGTGCAGGCTAGCGCTGCGGCGTCTGCTGCCCCGCGTTGCGGCTCCAGTCCAGCAGCAGGCTGTAGCCCACTGCCAGCAAGGTCGGCCCGATGAACAAGCCAATGAAGCCAAAGGCAATCAGGCCACCGAACACACCGAGCAGCACGATCACCAACGGCAAATTGCCGCCGCGGCTGATCAGGTAAGGCTTGAGTACGTTGTCCACGCCGCTGATGACGAAGGTGCCCCAGATACCCAGGAACACCGCCATCCCGTACTCCCCCTTCCACACCAGCCAAGCGGTCGCGGGGATCCAGGCCAGCGGCGGCCCCATGGGGATCAGGCTCAGCATGAACGTCACCAGGCCCAGCACGATGGCGCCGGGTACACCGGCGATCACGAAGCCGATCAGCGCCAGCAGCGCCTGGGCCGCGGCGGTGCCGATCACGCCGTTGACCACCCGCTGCACGGTGCCTGCCACCAACTCCAGGTAATACTCGGCGCGATCACCCGCCAGCCGCTGTAGCAGGCGCAGCACGAACGCCGCCAGGCGCGGGCCGTCACGGTAGAAGAAGAACACGAACACCAGACTCAGGGACAATTCCAGCATCCCGCTGCCGATCTGCGCACTGCGCGCCAGCAGCCAGTTGCCCACCTGGCCCAGGTACGGCTTGACCGAAGCCATCAGCGCGGCGCCTTGCTGGTCCATCGATTGCCACCAGCGGACCAGGCGCTCACCCACCAGGGGCACGCTGCCCAGCCAGTCCGGCGCCTCGGGCAGGCCACCGACCTGCACGTCACGCACGAATGCCGTCGCGTCGCGGATGTGGTCGGCCAGGTTGAACCCCAGCCACACCAGCGGCAACGCCACGATCAGGATCCAGGCGCTGGTCAGCAGGCTCGCGGCCAGGGTTTCGCGCCCGCCGAGCACCCGCGTCAGCAGGCGCATCAATGGCCAGCTGGCAAAGGCCAGGATGGCGCCCCACAACAAGGCTGAAATGAAAGGCGCCATCACCCACAACGCGGCACCGAGCAATGCCAGCAATACGATCTGGACCAACAGGCGGTCATGGTTGGCCATGGTGGCACTCGTTCAACGGATCAGTTCCAGGTGCAGGCCATCGGTAGGAGCGCTGCCGACTTCGAGGCGGTTGCTGCGCACCCCGGCCTTGACCAGTTGCTCGCGCCAGCTTTCGGCCTGTTCGCCGCTGAGGCTGGCACGCAGGGTGCTGTCAAGGTTCAGGCTGCGGCTGAGCAAGCCGACCCAGGCCGGCTGTGGCGCGCTCAGGTCAGGGTAGTCGAGCTTGCCAGTGTCGCGCATTTCGCGCAGCACGGTGGCGGCCGTGGGCAGCAAGTCGCCGAGCGGGCTGCCGGCCACGAACTCTTCGACGTGCAGGTAGGCGCGGCGGTTGCCGCGGGTGACGCTGTACAGCGCAACCAGGGTGTCGGCCTCTTCGGCGGAGCGGCGCAGGAGGATGAATGCCTGCTGCTCGTCGCCGCCATTGAGGCGTGCGTTGCCGAACACATCGTTGGCCCACAGGCTGGCTTCGCCGCAGTCGCGGCCCTGGCACCAGAACAGCGGGTAGCCGCCGTCGTGCTGCAGTTCCTCGCGGGCGCTGGTAAAGGCTTCGCGCGCGGTACGCTCGACCGGCAGCTCGTAGGTCACCGAGCTGACCTGGCCGCGGCTCTCGACCTTGTCGTCGACGCGCAGGCGGCCGCTGATCTTGCGCAGCGGGCCCATCGGGTAGATGCGCTCCTGCTCCACGGCCGGGCGCTGGTCGACCACCTTGGCATCCACCGGCACTGGCAGGCTGCCGGCCCACAACAACGGGCTGGCGAGCCCCAGGCAGCCGGCAACGAGAACTCGAATGCTCATCGGCCACCCATGCCGCACGCGGCGCCGGTGAAAAGTTGATGGATGTCTGGCATGTACATGGTTGTCTCCCTGTTCAACCCGCCAAGCCTCGACACTTGTCCGGTGCAAGTCAAGCAAAGCCAAAGAAGCGATTGAAACAGTCTGCGACAAGGGCCGCACCCTGTTCGTCGTTCAGGTGCAGGTGATGCCCGCCGGGCAACACCACTTGCTCGAAGGGTAGCTGCTCCAGCAGTTCGGTGTGGCGCGCCAGCATGCCGTCGGCGGCCACCACCAGGCAGGCCGGGCATGCGACGCGGCGCACATGGGCCATCGCCTGGGCCTGGCTCAGGCGCACCGGCGAGGGCAAGGTCAGGCGGCTGTCGCTGCGCCAGCTGTATCCGCCGGGCACGGGCATCAGCCCGCGCTGGGCCAGCAGCTCGGCGGCCTCGCGGCTGACGGCGACCATGCCTTTCATTCGTGCCTGCACGCCCTGTTCCAGGCTCGGGTACACCGACTTGCGCTTGCCATCCAGGCGCAGCTGGGCCTGCAGGGCCATCCCCAAGCGCTCGCCGGCGTCCTGTTCGGCGCCGGTGGGCGGGATGACGCCGTCGATCAGCGCCAGGTGGCTGACCCGATCAGGCAAGGCACTGGCCAGTTGCAGCGAGATGATCGCCCCCAGCGAATGCCCCAGCAGGGCAAAGCGCTGCCAGCCCAGCTGTTCGGCCACCCGCAGCACGTCGTGGGCATAGTCGGCCAGGGCGTAGCCTGCGCCTGGCGGGCGGTGTTCGGAGTAACCGTGCCCGGCAAGGTCCAGGGCGACGATGCGCAGGCCTTTGAGTTGCGGCGCCAGGCGGGCGAAGCTGTTGGCATTGTCCAGCCAGCCATGCAGGGCGATCACCGGCAGGCCGTCCTGCGGGCCGAACAGGTGCGCGGCCAGTTCGATATGGCCCAGGCTCAGGCGCACTTCCTCGACCTGCGCGCTCACGCCTGGCTCCAGCGGTCGAACAGGCCCTTGATCAGGCTGGCGGTATCGGTCGGGCGCTCCAGCGGGAACATGTGGCCGCCGGGCACACTGTGGTATTCGCCCCTGGGCATGCCGCGCACGGCCAGGGTGTGATGGTGGCGGATCACATTGCTGCGATCGCCGCGCACCATCGCCAGCGGCACCTGCAGTTGCCGCGCGGGGGCTGGGCTGGCGTGGGGGATGCTGCGGTAGATGCTGATTTCGGTGGCCGGGTCGAAGCGCAGGCGCAGGCCCTGCTCGCCCTCCTCCAGGCCATGTTGCAGATAGGCTTCGAGGCATTCGGGGTCGAAATGGCGGAACAGGCTTTTGCTGGCGAAGTAGTCCCGCGCGCTGTCGCGGTCGCTGAAGGCCTCGCGCCGGCCCAGGGTGCGCCCTGCCGGGGTGATGCGGTCGATGAAGCCAAAGCGCTTGGCGGTGCGCAGCAGCCACTGGTCGGCGCGGGTCAGCACCGGCGAATCCAGCATCACCACGCCGCGGTAGTACTGTGGGCAACGCAAGGCCGCATGCAGGTGCAGCACGCCGCCCAGGGAATGGCCCACGCCCCACACCGGGGCTTCCTGGCTGGCCAGGTGGTGCAGCAGTTCATCCACCAGGTTCTGCCAGTTTTCGTTGACCGGGAAGCGCGGGTCGTGGGCGTGCTGGGCCAGGTGGCTGACTTGGTAGTCCGGCGCCAGGGCAGCGAACAGCTTGCCGTAGGTGGCCGAGGGAAAACCGTTGGCATGGGCGAAGAAGATCTGCTGCGACATGGCGCCTGGTCCGGACCGAGGAATGATGGCCTATTGTCGGCATCCTGCCGCCGCACGGCAACGTCCGGAAAGGTCATCGCCAAGGGCGTTCAGGTCAGGGGTTGTTGTCGAAACTGGCCAACGAGCGCTGCAGGCAGGCCTGCATGTAGGCCAGTTGCCCTTCCAGCGCCTCGCGGGCCAGGCGCTGGTCCTGGTAGTCGAGCTGCAGGCGCCGCAGCGCCAGGCAGCTGGCCTGCAGCAGGTGGGAAACCCGCAGGCAGGCGTCCTGGAGCTTGCGCAGTTCTTCCTCGCCCTGCAGGTTGCTGGCCTGTTCGGGCCCTGCGCTGCGCACCTTGCCCAGCAGGTGATACAGCTTGGCGTCGGCCGATTCGCGCAACAGGCTGTACTGGGCATAGTCCAGTACCTCGCCTTCGTTGAGTTTTTCCAGCGTGGGCTGCAGGTCCAGCGAACGTATCAGTTCTGCCATCAGACCACTCATACAACACTCCCTGGCAGGTTCAGCCACTGATCGATCCGGATGCAACGCTAGCAATGGATCCAATGCCCCGGCAACTGACAAAAATGCCAGTTGCCGTGGATCAGTGAGGCGAACTGATCGCCCGCAGGGTCATCAGGCCTGCCAACGGCCAGTCTCCCTCAAGCTCTGCAAGGCTTGCAGTGCTCATGGCGGCCGGTTGCTGGCCGTGGCCATGCTCGAGCATGCCCACCAACGTCCCGACCAGCGGTTGGTGGCTGACCAGCAAAACATGCTCCAGGCCCAGCCGTTCGATCTCGCCGATGGCCTGCTGCACGCTGCTTTCGGGGGTCAGCCAGGGCACGGTGCGCACCGGTTCGGCGAAGCCCAGGGTGTCGTGCACCAGCGCTGCGGTCTGCTGGGCGCGCACGTAGGGGCTGGCGATGATCGCCTGCAGCGGTTGCCCGAGCAGCCGCGCGGCGCTGTGCAGCACCTGCTCGCGGCCATGGGCGGTGAGCCGCCGCTCGGCGTCGGTGTTGGCCCGCGGCTCCGCTTCACCGTGGCGCAGAACCCACAGCTTCACAGCTTGGGCTCCTCGTCGCGTGCCGGGTGTGGCGCCGGGGCCACGGCGTGCGGGGTTTCGCCTTCGGGGGCACGCGGCGCCGGCCAGTCGGCGAACGGCCAAGGCTTGTTGTCGGTGTGGAAGGTGCCGAAGCGGCCGATCTGCGCCAGGTACTGGCTGAGGCTGTCGCCAAAGTTCATCAGGCTGGCGCTGGGCGCGCCGTAGACCAGCCGGTAGATCAGCTGCACCAGCACCAGGCCACCCAGCAGCAGCTCGGCCAGTTGCCAGACCACCAGGAACACCAGCATCCACAGCACGCGCAGGATGATCGACTCGCGCTGGGCGCGCTCGGGGGTATCGTTCATGTCTTGCTCCTTGCTCAGTGTCGGCGGCTCAGTTGAAACCGCTGGTGGAAATGAAGTCGACGTCGGTCTTGGGCTCGGCACGCATCAGGCGCTCGATGACCTGGTTGAGCGTGCGGCCTTCGAAGAGGATGGCGTGCAGGCCGGCCACCAGCGGCATGTACACCTGCACTTGCTCGGCCTTGGCCTTGAGCACCTTGAGGGTGTTGACCCCCTCGGCCACCTCGCCCAGGCGGTTGACCGCCTCTTCCAGGCTCAAGCCCTGGCCCAGCGCGTGGCCGACCTGGTAGTTGCGGCTCTTGGGCGAGGAGCAGGTGACGATCAGGTCGCCGACCCCGGCCAGGCCGAGGAACGTCATCGGGTTGGCACCCTGGCTCACGGCAAAGCGGGTCATTTCGGCCAGCGCGCGGGTGATCAGCATGCTCTTGGTGTTCTCGCCCATATCCAGGGCAACGGCCATGCCGGCGATGATCGCGTAGACGTTCTTCAGCGCACCGCCCAGCTCGACGCCGAAGCGGTCGGCACTGGCGTAGACGCGGAAGGTGCGCCCGTGCAGCACGGCCTGCACGCGCTGGCACAGTGCTTCGTCTTCACTGGCGACCACGGTGGCGGTCAGCGCGTGCTCGGCGATCTCGCGCGCCAGGTTCGGGCCCGACAGCACACCGATTCGGGCCTGGGGCGCGATCTCCTCGAGAATCTGGCTCATCAGCTTGAAGCTCTGCGCCTCGATGCCCTTGGTCAGGCTGACCAGGCATTTGCCCCGCAAAAGCTCGGCATGCGGGGCCAGCACGCTGCGCAGGGCGCTCGATGGCAGGGCAACGAAAACCAGGTCGCAGGCCTGCAAGGTCGCCAGCAGGTCGTTGACCGGCTCGACACCATCGTGCAGGCGGATACCCTTGAGGTACCGCGGGTTCTCGCGGTTGACGCGCATCGCCTCGGCCTGCTCGGGGTCGCGCATCCATTGGCGCACCGGCACACCGTTCTCGGCCAGCAGGTTCGCCACGGCGGTGCCGAAGCTGCCGCCTCCCAGAACTGCAACAGGTTGCTGTTCAGTCATATTCAATCCGTTAAAGCCATAAGTTAAGTGGCGACCCCGCCATTATACGGCGCGCCTGCGCCAGAGCCAGTGGCCATGCGGTAGATCACTGGCAAAACCGCACCGGTCAGTTAACATGCGTGTTTCAACCCTGATACAAGGCCGTATCGTGTTTCCTGGCACGCCTCCCTACCCTCGCCTGCTGCTGCTCACCGCCTTGCTCGGCGGCCCGGCCATGGCCGACGATCTGTTCATCGACAACACCGACCTGCCGCAGGTTCTGACCGCCACGCGGCTCAAACAATCCCCGGCAGCGGTGCCCGGCAGCATGACCGTGCTCGACAGCGAACTGATCCGTGCCAGCGGTGCCCGCGACATCCCGGAGCTGCTGCGCCTGGTACCGGGCATGATGATCGGCTATGGCGCCGGCAACCAGCCGACCGTCAACTATCACGGCACCAACGTCAACGAAGCGCGGCGCATGCAGGTGTTGATCGATGGCCGCTCGGTGTACCGCGCGGGCCTGGCCACGGTGGACTGGAGCGACATCCCGGTGGCGCTGGAGGATATCGAGCGCATCGAGGTGTTCCGCGGCCCCAACACCGTCAGCTACGGCGCCAACGCGCTGATGGCGGTGGTCAACATCCTCACCCGCAACCCGGCCGACAGCCACGGCACGCGCATGAAGCTGACCCGCGGCCAGGACGGCATCGACGACTACTACCTCAGCCACGGCCTGGGCTGGGACGGCGGCGACCTGCGCCTTTCGGTGTCGGGCCAGAAGGACGACGGTTTCGATGAAAACCAGTTCGGCCAGAACTACCGCGACAGCCGCCGGGCGAACCGCTTCAACCTCAGCGTCAGCCATACCCTGGCGCCGAACCAGACCCTGGAATGGCAGCTGGCGGCCAAGGAAGGCAGCAACCAGCGGCCCTACACCTACCAGCCGGTGTTCCCCTTCGTCACCGAGAGCGGCGACAACGCCGACGTCAATGCCAAGGATTACGCCGGCTCCGTGCGCTGGAACATCGACTTCAACCCCGAGCACAGCCTCTATGTGCAGGGCTCGGCGCAGCATTTCGACCGCCAGCAGGTCTGGCGCGCCTGCGACGCGGCGCTGTCGTTCAGCCCGGAGCTGACCCGGCTGTGGCAGCTGAACCCGAATTTCGCCGAGCTGGTTGCACGCGGCGCCAACAACCCGCCCAGCAGCAGCAACCCCGAAGAGCAGGCGCTGGTCGATGCGATCAAGAACCAGTGGAACAACCAGGGCGGCAGCAACGTGGTTTGCGGCGATGTCGACCAGAGCACCCGGGAAACCCGCTACGACCTGGAAATCCAGGACACCCTGAGCCTTACCGACAGCCTGCGCCTGCTCAGCGGCATGAACTACCGCTACGATCGCGCCGACTCGCAGACCTACTTCGACGGCAGCCTCGACGACCAGACCTGGCGCCTGTTCGGCCAGCTCGAGTGGCGCGCCGACGAGCACTGGATCCTGCAGGGCGGTGCGATGTTCGAAGACTCGAAGCTGTCCGGCAGCTCGCTGACCCCGCGCATGGCGGTGAACTACCTGATCACCCCGCGCCACGGCTTGCGCGCGGTGTATTCCGAGGCGGTGCGCTCGCCCGACATGTTCGAGAACAACGTCAACTGGAGCTACACGGTCAAGAACCTGACCCCCAACGCCTTCGGCCAGCAGCACGGCGAATACTTCGTCAAGACCCGCGGCCCGGGCGACCTCGAGCAGGAGCGCATGCGCTCGCGCGAACTGGGCTACAACGGCCAGTTCAGCGACATCGACCTGAACATGGATGTGAAGCTGTTCTACGACGAGATCACCGGAATGATCAGCGAGCCTTTGCGCAACAACCAGTACATCGCCAGCAATGCCAACAAGGCCCGCTTCAGTGGCAGCGAAGCGCAGTTCGATTGGCGCGCCACCCGCCGCGACCGCCTGCGCCTGACCTATGCCTATGTCGACGCCTGGGCCAGCAACCCCGCCGACAGCGCCAACACCGCCCGCAACAGCGGCTCGGCCGGCTGGCTGCGCGAATGGGGCCAGGGCTGGTCGAGCGCGCTGTTCTACTATGGCGACGATGCGCTCAACCAGTACCGCTACGAGCGCCTCGACCTGCGCGTGGCCAAGCGCTTTCGCATCCAGGGCAGCAACCTGGAGCTGGCCGCGCTGTGGCAACAGCGCCTGGACGATGAACCCACCACCCTGGTGCAGAACCGCTACGACAGCCGCCACCGCCTGAGCGTGAGCGCGGAGCTGGAGTTCTGATGGCCCGTCTGCTGCGCCTGCTGCTGTTCTGTCTCTGGCCCTTAGGCTCGCTGTGCGCCAGCGAGATCCTGGTGGTCGGTGGCGAGGATCAGCCCGGCATCCGCAGCTTTGCCACGGCCCTGGAAAGCCGTCGCAGCCATGACCAGGTGCGGTTCCAGACCGTCGCCGAACTGCCGCGCCCCAGCCAGCTGAAGGCCGACACGCGCCTGGTGCTGCTCGACAGCGCCGCGCTGGACTGGCGCCTGGCGGAAAACGCCGGGCCGCCGGCCCTGGCCATGCGCATCAGCCGGGTGCAGGCCGAACAGCGCCTGGGAAAGTCGCGCCCCGGCTACCTGACCCTGCTGTGGAGTGACCCGCCGCTGGCTCGGCAGTTGCGCCTGGCCCGCTACCTGCTGCCGCAGGCCCAGCGCATCGGCGTGCTGTATGGCGAGCACAGCCACTTCCTGGTCGATGAACTGCGCCAGGCGGCGCGCCCGCTGGGCCTGGAAATCGTCGCCCAGGACTGGCCCGACCAGCGTGACAGCCGGCCCCTGCAGCACCTGCTGGGCAGCAGCGACGTGCTGCTGGGCCTGGACGACCCCGACCTGTACAACTCCAAGACCGCAAAGAACGTGCTGCTCAGCAGCTACGGCCGGCAGATGGCGCTGATCGGCCCGAACGCAGGTTTTGTCCGCGCCGGCGCCCTGGCCAGCACCTACAGCGACCAGGACGACTGGCTGGCGGTACTCGACCAGTTGCTCGACCACCCGCCCGCGCGCTGGCCGCGCAGCCTGTACCCGGCCCGTTTCGGAGTCAGCGGCAACCAGCAGGTGGCGCGTGCCCTGGGCCTTGAAGCGATCGATCCGAAGGCCACTGCCAAGGCCCTGGCCGAAGGAGAACCCACCCCATGAGCAAACGCCTGAGCTGGGACATCCACACCCGCACTCAGATCATCAGCCTGGGCCCTGCGCTGCTGCTGACCCTGCTGCTGATCAGCTTCTTTACCTTCGTGCGCATCCAGGACCTGCGCCAGGAGCTCAACCACACCGGCCAGCTGATCGCCAACCAGCTCGCGCCGGCCTCCGAATACGGGGTGATCTCCGGCAACAACGAAGTGCTCGAAGGGTTGATGCGCGCCACCTTGAGCATCCCCCACGTGCGCTTTCTCGAGGTCCAGGACAGCCGCAACCATATCCTGGTGTACGTCGAGCAGTCCGACGAGAGCAGCAACCGGGCGCAGCGGGTCGAAGTGTTCCAGGCGCCGATCCGCCTGCAGCAGATTCGCCTGGACAACGACTTCCTCCAGGAAGGCAAAGCCTCGCCGCCGTCGATCGGCGACGATTATCTAGGGCGGGTGATCGTCGGCATGTCGGATGACGCCTTCAGCCAGCGCCAGCAGGAAATCGTCATCAAGGCCGGCATCCTGGCGCTGTTCGCATTGCTCTTCACCTTCTTGCTCGCGCGCCGCCTGGCGCTGAGCCTGGCCAAGCCGATCAGCGACATGGGCCATGCGGTCAAGGCCATCCAGCAAGGCGAATACGACGCACCGCTGCCGGAGGTCGATGACAGTGAACTGGGCCATCTGGCGCGCCATATCAACAACCTGGCCAGCGCCCTGGAGCAGGCCAGCGTCGAGCAGAAGCAGGCGATTGCGCAGTTGATCCAGGCCCGTGAGGAGGCCGAGCAGGCCAACGGCGCCAAGTCGGAATTCCTGGCAATGATGAGCCACGAGTTGCGCACCCCCATGAATGGCGTGCTGGGCATGCTGCAGCTGCTGGAAACCACCCAGTTGACCAGCGAGCAGGCCGAATACACGGCCGTGGCCAGCGAATCCACCGGGCACCTGCTGAAGGTGATCAACGACATCCTCGACTTCTCGCGGATCGAGCGCACTACCCTGGAGCTTGAGCGCATCGACTTCAACCTGGGCGAGCTGGTGGCCAGCAGCGTGCAGTCGTTCCAGCACAGCGCACAGCAGCGCGGGCTGGAGCTGCACCTGCAACTGCCGGAGGGCGATGAGCAGGTCCAGGTGGTCGGCGACCCGACGCGCATTCGCCAGGTGCTCTTGAACCTGGTGGGCAACGCCTTGAAGTTCACCGAGCGCGGCCAGGTGCAGGTGCAGGCGCGCTGGCAGGTGCTCGACCGCCAACAACTGTGGTTCACCTGCAGCGTGCGCGACACGGGCATCGGCATCGACAGCGAGCGCCTGGAGATGATGTTCGTCGCCTTCCAGCAGGCCGACAGTTCGATTTCCCGCCGCTATGGCGGCACCGGGCTGGGCCTGTCGATCGCCCGCACCCTGGCCGAGCGCATGGGCGGCAAGCTGCGTGGCGAAAGCCGCGAGGGCCTGGGCTCGACCTTCACCCTGGAAATGCCCCTGGCCCTGGCCAGCCCCGCGCCTGCGGCGTTGCCGGGCAGCACCCTGGAGCCGGCGCCGATGGCCGCAGGCGAGCGCATCCTGCTGGTGGAGGACAATCCGGTCAATCAAAGCGTCATCGAGGCCATGTTGCGCAGCCTGGGCCTGGAGGTGAGCGTGGCCCACGACGGCCTCCAGGCCGTCGAGCAGGTCAGCCAGCAACGTTTTTCCGCGGTGCTGATGGATTGCCGCCTGCCCCAGCTGGACGGCTACGAGGCCACCCGGCGCATCCGCCTGCTGCCTGGCACCGCGCAGCTGCCGATCATCGCCCTGACCGCCAACGCGCTACAGGGCGATCGCGAACGCTGCATGGCCGCCGGCATGAACGATTACCTGAGCAAACCGTTCCGCCGCACCGACCTGCAAAGGATATTGCAACGCTGGTTACCCGGCCGGACAGCCGCGACTGGCGATAAATGCTAAAGTGCGGCAGTCTTAAGGACTGGACAGGACCTTCGCCGGCCCTGAAAATAGACGTTTCAGTGCACACCTGTACTTCTTTCGCCAGGTGCGCTGTGACTTTCACCACAACGCAATAGTCTACCTGTAGGCTGCCGCCCGGAGAGATGCCGGGTTGGCCGGGAAGATTCATCCCCTGCCACAGGGGGTTATTGAGGAGCTCGCATGACCAAACAACACGCCTTTACTCGGGAAGACCTGCTGCGCTGCAGTCGCGGTGAGCTGTTCGGCCCAGGTAATGCGCAACTGCCCGCGCCGAACATGCTGATGGTCGATCGCATCACCCATATCAGCGAAGAAGGCGGCAAGTACGGCAAAGGTGAATTGGTCGCCGAGCTGGATATCACCCCGGACCTGTGGTTCTTCGCCTGCCACTTCGAAGGCGACCCGGTAATGCCAGGCTGCCTGGGCCTCGATGCCATGTGGCAGCTGGTCGGCTTCTTCCTCGGCTGGCAGGGCCTGCCAGGCCGCGGCCGTGCGCTGGGTTCGGGCGAAGTGAAGTTCTTTGGCCAGGTATTGCCTACCGCCAAGACCGTCACCTACAACATTCACATCAAGCGCGTCCTGAAGGGCAAGCTGAACATGGCCATCGCCGATGGCTCGGTCAGCGTTGACGGCCGCGAGATCTACACTGCCGAAGGCCTGCGGGTCGGCGTGTTCACCTCCACTGACAATTTCTAAGGGTTATTCGCATGCGCCGCGTCGTTATCACTGGTCTGGGCATCGTTTCGTGCCTGGGCAATGACAAAGCTACCGTCACCGAAAACCTGCGCAACAGCCGTCCGGGTATCCGTTACAACCCGGAATACAAGGAACAGGGGCTGCGTAGCCAGGTTTCCGGCTCCATCGACCTCAACCTCGAAGAACTGATCGACCGCAAGGTCTACCGCTTCGTCGGCCACGCCGCGGCCTACGCCTACCTGGCGATGCAGGACGCGATCAAGGACTCGGGCCTGACCGAAGAGCAGGTTTCCAACCCGCGTACCGGCCTGGTGGCTGGCTCCGGCGGCGCCTCGACCCTGAACCAGATGGAAGCGCTGGACACCCTGCGCGAGAAAGGCGTCAAGCGCGTCGGCCCGTACCGCGTCACCCGCACCATGGGCAGCACTGTGTCGGCGTGCCTGGCCACGCCGTTCAAGATCAAGGGCATCAACTACTCGATCTCCTCGGCCTGCGCCACTTCCGCGCACTGCATCGGCACCGCCCTGGAGCAGATCCAGTGGGGCAAGCAGGACATCGTCTTCGCCGGTGGCGGTGAAGAAGAGCACTGGAGCCAGTCGTTCCTGTTCGATGCCATGGGCGCCCTGTCGACCAAGCGCAACGAAACCCCGGAACTGGCCTCGCGCGCCTACGACGCCGACCGTGATGGCTTCGTCATCGCTGGCGGTGGCGGCATGGTGGTGGTCGAGGAGCTGGAACATGCCCTGGCCCGCGGCGCCAAGATCTACGCCGAAATCGTCGGCTACGGCGCGACCTCCGACGGCTACGACATGGTCGCCCCAAGCGGCGAAGGCGCCATCCGCTGCATGCAGCAGGCGCTGTCCACCGTCGACACCCCGATCGACTACCTGAACACCCACGGCACCTCGACCCCGGTCGGTGACGTTGCCGAAATGAAGGGCGTGCGCGCCGTGTTCGGCGACAAGGCACCGAAGATCAGCTCGACCAAGAGCCTGTCCGGCCACTCGCTGGGCGCCGCTGGTGTGCACGAGGCGATCTACTGCCTGCTGATGATGGAAAACAACTTCATCGCCGGCTCCGCCAACATCGACGAGCTGGACCCGGAGGTCGCCGACCTGCCGATCCTGCGCAAGACCGAAGAAAACGCCAAGATCGATACGGTCATGAGCAACAGCTTCGGCTTCGGCGGCACCAACGCCACCCTGGTGCTCAAGCGCTGGGAAGGCAAGTAAGGCCCTGGCGCTGTAAATGAAAACGCCCCGACTGGTTCGGGGCGTTTTCTTTTGTGCTTGCGCCTTGAGCACAGCGCGGTACAGGTGGGAGCTGGCTTGCCAGCGATGAGGCCAGCAAAGGCAACATCTAACGCTGCCTGGGCAAGACAGCCAGAAAATTATCCCGCGCTACCTTGTTCGCCACCGCCTCGGGCAAGGCATCGAGAAACGGCTCGAAGCCGTGCATCTGCTCGCCCAGGCTGCCAAACCTGCCCACCACATCCGAGCCCAGCATGAACCGCTCGGGGTACTTCGCCACCAGATCGACCCACGCCTTGCGCGGCACGCCCTGCTCGTCCAGCAGATAAGGCGCCAGCACACTCCACGACAAGTCGACATACAAATTCGGGTAATCCTCCAGCAGGCGCGTCAACACCGGCAGCAAAAAGTCCATGTGCGTCTGGTGCCGATGAATCTCCACGCTGCTGCCCGCATGCGCCCAGATGAACCGGGTGTGCGGGTGATTGCGCAGCGGCTCTTCGATCTCGGCCAGGTACAGCGGGTTGCGCTCGCGCTTGGAGGTGATGTTGGAATGCACCAGCACCGGCATGTCGCGCTCGGCAGCCAGGTGATAGATGCGCGTCATCGCCTCGTTGTTGGCCCGGGGGGTATCGCCGCTGGTCAGTGCGGTGAGGTCGTCGTGGCGGGTGAAGACTTCGCCGATGCCCTGCCACAGGCCGGGGTGCAGATCGAGCATGCGCTCGATATGGCTGACCGCGTTCTTGTCCACCGGGTTGAAGCCGCTGAGAAACGGGTGAAAGCGTTTGCGCTGCTCAGCCGGCAGCTTCTGCAGGGCTGCCGCCACATAGGTGTCGGTGGCGCTGTACCAGTAGGCATCGGCGTCGTCGCCGGCGTAATAGCGCGGGCGCTTGGGTTCATCCTCGTGCCACTTCTTGGCCACCGGGATGCCCGAGATCATCGAATGCTCGACACCCGCCTCATCCATGGCCTTGAGCAGCGCAGGCATGCCTTCGCTTTCCTGGAAAAAGTCGACGTAGTGCAGGTGGGCGTCACTGTAGCGGTACTCACGCGCCTGCGCCGCCTGGCACAGCCCTGCGAACAACAGCATGCCAGCCAGTGTTTTGGCGATCATGGGCAGCTTCCTTTGGCCAATACAGCAGCATAGACCCGCCACCGCGCACCACGGTTCAGCTGCGCCCGGCAAACCGCTATGCTTGGGGGCAAATGCCGCCCGCCTGGAGCCCACCATGAGCCGCCCCCTGGTCATCCGCCCACGTGCCGAATCGGTGGAGGGCCAACCGATCCTGCGCCCGCTGCCCTCGGCCCAGTGCCGCAGCGTCGGCCCGTTCGTGTTCTTCGACCATATGCTCGAGACCGATTACGCGCCCGGGCACGGCATGGATATCCGCCAGCACCCGCATATCGGGCTATCGACCCTGACCTACCTGTTCGAAGGGGCCATCGTGCACAAGGACAGCCTCGGCTCGGAGCAACGTGTGCTGCCCGGCGATGTGAGCTGGATGACCGCAGGCAGCGGCGTGGCCCACGTCGAGCGCACGCCTGCCGACGCCCTGGCCCACGGTTCGCGCCTGCATGGGCTGCAGGTATGGCTGGCCTCGCCACGCGAGCTCGAACAGGGCACGCCGAGCTACAGCCATCACCCGGCAGCGAGCCTGCCGGTCAGCGATAGCCTGGGGGTGCGCATCCGCATGATCGCCGGCAGCGGGTTCTGCCTGGAATCGCCGGTGCCGGTGCTCTCCCCTACCCTGTACGCGCACGTGCACATGCAACCGGCGACCACCTTGCTGGTGCCTGCCGAACACGCGCAGCGTGCGCTGTATGTGCTCGATGGTGAGCTGATGCTTGATGACGAGGAAGTCGAGGCGTGCAGCCTGGTGGTGCTGCCAGAGGGTGAAGAAGTGGCCTTGTACGCCGAGGGCGAGTGCCAGCTGGTGCTGATCGGCGGCGCAGCGCTGGATGGGCCGCGGCGGATGAACTGGAACTTCGTGGCCAGTGACCCGGAGTTGATCGAGCGGGCCAGGGTGAAGTGGGCTGCGGGGGATTGGCCGGTGGTGCCTGGGGAGACTTCGCGGATCGAGTTGCCTCGCTAGGTCAGGGCCGCTTTGCGGCCCATCGCCGGCAAGCCGGCTCCCACATCAGGGGCAACACTTTATCTGTGGGAGCGGGCCTGGCTGCGCCGTCAGCGCTGGAACACTTCGGCCAGCAGGTTGTGCATCGAGCGGAACGCGCGCTCCGAGGTGCGGCGGTCGTATTGCATCTTGCCCGGCACGTTGGCGTTGGGGTCGGTGAACGAATGCACCGCGCCGCCGTAGCTGAGCAACTGCCAATCCACCTTGGCCGCGTTCATCTCCTCCTCGAACGCCGGCAGCTGCTCCTTCGGCACCAGCGGGTCGGCGGCGCCATGCAGCACCAGCACCGAGCCCTTGATGCGCTTGGCGTCTTCCGGGTTCGGGGTATCCAGCGTGCCATGGAACGACACCGCAGCCCTCAGGTCGGCGCCGGTACGGGCCAGCTCCAGGGCGCAGCAACCGCCGAAGCAGAAGCCGAACGTGGCAACCTTGCCCGGCTCCAGCAGCGCCTTGGACTGCGCCAGCAACTGCGACAACGCCTCGTTCATGCGCTTGCGCAGCTCGGCCCGGTCATTTTTCAGCGGCATCATCGCCGCACCGGCCTCATCTGCATTGGACGGGCGCACCGATTGCCCATACAGGTCGGCGATCAGCACCACGTAACCCTTTTCGGCCACTTCCTTGGCAATGCGCTCGGCGCCTTCGCCAATACCCATCCAGTTCGGCGCCATCACCAGGCCGGGCTTTGGCAGCGCGCCTGGCTCGTAGACCAGGCGGCTTTCATAGGTCTTGCCAGACAGGTGATAGACCAACGATTCGACGATTACCTTGCTCATCAAGCACTCCTTAGCTCACCATGAAAAAAGCCCGCCGAAGCGGGCTTTCCTGTGCATCAACTCAAGCAGACAGCTCGACCAGCAGCTTGTTCAGGCGACGAACGTAGGCCGCCGGGTCCTTCAGGCTGTCGCCGGCCGCCAGGGCCGCCTGGTCGAAGAGAATGTGCGAAAGCTCGGCGAAGCGGTCTTCGCTCTGCTCGTTGTCGAGCTTCTCGATCAGCGGGTGGCTTGGGTTGAATTCGAAGATCGGCTTCGAATCCGGCACCTTCTGCCCGCTGGCTTCGAGAATCTGGCGCATCTGCAGGCCCAGGTCCTGTTCGCCGATGGCGAGGATCGCCGGCGAATCGGTCAGGCGGTGGGAAACGCGCACTTCGGCAACGCTGTCACCCAGGGCGCCTTTGAGGCGCTCGACCAGGCCTTCTTTTTCCTTGGCGACTTCTTCCTGGGCCTTCTTGTCTTCCTCGGAGTCCAGCTTGCCCAGGTCCAGGTCGCCACGGGCAACGTCGACGAAGGCCTTGCCATCGAACTCGTTGAGGTAGCTCATCAGCCACTCGTCGATGCGGTCGGTCAGCAGCAGCACTTCGATGCCTTTCTTGCGGAAGACTTCCAGGTGCGGGCTGTTCTTGACCTGCGCGTAGGTTTCGCCGGTGAGGTAGTAGATCTTGTCCTGCCCTTCCTTGGCGCGCGCCAGGTAGTCGGCCAGGGCAACACTCTGCTCGCCGCTGTCATCGTGGGTGGAGGCGAAGCGCAGCAGGCCGGCGATCTTCTCCTTGTTGGCGAAGTCCTCGGCCGGGCCTTCTTTAAGTACCTGGCCAAAGTTCTTCCAGAAGCCCTTGTATTGCTCAGGCTCGTTCTTCGCCAGTTTCTCCAGCATGTCCAGCACGCGTTTGGTCAGCGCGGTCTTCATCGAGTCGATGATCGGGTCTTTCTGCAGGATCTCGCGCGAGACGTTCAGCGACAGGTCGTTGGAGTCGACCACACCCTTGATGAAGCGCAGGTACAGCGGCAGGAACGATTCGGCCTGGTCCATGATGAACACGCGCTGCACGTACAGCTTCAGGCCGCGAGGCGCTTCGCGCTGGTACAGGTCGAACGGCGCACGGGCCGGCACGTACAGCAGCGAGCTGTACTCGAGCTTGCCTTCGACCTTGTTGTGGCTCCAGGCGAGCGGGTTCTCGAAGTCATGGCCGATGTGCTTGTAGAACTCCTGGTATTCCTCGTCCTTGATCTCGGTACGCGAACGGGTCCACAGGGCGCTGGCGCGGTTGACGGTTTCCCATTCCTCGGCCGGCTGCTCTTCGCCTTCGGCGGCTGCCTGCTCCTTGGGCAACTGGATCGGCAGGGCAATGTGGTCGGAATACTTCTTGACCACGTTGCGCAGGCGCCAGCCATCGGCGAATTCCTGCTCGTCCTTCTTCAGGTGCAGGACGATGCGGGTGCCGCGCTCAGGCTTGTCAACGGTGGCAACTTCGAACTCGCCCTCGCCCTTGGACGACCAGTGCACGCCTTCGGCGGCGGGTTGGCCGGCGCGGCGGCTGTAGACGTCGACCTTGTCGGCAACGATGAAGGCCGAGTAGAAGCCCACGCCGAACTGGCCGATCAGGTGCGAATCCTTCTTCTGGTCACCGGTGAGGTTCTTCATGAAGTCGGCGGTGCCGGACTTGGCGATGGTGCCCAGGTGCGCGATGACGTCTTCACGGCTCATGCCGATGCCGTTGTCCTCGAGGGTCACGGTGCCGGCGTCCTTGTCGAAGCTCAGGCGGATCTTCAGATCGGCGTCGCCTTCGAACAGCTCCGGCTTGGCCAGGGCTTCGAAACGCAGCTTGTCGGCGGCGTCGGAGGCGTTGGAGATCAGCTCGCGCAGGAAGATCTCCTTGTTCGAGTACAGCGAATGAATCATGAGGTGCAGCAGTTGCTTCACCTCGGTCTGGAAGCCCAGGGTTTCTTTTTGTGTTTCCACACTCATGGTCTTCAAAACTCCGATCTGATGGCAGTTGGCGCCTGGCAGCCGATTCGGCCTGCGTTGACGGCGGATGTCATTCAGATGGGGGCTGACCCGATGATTTCAAGGGCTTTTCCGGTTCGATCTTGAAATGCGCGCGGGCCGTGGCGATCGGCGACTGCCGGTCAGCCTGCCAGGCGGTGATCGCCACGTTGGTCACCCGCCGGCCCTGGCGCCACAGCTGGCACTGGGCGTAGGTGTCGCGGTAGTGGCCGGCGCGCAGATAGTCGATGGAGAAATCGATGATTTTCGGGATGCTGGCGCTCTCGCTGTAGATCAGCAGGTACAGCGCTGCCGAAAGCTCCATGAAGCCTGCGATCACGCCGCCGTGGATGGCCGGCAGCAAGGGGTTGCCGATGTTGTCCTGGTTGGCCGGCAGGCAGAACAGCAGATCGTCGCCCTGGCGCTGGCAGGTAATGCCGATCAGCGCGGCGTAGGGTATCAGGGCCAGCAATGGCTGGTAGTCGCCCACGGCGTGGGCCGCATTGAGGCGTTGGCGGACGTCTTCGGGGATCATGCGCCGCCCTCCTTCAGGCTGTTGCCGAAACGAATGCCGCCCTTGATGTCCTGGCCCAGGCGCATGAAGGTGCCGACCACCTGGCAGATCGGCTGGTTCGGGTCGTCATGGTAGGCGGCGCCGCGGGTGAAGATTACATCGCGGGTGACCCGGTAGCACTGCGCATGGCCGTAGATGGCCTTGCCCGGCTCGGCCGGGTGCATGTAGTCGATGCGCAGATCCAGGGTCGGGCACACCTCGAAGCGCGGCAGCACGCACAGCGTGGCCATGCCGCAGGTGGTGTCCATCAGCGTGGTCAGCGCGCCGCCATGCACCGCACCGGTCTGCGGGTTGCCGACGATGGCGGGTGACCAGGGCATCATCAAGGTCATGCCTTCGGCATCTGCCTGGGTCACGCGCATTTGCAATACTTGGCAATGTTTGAGTGCCGACAAGAATCGTTCGGCCATGGCCATCAAGCTGGAATCGCTCATCGGTAGTTTCCCTGGCAACTGCCCGCTCGGCATAAAAGGGATAAAAAGTCTATATAGAACGCGGCGTTATATATCTGTAACCTCTGCGGAACTTATTCCGGAGCAGTGAACTCGAAGGAACAAGTCACTTATCCCACCAAGGAGATACACCCCCATGCGTAAACCTTTTGCTTTTGCTCTGATGCTGGCCGCTGCCATGGGCCTGGCTGCTTGCGATAAAGCGAGCGAAGACAAAGCCCAAGACGCACAGCAACACGCCGAGCAAGCCCAGGAAAAGATGGGCGAAGCTCAGGATAAAATGAACGACGCTGCCAAGGAAAACGCCGAAGCCGCCAAAGATCAGGCCGAAGCCGAGCAGAAGGCCGCCGAAGAAGCCGCACCGGCTACTCCGGCGCCGGAAACCGCGCCAGCCGAGCCTGCCAAGCAGTAATCGCGCTGTACAAAAAAACCCGACTTTGTCGGGTTTTTTTGTGCCTATAACTTTCGGGTTAACCGTTTCAGTTAGTGACTGTCGCTTCTTTGCCCAACTCTGCAGGTGCACTTTCCGTTGGCGTGAACACCATCACTTCGAGCACATCGGAGTGGAACTCGCGGCGATACAGAATCAGCACCACACCCACACTCATGACCATGAACAACCAGGGGCTGATGAACCAGGTCAGCATGGCCATGCCGAAATAGTAGGAACGCAAACCCAAGTTGAACTGGTTGGCCGCCAGCGACAATACCCGGGCGGCTCTTGAGGCAAAGGCCTTGCGCTCCAGTTCATTGACCAGGCGCTCGCCGATCATCGGCGCAGAGCCTACCAATACCGCTGCAAAGTTGTACTGGCGCATGCACCAGCTGAAGGTGAAGAAGGCGTAGACGAACACCATCGCCAGGCACAGCAACTTGATCTCCGACATGCCTTGGGAGGCCTGCTGCACCAGAGGCAGGTCGGCCAGCAATGACAGCGCACGGTCCGAGGCGCCCAGCACGGTGAGGATACCGGCCAGGATGATCAGGGTGCTGGAGGCGAAGAACGATGCATTGCGCTCGAGGTTGCCGATCACGCTGGCGTCGGCGATACGGTTGTCGCGCAGCAGCATGCGGCGCATCCAGTCTTCGCGGTACAGGTGCAACACGCTGGCCAGGCACGCGGTGTCGCGCCCTTTCCAGATGGCATAGCGGGTGTAGCCGCCCCAGCAGAGCGCGAACCAGCAGATGGCCAGCAGGTTGTGAAGGTTGCTTTGGATGAAGTTCATGCAGGTTTCCCGAAGGCAAGGTGCACAAAGGATAGGAACCGGGTTTCGACGTCGGCAAGTCGGTAAAGACACACATTCGGCACAAAATGTTCATTGCCCGGCCTGGCCTCGGGAGGCTCACTTGTGGGAGCCGGCTTGCCGGCGATGAGGCCCGTACAGGCAAACAAAAACCCCGCATCCTTGCGAATGCGGGGTTTTCTGGTTTCCGCCTGCGGCGCGCACCCTACGGCTTGTGGCCGGTGCCGTCGCCAGGCTTCAACGCATCAGGCCAGCGCTTCGCGCGGCTTGCCGAGCATGCGGTCACAGGCCACGGCAGCCACCAGCGTCACCACCGAAGGCACCAGCCAGGCCAGGCCCTGGTCGCTCAGCGGCAGGTGCGCCATGAAGTCCGGCAGCACATGGGCGATGGTGCTGCCCTTGATCGCATCGACGATGCCGAACACCAGCGATACCAGCATCACCGGCGCCAGGATGCGCGTCGGCGAATTCCACAGCTCCTTCACGAAGCTCAGGCCCACCACCACGATGCAAGGCGGGTAGATGGCGGTCAGCACCGGGATCGAGAACATGATCAGCTTGGTCAGGCCCAGGTTGGAAATCACCAGCGAGAAGCCCGCCAGGATCACCACCAGCGCGCGGTACGACAGCGGCAGGATCTGGCTGAAGTACTCGGCGCAGGCACAGGTCAAGCCTACGGCGGTCACCAGGCAAGCCAGCGCGATCAGCACGGCCAGGAAGCCGCTGCCAAGCGAGCCGAAGGTGTGCTGCACATAAGCGTGCAGTACCGCCGCACCGTTGGTGGCATCGGCCGCGATGTCGTGGCTGCCGGCACCCAGGCGGAACAGGCTGATGTACACCAGCGCCAGGCCCACACCGGCGATCAGGCCGGCGATGATGGCGTAGCGGGTGATCAGCTTGGGCGACTCGACGCCGCGCGAGCGGATGGCATTGACGATGACGATGCCGAACACCAGGGCACCCAGGGTGTCCATGGTCAGGTAGCCATCGGAGAAGCCCTTGGAGAACGCCGCGGCGGCATAGGCCGGCTGCGCTTCACCAATGGTCCCGGCCGGCAGCGCGAAGGCAGCGATGCCCAGTACCGCCAGCGCGATGATCTTCAGCGGCGCGAGGAAGCGGCCCACGGTATCGAGCAGCTTGCCCGGATACATGGACACGGCCAGCACCACGAGGAAGTACACCAGGCTGTAGATGAACAGGGCCAGCGGGCTTTCGCCAGTCAGCGGCGCCACGCCCACCTCGAACGACACGGTCGCGGTACGCGGGGTCGCGAACAGCGGGCCGACCGAGAGGTAGCACACAGCCGCCAGCAGGCCGCCGAAGAACTTGCCGATCGGGCTGCTCAGGGCATCCATGCCGCCACCGACCTTGGCCAGGGCGACCACGGTGATGACCGGCAGGCCTACCGCGGTCACCAGGAAGCCTAGTGCGGCCATCCACACGTGCGGGCCAGACTGCAGGCCGACGATAGGCGGGAAGATGATGTTGCCGGCGCCCACGAAAAGCGCAAACGTCATAAAGCCAAGCGCCAGGATATCCTGGCCTTTTAAAACTTTCATTTAGGGTAGTACCACACTGCTGAAATCGGGATTCGAGAAGGGATTTCCCTATGGATGAGGGAAATGCTGCCCGGCTTGATAGGCCAGACCCGTTTAGCGTGTCGTTCCCTTTTGGGGTACGGGCACAGAGTGAACGCGTAGATTAACCGTTTTACCCGGTAAACGCACTGCAACGCTGACGCTTGTCCGATGTGCGTACATGTTTGTCGTCTGTGTGACCGTGGACAGTAGGAATTATCCTCGGATTGACACATTCGTCTGCTTCAAAATTCCTATCAAACCCATCGAAAAATCCTGGTGACCCGCGCGCTGCAGAAACGACAAAGGCCACCCGAGGGTGGCCTTTGTGCGCGTGGGGGTATTACGTGTTACTTACTTCTTGGCTTCCCAGCCAGTCAGCTCGGCCAGGGCCTTGCCGATGTCAGCCAGGGAACGCACGGTTTTCACACCAGCGTCCTGCAGGGCGGCGAACTTCTCGTCCGCAGTGCCCTTGCCGCCGGAGATGATGGCGCCAGCGTGGCCCATGCGCTTGCCCGCAGGTGCAGTAACACCGGCGATGTAGGAAACGACTGGCTTGGTCACGTGGGCCTTGATGTAGGCCGCGGCTTCTTCTTCAGCCGAACCGCCGATCTCGCCGATCATGACGATCGCCTCGGTCTTCGGGTCTTCCTGGAACAGCTTCAGGATGTCGATGAAGTTGGAGCCCGGGATCGGGTCACCGCCGATGCCGACGCAGGTCGACTGGCCGAAGCCGGCGTCGGTGGTCTGCTTCACAGCTTCGTAGGTCAGGGTGCCGGAACGCGAAACGATACCGACCTTGCCTGGCAGGTGGATGTGGCCTGGCATGATGCCGATCTTGCACTCGCCCGGGGTGATGACACCTGGGCAGTTAGGGCCGATCAGGGTAACGCCCAGCTCGTCGCACTTGACCTTGGCGTCCAGCATGTCCAGGGTCGGGATGCCTTCGGTGATGCAGACGATCAGCTTGATGCCGCCGAATGCCGCTTCCAGGATCGAGTCCTTGCAGAACGGAGCCGGAACGTAGATGACCGAAGCGTCAGCGCCGGTAGCTTCCACGGCTTCCTTGACGGTGTTGAACACCGGCAGGCCCAGGTGGGTGGTGCCACCCTTGCCTGGGGTGACGCCGCCGACCATCTTGGTGCCGTAGGCGATGGCTTGTTCGGAGTGGAAAGTACCCTGCGAGCCGGTGAAGCCCTGGCAGATGACTTTGGTGTCTTTATTGATCAGGACGCTCATTACTTGCCCTCCGCAGCTTTGACAACTTGTTGAGCAGCGTCGGTCAGGCTGGTTGCCGCAATGATGTTCAAACCGCTTTCTGCCAGTACTTTAGCGCCCAGTTCGGCGTTGTTGCCTTCGAGGCGAACGACGACCGGAACCTTGACGCCGACTTCCTTCACTGCACCGATGATGCCTTCGGCAATCATGTCGCAGCGAACGATGCCGCCGAAGATGTTGACCAGAACGGCCGCGACATTGCTGTCGGACAGAATGATCTTGAACGCTTCGGTAACGCGCTCCTTGGTGGCGCCGCCGCCTACGTCGAGGAAGTTGGCTGGCTTGCCGCCGTGCAGGTTGACGATGTCCATGGTACCCATGGCCAGGCCGGCACCGTTGACCATGCAGCCGATGTTGCCTTCGAGGGCAACGTAGTTCAGTTCGAACTTGGCAGCGTGGGCTTCACGGGCGTCGTCCTGGGACGGGTCGTGGAAGGTCTTCAGCTTGGGCTGACGGTACATGGCGTTGGCGTCGATGTTGATCTTGGCATCGAGGCAGTGCAGGTCGCCGTCGGCCTTGATGACCAGCGGGTTCACTTCCAGCAGCGCCAGGTCGTGATCCTTGAACAGCTTGGCCAGGCCAACGAAGATCTTGGCGAACTGTTGAACTTGCTTGCCTTCCAGGCCCAGCTGGAATGCCAGCTCGCGACCCTGGAACGGCTGAGCGCCGACCAGCGGGTCGATGGTGGCCTTGAGGATCTTCTCAGGCGTTTCGTGAGCGACTTTCTCGATGTCCACGCCACCTTCGGTGGAAGCCATGAACACGATACGGCGGCTCGAACGATCTACGACAGCGCCCAGGTACAGCTCTTTGGCGATGTCAGTGCAGGATTCGACCAGAATCTTGGAGACGGGTTGACCGTTGGCATCGGTCTGGTAGGTGACCAGATTCTTGCCCAACCACTGTGCAGCGAACGCCTTGGCGTCTTCCTTGCTGCGAACCAGCTTGACGCCGCCCGCTTTACCGCGACCACCGGCGTGAACCTGGGCCTTAACAACCCACTCGGAACCACCGATCTTGTCGCAAGCTTCTGCAGCTTGCTCAGGGGTATCGACAGCGAAACCCTTGGAAACTGGCAGGCCGTATTCAGCGAACAGCTGCTTACCCTGATACTCGTGAAGATTCATGCTTTTTACCGTCTTCGTTAGGTACTGCGCTTCGGCGCTGCGCCATTGCTGGCGCCGCACCACCTGTGACCGTTAACCCCGGTTTTTCCCGTGTAGTTCGATCCGGCGGACGTTCCGCGGTGAGTCATGCACGCAAGACTCACGACGGGCAGTCCGCCGTGGTTTCTTATAATTAACGCTTCTTACGGTTGGCCACGTGAATGGCGCCGCCATTCACTGCCAGCGCTGCTTCATGCAACGCTTCGGACAGGGTTGGATGGCTGAAGACCATCATGCCCAGATCCTCGGCACTGGTGCCGAATTCCATTGCGATTGCGCCCTGCTGCACCAGTTCGGCAGCCGATGGGCCAATCACGTGCACACCCAGTACGCGGTCGGTCTTGGCATCGGCGATGACCTTGACGAAACCACCGGTGTCGTTGG
This sequence comes from Pseudomonas faucium, assembly GCF_021602585.1. Taxonomy (GTDB): domain Bacteria; phylum Pseudomonadota; class Gammaproteobacteria; order Pseudomonadales; family Pseudomonadaceae; genus Aquipseudomonas; species Aquipseudomonas faucium. Next base: position 24,772 of record NZ_BQIP01000004.1, read on the forward strand.
CTGCCATCGCACGGCCGCTGGCCGCGAACGGGAAGGTGCCTACGTTAACCTCAACACCCTCGGCCTTCAAGGCTTGTTCGGTCTTGCCGACCCATGCGATTTCCGGGTGGGTGTAGATAACCGACGGGATCAGGTCGTAGTTCATCTGGGCCTTGTGACCCTTGATGCGCTCGACGACCATGATGCCCTCTTCCGAGGCCTTGTGCGCCAGCATCATGCCACGCACCACGTCACCGATGGCGAATACGCCAGGTACGCTGGTGGCGCAGTGATCGTCGACGAAGATGTAGCCACGCTCGTCGATGGTCACGCCGCTGTCCGAAGCCAGCAGGTCGGTGGTCACCGGGCGACGGCCGACCGCGACGATCAGCTTGTCGAAGGTGATCTTCTGCTCGCCTTCGGCGTTGGTGTAGGTCACTTCGACTTCGTTGCCGTTGACTTTCGAGCCGGTCACGCGAGCGCCCAGCTTGATGTCCAGGCCTTGCTTGGTCAGGGTCTTCTGGGCTTCTTTCGACACGGCGGTGTCGGCGGCCATCAGGAAGGTGTCCAGAGCTTCCAGGACGGTGACTTCAGCACCCAGGCGAGCCCATACCGAGCCCAGCTCCAGGCCGATCACGCCAGCACCGATCACGCCCAGGCGCTTGGGTACCGATTGGAATTCCAGGGCGCCGGTGGAGTCGACGATGACGTTCTGGTCGACCGGAGCCGGCGGAATGTCGATCGGACGCGAACCGGAAGCCAGAATCACGTTCTCGGCTTCGATGACTTCGGTGGTGCCGTCAGCCTTGGTGACTTCGACTTTCTTGCCAGCCAGCAGCTTGCCGTGGCCCTGGATCGAAGTGACGCCGTTGGCCTTGAACAGGGTGGCAACGCCGCCGGTCAGGTTCTTGACGATGCCAGCCTTGCGGCCAACCATCGCGGCCACGTCCATCTTCACTTCGCCAGTGGAGATGCCGTGGACGTTGAAGCTCTCTTTGGCTTCCTTGTACTTCCAGGAGCTGTCCAGCAGCGCCTTGGAGGGGATGCAACCTACGTTCAGGCAGGTGCCGCCCAGGGCCAGCTTGCCCTCGGCGTCGGTGTACTTCTCGATACAGGCAGTCTTCAGACCAAGTTGGGCAGCCTTGATGGCAGCCACATAGCCGCCAGGACCTGCACCAATCACCACTACGTCGAATTTCTGGGTCATAAAAGATTCCTTATCAGCTACAAGCTACAAGCCGCAAACCGCGCGGCCCCGCTTCTTTCGAGAGCGGGCGCCGAACGGTACGCAGCCAGAGGGTTAGATGTCCAGCAGCAGGCGAGACGGATCTTCCAGCAGGTTCTTGATGGTGACCAGGAAGGTTACCGCTTCCTTGCCGTCGATCAGGCGGTGATCGTACGACAGCGCCAGGTACATCATCGGGCGGATTACCACTTGGCCATTGATGGCCATCGGGCGCTGGATGATGTTGTGCATGCCGAGAATGGCGGCCTGCGGCGGGTTGACGATCGGGGTCGACATCATCGAACCGAAAGTACCACCGTTGGTGATGGTGAAGGTACCGCCGGTCATCTCTTCGATGGCCAGCTTGCCGTCACGGGCCTTCTTGCCGAAGGTGGCGATGCCGTTCTCGATTTCCGCCAGGCTCATCGACTCGGCGTTACGCAGCACCGGTACCACCAGGCCACGGTCGCTGGACACGGCAACGCCGACGTCGGCATAGCCGTGGTAGACGATGTCGTTGCCGTCGATCGAGGCGTTGACTGCCGGGAAGCGCTTCAGCGCCTCGGTAGCGGCCTTGACGAAGAACGACATGAAGCCCAGGCGCACGCCGTTGTGGGTCTTCTCGAACAGGTCCTTGTACTTCGAACGCAGAGCCATGACTTCGGTCATGTCGACTTCGTTGAAGGTGGTCAGCATCGCCATGTTCGACTGGGCTTCGACCAGACGCTCGGCGATCTTGGCACGCAGGCGGGTCATCGGCACGCGCTTCTCGGTGCGATCGCCAGCGGCAACCACGACCGGAGCAGCAGCCGCTGCAGCAGGCTTGGCAGCCGGAGCAGGAGCGGCTTTCTTGTTGGCAACGGCCGCAACCACGTCTTCCTTGGTTACGCGACCGCCTTTGCCAGTGCCGGCAACGGTGGCCAGGTCGATGCCATTCTCTTCAGCCAGCTTGCGCGCGGCTGGAGCGGCGACCGGGTCGTCTTCGCCAGCGTCGGCGGCAGCGGCAGCCGGAGCAGCAGCGGCCGGGGCAGCGGCTGGAGCGGCGGCGGCAGCGCCACCTTCAACGATCGAACCCAGTACTTCGTCGGACAGGACGGTTTCGCCCTCGCCCTTGACGATGTCGCCCAGCACGCCATCGGCGGTAGCCAGCACTTCCAGAACGACTTTGTCGGTCTCGATGTCGACGATCAGCTCGTCACGCTTGACAGCTTCGCCCGGCTTCTTGTGCCAGGTGGCAACGGTGCCGTCGGCGACCGATTCCGGGAAGGTTGGGGCTTTGATCTCGATAGCCATTATCAGTGTTTCCTTAAATTCGGTTTCAGGTGCGCGAAGGCGTTAGACAGTGAAGGCGTCTTGCAGCAGTTTTTCCTGCTGTTCGGCGTGCTTCGAAGCGTAACCACAAGCTGGCGCGGCAGAAGCGTCGCGGCCGGCGTATTCCAGGACCAGCGCCTTGTTGTGGCGGCCCAGGATACGGCGCATGTGGTGCTGGCTGCTGTACCAGGCGCCCTGGTTCATCGGCTCTTCCTGACACCAGACCGCATGCTTGAGGTTGGTGTACTGCGCCAGGATTTCGACCAGGTCGTCTTCCGGGAACGGATACAGCTGCTCGATACGCAGGATCGCGATGTCTTCGCGGCCTTCGGCACGGCGTTTTTCCAGCAGGTCGTAGTAGACCTTGCCGCTGCACAGCACCAGGCGCTCGACCTTGGCCGGGTCGATTGCATCGACTTCCGGGATCACGGTCTGGAACGAGCCTTCTGCCAGGTCTTCCAAGGTCGAGATGGCCAGCTTGTGGCGCAGCAGCGACTTCGGCGTCAGGACGACCAGCGGCTTGCGCAGCGGACGGATGACCTGGCGACGCAGCAGGTGGTAGATCTGAGCCGGAGTGGTCGGTACGCAGACCTGGATGTTGTGCTCGGCGCACAGCTGCAGGTAACGCTCCAGACGCGCGGAGGAGTGCTCCGGCCCCTGCCCTTCATAGCCGTGTGGCAGCAGCATGGTCAGACCGCACAGGCGGCCCCACTTGTGCTCGCCGCTGGTGATGAACTGGTCGATCACCACTTGCGCACCGTTGGCGAAGTCGCCGAACTGGGCTTCCCAGATCACCAGCGCGTTCGGCGTGGTGGTGGAGTAGCCGTATTCGAAGGCCAGCACGGCTTCTTCCGACAGGAAGGAATCGTACAGGTCGAAGCGCGGCTGGCCCGGGAACAGGTTCTGCAGCGGTACGTAGGTGCTGGCGTCCTTCTGGTTGTGCAACACCGCATGGCGGTGCGAGAAGGTGCCACGGCCGATGTCCTGGCCGGTCATGCGGATCGGGTGACCTTCGAACTGCAGGGTGGCGTAGGCCATGGTCTCTGCATAACCCCAGTTGATCGGCAGGCCACCGGCTTGCATCTTCTGGCGATCTTCGTAGATCTTCGATACCTGGCGCTGAACGACGAAGCCTTCTGGCAGTTCCAGCAGCTTGGCCGACAGTTCCTGCAGGGTCTTGAGGTCGAAGCGGGTGTCGTGACGCGCGGTCCAGGCGTGGCCCAGGTACGGACGCCAGTCGACGAACAGCTCGCGGTTCGGCTCCTTGACCAGGCTCTTGACCACATGCAGGCCGTTGTCCAGCGCGTTGCGGTACTCGTCGATCTTGGCCTGAGCGCGCTCGGCGTCGATGCGACCGCCCTGGATCAGCGCTTCGGCATACAGCTCACGGGTGGTGCGCTGCTTGCTGATCTGCTGATACATCAGCGGCTGGGTACCGTTCGGCTCGTCGGCCTCGTTGTGGCCGCGGCGGCGGTAGCAGACCAGGTCGATGACCACGTCACGCTTGAACTGCATGCGGTAATCGATGGCCAGCTGGGTCACGAACAGCACGGCTTCCGGATCGTCACCGTTCACGTGCAGGATCGGCGCCTGGATCATCTTGGCAACGTCGGTGGCGTACTCGGTGGAACGCGAGTCCAGCGGGTTGCTGATGGTGAAGCCAACCTGGTTGTTGATCACGATGTGCACGGTACCGCCGGTCTTGAAACCGCGGGTCTGCGACATCTGGAAGGTTTCCATGACCACGCCCTGGCCTGCGAACGCAGCGTCGCCGTGGATCGAGATCGGCAGTACCTTGTCACCCACGGTGTCGTTGCGGCGGTCCTGACGGGCGCGCACCGAACCTTCCACCACTGGCGAGACGATTTCCAGGTGGGACGGGTTGAACGCCATGGCCAGGTGAACTTCGCCACCGGGGGTCATCACGTTCGAGGAGAAGCCCTGGTGATACTTCACGTCACCGGAGCCCAGCTCGTTCATCTTCTTGCCTTCGAACTCGTCGAACAGCTCGCGCGGGTTCTTGCCGAAGGTGTTCACCAGCACGTTCAGACGGCCACGGTGGGCCATGCCGATGACGACTTCCTTGGTGCCGTAGGAGCCGGAGCGCTGGATCATCTCGTCCAGCATCGGGATCAGGCTTTCGCCACCCTCAAGGCCAAAACGCTTGGTGCCCGGGTACTTGGTGCCCAGGTACTTCTCAAGGCCTTCACCTGCGGTCACGCGCTCGAGCAGGTGGGCCTGCACGTCGGCGGAAAACTCCGGACGGCCGCGCACGCTTTCCAGGCGCTGCTGGAACCAGCTGCGCTGCTCGGAATCGGTGATGTGGGTGAATTCGGCGCCAATGGTGCGACAATATGTCTTCTGGAGCGCCTCGAAGATTTCGCGTAGGCTCGCTTCCTCTTTGCCGATGAACAGGTCGCCGGCACGGAAGGTCGTATCAAGATCGGCATTGGTCAAGCCGTAGTGATTGATCGACAGGTCTACGGGCGCAGGGCGCTGCCACAACCCCAACGGGTCGAGCTTGGCAGCCTGATGGCCGCGCATACGATAGGCCTGGATCAGTCGCAGAACTTCAACCTGCTTCTTCTCGTGTTCACTGCTCACGCTCCCGGCGGAAACCGGTTGGGCGCGGCGCTGGTTCTTTGCCAGCAGTACGAAATGGTCGCGGATTGTCGAGTGCGATACATCGGTAGCGGTGCTGCCGTCGGCGGGCAATTTCTGGAAGTAAGTGCGCCACTCTTCTGGCACAGCGTTAGGGTCGTGCAGGTAGAGCTCGTAGAGCTCTTCCACATATGCAGCGTTACCACCTGAAAGGTGGGCGCTTTCCCACATGCGCTGCATCACGCTTTCTTGCATGCTTGGTCACCCTCGGTTAGGGGACTGATCGGCGAGAGCCACAGCAAACCTGGAAAAGTCCGAACACAGCGACTGAACCACGCCACCTGGATCCTGCTGATTTTCCGGGTACCAGCCCGGAAGCCCCTGCTGGTCTCATATCTTCATAGGTATCGGGCGCGGGCTTTGTGGGCCCTTGCCCAGGTTTTACCTCAGTGCGGGCTCACCACCCGCACCTCGGCTTACTGCAGTTACAACACTTTTGAATCAGGTGCCGCTTTGCAGCAGCATGTTACGCACGTGACCGATTGCCTTGGTCGGGTTCAGACCCTTGGGGCAAACGTTGACGCAGTTCATGATCCCGCGGCAGCGGAACACACTGAACGGGTCGTCCAGGGACGCCAGGCGCTCCTGGGTCTTGGTGTCACGGCTGTCGGCCAGGAAACGATAGGCCTGCAGCAGAGCGGCGGGGCCCAGGAACTTGTCCGGGTTCCACCAGAACGATGGGCAGGAGGTCGAGCAGCAAGCGCACAGGATGCACTCGTACAGACCGTCCAGCTTGTCGCGGTCTTCCGGCGACTGCAGACGCTCGATGGCCGGAGCCGGGGTATCGTTCTGCAGGAACGGCTTCACCTTCTCGTACTGCTTGTAGAAGATGCTCATGTCGACCACCAGGTCACGAATGACCGGCAGGCCAGGCAGCGGGCGCAGAACCAGCTTGTTGCCCTTGACCACGCCCGACAGCGGGGTGATGCAGGCCAGGCCGTTCTTGCCGTTCATGTTCATGCCATCGGAACCGCAAACGCCTTCACGGCAGGAACGACGGTACGAGAAACCTTCGTCCTTTTCCTTGATCAGCGCCAACACATCCAGAACCATCAGGTCCTTGCCGCCGGTATCGACGTCGAACGACTCCATCTTGGGCGCCGAGTCGGTGTCGGGGTTGTAACGATAAACTTCGACTTTCAACATAGCAGCCACCCTTAGTAAGTCCGGATTTTTGGCTCGAAGGCCGGAACGGTCTTCGGCGCAAAGTTGACGCCGCGCTTGGCAACGCGCTTCTCACCCGGGTAGTACAGGGTGTGGCACAGCCAGTTTTCGTCGTCACGGTCTTCGAAGTCTTCACGGGCGTGTGCGCCGCGGGACTCTTTACGGGCTTCGGCCGCAATGGCGGTAGCTTCGGCAACTTCCAGCAGGTTCTGCAGCTCCAGCGCTTCGATACGCGCGGTGTTGAAGGCCTGGGACTTGTCGTTGATCTTGACGTTGGCGATGCGCTCGCGCAGGCCAGCCAGCTGCTCGATACCCTTCTGCATGTATTCGCCAGTACGGAATACACCGAAGTAGTTCTGCATGCAGCTTTGCAGCTCGCGCTTGAGGCTGGCGACGTCTTCGCCGGTGGAGCGCTCGTTGAGCTTGTTCAGGCGGCTCAGGGCAACATCGATGTCGGTGTCGCTGGCGTCGAGGTGCTCGATGCCGTCGCTCAGCGCCTTCTCCAGGTGCAGGCCGGCAGCACGGCCGAACACCACCAGGTCGAGCAGCGAGTTGCCACCCAGGCGGTTGGCGCCGTGAACCGATACGCACGCCACTTCACCTACGGCGAACAGGCCAGGAATGATGTGATCCTTGCCTTCTTCGTCCATGGTGATGGCCTGGCCATGAATGTTGGTGGCAACGCCGCCCATCATGTAGTGGCAGGTCGGAACCACCGGCACCGGCGCGACGACCGGGTCGACGTGGGCGAAGGTCTTGGACAGTTCGCAGATACCTGGCAGGCGGCTGTGCAGCACTTCCTCGCCCAGGTGATCCAGCTTCAGCAGTACGTGGTCCTTGTTCGGGCCCACGCCGTTGCCGGCGATGATCTCTTTGACCATGGAACGGGCAACCACGTCGCGGCCGGCCAGGTCTTTCGCGTTCGGCGCGTAACGCTCCATGAAGCGCTCGCCGTGGGCGTTGATCAGGTAGCCACCTTCACCGCGGCAACCTTCGGTCACCAGTACACCGGCGCCGGCGATGCCGGTCGGGTGGAACTGCCACATCTCGATGTCCTGCACCGGTACGCCTGCACGCAGGGCCATGCCGATACCGTCACCGGTGTTGATCAAGGCGTTGGTGGTGGAGGCGTAGATACGGCCGGCACCGCCAGTGGCCAGAACGGTGGCCTTGGACTTGATGTACATGGTTTCGCCGGTTTCGATGCAGATCGCGATCACACCAACGAAAGCGCCTTCCTTGTTCTTCACCAGGTCAACGGCGTAGTACTCGTTGAGGAAGGTGGTGCCTGCCTTCAGGTTGCCCTGGTACAGGGTGTGCAGCAGCGCGTGGCCGGTACGGTCGGAAGCGGCGCAGGTACGGGCAGCCTGGCCACCCTTGCCGAAGTCCTTGGACTGGCCACCGAACGGACGCTGGTAGATACGGCCGGTTTCGGTACGCGAGAACGGCAGGCCCATGTGGTCCAGCTCGAAGACCGCAGCCGGGCCTTCCTGACACATGTATTCGATCGCGTCCTGGTCACCGATGTAGTCGGAACCCTTGACGGTATCGTACATGTGCCAGCGCCAGTCATCGTTCGGGTCGGCCGAGGCGATGGCGCAGGTGATGCCGCCCTGGGCGGATACAGTGTGCGAACGGGTCGGGAAGACCTTGGTGACCACGGCCGTCTTGTGACCGCCCTGGGCCAGCTGCAGCGCTGCGCGCATGCCGGCGCCGCCGCCACCGATGATGATGGCGTCGAAGGAAATAGTAGGAATGCTAGCCATGGATCAGATACCCCAGAGAATCTGCACACCCCAGACGAAGTAAGCGAACATCGCAACGCCGCATACCGCCTGGAACAGGAAACGAATCGCAGTCGCCGACTTGCCGAACGACATCGGCGTCAGGTAGTCGGTGGCGATGGTCCACATGCCGACCCAGGCGTGAGCGCCCAGGGCAACGAGGGCCAGCAGACTGAAGATCCGCATCGCGTTGTTGGAGAACAGACCGTGCCACTGGGCATAGTCGATGCCTGGGTGGGCGACCACGTAGCCGATCAGGAACAGGAAGTAAGCCGCGAGAACGACCGCCGATACGCGCTGCGCCATCCAGTCATAGAGGCCCGAACGCGACAGGTTCGTGACATTGGTTACCATACCCAAACTCCCACCAGAACGATCACCACCACGGAGATGACAATCACGATTTTCGAGCCCAGCTTGCCGCCTTCCAGCGTCTCACCGATGCCCATGTCCATGATCAGGTGGCGTACGCCTGCCACCAGGTGATACAGCAGGGCGGACAGCAGGGCCCAGGTCACCAGTTTGGCCAGCGGGCTGGTCAGACACGCCTTCACCTCGCCGAAGCCTTCCTCGGAACCCAGCGACTTGCCCAGTGCATAAAGCATGATGGCAAGGCCGAGGAACAGGATGACGCCGGAGATACGGTGAAGAATGGACGTGTACGCGGTGATCGGGAGCTTGATGGTCCTTAGGTCTAGGTTTACAGGTCGTTGGCTTTTCACGGCTTTTTTCACACTGAAGAGCCCCTAGCGAATCAGGGCAAAGTTGTTGGTAAGTGTACTGGTCAGGTACCCACCACCCAGGGAACGGCGACCCCCAGCAGTTCGGGCTTGCAAGCCCCAGGGAGTCGGGTGCCGAGTATAGACAGTTAGGCTGCTTATGACAACGGAAGGGGGTAGCCCAAATAGCGCATTGCCTTTAGCGAACAAAAGGCGTAAATGGGCGAGAATTTCGTGAAAAATCAGGCCTGCAGCCCGCTTTCAAGCAGCCTTTAGGCAAATTGACATTCGAATTTACTTCTCTATAGTGGTGCGGGCCCTGCGTGGGGGGTCTGTCTGATGATTTCAAGCATTAATAGGAGGCCACATGGCTGACAAAAAAGCGCAGTTGGTCATCGAGGGCGCTGCCCCCGTCGAGCTGCCCATTTTAACCGGCACCGTTGGTCCTGATGTAATCGACGTCCGCGGGTTAGGGGCCACTGGTCACTTCACCTTTGACCCCGGTTTCATGGCGACCGCCTCGTGCGAGTCGAAGATCACCTACATTGACGGCGACAAGGGCGTGCTGCTGCACCGCGGCTACCCGATCGAACAGCTCGCCGAGCAATCGGACTACCTGGAAACCTGCTACCTGCTGCTCAACGGCGAGCTGCCCAATGCCGAGCAGAAGGCTCAGTTCGTCAGCACCGTGAAGAACCACACCATGGTTCACGAGCAGCTGAAGTCGTTCTTCAACGGTTTCCGCCGCGACGCTCACCCGATGGCGGTGATGTGCGGTGTGGTCGGCGCCCTGTCGGCGTTCTACCACGACTCCCTGGACATCAATAACCCGCAACACCGCGAAATCTCCGCGGTGCGCCTGGTCGCCAAGATGCCGACCCTGGCCGCGATGGTCTACAAGTATTCCATGGGCCAGCCGATGATGTACCCGCGCAACGACCTGTCGTACGCGGAAAACTTCCTGCACATGATGTTCAACACCCCGTGCGAGATCAAACCGATCAGCCCGGTGTTGGCCAAGGCAATGGACAAGATCTTCATCCTCCACGCCGACCATGAGCAAAACGCCTCCACTTCCACCGTGCGCCTGGCCGGCTCCTCGGGTGCCAACCCGTTCGCCTGTATCGCCGCCGGTATCGCCGCACTGTGGGGCCCTGCCCACGGCGGTGCGAACGAAGCCGTGCTGACCATGCTCGATGAAATTGGCGATGTCTCGAACATCGACAAGTACATCGCCAAGGCCAAGGACAAGAACGACCCGTTCAAGCTGATGGGCTTCGGTCACCGCGTGTACAAGAACCGCGACCCGCGCGCCACCGTGATGAAGAAGACCTGCGACGAAGTGCTCGGCGAGCTGGGCATCAAGAACGACCCGCAGCTCGAACTGGCCATGCGCCTGGAAGAGATCGCCCTGACCGATCCGTACTTCATCGAGCGCTCGCTGTACCCGAACGTCGACTTCTACTCGGGGATCATCCTCAAGGCGATCGGCATTCCAACCAGCATGTTCACCGTGATCTTCGCCCTGGCACGTACCGTGGGCTGGATCTCGCACTGGAAGGAAATGCTCTCCAGCCCGTACAAGATTGGCCGCCCGCGCCAGCTGTACACCGGCGAGCTGCAGCGCGACATCGTCGAACTGAAGGACCGCAAGTAAGCTCCCCGAGCCGAACGCAAAAAAGGCTGCCCTCGGGCAGCCTTTTTTCATTGCCGCTTGCCTGTAGCGGCCTCAGTTCTTCTCGGCCCGCTCGCGCAACCCTTTCAGGGTATTGAACGGCGCATCGACCACGAACTTGTTGGCAACCATCGCCGGCACGCTGCCACCTGGCTCGGTGTGCACCTGGTAGGTCACTTCAGTGCTGTCACCCTTGGGCACCAGCTTCCAGAAGCCTTCGACTTTCGCCACCCGCACATAGCCCTTCTCTTCCGGGATATAGGTCGGCTCTTCCTTCAGGTTACGGGTCAGGCTGCCGTCGGCATCCTTGACCGTGGTGACATGCAGCACCGAGTCGCGCGGCGTCACCGGCCATGGCGTATTGAAACGGGTGTAGGTCCAGCTCTGGTCGCCTTCGTGCTTGAGCAGCTTCTGCGATTCGCACTCGTGGATCCAGGCACAGGCCCCGACCACGTCTTCCTGCAACGCCTGCACCTTGGCCAGAGGGGCCTTGATCAGGGTCACACCACGGTAGGCCTTGTACTTGGAGCCGGCCACTTCGCTGAGGGAGACCTTGATCCCGTCCTCGTCCTTGGCCACTTGCCAGTTTTCCGCCCAGGCGGCCGGCGCCAGCAGGACACCCATGCCACACAGCAGTGCAATACGCTTGAACGATCTCATCATCTTTATCCTTGTTGTCGAAGATCCAGCCTTGTCACGCCGCCGTCATCTGCTCCCACCAACCCAGAATCCTGATCGCCTCTTCACGGTCGCTGCCACACACCTCGACATCCGCCTGGAACCCTCCACACACCGCTGGCCGTTCGGGCTTGCCGAACAAGTCGCAGAGGTTGTCGACAGTCAGGTGCAGGCAGCGCTCACCGGCCGGCTTGCCCTCAGGCATGCGCGGCATCGCCGAGCTGATGGACGGGGCGATGCAGCAGGCACCGCAACCCTCGCGACACTTCATGAAAACAGGACTCCCTGGAGCAAGACGGGACGAACGTCCCTGGATAGTAACCGCTCAAACATGCGTTTGAAATTGCTGACCCGATGAAATCTGCCGTGACCCGGCAGTCAGTTGGGTACGGCTATTGGCGGAACTGGAATTCGATGGCCGCACCTTCCACATCGCGCCGGCTGTCGTTGCGCAACTGCAGCTGCATTTCGTTGCTGATCAGGCGGCCGTTGAGCTGGAACGGGCTGTCGTCGGTTTCCGGCTTTTCGGTGAACATGGCCGGCAGCAAAGGTTTGCGCCTGGGCGGCGTGCTGCCGACGCTGGGCTCAAGCTCGTTGACCATGTCGGCGGGCAGGCTCAGGTCCAGCTTGGCCTTGGGCAATGGCTGGCGCACCGCCTTGCTGACGGGTTTGTGCACCGGCTTGGCCTTGCTTTTGGCCGGCTTGGCAGGCTGCTTGGGCGCAGGCTTTGCCGCCTTGTCCTGCGCCTGCACGGCAGGCTGCGCAGCCTCGGCCACTCCAGCGGGCAGGTACAGGGGCACGAGGCAAACGATCAGGGCAAGGCTACGCAACAGTTTCATGGACATCGGCGGACAGGCTGGCAAAGTGCCTATGCTCTACGTTCCGCCCGCCCCTGGCAAGCCTTACAAAAGTGGGGTCGCCGACTCGCGGCACAATTGCTGGGCCAGCAAGCCCAGGGTGATCACCGCCCGCTCGGCTTCCTTGTTCCACGGTATCCCGCAATTAAGGCGTATGCAGTGGTTGAACTGCTCGGTATTGCTGAAGATCAGCCCCGGCGCAATGCTGATCCCCTGCTCCAGCGCGCGCACGTGCAATTCCTGGGTATTGACCCGCCCCGGCAGGCTCACCCACAGGATGAAACCGCCCGTGGGGCGGGTCATCTGCGTACCTTCGGGGAAGTGCTGCTGCACCGCCAACTGGTAGGCACTGAGGTTCTTGCGGTACTCCTGGCGAATGTAGCGCAGGTGGCGGTCGTAACCGCCGTTTTCCAAATAGGCGGCCACGCCCATCTGCGTCACGCTGCAGGCCGAATGAGTGGTGAAGGTCTGCAGCCGCTGAATCTCATCCTGATAGCGCCCCGCAACCATCCAGCCGACCCGCACACCCGGCGACAAGGTCTTGGAAAAACTCGAGCAGTAGATGACTCGGTCGAGCCGGTCGAACGCCTTGAGCGCCTTGGTCTTGCCCTGCTCGAACATCAGTTCGCCATAGATGTCGTCTTCGACGATCTGGATGTCGAAGTCCGACGCCAGGCGCAACAGCTGCTTCTGCCGCTCTTCAGGGACGGTGCCGCCCAATGGATTGCTCAGGCGCGTGGTCAGCACCAGCGCCTTGATCGACCACTGGTTGGCCGCCAGCTGCAAGGCCTCCAGGCTGATGCCGGTGGACGGGTCACTGGGAATTTCAATGACCTTCAGCCCCAGCAAGTCCGCCAGCTGCAACAGGCCGTAATAGGTGGGCGACTCCGCCGCGATCAGGTCGCCCGGGCGGGTCAGCACCCGCAGCGACATCTGCAAGGCATCGACACACCCATGGGTGACGATCACCTCGCGCGGGTCCACCAGCACGCCGGCATCGCGCATGCGGATGGCGATCTGCCGGCGCAGCGGCTCGAACCCCGGGCTGAACATGTAGCTGAAGGCGCGCGGGCTGTGAAAGCGGGTGACCTTGGCGATCTGCTGATGCAGGGCCCGCACCGGCAGGTAGTCGACGTGAGGCACGGCAGCACCGAAGGGGAACACGCCGTCGCGGCGCGCCTCGGTCAGTACCTGCTGGATGATGCTGGCCCGAGTGACCAGGCCAGGCCGCTCGACCCGGGCGATATCCGGGGTCTGCGCGGTCAGTGCCGGGGTCTGGTGAACGTAGTAGCCCGACTGCGGCCGGGCACGAATCAGGCCCTGGTCTTCGAGATTGGCATAGGCCTGCAGCACCGTGGCATGGCTGACATTGAGCTGGGCGCTCATCTTGCGCACGGACGGCACCCGCTCGCCTGGCTGGTAGACACCACGGCGGATGTCATCGGCCAGTTGATGGGCGATACGCTGGTACAGCAGCAGGTTGGTCATGGCGGGCGGCTCGTTGTTCTTGTGCGACTCACTGGCGGTAGAGAATACCGTAACAGTTGCAAAGTGTACTGGGACAGATTGCAGAATAGTCGACATTACAGTTACGTGGCACCTGTGAACCTCATCGCCGGCAAGCCGGCTCCCACCGTTTCAGCACCTGCCATGGACCTGTGGGAGCCGGCTTGCCGGCGAGTGGCCGCCGCGATCAGCGCGCCGGTGCGAGCTTGCCCTTCTCGTCGGAGAAGACGATTTCCACCCGGCGGTTCTGCGCCCTGCCCCGCTCCGAGGCATTGGCCTCGATCGGATACTGGTCGCCATAGCCCTCGACCTGCAGGCGCTTCTCATCGATACCCAGGTCGACCAGCATGTCGGCCACTGCCTGGGCGCGGTCGCGCGACAGCTTGAGGTTGTCCTCCGGCGCACCGGTGCTGTCGGTATAACCCTCGATGCGCACCACGCGACGCGGGTTGAGCTGAAGGAACTGCACCAGCTTCAACACCGTGCGGCTGGCCGAATTCTTCAGGTCGGCACGGCCGGTGTCGAACAGCACATCGCCCAAGGTCATCACCAGGCCACGGTCAGCCTGCTCCGAGGCCAGCGCGGCAATCTGCGTTTCGACCCACTTGCCCTGCTGCTGCACGCTGGCCAGCTTGGCCTCGCGCAATGCCAACTGCAGGCGCTGGCGTTCGAGGTCGAGCTTGGCCAGGCGCTCCTGGTTCAGCGCCAGCTTGGCATGCTCGCTGGCGATCTCGCTGTAACGCTCGCTCAGGTAGGCGTAATGGCGCACGTCACTGCCGGTGCCGATGTAGCTGGACAGGCGTTCGGCCCGCGCCAGCGACTCGCCGGCACGGATCACGTCACGTGGCGCACTGCGCAGCACATCGGAATCGTCCTTGACCTTCTGGAACGCTGCCGTGGCATCGTCCAGTGCCGCAGAGCTGCGCTGGCTGGCACAACCCTGCAAGCCTGCCACCAGCGCCAGCAAAGCCAGCGCCGCCATCGGTCTGCCGCGCATCATGGCTGCACCTCCAACTGCTTGCGCAGGCGCTTGACCCGCTGCTGCAGCACGTCGAGCTGCTCGTCGCTCTTCTGGTTCAGCACCTGCGCCTCGGCCAGGCGCGCATCCAGCTCGGCCTGTTCGGCACGCATGCGGGCGTCACGATAGTCTTCGGTGAGCATGTTGGTCTTGGCCCGGGCGAACTTGCCTTCAGCCAGCTTCATCGCCTCGACCTGGTCGGTGGCACCGACCGCCTTGGCCTGTTCCAGCGCCTGCTCGGAAATACGCATCTGCTCATTGGGCGCCGGGTCATTGGCGCAGCCAGCCAGGCCGAGCACAGCCACGGCAAGGATCAGTGATTGGGTTCTCACGCACTCTTCCTACTGTTTGGGGGCGTCCGCCTGCACTTGCATCTGCGCTTTCCAGCGCTCGACATTGCGTTGCAGCACGGCTTCGGACGCACCGGAGATCGGCAATTCTGTCAGCTTTTTCGCCAGTTGCCCACGCAACCAGGCGTCATTGCAGGCCGAGTTGTGCGAAATGGCCAGGTACAGGCCGGGGCGGTCCACCGGCAGGCCACGGGCCACCAGGTGGCTGCTCATGCCCAGGCTCTGGGTCATGGCCATGCCCGAGTAGCGCCCGGCGAGCACATAATCGACCTGCCCCAGCACCAGCTTCTGGAAGGCCTGGGTCAGGTTCTGCGCCGGCTCCAGCTTGAGCTGGGCCTTGGCGAAGGCGCTGAAGGCCGGGGTCAGGCGGGCGCGCTCCGACAGGCTGCCGCGGTATTTGGCGAGGTCCGCCGGGCCTTGGTACTCCAGCGTCGCGTCATGGCGCGTCCACACCAGGTATTCGTTGAGCTGCAACGGTGGGTGGATGTAATCCAGCGCGGTCAACTGCTCCACCTGCATGGGCGTGTCGAGCAGCAGGTCGATGCGCCCGCTGCGCACTTCCTCCAGCGCCTGGTCGCGCCTGCCGGCATTGAGCACTTCCACCTTCACGCCCAGCTCGCCAGCCACCTGCCCGAGCAGGTCGACGTTGGCGCCGATCAGGTGCTTCGGGTCTTTCGGGTCCTGCCAGGAATAGGGCGGTGCATCCGGGCTGCCGGTCGCCACCAGGCGCTCGCACTTGCCCGCCGCCATGGCCAGCGGCGAGAGCATCGCCACCATGCATACCAGCACCCTGCCCGCTTCGCGAAACGCCATCCCTCACTCCTTGCCCGGCAAAAAAAAGCCCGGCCCTCAGTAGGAGGGCCGGGCTTCTTTATAAGTGAAGCAGCCGGATCAGACCAGCTTTTCCAGCTCTGGCACCGCTTCGAACAGGTCAGCGACCAGGCCGTAGTCAGCCACCTGGAAGATCGGCGCTTCTTCGTCCTTGTTGATCGCAACGATCACCTTGGAGTCCTTCATGCCGGCCAGGTGCTGGATCGCGCCGGAGATACCGACGGCGATGTACAGCTGTGGCGCAACGATCTTGCCGGTCTGGCCGACCTGCATGTCGTTGGGCACGAAGCCTGCGTCGACCGCGGCGCGCGAGGCACCCACAGCAGCGCCGAGCTTGTCGGCCAGGCTGTACAGGTGCTTGAAGTTGTCACCGTTGCCCATGCCACGGCCGCCGGAAACGACGATCTTGGCAGCGGTCAGCTCAGGGCGGTCGGACTTGGCCAGTTCTTCGCCGACGAAGGCGGAGATACCGGTGTTGTGCGCGGCAGCCACCGCTTCGACGGCAGCGGAGCCACCTTCGGCGGCAACAGCGTCGAAGCCGGTGGTACGCACGGTGATGACCTTGACCGCAGCGCTCGATTGCACGGTGGCAATGGCGTTACCGGCGTAGATCGGGCGCTTGAAGGTGTCGGCCGATTCCACCGAGATGATCTCGGAGATCTGGTCGACGTCCAGCAGTGCGGCAACGCGTGGCAGGATGTTCTTGCCGTTGCTGGTAGCCGGTGCCAGCACGTGGCTGTAACCCTTGGCCAGCTCGACGATCAGCGGGGCGACGTTTTCCGGCAGGGCGTGGGCGTAGGCCGCATTATCGGCCACCAGCACCTTGGCCACGCCCGCGATCTTGGCTGCGGATTCGGCGACGCCACCGACGTTCTGGCCTGCGACCAGCACGTGGATATCGCCACCGATCTTGGCGGCTGCGGCAACAGTGTTCAGGGTAGCCGGGGCAACGGCACCGTTTTCGTATTCAGCGACAACCAGGATAGTCATTTAGATTACCTTCGCTTCGTTCTTCAGCTTCTCGACCAGTTCGGCCACCGACTTGACCTTGATACCCGCGCTGCGGGCAGCTGGCGCTTCGACCTTCAAGGTCTTGTTGGTGGACGTGAGCGATACGCCCAGCGCGTCTGGAGCAATGGTCTCCAGCGGCTTCTTCTTGGCCTTCATGATGTTCGGCAGCGACGCGTAGCGTGGCTCGTTCAGGCGCAGGTCGGTGGTGACGATCGCCGGCAGGTTCAGTGCAACAGTTTGCAGGCCGCCATCGATTTCACGGGTGACGTTCAGCTTGTCGCCCGCTACCTCGACCTTGGAGGCGAAGGTGCCCTGGGCGAAGCCGGTCAGCGCCGCCAGCATCTGGCCGGTCTGGTTGTTGTCACTGTCGATGGCCTGCTTGCCGAGGATGACCAGCTGCGGCTGTTCCTTGTCGACAACGGCCTTGAGCGCCTTGGCCACGGCCAGGGAGTTCAGTTCATCGGCGGCCTCGACCAGGATGGCGCGGTCAGCACCCAGTGCCAGCGCGGTACGCAGCTGTTCCTGGGCAGTGGTCGGGCCGACGGAGACGACGACGATCTCGGTCGCAACGCCCTTCTCTTTCAGGCGCACGGCTTCTTCCACGGCGATTTCGCAGAAGGGGTTCATGGACATCTTGACGTTTGCAAGGTCGACGCCGGAGTTGTCCGCCTTGACGCGAACCTTGACGTTGTAGTCGACCACTCGTTTGACAGCTACAAGAACCTTCATGGATTCCTCGTTACTCTCCGGTGAATAGATAGTCGCCTGGGCTAAGCCCTGCGATGCGCGTGGGTACAAGGGCACCTCTAAAAACGTACCGGGAAGCGCGAACTTCACAGTGACCAATCAGTCCTGTTCAGACGCTTCAGGCAAAACCCGCGAGTCATTTTCTGTCGTGGCGTGTAGACTCCACTACAAAACCGGGATCGGCCCGAAAACCCTGCGCTACGCCTGGTCTTTAGGGGTGCACCTGCGCCCGACGGTCAGCCTACGGCGAGCGTAAAACCGCTCGTATCTTGACCGTAACACCCAATCCGGTCAATACGGCAAATCGGTCACCCTCCAGCCGCGTTCCTGTGATTTTACTGGCCTGCGGCAAATTCAAACAAACGTTTGTATTGGACCCGCCGAGTGGTGTAGATATAATGCGCGGCCAAGACAAAACGGTGTAGTCCCCCCTTTGCGTAGCTACAGTTTCGCTCCCGTGACGAGCCGCTGCACGCAAGCACCCCAATAAGACCCAAGCAACAGCACGAGCCTTGATGAGTAGGAGAGAACCAGTGGAACGCGAATACATGGAATTCGACGTGGTCATCGTCGGCGCCGGCCCGGCGGGCCTGTCCGCCGCCTGCCGCCTGAAGCAGAAGGCCGCCGAAGCCGGTAGCGAGATCAGCGTCTGCGTGGTCGAGAAAGGCTCCGAAGTCGGCGCCCACATCCTCTCCGGCGCGGTGTTCGAACCGCGCGCCCTGAACGAATTGTTCCCCGACTGGAAAGAACTCGGCGCGCCGCTGAACACCGAAGTCAAGCGCGACGACATCTACGTGCTCAAGGATGCCGGCAGCTCGACCAAGGTGCCTGACCTGTTCGTGCCCAAGACCATGCACAACCAGGGCAACTACATCATCTCCCTGGGCAACCTGTGCCGCTGGCTGGCCCAGCAGGCCGAGAACCTGGGCGTGGAAATCTACCCGGGCTTCGCTGCCCAGGAAGCCCTGTTCGACGAGAACGGCGTGGTCCGCGGCATCATCACCGGCGACCTGGGCGTCGACCGCGAAGGCAACCCGAAAGACGGCCTGTACACCCCAGGCATGGAACTGCGCGCCAAGTACACCCTGTTCGCCGAAGGTTGCCGTGGCCACATCGGCAAGCAGCTGATCAAGCGCTTCAACCTCGACAGCGAAGCCGACGTCCAGCACTACGGCATCGGCCTCAAGGAAATCTGGGAAATCGACCCGTCCAAGCACGAGCAGGGCCTGGTGGTGCACACCGCCGGCTGGCCGCTGGACGTGGTCAGCGCCGACAACACCGGCGGCTCGTTCCTCTATCACCTGGAAAACAACCAGGTGGTGGTCGGCCTGATCGTCGACCTGTCCTACGCCAACCCGTACCTGTCGCCGTTCGACGAATTCCAGCGCCTCAAGCACCACCCGGTGATGAAGCAGTACCTCGAAGGCGGCAAGCGCATCAGCTACGGCGCCCGCGCCATCTGCAAGGGCGGCCTGAACTCGCTGCCGAAGATGGTCTTCAACGGCGGCGCCCTGATCGGCTGCGACCTGGGCACCCTGAACTTCTCCAAGATCAAGGGCAGCCACACGGCCATGAAGTCGGGCATGCTCGCGGCCGACGCCGTGGCCGACGCACTGATCGCCGGCAGCGAGGGCGGCGATGCGCTGAACAGCTACGTCGAGGCCTTCAAGGCCAGCTGGCTGCATGAAGAGCTGTTCGCCAGCCGCAACTTCGGCCCGGCACTGCACAAGTTCGGCCCGCTGCTGGGCGGTGCGTTCAACTACGTCGACCAGAACTGGTTCGGCGGCAAGCTGCCGTTCACCCTGCACGACACCAAGCCGGACTACGCCTGCCTCAAGCTGGCCGCCGACTCGAAGAAGATCGACTACCCGAAACCGGACGGCAAGCTCAGCTTCGACAAGCTCAGCTCGGTATTCCTCTCCAGCACCAACCATGAAGAGGAACAACCCTGCCACCTGAAGCTGACCGACCCGAACATCCCGATCGCCAGCAACCTGCCGCTGTACGACGAGCCAGCCCAGCGTTACTGCCCGGCCGGCGTGTACGAAGTGGTCACCCAGGAAGACGGCAACAAGCGCTTCCAGATCAACGCGCAGAACTGCGTGCACTGCAAGACCTGCGACATCAAGGACCCGGCCCAGAACATCACCTGGGTCACCCCTGAAGGCGCGGGCGGGCCGAACTACCCGAACATGTAAACCCCTGCCCTTGCGGCAAACAAAAGCCCCCTGGCCTCACGGCCCGGGGGCTTTTTCGTATACGCCAGAGCTCAGGCAGTCCTGACTTCCTCGAACAGCTCAGGGTGGCGATCGAGCAGCTTGAACAGCTTGACCAGCGCTACAGGCGGGCTGGTCTTGCCATTCTCGTAGCGAGAAAAAGCATTCACCCCGCCGCCAAAGATTTCACCTGCCTCGCGCTGATCGAGGTCGAACTTCTTGCGCACGGCAGCGATGAAATTGGGGTCAACCTCTGCCGCATTGACTTGCCGATCAAAGGCCGTCATCCGCTCGCTGACGCGATGGGCTTCATCGAAGCTCAGAACCACCTCGCCACAAACAGGACAGTATTGGCCCGTGACATCCGGGATCGATGTTGTCTGCCCCTTGTAACGATAAGGCATGTCTTGTGTATCTTGCGCCAGTTCCGCGCCACCGCATATCGGGCACTTCATGATCACAACTCCTTGAAAGACACGATAAGCACGTCATCAATGACTGACAGCTTGAGGTAGAGGTAGCCGACCGCTGTGAGTGGCCGATACACATCCTGCCAAACTTGATGATCCCCATGACTGGTCATGCTTTTGTAGAAATCCTTTCGACTCAACCCACGAATCACGTCCACCATGCAGGCAAAATCGACACCCAACGCCCTCGCCCCTTTCAAAGCGGCGCCCGTCGGGCTTGATTCGGTTGGCGGCAACGAGTGAGTGAACCCGCTCCAGGGAGCAATGAGGCGTTCTCTTTTCCATGAGAAATTAACCTTTTAGGTTAAATTTGGCTAATAGGTTATTCCAATAGCCTCCACCCAAAAGATTGCCTCACCGCCCACCGGCCACTAGCCCCTCATTTGTCACCGCACATGATCGGCATCGGCTCCGCGGCAAACGCCAGCGGCTCGCGGCGCCCGAAGTACAGCGCGGTCAGCAGCCCGACCGTGCCCATGATCAGACAAAACCCGACACACACCCACGGGCTCCACGGCATCAGCGCAATCAGTGCCAACGGCGTGGTACTGGCCCAGAGCGCATAGGCGACGTTGTAGGTAAAGGAAATACCCGACACGCGAATCTCGGCCGGGAACAACCCGACCATCACCGACGGCACCACCCCCACCACACCACACGACAGCCCCGCCAGCGCATAGGCCAGCCAGGTCATGCCCCACTGCCCCACCAGGCTCGCATAAAGCGCGCCGATGCCCAGTGGCAGCAGCAGGCTGTAGATCATCAGTGCCCGCCAGGCGCCCAGGCGATCGACCAATAGCCCGGCCAGCACGCAACCGATATTGAGAAAGACGATGCCAACGCTGCTCAGGGCGAAGGTGTGCCCGGCGCTCATGCCGAAGCGCTGCTGCATCACGGTCGGGGTGATCACCACCAGCACCACCACCGCCGAGGTCAGCACGCAGGTCAGCAGCGCCGCCGGGATCAACACCCGGCGGTGCTCGCCCAGCACCCGTCGCAGCGGGAACTTCACCGGCTTTTCCTGGCGCTCGCGCAGCGCCAGGAACACCGGCGTTTCACTCAGCCAGCGGCGCAGCCACACGCCAATCACGCCGAACACCCCACCCAGCAGGAACGGGTAACGCCAGGCGTAATCGAGAATCTCCTGGGGCGTGAACACCTGCGCCAGCAGCGTCGCGGTCAGTGCACCGAGCAGGTAGCCAAACGTCAGCCCCGCCTGCAGAAAGCCCAGGGCATAGCCGCGCCGCCCGGGTGGCGCATGTTCGGCAACGAAGGTCCAGGCACTCGGCACCTCGCCCCCCACCGCCGCGCCCTGCAGGATGCGCAGCCCCAGCAGGATCAGCGGCGCCGCATAGCCGATGTCGGCATAGGTCGGCATCACCCCGATCAGCAGGCACGGCAAGGCCATCATCAAAATGCTCAGGCTGAACACCCGCTTGCGCCCCAGGTGGTCGGCGAAATGGGCCATGAGGATGCCGCCCAGCGGCCGCGCCAGGTAGCCGGTGACGAAGATCCCGAAGCTCTGCAGCAGGCGCAGCCACTCGGGCATCTCGGGCGGGAAGAACAGCTGGCTGAGGGTCAGGGCAAAGAACACGAAGATGATGAAATCGTAGATTTCCAGCGCGCCGCCCAGTGCCGCCAGGCCCAGGGTCCGGTGATCGCCGCGGCTGAACCGGGGCGGGCGAGCGGTATCGATGGCAGTCATTGGCAGGAGTCCGCAAATCGGCAAAGGGCAAGAGGATAGCAAATCCCCGCCAGCCCCTGCCCTCCTCGCTTAGCGGCTGAACACCGTGTGCGCGAAGTTGCGCCGCTGGTAGGCCTGCTTGCCGCCGGACAACCCCGGTGGCAGGGCCAGTTTGCCGATCACCACCGGCGCATCGATGATCGCCATGAAAGATTCCAGCGCCTCGTTGTCCGGCACCTGCGGCAGGCTGACGTTCACCGCCTGGCGCTCGGTCTGCGGCACCGCAGGGACTTTCAGGTGCTGGGAGTGATACAGCAGAGCGTGCTGGATCTGCGCACTGACCCGGCAAAAGCGCGCCAGGTCGACGCCGGCATGGCTGCCCAGTTCGTAGTTGCCCACCAGCAGGTTGAACGGCTCCAGCGCGCAATGCACCAGGCGCTGCAGTTCGTCGAAGCTTTCCACCGGGGCAATCCGGTAATAGCCCAGGCCATTGAGCAGTTTTTCCAGCTGCAGGCGCTGGCACGGGTGCTCGTCGGCAATCAGGATGCGCAGGGTCTTGTTGGTCATTGTCGGACCTGGGCAGTCAGGTGAATAGGGGCACGCTCCCTGACCAAACTGCGCCAGTAACCGGCAACCGCCAGGAACTTTCTGGAGGGGTCAATCTAGATAGTTGTCGGGAAACAGGGAGAAATCAAGTGGCCAGCACACAGAATTTTCACTGACTTACGACCACTTTTTCAGGATTCCCATTGGCGCATGCGCACCCGGCAGTGCTTCATGGCGGTGACGATGTGCTTTTCCACCAGGCTGCGCGAGATCCCCAGGCGCTCGGCGATCTGCGGGTGCGACAAGCCCTCCAGCTTGCGCAGCAGGAAACTGTCGCGGCAGGGCTTGCTCAATTCGTCCAGGGCCTTGCGCATCAGCGCCAGGCGCTGGTCAAGCTGCAGGTTCAGGGTGGGCGGCGCGGTGTGCCAGCGCTCGTCCTGGTCCAGCACCTCCAGCGGCTCGGCCTGGCGCAGCAGGTGGCGCCGATGGCGGTCGATCACCAGGTTCAGCGCGGTGCGGTAAAGGAAGGCGCGGGGGTGCTCGATCTGCTGCGTGCCGGTTCGCTCCAGCACCCGCAGGTAGGCATCGTGGGCAACGTCTTCGGCCGCCTGGCGGTTGCCCAGGCGGGCAGCAAGGAAGCTCACCAATTCGCGATAGTAATGTTCCACGACGGCACCTGGGGTCGTCCTGACAGGCCGGGACAAGGTCTGAGTGATAACAGCGACGGATCTTACAAATTATAATTATTCTCAGCAACACTCCTGCAGCCGCTGTAAATCCGCCCTGCCTGCCTTCGTCTTACTGGCACCTCCCTGCGCGCCCTGCCCTGGCCGCGCGTGGCCCACCCCTGGCTGGAAGCCCGCATGAGACGCTCACCCAATACCCGCCGCCGCATCGCCCTTGGCAGCCTTGGCTTGCTGGCCCTGGGCTGCCTGCTGGCCTGGAAGGCGCTGCCCTATGGCGCCCTGCCGGTCAGCACCGTCGCCGTTGCCCGTGGCGACATCGAAAGCAGTGTCACCGCCCTCGGCACCCTGCAGCCGCGCCGCTACGTGGACGTCGGGGCCCAGGCCTCCGGGCAGATCCGCACCCTGCACGTGGAAGCCGGCGACCAAGTGCACAAGGGCCAGCTGCTGGTGGAGATCGACCCCTCGACCCAGCAGGCCCGGCTCGACGCCGGGCGTTTCTCGATCGACAACCTCAAGGCCCAGCTCGCCGAGCAACAGGCGCAATACCTGCTGGCCCAGCAGCAGCACAAGCGCCAGCGCGAACTGGCCGCCGCCGGCGCCACCCGCGCCGAAGACCTGCAGGCCGCCGACGCCCAGCTCAAGGTGACCCAGGCCCGCATCGCCATGTACCAGGCGCAAATCCGCCAGGCCCAGGCCAACCTGCGCAGCGACGAAGCAGAGCTCGGCTACACGCGCATCTACGCGCCCATGGACGGCACCGTGGTCGCGGTGGATGCGCGCGAAGGCCAGACCCTCAACGCCCAGCAGCAGACCCCGCTGATCCTGCGCATCGCCAAACTGTCGCCGATGACCGTGTGGGCGCAGGTCTCGGAGGCCGACATCGGCAAGGTCAAGCCCGGCATGACCGCCTACTTCACCACCCTGGCCGGCGGCAAGCGCCGCTGGCACAGCACCGTGCGCCAGATCTTGCCGATCCCGCCCAAGCCGCTGGCCCACGCCAGCCAGGGCGGCGGCAGCCCGCTCAGCGCCAGCGCCGGCTCCGCCGCCAGCCAGGTGGTGCAGTACACCGTGCTGCTGGACGTCGACAACCCCGACGGCGCGCTGATGGCCGACATGACCACCCAGGTGTTCTTCGTCGCCGGCCACGCCAGCCAAGTGCTCACCGCACCGCTGGCCGCCCTGGACGACGGCGCCGGTGAAGGCCTGCGCCTGGCCCAGGTGCTGGGCAAGGATGGCAAGGTCGAACAGCGCCAGGTGCGCATCGGCCTCAGCGACCGCCTGCGCGTGCAGATCGTCGACGGCCTCGACGAAGGTGAACGCCTGGTCATCGGCGCCCCTGCCGCCAGTGGAGGTTGAATGGACACGCCCCTGATCGAGCTGCGCGATATCCGCAAGTCCTACGGCGGCGGCGACACGCCCACGGTCGAGGTGCTGCGCGGCATCAGCCTGAGCATCCGGCCCGGCGAGTTCATCGCCATCGTCGGCGCCTCCGGCTCCGGCAAGTCGACCTTGATGAACATCCTTGGCTGCCTCGACCGCCCTACCACTGGCAGCTACCTGTTCGCCGGCAAGGACGTCGCCCAGCTGGACGGCGACCAACTGGCCTGGCTACGCCGCGAAGCCTTCGGCTTCGTGTTCCAGGGCTACCACCTGATCCCCTCCGGCTCGGCCCAGGAAAACGTCGAGATGCCCGCCATCTACGCCGGCACCCCACCGGCCGAACGCCACGCCCGCGCCGCCGCCCTGCTGACCCGCCTGGGTCTGGCCAGCCGCCTGGGCAACCGCCCGCACCAGCTCTCCGGCGGCCAGCAGCAGCGTGTGTCGATTGCCCGGGCCTTGATGAACGGCGGCCACATCATCCTCGCCGACGAACCCACCGGCGCCCTCGACAGCCACAGTGGCCGCGAAGTCATGGCCCTGCTCGACGAGCTGGCCAGCCAGGGCCATGTGATCATCCTCATCACCCACGACCGCGCCGTGGCGCAGCGCGCCCGGCGGGTGGTGGAAATCCGCGATGGCCTGATGGTCAGCGACTCCGCTGCCGGCCAGCCGCCACAAACCACGGCGCAAAGCCTGCAGGCCGATACCCTGCGCCAGCGCCTGGACCGCGGCGCCACCGCGCACGGTGCCTGGCAAGGCGAACTGCTCGAAGCCCTGCAAGCCGCCTGGCGGGTGATGTGGATCAACCGCTTTCGCACCGCCCTGACCTTGCTCGGCATCGTCATCGGCGTGGCCTCGGTGGTGGTCATGCTGGCCGTCGGCGAAGGCAGCAAACGCCAGGTGATGGCGCAGATGGCCGCGTTCGGCTCCAACATCCTCTACCTCAACGGCCGCCCGCCGACCCTGCGCGAGCCCGGCGGCATCGTCACCCTCGACGATGTCGCGGCCATCGCCGAGCTGCCCCAGGTGCAGCGGGTGATGCCGGTGATCGGCAGCAACGTGATGGTGCGCCATGGCAACAACAACCAGAAGTTCTACGTCGGCGGCAACAACGTCGAGTTCCCGCGCATCCTCAACTGGCCGGTGGTCGAGGGCAGCTTCTTCAGCGAAGCCGACGAGCGCAGCGGCGCCGCCGTGGCGGTGATCGGCCAGAAGGTCCGGGACAAACTCATGGCCCCCGGCAGCGATGCCCTGGGCCAGTACCTGCTGATCGGCAACGTGCCGTTCCAGGTGGTCGGCCTGCTCGCCGCCAAGGGCGCAAGCTCAGGCGATCAGAAGAGCGACGAGCGCATCGTGGTGCCCTATTCCGCCGCCGCCACCCGCCTGTTCGGCAGCCATGACCCGGAATACGTGATCATCGCCGCCGCCGACTCGGCCCGGGTGGCCGACAGCGAAGCGGCGATCACCCAGCTGATGCGCAAGCGCCACCAGGGCAAGGACGACTTCGAACTGACCAACGACGCAGCGCTGATCCAGGCCGAGGCCCGCACCCAGAACAGCCTGTCGCTGATGCTCGGGGCCATCGCCGCGATTTCGCTGCTGGTCGGCGGCATCGGGGTGATGAACATCATGCTCATGACCGTGCGCGAACGTACCCGCGAAATCGGTATCCGCATGGCCACCGGCGCCCGCCAGCGCGACATCCAGCGCCAGTTCATCAGCGAAGCGGTGATGCTGTCGATGGTCGGCGGCGTCACCGGCATCCTCCTGGCCCTGGCGATCGGCGGCGCCCTGACCCTGGCGCAGGTGGCCGTGGCCTTCGCCCTGCCGGCCATCCTCGGCGCGTTCAGTTGCGCCGTGGTCACCGGCATCGTGTTCGGCTTCATGCCGGCGCGCAAAGCCTCCCGGCTCGACCCGGTCAAAGCCCTTACCAGCGAATAAGCCATGACATTGCCAAGCCGCATCAGCCTTTTGACCCTGTGCCTGGGCCTCGCCGCCTGCAGCACGCCACCGCCGCCCGCCAGTGGCATCGCCGCCCCGCTGCACTGGCAAGGCGAAACAGCCACCGCCAACCTTGGCCTGCCGTCGTCCACCTGGTGGCAAGCCTTTGCCAGCCCCGAGCTGAACCAGCTCATCGAACGAGCCCGGGCCAATGCCCATGACCTGGCGGCCGCCACGGCGCGGGTTCGCCAGGCCCAGGCCCGCGCCGTGATCGCCGGCGCCCCGCTGCTGCCGGAGCTGCAGGCGGGCCTGGACGGCAGCCGCCAGCGCCTGCTGCATGGCGACGGCGCCGACTCGCTGGACGTGAGCCGCCGCCAGCCGACCTACACCACCTTCGGCACCCAGCTCAGCGCCAGCTACGAACTCGACTTCTGGGGCGGCCTGCGCGCCGCCCGCGCCAGCGCCCTGCACGGCCTCGACGCCAGCCGCTTCGACCGCCAGACGGTGCAGCTGACCCTGTTCAGCGCCGTGGCCGACAGCTACCTGCAAGGCCTGGCCCTGGGTGAACAACTGCGTATCGCCCAGCTCAACCTGAGCAACGCCCGCGACGTGCTGCACCTGGTCGAAAGCCGCGAGCGTGCAGGCTCCGCCACGCGCCTGGAACTGGCCCAGCAGCGCAGCCTGGTGGCCGCCCAGCAGCGCCAGCTGCCGCTGCTCGAACAACAGTTGCAGGACAGCCGCGTGACCCTGGCGACCTTGCTCGGCGACCCGGTGCAGGCGCTGCCAGCCAGCCAGCAGGCACTCGCCAGCGTGCAGTGGCCCGCCATCGGCAGCGGCGTGCCCAGCGAGCTGCTGGCCCGGCGCCCGGACATCGCCGCCGCCGAGGCCCGCCTGGCCGCCGCCAGCGCCAACGTGCAAGTGGCGCGGGCGGCGCTGCTGCCCAAGCTGACCCTCGGCGCCAACCTGGGCACCGGCGCCAATACTTTCGCCGAGGTGTTCGACACGTCCTACTACACCCTCACCGCAGGCCTGGTGGCGCCGGTGTTCAACAACGGCCGGCTGCGCGCCGCCAGGCAGCTGGCCGAAGCCGAGCAGGACGAACTGCTGGAGACTTACCGCAGCAGCATCCTGGCTGGCTTTGCCGATGTCGAGAAGGCGCTGAACGCCATCCACGGCGTGGACCGCCAGCGCCAGTGGCAGGATGAGGAAGTGCTGCAGGCACGCCAAGCCTTCGACCTCGCGCAGCAGCGCTATGGCGCCGGCGCCGAAACCTTGCTGAGCGTGCTGGAAACCCAGCGCACCCTGTACCTGGCCCAGGACCAGCAGGCGCAGCTGCGCCTGGCCCGGCTGCAAGGCAGCGTGGCGTTGTACAAGGCATTGGGTGGCGGGTGGCAGGTCGAGCGCTGAGCGCCAGCGCATTACACAAAAGCAAGCCTTGTGGGAGCCCTTGTGGGAGCCGGCTTGCCGGCGATGAGGCCGGCGCAGGCAAAAACCAGTCAGCCTGCCAGAGCCCTATCGCCGGCAAGCCGGCTCCCACAGGGGATCGTGGGGGCGTTCAGGTTCTGGGGAAGACAACGGCTATCAGCGTTTGGCCAGCTTCAAATTACGCGCATACCAAGGCCGCTGCGGCACTTTGGGCTTCAACCGGGCAAACAGGTCGTCATCCCCAAAAATGATCCGCAACGCCAGCTTCATGGTCTCCGGGTCCATCTCCACGCTGCGCCCCGGCCTCAACCCAGGCACCGTCGAGCAGCCATGGGTATCCGGCCCCAGCCACGGGTCCGCCACCTCCACCCACGGCCCCTGGGCGAACCACGGCACGCCATTGACTTCAGTGCGCCGCACCTGGCCCGGGTGGATGCGCTCATGGGCCCTGTACCAATCCTCGATACGGTCATCGATCCAGCCATGGAAATGCCAGAACACCGGGTTCACATGGGACGAAAACGGGTCGCCGAGAAAGTCGTTCTGCGCCTCGAACCAACGCCCGGCAAAGTCCTCCGGCGCCCGCGCAAACGGCACCGGCATGCCATTGGACGGGTCACGCGGCACCGACGCCCAGCGCATGTGCAGCCAGTCGTGCAGGCCCAGCTCCATTTCCGAGCCGAACTGGCCGAGGGTCAGCGTGCTCAGGTAGTGCGGGTCGCTGTAGCGCGACTCCCACACCTGGAAGTTGCCGTGGTAGGTGTCGGGCGTCTTGATGTCGCGCACCCACTGGGTGTACTGCGCATCGCTCGGCGCCAGCCAGGTGGGCGGCAAGGCATTGCCATCGTGGTTGTCGAAATAGCGCACGAAACCGGCCCGGTCGCGCTCCAGCTCCGGCTGCGGCAGCGGAAACCGCGGCCACGAGGGCAGGTCCTGCAGGGCACGAGCTGCGCGCAGCATGTGCCGGTGCATGAAGAAGAAATCCACCCCCGAACCATTGCGGTCCTTGTGCCGGCCGCGGGCATCGCGCTCCTGGTCACGGGGCCCGGGCTGCCAGCCCAGGCCGCGCAGGGACGCCTGCTTCTGCTCGTCCAGCTTGTGCCACTTGTCCCGCGAGGCATGCCACAACTGGTGGAACAGCCGATGCTCGGGCGCCACCAGCCAGGCCAGCAAGGCCGGTGACAACGGCGTGCGTTCGCGGGGCTCGGGGAAGGTGCGCTTGACCGCCAGGAACTGGTTGTCCTGCAGCGGCAGGGTCAGGGCCCGGTCGAGCCGGGCGATGCGGCCGTTGAGGCTGGCCGGCCCGGCATTGCCCAGGCCGCCCCAGGCTTCGTCGAGCACCACCTGGCATTCATAGTCCGCCTGCGCCTCGCCCGCCTGGGTGGCAAACAGGCGCCAGCGCAGGGTGCCGGGCTTCTCCGTCAGCAGGTCGCCGAGCACCCGGTAGCGGGGCTCCTGCTCACCGCGCAGGCGCTCGGGGGTGTCCAGGTAGCCGCGCAGGCCACGGCCGTTCTGCGCCACGTCCAGCAGCAGCTCCAGCTCCCCTGCGGGCAGGCCTTGCAGGCCGGCATCGGCGCCATGGCAGCTCCAGCGCCAGACGCCGCGCAAGGTATCGCCCAACTGCTGCAGCGTCGCATCGGCCAGTTCCACCACGGCCTCGCCCGGGGTTTCCGGGAACTGCTCGTCGAACTGCTGGCGCTGCACATGCCGCGCATACAGCGCACCGGGTACTACCACGCCCGTCAATGCCACACCGGCGATGAACCCGCGTCGTGAAATCGTCATTGCCACTACCTGAGCATTCGTTGCGGCCATGGAGCACGGCCTGTCCAAGGCTAGAACGTTGCCCACGCAGCGAAATTTAACGCCCCGCCCACCGCGCGCCGTCGATAAATTTGCCCCGCCCTCGTTCGTCCAACCTGATACCCAAGCCCTGGCCGCGCCACCGCCGCTGCGGCGCAAGGCTCACCCGATCAACGCGCAACGAGATGGCAATGACCAAGACCCGCTCCCGCAAAGCCCTGTACATCGGCCTGCCCCTGGCCCTGACGGTTGCCCTGGGGAGTGCCGCCGGCTACTTCTACTGGCGGCACCTGCACGCAGGCTACCCGCTGAAGATCGTCCAGCAGGCCGAGGCGCTGCACGATCACATGCTCTCGTTCGACAGCCACGTCACCGTGCCACTGGCCCTGGGCAGCGCCGGCCACGAAGCGGACAAGGACGGCCCCGGCCAGTTCGACCTGGCCAAGGCCAACCGCGGGCGCCTGTCGGGCGCGGCGCTGACGGTGTTCGGCTGGCCGGAAATCTGGAACGGCGCCAACGCCCCGCACCGCCCCACCCCTGGCTTCGTCGATGCCGCCCGGCAAGAGCAGGAAGCGCGCTACAAGATCATCACCGGCATGGTCCGCGACTTCCCCAACCAGGTCGGCATCGCCTACACCCCCGACGACTTCCGGCGCCTGAACGGCGAAGGCAAGTTCGCCATCTTCATCAGCATGCTCAACGCCTACCCGCTGGGCCACGACCTGGCGCAGCTCGACCTGTGGGCGGCACGCGGCATGCGCATGTTCGGCTTCAGCTATGTCGGCAACAACGACTGGGCCGACTCCTCGCGGCCGCTGCCGTTCTTCAACGACACCGCCGACGCACTGGGTGGCCTGTCGCCGCTGGGCGAGCAGGCGGTCAAGCGCCTGAACGACCTGGGCGTGATCATCGATGTCTCGCAGATGTCGACCCTGGCCCTGGAAGATGTCGCGCGCCTGTCGCGTGCGCCGCTGGTGGCCTCGCATTCGGCGCCGCGGGCCTTGGTCGACATCCCGCGCAACCTCTCCGACAAGGAAATGCAGCTGATCAAGGACAGCGGCGGGGTCATCCAGGTGGTCGGCTTCGGCCAGTACCTCAAGCCGCTGACCCAGCCGGTGGTGGACAAGCTCGACGCCCTGCGCGCGCGCTTCGACCTGCAACCGCTGCAAGGCCTGGCCAATGCCCTGATGCCCGGCGATGCGGTGATCGCCATCTGGCCCGAGGCGCGCTTCGGCGAGTACGCAAGCTCGCTCTACAGCATCCTCGACGAAGAACCCAAGGCCACCCTCAAGCAGTACGTCGACGCCATCGACTACACGGTGAAGAAGGTCGGCATCGACCACGTCGGCATCGCCTCGGACTTCAACGACGGCGGCGGCCTGGACGGCTGGAAGGACGTCAGCGAAATCCGCAATGTCACCGCCGAGCTGCTCACCCGCGGCTACAGCGAAGCCGACATCGCCAAGCTCTGGGCGGGCAACTTCCTGCGCGCCTGGGCGCAGGTGCAAAAAGCCGCCCTCCCCGTCGCCAACCGCTGAAGCGAGCCCGCCCGACCATGAGCAACCGCCGCACCTTCCTCAAACAGGCCGGCCTGCTGGCCGCCAGCCTGCCCCTGCTGCCCGAGGCCCTGGCCAGCAGCGAGACGCCGCTCACCGGCGCCGACAAGTGGCGCAACCTGCGCACGCTGTTCCCGCTCGACCCGCAGGTGGCGCACTTCGCCAACTTCCTGGTCACCGCCCACCCGCGCCCAGTGCAGGCGGCCATCGACCGCCACCGCGCCGACCTCGACCGCAACCCCGCCGCGCTGATGGACTGGGAAAGCCAGTACGAATGGCAGCGCGAGGACGAAGTGCGCGAATGGGCCGGGCGCTACCTTGACGTGCAGCCGCGCCAGGTCGCCCTCACCGGCAGCACCACCGAAGGCCTGGCGATGATCTATGGCGGCCTTGCGGTGAACGCCGACCAAGAGATCCTGGTCACCGAGCACGAGCACTACTCCACACACAAGGCGCTGGCCTTCCGCAGCCAGCGCCAGGGCACCACGGTGCGCAAGATCCGCCTGTTCGACGACCCCTGGACGGTGTCCACCGACCAGGTCCTGAGCACGGTCGACAAAGCCATCGGCCCACAGACCCGAGTGCTCGGCATGACCTGGGTGCACTCGGGCAGCGGCGTCAAGCTGCCAGTGGGCGAGATCGGCGAGCTGGTGCGCCGGCACAACCGCAACCGCAGCGAAGCCGAGCGCATCCTCTACGTGGTCGATGGCGTGCACGGCTTCGGCGTGGAGAACGCGCGCTTCGCCGACTTCAACTGCGACTACTTCATCGCCGGCACCCACAAGTGGATGTTCGGCCCACGCGGCACCGGCATCATCTGCGCCGCCTCCACGGGCATGCAACACCTGACGCCGACCTTCGCCACCTTCTCCCGCGATGAAGACTTCGCCACCATCATGACCCCCGGCGGCTACCACGCCTTCGAGCACCGCTGGGCCGCCGGCGAAGCCTTCAAGCTGCACCTGCAGCTGGGCAAGGCCGAGGTGCAGCAACGCATCCACCAGCTCAACAGCCTGCTCAAGGAGCGCCTTGCCGAGCATCGCCAGGTCCAGCTGGTAACCCCGCGCAGCGAGCGCTACTCGGCAGGCTTCACCTTCTTTCGCATCAAGGATCGCAACGCCGATGCCGTCGCCGCCGACCTGATCGCCAACAAGGTGATGTGCGACGCCGTGCACCGCGACGTCGGCCCGGTGATTCGCCTGGCCCCCAGCCTGCTCAACGACGAGCAGCAGATCGATCGGGCCATGGCCCTGATCACTCGCAACCTGTGAACAAGGCATTGCCCATGACCGCTCCCCTGAACCGCCTGACCCTGGCCGCCCTGCTGGCCGCCTGCAGCCTGCCGGCCCTGGCCGCGCAAGGCACCGACACCCCCGGCAAGGTATTTCGCGACTGCGACACGCTGTGCCCGGAAATGGTGGTGCTGCCCGCCGGCACCTTCACCATGGGCACCCCGCCCGACGAAATGGGCCGCCAGGACGACGAAGGCCCGCAGCACCCGGTGACCTTCGCCAAGCCCTTCGCCATCAGCCGTTTCCAAGTGACTGCCGGCGAATGGGACGCCTACCTCAAGGCCAGCGGCACGCGCATCGCCGACGGCGACGACCGCCCTGGCCGGCGCTGCACCGCCAGCAAGCCGAGCTACAAGCAAGGCCCGCGGCAACCGGCGGTGTGCATGAGCTACCACGACGTGCAGGGCTACGTGGCCTGGCTGTCGAACAAGACCGGCAAGCACTACCGCATGGTCAGCGAAGCCGAGCGTGAATACGCCGCCCGCGGTGGCAGCAGCGGCATGTTCCCGTTCCCGCTCGACCCCGATGCCACCCTGGAAATCAGCCAGCACGCCAACGTCTACGGCCCCAAGGACGGCTTCAGCTACAGCTCGCCGGTGGGCAGCTTCCCGGCCAATGCCTTCGGCGTGTACGACATGCATGGCAACGTCTACGAATGGGTCGCCGACTGCTACCACAACAGCTACCAGGGCGCGCCGGCCGACGGCAGCGCCTGGGGCCAGGCCAGCCGCGCCGAAGGCAGCTGCAAGGTGGTGAGCATCCGCGGCAACGACTGGGGCGAGGCGCCGATCTTCTCGCGCTCGGGCAACCGCAACACCAACACCCCCGAGCGCCTGGGCGACTGGCTGGGCTTCAGGGTGGTCCGCGAGCTATAGGCCCGAGGCTTAAATTGCCCTCCCGGCCACTCGTCCTAACGGTGTACTCACGCCTCTGATCCAGGAAACCAACATGACCTCCAAACCCCGCGGGGCCCTGAGCGAGCTGTTCACCCTGCTCAAACCCTTCTGGCCGATCGTCAGCCTGTCGATTGTCATGGGCATGGTCGGTGGCCTCAGCGTCACCGCGCTGCTGGCCACCATCAACAGTGGCCTGCACGCCGAAGGCGGCCTGAGCAACAGCGTGGTGCTGGGCTTTGCCGGGCTGTGTGCACTGGCCCTGGCCAGCTCGATCTGCTCGGACATCGGCACCAACTACGTCGGCCAGCACATCATCGCCAAGCTGCGCAAAGCCCTGGGCGAAAAGGTGCTGTCGGCGCCGATCGAGCAGATCGAACTCTTTCGCAGCCACCGCCTGATCCCGGTACTGACCCACGACGTCGACACCATCAGCGACTTCGCCTTCGCCTTCGCGCCGCTGGCCATCTCGCTGACCGTGACCCTGGGCTGCCTGGGCTACCTGGCCACGCTGTCGCTGCCGATGTTTCTGATGATGCTGCTGGCGATCGGCATCGGCAGCGTCATCCAGTACATCGCCCGCGGCCGCGGCATCAAAGGCTTCATGGCCGCCCGCGATGCCGAAGACCGCCTGCAGAAGCACTACCACGCGGTGGCCGAGGGGGCCAAGGAACTGCGCATCCACCGCCCCCGGCGCCAGCGCATGTTCCGCCAGGGCATCCAGGACACCGCCGACGAGATCTGCGCCACCCAGGTGCGCTCGATCAACACCTTCGTGATCGCCAAGAGCTTCGGCTCGATGCTGTTCTTCGTGGTCATCGGCCTGGGCCTTACCTTGCAGTTCCTCTGGCCGAGCGCCGACCCCAAGGCCATCAGCGGCTTCGTCCTGGTGCTGCTGTACATGAAAGGCCCGCTGGAACACCTGATCGGCACCTTGCCGGTGGTCAGCCGCGCGCAGATCGCCTTTCGCCGCATCGCCGAGCTGTCCGAGCAGTTCTCCTCGCCCGAGCCGCACCTGCTGCTGCAAGACCCTGGCAGCAAGCCGGTGGCGGTCGACAGCCTGGAGCTGCGCGAGGTGAACTACGTCTACCCGCCAAGCCCCGGCGCCCAGCCCTTCCAGGTCGGGCCGGTGAACCTGCGCATCAACCACGGCGACATCGTCTTCGTGGTCGGCGAGAACGGCTGCGGCAAGACCACCCTGATCAAGCTGCTGCTGGGCCTGTACCCGCCGCAGCACGGGCAGATCCTGCTCAACGGCCAGGCCATCGACGCCGCCCAGCGCGACGACTACCGCCAGCTGTTCACCACGGTGTTCGCCGACTACTACCTGTTCGATGACGTGGTGCAGGGCGACACGCACATCCCCGACGATGCCAACCGCTACCTCGAGCGCCTGGAGATCGCCCACAAGGTCAAGGTGCAAGACGGCGCGTTCAGCACCACCGACCTGTCCACCGGCCAGCGCAAGCGCCTGGCGCTGATCAATGCCTGGCTGGAAGAGCGCCCGGTGCTGGTGTTCGACGAATGGGCCGCCGACCAGGACCCGACCTTCCGGCGCATCTTCTATACCGAGCTGCTGCCCGACCTCAAGCGCCTGGGCAAGACCATCATCGTCATCTCCCACGACGACCGCTACTTCGACATCGCCGACCAGCTGGTCCGCCTGCAGGCCGGCAAGGTCGTGGTCGAACGCGCCCCCGCCCTCGCCTGAAACCCACCTGGCGCGCCCCGTGCGCGCCAGGTGCGGCTGTTGCACCGCCCGCCTAAATCACCCCGCTGCCCCTTCGTCTCTCTCAATACGCTTAATTCTCCAGTGATGGCGAGACCGAGATGACACCCCACGACCACTCCACCGATGACGCGCTGCTGGCCCTGCTCTGCGGGCTCGACGAGCCCACCGCCACCCCTGCCGGCATCGTTGCCCTGGGCACCACGGACGCCCCGCTGTCCTTCGCCCAGGAGCAGCTCTGGCTGCTCGCCCAGCTCGACCCCGACGCCGCCACCTACAACCAGCCGCGCGCCTTCATGCTGCAGGGCACGTTGCGCGCCGCCGACCTGCAGCAGGCCCTGGACCGGGTGATCGATCGGCACGACATCCTGCGTTCGTGCATCCAGGAAATTCAGGGCCAGCCACGCCTGCGGGTGGAACGCGAGGCGCGTCTGAACCTGCGCAGCGTCGACCTGCGCGGCCAGCCGCAGGCCAGGCTGCAAGCGGCACTGGAGGCTGACGCCAGCACCCCTTTCGACCTCGCCCAGGCCCCGCTGCTGCGCGCCTGCCTGTACCAGCTGGAAAGCGACCGCCATGTGCTGACGCTGACCAGCCACCACAGCATCAGCGATGCCTGGTCCAACCCGCTGCTGTTGCGCGACCTGGCGCAGGCGTATGCCAGCGGGCAGGCCTTGCCGCGCCCGGCCGTGCAGTACCACGACTTCGCCCACTGGCAGCGCGGCGCCTACCTGGCCAGCCCGGCGCAGGCCCAGGCCGCGCACTACTGGCGCGGCTACCTGGATGGCGGTATCACCCTGCTCGAACTGCCCACCGACCACCCCCGCGGCAGCCGCCCGCCACAGGCCGCCGGGGCCTGTGAATGGGCCATGGCGCCAGGCCTGTTCAACCAGCTCCAGGCCACTTGCCGCAGCCTTGGCCTGACCCCGTTCATGGTGCTGCTGGCGGCCTGGCAACTGGTGCTTGGCCGGCGCAGCGGCCAGGACGACTTCATCCTCGGCGTGCCCAATGCCGGGCGTAACCAGGAGCAGGTCCAGGAACTGATCGGCTACTTCGTCAACAGCCAGATCCACCGCGCCCGCCTCGACCCACGCCAGACCGTCGCCGGCCTGTTCGACCAGGTCCGCCGGCATGCCCTGGCCTGCCTGGAGCACGCCGACCACCCGTTGGAACACGTGCTTGCCGAGCAGCGCCAGGGCGCCAGCGGCGCGCTGTTCCACTGCCTGTTCAACTGGACCAGCGACAACGCCGAGCAGCCCGCCCCAAGCTTTGCCGGCCTGCGCATCGAGCCGCTGCCCAGCGTGCCCGCCAACGCCAAGTTCGACCTCAGCCTGAACGTTCAGGCCGGCCGCGAGCAGTTGCGCATCACCCTGGAATACGACGCCACGCTGTTCGACGCCGCCACCGCCCAGCGCCTGGGCCAGGACTGGCTGGCGCTGCTGCAGGCCATGCTCGACCACCCGCACTGCGCGCTCGGCGAGCTGCAGCTGCCGTCCTGCGCCCAGCACCAGCAACAGCAGCAAGACTGGAACGCCACTGCCCAGGCCTACCCCAGTGCGCCGTCGATCCATGCCCTGGTCGAAGCCCAGGTACGCAGCACCCCCGACGCCACCGCGCTGCTGTTCGGCGACACCACGCTGACCTATGCCCAGCTCAACCGCCAGGCCAACCAGCTGGCCCATGCCCTGATTGCCCATGGCGTGCGCCAGGACACCCCGGTCGGCATCGCCGCCGAGCGCAGCCTGGAGCTGGTGGTCGGCCTGCTGGCGATCCTCAAGGCCGGCGGCGCCTATGTGCCGCTGGACCCTGAATACCCCGCCGAGCGCCTGAGCTACATGTTCGAAGACAGCGGCATCGGCCTGCTGCTGACCCAATCGCACCTGCGCGATCAGCTGCCGCTGCCAGCCGGTTTACCGGTGCTGCTGCTCGACACCGCGCAAACCGCGCAGCCCGAGCACGACCCGCAACTGCCGAGCACGCCCGAGCAACTGGCCTACGTCATCTACACCTCCGGCTCCACCGGCCGCCCCAAGGGCGCCGGCAACAGCCACCAGGCCCTGGCCAACCGCCTGCAGTGGATGCAGGCCGCCTACAAGCTGGACGCCAGCGACACCGTGCTGCAGAAAACCCCATTCAGCTTCGACGTGTCGGTGTGGGAGTTCTTCTGGCCGCTGATCACCGGCGCCCGCCTGGCCATCGCCGCGCCGGGCGACCACCGCGACCCGGCGCGCCTGGTGCAGCTGATCGAACAGCACCAGGTCACCACCCTGCACTTCGTGCCCTCGATGCTCCAGGCATTCCTGCTCGATGGCGAAATGGCCCGCTGCACCGGCCTGCAACGCATCATCTGCAGCGGTGAAGCCCTGCCGGTGGAAGCCCAGTTGCAGGTGTTCGAGCATCTGCCGCAGGCGTGCCTGTACAACCTCTACGGCCCCACCGAGGCGGCCATCGACGTCACCCACTGGACCTGCCGCGACGAAGGCAAGACCAGCGTGCCGATCGGCACCCCCATCGCCAACCTGGGTTGCTGGATCCTCGATGCCGGCCTGCAGCCGCAGGCAGCCGGGGTGATCGGCGAGCTGTACCTGAGCGGCGCAGGCCTGGCCCGCGGCTACCACCGGCGCCCGGCCCTGACCGCCGAACGTTTTGTGGTCTGCCCGTTCCGCGCCGGCGAACGCATGTACCGCACCGGCGACCTGGCGCGCTACCGCGCCGATGGCGTGATCGAGTACTGCGGGCGCATCGACCATCAAGTGAAAATCCGTGGTCTGCGCATCGAGCTGGGCGAGATCGAAGCGCGGCTGATGGAGCAGCCAGCCATCCATGAAGCCGCCGTACTGGCCGTGGACAACCAGCTGGTGGCCTACCTGGTACCCAAGGCCGGCCAGATGGCGCCCGATCGCCAGCAACTGAGCCAGGCCCTGCTGGCCCACCTGCCCGACTACATGGTGCCCAACCACTGGCTTTTCCTCGACAGCATGCCGCTGAGCCCCAACGGCAAGCTCGACCGCAAGGCCCTGCCGCCGCTGAGCGGGCAGCCACAGCAGGCCGCCTACCTGGCGCCGACCAGCGCCCTGCAACGGCAGGTCGCGGCCACCTGGGCCGAGCTGCTCAAGGCCGAGCGCGTGGGCCTGGCCGACGACTTCTTCGCCCTCGGCGGCCACTCGCTGCTGGTGGCGCGGGTGGTTTCGCGCCTGCGCCACGAGCTGGCCCTGGAGTTCCCCCTGCGCCTGCTGTTCGACCAGCCGCGCCTGGGCGATTTCTGCCAGGCACTGGCCAGCCTGCAAAGCGCCACGCCCGCCACCATCCACGCCCAGGCCGAGCGCGAGCAGCTGCCGCTGTCCTTCGCCCAGGAACGCCAGTGGCTGTTGTGGAAGCTCGACCCGGCCAGCACCGCCTACCACATCCCCAGCGTGCTGCGCCTGCAAGGCCCGCTGGACGTCGCCGCGCTGAACCAGGCCTTCGACCAGCTGATCGAGCGCCACGAAAGCCTGCGCACCGCCTTCACCCTCGACGGCGCCCAGCCACGCCAGCAGGTGCTCGCCCCCTGGTCGCTGGCGCTGCAGGCGCAGCCACTGGCTGGCGCCGCCCGCGAAGCCTTCGCCCACAACCTGCTCGGCCAGCCCTTCGACCTGGCCAGCGGCCGCCTGCTGCGCGTCGGCCTGGCGCAAGTGGCCGCCGATGAACACCTGCTGGTGCTGGTGCAGCACCACATCGTTTCCGATGCCTGGTCGATGCAGGTGATGGTCCGCGAGCTGTGCGCGCTCTACCAGGGCCAGGCCCTGGCGCCACTGCCGCTGCAATACGCCGATTTCGCCGCCTGGCAACGCAGCTGGCTCGAAGCGGGCGAGCGCGAGCGCCAGCTGGCCTACTGGCGCACGCGCCTGGCCGGTGAACCGCCGGTGCTGGAGCTGCCCTACGACCAGCCGCGCCGCGACGGCTCCAAGCGCCCGGCCGCACGCCTGCAACTGACCCTGCCGGCGCCGCTGGGCGAGGCCCTGCAACGCTTCGCCAGCGCCCGCCAGGCCACCACACCAATGGTATTGCTGGCCGCCTGGCAAGCCGTCTTGCACCGCTACACCGGCCACGCAGACATCCGCATCGGCGTGCCGGTGGCCAACCGCAACCGCCTGGAAACCGAGCAACTGATCGGCTTCTTCGTCAACACCCTGGTACTGCGTGCCGACTGCAGCGCCGACCTATCGTTCGCCGGGCTGCTGGCCCAGACCCGCCAGGCGATGATCGAGGCCCAGGACCACCAGGACCTGCCCTACGAGCAACTGCTGGAACACCTGATGCCGCAACGCGGCGCGCAGCAGGCGTTGTTCCAGGTGCTGTACAACCACCACCAGGCCGCCGACGCCGCGCATCTCGGCGGGCTGCGCCTGGAGGCCCTGGACAGCCAGCCGCAGCAGGCCCAGTTCGACCTGGCGCTGAGCACAGCCCAGGGTGAACATGGCCTCAGCGCCGCCTTCACCTACGACCGCGACCTGTTCGACGCCGCCACCCTGCAACGCCTGGCCAACCACTGGCAGGCCCTGCTCGAACAGGCCCTGCAGCACCCCGAGCTGCCGCTCGCGCGCCTGGCCATGCTCGCCCCGGCCGAGCGCCTGCAGGCCCAGGAGGCATGGAATGGCGACGCTGTTTCGCACGCGCAAAGCCAGTCCCTGGCCGAACGCATCGAAGCCCAGGCCCAGCGCCGGCCACAGGCCGTCGCCTTGCGCCATCAGGGCCAGGCCCTTAGCTACGCCGAGCTCAACCTGCGCGCCAACCGCCTGGCGCATCGCCTGATCGCCGCCGGTGTGGGCGCCGATGTGCCGGTTGGCCTGGCCGCCGAGCGCGGCTTCGAGATGATCGTCGGCCTGCTGGCCATCCTCAAGGCCGGCGGCGCCTACGTGCCGCTGGACCCTGCGCACCCGGCCGAACGCCTGGCATTCGTGGTCAGCGACAGTGGCCTCAAGGTACTGCTGGCCCAACCCGGCCTGCTCACCGAGCTGCCAGCGGGCAACCTGCTGCGCCTGGACCTCGACGCGGCCCATGCAGAGCAACCCACGCACAACCCGGCGCCACGCAGCGGCGTCGACAACCTCGCCTACATCATCTACACCTCCGGCTCCACCGGCCTGCCCAAGGGCACCCTGCTCAGCCAGCGCAACGTGCTGCGGCTGTTCAGCGCGTGCGACCGCTGGTTCCACTTCGACCATGAAGATGTCTGGACCCTGTTCCACTCCTTCGCCTTCGATTTCTCGGTGTGGGAAATCTTCGGCGCGCTGCTGCACGGCGGGCGCCTGGTGATCGTGCCGCAAACCCTCAGCCGCGACCCGCAAGGCTTGCTGCAACTGCTGGTGGAAGAGCGCGTCAGCGTGCTCAACCAGACCCCTTCGGCATTCAAGCCGCTGACCCAGGCCGCCTGCGCCAATGCCTCGCCAGCGCTGGCCCTGCGCCTGGTGATCTTCGGCGGCGAAGCCCTCGATGTGGCCGCCCTGCGCCCCTGGCTGGAACGCTTCGGCGAGCAGCGCCCGCGCCTGGTGAACATGTACGGCATCACCGAAACCACCGTGCACGTCACCTACCGGCCGATCACCCTGGCGGACCTGGCGCGCAACGTCAGCCCGATCGGCGAGCTGATCGACGACCTCAGCGGCTACCTGCTCGACGGCGAGCTCAACCCGGTGCCAGCGGGCTGCATCGGTGAGCTGTACATCGGCCAGGCCGGCCTTGCCCGCGGTTACCTCAACCGCGCCGGCCTCAGTGCCACGCGCTTTGTCGCCAACCCGTTCGCCGAGGCACCCGGCAGCCGCCTGTACCGCACCGGCGACCTGGCCCGCCGGCGCGGCGACGGCACCCTGGAGTACATCGGGCGCATCGACCAGCAGGTGAAGGTGCGCGGCTTCCGGATCGAGCTTGGCGAGATCGAAGCCCGGCTGCTGGCCCAGCCGGGCGTGGCCCAGGCCGTGGTGCTGGCCGCCCCGGGCCCGGCTGGCACGCGCCTGCTGGCGTACCTGGTGGCCCACCCCGGCCAGCCCCAGGACAGCGCCGCCCTGCGTGCCGCGCTCAAGGCGCAGATGCCCGACTACATGGTCCCGGCCCAGTGCGTGTGGCTTGAGCAGTTGCCCCTGACCGTCAACGGCAAGCTCGACCGCAAGGCCCTGCCGGCGCCACCCGACAGCAATGCCGAACGCCCCTTGCGCACCCCGCACACGCCCTTGCAGCAGCAGCTGGCGGGCATCTGGCAGCAGGTGCTGGGGGTTCAGGTGGTGGGCCTGGACGACGATTTCTTCGAACTCGGCGGCCACTCGCTGCTGGTGATCAACACCGTCTCGCGCATCCAGCTGGAGCTGGGCCGCGAGCTCACCCCGCAGGCGCTGTTC
Source organism: Pseudomonas faucium (assembly GCF_021602585.1). Classification (GTDB taxonomy): domain Bacteria; phylum Pseudomonadota; class Gammaproteobacteria; order Pseudomonadales; family Pseudomonadaceae; genus Aquipseudomonas; species Aquipseudomonas faucium. Next base: position 66,277 of record NZ_BQIP01000004.1, read on the forward strand.
CAGCACCCCACCCTCGAAGCCCTGGCGCTTCACCTGGACACCACCACAACCGCGGTCGATGAACACAAGCTCGACACCCTCGAAGCCTGGCTCGACGAAATGGAGGAACACTGATGGACAGCACTACCGCTTCGAGGATTGCCAAGCGCTTCGTCCTGCTGCCGCTGGAAAAGCGCCGGCAGTACCTGCTGAAGATGCGCCAGGAGGGCCTGTCGCTGGCCAGCCTGCCGATCCCGCAGGTGCGCGAGGAATTCGTGCGCCTGCCACTGTCCTACGCCCAGCAGCGCCAGTGGTTCTTGTGGCAGTTCGCGCGTGACTCCAGCGCCTACCACATCCCCTGCGCCCTGCGCCTGCGCGGCGCGCTGGACACTGCCGCCCTCCAGGCCAGCCTGGCGCAGCTGGTGCGCCGGCATGACAGCCTGCGCACCCGCTTCGTCGAGGACGAGCTGGGCGTCGCCCAACAGGTGGTGGCGGCAGACGACCTGCCGCTGCAGGTGACCCCGCTGCACGAGGCCGCCGTACAGGCCTACCTCCAGGAGCGGGTGCGCGAGCCCTTCGACCTGGCCAACGGCGCCCTGCTGCGCGCCGAACTGCTGCGCCTGGGCGACGACGACCATGTCCTGCTGCTGGTGCAGCACCACATCGTCAGCGATGGCCGCTCGATGCAGGTGATGGTCAAGGAACTGACCCATTGCTACGCCCGCTTCAGCCAGGGCCAGCCGAGCCAGCTTGGCGAATTGCCGCTGCAGTACGCTGACTACGCCATCTGGCAACGCCACTGGATGGAAGCCGGCGAGCAGGAGCGCCAGCTCGACTACTGGCGCCAGCGCCTGGGCAGCGAGGTGCCGGTGCTGGAGCTGCCGCTGGACCGCCCGCGCCCGAGCGTGCAGCGCTTCGAAGGCGCACGCCTGCCGCTGGCGATCTCGCCAGCCGTGGCCCAGGCCGTGCGCCATTGCGCCCAGGCCCACCAGGCCACGCCGTTCATGGTGCTGCTGGCATCGTTCTTGGCCTTGCTGCACCGCTACACGCGCCAGCAGGACATCCGCATCGGCGTGCCCAGCGCCAACCGCAACCGGGTCGAGACCGAAGACCTGATCGGCTACTTCGTCAACACCCTGGTCATCGACGGCCAGTGCCAACCAACCCTGTCGTTCAGCCAGCTGCTCGACCAGGTCAAGGCCACCACGCTACAGGCCCAGGCGCACCAGGACCTGCCCTTCGAGCAACTGGTCGAGGCGCTGCAGCCAGAACGCAACCTCAGCCACAACCCGCTGTTCCAGGTGATGTTCAACCACCAGGTCGATGCGGCCCAGCACAGCGCCCCGGCAGCCGAGCACGGCCTGCACATCGAGCCGCTGGCCCTGGCCGGCGAAACCGCGCAACTGGACCTGACCCTCAATACCCACGAGGATGCCCAGGGCCTGAGCGCCAGCTTCACCTACGCCAGCGCCCTGTTCGACCACGCCACCGTCGAGCGCCTCGGCCAGCATTGGCTGCGCCTGCTGGAGCAGATGCTCGCAGCGCCCGCGCAGGCCATCGGCGAAGTCGACCTGCTGGCCGCCGATGAACGCCGGCAACTGCTGCAACAGTGGAACGACACTGCCCACCGCTACCCGCAAGCACCGTCGATCCATGCCCTGTTCGAAGCCCAGGCGCGCAGCACCCCCGACGCCACCGCGCTGCTGTTCGGCGACACCACCCTGACCTATGCCCAGCTCAACCGCCAGGCCAACCAGCTGGCCCATGCCCTGATTGCCCAAGGCGTGCGCCAGGACACCCCGGTTGGCATCGCCGCCGAACGCAGCCTGGAGCTGGTGGTCGGCCTGCTGGCGATCCTCAAGGCCGGCGGCGCCTATGTGCCGCTGGACCCAGAATATCCCGCCGAGCGCCTGAGCTACATGTTCGAAGACAGCGGCATCGGCCTGCTGCTGACCCAATCGCACCTGCGCGATCAGCTGCCGCTGCCAGCCGGTTTACCGGTGCTGCTGCTCGACACCGCGCAAACCGCGCAGCCCGAGCACGACCCGCAACTGCCAAGCACGCCCGAGCAACTGGCCTACGTGATCTACACCTCCGGCTCCACCGGCCGCCCCAAGGGCGCCGGCAACAGCCACCAGGCCCTGGCCAACCGCCTGCAGTGGATGCAGGCCGCCTACAAGCTGGACGCCAGCGACACCGTGCTGCAGAAAACCCCATTCAGCTTCGACGTGTCGGTATGGGAGTTCTTCTGGCCGCTGATCACCGGCGCCCGCCTGGCCATCGCCGCGCCGGGCGACCACCGCGACCCGACGCGCCTGGTGCAACTGATCCACCAGCACCAGGTCACCACCCTGCACTTCGTGCCCTCGATGCTACAGGCCTTCCTGCTCGACGAGCAGGTCGCCACGTGCAGCGGGCTGCAACGCATCGTCTGCAGTGGCGAAGCGCTGCCGGTCGACGCCCAGCAGCAGGTATTCGCGCGCCTGCCACAGGCGAAGCTGTACAACCTCTACGGCCCCACCGAAGCGGCCATCGACGTCACCCACTGGACTTGCCGCGACGAAGGCAAGACCAGCGTGCCGATCGGCACGCCGATCGCCAACCTGGCCTGCTGGGTGCTCGACGCCGGCCTGCAGCCGCAGCCTGCCGGGGTCATCGGCGAGCTCTACCTCGGCGGCGCAGGCCTGGCCCGCGGCTACCACCAGCGCCCGGCGCTGACCGCCGAGCGCTTCGTCGCCTGCCCGTTCCAGCCCGGCGCACGCATGTACCGCACCGGCGACCTGGCGCGTTACCGCACCGATGGGGTGATCGAATACTGCGGGCGCATCGACCACCAGGTGAAGATTCGCGGCCTGCGCATCGAACTGGGCGAGATCGAAGCACGCCTGATGGAACAGCCGGCCATCCATGAAGCTGCGGTGCTGGCCGTGGACAACCAGCTGGTCGCCTACCTGGTGGCCAAGGCCGGCCAGCCCGCGCCCGATCGCCAGCAACTGAGCCAGGCCCTGCTGGCCCACCTGCCCGACTACATGGTGCCCAACCACTGGCTTTTCCTCGACAGCATGCCGCTGAGCCCCAACGGCAAGCTCGACCGCAAGGCCCTGCCCAAGCCCGGCGCGGCCCAGCCACAGGCGAGCTACAGCGCCGCCGAGGATGATGTGCAGGCGCGCCTGGTACAGGTCTGGCAGCGGGTGCTCAAGCGTGAGCAAGTGGGGATCGACGACAACTTCTTCGAGCTCGGCGGCGACTCGATCGTGTCCATCCAGCTGGTCAGCCACGCCCGCCGCGACGGCCTGCACTTCACCCCCAAGGACCTGTTCAGCCACCAGACCGTGCGCACCCTGGCGCGCGTCACCCAGACCCAGGCGCAAGCGGCGCAGGCCACTTACCTGCCGGCCCGTGGCAACAGCCTGTTGCTGCCGATGCAGCAGCAGTTCTTCGCCCTGGCCATGCCCGAGGCGCAGCGCTGGAACCAGTCGGTGATGCTCGCGGCCAGCCAGGCGCTGGCCCCGGCCCACGTGCGCCAGGCGCTGCACGCCCTGGTGGCGGCCCACGATGCCCTGCGCCTGCGCTTCACTGAAGCTCAGGGCCAGTGGCAAGCCCAGTTCGGCGAACAGGCGCCCGGCGCGGACCTGCTCTGGCAGTTCGACCCCAGCCTCGGCGAAACCTGGCAGGCCCTGTGCGACCGCGCCCAGGGCAGCCTGGACCTCGCCCAAGGCCCGCTGCTGCGCGCCGTGCTGGGCGAAGACCAGGGCCAGGTACGCCTGCTGCTGGTGATCCATCACCTGGCCGTGGACGGCGTGTCCTGGCGCATCCTGCTCGAAGACCTGCACAGCGCCTACACCCAGGCCAGCGCCGGCCAACCTTGCCAGTTGCCGCCGCGCACTCTGCCGGTCCAGGACTGGGCGCTGCGCCTGCAGGCCTATGCGCAGAGCCCGGCCGGCGAGCAGGAGGCGGCGTTCTGGCAACACCAGGGCAGCGGCATCGACACCGCCCTGCCCGCGCTCGACACCAGCGCGCCGCTGCGCGTGCGTGACAGCCAGAGCGTCACCACCCACCTGGACGCCGAAAACACCACACGCCTGCTCAAGCAATGCCCGGCGGCCTATCGCACGCAGATCAACGACCTGCTGCTCGCCGCCCTGGCGCGCGTGCTGCAGCGCTGGACCGGCGCCCGCGAGCACCTGGTGGAGCTCGAAGGCCATGGCCGCGAAGCCTTTGCCGACGACGAAGCCCACCTGACCCGCACGGTCGGCTGGCTCACCAGCCTGTACCCGGCGCGCATCAGCGCCGGCGACTCGCTGGCCGTGGCAATCATGCTGACCAAGGAGCAGCTGCGTAGCCTGCCCGGCAAAGGCGCGTTCTTCGGCGCCTTGCGCAGCTATGCCCGCCCGGCGCTGCGCGAAGCCTTGAACGCCTTGCCCGCCGCGCGCATCACCTTCAACTACCTCGGCCAGTTCGACAGCGGCAACGACGATGCCAACGCCCTGCTGCGCCCCACCCCGGCAGACAAAGGCCGCGAGCAGCACCCGGACGCCCCGCTGCAGAACTGGCTGGCGCTCAATGGCCAGGTCTTCGACGGCGAGCTGCGCCTGAACTGGCGCTTCAGCCCGCTGATGTTCGACCCGGCGCAAATGCAGCAACTGGCCGACGACTACGCCGGCGAGCTGCGCGCCGTGATCGCCCTGTGCGGCCAGGGCCTGCGCATCGGCCTGACCCCCTCCGACGTGCCGCTGGCGCACCTGACCCAGGCTCAACTGGCCACGCTGCCGCTGCCCTGCGAGCAGGTCGAGGACATCTACCCGCTGACCACCGTGCAGCAGGGCATGCTGTTCCACACCCAGGACAGCGGCGACGGCGACTTCTACATCAACCAGACCAGCGTGGCGGTCGAGGGCCTGCACGCCGAGCGCTTCATCGCCGCCTGGGGCCAGCTGGTGGAACGCCACGAGATGCTGCGCAGCGCCTTCTGGCAGGCAGCGCACCTGCGCGAGCCGCTGCAGGTGGTGCTGCGCCAGGGCCGGCTCGACGCCCGTGAACAGGACTGGCGCGGCCAGGCCTGCGACCCGGCGCGCCTGGCCGCGGCCGCCGAAGCCGAGCGCCGCCGCCCCTTCGACCTGCTCGCCCCGCCCTTGCTGCGCCTGCTGCTGGTGCGCCTGGACGACGAGCGCCACCAACTGATCCTGACCAGCCACCACATCCTCATGGATGGCTGGAGCCAGTCGCGCCTGCTCGGCGAGCTGTTCCAGTGCTACGCAGGCCAACCCCTGCCGGCCCGGCAAGGCCGCTACAGCGACTACATCCGCTGGCTGCAGGCACCGGCCCAACAACACAGCGAAGCCTTCTGGCGCCCGCGCCTGGCCGAGCTGCAGGGGCCAACGCAACTGGCCGGTGCCGCCGGCACCCGCAGCCGCTCGGGCGCACAAGGCCACGAGGCGCTGTACCTGCACTGGGACGAGCAGCGCACCCGCCGCCTGCGCGAACAGGCCCAGCGCCTGCGGGTCACCCCCAACACCCTGGTGCAAGCCGCCTGGGTACTGCTGCTGCAGCGCTACACCGGGCAGCCGACCGTGTGCTTCGGCGCCACGGTATCCGGGCGCCCGGCGAGCCTGGCCGGCGCCGACAGCCTGCTGGGGCTGTTCATCAATACCTTGCCGATCATCCAGACCCCGCACCCGGCGCAACCTGTGCACGCCTGGCTGCAACAGCTGCAGACCTGCAACTTGCAAGTGCGCGACCACGAGCACACGCCGCTGGTGGACATCCAGCGCTGGGCCGAAAGCAACGGCCAGGCCTTGTTCGACAGCATCATCGTGTTCGAGAACTACCCGATCGACGAGCGCCTGCAGTCGGCCGGTGACGCCGGCCTGCGCTTCGGCGAGGCGCAGCTGCGCGATGTCACCAACTACCCGATGGACCTGGCCGTGCACCTGAACACGCGCCTGCGCATCGAGTTCCTGTACCGCCTGGACCACTTCCAGGCGCACCAGGTCGAGGCCCTGCGCGGCCACTACGAGGCCTTGCTGGAAAGCCTGCTGGGCAACCCCGATGCCGCCATCGGTACCCTCGGTTTGCCGGTCGCCAGAACCCAGCCGCCGCAGCTGGCGAGCGCCGCGCCACAGCCGGACCTGGCCGCGCTGATCGGCCGCCACGCCAGCCTGCGCCCCGAGCAGGTCGCCGTGCGCTGCGACGGTCGCGCGCTGAGCTATGCCCAGCTGGAGCAGCAGGCCAACCGCCTGGCCTGGACCCTGATCGAACGCGGCATCGGCCGCGAGGACCGGGTCGGCATCGCCCTGGGCCGCTCGGTGGACACGATCGTCGCCTTCTACGGGGTGATGAAGGCCGGCGCCGCCTACGTGCCGCTGGACATCGACTACCCTGCCGAACGCCTGCAGTGGATCATCGGCGATGCCGACGTCGCCCTGCTGCTGACCGAGCAGGCCATTGGCGAGCGCCTGGGGGTGCCTGCGCAAAGGCGCCTCGACCTGGACCGGGCGCAGCTGTCGTCGAGCGACCACGACCCGGCCCTCACGGCCCTGGACGAGCAGCTCAGCTACATGATCTACACCTCCGGCTCCACCGGTAACCCCAAGGGCGTGGCCGTGGCGCGCGGCCCGCTGCGCATGCACTGCCAGGCGATCATCGAACGCTACGAAATGACCCCGGCCACCCGCGAGCTGCTGTTCATGTCGTTCGCCTTCGACGGTGCCCAGGAGCGCTGGCTGTCGACGCTGGTCAGCGGCGGCCAGCTGGTGATCCGCGGCAACACCCTCTGGACCCCGCAGGAGACCTGGGATGTGCTGCACGCCGAGGCGATCAGCATCGCCTGCTTCCCGCCGGCCTACCTGCAGCAACTGGCCGAGTACGGCCAAGGCCAGCCGACCCCGCCGCCGGTGCGCATCTACTGCTTCGGCGGCGATGCGGTGGCCGACGCCAACTTCGAGCTGGTCAAGCAGGTGCTCAAGCCCCAGTACCTCACCAACGGCTATGGCCCGACCGAAACCGTGGTCACCCCACTGCTGTGGAAAGCGCCGGCCAGTGCGCACTGCGACGCGGTGTATGCACCGATTGGCGAGGCGGTGGGCAAGCGCACGCTGTATGTGCTCGACGATTGCCTGAACCCGCTGCCGGTGGGCCTTGCCGGTGAGCTGTACATCGGTGGCGAAGGCGTGGCGCGGGGATACCACCGCCGCCCAGGGCTGAGCGCCGAGCGCTTCGTCGCCGACCCGTTCAGCCACGGCGGCGGGCGCCTGTACCGCACGGGCGACCTGGTGCGCCAGCGCCAGGACGGGGTGTTCGACTACCTCGGGCGCCTGGACAACCAGGTGAAGATCCGCGGTTTTCGCATCGAGCTGGGGGAAATCGAAGCGCGCCTGCGTGACGTCCCCGGCGTGCTCGATGCGGTGGTGGTGGCCCGCGAGGCGGCCAGCGGCAAGCAGCTGGTCGGCTATGTGGTGCGCAGCGCGGGCGAGCGCGCCACCGCGCCGCTGCTCGAGCACCTGCGCCAGGTGCTGCCGGACTACATGGTGCCGGCCCAGCTGATGGTGCTCGATGCCCTGCCGCTGACCCCCAACGGCAAGGTCGACCGCCGTGCGCTGCCCGAGCCGAGCCAGCCCGCGCGCGCTTACCAGGCGCCCGCCGACCCGCGCCAGCAGGCCCTGGCGGCCATCTGGGCCGAGGTGCTGGGGCTGGATCAGGTTGGCGTGAGCGACCACTTCTTCGAGCTCGGCGGCGATTCGCTGGGCGTGCTCAAGGTGCTGTCGCGCCTGCGCAACCAGCCGGAGCTTGGCCTGAACCTGAAGCTGCGCGACCTGATCGCCCGGCCGACCATTGCCCAGCTGTGCCCGGCCAGCGACCAGCCCCAGGCCGCGCTCGACCCGCTGTTGCTGCTCAACCGCAAGGTCGAGCAGCAGGCGCCGCTGTTCTGCCTGCACGCAGGCTTCGGCACGGTGTTCGACTACCGCCCGCTGGCCCAGCGCCTGGACGGCCTGTGCAGCGTCTACGGCCTGCAGAACCGCATGCTGCTCGACCGCCAGTGGCAGGACGAATCGCTTGAGGCCATGGCCATCGACTACGCCCAGTACATCCGCCAGAAGCAGCCACAAGGGCCGTACCGCCTGCTCGGCTGGTCGCTGGGCGGCACGCTGGCGATGCTGGTCAGCCGCGAGCTGGAAAGCCAGGGGCAGCAGGTCGAGCTGCTGGGCCTGGTGGACACCTACCTGCCGGGCGAAGCTGGCGCTGCGCTGGATGAGGACTGCGCTGGCGACCTGCAGGCCTTCCTCGCGGTGGTCAGCGGCTGCCCTGCGGCCAGCCTGCCGCTGCTCTCGGCGCCGGCCGATGCCGATGCGGCGCAGTTGCAGCGGTTGATCGAACAGAGCCTGCACGGTGTCGAGGCCAGCAGCCTGCCATCGAGCGAGGAACTGGCCCGCACCTTCGTCGCAGCCATGACCCTCAAGCGCCTCTCGCGGCAGCTGCACACCCTGCCGGAGGTGGCCGCGCGCCTGGACTGCTGGTGGGCGAGCGGTTGCAATGCCGAGCATGCCCAGGCTTTCGAAGCGAACCGCGCAGTGCGCTCCAGCCAGCGCCTGAATGCCGACCACTACGCCATCGTCGGCCATGGCGCGCTGCTCGACGCCGTGCACGAGCGCCTGCACAAGGTGACTGCGCCAGCGCTCTGAACCAACGCCCGGCCGCGCTCTGCGGCCGGGCCTTTTTCATCGATTTAAGGAATACCTGAATGTCCCTGGACAGTGACCTGGAAGCCTTCCTGGAATTGGCCGAACTCGGCCGCCTGACCGGCAAGAGCCAGCCCATGCACGCGCTGAGCGTGGCCCAGGCGCGGGCGGAATTCGCCAAGACCTCGCGCCTGCTCGACCCGGACCCACCGGCGAATATCGAGGTGAGCGAGCTGTTGTTCGCCACCCGCGATGGCGCGCAGTTGCCCGCCCGCCTCTACCGCCGCCCGGGCATCACGCCCATGGCCACGCTGGTGTACCTGCATGGCGGCGGTTATGTGCTCGGCAGCCTCGATTCGCACGATTGCGTCTGCCGTCGCCTGGCCTGCCTGGGCGATTATGCGGTGTTCGCACCCGAGTATCGGCTGGCCCCGGAGCAGCCGTTTCCGACGGCCCTGCATGATTGCCAGGATGCCGCGCAGTGGTTGCACGACAATGCCGATGCACTGCAGCTGCAAGCGACGGACCTGGTGCTGGCCGGCGACAGTGCCGGCGCGACCCTGGCCACGGTGATGGCGATTACCGCAGCCGGGCAAGCGCAGGGCATGCCGGTGAAGGCGCAGCTGCTGTTCTATCCGGTGGCGCACAGCACTACCCACCGTGATTCGCATCAGCGCTATGCCGAGGGGTATCTGCTGGAGACTGCGACGCTGGACTGGTTCTATGCGCACTACCTGGGCAGCAACCAGGCCCAGGACGACTGGCGCGCTTCGCCATTGCTGCACCCGGCATTGCCGGCCATGGCGCCGGCCTATGTCAACCTGGCGCAGTACGACCCGCTGTTCGATGAAGGGTTGGCGTATGTCGGCAAGCTTGAAGCCAGTGGCACGCCGACCACCCTGCGCATCGAAGCCGGCCTGACCCATGATTTTCTGCGGATGTCGGGGATTACCGGGGCCAGTGGCGAAGTGTACGCGGCGGCTGGGCGATGGTTGGAGGGGGTTTTGGGCTAGCCGCGGCATCTCTTGGGGTAGTGAGATCGAGCGCCGCCCGCGCGGCGCATCGCGGATGAATCCGCTCCTACATTTGTTGCAACGTGCCACGGTCTGTCAGGCCATGTTTGCCCGCCTTTGGTGCCCGCCGAGAAATCACGTCGTACAAAAAAAGGCTTACAACCATGGCCTATCAGGCATAGGTACGTTGCAACAAATGTAGGAGCGGATTCATCCGCGATGCGCCGCGCGGGCGGCGCTCGATCTCACAAACACCCAAAAACCCAAGGCAAGCACAAAAAACCGGGGCAAGCCCCGGTTTCTTTCTACCCCTTCAGCCCTCAGTACGTAGCCCGTACCGTCAGCATGAAGTTGCGCGGGTCGCCGTAGGTATTGCCATAGGTCGAGGTCCCGACGGTCTGGTAGTACTTCTTGTCGAACAGGTTGTTGCCGTTGAGCGCCACGTTCCAGTGCTCGTCGATGCGGTAGTCGACCATCGCATTCCAGATCGCATAGCCGCCCTGCTGGTACTCGAACGGCACACTGGCCTGCACCACGTTGCCCAGGCTGTCGTAGGTCGCCGCAGTGCCGCTGACGTGGGTCGCGCTCTGGATATCCACCCCACCCCCAACGCGGAAGTCGTTCAGCACGCCCGGCAGGCGGTAGGTGGTGAACAGCTTGGCCAGGTGCTTGGGCGTCACGGTGCTCAGCGCAGAGCCGGTGTCGCGGTTCTTGTTCAGGTTCAGGGTGTAGCTGGCCATCATCATCCACTCCGGCAGGATCTCGCCGGAAATTTCCATGTCGATGCCCTTGCTGACCGTCTCGCCGCCGTTGACGTAGCAGCAGTTGCCGCCGAACAGCACCTGGCTGAGCGGGTAGTTGGCATCCTGCACGGCCTGGTCTTCACGCTTGGTGTAGTACAGCGCGATGCTGGTGTTCACCGCACCGCCGAACAGCTCGCCCTTGATCCCGGTTTCGTAGGTCTTGCCCTTCATCGGGTCGAGGGTGGAACCGGAGGTCGGCGGGCCGGCCATCAGGTTCTGCTGCGGCTTGTAGATTTCCGCGTAGCTGGCGTAGGCCGCCCACTCATCGTTCAGGTCGTAGACGATGCCACCGAACGGCGTGACCTTGGTCGGCTCGCGCATGTCCACCCGCGATTGCTGGGTCCAGACGCCGGCGGCGTTGGCGCTCTGGTAGGTCTGGTCGAACTTGTAGCGCTGCACCCGCGCCCCGAGGATCACGTGCAGCGGCTCGGCCACCTGCAGGCGCAGGCTCGAGTACAGGCCGTACTGGGTCTGGCTGTTGGGCTTGTAGTCGCGGCTGATGTTCGGCCGCGCACCGGGGTCGTCCCATGGCGTTGAGTTGGGGTCGAAGACGTTGACCGGGCCACCGGCGGTGGTGAAGCGGCCGGTACCTTGCCAGCGGCTGTCGATTTCCTGGTAGTCGGCGCCCACCACCAGGCGGTGGTCGAGGCCGAACATGCTGAAGTCGCCGGAGAGGTTGGCGTCCCAGAGGTGCTGTTCGCTCCACTGGGTGACCCAGGTGCCATAGCGGGTCACGCCGGTACCGGTGACCGGGTTGACCGAGCCCAGGGTGGTGGCGTTGTTGGTGTCGATGGTGTCGTAGATGTTGGTGTAGCTGAGGTTGAGCTTCCAGTCGTCGTTCAGGCGGTGGTCGACCTTGGCGAAGTACTCGCGCGAATAGCCATCGGCGTAGGCCCAGGTGGTGGACAGGCCGGTGTGGCGCGGCAGGCCCAGGTCGACCCCGTTGCTGTAGCGCGGCACGGCCGAGGCGGTACCGGTTTCGTGCACCTTGTTGTAGCGCATGCCGGCGGTGAGCATGGTGTCGTCGCTGACATCGGCCTCGAGCACGCCGTAGATCAGCGGCTTGTCGGTGGCGCGGTTGTCGACGAAGTACTGGCGGTCCTGGTAGGCCACCACCATGCGCCCGCGCAGCTTGCCGTCGAAGCCCAGCGGGCCGGTCACGTCCAGCTCGCTGCGGTAGTTGTCCCAGCTACCGGCCGAGGCGGTGAACTTGAGCTGGTAGAAGTCCAGCGGGCGCTTGCGCACCAGGTTGATGATGCCGCCCGGGTCGCCGGTGCCACCGAACAGGGCGCTGGAGCCGCGCAGCACTTCGACGTGGTCGAACTCGGCCAGGTCGTAGATGTTCGATGAATAGAAGCTGCCGGCGGTGGTGCCCAGGGCCATGGGCGCGGCGCCGTCGAGCTGGATGTTCTGGATCGGGAAGCCGCGCGAGTAGAAGTCCTGGATGCGGAACGTGGTGCTTTGCACGGTGACGCCCGGCACGGCCTTCATCGCATCGTTGATGTCGGTGATCTGGCGGTCTTCGATCAGCTGGCGGGTCACCACCGATACCGACTGCGGGGTTTCCTTCAGCGAGGTCGGGCTCTTGGAGCCGACGCTGGTCAGCCCCGGGGTGTAGGAGCCGGTGTTCTCGGTGGCCTGGCCCATCCCCTGGCCCATGATGGTGGTTTCGCCGATGACCATGGCGCCGGCGCCGATGCCGCTGCTGTCGGTGCTGATGAGCATCACCGAGTTGTTGTCGATGCGGTAGGTGAGGCCCGCGCCGGCGAGCAGTTGCGCAAGCGCCTTGTCCGGCTCCATGGTGCCGCTGACCTTGGGCGCACGCTTGCCGCTGACCAGGTCCGGCGAATAGATCATCTGCAGCCCGGTTTGCTGGCCGAGCGCGACCAGGGCCTGGTCCAGCGACTGGGCCGGAATGTCCACGGCCACCGGCTTGGCGTGCGCGTGCGCCATGGCCAGGCTCAGCACCAGGGCAGAAGCCCGCAGGCTCCACTTCGCTGGACCGGCGGCCAAGGCTGCCGCTGTGTTTCGCGTACGTTTGGACTTCATGTGCGCAACTGACTCCGACTTGTTCTGTGAGTGTTGGGTTGACGGCCTCTGGGGGCCGTTTCAGGTACGAACCACGCGGCTGCAACAACGCGTTTGGTGAGGCTCATTAGTAAGACGCACGAACGTAAAAAAAAACTGATAACTTTTTTCATTTACGTTCAACAATGGTCTACGCAGGCAAAAAAAAAGCAGCCCGAGGGCTGCCTTTCCATCTGCCTTGTCGCCTGCCTAGGCCGTGGCGTTGTTGGCCTTGGCCAGCAGCCGGGCCTTTTCTTCCGGGCTCATGCGCTCCAGTTGCAGGCGTGCCTGGGCGACCTTCTGCAACTGCCCCTTGTTCGCCTCGCCCGCCTGCAGCGCTTCGGCCAGCCCGGCCACCGTCGGGTGCTCGAACACCAGCGCCGGGGCGATCTCGCAGTTGAGCAACTTGCGAATGCCGGCCACCAACTTGATGATCAGCAGCGAATGCCCGCCGGCGGCGAAGAAGTCGGTGTGGATGCCGACCTTTTCACGCCCGAGCAACTGCGCCATGCGCTGGGCCAGCAGGCGCTGCAGGGCGTCCTGTGGCTCGTCCAGCGCCTCGTCCTGCCCGGCCTGGGCCGGCAACAGCGCCAGGGCGCGGCGGTCGAGCTTGCCGTTGGCCAGGCGCGGCAGGCTGTCCAGGCGGCGCAGCTGGGCCGGGACCATGGCCGCCGGCAAGCGCGCGGCCAACTGGGTGCGCAGGGTCGCCTCATCGAGCGCCGGGGCGTCGCCCTGGACGACGTAGCAGGCCAGCAGCTCGTGCTGCCCGGGTTGCGGCTCCAGCGTGACCACCGCGCCCTGGGCGATGCCGTCGAGCGCCAGCAGGCACGCTTCGACCTCCGCCAGTTCGATGCGAAAGCCGCGGATCTTCACCTGGTGGTCCTGGCGGCCCTGCAGCAGGATGCTGCCATCGGCCTGGTAGCGCGCCAGATCCCCGGTGCGATACAGGCGCTCGCCGGCACGCAGAGGGTTGTCGATGAAACGCGCCTCGGCGTTGTCGCCACCCAGGTAGCCACGGCACAGCTGGCGCCCGGCCAGGTGCAGTTCGCCCAGCTCGCCGACGCCGGCCAGCTGGCCCTCGGCCGTGAGCACGTAGACCCGGTTGCCCGCCAGCACCTGGGCAAAACCTTGCGCCGGGGCATCGGCCTGCAGCCGTTGCACAAGCACCCCGACCGTGGCTTCGGTCGGGCCGTAGTGGTTGAACACGCGGGCGTGCGGGGCCAGCTGATGGATACGTTCGAGCAACTGCGCACCGGGCGCCTCGCCGCCCAGCACCAGTGTCGATGGCAGGCAGGCCTGGGCGTTGTCGAGCAGCGCGGCCAGGTGCGACGGCACGATCTTCAGGCAATCGATGCCCTGCTCGCGCACGAATGCGGTAAAGGCCGCCGGGTCCTGCATCACCGCCTCATCGGCCACATGCAAGGTGGCGCCGACCTGCAAGGCACCGAACAGGCTGGTGAGGCCCAGGTCGGCCGCCACCGTGGCGCTGAAGGCGAAATGCTTGCAGGCGGCAAGGTCCAGGGCCTGCTCGGCGGCCTGCAGGTAGCCGGCCAGCTGGCCATGCTCGATGACCACGCCCTTGGGTTCGCCGGTGGAGCCGGAGGTGAACAGGACATAGGCAGTGCTGTTGGGGCGCAGCGGGCGAGCTTCGAACGCCTGGGGCGAGTTGCCGAGCTGCTCGAACAAGGTGGCATCGACCTGCACCTGCACCTCTGCCAGGCGGCACACCTGCTCGCGTCGCGCGGCAGGCCAGGCCGGGTCCAGCGGCACGTAGGCCGCGGCACATTTCCAGCACGCCAGCACGGCTGCCAGCCACTGCGCCGAACGTGGCAGCAGCAGGCCGACCACGCTGCCTTCGCCCACCCCTTGGCCTTGCAGATGAGCCGCCAGGGTATTGGCCAACTGATCGATCTGCTGCCAGGTCCAGGAGGCAGCGGGCTCAACGACCGCCAGTGCCTGGGGCTGCTCGTGCAGCCAGCGCGCCACCCGAGCCGGCAGCAGCTCATCGGCCGTGACCGGCGCCACGTCGAGGTTGCGCGCCAAAAGCAGCTGGCGCTGCTGCTCACCGACCAGGGCCAGGCTGGCCAACGGCGTGCCTGGCGCCTGGGCAATGCTCGCCAGCAGCGTCACGTATTGCTCCAGCAGCAAGGCCGGGTTCTGCAGCCCAGCACAATGCTGCAGCAGCACTTGCGGCCGGGCCGGGTCGAGGTCGACCTGCAGCAGCAGGTCCGGCCCCATTGCCGGTGATTGCAGCCCCAGCATTTTCCAGCCACCCGGCAAGACGGGACGCAGCGGCAACAGGCTGAAGCCGATGGCTGCAGGCTGCAGCGCTGGGGTCAGCTCGGGGGCGTAATACTCCTGCCAGGTGCCGTGCTGCTCCAACTGCGCGGCCAGGTTCTGCAGCCACGCCTGCACGGGCTGAGCGGCCTGGTAGTCGATGAGCAGCGGCAGTTGCTTGTAGTAAACGCCAACGCTCTGGGCGAAGTAGTCGTAGTCCCGGCGGCTGTCATGCCCCCAGTTGACCACCTGGCTGGGCTGGCCATCCAGGCGCGCCAGCAGCAACCACCAGGCCCCTTGCAGCAGAGTTTCCAGCGCCAGGCCCAGGCCCGCCAGGCGTTGCAGCACGGTCGCGTCGAGCGCTGCACAAGTACTGGCACGGGCACTGCCTGGGGTCATGCGCCAAGGCAATTGCTGGGCACTGGCGGCGGTGCCGTTGAGGGCACTCCAATAGGCGCGCGCAGTGGCGGCGTCTTCATCCACCAGCACCTCGTTGCGCCACTGCACGTACTGTTCGAAATCTCCCTCCTCCCCTTGCGTCCACTCGCCCTGGCAGGCGGCTGCCAGGCTCTGCGCCAGCAGCGGCAGGCTGGCTTCGTCGGCCAGCGCGGCCAGCACACCGAGCACCAGCTCGCCCCCGCCATCGGCCCGCTCGCACAAGAGCAGCGCGAGCGGCGCATCGGCTTGCACATCCACGTGCTGGGCGAACCAGGCGGCACGGCCCGCCGCGTCATCCGCCGCCACCCGCGTCACCCGCGGGGCCTGGCCCTGGGCCTCGAAGAACTGGCGCAGGCCGCGATAGCCAGGGGCCTGGCCAATGCGCAGGCGCAGCGCATCGTGCTGCCCTTGCCACTGCTGCAAGGCGGCCTGCAGCAGGCCCGCGGCCGGCAGCGCGGGCAATTGCAGGGTGATGAAGCGTGCCACCTGGTCCCTGCGCACCGGCCCGGCAGGCACGCCAAGCGCTTGCGCAGGCAGCAGCGGCAGGCCGCTGGCTTCGACGGTCATGTTCATGCTTGCTCTCCGGTACGGTTCAAGGTGAGGGTTTCGAGGTCGTCGCGGGTCATCATGTCGCCCATGGCAACCACGATCTTGCGCGGGCCCTGGAACGGGTCGCGGGCGTGGGCGGCGAGCATGTTGTCGAGCAGGATCACGTCACCGGCCTGCCAGTCGAAGCGCACCGCGCAGGCTTCGTACAGCTCGCCGATCAGCGCCATGTCGGCGTCCTCGATCGGGCTGCCATCGCCGTAGTACACCTGGCGCGGCATGCGCTCCAGGCCGTAGAGCGCCAGCAGGTCTTCGCGCACGTCGTCGTCCAGGCAGAACACGTGGTGCAGCTGCACCTGGTTGAAGAAGCTCTTCTGGCCGCTGACCGGGTGCTCGATCACCGCCGGGCAGGGCGTGCGGATCTGCAGTTCGTCGTCGGCCAGCCAGCGCCACTGGATACCTGCGGCCTGGCAACGGCGCTCGACCTCGGCGCGCGACTCGGTCTTGAAGAAGTGCTGCCAGCTCACATCGAGCTTGTCGGTGAAGGTGCGCACATACAACAGACCCTTGTCTTCGAAACGCTGGCGCAGGCCCTCGGGCAGGCGCTGGTACATCAGCCGGCAATCGACCACCGGGGTGGCGCCGCCAATCGGCGAAGGCAGCTCGCAGAAGAACAGCTGCTTGCGCGGCCAGCGGTCTTGGTGGGCGCTCTCGTTGTGGAACAGGATCATCTTCTGCTCAGGGTAGGGCGTGGAGCGGTAGGTGTTCTTGCCGCCCTCCTTCTTCGGCAGGTCGCCGTACTGGCCGTACAGCCCCGGCTGCACCGCCTCGGCGAAGGCTTCGAAGTCCTGCGGGGTCTGCAGGCCGAAGCCGCGGAACAGCAGGCCGCCGTGGCTGACCAGCTTGCGCTCGACCTCGGCGCGGTTGGCCAGCACCCAGTCGGTCAGGCTCACGCCGGGGTCGATGGGCTCGACCAGCAGCGGGAAGGCCTGGCCCGGCACCATCGCCTGCTCGCGCACCACGCTGGCAGGCTGGGTGGCCGGCGCCGCAGCGCCACGCTTGAGGAAACTGCCGAGCTTGTCCTTGCGCGGCTGCGCGCTGCCAGCAGCGGGCGCCGCGACGATTTCACCGTGAACCGTCATAGTGATCTCTCTCAGTGGGATATGTGGGTTGCCCAGCACCTGGCCGAGGATGTCCAACCAGCCACGCAGCAGGGCCTGGATCCGTTCGGCCTTGAACAGCTCGGTGGCGTACTGCCAGGTGACGCGCCAGCCGGCCGCGACCGGGTCGATGAACAGCGCCATGTCGAATTTCGAATAACCGCCCGCCTGGGGCAGCACTTGCACTTGCAGGTCGGCCAGGCCGCTGTGGGCCAGGGGCATGTCGTTCATCACGAACAAAACCTGCACCAGCGGGTTCATGCCGGGATGGCGCGGGGCGCCGGCGGCTTCGACGATCAGGTCGAACGGCAGCGCCTGCTGGGCGCTGGCGTCGAGCAAGGTGCTGCGGGTGCGCGCCAGCCAGCTGGCGAAATCGAGCTGCTCGTCGAGCTGCGAGCGCAGCGGCAGCACATTGACGAAGAAGCCGATCAGCGCCTCCAGGTCGGGGTGCTCGCGGCCGGCCACGTCGGCGCCGAGCAGCAGGTCGTGCTGGCCGCTGGCGCGGTGCATCAGCAGCTGGAATGCCGCCAGCAGCAGCATGTAGGGGGTCACCCCCAGTTGCGCGGCGCGGGCGCGCACCGCCTCGACGGTGGCTTGCGGCAGGTCGAAGTTGAGGTTTTCGCCAGCCTGGGAAGCCTGGGCCGGGCGCGGCAGGTCGATGGGCAATGCCAGGCGGCCGCTGCTGCCCTGCAACGCGTTGCGCCACCACTGCGCCGGGGCCTGCAGCAACCCGGCCTGCTCGCACTCGGCCTGCCAGATCGCGTAGTCGGAGTACTGCAGCGCCAGCGGCTCCAGCGCCGGCGCCTGGCCCTGGGCGAAGGCGCTGTAGCTGGCGATCAGCTCGTTGACCATCAGTGCCATCGACCAGCCGTCGGAGATGATGTGGTGCATGTTCAGCAACAGCACATGGGCCTCGCCCGACAGCCGCAGCAGGCGTGCCCGCAGCAGCGGCGCCTGGTGCAGCGCAATCGGCTGGCGCACGTTGGCCAGTTGCGCTTCGAGCACACGCAGCTGCTGCTCGCCGCCGCCGAGCGAGGTCAGGTCTTCGCACGGCAGCTCGACGCTCAGCGCCGGGTGGATCAGCAGCAGCGGCTCGCCTTCGTCGTCGCAGTCCACGGCGCTGCGCAGCACCTCATGGCGTTGCACCAAGGCCTGCAACGCCTGGTGCAGGCCTTCGACCTGCAGCGGGCCGGCCAGGCGCAGGGCCAGGGGCATGCCATAGGCACCGCTGCCCTGGCTGAACTGCTCGGCGATCCACAGCCGGCGCTGGGCCAATGACAGCGGCGCACGGGTTTTATCGCCCAGGGCGCGCAACTGCGGCCCGGCCACCGCTACCGGCTGCGACTGGCGCAGGCAGTCGGCGAAGTCGCACAGGCGCGGGTGGCTGAACAGCTCGCGCACACCGATGCCGGTGTGGCCCGCACGGTGCAGCCGCGCAACCACCTGGGTGGCCAGCAACGAGTGGCCACCGGCCTCGAAGAAGTGCTCGAAGCGCCCGACCTCAGCCATGCCCAGCACTTCTGCCCAGGCCTGGGCGACTTCACGTTCGAGGGCATCGAGCGGCGCAGTGAAAGCAGCCGCGGTTTGGTCGGTGATGTCTGGCAGCGCCTTGCGATCGACCTTGCCGTTGGGGTTCAGCGGCAAGCGCTCGAGCAGTTGCAGGCGGGCCGGCACCATGTAGGCCGGCAGGCTGGCGCGCAGGTCATCGAGGATGCGCTGGCGCAGGCCATTGTCGTTGCCCGGCCCTTCGGCCGGCACCACCCACGCTGCCAGGTGCAGGTCAGCGCCCTGCCCGCGTGGCATCACCACCGCTTCGCGTACATCGGCACGGGCCAGCAGGCAGGCCTCGACCTCGCCCGGCTCGACGCGAAAGCCTCGGATTTTCACCTGGTGGTCGAGGCGGCCGAGGAACTCCAGCTCGCCATTGGCCTGCTGGCGCACCAGGTCGCCGCTGCGGTACAGGCGCCCGCCACCGACCGGGTCGAACGGGTCGGGCACGAAGCGCTCGGCGGTCAGCGCCGCCTGGCCGAAGTAGCCACGGGCCAGGCACGGGCCGCCGATGAACAGCTCACCGGCGTTGCCGGCGTCCAGCAGTTGCAGGGCCGGGTCGAGCAGGTAGGCACTGCGCCCCGGCACCGGGGTGCCGATCGGCGCGTAGCCGGTGTCGATGCGGGTGTCGGCATCGGCTTGCCATAGCAGCGGGGTAATCACCGTTTCGGTGGGGCCATAACCGTTGACGATGCGCTGCGGGCGCACATGCGCCTGCAGGCGTTCGAAGCCTTCGCGCGGCAACGCCTCACCGGCCACGTTCAGGCAGCGCACCGGCAGTTGCCGGCCTTGCTCGCGGGCCCACTCGGCCAGCTGGCAGGCGTACTGGGTGGGGAAATAGACCACGCTGGCGCGCTCGCGCTCGATCACCTCGAAGGCCTGGGCTGCGGTCCAGATCTGCTCGCCCCGCAGGATGCAGCAGGCGCCCTGGCTCAATGGCAGAAGCCACTGCTCGGTGCCCCAGTCGAAGTTGATCGAGGCAAAGTGCACGAAGCGGTCCTGGGCGCTGACCTGGTACTGCGTGGCCATGGTCTGCAGGTGCGCGGCGATGGCGCCGTGGGTCAGGGCCACACCCTTTGGCCGGCCGGTGGAACCGGAGGTGTAGATCAGCGCCAGCAGGTTGCCGGCATGGGCGCGCGGGGCGGGGTTGCCGGCCAGTGGTGCTTGCGGCTGGTCCAGCCACAGCCAGTCGGCGGCGGCCAGTTGCAATGGCTGGGCGGCCGCGCGCGTGGCGAGCACCAGTTTCACCGCGCTGTCGTCGAGGATGTCCTGCAGGCGCTGGCGTGGGTAGTGCGGGTCGAGCGGTACGTAGCCGGCGCCGGCCTTGAGGATCGCCAGCAGGCCGACGACCATGGCCAGGCCACGCTCGCTGCACAGCCCCACCAGGTCATCCGGGCCGACGCCGCGCTCGATCAGCTGTTGCGCCCAGGCGTTGGCCAGGCCGTTGAGCTGGCCATAGTCCAGGGTGCCGTCCTCGGCGATCAGCGCCGGGGCGTGCGGATTGCGTGCGGCCTGTGCCTCGATCTGCTGGTGCACGGCCAACGTTGCAGCCGGGGCCTGCTGCGCTTGCCACTGCTGTTCGCAGCGCTGGCGTGTGGCGGGTGCGAGCAGCCCCAGTTCCCCGAGGCACGGGTTGCCCGGCGCGGCGATGCTCTGCAGCAGATGGCCGAACTGCGCCGCCAGGCGCTGCACGTCGGCCAGCGCCAAGGCGTCGTGGCGGAAGCGATAGTCGACCTGCAGGGCATCGCCCATGCCCACCGACAGGGTCAGTGCGTAATGCGGTTGCTCGTGGCTTTGCGGCACACCGAAGCGCG
The DNA here is from genome assembly GCF_021602585.1 of Pseudomonas faucium. GTDB lineage: Bacteria > Pseudomonadota > Gammaproteobacteria > Pseudomonadales > Pseudomonadaceae > Aquipseudomonas > Aquipseudomonas faucium. The sequence continues at coordinate 86,597 of NZ_BQIP01000004.1, forward strand.
GGCCGTCGCCAGCGGCCTGCAGCACCTCGGCCACCGGGTAGTTCTCGAACGCCAGCAGGGTATCGAACAGCGCCTCGCCGGCCCTGCCGGCCCAGCGCTGGATGTCGGCCAGCGGCGTGTATTCGTGCTCGCGAATGGCCAGGTTGCTGGCCTGCAGTTGTTCGAGCCAGGCGTCCAGGCGTTGTTCAAGGCCTGGCGCAGCCACGACCGGCACGGTGTTGATGAACAGCCCCAGCTGCGCCTCGATGCCCGGCAGTTGCGAAGGCCGCCCGGCCACCGAGGCGCCCATGCACACCACGTCCTGGCGGCAGTGGCGTTGCAGCAGCAACAGCCAGGCCGCCTGCACCAGGGTGTTCACCGTGACCTTGCGGGCCCGGGCCGAGGCCCTGATCTGCGCCGACGCCTGGGCATCCAGGCGTTGCTGCCAGAGCCCCTGCCCTGCCGCTTCGGCATTGCGCCGCTGGTGGGCGAGCAACGATGGCGCCTGCAGGCCCTGCAACTGGGCCTGCCAGAACCGTTGGTCCTGCTGCAGGTCGCGGGCCTGCAGCCAGGCCAGGTATTGCCGTGGCTGGGCACCCGCCTGGCGCGGCTGTTCGCCGCGGTAACGCTGCATCACTTCGCCAAGCAGTTGCGCGTGGCTCCAGCCATCGAGCAGCAAGTGGTGATGGGTGTAGACCAGGTGCCAGCGCTGCTCGCCCAGGCGCACCAGGGCAATGCCCAGCAACGGCGCCTGGTCGGTCGCAGCCAGCGCCAGGCGCTGCTGCTCGGCCAGCGCCTGCAGGCGCGCTGCAGGGGCTGGCTGGTCGCGCCAGTCGTGCTGGCTGAACGGCAACTGCAACTGGCGGCGGATCACTTGCAGCGGCTGCTGCGCCCCGGCCGGCCAGTGGAAGCTGGCACGCAGGCCCGGGTGGGCATCCAGCGCCGCCTGCCAGGCGGCCAGGAAGCGCTGCGGTTGCAGCCCGTCGATGTCCAGGCGCAGCTGGTTGATGTAGTCGCCGGCCTCGGCCACATGCAGGCAGTGGAACAGCAGCCCCTGCTGCAGCGGCGACAGCGGCAGGATGTCCTCGACCTCGCCCAGGTTCAGGCCCAGCGCGGCCAGCCCGGCGCGGTCCAGGCCGCTCAGCGGGAAGTCGGACGGCGTGGCGCTGGCCACGCCCGGTTGCAGGCAGTGCTCGACCAGCGTGCGCAGCTGTTGGGCGAAATCGGCGGCCAGGGCCTCGATGGTGGCGGTGTCGTACATGGCCTGGCTGAAACCGAAGCTGATGCCCAGCTCGCCCTGGTAGACCTGCCCTTCCACGCTCAGCCAGTTGGCCAGCGGCGCGTCGTCGTCCTGGCCATGGCCGGCGCCTTGTGGGTCGGGCTGCCACAGGGCATCGGCGTCGAACTGGCTGTCGAACTGGCCCAGGTAATTGAAGGTGACCCGCGGTTGCGCCAGGTGCGCCAGCTGCTCGCGCACCGCCGCAGGGCCCAGGTAGCGCAGCACGCCGTAGCCCAGGCCACGGGCCGGCACGGCGCGCAGCTGCTCCTTGATTGCCGCGATGCAGGCGCCAGGCTCGGCCTGCGGGCGCAGGGCGACCGGGTACAGGCTGGTGAACCAGCCCACGGTGCGGGTCAGGTCGATGTCCTCGAACAGCGCTTCACGGCCGTGCCCTTCGAGCTGCACCAGCAGTTGCGGCTGGCCGCTCCAGTGGCACACGGCGCGGGCCAGGGCCGCCAGCAGCAGGTCGTTGACCTGGGTGCGGTAGGCGCTGGGCGCCTGTTGCAGCAGGGCCTGGGTCAGGGCGGGCGGGAAGCTGATGCTGACCTTGCGCCCATCGCCGACGCGGGTGTGGGCCACCGCGCGGTCACGCGGCAGCTCCTCGCTTGCGCCCAGCGCCTGCCAGTGCTCCAGCTGGCCCATGCAGGCATCGGCGTGCCCGGCCAGGCGCTCGGCCCAGGCTTGGTAGCTGCTGGTTCTGGCCGGCAGCGGCTGGCCCAGGCAGGCCTGCTGCAAGTCTTCGAGAAGGATGCGCCAGGACACGCCATCGACCAGCAGGTGGTGGATCACCAGCAACAGCCGCTGGCTGCCATCGGCCATGGCCACCAGTACCGCCGCCAGCAACGGGCCCTGGTCGAGATTCAGGCTGCGCTGGGCTTGCTCGCAGATAGTGGCGAGCGCTTCGTCGCTGGCCGCCTGGCGCTGCCACAGCACGGGCGCGGCTTGTGGCGCATGGGCTTGCTGCCATTGGCCCTCGGCCTGGGTGAAGCGCAAGCGCAGGGCATCGTGCTGCGCCACCACCTGCGCCAGCGCCTGCTCCAGCTGCTGTGCCTGCAGCGGCTGGCGCGGCACCAGCAGCAAGGCCTGGTTCCAGTGCTGGCGGCGCGGCATGGGGGTGTCGAAGAACTGGCGTTGCACGGGGGTGAGCAGCGCCGGCCCTTCGGCCGGGCGCTGCTCGATCTGCACGGCGCTCACGCGGCCGCAGGCCTGGGCCAGGGCGCGCAGGGTCTGGTGCTGGAACAGGTCGCGCGGGTTGAGCGCAAGGCCGGCCTGGCGGGCGCGGCTGACCACCTGGATGGCGATGATCGAATCGCCGCCCAGCGCGAAGAAGTTGTCGTCCAGGCCCACCTGGGCCACGCCCAGCACCGCGCTCCACACCTGCGCCAGCTGGCGCTCGGCATCGCTTTGCGGCGCGCTGTAGGCGGCCTGCGCGGTGGCCTCGGGTTGTGGCAGGGCCTTGCGGTCGAGCTTGCCGTTGGGGGTCAGCGGCAGGCTGTCGAGGGCCATGAAATGGCTGGGCACCATGAACTCGGGCAGGGTCTGCAGCAGCCAGTCCTTGAGTACGGCCTGCCAGCCTTGGGGCTGGGCGTTGAGCACCAGGTAGGCGACCAGCTGGCGGCCGTCGAGGGCCAGCACCACGCACTCGCGCACGCTGTCATGTTCGGCCAGGCGCGCCTCGATCTCGCCCAGTTCGATACGCAGGCCGCGGATCTTCACCTGGTGGTCGAAGCGGCCGAGGTATTCGATGACGCCATCGGCGCGCTGGCGCACGCGGTCGCCGGTGCGGTACAGGCGGCCACCGGCGCCGAACGGGTCGGCGACGAAGCGCTCGGCGGTCAGCCCCGGGCGGCGGTGGTAGCCGCGGGCCAGGCCGATGCCACCCAGGTACAGCTCGCCGGATACGCCCGGGGCCACCGGCTGCAGCCCGGCGTCGAGCACGTAGGTGCGCAGGTTGGCGATCGGCTGGCCGATCGGCACGCTGTCCTTGCCCTCCTCGACGCAGGTCCAGTGGGTCACGTCGATGGCCGCTTCGGTGGGGCCATAGAGGTTGTACAAGCCGGCGCCCGGCAGGCGCGCGAACACCTGGCGCTGGGCGTCCACCGGCAGCGCCTCGCCGCTGCAGACGATGCGCGTGAGGCTGCGGCAGGCTTCGACGCCGGGCTCATGGATGAAGGCCTGCAGCATCGATGGCACGAAGTGCAAGGTGGTGACGCCATGGCGCTGGATGCTGGCGATCAGGCGCTGCGGGTCGCGGTGCTCGCCGGGGGCTGCCACGGCCAGGCAGGCGCCGGTCATCAGCGGCCAGAAGAACTCCCACACCGACACGTCGAAGCTGAAGGGGGTCTTCTGCAGCACGGTGTCGCTGGCATCCAGGCCGTAGGCTTGCTGCATCCAGCACAGCCGGTTGGTCAGTGCCTGGTGGCTGTTGCCGGCGCCCTTGGGGCGGCCGGTGGAGCCGGAGGTGTAGATCACATAGGCCAGCTGATGCGCTTGCACAGCCAGGGCCGGCGAGCTGGCGGGCAGGCCGTCGAGGGCCAGGGTATCGAGCGCCACGCATTGCACCCCGGCCGGCAGCGGCAGGCTGGCGAGCAAGGCTTGCTGGGTCAGCAGCAGGCGGATGCCGCTGTCCTCGATCATGTAGGCCAGGCGCTCCTCGGGGTACTCCGGGTCCAGCGGCACATAGGCGCCCCCGGCCTTGAGGATGGCCAGCAGGGCGACGACCATTTCGATGCTGCGCTGGGCCGACACGCCGACCAGGGTGTCGGTGCTCACGCCCTGGCCGCGCAGGTAATGGGCCAGGCGGTTGGCGCGGGCATCGAGCTCGGCGTAGCTCAAGGTGCTGTCGGCAAAACGCAGCGCCGGGGCTTGCGGGGTGTGTTGGGCCTGGGCTTCGAACAGCTGGTGCACGCCCTGGTGCAGCGGGTAGCTGGCGGCCGTGGCATTCCATTCATGCAGCTGGGTGTGCAGGCTGGCCGGGGCCAGCATGGGCAGTTGCCACAGCGGCCGCGCCGCATCGGCCACCAGCTCGCGGAGCAAGGTGATCCAGTGCTCGGCCATGCGCTCGAGGGTGGCTGCATCGAACAGGTCGAGCGCGTAGGTGAAGGCGGCGTGCAGCACACCGCCGCGCTCGTAGGTGTCCAGGCTGAGGTCGAACTGGGTGGTGCGGCTGCGCCATTCCAGCGCCGACAGTTCCAGGCCTGTGCCCAGGGTCACCGCCGCCAGGTCCGCTACCTGCGGCTGGTGGTTGTACATCACCTGGAACAGCGGCGCGTGGCTGAGGTTGCGCTCGACCTTCAAGGCATCGACCAGGCGCTCGAACGGCAGGTCCTGGTGCGCCTGGGCGCCCAGCACGGTCTGCCGCACGGCCTGCAGATAGCTCAGCGCATCACCTTGCGGATCGGGCTGCAGGCGCAGCACCTGGGTGTTGACGAACAGGCCGATCAGCCCTTCGATTTCGGCGCGGTTGCGGTTGGCCACCGGGCTGCCGATGCGCAGGTCGCACTGGCCGGTGTAGCGCTGCAGCAGCACGCCGAAGGCACCGAGCAGCAGCATGAACAAGGTCAGGTTGTGGCGCGCGGCGAAGCTGCGCAGTTGCTGGGCCAGGTCGCTGTCCAGCCCCAGCTCCAGGCGTGCGCCGCTGAAGCTGGGGCTGGCCGGGCGCGGGTAGTCCAGGGGCAGTTCCAGCACCGGTTGCTCGTCGCCCAGGGTGGCCTGCCAGTAGGCCAGCTGGCGCTCCAGCTCGCCGGCTTCGAGCCAGCGGCGCTGCCACAGGGCGTAGTCGACGTACTGGATCGGCAACGCCGGCAACTGCGGCTGCGCGCCTGCGGCGAAGGCGTCGTAGCAGCGGCTGAATTCGTCGATCAATACATTCATCGACCAGCCATCGGACACGATGTGGTGCAGGGTGAGCAGCAGCACGTGCTCCTGGTCGGCCAGTTGCAGCAGGCGGATGCGCAGCAGCGGGCCGTGCTCCAGGTCGAACGGGCCGAGCGACTCGGCTTCGACCTCGGCTTGCACCCGTGCCTCGCGGTCTGCTTCGCTCAGTGCGCGCAGGTCCAGGCGCTGGATCTGCGGCGCCGCCGGGCGGTGTACCTGGTGCAGGCGCTCGTCGGCCTGCTGCTGGAACACGCAGGTCAGCGCCTGGTGGCGCTCGAGCAGGCAAACGAACGCCTGCTGCAGGGCCGCTTCGTCCAGCGCGCCCTTGAGCCGCACTGCGCCCGGCAGGTTGTAGGCGCCGCCTTGCGGGTCGAGCTGCCACAGCACCCACATGCGCTGCTGGGCGTAGGACGGCGCCAGGCGGTCCTCGGCCGCCACCGCGGCAGGGATCGGGAACTGGGAAAAGTCGATGCCCTCGCGGGCCAGGGTCTCAAGGAACAGGCGGCGCTTGTCCAGCGGCAATTCAATGAAACGGCGGGCCAGTTGCAGGGACTTTTCGGGATTCATCGGCTTGCTTTCCGTACGAGTGAGGTACCACGGGCAGTGCCCGGCTATCCCTACGAAACGGATACACGCTGGAAAAAATTAACGCTGGCAGGTGGGGAGATCGGGGCGAGCGGGAGGCCGCGCAGGGGCGAGAGGCGGCCTGTGCGCCGCCTCTGCAAGAGGGCGTTGGAGGGGCCGCAGCGCGGCCCCGGGGGGTCAGACGGCTGCCGCCAGCGCCTCGGCGAAGCGCTGGGCTACCTCATCGACTTGCGCTGCGCTGATGATCAGCGGCGGCAGGAAGCGCACCACCGCGCCGTGGCGGCCACCGAGCTCGAGAATCAGGCCGCGCTTGAGGCACTCGCGCTGCACTTTCGGCGCCAGCTCGCGGTTGGCCGGCGGGTGGCCCTGGGTATCGCGCGGGCCATTCGGGTCGACCAGCTCGACCCCCAGCATCAGGCCACGGCCGCGGATGTCGCCGAGTTGCGGGTACTGGCGCTGCAGGTTCAGCAGCTGCCCGCGCAGGCGCTGCCCCATGGCCTCGGCGTGTTCGGCCAGGCGGTGCTCGACCAGGTAGTTGATCACCGCCGAGCCCGCGGCCATGGCCATCTGGTTGCCGCGGAAGGTGCCGGCGTGGGCGCCTGGCTTCCAGGTGTCGAGCCAGTCGCGGTAGACCACCACCGCCAGCGGCAGGCTGCCGCCGATGGCCTTGGACAGGGTCACCACATCCGGCACGATGCCGGCGTGCTCGAAGGCGAACATCCGCCCGGTGCGGGCGAAGCCGCTCTGGATCTCGTCGACGATCAGCGCCACCCCGGCCTGCTCGGTGATGCGCCGCACGCCTTGCAGCCAGGCGATGTCAGCAGGGATCACGCCGCCCTCCCCTTGCACCACTTCGAGGATGACCGCCGCCGGCAGCGGCACCCCGCTTTCCGGGTCGAGCAGCAGGTTTTCCAGGTAATGCAGGTTGGCCTTGACCCCGGCCTCGCCACCCAGGCCGAACGGGCAACGGTAGTCGTAGGGGTACGGCATGAACTGCACGCCATTGGCCAGCAGCGCGCCCAGCGGCTGCTTGGGGCCGTGGCTGCCCATCAGGCTCAGCGCGCCTTGGCTCATGCCGTGATAGGCGCCCTGGAAGGCCAGCACGGTGCTGCGCCCGGTGGCGCTGCGCACCAGCTTGAGCGCCGCTTCCACGGCATCGGTGCCGGTCGGGCCGCAGAACTGCACCTTGGCCTCGCGGCGCAGCGCTTCGGGCAGCACGCCGAACAGGTCCTGGACGAAGCGGTCCTTGACCGGCGTGGTCAGGTCCAGGGTGTGCAGCGGTACTTCCTCGGCCAGCACGCGCTGGATCGCCTCGATCACCACCGGGTGGTTGTGGCCCAGGGCCAGGGTGCCGGCGCCGGCCAGGCAGTCGATGAACTGGCGGCCCTCGACGTCCTCGACGTGGATGCCACGGGCGCGCTTGAGCGCCAGGGGGATGCGCCGGGGGTAGCTGCGGGCGTTGGATTCCTGTTGCTGCTGGCGTTGCAGCAGGGGCGAGTCGGTGAACTCGTACAGCGGTTGCGGCGCGCTGGCCGGCAGGGCCTGGGCAAGGCTGGAAGCGATCGGCATGGGTGAATCCTCGCAAGCAAGCGAATGTGCGGGTGGTTGTCGCTTGGGAGACGCTTGGCTGGGGGGAGGATTTAGCGGTTTTCGTGGGATTTTTTGGAGCTGTGCCGGCCTCTTCGCGGGGCAAGCCCGCTCCCACAGGGGTCGCCACTGCCCTTGAGAATAGGGTGAGCCTGTGGGAGCGGGCTTGCCCCGCGAAGAGGCCGGCACAGCCTGTAGAAATCAGTGCCCAGACCGCGCCGGCACCTGCAACATCACCCGCAAGCCATCGCTGCGGCTGTCGAACTTCAGGCTGCCCGCACAGCGCTGCACGATCGCCTGCACGATCGCCAAGCCCAACCCGCAGCCGCCACTCTGCCCATGGCGCCAGAAGCGCTCGGTCAGGTGCTGCAGGTCGCCTTCGGCAATCCCCGGCCCATGGTCGCGCACGATGAAGCCCACCTGCCCGGCGTCCATCTGTACCTGCAGCTCCACTTCGCTGTCACCACCATGACGCAAGGCGTTGTCCAGCAGGTTGCGCAAGGCCGCCACCGCCAGCGGCGCCGGCATGCCCAGGTAGATTTGCGCGGCCTCTTCAGGCAAGCGAAGGACGATGCGCCGGTTGTCGCCACCCCCGGCATCCTGCACCGCCTGCCGCGCCACCTGCTCGGCGCTGCACTGCACGCCATCCTCGAACGACAGGCTGCCCTCCACCCGCGCCAGCATCAGCAGCTGCTCCAGCGTGCGGTGCATGCGGTCGGCGCCCTGCTCGGCATGTTCCAGCGCCTGCTCGCGCACGGCGCCGTCGGTCATGCGGGCCACTTGCAGGTGGGTCTTGATTGCGGTCAGCGGGCTGCGCAGTTCGTGGGCGGCGTCGTCGGTCAGCCGGCGCTCGCGCTCCAGGGTCTGGGCGATGCGCAGGAACAGCTGGTTCTGGGTGTCGAGCAAGGGCTGCAGTTCGCTGGGCAGGCCGGACACCTGCAGCGGCTCGACGCTGTCGGCGCGCCGCCGTCGCAGCGCGTCGCGCATGCGGTTGAGCGGCTCCAGGCCTTTGCCCAGGCCGATCCACACCAGCCCCAGGCTGCCCAGCAAAGCCATCAGCACGGGCGCCGAGGCGGCCAGCAGGATGGACTGGTTGAGCGCCTCGCGCTCCATGTGGCGGTCGGCGGTGGTGATGCGCACGTCGCCGTGGTTGTAGGTGAAGGTGCGCCACAGCGCGCCGTCGATGGTCTGGTCGCGAAAGCCGCTCTGCTGGTCATCCATCGTGCCGTCGTGCTTGTGGTTGCTGGCCAGGATCTCGCCGCGCAGCGAGCTCACCTGGCAGGCCATGCCGTCGGGCACGGTGAACTGGTCGGCGGAAAAGTGCGCCTCCTCGCCCTTGGCGGTCAGCGGCTTGGGCAGCTGGTCGATCAGCCCGGCGACCATCCGCGCCGACGCCACCAGGCGCTGGTCGAGGGAGAACATCATCTGCTGGCGCAGGTCGCGCAGCATCCACGCGGCGGCCAGCACCCAGATGATGATGAAGGCGCTGCCCAGGATCAGGCTCAGGCGTACCCGCAGGCTCATGATGCCGCGCCTCCCGGCGCCTGCGCCGGCCCCAGGCGGTAGCCCAGGCCGCGCACGGTCTCGACGATGCTGTTGCCGAGCTTGCGGCGCAGGTGGTGGATGTGAACGTTCAGGGCGTTGCTCTCGACTTCGTCGCTGAAGCCGTACACGCAGTCCTTGAGCTGCTCGCTGGACAGCACCCGGCCAGGGTTTTGCAGCAGCGCCTGGAGCAAGGCCTGCTCGCGCCGCGACAAGTCCACGGATTGGCCGGCCAGGGTGGCTTCGCAGCTGCTCGGGTCGTAGCGCAGCGGGCCATGCTCGATCACGTTGACCGCCCGCCCGGCAACCCGCCGCAGCAAGGTGTGCAGGCGCGCAGCCAGCTCGCGCAGGTCGAAGGGTTTGAGCAGGTAGTCGTCGGCGCCGGCCTGCAGGCCGTCGACCCGGTCGGTGACCGCATCGCGGGCGGTGAGCACCAGCACCGGCAGGTCGATGCCTTGCTGGCGCAGGCGGCGCAGCAGCTTGAGGCCGTCTTCGTCGGGCAGGCCGAGGTCGAGGATCATCACATCGAACTGCGCGGCCTGGAGCATGGCCCGGGCAGCGGCGGCGTTGGCCACGCGGTCGACGGTCAGGCCCTGGGCGGTGAGGCCGGCGCAGATGCCGCTGGCGATCAGGTCGTCGTCCTCGCAGAGCAGAACGTGCATGGTCAAGAGCTCCCGGAATGAGGTGGCTGGCAGTTCACCATGGGGTGATTAACGGGAGATTATGAACCTTTTTCCGCGCTTGGTTCAGCGCAGCGCCTGGGGCGTATCGACATCGCGCAGCACGCCGGCATCTTCCAGCGTCACCACCACGCAATGGGATGGGTGCGCCCGCAGCAGCGAACGCGCGCCCTCGTCACCGGCAAGCTGCGCCAGCGCCGGCCAAAACTCGCGCCCGAACAGCACCGGGTGCCCTTGCTGACCGGCATGGCGCGGCAGCACGATGGCCGAGGCCGTGGCGGCTTCGGCCAGCCGGCGAAGGGACGCGGGCGCAATCCAAGGCATGTCGCCCAACAGAATGGCCACCGCCTGCGCATCGCTGTCGATCAGCGAAGCAGCCCCAGCCGCCAGGCTATGCCCCATCCCCAACCCGGCATCCGGGCTGGCGATGATCCGGCAGTCACCCGGCAGGCCAAGGTCCTCGCCGCGCTCCCCGGCACGCAGCACCACGCGCACATCGCCGAACACCGCGCAGGCGCGCTCGACGCTATGCACCAGCAAGCTGCGCCCGTCATCCAGCGTGGCCCGGCGCTTGTCGCCACCAAAGCGCACGCTGCTGCCGGCCGCCAGCACCAGCGCCACCACACTCACAGCGATGCCCGCTCGATGCCGTTGCGCTGGCGCAGGATATCGGCAAGCACCGCCAGGGCGATCTCCGCCGGTGTCTTGCTGCCCAGGTTCAAGCCGATGGGGGCATGGATGCGAGCCAGCTCGTCGGCGCCCAGGCCGCCGATCCGGTGCAGGCGTTCGCGACGCTTGTCGGAGGTGGCGCGCGAGCCCATCACACCGATGTAGAAGGCTTCGGTGCGCACGGCCTCGAGCATGGCCAGGTCGTCGATCTTCGGGTCATGGGTCAACGCCACCACCGCCGTGTCGGCATGGCAGCCACCGTTGGCGATGAATTCCGAGGGCAGTTCACGGCGCACTTCGATGCCGTCCAGCACCACGCCTTCGAGCACCTCCTCGCGGGGGTCGCAGAGGATCACCTCGAACCCCATGCCCTTGCCGAATTCGGCGCAGTAATGGGCGACGCTGGAATACCCCGCCAGCAGCAGCCGCTGGGCAGCACCGACCCGCACGTACACCCGGCTGGCCTCACGCACCACCCGCGGCCCCTGGGCTGCATCATCGCTGAGCCGGCGAGTGCCCTGCGGCAAGCTCACCTCGCGCAGCAGCCGACGCTGGCCCTGCAAGGCGCTTTGCAGCGCACGCAAATGCGCCTGCACCTCGCAGTCGGCCGCCAGGTTTTCCACCAGCACCTCGAGCACCCCGCCGCACGGCAGGCGAATGTTCGAGCGCCGGTCGCTGGCGTCGCCATAGCGCACCACGGCCACCGGCTCGGGAAACTCGCCCAGGGCCACGCGCTCGAGGAAGTCATCCTCCACGCAGCCGCCCGACAGCGAGCCCACCCACTGCCCGCTGTCGTTCACCGCCAGCAACGAGCCCGGCGCACGGGGCGCCGAGCCGTAGGTGGCGAGCACCGTGCACAACCATACCCGCTGGCCGTTGCAGGACCACTGCAACGCCTGGCGTATGACTTGCAGATCGAGATGCTGCACCTTTACTCCGCCTTCAGCTCGGCGAGCTGCTGCACGCTCAGGTCACCGGGCAGTCCACCCCAGGCCTGGCGCAGGTAGTTGACCATGTCCGTCACCTGCTGGTCGTTGAGCTTGTCGGCAAAGCCTGGCATCGGCTGCATGCGCTCGAAGCCAGTGAACTGCTGCTCACGGATGCCGTCAAGGATAGCCTTGACCAGGTTGCGCGAGTCGCCCTGGCGCAGCACCGTGTTGCCCTGCATGGCCACGGCGATGTGCGGCTTGCCTTCGCCGTCGACGCCATGGCAGCCGGCGCAGACGTTGAGGTACTGCTGGCGGCCGCGCTTGGCGCTGTCGGTCAGCTGCTCCAGTGGCACTTCCTTGATGACCTTGGCCGCCGGCGGCTGTTCGCCCAGCAGGTAGGTGGCCATGGCGGCCAGGTCGGCGTCTTCCAGGTGCTGGGTGCTGTGGTGCACCACCGGGAACATCTCGTTGAACATGCTGCCCTGGGCACTGATGCCGTGCTTGAGGAAGGTGGTCAGGTCCGGTTGGGTCCAGCCGCGCTCGGCCAGGTCCTGGGCCAGCAGGCTAGGCGCCAGGTAGCCATTGAGCAGGCCGCCGGTCAGGCGCTTGTCCTGCTGCAGCGCGCCGATCGGGTTGCGCGGGGTGTGGCACTCGCCGCAGTGGCCCATCACTTCGACCATGTATTGGCCACGCTGCCAGGCCGGGCTTTTACCCTCGGTCGGCTGCAGTTGCACGCTCTTGCCGTAGAGCATGTTCCAGCCGGACAGCCCCATGCGCACGTTGAACGGGAAGCTCAACTTGGTTTCCGGTGCCGGGCGGTTGATCGGCGGCTGGGTCATCAGGTACGCCAGGATGGCGTCGGAATCTTCCCGGCTGATCAGGTGGTACGAGGTGTACGGCATGGCCGGGTAGAGGTTGGCGCCGTCCTTGCGCTTGCCTTCGGTCACGGCGGCGAAGAACTCGTCGGCGCTGTAGTTGCCGATACCGTACTGCTTGTCCGGGGTGATGTTGCTGCCGTAGATGGTGCCGAACGGCGAATGGATCGGCAGGCCGCCGGCAAATGGCGCGCCACCCTCGGCGGTGTGGCAGGCCATGCAGTCGGCGGCGCGGGCCAGGTATTCACCGCGCTTGACCTGCGCGTCATCGGACGCCTGTGCAGCCAGCGAAACGGCAAGGCCGAGCGCCAGCGCCAGGCCGGAACGTACGAAACCCATGCTCAACCCTCCTTGACCAGGCCAAGATCATTGAGCACGGTCCGCGTGGCGTCGTAATAACGCACGTAACCGGTGCAGCGGCAGATGTGGTGGCCAAGGCTGGCCTCGATGCTGTCCTCCACTTCGCTCTTTTTCAGGGGCTGGCGCTGGGCCTTTTCCACCAGCACGGTGGCGGCGTTGACGAAGCCCGGTGCGCAGTAGCTGCACTGGAAGGCGAACAGGTCGACGAACTTCTGCTGGATCGGGTTCAGCGTCACATTGCCGGCCTCGTCCTGCTTGGCGTGGCCTTCGATGGTGCGCACTTTCTTGCCGGCGAAGTAGTGGGCGCCGGTGATGCAGGTGCGCACTTCCTCGCTGGTGCCGTCGGGGTTGTCGACGATCACCACGCAGGCATGGCAGATGCCCTGGCCGCAGCCCAGGCGCGAACCGGTGAGGTTCTGGTGCTCGTGCAGGTAGTCGATCATCGCCAGGTCATCGGGGACCTCGACCGGGCCGACCGGTTGACCGTTGAGGGTCAGTTGAAGCGAACGGTTAGCCATTGAGGGCCTCCTTGATACGGGCTGGAGTAATCGGAAGATCGCGTACACGTTTGCCAATGGCATGGGCCACGGCGTTGCCGATGGCACCGACCACCGGGATCATCACCACCTCGGCGATGCCTTTGGAGGGGTCGGTGGGCGACAGCGGCGGCAGGATTTCGGACGTCTGCTGCCACACCGCGACGTCTTTGGCATGCGGTAGGCGATACCGGTTGAAGTTCCAGTCACCCTCCCCTGGGCCACCTTCGTACAGGGGCATTTCTTCGGTCAGGGCATGGCCGATGCCCATGGCGATACCGCCTTCGAGCTGGCCCTTGACCAGTTCGGGCACCAGCACGCGGCCGCATTCGACCCAGCTGTGGTGGTTGAGCACCTGCACTTCGCGGGTGCCTTTGTTCACTTTCACTTCGACGATGGTCGCCACCGGGCTGTAGTAGGTGACCATGGCGTTGTTCAGCTGGGTGGCCGGGTAGCCAGGGTTCTGCCGGTCGAGCAGGTGGTAGCCATTGCTGGTCATCTGCGCTTTCTTGGCATTGACCGCGCCGTCACCGTATTTCACCGCCATGGCATCGAGCGGGAAGCGCTCGCGCACGCCGTCGATGACGAAGTCGGCCTCGGCCCAGCTCCAGCGGTTGAAGCCGTGCACGCTGACGCCGGTCACCAGGCCCATTTCGTGGGCCTTTTTCGCCAGTTCGGCGAACGGGATCGGCGCCAGGCCGTTGCCGGTCAGCGCGCCGTTGACCCACACCGCGTTCTCGCGGCGCACCACCAGCGGGTTGGCCTGGCCGCCGAACGGGCCTTTGCTCCACAGCGCCATGGCGGCAGGCCACAGGCCGTGGTTGAACAGCGCGCGCGCAGCTTCGCGGGTGGCGTGGCTGAAGTAGAAGGCCGAGTTGGTCGCCGACGAAGGCGAGGCCAGCTTGCCGACCCAGCGCGGGTTGCGCAGCGCGGCGTCCTGCTCGGCCTGGCTGATCAGGTAGGGGTTGCCGCTGGTGCTCAGCTGCAGCTCCGGCCATTCGGTGACGGCAGTAGTCACCTCATCGGCCGAGCGGCCAAGGAAGTCGCTGACCACCAGGGCTTGCGAGGTGGACATGCCAGTGCCCAGCTCAGTGCCGATGTGGCGCAGGCTGATGCGGCCATCGGCGCTGAACTCGATGCTGGCCATCGGCGCTTCGGAACCGGTGCCAAAGTCTTTCTGGCAGATGGCAAAGCCTACGCCGTACCAGTGGTCCGGGTCCTTGGCGTCCATCGCCTGCTTACGCGCATCGCGGTTGCGCCACCACTCGTGGGCGGCGGCCTTGTCGAGGATCTCGTGCAGGCGCAGGGCACCGGCCGGGACTGCGCCCTGGGTGTTCTTCATGCCCGACTTCAGCGCGTTGGCGCGGCGCAGCTCGATGGCATCGACGCCCAGGCGGCCGGCGATCTCGTCGACCATCATCTCGGTGGCGGCCATGGTCTGCAGGGTGCCGTAGCCGCGCATGGAGCCGGCCTCGACGCCCCGCGAGTAGTAGGCGGTCACCGACAGGTCGTTCTGCGGCATGTAGTAGATCGACTGGGCCGCCGTGGCGCCCACCGCCGCCACAGACGGGCTGTAGTTGATGCGGCCACCGCCGTCACAGCTCATGTCGGCGCGGAAGATCTTGAAGCTGTTGTCCTTCTTGTCCACGGCCAGCTGGTAGCGGATGTCGAAGGCGTGGCGCTTGATGCCGCTCTGGAACTGCTCGTAGCGGTCGTTGGCCAGGCGGATCGGCACACCGGCACCATACAGCGCGGCGACCGCGGCGTAGAACACGAAGATGTTGTTGTCCTTGGAGCCGTAGCCCACGGTATAGCCCGGGTGCATGTTCAGGTGCTGCAGGGCGAAGCGCGACGGCTTGATCATGTGCACGCATTCCTGCGCCACTTCGAACGGGCACTGGGTGGCGACCACGAAGTGCAGCGTGCCGCTGGCCGGGTCGTACCAGCCGTTGCCGTTGTCCGGTTCGAGCGCCGCCGGCTCGATCGACGGGGTCTTGTAGCGTTCGTCGAACACCAGCCAGTCCTGCGGCGGGTTGTCCAACTGCTCGCCCATGCGCTTGGCGTAGAACAGGCCCTGCTCGGTCAGGTCGCCGTGCTGGTTGGGCTGTTTGGACCACAGCGGTTTGCGGTTGAGGATGGTCGGGAACAGCATGGAATTCTTCAGGCTGGAGAACTCGTCGTCCTCGAACGGCGTGGCGCCGCCCACGCGCACGAAGCGGAAGCTGCCGTAGGGGTCGCCCTGGTACAGCGGCGCCTGGGCGCCATAGCGGATCGCCTTGTCGTTGAACTGCAGCTTGCGCTTGGCCTGGCGGTAGCGCTCGAAGTCGTGCCAGATCAGGATCGCCACCGGGTGGCCGATGAACATCGGCACCTTGCCGGGCGGCAGCAGCGGGTCGGGCGAGTGGGCCTCGGGCCAGGCGATGCCGTCCTTTTGCAGGTCGGCGGCGGTGACGATGCGGTCCGGCTGCAGGTCGGCGCCCAGCCAGTCGAGGTCGTAGCCTGCGTAGACGCGGTCGGCCTTGGTGATCTTCAGCAACATCGCGTGGCCTTGCTGGGCGGGCCAGCCAGGCATGTCCTTGGAGCGGATGTCGCGGGCGAAGACCTTGTTGCCGCACACCTTGGACAGGGCGTCGTTACGGAAGCGCGCCTTGCCATCGTGGTTCATCCACTTTTGTGGCGAGGTGGTGACGCGGTCTTCCATCAGGGCGGCGAACGCCTGGCTGCCCAGGGGTGCCAGGGTCACGCCGACGCCGGCGATCAACCCACCTTGCAGGAAGGAGCGCCGGGAAATATCACGGTTGGACATGCTTGATCCTCTGGGCAGAAACGAGGGTCTGCCCATCTTTTGATTCTAGGTGCTGGAAAACTGGGAGGGGGGAAAGCCTGGAAGCTGACTGCAAAGTCAGATTTATATCAGGAAAATCACTTGGAGGCAAAGTCAAGCGGACAGTATGTCGCGGTGTGTCCGAATTGCCGGAAGCCTCTGTAGGCCGTGGGTTAACCTTGGGTTAATCGACCCACGCCAGCATGGCCCCACTTCACGTACTGCCAAGGCGAAGACATGCGCGTTTTCCTGCTCTTCCTGACATTGCTGCTGGCCGGCCCACTGCACGCCAACCCTTTCGACGTCAAACCCGACTTCCTACCGGTAAACCAGGCCTTCGTGCTGACCCACGACCGCCAGGCCGACGGGCAGATGCGCCTGTTCTTCCAGATCAAGCAGGGCTATTACCTGTACCAGAAGCGCCTGAAGTTCGACGGCCTGCCCGCCGAGCAGCACCCGCAGCTGCCGGCCGCGCTTAACCACCACGACGAATTCTTCGGCGACAGCGCGGTGTACCGCGACCAGCTCGAACTGCTGCTGCCTGCCAATGCCCAGGGCCAATTGCGCCTGGGCTGGCAAGGCTGCGCTGACGCAGGCTTGTGCTACCCGCCACAGACCACGGTGATCGACCTGGGTGGCAGCGCCGCGCCCGCCGCCGACCAGGCCAGCGACCAGGCCCTGGCCAGCGGCCTGCAAAGCGCCAGCCTGGGCTGGAGCCTGCTGGCCTTCTTCGGCCTCGGCCTGCTGCTGGCCTTCACCCCCTGCTCGCTGCCGATGCTGCCGATTCTGGCCGGCATCGTACTGGGCAATGGCGCCAGCGCCCGGCGCGGCTGGGTGCTGGCGGGCGTCTATGTATTGAGCATGGCGCTGGTGTACGCAGCGCTCGGCGTGGTGGCCGCACTGCTTGGCGCGAGCCTGCAGGCCTGGCTGCAACAGCCGTGGTTGCTGGGCAGCCTGGCGGCGCTGTTCGTGCTGCTGGCGCTGCCGATGTTCGGCGCCTTCGAGCTGCAACTGCCTGCGGCCCTGCGCGACCGCCTGGACCGCGCCGGGCAAGGCACCCAGGGCGGCAGCCTGGTGGGCGCGGCACTGCTCGGTGCGCTGTCGGGCCTGCTGATGGGCCCGTGCATGACCGCGCCGCTGGCCGGTGCGCTGCTGTACATCGCCCAAAGCGGTGATGTGCTGCAGGGCGCGCTGGTGCTGTTCACCCTGGGCCTGGGCATGGGCGTGCCGCTGCTGTTGCTGGTGACCCTGGGCAACCGCTACCTGCCGCGCCCGGGTGCGTGGATGAACCGGGTAAAAGGCGTGTTCGGCTTCGTGTTCCTGGCCATGGCCCTGTACACCGTGCGCGGCCTGCTCGGTGCCCCGCTGCTGCTGGCCTTGAGCGGCGCCTGGCTGATTGCCCTGGGCTGGGCGGCGTGGCCTGCGCTGCAGCGCTTGCCCGCACTGCGCGCGGTGCCGTTGCTGGGTGCGCTGTGGGGTGGCCTGCTGCTGGTTGGCGCGGCGGCCGGTGGCGATGACCTGTGGCAGCCGCTGCGCCCGTTCACCGGTGGCGGCGCCCCGGTTGCCGCGCAGCACGGCGAAGATGCCTTCGTCACGGTCAGCAGCCCGCAAGCCCTGCAGCGCGAGCTGGATGCGGCCAAGGCCCGTGGCCAGTGGGTGATGCTGGACTACTATGCCGACTGGTGCGTGTCGTGCAAGGTCATGGAAAAACAGGTGTTCAGCCGCAGCGACGTGCAGGCCAGCCTGGCCGGCGTGCACCTGCTGCGCCTGGACGTGACCGCCGACGCGCCGGCCAGCCGCGAGCTGCTGCAACGCTACCAGGTACCGGGCCCGCCCAGCATCCTCTGGCTCGGCCCGGAAGGCGAAGAACGCCGCGCCCGGCGCATCACCGGTGAGGTGGACGCCGCCGGCTTCCTGCAACACTGGACCCAGACCAGGAGCCAAGGTTGATGCTGACCGTCACATTGGGGCCATTGACCATGGCCCTCAACCACCTGCTGATGCTTGCCGCCCTGGGCGTGGCCTGCCTGGTCGGCTGGTGGGCCGCGCGGCGCGGCGGCGAAAGCCCGGAGTCGGCGCTGTTCAACCTGTTCCTGATCGGCCTGCTCAGCGCCCGCCTGGGCTTCGTGCTGGCTTACTGGCCGATGTACCAGGATGACCTGCTGCAGGTCATCGATATCCGCGATGGCGGCTTCTTGCTCTGGTCCGGCCTGCTCGGCCTGGTGCTCGCCACCCTCTGGCAAGGCTGGCGCCACCCTGGGCTGCGCCGGCCACTGGCCTGGGCCCTGTTCAGCGGCGCGCTGTTCTGGGGCCTGACCAGCCTGGGCAGCCACCTGTACAGCAAGGGCACCCAACTGCCCGAGCTGAGCCTGCGCAATGCCAATGGCCAGTCGGTGGCCTTGCACAGCTACCGCGGCAAGCCGTTGGTGATCAATATCTGGGCCACCTGGTGCCCGCCGTGCCGGCGCGAGATGCCGGTGCTGCAGCAGGCCCAGGGTGAATACCCCCATGTGACGTTCCTGTTCGTCAACCAGGGCGAGACGCCGGAAAACGTCAGCACCTTCCTCGCCACCACCGGCCTGAGCCTGACCCATGTGCTGTTCGACGGCACCGGCGTGCTGGCCCAGCGGGTCGGCTCGATGGCCCTGCCCACCACCTTGTTCTACGACGCCGACGGCCGCCTGATCGGCAGCCACCTCGGCGAGCTGTCGCGGGCCAGCCTGCGCCATGCCCTGGAACCTTTCCAGCGGGCCGCCGCGCCCGCCCCTGCCGCACAAGGAAACTGACATGCGATTGACTGCACTGCTGCCCCTCTCCCTGGCCCTGCTGGCCGCCCCGCTGGTACAGGCCGAGGAGCTGCCGAAGGCGATCCAGCAACTGCAAGCCAAGGGCGCCGTGATCAAGGGCAGCTTCGATGCCCCCGACGGCCTGCGCGGCTACGCCGCCGAGTACCAGAACAACGGCATCGCCCTGTACCTGACGCCCGATGGCAAGCACGTGCTGGTCGGCAGCCTGTTCGACGAGCAGGGCAAGGACATGACTGCCGAGCCGCTGGAGAAGCTGGTGTACGGGCCGATGTCCAAGGCCATCTGGGCCAAGCTGGAAAAGACCCACTGGATTGCCGACGGCAAGGCCGATGCACCGCGCAAGGTGTACCTGTTCAGCGACCCGAACTGCCCGTACTGCAACATGTTCTGGCAACAGGCCCGGCCGTGGGTGGAGTCGGGCAAGGTGCAGCTGCGGCACATCATGGTCGGCATCATTCGCGAGGACAGCCCGGGCAAGTCGGCGGCCTTGCTGGCGGCGAAGGACCCGGCCAAGGCGCTGGAGCAGCATGAGAAGGCCGGCAAGGCGAGCGCCTTGAAGGCGCTGGAGCAGGTGCCGGAGGCGGTGCAGAAGCAGCTTGAAGCCAACATGGCGTTGATGGACGAGATGGGGTTGCAGGCGACACCGGCGATTTTCTATCAGGATGAGCAGGGCAACCTGCAGAGCCAGCAGGGGGCACCGCGGCCGGAGCTGCTGGGGCAGATTCTCGGCAAGCGTTGAGTTTCTGACTGGCTTCACCGGCCCTATCGCCGGCAAGCCGGCTCCCACAGGTATTGGGCTGCTCCCAAGAAGTTGGATACCAACCCAACCCTTGGGGGCAGTGCAAGATCCTGTGGGAGCCGGCTTGCCGGCGATTGCTTTTGCCTATTTCCTTAAAGCCCCTCCAACTCGGCCATCAGATCGCTCAACCGATCCACCTTGTCCTCATCCAGCGCACTGTCCTGCAACCCGCGCACATACGCCGCCAGCTCTTCCACCGTGCTGCACTCGAACATCGCCCGCAGCGGCACATTGAGCTGCAGCTGCTTCTGCACCCGCGATGCAATCTGCGTGGCCAGCAACGAATGCCCGCCCAGCTCGAAGAAGTTGTCATGCACCCCTACCCGCTCGGCCTTGAGCACATCGGCCCAGATGCCCGCGAGCACTTGTTCCAGCTCATCGCGCGGCGCCAGGTAGGCCTGGCTGTGCTGGCCGCCAATGTCGATGGCCGGCAGGGCCTTGCGGTCGAGCTTGCCGTTGGCGTTGTGCGGCAAACGGTCGAACCAGCCCCAGTGCAGCGGCACCATGTATTCCGGCAGCTGCGCGCGCAGGCGCTGCTTGAGCTGTTCGAGCAGCACGGCATCGGCGCTGACGCCCTGGTGGGCCACCAGGTAGCCGACCAGGTGCTTGCCATTGACGCCTTCCTGCACACCCACCGCCGCATCGCGCAGCTCGGGCTGCTCGTGCAGGCGGGCCTCGATCTCGCCCAGTTCGATGCGGTAGCCGCGGATCTTCACCTGGTGGTCGATGCGCCCGACGTACTCCAGCACGCCGTCCGGGCGCCGCCGGGCCAGGTCGCCGGTGCGGTACAGGCGCTCGCCCGCACCGCCATGCGGGTGCGGGATGAACGCCAATGCAGTGCGCACCGGGTCGCCCACGTAGCCACGGCCAACGCCGGTACCGGCGACGCACAACTCGCCCACGGCGCCCAGCGGCACCAGGGCCTGGTCCTCGCCATACAGGTACAGGCGGTTGTTGTCGGTCGGCGTGCCGATCGGCAGGTAGCTGCCCTGCGTCGAGTCATGGTCGACGCAAAAGAACGCCACGTCGTCCGAGCACTCCGCCGGGCCGTAGGCATTCACCAGGCCAATGCCCGGGTAACGCTGCAGCCATTGCGCGGCCAGCTCAGGCGGCATGGCCTCACCCGTGGGCAGCATCCAGCGCAGGCCATCGAGCGCCTGGTGGTCGTTGGCCAGCATGCCCTGGATCAGCGACGGCACGCTCTCCAGCACGGTGATGCCGGTGGCCTGCACATGCGCCAGCAGGCCCTGTGGGTCATGGGCGATGGCGTTGGGCACGATCTCGAGCCTGGCGCCGAACAGCGGCGCGGCCAGGAACTGCCATACCGAGATGTCGAAGCTCTGCGAGGCGGTCTGGGCGATCACGTCGCGTTCGCTCAGGGCCAGGTACGGCACCTTGCTCAGCTGGTTGTTGAGCATGCCGCGCTGCTCGACCATCACGCCTTTGGGCAGGCCGGTGGAGCCGGAGGTGTAGATCACGTAGGCCAGGTTGTCCGGCCCGCTGTGGATGCCGGGGTTGTGGCTGGCAACCGCACTGGCCTGGATCTCTTCCCACACCAGCAGCTGCGGCCGTGCCTCATCGCCCAGCTCATCCAGCAACTGGCGCCCCTGCTCGGCGCAAGCCGCGCTGCACACCAGCACCGGGGTGCGGCTGAGCTCGACGATGCGCTGCAGGCGCGCCGGCGGCAGGCCCGGGTCCAGCGGCAGGTAGCCGGCACCGGCCTTGAAGCTGCCGACGATCATGCCCAGCAGTGGCAAGCCACGCTCGGCCAGCAAGGCCACCGGCTGGTCGATGGCCACGCCGGCAGCGACCAGGGCATGGCCCAGGCGGTTGGCCGCAAGGTTCAGCCCGGCATAGTCGTATGCCGCCTCCAGGCAACGGGCCACGGTGCGCTCGGGGTGCGCGGCCACCTGCGCCTCGAACAGCGCCACATAGCTCTGCTCCAGGGCATAGGTGCGCTCGGTGCGGTTGCAGTCGTCGAGCAGCCAGCGCTGTTCCGCCTCGCCGAGCAGCGGCAGTTCGTTCACATCGCCCTCGAAGCCTTGCACCAGCGCCAGCAACAGGCGCTTGAACTCGGCCAGCAGGCGTTCGACGGTCGGGTAGTCGAAGTAGCGCTGGTCGAACGACAGGTGCAGGCCCAGGTCATCGCCTGGGTAGCACACCGCCGTCAGCGGGAAGTTGGTGTGGGTGCGGCCCGAGTCGGAGCTGGCGTTCAGGTGCTGGGCATGGTCGAGCACCGCGCTTTCCACCGGCGCGTTCTCGAACACGAACAGGCTGTTGAACAGCGGCTGGCCCTTGGGCAGCTCGCTGCATTCCTGGATCGCCACCAGCGGCAGGTACTCGTACTCGCGCAGTTCCATGTTGCGCGCCAGCAGGCCCTGCAGCCACTGGCGCACGCTGCGGCGCTGGCCAGGCTCGGGGAGCTGCACGCGCAGGGCGACGCTGTTGATGAACAGGCCGACCGTGCGCTGCATCTGCGGCAGGCTCACCGGGCGCCCGGCCACGGTCACGCCGAAGGCCACGTCGCGCTCGCCGCTGTAGCGCGCCAGCACCAGTGCCCAGGCCGCCTGGGCGAAGGTGTTGATGGTCAGCTGGTGGGCCTGGGCCAGTTCGCGCAGGCGCACGCCGTCACTCACCTGCAGGCGGGTGTAGCAGTCGCCGACCCGCATGCCGTCACCGGCATGGTCATGGCGCAGTGGGCGGTCGCTGGGGATGGCGGTGGCGCGCTCGAAGCCGGCCAGGTTGGCCTGCCACCAGCCCCGGGCTTCGTCCAGGTCCTGGCGCTGCAGCCAGCCGATGTAGTCGCGGTAGCGCGGCGGCACCGGCAACTGCGCCTGGCGGCCTTCGCCGAGGGCCTGGTAGAGCTCGAAGAAGTCGTTCATCAGCAACGAGCGGCACCAGGCATCGATGAGGATGTGGTGGTTGCTCATCATGAACCAGTAGCGCTCATCATCCACACGCACCAGGCGCAGGTGGAACGGCGCCTCGCGCAGCAGCTCGAAGCCGGCCTCGCGCTCTTTTTTGTGCAGCGCTTGCAGGCGCTGCTCCTGGGCGGCCTCGTCGAGGCCGCGCCAGTCCTGGTAGTCGACCGGCGTCTTGCCCGGCTTGTGGATGATCTGCAGCATCGCTTCGCCGGCATTCCAGCTGAACGACGCACGCAGCGCCTCGTGCCGCGCCACCACGGCCTGCCAGGCCTGGGCGAAGCGCTGCGGGTCGAGGGCGCTGTTAATGCGGTAGCGGTCCTGCATGTAGTAGATGCCGGTGCCCGGCTCCAGCAGAGTGTGCAGCAGCATGCCCTCCTGCATGGGCGTCAGCGGGTAGACGTCCTCGATCTCGGCGTCCGGGATCGGCAGCGCGTCGATCTGCTCCTGGGCCAGGTGCGCCAGCGGGAAGTCCGAGGGCGTGAAGCTGCCGTTGCCATCGGCCAGGCAGTGGGCCACCAGCGCCAGCAGCTCCTGGCGATAGGCTTCGGCCAGCTGGGCGATGGTCTGTTCATCGTAGCGTTCGCGGCTGTAGGTCCAGCGCAGCTGCAAGGCACCGCCGTACACCTGGCCGTCGACGCTGAGCCAGTTGGGCAGCGCCGCATCCAGGTCGTGGGCCAGGCCTGCCGGGGCATCCAGCGGCTGGAACAGCGCCGCGGCATCGAACTGTTGGTCGAACTGGCCCAGGTAGTTGAAGGTGATCCGCGCCTGCGGCAGCGCCGCCATCTGCTCACGGCTGGCCGGCTCGGCCAGGTAGCGCAGCACGCCATAGCCCTGGCCCTTGTGCGGCACCTGGCGCAGTTGCTCCTTGATGCGCTTGATCGAGCTGGCGCGGGCGGCGTCGCCGTCACCGGCCTGGGGGTCCAGGCGCAGCGGGTAGGCGTTGGTGAACCAGCCGACGCTGCGGGTCAGGTCCATGTCTTCGAACAGGCCGTCGCGGCCGTGGCCTTCGAGCTGCACCAACACCTCTTGGTCGCCGCTCCAGCGGCACAGCGTGCGGGCCAGGGCCGTCAGCAGCAGGTCGTTGACCTGGGTGTGGTAGGCCGCCGGGGCCTGTTGCAGCAATTGCCGGGTCTGTTCCACGTCCAGGCCGATGGCCAACGTATGGGCATGCCGGTGCAGGTTGCCGCCTTGCGGGTGATCGCACGGCAGTTCATGGCGCACGCCGCCAAGCTGGCCTTGCCACCAGCCCAGTTCGTCCCGCAGCGAGTCGCTGCCGGCGTAGCTGGCCAGGCGCGCGGCCCAGTCGGCCATGGCGTGGGTCTTGGCCGCCAGCGGCTGGCCGCGGTACAGCGCCTGCAGGTCTTCGAGCAGCACGCGCCAGGACACGCCATCGACCACCAGGTGGTGGATCGCCAGCAGCAGGCGTTGCGCGCCCTGCCCGTCGGTGACCAGCAAGGCACGCAACAACGGGCCTTGCTCCAGGTCCAGGCTGCGCTGCACATCGGTGTACAGCGCCTGGCAGTCATTGAAGTCGGCGACCGTGGCGGTCCACAGCAGCTGCACATTGCCAGGTGCGGCAAAGGTGCCCTGCCAGCGGCCATTGGCTTGGGTAAAGCGCAGGCGCAGGCTGTCGTGGTGTTGCAGCAGCGCGGCCAGTGCCTGTTCGAGCTGAGCCGGCTCCAACGGTTGGCGCACCTGCAGCAGCACCGCCTGGTTCCAGTGCTGTGGCTGCACCACCTCGCTGTCGAAGAACCAGTGCTGGATCGGCGTCAGCCCGCTGCTGCCCTGGCGTGCACCTTGCTCGATGGCGCTGGCGGCTTCGCTCTGGGTGACCACGGCGGCGAGGGTCTGGATGGTCTGGTGCTGGAACAGGTCACGCGGGCTGAACTGCAGCCCCAGCTGGCGCGCACGGCTGACCACCTGGATCGACAGGATCGAGTCGCCGCCCAGTTCGAAGAAGTTGTCCTGCACGCCCACCCGGGAGATGTTGAGCACTTCGCGCCACACCTGCGCCAGCTGCTCTTCCAGCGCATTGGCCGGGGCCTGGTAGTGCTGGCGCGCCTGCTCCAGGTCCGGCGCTGGCAGGGCGCGGCGGTCGAGCTTGCCATTGCCCATCAGCGGCAGGCTGCCCAGCAGCACCAGGTGCGCGGGCACCATGTAGTCCGGCAGGTGCTGGCGAGCGTCGGCCTTGACCGCTTCGCGCAGCTGCGCCTGGGCTTCGCTGCCGGCGCTGGCCTGCTGGCACACCAGGTAGCCGACCAGTTGCTTGCCACCTGGCAGGTCGAGCGCCAGGACCACGGCCTCATCGACATCGGCATGCTCCTGCAGGCGGCTTTCGATTTCGCCCAGCTCGATGCGGAAACCGCGGATCTTCACCTGCTGGTCGGCGCGCCCGACGTATTCCACCAGGCCATCGGCGCGTAGGCGCACCAGGTCGCCGGTGCGGTACAGGCGCCCGCCCTCGGCGCCGAACGGGTCGGCGACGAAGCGTTCGGCGCTGAGGCCCGGGCGGTCGTGGTAGCCCTGGGCGAGGCCGGCGCCGCCGACGTACAGCTCGCCGATGCCGCCTTGCGGCAGCAATGCCAGGTCATCGTCGAGGATGTAGGCACTGCGGGCGCCGATCACCCGACCGATCGGCACGCTGCCGGCATCGCCAGGCAAGGTGTCGGGGGCCAGGCACGCCAAGGGCATGACCACGGTTTCGGTCGGGCCATAGGCGTTGAAGAACTGCTGCGGCGCGAACGCCTGGCGAATGCGCGCCAGGTGCTCGCCGGTCAGCGCCTCGCCGCCGGTGATCACCAGGCGCACCGGCAGTTGCTCGCCCTGCCCTGCCAGGTACTGGGCGAGCTGGCTGCCATAGCTTGGGGTGAAGCCGAGGATGCTCACCTGCTGCTCGCGCACCAGTTGGCAGATGTCTTCGGCGCCCCATTGGCCCTGGGCCCGCAGCACCACCCGGGCGCCGCACAGCAGCGGCGCCAGCAGGCGTTCGCTGGCGGCGTCGAAGTTGATCGAATAGAAATGCAGCTCGCAGTCGTCGCTGCGCATGCCGAAGGCATCGATCACCGCCTGGCAGTGCATGGCGATTTCGCCGTGGCTGACCACCACGCCCTTGGGCTTGCCGGTGGAGCCGGAGGTGTAGATCAGGTAGGCCTGGTGCTGGGGCAGGTTGTGGTTGTCCAGCGCGGCATCGCTGTAGCCAGGCAGGCTGGCAGCGTCGTCTTCCAGGCTCCAGCGTTGCACGCCGGGCGGCAGCTCGCCGAGGCTTTCGAACAGGCTGCGCTGGCCGAGCAGCAGGCCGATGCGGCTGTCCTCGATCATGTAGCGCAGGCGGTCGAGCGGGTATTCCGGGTCGAGCGGCACGTAGGCGCCGCCGGCCTTGAGGATGGCCAGCAGGCCGACCACCATCTCCAGCGAACGCTCAAGAGCCAGGCCCACGCGCACCTGCGGGCCGACGCCACGCTCGCGCAGGGCGCGGGCCAGGCGGTTGGCCTGCTGGTCCAGCTGGGCATAGCTCAGGTGCTCGCCGGCGAAGGTCAAGGCGCCGGCGTGCGGGGTGCGCGCCGCCTGGGCGGCGAACAGGCCATGCAAGGTCTGGTCGAGGGCATGGTGCTGCTCACCTTGCAACTGGCCGGTCAGCACGTGCTGCTCGGCCTGCGCCAGCATCGGCAGCTCGCACAGGCGCTGCTGCGGGTCGTCGAGCAGGCCGGCCAGCAACTGCTGCCAGTGCTCGGCCATGCGCGCGATGCGTGGCGCGTCGAACAGGTCGCGGCTGTAGGTCAGGCAGCAACCCAGGCGGCCGTCGAGGTCGGTCACCTCCAGGTACAGGTCGAACTTGGTGGCACTGGCGTCGTTGACCAGGTAGTCCACCTGCATGCCGGCCAGTTCGCGGCTTTGCTGGAAGGCCCAGCGCTGCACGTTGCACATCACCTGGAACAGCGGGTTGTAGGCGCTGCTGCGCGGTGGCTGCAGGGCTTCTACCAGTTGCTCGAACGGCAGGTCCTGGTGCGACTGGCCTTCGATGGCGGCCTTGCGCACCTGGTCGAGCAAGGCGGCGGCGGTCATCTGCCCGTCCAGCTCGCAGCGCAGCACCTGGGTGTTGAGGAAGGCGCCGATCAGGCCTTCGCTTTCGGGGCGGATACGGTTGGCCACCGGGGCGCCGATGCGCAGGTCGCGCTGGCCGCTGTAGCGGTGCAGCAAGGCGGCCAGGGTGGCGGTCATGGTCATGAACAGGGTCAGGCCGCGCTGGCTGTTGAAGGCATGCACGCGGGCCACCAGCGCCGGGTCGAGGTCGAAGCGGTAGAGCTCGCCGCGGTGGCTCTGCACGGCCGGGCGCGGGCGGTCGGCGGGCAGCGCCAGCACCGGGTGCTCGTCGCCCAGGCGGGCCTTCCAGTAGTCGAGCTGGCGGGCGCCCTCGCCGCTTTCCAGCCACTGGCGTTGCCACACGCTGTAGTCCAGGTACTGCACCGGCAGCGGCGCCAGGGGAGACTCGCGGTCATCGACGAAGGCTTCGTAGAGCTCGCCCAGTTCGCGGGCGAAGATGTCCATGGCCCAGCCTTCGGTGACGATGTGGTGCAGGGTCAGCACGAAGTAGTGCTCGCGGTCCTCGGCCTTGACCAGGCAGGCGCGCAGCAGCGGGCCGCGCTCCAGGTCGAACGGCTGGTGCGCCTGTTGGTCGGCCAGCTGCTGCAGGCGTTGCTGGCGGGTTGCGCCGGGCAACGCGCTGAAGTCTTGCCAGTCCAGGTGCAGCGGGCTGTCTTCGGCCACGCACTGGTAGGGCACGCCGTCGATGGCCGGGAAGGTGGTGCGCAGGGTTTCGTGGCGCACGATCAGCGCCTGCAGGGCGCGCTCGAAGGCATCCACGTGCAGGGTGCCGCGCAGCCTGGCCATGCCGCCGACGTTGTACGCGGGGCTGTCCGGCTCCATCTGCCAGAGGAACCACATGCGCTGCTGCGAATACGACAGCGCCACCGCCTGGCGGCGGTCGACGCGGGCGATCGCGCCTTGCAGGTTGTGCTCGCCGGCGGCCTGGATGCAGGCGATCTGCGCGCAGAAGGCGCCCAGCTCGCTGGCATCGAACAGCACCTTCAGCGGCAGCTCGACGTCACAGGCCTGGCGGGTGCGCGAGACGATCTGGGTGGCCAGCAGGGAGTGGCCGCCGAGGGCGAAGAAGTCATCGTTCAGGCCGATGCGCGGCAGGTTCAGCACCTCGCGCCAGATGGCCGCGACCTGCTGCTGCAACGGGCTTTGCGGTTCGACATGTTCACGTTGCTGCCAGACCGGCGCCGGCAGGGCCTTGCGATCGACCTTGCCGCTGGGGCCCAACGGCATGTGCGCCAGCGCGATCAGTTGCGCAGGCACCATGTAGGCCGGCAGCTGCGCGGCGAGCTTGGCCAGCAGTTCATCGGCCTGCGCCGGGCCGCTGAAGTAGCCCACCAGCTGTGCGCCGACGGCGTCCTGGTGAACCAATACCAGCGCCTGTTCGACACCCGGTTGGCCAAGCAGGCACGCCTGCACTTCTTCGGGTTCGACGCGAAAACCGCGCACTTTCACCTGCTGGTCGAGGCGGCCGAGGTATTCCAGGGCTTGGGCCTGCACCTGCCAGCGGGCACGGTCGCCGCTGCGGTACAAGCGCTCGCCGTTGCCATCGGCCTGGGGCACGAAGCGTTCGGCGGTCAGCCCTGGGCGGCCCAGGTAACCCCGGGCCAGGCCCGCGCCGCCCAGGTACAGCTCCCCTGGCACGCCGGGGGCGGCCAGCTGCAACTCATCATCCAGCACACGGCAGAGCACGTTGCCCAGCGGCCGGCCGATCGGCGAGCGGGCGCCGTCCTCGGCCTGGCAATGCCAGTGGGTGACGTTGATGGCGGTTTCGGTCGGCCCGTAGCGGTTGTGCAACTGCACCTGGGGCAGCACCTGCAGCACGCGGTCGCGCAGGCTCGCCGACAGCGCCTCGCCACCGGAGAACAGCCGGCGCAGGCTGGTGCAACCGGCGGCCAGCGGCTCCTGGACGAACACCTGCAGCAACGGCGGCACGAAGTGCAGCGTGGTCACGGCATGCGCCTGCACCAGCGCTGCGATGCGCTGCGGGTCGCGGTGCTCGCCGGGGCCGGCCAGCACCAGCTTGCAGCCGGTGACCAGCGGCCAGAAGCATTCCCACACCGACACGTCGAAGCTGATCGGCGCCTTCTGCATCAGCACGTCGCGCTCATCCAGCGCGTAGCTGGCCTGCATCCACTGCAGGCGTTCAGCGAGCGCCGCGTGGGTGTTGCCCACGCCCTTGGGCTGGCCGGTGGAGCCGGAGGTGTAGATCACGTAGGCCAGGTTGTCGCCGTGCAGGTGCAGGCCTGGCGCCTGGCTTGGCCAGCTGTCCAGGTGCAGCTGGTCGAGGGCGATGGCGCTGACACCCTCGACCTGCGGCAGGCGGTCGAGCAGGCCGCTGTGGCTGAGCAGCAGGCTCGCCTGGCAATCGCCCAGCATGTAGGCCAGGCGCTCGGCCGGGTAATCCACGTCCAGCGGCACATACGCGCCACCGGCCTTGAGGATGGCCAGCAGGCCGACCAGCAGCTGCGGCGAACGCTCCACGGCGATGGCCACGCAGGTGTCGGGGCCGACGCCTTTGTCGCGCAGGTAGTGGGCCAGGCGGTTGGCCTGCTGGTGCAGCTCGGTGTAGTCGAGGCTGCCACCCTCCCAGGCCAGCGCCGTGCGCTGCGGGGTTTGCCGGGCTTGCTCGTTGAGTTGTTCGACCACCAGGCGCTGGGGCGAGGGGCTGGGCGCCTGGCCCCAGGCCAGCAGCTGCTGGCGGCCGGGCTGATCGAGCAGCTCGACATCCCCCACGGCCAGCTGCGGTTGCGCGCACACCTGCTCCAGCAAGGCCAGCAGGTGCTGGGCCAGGCGCTCGACGGTGCGCTGTTCGAACAGCTCGGCGGCGTAGTCGAAGGCCAGGCTCAGGCGGCCCTGGTGGTCTTGCTCGCTGTGCAGCTGCAGGTCGAACTTGGCTTCGCGGCTGTGCCATGGCAGCTCTTCGGCAAGCAGGCCCGGCAGGCGGCGCAGGGCCGACAGGTCGCGCTGCTGGTGGTTGAACATGACCTGGAACAGGCCTTGCTCGCGGGCCTCGGGCAAGGCTTCGAGCAGTTGTTCGAAGGGCAGGTCCTGGTGGGCCTGGGCGTCGAGGGTGGCCTGGCGCACCTGGGCCAGCAGCTCGCTGAACGGCTGGCGGCCATGCAGCTGCGCGCGCAGCACCTGGGTGTTGATGAAGAAGCCGACCAGGCCTTGGATTTGCTGGCGTGGGCGGTTGGCGTTGGGCACGCCGACGCGGATGTCGGCCTGGCCGGTGTAGCGGTGCAGCAGGCCCTGCCAGGCCGCCAGCAGGACCATGAACAGGCTGGCCTGCTGCTCGCGGGCCAGGCCTTCGAGGGCCTCGGTGAGCTTGGCCGGCACCTTGACGTTCAAGCGTGCGGCGCGGTTTGCCTGTTGCTGGGTGCGCGGCTGGTCGGGGTACAGGTCGAGCACTGGCAGGGCATCGCCCAGCCGCGCCTTCCAATACGCCAGTTGCCGGGCGCTCTCGCCTTCGGCCAGCCACTGGCGCTGCCAGTCGCCGTAGTCGGCGTAGCCCAGCGCCAGCGCCGGCAAGGCAGCCTCCAGCCCCTGGCAATGGGCGGCGTACAGCTTGGCGAACTCGTCGAGCAGGATGTTCAGCGACCAGCCATCGGCAACGATGTGGTGCAGGGTGACCCACAGCTGATGGTCTTCATCATTGAGCTGCGCCAAGGTTACGCGCAGCAGCGGGCCTTGGCGCAGGTCGAAGGGTTGCTGCGCTTCGGCTTCCCGGCGTGCGGCGACCTCTTCGGCGCCCAACCCCTGCAGGTCGAGGCGGCGCAGGTTGAAGGCCGGCGCCGGCTGGATGTGCTGCAGGGCCTGGCCGTCCTCTTCGATGAACACCGTGCGCAGCGCCTCGTGGCGCGCCACCAATGCCTGGAATGCCGCCTCCAGCGCGGCGGGGTCAAGCTCGCCACGCAGGTGCAGGCCGGCAGGAATGTTGTAGGCCGCCGATTGCGGCTCGAGCTGCCACAGCAGCCACAGGCGGTTCTGCGCCAGCGACTGGGGCAGCGCCTGGCTGCGGTTCAGGGTGGCGATGGCGCTAGCCTGCCCGCCGCCCTGCTCGAGGATGGCCGCCACTGCCGCGCTGTAGTCGGCCAGGGTCGGCGCTTCGAACAGGGTGCGCAGGCCCAGGGCGATGCCCAGTTCATCGGCCAGGCGCGCACTGGCCTGGGTGGCGGCGATGGAGTTGCCGCCCAGCAGCAGGAAGTGGTCGTCGGCGGCTACCGACTCGACCTTGAGAACCTCGCGCCAGATGCCGGCAATGCGTGCCTGCAGGCCATCGCTAGCGGCGGCCTTGGCAGGCTGGTCAGCCGCCGGGAAGCGGGCATAGCAATCCAGGCTGCCATCGTGCATGCGCAAGCGGCAGGCCGAGCGTTGCAGCTTGCCGCTGGAGGTCTTGGGCAGTGCACCGGGGTTGAGCAGCAGCACCACGGCCGGCGCCTGGCGGCAGGCGTCGGCGATGACCTGGCGCAGGGTCTTGATCAGCGCCTGGGGCGCCATGGCCTTTTGCACGTTGCGGCTGATCTCCACCGCCACGCCGATGCCCTCCTCGCCCTGGTCGTCGACGGCGAACACGGCCACGCGACCCTTGCGCAGCACTTCGACTTCGCGCTCCAGGGTCTTTTCCAGGTCCTGCGGGTAGAGGTTCTGGCCGCGCACGATGAGCATGTCCTTCAGGCGCCCGGTGACGAACACTTCGCCTTCGCGCATGAAACCGAGGTCGCCGGTGCGCAGCCAGGTCTGGCCATCCCGCTGGACGAAGGTGCGGGCGCTGGCCTCGGGGTTGCGCCAGTAGCCCAGGGCGATGCTTGGGCCGGCGGCCCAGATTTCACCTACCTGGTCATCACCCAGCGGCGCCAGGTGCTGGGGCTCGACGATACGCACCGCGTGCCCCGGCTGCGGGTAGCCGCAGCTCATCAGCATGCTGCCCTGGCCGGCCTGGGCGCGGTTGCCGGCCAAGGCTTCGGCGTCCAGCTCCAGTGCCGCGATGCCCTGCCCACGGCGGCTGCCGCTGACGAACAGGGTGGCTTCGGCCAGGCCGTAGCTGGCGAAGAAGCTGCTGGCCTGGAAGCCACTGGCAGCGAACTTCTCGGCGAACTGCTCGAGGCTGTCCTGGCGGATCGGCTCGGAGCCGGAATAGGCCACGCGCCAGCGGCTCAGGTCGAGGCCGGCCAGGGCCGCCTCGCTGACCCGCTCGCTGCACAGGCGGTAGGCGAAGTCCGGGCCGCCGCTGATGGTGCCGCCGTATTCGCTGATCGCCTGCAGCCAGCGCAGCGGGCGGGCGAGGAAGTAGCCCGGCGACATCAGCACGCAGGGCACGCCGCTGAAGATCGGCTGCAGCAGGCCGCCGATCAGGCCCATGTCGTGGTACAGCGGCAGCCAGCTGACGATCACGTCATCGGGGTTGAGGTCGATGCCAAAGCCATGGCGGATCAACTGCTCGTTGGCCACCAGGTTGCCGTGGCTGACCTGCACGCCCTTGGGCAGCGCGGTAGAACCAGAGGTGTACTGCAAAAAGGCGATGTCATCACAGGCCAGCGCCGGCTCGCGCCAGGTGTGCGCCAGGGCCGGGTCGAGGGTGTCCACCGCCAGCAGCGCCGGGGCGTTGTCGCCGGCCAGGGCTTCCAGGCCCTGCAGGCTGTCGCGCAACGCGGCCACGGTCAGCAGCAGGCGCGGCTCGGCGTCGTCGATGATCGACAGCAGGCGCTCCTGGTGGTGGCGGCGCGACGACTCCGGCGGGTAGGCCGGCACGGCGATGATGCCGGCATACAGGCAGCCGAAGAATGCCGCGACGTAATCCGGGCCACTGGGGAACAGCAGCACGGCGCGGTCGGCAAAATCGGCGCGGGCCTGCAAGGCTGCGGCAATGGCGCGCGCGCGAAGGTCCAGCTCGCGATAACTGAGCACGGCCTGCTCGCCGGGGGCATCGGCCAGAAAACGCAGGGCGATGCGGTCGGGCGTGAGCGCGGCACGTTGCGCCAGTGCCTGGACCAGCGAGAGCGGGAGTTCGGGGGCGTGCGTCATGGGGTGTTCCTGCCAGTGTCTGGTTAAGTCGGGCCGGCTGCTCAGGATGGGGCGCAGGGCAGCGTGCGGCGGCCGGATGTACACAGGGGAACGGATGGGCGGAGCAAGAAATTAACGCCAGGACCGCGTGCCAGCGCACGCGGAAAGTGAACTGCATCACGGGCGTCGGCTTAGAACTGAAACTAATGGATACGCATTAACTTTCGTATTTGACAATCATTATCATTCTGCATAGTTTGTCGCACGTCGTAGGAAGCTTCCTCATCTGGGGTGCTCCCTTTCCCTTCCGAGACAAGGTGATTTCCATGGCGGAACAACTATCCACAAGTAAGTGCGATTCACCATTACTCCAGGCGTTCGTCGACAACCGCAGCATCCTGGTCAAGATCGCGGCGCGCATCACCGGTTGCCGCTCGCGCGCCGAAGATGTGGTGCAGGACGCTTTCTTCCGGCTCGGTTCCGCGCCGCACATCACCTCGTCGTTCAAAGCCCAGCTCAGCTACCTGTTCCAGATCGTGCGCAACCTGGCCATCGACCATTACCGCAAGCAGGCGATGGAGCTGAAGTACTCGGGCAGTGAAGAGGAAGGCCTGAACGTGGTGGTGCTCAATGCCTCGCCCGAAGCGACCCACATCAACCTCGCGGCCCTGGAGCACATTGCCGAGGCGCTGAACGAGCTGCCGGCGCGTACCCGTTATGCGTTCGAGATGTACCGGCTGCATGGGGTGCCGCAGAAGGACATCGCCAAGGAGCTGGGGGTGTCGCCGACCTTGGTCAACTTCATGATTCGCGATGCTTTGGTGCATTGCCGCAAGACGGCCAATCGCCAGGGCTGACGTTTGGCGTTGCCTTTATCGCCGGCAAGCCGGCTCCCACAGGGATTGCACCACCCTTGAGGCCTGTGCAGTACCTGTGGGAGCCGGCTTGCCGGCGATGGGCCGCTCAGAGCAACTTGCAGCGGTCGAAGAAGCGCTCGCGCCCCAGGATCATCAGCGCCGCACGCTTGTGCGGAAAATCGAATTCCTTTTCGCAGTGGAAGCACTGGTCCTGCATGTAGCCGATCATCTTGGCATTGTCGGCCCGCGGCTCGGCCACCACCCGCTGGGTGCGCGGGTCGTCGAGGAACAGGTAGTGCACCAGCGCCGACAGCCAGCTGGCCACCTTGTGCGGGCCGCGGTGGTTCTCCTCGCCCACCAGCATGTGCACGCCGCGGTCGTGATCGTCGGCCGGGTAGAACGGCGCGATGCGGTCTTCCTTGGCCCAGTAGGCCTCGAAGTAGGCGAACGGCTGGTCGTCGAAGCTGCCGATCAGGGTCAGGGTGTGCGGGTCGGCGTCGAGCTTGGCCAGGTATTCGCGGTGCTGGGCCAGCGACCCACCCTCCTGCCAGAATTTTTCAACCCGCGGGTTGTTCTGCCAGCGGTTGTAGCGCTCCAGGTCCTGGTCGATATCCAGGGTGCGCAGCGACACCCAGCTGCCCAGCCGGGCATCGAAGCGCCGGTACACCTCGCCACGGGGCTTGGGCGCGCGCCGTGGGTGGCGCTTGCCGTCGCTCATCTGCATCTGCTGCGGGTAGACGCTGCCAGGGGCCTGGCCGAGCCAGGGGTGCGGCAACTGCCAGAACAGCGTGCGCTCGCACAGGTACAGGCCTGGGGTTTCGCTTGCCAGCAGCAAGCCGCTGGCCAGCGCCTCGGGCTGCACCTGCGCCAGGTGCCAGGCCAGGCGCTGGCAGGCCGGGTTGCGCGACAGCAGCCAGTAGCAGGCGGCCCACAACGCTTGCTGGGGGCGCTGCGGGCACAGGCTTTCAACGTGGACGTGCAGGGTCTCGCCGGGCTCCAGGCGCACCTGGATCAGTGGGCGGCCCTCCAGCGTCAGGCTCAGCCAGCAATCGCCCTGATCGGCGCTGAGGCTGTGCCAGCGAGGCAGTGACAACGGCTGCGAAGCGGCATCGAACGGCATGGTCTTGGCTCACGGTGTGTGGAAAAAAGGCTCACTGGTGCAGACGTGGGCGCGGCCGGGGAATTTACTCGATGGGCGCCGCCACGCTGATCCGGTAGGGCTGGAAGATGCGCGTCAGCTCGCCGGCTTCGCGCAGCTCGCGTAGCAAGGCGGCGAACTTCTGGTCGCTGATGGGGGCGTCCGGGCGCAGCAGGGCGTAGTGGTGGTAGACCTGGTCGATCCGTTCGGACGCCATCAGCTGGTCGAGGCTGGCGGGGTTGCGCGCGAGGAAATCGCTGAGGTAGGAGCGCGTCACCAGGGCGATGTCGGCGCGCCCGGCCTGGACCATCAGCAGGTTGCTGTCGTGGGAGTAGGTCAGGGTCGCGTTGTAGGCCTTGCGCAGGTACTGCGGGTCGGGGTTGAAGCGGGCGAAGGCGTAGTGATAGCCATTGAACAGGGCCAGGCGCTTGCCTTGCAGGTCGTCGAAATAGTGCTGGTCGCGGCCTTCGAGCTTCTTGGCGACGAACACCTCGGCGTCTTCCAGGCCCATGTCCACGGCCTGGTGGGGGATGCCCTGCCAGCCCCATTCAGGGTTCTCGAAGATCGCCATGTCGGTGCGGCCTTGCTGGAAGTCGCCAAAGCGTCGCTGGATGGAGGTGGGCACCAGCACGAAGCGGTAGCCTGACTGCAGGTGGTTCAAGGCCTCGACCAGTTGCGGCAGGAGCCCTGTGTCGGCGCCCTGCTCGGGGCGCACGGTGTAGGGCGGGAAATGCGCAGCGCCGATCTTCACGTCGATGGCTTCGCCCGCCCATGCCGGTGCCGCCAGCCAGGTAGCGGCCAACAGCAGCAAGGTGGAAAAAACCTTCAGGCCGGGTGCTGGGGTCAAGACGGACACTCATCACGGTTCATACCTGGATGCGCCTAAACTAGGCGTTTTCCCACAGCGGCACAACCGCTGGAAGCGCCAAAGTGAGGGCATTTTGCCAGAGGGTGCCGAGGGCCCGCAGATTGGCTACGCTGCTCTTGCATGTATGGCAAGGGAGCCTGGTATGGGCCACTGGTTGGTGATCGACCTGGAAGCCACCACCGATGATGGTGGCTGGCCGGTCACGGAGATGGAAATCATTGAAATCGGCGCCAGCCTTGTGACCCGCGAGGGCCGCGAGGTGGACCATTTCCAGCGTTTCGTGCGCCCGCGCCGGCGCCCGCAACTGACGCCGTTCTGCCGCGAGCTGACCCACATCAGCCAGGCCAGCGTCGACAGTGCCGCGGCCTTCCCCGAGGTGTGGGCGCGCTTCGAGCGCTGGCTGGAGCACCACCGCGGGCAGTTGCAGGCCTGGGTCAGCTGGGGCGACTACGACCGCCAGCAACTGCTGCAAGAGTGGCAGCAGCATGGGCTCGACAGCCTGCTGCGCAATTTGCCCCACATCAACCTCAAGCAGCGCTTCGCCAAGGCCCGCCACCTGCAGCGCCCGACCGGGCTCAACGGCGCCCTGCAGCTGGCCGGCATGCAGTTCACCGGCCAGCAGCACCGGGCCCTGGAAGATGCGCGCAATACCGCGCGCCTGCTGCCTTTGAGCCTGCCGGGCGTTTGACGTCGGGGCACCTGAAAGCAGATGACGGCGAGAAGGGGCTTGGGCATACTGGCCAGCCCTTTTTCACCCCCTTCTCTCTTTTCAGGAGCGCCCCATGTTCAAGGTCAACGAGTACTTCGATGGCACCGTCAAGTCGATCGCCTTCGAAGGCACTGAAGGTCCGGCCACCGTCGGCGTGATGGCCCCGGGCGAATACGAATTCGGCACTGCCAAGCGTGAGATCATGCACGTGGTGGCTGGCGCGCTGACCGTCAAGCTGCCGGGTAGCGACAACTGGGAAACCTTCAAGGCTGGCGACAAGTTCAATGTGGCGGCCGACAGCAAGTTCCAGCTGAAGGTGGCGGTGGATACCGCTTACCTGTGCGAGTACCGCGACTGATCGTTGCTGCACAGGGTCGCTTCTTGTAGGAGCGGCCTTGTGTCGCGAAAGGGCTGCGCAGCAGCCCCAGTCTTTTGTGTGCTGTTCGATTTTGGGGCCTCTGCGAGGCCCTTTCGCGACACAAGGCCGCTCCTACAGGCCAAGGAACCCCGCCACTTTTTCAGCGGCCGCCTGCAGATGCTGGGCATGGCTGAACCCCGAGGCCTTCAGCGGCTTCAGGTCATGATCCCCCGCCACCAGCCAGCTCACCTCGATCGCCGGTGACAGCGCATACCCCTCTACCGCCTCACGATTGCCCAGCGCATCGCGCTCGCCCTGCACGATCAAAGTCGGCGTGCGCAACCCAGCCAAGTGTTCGACCCGGGGCTTCTCGGGCTTGCCCACCGCATAGAACGGATAGCCCAGGCACACCAGCGCATCGGCACCCAGTTCGTCGGCCAGCAAACTGGCCATGCGCCCGCCCATGGACTTGCCGCCGATGGCCAACTTTCCTGTGACCAAAGGTCGCACCTGCCGGTAGACCTCACGCCAGCATTCGAGCAGTACCTTCTGCGGATTGGGCGGCCGCTTGCCGCCCCCGACCCTGCGCTGGGCCATGTAGGGGAACTCGAACCGAATCACCCCGACCCCTAGCGCCGCAAGCCTTTGCGCCATCTCGTCCATGAATTCGCTGTCCATCGGCGCCCCTGCGCCGTGGGCCAGGATCAGGCACCGGCCAGGTGCGCTATCTGCCTGATTCCATGGAGGATCGCAGCGCAAGCCTGGGACATTTGCGATCTTCGCCCATTGATCCCCGTCAATACCGGCACTTTGCCCATTACTCATGCTTGCCTCGCTGTAAAGCCTGCCAAAATAACCGTGGATGGGAACCCATACATGAACACAACCAGCAGTACCGCCTACAACTACAAGGTGGTCCGCCAATTCGCCATCATGACGGTGGTGTGGGGAATCGTCGGGATGGGGCTCGGCGTCTTCATCGCCGCCCAGCTCGCCTGGCCTTCCCTCAACTTCGACCTCCCCTGGACCAGCTTCGGCCGCCTGCGCCCCCTGCATACCAATGCGGTGATCTTCGCCTTCGGCGGCTGTGCGCTGTTCGCCACCTCCTATTATTCGGTGCAACGCACCTGCCAGACCACCCTGTTCGCACCGGGCCTGGCCGCGTTCACCTTCTGGGGCTGGCAACTGGTGATCCTGCTGGCAGCGATCACCCTGCCACTGGGCTACACCAGCTCCAAGGAATACGCCGAGCTGGAATGGCCGATCGACATCCTGATCACCATCGTCTGGGTGTGCTACGCCATCGTGTTCTTCGGCACGCTGATGAAACGCAACACCAAGCATATCTACGTGGGTAACTGGTTCTTCGGCGCCTTCATCCTCACCGTGGCGATGCTGCACATCATCAACAACCTGGAACTGCCGGTCAGCCTGACCAAGTCGTACTCGGTGTATGCCGGGGCCACCGACGCCATGGTGCAATGGTGGTACGGCCACAACGCGGTGGGCTTCTTCCTGACCGCAGGCTTCCTGGGGATGATGTACTACTACGTGCCCAAGCAGGCCGAGCGCCCGGTGTATTCCTATCGCCTGTCGATCGTCCACTTCTGGGCGCTGATCACCCTGTACATCTGGGCCGGCCCGCACCATCTGCACTACACCGCGCTGCCCGACTGGGCGCAGTCGCTGGGCATGGTGATGTCGCTGATCCTGCTGGCACCGAGCTGGGGCGGCATGATCAACGGCATGATGACCCTCTCCGGCGCCTGGCATAAGTTGCGCAGCGACCCGATCCTGCGCTTTTTGGTCGTTTCGCTGGCCTTCTACGGCATGTCCACCTTCGAAGGCCCGATGATGGCCATCAAGACGGTCAACGCCCTGTCGCACTACACCGACTGGACCATCGGCCACGTCCACGCCGGCGCGCTCGGCTGGGTGGCGATGATTTCCATCGGCGCGCTGTACCACACCATCCCGAAAGTGTTCGGCAAGGAGCAGATGCACAGCATCGGCCTGATCAACGCGCACTTCTGGCTGGCGACCATCGGCACCGTGCTGTACATCGCCTCGATGTGGGTCAACGGCATCGCCCAGGGCCTGATGTGGCGGGCGGTGAACAGCGACGGCACGCTCACCTACTCGTTCGTCGAAACCCTGGTGGCCAGCCACCCAGGCTTCATCGTGCGCTTCGTCGGTGGTGCGATCTTCCTCAGCGGCATGTTCCTGATGGCCTGGAACACCTGGCGCACCGTGCGTGCCCCGGCCGCCGTCGCCGCCCCTGCCAACGCGCAACTGGCCTGAGGAGACCTGCCTGATGAAACATGAAGTGATCGAGAAAAACGTCGGCCTGCTGGCCTTGCTGATGGTGTTTGCCGTCAGCATCGGCGGCCTGACCCAGATCGTCCCGCTGTTCTTCCAGGACGTGACCAACAAGCCGGTCGAAGGCATGAAGCCCTACACCGCGCTGCAGCTCGAAGGGCGCGACATCTACATCCGCGAAGGTTGCGTGGGCTGCCACTCGCAGATGATCCGCCCGTTCCGCGCCGAAACCGAGCGCTACGGCCACTACTCGGTGGCCGGCGAAAGCGTGTGGGACCACCCGTTCCTGTGGGGCTCCAAGCGCACCGGCCCGGACCTGGCCCGCGTGGGCGGGCGCTACTCGGACGACTGGCACCGCGCGCACCTGTACAACCCGCGCAACGTGGTACCGGAGTCGAAGATGCCGTCCTACCCGTGGCTGGTGGCGCAACAGGTCGACAACAGCCACACCGACACCAAGATGCGTACCCTGCGCACCCTCGGCGTGCCGTACACCGACGCGGACATTGCCGGGGCGCGTGATGCGGTCAAGGGCAAGACCGAGATGGACGCCCTGGTGGCCTACCTGCAGGTGCTGGGCACCGCGATCAAGAACAAGAGGTGAGTGCGATGGAAATGGACATCGGCATGATCCGCGGCCTGGGCACCCTGGTGGTGATGATCGCCTTCATCGGCCTCTCGCTGTGGGTGTTCAACCGGCGCCGCGACCGTGATTTCGCCGAAGCGCGGCTGCTGCCCTTCGTCGACGACCGCCTGCCACCTGCGGGCCAGGAAACTGCCATGAGGAGTACGCGTCAATGACAACCTTCTGGAGTACGTACATCAGCGTACTGACCATCGGCAGCCTGATCGGCCTGGCCTGGCTGCTGCTGTCGACCCGCAAGGGCCAGAGCAGCGAAACCACCGACCAGACCATGGGCCACGCCTTCGATGGCATCGAGGAATACGACAACCCGCTGCCCAAGTGGTGGTTCTGGCTGTTCGTCGGCACCCTGGTGTTCGGCGCCGGCTACCTG
The DNA here is from genome assembly GCF_021602585.1 of Pseudomonas faucium. GTDB lineage: Bacteria > Pseudomonadota > Gammaproteobacteria > Pseudomonadales > Pseudomonadaceae > Aquipseudomonas > Aquipseudomonas faucium. The sequence goes on from NZ_BQIP01000004.1 coordinate 126,211, forward strand.
GTGCTCTACCCAGGCCTTGGCAACTGGAAAGGCATCCTGCCCGGCTACGAGAATGGCTGGACCGGGGTCAACGAGTGGCAGAAGGAAATGGACAAGGCCGACGCCAAGTTCGGCCCGATCTTCGCCAAGTACGCGGCCATGCCCGTGGAGGAAGTGGCCAAGGACCCACAGGCGCTGAAGATGGGCGGGCGCCTGTTCGCCTCCAACTGCTCGGTGTGCCACGGCTCGGATGCCAAGGGTGCCTATGGCTTCCCCAACCTGACCGACAACGACTGGCGCTGGGGTGGCGAGCCGGAAACCATCAAGGCGTCGATCATGAACGGCCGCCATGGGGTGATGCCGGCCTGGGCCGAGGTGATCGGCGAGCAAGGCGTGGCCGATGTGGCCGCCTATGTGCTGACCAACCTCGACGGGCGCAGCCTGCCGGAAGGGATCAAGGCCGACGCGGCCAAGGGCAAGGAAATCTTCGCCGCCAACTGCGTGGCCTGCCACGGGCCTGAAGGCAACGGCACCCCGGCCATGGGCGCGCCGAACCTGAACCATCCGCAGGCGTTCATCTACGGCTCGAGCTTTGCCCAGTTGCAGCAGACCATCCGCTATGGCCGCCAGGGGCAGATGCCGGCCCAGGCGGAGATCCAGGGCAATGACAAGGTGCATCTGCTGGCGGCTTATGTGTACAGCCTGTCGCAGGGCCGTGAAGACCTGACTGCCAAGTAACACCCCGGGGCCGCCTTGCGGCCCCATCGCCGGCAATCCAGCGAGGCAGACGCGGCGCATCGCCTGACGCCGCCCGCAGAAAAAGCTTGACCGATCGATCAGAAAAAGGTGAAAAACGGTACACATTACAAATATTTATTTGTGTACAATCGTCCGCACCCAATTGCCGCGGGACATCGGCAATCGGGCACGGACACGGGTCGGCACAGGTGTCCTTGCGTTGCCATAACCCTGGTGGTTAACGATACTGGCGCCGTTTTTCCAACCAACAAGAACACCAAAACCGTGGAACCTTAGAATGAGCACAGCAATCAGTCCGACTGCTTATAACTATAAGGTCGTCCGCCAGTTCGCCATCATGACGGTGGTCTGGGGGATCCTTGGCATGGGCCTCGGCGTCTTCATCGCCTCGCAGCTGGTGTGGCCACAACTGAACCTGGACCTGCCCTGGACCAGCTTCGGCCGCCTGCGCCCCCTGCACACCAACCTGGTCATCTTCGCCTTCGGCGGCTGTGCGTTGTTCGGCACCAGCTACTACGTGGTGCAGCGGACCTGCCAGACCCGGCTGATCTCCGACAGCATGGCCGCCTTCACCTTCTGGGGTTGGCAGGCGGTGATCCTCGGCGCGCTGATCACCTTGCCGATGGGCTACACCACCACCAAGGAATACGCCGAGCTCGAGTGGCCGATCGCGATCCTGCTGGCCATCGTCTGGGTCACCTACGCCCTGGTGTTCTTCGGCACCATCGTCAAGCGCAAGACCAAGCACATCTACGTCGGCAACTGGTTCTACGGCGCCTTCATCGTGGTGACCGCGATGCTGCACATCGTCAACCACATCTCGCTGCCGGTGAGCCTGTTCAAGTCGTACTCGGCCTATGCCGGCGCCACCGACGCGATGATCCAGTGGTGGTACGGCCACAACGCCGTGGGCTTCTTCCTGACCACGGGCTTTTTGGGGATGATGTACTACTTCGTGCCCAAGCAGGCCGAGCGGCCGATCTACTCCTATCGCCTGTCGATCGTGCACTTCTGGGCGCTGATCACCCTGTACATCTGGGCCGGCCCGCACCATTTGCACTACACCGCGCTGCCGGACTGGGCGCAGTCGCTGGGCATGGTGATGTCGATCATCCTCCTGGCACCAAGCTGGGGCGGCATGATCAACGGCATGATGACCCTGTCCGGTGCCTGGCACAAACTGCGCACCGACCCGATCCTGCGCTTTTTGGTCGTTTCGCTGGCCTTCTACGGCATGTCCACCTTCGAAGGCCCGATGATGGCCATCAAGACCGTGAACTCGCTGTCGCACTACACCGACTGGACCATCGGCCACGTCCACGCCGGCGCCCTGGGCTGGGTGGCGATGATCTCGATCGGCGCGGTGTACCACATGATCCCGCGCCTGTATGGCCGCGAGCAGATGCACAGCGTCGGCCTGATCAACGCGCACTTCTGGCTCGCCACCATCGGCACCGTGCTGTACATCGCCTCGATGTGGGTCAACGGCATCACCCAGGGCCTGATGTGGCGCGCCATCAACGATGACGGCACGCTCACCTACTCCTTCGTCGAAGCCCTGCAGGCCAGCCACCCGGGTTACATCGTCCGGGCCCTGGGCGGCGCGTTCTTCGCCTCCGGCATGCTGCTGATGGCCTACAACGTGTACCGCACTGTTCGCGCCGCCAACCCGGCGCAGGCTGAAGAAGCCGCCAAGATCGTCGTCGTGGGAGCGCACTGATGAAGCATGAAGCCGTCGAGAAGAACATAGGCCTGCTGGCCTTCTTCATGGTCATCGCCGTGAGCATCGGTGGCCTGACCCAGATCGTCCCGCTGTTCTTCCAGGACGTGACCAACAAGCCGGTCGAAGGCATGAAGCCGCGCACCGCGCTGGAGCTGGAAGGCCGCGACATCTACATCCGCGAAGGTTGCGTGGGCTGCCACTCGCAGATGATCCGCCCGTTCCGCGCCGAAACCGAGCGCTACGGCCACTACTCGGTGGCCGGCGAAAGCGTGTGGGACCACCCGTTCCTGTGGGGCTCCAAGCGCACCGGCCCGGACCTGGCCCGCGTGGGCGGGCGCTACTCGGACGACTGGCACCGTGCGCACCTGTACAACCCGCGCAACGTGGTACCGGAATCGAAGATGCCGTCCTACCCGTGGCTGGTGGAAAACAAGCTCGACGGCAAGGACACCGCGAAGAAGATGGACGTGCTGCGCACCCTCGGCGTGCCCTACACCGACGCCGACATCGCCGGTGCCCGCGACGCGGTCAAGGGCAAGACCGAAATGGACGCCATCGTCGCGTACCTGCAGGGTCTTGGCACCATCATCAAAAGCAAACGGTGACGCTGATGGATATCGGGATGATTCGCGGCCTGGGCACCGTGGTGGTGATGGTGGCGTTCGTGGGCCTGGCGCTGTGGGTGTTCAACCCACGGCGCAAGCGGGAATTCGACGAAGCCACGCAACTGCCCTTCGCGGATGACCCCGAGGCCAAACAGCACGTCGAGCAAGCGCAAGCAAAAGCTTCTGGGAGCAAACAACAATGACAACCTTCTGGAGTCTGTACGTCACTGTCCTGACCCTGGGCACCATCTTCTCGCTGACCTGGCTGCTGCTGTCGACCCGCAAGGGCCAGCGTGAAGAGGTCACCGACGAAACCGTCGGGCATGCCTTCGATGGCATCGAGGAATACGACAACCCGCTGCCCAAGTGGTGGTTCTGGCTGTTCGTCGGCACCATCATCTTTGCCCTGGGCTACCTGGTGCTGTACCCGGGCCTGGGCAACTGGAAAGGCATCCTGCCAGGCTACAGCTACCTGGATAACGACAAGCAGACCGAGTTCAGCAATGGCCAGCCCGGCTGGACCGGCGTGCACGAGTGGGAAAAGGAAATGGCCAAGGCCGACGCCCGCTTCGGGCCGATCTTCGCCAAGTTCGCGGCCATGCCCATCGAGGAAGTGGCCAAGGACCCGCAGGCGCTGAAGATGGGCGCGCGGCTGTTCGCCTCCAACTGCTCGGTGTGCCACGGCTCCGACGCCAAGGGCGCCTACGGCTTCCCCAACCTGACCGACAACGACTGGCGCTGGGGCGGCGAGCCGGAAACCATCAAGACCACCATCATGGGCGGTCGCCATGGGGTGATGCCGGCCTGGTCGGAAGTGATCGGCGAGCAGGGCGTGGCCGATGTGGCGGCGTTCGTGGTCAGCAAGCTCGATGGCCGCAGCCTGCCGGAAGGCGTCAAGGCCGATGCCGAGAACGGCCAGAAGATCTTCGCCGCCAACTGCGTGGCCTGCCACGGGCCGGAGGGCAAGGGCACGCCAGCGATGGGTGCGCCCAACCTGACCCACCCGCAGGCGTTCATCTACGGCTCGAGCTTTGCCCAGCTGCAGCAGACCATCCGCTATGGCCGCCAGGGCCAGATGCCGGCGCAGGAACAGCTGCAGGGTAATGACAAGGTGCACCTGCTGGCCGCTTACGTGTACAGCCTGTCGCACCAGGCCGAGCCGGCCAAGGCCGAGTAACGAAGGGCCGGCCCCCACAAAGCCTCCCAGTCTCGTGGAGACCTTGTGGGAGCCGGCTTGCCGGCGATGAGGCCAGCAAAAGCACCCGCTTCATGACCTGAATCAATTGACACCCGCCATATCACGATTCCTATCGTGAACCCAATGCGACAAAAGGTCGCAACGCGACCCCAGGGTGCCATCACCGGCGTATCATGGATCGCAGCGCGCCAGCAGAAGGCGCGAGACTGTGGCCGGCACGCACTGGCCACGGCGTTTCTCCACTGCCGTGGGACTTGATGATGAGCAAGCAAATTCCGGTACATGACGTCACCCCGCCTGCCAGCAAAGGGAAGGACTCCGTCGACCTCTACGCCTCTCGCGAGAAAATCTACACCCGCGCCTTCACCGGCGTGTTCCGCAGGCTGCGCATGGTCGGCGGGGCGGTATTGTTCCTGCTGTACTTCGGCACCGTGTGGCTGAACTGGGGTGGCCACCAGGCTGTGTGGTGGAACCTGCCCGAACGCAAGTTCTACATCTTCGGCGCCACCATCTGGCCACAAGACTTCATCCTGCTCTCGGGCATCCTCATCGTCGCCGCCTTCGGCCTGTTCTTCATCACCGTCTTCGCCGGCCGCGTGTGGTGCGGCTACACCTGCCCGCAGAGCGTGTGGACGTGGATCTTCATGTGGTGCGAGAAAGTCACCGAAGGCGACCGCAACCAGCGCATGAAGCTGGACCGCGCGCCCATGAGCGGCAACAAGTTCCTGCGCAAGTTCGCCAAGCACAGCCTGTGGCTGCTGATCGGCTTCGTCACCGGCATGACCTTCGTCGGCTACTTCTCGCCGATCCGTGAACTGGTCATCGAATTCTTCACCGGCCAAGCCGACGGCTGGGCCTACTTCTGGGTCGGCTTCTTCACCCTGGCCACCTACGGCAACGCCGGCTGGCTGCGCGAGCAGGTGTGCGTGTACATGTGCCCCTATGCGCGCTTCCAGAGCGTGATGTTCGACAAGGACACGCTGATCGTTTCCTACGACCCGCGCCGTGGCGAAACCCGTGGCCCACGCAAGAAGGACGTGGATTACAAGGCCCAGGGCCTGGGTGACTGCATCGACTGCACCATGTGCGTGCAGGTCTGCCCCACCGGCATCGACATCCGCGATGGCCTGCAGATCGAGTGCATCGGCTGCGCCGCCTGCATCGACGCCTGCGACAGCATCATGGAAAAGATGAACTACCCCAAAGGGCTGATCAGCTACACCACCGAGCACAACCTGTCGGGGCAGAAGACCCACATGGCGCGCCCGCGCCTGATCGGCTACGCAGTGGTGCTGCTGGTGATGATCGGCGCCCTGGCCACGGCCTTCGCCACCCGCTCGCTGGTCGGTTTCGACGTCAGCAAGGACCGCGTGCTGTACCGCGAGAATGCCCAGGGGCGGATCGAGAACGTGTACAGCCTCAAGGTCATGAACAAGGACCAGCGCGACCACGTCTACGTGCTGGACGCCACTGGCCTGCCGGACCTGCGCCTGGAAGGCCAGCGCGAAATCCGCGTGGCGGCCGGCGACATCGTCAGCCTGCCGGTGCAGCTGTCGGTGGCGCCCGAGAAACTGCCCTCGACCACCAACGAAATCACCTTCATCCTCAAGAGCGCCGACGACAGCGCTGCCGAGGTCAATGCCAAGAGCCGCTTCATCGGCCCACAGATCCGCTGAGAGAGAATACTGACAATGCCTGCCGCCACCGCCACCAGCCCCTGGTACAAGCACCTCTGGCCCTGGATCATCATCGGCATCCTCACCACCTCGGTGTGCCTGAGCCTGACCATGGTCAGCATCGCCGTGAGCAACCCGGACAACCTGGTCAACGACAACTACTACGAGGCCGGCAAGGGCATCAACCGCTCACTGGACCGCGAGCTGCTGGCACAGACCCTCAACCTCAAGGCCAGCGTGCACCTGGACGAGCTGACCGGCGAGGTGGACGTGCGCCTGACCGGCAACAGCGACCCGCAGAGCCTGGAGCTGAACCTGATCTCGCCTACCCAGCCGGACAAGGACCGCAAGGTGCTGCTCAGCCGCAGCGAGGCCGGGCGTTATGTCGGCCAGCTCGACGACAAGGTCGAGGGCCGGCGCTTCGTCGAGCTGCTGGGCAGCCAGGATGAGCATGTGTGGCGCTTGTTCGAGGAGGAAAAGGTCGAGCATGGGGTAGCCATGCAACTGGGTGATGAAGCGCTGCAAGGTGCCGAGCACCAGCAATGAACCGCCAATGCCCTTGGGGCCGCCTTGCGGCCCCGGCATTCCCAAGCCTCAAGACAGTTCCAACATGACCCAGCCCACCCCCTGCTACCACTGCGCCCTGCCCGTCCCCGCCGGTAGCCGCTTCACCGCCACGGTCCTCGGCGAGCCCCGGCAGTTCTGCTGCCCCGGCTGCCAGGCAGTGGCCGAGTCGATCGTCGCCGGCGGCCTGGAGCACTACTACCAGCACCGCAGCGACAGCAGCGCCAACCCCGAGGCGCTGCCCAAACAGCTGCAGGACGAACTGGCCCTGTATGACCGCAGCGACGTGCAGCAGGCCTTCGTGCGCCATGCCGGCGAGCGGGCCGAAGCCACCCTGATGGTCGAAGGCATCAGCTGCGCCGCCTGCGGCTGGCTGATCGAAAAGCACCTGCGCAACCTGCCCGGGGTCGCCGAGGCCCGGCTGAACCTGTCCAACCACCGCCTGCTGCTCGACTGGGACGACCAGCAGTTGCCGCTGTCCAAGGTGCTGGCCGAACTGCGCCAGATCGGCTACGCCGCCCACCCCTACCAGCCCGACCAGGCCGCCGAGCAGCTCGCCCGGGAAAACCGCAGCGCCCTGCGCCGCCTGGGCGTGGCCGGGCTGCTGTGGTTCCAGGCGATGATGGCGACCATGGCCACCTGGCCGGAATTCAACATCGACCTGTCGCTGGAAATGCACACCATCCTGCGCTGGGTCGCGCTGTTTCTCACCATCCCGATCGTGTTCTACAGCTGCGCACCGTTCTTCAAGGGCGCTGCCCGCGACCTGCGCACGCGCCACCTGACCATGGACATGTCGGTCTCGCTGGCCATCGGCCTGGCCTTCGGCGCCGGGATCTGGACCGCCGTCACCGGCAGCGGCGAGCTGTACTTCGACACCGTGGGCATGTTCGCGCTGTTCCTGCTCACCGGGCGCTACCTGGAACGCCGCGCCCGCGAGCGCACGGCGGCGGCCACCGCGCAACTGGTCAACCTGCTGCCGGCCTCGTGCCTGCGCCTGGATGCCTTTGGCCATGCCGAGCGCATCCTGCTTGGCGAGTTGCAGCGCGGCGACACCGTGCAGGTGCTGCCGGGCGCGGTGATTCCCGCTGACGGGCGCATCGTCGAGGGGCGCTCCAGCGTCGATGAGTCGCTGCTCACCGGCGAGTACCTGCCGCAGCCACGCCAGGCAGGCGAGCGCGTAACCGGCGGCACGCTGAATGTGGAAAGCACCCTGCACGTGGAGGTCGAAGCGCTTGGCCATGAATCGCGCCTGTCGGCCATCGTGCGCCTGCTGGAACGTGCGCAGAGCGAAAAGCCGCGCCTGGCGGAAATCGCCGACCGCGCCTCGCAGTGGTTCTTGCTGTTCAGCCTGCTGGCGGCCGTGGCCATCGGCCTGTGGTGGTGGCACGCAGACCCGGCGCGGGCGTTCTGGATCGTCCTGGCCATGCTGGTGGCGACCTGCCCTTGCGCGCTGTCGCTGGCCACCCCCACCGCCCTCACCGCCGCCACCGGCACCCTGCACAAGCTCGGCCTGCTGATCACCCGTGGGCACGTGCTGGAGGGCCTGAACCAGATCGACACGGTCATCTTCGACAAGACCGGCACCCTCACCGAAGGCCGCCTGGCCCTGCGCAGCATCCGCCCGCTCGGCGATTTGCCGGCCGACCGCTGCCTGGCCCTGGCCGCCGCCCTGGAAAACCGCTCCGAACACCCCATCGCCCGCGCCTTCGGCCGCACCACCAGTGCAGCTGACGATGTGCAGAGCGTGCCGGGGCTGGGCCTGGAGGGCCAGGTCGAGGGCCAGCGCCTGCGCATTGGCCAGGCCACTTTCGTGTGCGCCTTGAGCGGCACCGAGATCCCCGCCGTGCCGGAGCCGCGCGGGCAATGGCTGCTGCTGGGTGACCGCCAGGGCCCGCTGGCCTGGTTCGGCCTCGACGACCGCCTGCGCGAAGACGCCCCGGCCCTGCTCGCCGCCTGCAAGGCCCGCGGCTGGCGCACCTTGCTGCTGTCGGGCGACAGCTCGCCGATGGTCGCCGAGGTGGCCGCCCAGCTTGGCATCGACCAGGCCATCGGCGGCCTGCGCCCGGACGACAAGCTGGACCGCCTCAAGGCCCTGCAGGCGGCCGGCTGCAAGGTGCTGATGCTGGGTGATGGGGTCAACGACGTGCCGGTGCTGGCGGCCGCCGACATCAGCATCGCCATGGGCAGCGCCACCGACCTTGCCAAGACCAGCGCCGACGCGGTGCTGCTGAGCAACCGCCTGCAGGCCCTGGTGCAGGCCTTCGACCTGGCCCGCCGCACCCGCCGCAACATCCTCGAGAACCTGCTCTGGGCAACCCTGTATAATGGCCTGATGTTGCCGTTTGCCGCGCTCGGCTGGATCACCCCGGTGTGGGCGGCCATCGGTATGTCGGTCAGTTCACTGATCGTGGTGCTCAACGCCTTGCGCCTGACCCGCCTGCCCGCCGGCGCGGGCAGCCCCGCAAGCGGCCCGGCACACCCTGGAAGGAAGCCCGCATGCCCGCCCTCTATGTCATGATCCCGGCCGCCCTGCTGCTCGTCGGCGTGGCGGTGTACATTTTCTTCTGGGCGGTGGACAGCGGCCAGTACGACGACCTCGACAGCCCCGCCCACAGCATCCTGTTCGACGACCAGGACCCGCGCCACCAGGCCGCCGTGAACGACGAAACCGCCAAGCCCGACGACCAGGAAACACCGCCCCGTGCCTGACCTGCTTGCCCTGCTCGGCTCGGCGCTGATCCTCGGCCTGCTCGGCGGCGGCCATTGCCTGGGCATGTGCGGCGGCCTGATGGGCGCCCTGACCCTGGCCATCCCGCCCGAACAACGTGCCCGGCGCGCGCGCCTGTTGCTGGCCTACAACCTGGGCCGCATCCTCAGTTACGCCTGCGCCGGCCTGCTGCTGGGCCTGGCCGGCTGGGCCGTGGCCAGCAGCCCGGCGGCCCTGGCCTTGCGGGTGGTGGCGGCGCTGCTGCTGATCGCCATGGGCCTGTACCTGGCGGGCTGGTGGAGCGGGCTGACACGCATCGAGGCGCTGGGCAAAGGGTTGTGGCGGCATATCCAGCCCGTGGCCTCGCGCCTGCTGCCGGTCTCCAGCCTGCCGCGGGCACTGCTGCTGGGCGCGCTGTGGGGGTGGCTGCCGTGCGGGCTGGTGTACAGCACCTTGTTGTGGGCCGCAAGCCAGGGCAATGCCGGCTACAGCGCTGCGCTGATGCTGGCGTTCGGGCTGGGCACCTGGCCGGTTCTGCTGGCCACGGGGCTGGCGGCGGAGCGGGTGAACAGCCTGTTGCGCCGGCGCAGCGTGCGCGTGGCGGGCGGCTTGCTGGTGATCCTGTTTGGCCTGTGGACGATGCCTGGGCCGCATCAGCACTGGCTGATGGGGCATTGAGCGGGCGCCTTTGGCAGCTGAACGCCCTTTGATACCGATCAAAAACATTTTTTGAGCCGCCCGGCGGCCCCGAGGCCTTTTGATACAAATCAAGATGGCCGCCTGCAGGCGCCCCTAGACTCCGGACACTGCTGCTCATTCCGGGACCGCCCACATGTTCGAAGATCTACGCTGGGATGCCGACCTGATCCGTCGCTACGATCTGGCCGGCCCGCGCTACACCTCCTACCCCACCGCGGTGCAACTGCACAGCGAAGTGGGCTCGTTCGACCTGCTCCACGCCCTGCGCGAGAGCCGGCGAGCGGTGCGCCCGCTGTCGCTGTACGTGCACGTGCCGTTCTGCGCCAACATCTGCTACTACTGCGCCTGCAACAAGGTCATCACCAAGGATCGGGGCCGCGCTGCGCCCTACCTGCAGCGCCTGGAGCAGGAAATCCAGCTGATCGCCTGCCACCTGGACCCGAAACAGCGGGTCGAACAGCTGCACTTCGGTGGCGGCACCCCGACCTTCCTCAGCCACGTCGAGCTGCGCCAGCTGATGGCCACCCTGCGCCAGCACTTCAACCTGCTGGACGATGACTCCGGCGACTACGGCATCGAGATCGACCCGCGCGAGGCCGACTGGTCGACCATGGGCCTGTTGCGCGAGCTGGGCTTCAACCGCGTCAGCCTCGGCGTGCAGGACCTGGACCCGGCCGTGCAACGGGCAGTCAACCGCCTGCAGAGCCTGGAACAGACCCGCACCTTGATCGAGGCGGCGCGCACCCTGCAGTTCCGCTCGGTCAACCTCGACCTGATCTACGGGCTGCCCAAGCAGACCCCGGAAGGTTTCGCGCGCACGGTGGAAGAAGTGATCCGCCTGCAACCCGACCGCCTCTCGGTGTTCAACTACGCCCACCTGCCCGAGCGCTTCATGCCCCAGCGGCGCATCGACGCCAGCGACCTGCCGGGGCCTGCGGCCAAGCTCGAGATGCTGCACAACACCATCGAACAGCTCACCGCCGCCGGCTACCGCTACATCGGCATGGACCACTTCGCCCTGCCCGACGACGAACTGGCGGTGGCCCAGGAGGAAGGCACGCTGCAGCGTAACTTCCAGGGCTATACCACCCACGGCCACTGCGACCTGATCGGCCTCGGGGTGTCGGCGATCAGCCAGATCGGCGACCTCTACTGCCAGAACAGCAGTGACCTCAACACCTACCAGGACAGCCTCTCCAACGCCCAGCTGGCGACCCAGCGCGGGCTGCTGTGCAACCACGACGACCGCATCCGGCGGGCGGTGATCCAGCAGCTCATCTGCCATTTCGAGCTGGATTTCGAAACCATCGAGGAGGCCTTCACCCTGGATTTTCGCGGCTACTTCAATGAACTGTGGCCAGAACTTCAGACCCTGCAGCGCGACGGCCTGATCAGCCTCGACGACAAAGGCATCCGTATCCTGCCGGCCGGGCGCCTGCTGGCACGCTCGGTGTGCATGCTCTTCGATGCCTACCTGGCGATGCACAACCGCCAGCGATTCTCCCGAGTTATCTAGCCGGGCGAGGCGATTAACCGCATGGACAAGCGGCCTTGCCAGGCACACTATGGGCGAGAACGGACCCCCGGCATCAAGCAGCTGGGGTTCGGCCAGGGCGCACCAAAATAGCGCACGCTGGCCTACACCCTATGCCGTAGGTTACCCTTACGTCTTATGTGTGCTTTCCCACAAGGATCGATTCAAATGTCCGAGCCAGTCAAACTGCGCCCTCACAACCAGGCCCATTGCAAGGATTGCAGCCTGGCGCCCCTGTGCCTGCCTCTTTCGCTCAACCTGGAAGACATGGATGCACTGGATGACATCGTCAAGCGCGGACGGCCGCTGAAGAAAGGCGAGTTCCTGTTCCGCCAAGGTGACAATTTCGGCTCGGTCTACGCGGTACGTTCCGGCGCGCTGAAGACCTTCAGCCTGAGCGACAGCGGCGAGGAGCAGATCACCGGCTTCCACCTGCCCAGCGAACTGGTCGGCCTGTCCGGCATGGACACCGAAGCCTACCCGGTTTCAGCCCAGGCCCAGGAAACCACCTCGGTGTGCGAGATTCCCTTCGAGCGCCTGGATGAGCTTTCGGTGCAATTGCCACAACTGCGCCGCCAGTTGATGCGGGTGATGAGCCGCGAAATCCGCGACGACCAGCAGATGATGCTGCTGCTGTCGAAAAAGACCGCCGACGAACGCATCGCCACCTTCCTGGTCAACCTGTCCGCACGCTTCCGCGCCCGCGGCTATTCGGCCAACCAGTTCCGCCTGAGCATGTCGCGCAACGAAATCGGCAACTACCTGGGCCTGGCGGTGGAAACCGTTTCGCGGGTGTTCACCCGCTTCCAGCAGAACGGCTTGCTCCGCGCCGAAGGCAAGGAAGTGCACATCCTCGACCCGATCCAGCTCTGTGCGCTGGCCGGTGGTGCGATGGAGGTCTGAAAGCGGCGCTGCAACTTGCCACCTGATATTTTTGCCAGTTGCTGGTAGCCGTTTGCTAATCAAAGATGGGTTCCCAATCTCACTACATGAAGGGAACTCATCATGAGCACTGTCGGAACAGTAGAGAACTTCGAACGCGCCGAGCTTGTCACCTTCACCACGGGCAAAAAGTACGAGACTACCCGCTGGTCGAACCACTGGTTCACCCTTGAGCAAGAAAGCCTGGATGGCAAACCATCGGGCGTTCAACAGTCCACTGAGCCGGTACTGGGGAAGGTACTTTCGATTGCTGACCGCGCTATTGTGCGGCTGTCATTCAAGCACCCAATCACCCGCTTGAGCTGGAAGCAGATGCTGATCACCGACTTTACGCAAGCCGACCTACAAGCCGAGTACCCCGAACTCGTGGGCCGCGTTGATGTATCCAAACTCACTCACGATGATTTCGAGACTTTTCTAGCCGTGTATATCGACGGCGAGACCACCCCAACGCCTCTCGATCAGGTAGGTAGCAAAACCCTCAAGCAAATCGAATTTCGCACCACGCGCGCGGGGTCGGTGCATATCGATGAAATCCGGTGGTTTGCCGCCTGATAACGTCAAGTCAGCCGCGATAGACGGGGGTTGAACGCAGCCTCGAGCAAACGCAGTTCAAGGTATACTGGCGCATTCGTATTCCAGGATACCCGCAACAATGCACAGCGAAGCCTTCGACCTCAAAGCCCTGATCCGCCCGGTAGTGGACTTCCCCAAACCGGGCGTGATCTTCCGCGATATCACCCCGCTGTTCCAGTCGCCACGCGGGCTGCGCTATGTGGCCGACCAGTTCATCGAGCGCTATGTGGAGGCTGACTTCAGCCACATCGGCGCCATGGACGCGCGCGGTTTCCTGATCGGCTCGATCATCGCCCACCAGCTGAACAAGCCGCTGATCCTGTTCCGCAAGCAGGGCAAGCTGCCAGCTGACGTGTTGTCGGAGGGGTACCAGACCGAGTACGGCGAAGCCTTCCTGGAAGTGCATGCCGACAGCCTGTGCGAAGGCGATTCGGTGCTGATCTTCGATGATTTGATCGCGACCGGCGGTACATTGCTGGCGGCCGCCAACCTGGTGCGCCGTACCGGGGCCCAGGTGTTCGAGGCGGCGGCGATCATCGATTTGCCGGAGCTGGATGGGTCGCGCCGGCTGCAGGCGGCTGGGGTGCCGACCTTCTGCCTGACCGAGTTTTCCCTGAGCGAATACTGAGTCAAGGGGGCCGCTTGGCGGCCCAATCGCCGGCAAGCCGGCTCCCACAGTGGCTGCATCGCTCTCGAGGCTTGCGCTGTACCTGTGGGAGCTGGCTTGCCGGCGATTGGGCTGCGCAGCAGCCCCATGCAATCAAAGAGAAATCGGCCTGCGCCCGGCAAAGGCGTGCGCCAGCGTCCCACCATCGACCAGCTCCAGCTCGCCACCCAATGGCACGCCATGGGCAATCCGCGAAGCTACCAAGCCTTTCTCCGCCAGCAGCTGCGCAATGTAGTGCGCCGTCGCCTCACCTTCCACCGTCGGGTTGGTCGCCAGGATCACCTCGGTGAAACTGCCCTGCTCTTCGATCCGCGCCATCAATTGCGGCACGCCAATCGCCTCAGGCCCCAGGCCGTCCAACGGTGACAGGTGCCCCTTGAGCACGAAATAGCGGCCGCGATAGCCGGTCTGCTCCACCGCATATACATCCATCGGCCCTTCCACCACGCACAGCTGGCTGTCGTCGCGGCGCGGGTCCGCGCACTGCGGGCAAAGCTCCTGCTCGGTCAGGGTGCGGCACTGGCGGCAGTGGCCGACGCCGTCCATGGCCTGGCTCAGGGCCTGTGCCAGGCGGGTGCCGCCACTGCGGTCGCGCTCCAGCAGCTGCAGGGCCATGCGTTGGGCGGTTTTCTGGCCGACGCCGGGCAAGATGCGCAAAGCATCGATCAGTTGACGGATCAGGGGGCTGAAGCTCATGTATGCGGGCCTGTCATTTCACCAAACAGAATGAACAAGGGAGCAACGGCCGCGTGGCCGTTGCTCCCCATTGTGAAGCAGAAAACGATCAGAACGGCATCTTGAAGCCCGGCGGCAGCTGCATGCCAGCGGTCATGCCGCCCATTTTTTCCTGGCTGCTCTGCTCGACCTTGCGCACGGCATCGTTCAGTGCCGCGGCAATCAGGTCTTCCAGCACTTCCTTGTCGTCTTCCTCGGTCGACATCAGGCTCTGGTCGATGCTGACGCGCTTGACGTCATGACGGCCAGTCATCACCACGCTGACCAGGCCACCACCGGATTGGCCAGTCACTTCGGCGTTGGCCAGCTCTTCCTGCATCTTGGCCATTTTTTCCTGCATCTGCTGGGCCTGCTTCATCAGGCCGGCCATGCCACCTTTCATCATGGGGGTATACCTCGATTGGGTCATGTGATGCGGCCTGGCAAAGGGCCGGCCGCACGGTTATCCGTTACTGCGCCTGGCTGACCAGGGCATCTACAGGCTCAATAGTATCCTGCCGCACCGTGGCGCCGAACTGCTTGATCATCTGCTGGATCAACGGATCCTGTTCGATCGCGCTCACGGCATCTTGCTGGCGCTCGGCACGCTTGCGCGATGCGGCCTGGGCCGGGGTTTCCTGCTCGGGGCGGATCAGCTCGATCCGCAGGTTCAGGGTGCGCCCCAGGTGCTGGTTGAGCGCTTCGTTCAGGCGGCGCTGCTGGGTGGCGTTGAACAGCGCGCCCTGGCCCGGGTCCAGGTGCAGCAGCCAATCGTCACCCTCTGCAGCCATCAGCGTACAGTTCGCGGCGATGTTGCCTGTCATACCGGAGACAGGCAACTGTGGGAATAATTCTAGCCATTGCAACGCAAGACCGGTGGCCGGTGCTGCCGCAGGCAATGGCTCGGGGGTGGCCACGGGGGCCTCTTCCTGCACGTGCTCGGCCAGTTCGTCGAGGTAGCTGAAGCCCACCGGGTCGCTTTCGCCGCCGTAGTAGTCCTCGTCCATCGGCGGCTCGTCGTCGCGCTCCATGCCGGCCGAGGCGTAGGCGGACGGGTCGAACGGCGGCTCGTCATAGGCCGGCTCTGGGGCAGGTGCAGGCGCTGCCACGGGCGCAACGGGCTCGGGTTCGGGCTCTACGCTGACCGGCACGGGCGCGGCGGCGGGCTCTTCCCAAGGCAAGTCGATGACTTCCTCTACCACCGGCGTGGGCGCAACGGGCTCGGGCTCGGGTTCAGGTGCAGGCTGCGCAGCAGGCGCTGGCGCCGCCACCGGGGCAGGAGCAGGCTCCACGGCAGCAACGGCAGGCGTCACCACCGCCGGCGCTGCCACTGGGGTTGCTGGATCAGCTGTGGCCTGGCTGATCCCCACCGGCTTTAGTACGGGCTTCGGCGCATCGTCGGTATCGGCCGGGCGGAAGGCCAGCATCCGCAACAGGACCATTTCAAAGCCGCCCCGCGGGTCCGGCGCCAATGGCAGGTCGCGGCGGCCAATCAGGCCCATCTGGTAATAGAACTGCACGTCCTCTGCCGGCAAGGCCGAAGCCAGCGCCAACACTCGGTCGCGGTCGCCCTGGCCGTTGTCCACCGCTTCCGGCAGGGCCTGGGCGATGGCCACCCGGTGCAGCACGTTGAGCATTTCGGCCAGCACGCCGCTCCAGTCCGGGCCTTGCTCGGCAAGGTTGCGCACCGCTTCGAGCAGCGCCCGCGCATCGCCTTCGAGCAGCGCCTGCAGCACGCCGTAGACCTGGCCATGATCGAGGCTGCCGAGCATGGCGCGCACGTCGGCCGCCAGCACCTTGCCCTCACCGAAGGCGATGGCCTGGTCGGTCAGGCTCATGGCATCGCGCATCGAACCATCGGCGGCACGACCGAGCAGCCACAGGGCGTCCGGCTCGAATGGCACGTTCTCGGCCTGCAGCACATGGCTCAGGTGCTCGACCACCCGCTCCGGGCTCATGTTCTTCAGCGAGAACTGCAGGCAGCGCGAAAGGATGGTCGCCGGCAGCTTCTGCGGGTCGGTGGTGGCAAGGATGAACTTGACGTAGGGTGGCGGCTCTTCCAGGGTCTTGAGCAAGGCGTTGAAGGAGTGGGTGGAGAGCATGTGCACTTCGTCGATCAAATAGACCTTGAAGCGCCCACGGCTTGGCGCGTACTGCACGTTATCGAGCAGTTCGCGGGTGTCCTCGACCTTGGTGCGGCTGGCGGCGTCGATCTCGATCAGGTCGACGAAACGCCCCTCGTCGATCTCCCGGCACACCGAACAGGTGCCACAGGGCGTGGAGGTGATGCCGGTTTCGCAGTTCAGGCATTTGGCGATGATGCGTGCAATGGTGGTCTTGCCCACGCCCCGCGTGCCGGTGAACAGGTAGGCGTGGTGCAGGCGCTGGTTGTCCAGGGCATTGATCAAGGCCTTGAGCACATGGGCCTGGCCGACCATTTCGCGGAACGAGCGCGGACGCCATTTTCGTGCAAGAACCTGATAACTCATCGAAAAACCATCGCAGCCTGATCGAGCGGAAGATCGCTAATGCTAGCGGAGCGGGGCCAAAATTGCACCCTGCATGGTTCGACTAAGCTTAGCCACTGGCACGCTGTTCAAGGAGGATGTGCAGTGCGAAGACTGCTGGCCCTGCTGCTGCTCTGGTCGACCCACGGCCTGGCAGACCCGACCGTACTGCGGTTTTCCGTGGCCGAGAGCTGGAGCATGCCGCTGGTGCGCCTGGAAAACGGCCAGCCGGTGGAAGGCTTGATGTTCGATCTGATACAGGCCCTGGCCCGCGAAGCCGGCGCCCTGCCCGAGTACCACGTGCTGGCCCGCCTGCGCCTGCAACAGGCGATGGAGGATGGCGATATCGACGTGCGTTGCTATGTCAGCACCCAGTGGTTCAATGACCGGCCGGGCAATTTCGTCTGGAGCGTGCCGTTGTTCGAGCAGCGCGATGTGCTGGTGGGGCGCGCCAGCGACAGCGGCCCTACCCGCCCGGAGCAACTGCCGGAGCAGGCCATTGGCACCGTGCTGGGTTATGCCTATGCCACGCTGGAGCCGTTGTTCGCGCAGGGGCGGTTGCGCCGCGAGGACAGCCGCAGCCAGGAGCTGGCGCTGCAAAAGTTGCAGATCGGGCGTTATCGGCATGCAGTGAGCAATGAACTGTCGCTGCAATGGTTCAATAAGCAGCTGCCTCCCGAGCAGCGCCTGCAGGTGCTGGCGGTGCTGGAGGAGCAGGCGCTGGGCTGCATGGTGCGCAACGACCCGGCGATACCGACCCAGGGTGTCTTGCGGGCGCTGGTGCGGATGAAGGAATCCGGGGAGATCGAGCGGATTACCCGGCGCTATGGGGTTACGGGGCATACAGAGGGGGTTTCGGCGGCCCGCCCCTGAACAGGTGGGCTGCGCGGCTAGCTTGAGCTCGCATTCACGTATTAGGGCCAGGCGATCATCGCCGCGCTCAGAAACAACCCCACCCCGAACACCATATGCGTCACCAGACTCTTCAAACAGTTACGCGCAGGCGCAGGCGTTCTAGATGCAAAGAACCCTGCCCCCATCACCGGCTGCATGAAACATAGCGGCGCCACCACCGTGCCCATACCGACACCAAGCGCAGCCCCCAACGTGGGCGCCTGCAACCAGCTTTCCCCTGCCATCGCGATCAACAGCATGGCGAACAGCACACCGATGGCGTAATGAATCACCCAACCCCACGCCAGCTCGTGGCGCACCGGTTCGGCCTTGGCAATCGCCTGGTGCCACATGCGCCCCTCGAGCGCGTGCCCTGCCCAACGCCCGACCATGGCGAAGTTCAACGTGGCCACACCCAGCCGCCTCAGCAGCAGGCCCCACAAGTCCATGACCACCGTGGCACCCATGCCGATGGGCAACGCAGCAAGAAACATCGCGGAAAACGTCATTGAACAAGCCCTCGAAGATTGACGGTCATCACCCTGCCGCGCAGCATAGAAGTTGAAGTCAACTTCAAGTCAAGGGCCGGAAATGGACATTGCCGATGTCGCCAAACGCACAGGTGTACCTGCATCGACGCTGCGTTATTACGAGAAGATAGGCTTGCTCAAATCACTCGCCGGGCAGGGGCAACGCCGGCAGTTTGCTGCTGACGTGGCAGACCGGCTCGCGCTGATTGCCTTGGGTCAGGCTGCGGGGTTTTCTCTGGATGAAGTGGGCGCGATGCTGGTCAATCTGCAGGTGGACCGGCAGATGCTGATAGCCAAGGCGGATGAACTGGATGCGCGCATCAGGCAGTTGCAGGCGATGAGCAAGGGGCTGCGACATGCGGCGCAGTGCCCTGAAGAGGATCATCTGGCCTGCCCGAAATTCCAGCGGCTGATGAAGCTATCAGCGGCGGGGCATGGAAAAAAACGGGATTACCACAGCCTGAAGGGCGAGATGCCCAGGAACAACTCAGGCAGATGCCGAGAGGATGGCGACCCCAGAGGCAACAGCACTTGATTTTCCCAGGCCAGAAATGGAGGCGACCCCACCAGCCACACCCCGGCACTCGATGTTCCCGCTATGGCTGCTCCCTTCCGGGCCTGACCAGGTTAACGGGTAATCAATGCGGGGGGACCGATGGGGCCACCACTACGCGCCTCGCTGAGCAGCGAGTGGCGCCATTGTACTGGTCTTGGGAGCAGATACAACCTCTGGGGGAGAAAAAGTCATCATTTCTCAATGACTTGTCCTTTAGAGAGGAACATCGGCCTTTGTAGGAGCGGCCTTGTGTCGCGAAAGGGCTGCGCAAGCGGCCCCAGAATGTTGCAACGTTTCGAGATTGCCGAGGCTGCTTGCGCAGCCTTTTCGCGACACAAGGCCGCTCCTACAGCGAACGCGTTGCGTCAGACCGCGATGCCCTGCTCACCCAGGAACACGACGAACGCATCCTCATCCAGCACCTTCACCCCCAGCTCACTGGCCTTGGCCAGCTTGGAACCTGCACCCGGGCCTGCCACCACGCAGTGGGTCTTGCCGGACACCGACCCGGACACCTTGGCCCCCAGGCTTTCCAGCTTCTCCTTGGCAATGTCGCGGCTCATGCGCTCAAGGGTGCCGGTCAGCACCCAGGTCTGCCCGGCCAGGGGCAAGCCTTCGGCCACTTTCTTCTCGCAGCTCCAGTGCATGCCAAACGCCAGCAACTGGGCCTCGATGTCGCGGGCAAGCTGCTGGTTCGCCTCATCCTTGAAGAACTCGCGCACCGCATCGGCCTGCTTCGCCGCCAGGGCCTGGCGCAAGTCGATGCCATCGGCCTCGATGATCTTGTCCAGGCTGCCCAGCTTGGCCACCAGCTTTTCTGCCCCGGTAGGCCCCACCGAGGCGATGTCGAGCTTGGCGATCAGCCCGGCCAGGGTGGTGCTGGCGGCGAACTCGGCGGCCAGCTCACCTTCGTCCTGCAACTGCATGCCACAGGCCAGCAGCTGCTCGATCACCTTGCGGTTGTGCTCGTCTTCAAAGAAGTTGTGGATCTCATGGGCCACTTCCAGGCCGATATCCGGCAGGTAGGTCAGCACCTGGGGCAGCGCCTGCTGCACCCGCGCAAGGCTGCCCAGCGAGCGCGCCAGCACCTTGGCGGTCTCTTCACCCACGTCGGGGATGCCCAGGGCGTAGATGAAACGCGCCAGGGTCGGGCGCTTGCTGGCTTCGATGGCATCCAGCAACTTCTTGCTGGACACCTCGGCAAAGCCTTCCAGGCCGACGACCTGGTCGAACTCGAGCTTGTACAGGTCGGCCGGCGAGCCGATCAGGCCTTCATCGACCAGCTGCTCGACGCTCTTCTCGCCGAGCCCGTCGATGTCCATGGCGCGGCGCGACACGTAGTGGATGATCGCCTGCTTGAGCTGAGCCCCACAGGCCAGGCGCCCGACGCAGCGGTACACCGCGCCTTCGCTGGTGGTTTCCTTGCCCTTGCTGCGCTTGATCAACTGGGTGCGCTCGACCTGCGAGCCGCACACCGGGCACTCGCTCGGCACTTGCACCGGGCGGGCATCCTCGGGGCGGCGCTCCAGCACCACCTGCATGACCTGCGGAATCACGTCGCCGGCACGGCGGATGATCACCGTGTCGCCGATGCGAAGGCCCAGGCGGGCGATTTCGTCCATGTTGTGCAGGGTGGCGTTGGACACGGTCACGCCGGCCACCTTGACCGGCTTCAAGCGCGCCACGGGCGTCACCGCCCCGGTACGGCCGACCTGGAACTCCACGTCCAGCACTTCGGTGAGCTCTTCCATGGCCGGGAACTTGTGGGCGATGGCCCAACGCGGCTCGCGGGCGCGGAAACCCAGCTCGCGCTGGGCGGCCAGGCTGTTGACCTTGAACACCACGCCGTCGATTTCGTAGGGCAGGCTGTTGCGCCGCTCGCCGATGTCGCGGTAGTAGGCCAGGCACTCCTCGATACCCGCGGCGTGCCTGAGCTCGCGGCTGATCGGCAGCCCCCACTGCTTGAGCTGCTCGAGAATGCCGATATGGCTCTCGCCGATGCTGGCCGACACCTGCCCCACGCCGTAGCAGCAGAATTCCAGTGGCCGGCTGGCGGTAATCTTCGAATCGAGCTGGCGCAGGCTGCCGGCCGCGGCGTTGCGCGGGTTGGCGAAGGTCTTGCCTCCGGCTTCGGCCTGGGCGGCGTTGAGGCGGTCGAAACCGGCCTTGCTCATGAACACTTCGCCGCGCACCTCGAGTACCGCCGGCCAGCCTTCGCCCTGCAGCTTGAGGGGGATATTGCGCACAGTGCGCACGTTGGCGCTGATGTCTTCACCGGTGGTGCCGTCGCCGCGGGTGGCGCCCTGCACCAGCTGGCCATCGCGATACAGCAGGCTGACCGCCAGGCCATCGAGCTTGGGTTCACAGCTGAAGTCGACCGCGCCAGGCTGGTCCAGGCCATCCACCACGCGGCGGCCGAATTCACGCAGGTCGGCTTCTTCGAAGGCGTTGCCCAGGCTGAGCATGGGCACTTCATGGCGTACCTGGCTGAACGCCGCCAGGGCGGCACCGCCGACGCGCTGGGTGGGCGAGTCCGGGGTCACCAGGTGCGGGTGCTCGGCCTCCAGCGCCTTGAGTTCATTGAACAGGCGGTCGTATTCAGCGTCGGGCACGCTCGGCTCGTCAAGCACGTAGTAGCGATAGTTGTGCTGGTCGAGTTCGGCGCGCAGGGCGTGGATTCGGGATTCGGCGTTCATTCTTCTGGCTCTCTTGCAAAGCAAAAGAGCAGCCCTTGGCTGCTCTTGCGCCTGTAACGGGGCGAGCGGACCGAGGCAAGGCCCGCTCGCTTAACAGCATCAGCGCTTCTGGGTCAGCGCACGGCGCTCGAACTCGACGATGCGCTGGCGGTAGTGCTCGATGGTCTGGGCGGTCAGCACGCTGCGCTGGTCATCCTTCAGCTCGCCATTGAGCTCGTGGGCCAGCTTGCGGGCTGCGGCCACCATCACGTCGAAGGCTTGCTTGGGATGACGCGGGCCCGGCAGGCCAAGGAAGAAGCTCACCGCACGGGTACTGAAGTGGTCGATGTCGTCCAGGTCGAAAATGCCGGGCTTGACCGCGTTGGCCATGGAGAACAGCACTTCGCCGTGACCGGCCATGCTTTCGTGGCGGTGGAAGATATCCATTTCGCCGAAGCGCAGGCCGCTTTCGAGAATGTTCTGCAGCAGTGCCGGGCCCTTGAAGCCACCTTCATCGCGCGAGATCACGCTGATCACCAGCACTTCTTCCACCGGCGGCAGGTCTTTGGCGGCGGCATTGCCGGTGGCCGTGAAGCTGCTGGTGCGGTTGTCCTCGGCAGCGAAATCTTCGTCGGCGTCGGCGAACAGGTCCGGCTCACGGGGCTCGGCGGCCAGGTTCAGGTCACCCTGGGCCTGCACTGCCGCGGCCTCGGCGGCGCGCTTGGCGCGCTTGCTGGCCTTGGCCGGCTTGGGCTCACGCTCACGTTCGCGCTCCCGCGCCGGGGCACTGAGCGAAGGCAGGTCGCTCTCGTCCAGTTCGGGCTCTTTGTGGGCATCCAGCACCCGCGACGGGCCGAGCACTTCAGCGCTGCCCTCCTCGTCCGGCAGGTTGGAGTAACTGCGATCCAGACGGAATTTCAACTTGCCTTTTCCGCCGCGCATGCGGCGCCAGCCGTCGAAAAGAATACCGGCGATGACAATGATGCCGATGACGATCAGCCACTCGCGCAGACCGATTTCCATGTAATCCCGTGCCTCTATAAAAATATGCTTGAAAACAAAGGGTTCAAAGCCCTTTAACACGTGGCGCCAACTCTATGTTCTGACAGGCGTTTTACCCACGCAAAAAACGAGTGACATTAAGCTAGCACGACCAAAGACAACTTTACACCGTCTGTCGCACATGACGGGGGGCATTTACCTACAGAATGCGACCCATCTTCGCTAATCAGGCGTCTACCATGGCCAGCGCCTCCTCCACATCAACTGCAACAAGACGTGAGCAACCCGGTTCGTGCATGGTCACGCCCATCAACTGGTCCGCCATCTCCATGGCAATCTTGTTATGGGTGATGTAGATGAACTGCACGCTTTCACTCATTTCCTTGACCAGCCGGGCGTAACGCCCGACGTTGGCATCGTCCAGCGGCGCATCGACCTCGTCGAGCATGCAGAACGGTGCGGGGTTCAACTTGAAGATGGCAAACACCAGCGCCAATGCGGTCAGTGCCTTCTCGCCGCCGGACAGCAAATGGATGGTGCTGTTCTTCTTGCCCGGCGGGCGCGCCATGATCGTCACCCCTGTATCGAGTAGATCTTCGCCCGTCAGTTCCAGATAAGCGCTGCCACCACCGAAAACTTTTGGGAAAAGTGCCTGTAATCCGGCATTTATCTGATCAAAGGTATCCTTGAAGCGGTTGCGGGTTTCCTTGTCGATCTTGCGAATCACGTTCTCCAGCGTGTCCAGCGCCTCGACCAGGTCGGCGTCCTGGGCGTCCAGGTAGCGCTTGCGCTCGGACTGCTGCTCGTACTCTTCGATGGCCGCCAGGTTGATCGCGCCCAGGCGCTGGATGCGCGCCTCGATCTGCTCCAGCTCCTGCTCGGTGCCCTGCTCGCTGGCATCGGCCTCGACGGTGGCGAGCACGCCCTGCAAATCGTAGCCGTCGGCGAGCAATTGTTCCTGCAAGGTCTTGCGGCGCACATCCAGGCCCTGGCATTCAAGGCGCAGCTGTTCCAGCTGGCCGCGCAGCAACAGGGCTTGTTGCTCGGCCTGGGTGCGGCGCTTCTCGGCGTCGCGCAGGGCGCGGTCGGCCTCGTCCATGTGCAGGCGGGCCTGGCGCATCTCCTCGTCGACGCTCATGCGCCGCTCAAGTAGCTCTTCGAGCTTCAGGCGCAGCTCTTCCTGCGGTGCCTCGCCCTCTTCCAGGTTCAGGTTCAGCTGCTGCTGGCGCTCGCCCAGGCGCGCGGCCTGCTGCTCCAGGCGCTCCAGGGCCTGGCGCGTGGAATCATGCTGGGCACGCAACGAGCCCAGGCGCACGGCCAGCTGGTGGCCGTGGTCCTTGTGCTGGCGCGCCTGCTGGCGGATGCGGTCGAGGCCTTCGCGCAAGGTATCGCGGCGGGCCATCAACTGCTCGCGCTGCTCGGTGTCCTGGGCCATCAGCTCGAGGGCTTCCTGCAGCAGCAGGCGCGACTCGCCCAGCTGCTCCTGCTCCAGCGCGCGCTGTTCCTGCAGTTCGCTCAATTCTTCCTGCAGGCGGCGGCGGCGCAATTCGACCTGTTCGGCGCGGGCGCGGCCGGCGCTGAGGTTGGCATTCAGTTCGCCATGCAGGCGGTTTTCTTCCTGGGTGCGGCGGCGCAGCGCTTCACGCTGCTCCTCAAGGCCAAGCTGCTGCTCGCGCAGCACTTGCAGTTGCTCTTCAAGCTGCTCCAGCGCAGCCTCCTGCTCCAGCTGCTCCTGGCCCAGGCGCTCGATTTCCTGGCCACGGGCCAGCACCCCACCTTGGGCTTCGCCGCCCCGGCTGACGCGCAAAAAATGCCGGCCAACCCAATAGCCATCGCGGCTGACTAGGCTCTGCCCTTCACCCAGCGAGGCGCGCTGGGCCAAGGCCTGGGCCAGGTCTTCGACCGGCCGGACCTGGCCCAGCCAAGGCGCCAAGTCAGTGCGCCCTTCGACCTTGTCGAGCAGGCTGCCGGGCTGGCAAGGCGCTGCGTCGGCCGCCAGCAGCAGGCGCAATTCGCCTTGCTCCAGGGCGCTGAAATCCAGGCTGGCGAACTCATCGACCAGCACCGCCTGCAAGTCGGCGCCCAGTACGGTTTCCACCGCCAGCTCCCAGCCCGGCGCCACGCGCAGCCCTTCAGCCAGGCGTGGCCGCTGCTCCAGGCCTTGGCCGCGCAGCCAGTCGCCAGCGCCTGCACCCGGCTCCAGGGCGGCCTGCTGCAGGGCTTCCAGGGAGGCCAGGCGGCCACCCAGGCGCTGCAGCTCGCCCTGCTGTTGCTGCTGGGCCTGGGTGGCCTGCTGCAGCGCCTCGCGCACGCCCTCCAGCTGCTCGACCACCTGCCCTTCCGAAAGCTGCAGCGCTTCGAGCGACATTTCACTGCTGGCAAGCTGTTCGGCAAGCTCGAGCATCGCCGCATCCTGCGGGTCGGCGCCCAGCTGGTCGCGCTCCTCGGCCATCTTGCGCTGGCGCTCGGCCTGGCGTTCCAGGCTGGCTTCCAGCTGCTGCAGGCGTGCCTGCTGCACCTCGGCCTGGCGCCGCGGCTCGGCGGAGCGGGTGTTGAAGCTGTCCCATTGCTCCTGCCAGCCGTGCATGCCCAGCTCGGCCTCTTCGAGGGCGGCGGCGGCCTCCTCGGCGGCGGCCAGGGTCAGTTCCTGCTCCGGCTCGAGCATTGCCAGCTCTTCTCCGAGGGTGGCCAGCAGGGTGCGGTCATGGCCCAGGTGCGACTCGGTTTCCTGGCGCGTGCGCTCGGCTTCCTTGAGGTCGTCCTGCAGCTGGCGCAGGCGTTGCTGGCCATGCTGGATGCTCTGCTCGACCCGGGCGATATCGCCGGCCACCGAGTAGAAGCGGCCCTGTACCTGGTTGAAGCGCTCGGACAACTCATGGTGGCCGTCGCGCAGGTGCTCGATGCTGGCGTCGGCGTTGCGCTGCTCGGCCACCAGCGCCTCGAAGGCCACCCCCTGGTCACCGATCACCGCCTCGCGCTGGCGCACCCGCTCGTCCAGGTCGCGCCAGCGCAGGGCCGCCAGGCGCGCCTTGAGCTGGCGTTCCTGGGCCTTGTATTCGCGGTACTTCTCCGCCGCCTGGGCCTGGCGGTGCAGGCGTTCGAGCTGGCGCTCCAGCTCTTCGCGCAGGTCGGTCAGGCGCGCCAGGTTCTCCTGGGTGCGGCGGATGCGGCTCTCGGTCTCGCGGCGGCGCTCCTTGTACTTGGAGATGCCGGCGGCTTCCTCGATGAAG
Organism: Pseudomonas faucium; assembly: GCF_021602585.1. Taxonomy (GTDB): domain Bacteria; phylum Pseudomonadota; class Gammaproteobacteria; order Pseudomonadales; family Pseudomonadaceae; genus Aquipseudomonas; species Aquipseudomonas faucium. The sequence continues at coordinate 151,951 of NZ_BQIP01000004.1, forward strand.
TTGCGCAGCTCCTCGGGCTTGGCCTCGATCAGCTTGGAGATCATGCCCTGCTCGATGATCGAGTAGCTGCGCGGGCCCAGCCCGGTGCCGAGGAAGATATCGGTGATATCACGGCGCCGGCACTTGGTGCCGTTGAGGTAGTAGGTGTTCTGCCCGTCGCGGGTGACCTTGCGACGGATGGAGATCTCGGCGTAGGCCGCGTACTCGCCCAGCAGCGTGGTTTCGCTGTTGTCGAAAATCAGCTCGATGCTGGCCTGGCTGACCGGCTTGCGGCTGGTGGAGCCGTTGAAGATGACGTCGGTCATCGACTCGCCGCGCAGGTTCTTCGCCGAACTTTCGCCCATCACCCAGCGCACCGCATCGATGATGTTGGACTTGCCACAGCCGTTGGGGCCGACCACGGCCGCCATGTTGCTGGGGAAGTTGACCGTGGTGGGGTCGACGAACGACTTGAACCCGGCCAGGCGAATGCACTTCAGGCGCATCGATCAGCCTCGGGCCAGCGCCGCCAGCACCAGCTCGCAACTGCGCTGGCAATAGGCGGTGAGTACCTCGCGGATGCGCGGCAGGTCGCGGGCGACCACGGCGTCGAGCAGGCGGGCGAACAGGTCCAGGTAGTCGAGCATGCTGGCCTGGCGCTGGTCCAGGGCCAGGTAGTAGGCGCGGCTCATGGCCGGCTGCAGGTTTTCCACGGTTTCCTGCAGGTAGGGGTTGTCGGCGAACGGGTAGGCGGCGCGCATCACCGCGAAGCTTTCGCCCACGAATGCCTTGATGTCCTGCTGCTCACGCGCCTGCTGCAGGCGCTGCTGGATCTCCAGGAACGGGCGCAGGTCGGCATCGCTGCGCCATTTTTGTGCAACGGCGTTGCCCAGCAGGATGTAGAACTCCCCCATCAGCGCGCACAGGCTGCGCACGCTGCGCTCGTCGAGCCGGGTCACATGGGCACCACGACGCGCCAGGATCGCCACCAGATGGCGACGTTCGAGGATCAACAGCGCTTCGCGCACCGAGCCACGGCTGACATTCAGAGCCTGGGTGACCTTCTGCTCCTGGATACGCTCACCCGGCGCAAGTTCGCCGCGGATGATGCGTTCGGCCAGGTAATCGGCAATCTGCTCGGAGAGGCTGTCCGGCGCCTTGAACGTCATGGTTTTCCTTCAAAATCATTGAACTGACACAAGTGGCGGATTGTAGCGCACTTGCCCAGCGCTCGCGCAGAGGGGCACGGCGCTTTATTTGGGCCGCCGGGCAGTCACCGGGCCGGCGCGATCTATGCTTTGAATATGGGCAGTTTGACCGGTCGGGCGCCGACATGTGGATTTTCCTGACTTGAAAGTCAGAAAAATATTGACCACTTCGTCAGGTCTGCTTATTGTCCGCTCAACAACAATAAAACCATTGCGAGGCCTTCCCCGTGATCCAGTTTCTCGTCAACCAGGAGCTGCGTAGTGAGCACGCCCTGGATCCGAACATGACGGTGCTGCAGTACCTGCGCGAGCACCTGGGCAAACCCGGCACCAAGGAGGGCTGCGCCAGTGGCGACTGCGGCGCCTGCACCGTGGTGGTCGGCGAACTCACCCAGAACGAACAAGGCGAAGACAGCCTGCGCTACCGCAGCCTCAACTCGTGCCTGACGTTCGTCTCCTCCCTGCACGGCAAGCAACTGATCAGCGTCGAAGGGCTCAAGCACCAGGGCCAGCTGCACAGCGTGCAACAGGCCATGGCCGACTGCCATGGCTCGCAATGCGGCTTCTGCACCCCAGGTTTCGTGATGTCGCTGTTCGCCCTGCAGAAAAACAGCCAGGGCCACGACCTGCACCAGGCCCAGGAAGCACTGGCCGGCAACCTCTGCCGCTGCACCGGCTACCGGCCGATCCTCGACGCCGCCGAGCAAAGCTGCCGCCTGCCCTGCCGCGACCAGTTCGATGCCCAGCAGGCACAGACCATCAGCCGCCTCAAGGCCATCACCCCGACCCAGACCGGCGAGCTCAACAGCGGCGACAAGCGCTGCCTGGTGCCGCTGACCGTGGCCGACCTTGCCGACCTGTACAGCTCGCACCCTGAAGCCCGGCTGCTGGCCGGCGGTACCGACCTGGCGCTGGAAGTGACCCAGTTCCACAAGACCCTGCCGGTAATGATCTACGTCGGCCACGTCGCCGAGCTCAAGCGCATCGACAAGACCGCCAGCCACCTGGAAATCGGCGCCGCCACCCCGCTCACCGACTGCTACGGCGCGCTCAACGAGGAATACCCGGACTTCGGCGACCTGCTGCACCGCTTCGCCTCGCTGCAGATCCGCAACCAGGGCACCCTGGGCGGCAACATCGGCAATGCCTCGCCGATCGGCGACTCGCCACCTTTGCTGATTGCCCTGGATGCGCAGATCGTCCTGCGCCAAGGCGACCGCCAGCGCAGCATGGCGCTGGAAGACTACTTCATCGACTACCGCATCACCGCCCGCCAGGACAGCGAGTTCATCGAGAAGATCATCGTGCCGCGCGCCAGCAACGACTGGGCCTTCCGCGCCTACAAGGTCTCCAAGCGCCTGGACGACGACATCTCGGCAGTGTGCGCAGCCTTCAACCTGAGCATCGAACAGGGTGTGGTCAGTGGCGTGCGCATTGCCTTCGGCGGCATGGCCGCGATCCCCAAGCGTGCCCGCGCCTGCGAGGCCGCCCTGCGCGGCAAGCCGTGGAACCAGGCCAGCATCGAGCGCGCCTGCCAGGCCCTGGCCGAAGACTTCACCCCGCTCAGCGATTTTCGCGCCAGCAAGGAGTACCGCCTGCTGACCGCGCAGAACCTGCTGCGCAAGTACTTCATCGAACTGCAAACGCCGCACATCGAAACCCGGGTGACCGACTATGTCTAACCATCACGCCGTCAAGAGCCAGGCCGAGATGGCCGAACTGTTCAGCCAGGACCTGACCACCGGGGTCGGGCGCAGCGTCAAGCACGACAGCGCCGACAAGCACGTGGCCGGCGAAGCGGTGTACATCGACGACCGCCTGGAATTCCCCAACCAGCTGCACGTCTATGCGCGCACCGCCGACCGCGCCCATGCGCGCATCCTGCGCATCGACACCACGCCGTGCTATGCCTTCGAAGGCGTGCGCATCGCCATCACCCACGAAGACATCCCCGGCCTCAAGGACATCGGCCCGGTGGTCGCCGGCGACCCATTGCTGGCCATCGACAAGGTCGAGTTCTTCGGCCAGCCGGTGCTCGCCGTGGCCGCCCGTGACCTGGAAACCGCCCGCCGCGCCGCCATGGCGGCGATCGTCGAGTACGAAGACCTGGAGCCGGTGCTGGATGTGGTCGAGGCGTTTCGCAAGAAGCACTTCGTGCTCGACAGCCACACCCACCAGCGCGGCGACTCGGCCACCGCACTGGCCGGCGCCCCGCACCGCCTGCAGGGCACCCTGCACATCGGCGGCCAGGAGCACTTCTACCTGGAGACGCAGATCTCCTCGGTGATGCCCACCGAAGACGGCGGCATGATCGTGTTCTGCTCCACGCAAAACCCCACCGAAGTGCAGAAGCTGGTCGCCGAAGTGCTCGATGTGCCGATGAACAAGGTGGTGCTGGACATGCGCCGCATGGGCGGTGGCTTCGGCGGCAAGGAAACCCAGGCCGCAAGCCCGGCCTGCCTGTGCGCGGTGATCGCGCGCCTGACCGGCCAGCCGACCAAGATGCGCCTGCCGCGGGTCGAAGACATGATGATGACCGGCAAGCGCCACCCGTTCTACGTCGAATACGACGTGGGCTTCGATGACAATGGCCGGCTGCACGGCATCAACTTCGACCTGGCCGGCAACTGCGGCTACTCGCCGGACTTGTCCGGCTCGATCGTCGACCGCGCCATGTTCCACTCCGACAACGCCTACTACCTGGGCGATGCCACCGTGCATGGCCACCGCTGCAAGACCAACACCGCCTCCAACACCGCCTACCGCGGCTTTGGCGGCCCGCAGGGGATGGTCGCCATCGAGCAGGTGATGGACCACATCGCCCGCCACCTGGGCCGCGACCCGCTGGCGGTGCGCAAGGCCAACTACTACGGCAAGACCGAGCGCAACGTCACCCACTACTACCAGACCGTCGAGCACAACATGCTCGAAGAGATGACCGCGGAGCTCGAGGCCAGCAGCGACTACGCCGAGCGCCGCGAGTCGATCCGCCGCTTCAACGCCAACAGCCCGGTGCTCAAGAAAGGCCTGGCGCTGACCCCGGTCAAGTTCGGCATCTCGTTCACCGCCACGTTCCTCAACCAGGCCGGTGCACTGATCCACATCTATACCGACGGCAGCATCCACCTGAACCACGGCGGCACCGAAATGGGCCAGGGCCTGAACACCAAGGTGGCGCAGGTGGTGGCGCAGATCTTCCAGGTCGATTTCAGCCGCATCCAGATCACCGCCACCAACACCGACAAGGTGCCCAACACCTCGCCGACCGCCGCCTCCAGCGGCGCCGACCTGAACGGCAAGGCGGCGCAGAATGCCGCCGAGATCCTCAAGAAGCGCCTCACCGAGTTCGCCGCGCGGCACTACCAGGTGACCGAGGAAGACGTGGAGTTTCGCAACGGCCATGTGCGCGTGCGCGACCAGATCGTCAGCTTCGAGCAGCTGGTGCAGCAGGCCTACTTCGCCCAGGTGTCGCTGTCCACTACCGGCTTCTACCGCACGCCGAAGATCTTCTACGACCGCAGCCAGGCGCGCGGCCGGCCGTTCTACTACTTCGCCTTCGGCGCTGCCTGCGTCGAGGTGGTGGTCGACACCCTGACCGGCGAATACAAGATGCTGCGCGCCGACATCCTGCACGATGTGGGTGATTCGCTGAACCCGGCCATCGACATCGGCCAGGTCGAAGGCGGCTTCATCCAGGGCATGGGCTGGCTGACCACCGAGGAGCTGGTGTGGAACGCCAAGGGCAAGCTGATGACCAACGGCCCGGCCAGCTACAAGATCCCGGCCGTGGCCGACATGCCGCTGGATTTGCGCGTGAAGCTGGTGGAAAACCGCAAGAACCCGGAAGACACGGTGTTCCACTCCAAGGCCGTGGGCGAGCCGCCGTTCATGCTCGGCATCGCTGCCTGGTGTGCGATCAAGGATGCCGTGGCCAGCATGGCCGACTACAAGGTGCAGCCGGATATCGACGCGCCGGCGACGCCGGAGCGGGTGCTGTGGGGTTGCGAGCAGATGCGCCAGGCGGCAGCTCAGCAGCAAAGCGCCGAACAAGAACTGGAAACCGTGACTCACTGACAGCGAGGTTTCCTGTAGGAGCGGCCTTGTGTCGCGAAAGGGTCGCGAAGCGGCCCCAAGATCTCGGCTACTGCATAGATTGTTGGGGCTGCTGCGCAGCCCTTTCGCGACGCAAGGCCGCTCCTACCAGGGACCGTATCGATCTCAAGAGAGGTTGAATCATGCACCAATGGATCAACGCCCTCGCCGACCACCAGTCCCGCGGCGAAGCCTGCGTGCTGGTGACCATCATCGAGGAGCGCGGCTCGACCCCACGCAACGCCGGCTCGAAGATGGTCGTCAGCGCCACCGGGCTGTACGACACCATCGGCGGCGGCCACCTTGAATACAAGGCGCTGCACATCGCCCGGCAGATGCTCGAGGAGCACCGCAGCACCCCGCACCTTGAGCGCTTCAGCCTCGGCGCCAGCCTCGGCCAGTGCTGCGGCGGCGCCACCGTGCTGCTGTTCGAGCCGATGGCCGCGGTGCAGGCGGAGATCGCCGTATTCGGCGCGGGCCATGTCGGCCGCGCTCTGGTACCCTTGCTCGCCGCGCTGCCCTGCCGGGTGCGCTGGATCGATTCGCGCGAACAGGAATTCCCCGAACTCATCCCCAACGGGGTGACCCAGGTGGTCAGCGAGGAGCCGGTCGACGAAGTGGCCGAGCTGCCCGCCGGGTGCTACTGCATCGTCATGACCCACAACCACCAGCTCGACCTGGAGCTGACCGCCGCCATCCTCAAGCGCAATGATTTCACCTGGTTCGGCCTGATCGGCTCGAAGACCAAACGGGTCAAGTTCGAGCACCGCCTGCGCGAGCGCGGCTTCGATGACGCGCTGATGGCGCGCATGCGCTGCCCGATGGGCCTGGCCGAGGTCAAGGGCAAGCTGCCGATCGAGATCGCCGTGTCCATCGCCGCCGAAATCATTGCCACCTACAACGCCTGCTTCGGCCAGCACGACGCTGGTGTGAATGCCGGCCCCATTGCCCAACTGCTGCCGCCTTCCCGGCGCAGCCAAGCCCTTTGACGAGTGTGTTATGACCCTGACCCGCAAAGCCTACCGTGCCGCCATCCTGCACAGCATCGCCGACCCGGCCGAGGTGGGCCTGGACGCCTCCCATGAATACTTCGAAGACGGCCTGCTGGTGATCGACGATGGCCGCATCAGCGCCCTCGGCCACGCCTGCGAGCTGCTGCCGACGCTGGATGCCGACATCGAAGTGGTGCATTACCAGGACGCCTTGATCACCCCAGGCTTCATCGACACCCACATCCACTTCCCGCAGACCGGCATGATCGGCTCCTACGGCGAACAGTTGCTGGACTGGCTCAACACCTACACCTTCCCGTGCGAAAAGCAGTTCGCCGACAAGGCCCATGCCGACAAGGTAGCGAAGATCTTCCTCAAGGAGCTGCTGCGCAACGGCACCACCACCGCCCTGGTGTTCGGCAGCGTGCACCCCGAGTCGGTCAATGCCCTGTTCGAAGAGGCCGAGCGCCTGGACCTGCGCCTGATCGCCGGCAAGGTGATGATGGACCGCAACGCCCCGGACTACCTCACCGACACCGCTGAAACCAGCTACACCCAGAGCAAGGCGCTGATCGAACGCTGGCACGGCAAGGGCCGCCTGCACTACGCGGTAACCCCGCGCTTCGCCCCCACCAGCACCCCGGAGCAGCTGTCGGTTGCCGGCCAGTTGCTCAAGGAACACCCAGGCGTGTACCTGCACACCCACCTGTCCGAGAACCTCAAGGAAATCGACTGGGTCAAGTCGCTGTTCCCCGAGCAGAAAGGCTACCTGGACGTCTACGACCACTTCGAGCTGCTCGGCGAGCGCTCGGTGTTCGCCCATGGCGTGCACCTGTGCGACGAAGAGTGCCAGCGCCTGTCCGAAACCGGCTCGGCCATCGCCTTCTGCCCGACCTCCAACCTGTTCCTGGGCAGCGGCCTGTTCAACCTGCCGCAAGCGGAGAAGTTCAAGGTCAACGTGGGCCTGGGTACCGATGTCGGTGCCGGCACCAGCTTCTCGCTGCTCAACACCCTGAACGAGGCGTACAAGGTGATGCAGCTGCAGGACGTGCGCCTGCACCCCTACAAGTCGCTGTACCTGGCCACCCTCGGCGGCGCCCGGGCGCTGCGCCTGGACGACCGCATCGGCAGCCTGCGCCCTGGCAACGACGCCGACTTCGTGGTGCTCGACTACAAGGCCACGCCGCTGTTGGACTACCGCATTCAGCAGTCCGCCAGCATCGAGGAAACCCTGTTCGTGCTCACCACCCTGGGCGACGACCGCACGGTGCGTGAAACCTACGCCGCCGGCCGTTGCGTGCACCAGCGCTAAGGGGCTTTTGCCAGGCCGCGATACAGCGCGCCGCCGATCGCAGCCCCGATCAGCGGCGCCAGCCAGAACAGCCACAGCTGCTGCAAGGCCCAGCCACCGACGAACAGTGCCGGCCCCGTGCTACGCGCGGGGTTGACCGAGGTATTGGTCACCGGGATCGAGATCAGGTGGATCAGCGTCAGGCCCAGGCCGATGGCGATGGGGGCGAAGCCGGCCGGTGCGCGTACATCGGTGGCCCCCATGATGATCACCAGGAACATCGCGGTCATCACCACTTCACTGACGAACCCCGCCGCCAGCGAATAGCCGCCAGGCGAATGGTCGGCATAGCCGTTGGAAGCCAAGCCCGAGGACAGCTCGAAGCCGGCCTTGCCGCTGGCGATGAAGTAGATCACCGCCGCCGCCAGAATGGCCCCGATCACCTGGGCGATGACGTAGGGCAGCAACTCCTTGGCCGGGAAACGCCCACCCACCACCAGCCCGAACGACACGGCAGGGTTGAGGTGGCAGCCGGAGATGTGGCCGATGGCGAAGGCCATGGTCAGGACCGTGAGACCGAAAGCGAAGGCGACACCGAGCACGCCGATGCCGAGGGGGGAACTGGCTGCGAGCACTGCGCTGCCGCAACCGCCCAGGACCAACCAGAAGGTACCGACCAGCTCGGCACCCATACGCACACCTAAAGACGTCGTCATGACCTTTCCTCTAAGTAGTTGAACGCAGGGACTGCGCAAGCCCAACTACCTGGAAAGGGGTTTGCAATAAGCAATTTATCAGGGATTTGGTGAAAAACCAGTCAACGCAAGGGGCCGCTTTGCTCCCCATCGCCGGCAAGCCGGCTCCCACATGCGCTAGATCTGTGGGAGCCGGCTTGCCGGCGATGGGGCGCAAAGCGGCCCCCGCTGCAAACGATCAACCCTTGACGGACGCCTTGGGCTTTTTCAGCAGGTGCGAGAACACCGCGTGCAAATCGTCCGAGGCGCTTTCCTCGTCGAGGTTCAGCTTGCTGTCGATATGATCCATGTGGTGCATCATCAGGCTCACGGCCTGTTCGGCATCGCGCGCCTCGATGGCATCGATCAGCTGCATGTGCTCGTCATAGGAGCAGTGCGAGCGGTTGCCGCTCTCGTACTGGGCGATGATCAGCGAGGTCTGCGAGACCAGGCTGCGCTGGAAGCTGACCAGCGGGGCATTGCCCGCCGCCTCGGCGAGCTTGAGGTGGAACTCGCCGGAAAGCCGAATGCCGGCGCCGCGGTCGCCGCGCGAGAAGCTGTCGCGCTCTTCACGCACCATGTGGCGCAATTCGTTGAGCTGCTCGAGGGTGGCATGCTGCACCGCCAGCTCGGTGATGGCGCGCTCGACCATGCGCCGCGAGAAGAACACCTGGCGCGCCTCCTCCACCGTTGGGCTGGCCACCACCGCACCGCGGTTGGGCCGCAGCAGCACCACGCTTTCATGGGCCAGGCGCGACAAGGCGCGGCGGATGATGGTGCGGCTGACGCCAAAGATCTCGCCCAGCGCTTCCTCGCTCAACTTGGTGCCCGGCGCCAGTCGCTGCTCGAGGATCGCCTCGAAGATATGCGCATAGACGATGTCGTCCTGGGTACCGCTGCGGCCAGGCTTGCCGGCACGTGCAGGTTTCTTCAGAGGTTGCAGCTGTTCGTTCATGGGCTCTCGAGGCACGAAGGAAAGTATGGCGCCATTGTACACAGGCTGAGCCGTTTCTGCAGGTGGGCTTTTACCTATATAGCCGTTGCACGGCGGTTTCTGCGCACAAAAGATAAAACATTATTTGCATTCTTTGTACACAAACGCATAATCCATCGGGCAACTTCTTGACCCGCGAGTCAACAAAGCGTGTCAGGCGTCTGCCTTCCCTCGCGGAGCCACCAAGTGCATTGCGCAGGTCACTGGCTCCAACAACAACAAGAAAGACTTGAGGAGTATTCGCTGTGGAAAGCCGCAAATCCGACGCACCTACGCTGGATCTCGCTCCACCACTCGAAACGAGCTGGCTGGAACGGATTTTCAAACTCAAGCAACACGGCAGTACCGTCCGCACCGAGTTGATCGCTGGGGTGACCACCTTCATCACCATGGCCTACATCATCTTCGTCAACCCCAACATCATGGCCGACGCCGGCATCGATCACGGTGCGGCATTTGTCGCCACCTGCATCGCCGCCGCGCTCGGCTGCCTGCTGATGGGCCTGTACGCCAACTGGCCGGTGGGCCTGGCACCGGGCATGGGGTTGAACGCCTTCTTTACCTACACCGTGGTCGGCACCATGGGCTACAACTGGGAAACCGCGCTGGGGGCGGTGTTCGTCTCGGGCGTGCTGTTCATGTTCCTGACCTTGTCGAAAGTGCGCGAATGGCTGCTCAACAGCATTCCAGTCAGCCTGCGCCATGCCATGGGGGCCGGCGTCGGATTGTTTCTCGGGCTGATCGGCCTGAAGACTGCGGGCATCATCGTCGACAGCCCGGCCACCCTGATCAAGCTGGGCTCGCTGCATGAGCCCGGCCCACTGCTGGCGGCGGTGTGCTTCCTGCTGATCGCCATCCTCAGCTACAAGCGCGTGTTCGGCGCCATCCTCATCAGCATCATCGGCGTGACCCTGGCCGGCTGGGGCCTGGGCCTGGTGAAATTCGGCGGAGTGATGTCGATGCCGCCGAGCCTGGCGCCGACCTGGATGGCCATGGATGTGGCGGGTGTGTTCAACGTCAGCATGATCAGCGTGGTGCTGGCGTTCCTGTTCGTGCACATGTTCGACACCGCCGGCACCCTGATGGGCGTGGCCCAGCGCGCCAACCTGGTGGCGCCGGACGGGCGCATCGAGAACCTGTCGCGGGCGCTGAAGGCCGACAGTGCTTCCAGCGTGTTCGGCGCCGTGGTCGGCGTGCCGCCGGTCACCAGTTATGTAGAGAGTGCCGCAGGGGTCGCGGCGGGTGGCCGCACTGGCCTGACCGCTGTCGTGGTCGGCATCCTGTTCATCGCCGCCATGTTCTTCGCCCCGCTGGCGGGGATGATCCCGGCTTACGCAACTGCCGGTGCGCTGATCTACGTGGCCATGCTGATGATGGGCAGCATGGCGCACATCCATTGGGATGAGGCCACCGACAGCATTCCGGCGATCGTCACGGTCATCATGATGCCGCTGACCTTCTCGGTGGCCGATGGTATTGCCCTGGGCTTCATCAGCTATGTGGCGTTGAAGGCAGGTACTGGCAAGTACAAAGAGATCTCGGCCAGCCTGTGGGTACTGTGCGCGATCTTCATTGCCAAGTTCGTGTTCCTCTGAATTTGACCGCACATACAAAGGGCGCTTCGGCGCCCTTTTTCATGTGGCACCTTTTGCAGAGGCTTGGCGAGGGGCGACTGATATTTTTGTCAGGTGCAAGGTATAGAGGGGGCTTGATACAAGTCATTCAGCACTCACAGGCGTTATCACCAAGAGGCTGACCATGCACAATCCGGCCCTCCCCACACGCGCTTATAGCCCTTATGGCCATAGCACGCTGCGCAAAAGCCAGCTGGGCTTCAATGGCGAGTTTCGAGAGGCATTTACCGGCCTTTACCTGTTAGGCAACGGGTATCGAGCGTACAGCCCAAGGCTCATGAGGTTCCACAGCCCCGATGCGTTGAGCCCTTTCGACAAAGGGGGAATGAACCCCTATGCGTATTGCCTGGGCGACCCAATAAACATGACCGACCCAGAAGGAAAGAGCCCCTTTTTCAAAGGTATCGTCAACACGTTCAGCAATATATTCACACCTGGCGATATTCCAGTTGAGCAGTTCTCTCCCACTCGTAAACGCCTGCACGAGAATGTCGACACGTCCTCACAATGGGGAAAAGTCACAGCGCTGATCAATGATGCCCTGGGGAGCCATGGGGATAACAGCATTCCGGACTGGAAGGCTGACAGCTATATCACCCGCTCTCAGGATGCGTCCGCCAGCCAGAGCCCACACAAGAAATTGAGCTTGAGCGAACCGTCTCTTTTCTTCGGATCCAGTTTCGAGTGGGGCAAAGTGGCAAAGGACGCCATTCAACACGGTAACAATGAACAGGCAGGGGCTGCATCGGTCGGGGTGGTCTTCAACTCCGCAGGCGGGCTGCTCGCAGGCTCTATAGTTCATTCCGACTACCGAACAGGCCGGATACTGCGCGCCCCAGCAGGCCAGCGAACGCGAATTCGACAATAAAAAAAGCCCGCCAGTGTGAGAGCGGGCCAAAGGACCTACGAAGATTCTTCTAGCGACCAACTAGCTTCCGCGATAGGTCGAATAGCTATACGGCGAGATCAGCAGCGGCACGTGGTAGTGCTCCTGCTTCTCGTCGATGCCAAAGCGCAGCACGACAACATCCAGAAACGCCGTGTCCGGCAGCTGTACGCCGCGGGCACGGTAATAAGCGCCAGCGCTAAATTGCAGCTGGTAGACACCAGTACGGTAGTCGTCACCCTGCAGCAGCGGGGCGTCGACACGGCCATCGCTGTTGGTCAGGGCAGTGTTCACCAGCTCCAGTTGCTGGCCTTCGACGCGATACAGCTCGACCTTGATCGAGCTGCCCGGGCAGCCGTGAGCGGCATCCAGTACGTGTGTGGTCAAACGTCCCATTGCTTGTCGCCTCTTGTTCAATCTGTGGGCAAAAAATACACAGCCATCGCCACGGCAAAGGGCCGACGATGGGCGGGAATGGCGTTATTAAGACATTTCAGCGGCAGATTGTACACAATTTTTTGAGCCCATCCGTCGCACCCCTCTGTTCACGGCTTTGCGTCGCAAATTCAAGCCCTGCGCACACCCATCTGTCATTAGCTGACCAATCAGGCAGGTTTCTTGCAACCGATTCTCAGGCGACAAAAGGGAAGAAATGCGGAAAAACAGGCTTACAAAAGATTTCAGAAGTTGTATACAATCAGCCCATCCGGTGGTGCGACATACCGACGCGGCCCGCCCACCCCGCACCAACACACAAGAAGGAAGACTGCAGTGAGCGCTGACTACCCTCGCGACCTGATCGGTTACGGCAACAACCCACCTCACCCGCAATGGCCGGGCAACGCGCGCATCGCGCTGTCGTTCGTGCTCAATTACGAAGAAGGCGGCGAGCGCAACATCCTGCACGGTGACAAAGAGTCCGAAGCCTTCCTCTCCGAGATGGTCGCCGCCCAGCCGCTGCAGGGCCAGCGCAACATGAGCATGGAGTCGCTGTACGAATACGGCAGCCGCGCCGGCGTCTGGCGCCTGCTCAAGCTGTTCAAGGACAGCGGCGTACCGCTGACCGTGTTCGCCGTGGCCATGGCCGCCCAGCGCCACCCCGACGTGATCCGCGCCATGGTCGAAGCCGGCCACGAGATCTGCAGCCACGGCTACCGCTGGATCGACTACCAGAACATGGACGAGGCCCAGGAGCGCGAGCACATGCTCGAGGCCATCCGCATCCTCACCGAACTGACCGGCGAGCGCCCGGTGGGCTGGTACACCGGCCGCACCGGCCCGAACACCCGCCGCCTGGTCATGGAAGAAGGCGGTTTCCTGTATGACAGCGACACCTACGACGACGACCTGCCCTACTGGGAGCCGAACAACCCGACCGGCAAGCCGCACCTGGTGATCCCCTACACCCTGGACACCAACGACATGCGCTTCACCCAGGTCCAGGGCTTCAACTGCGGCGAGCAGTTCTTCCAGTACCTCAAGGACGCCTTCGACGTGCTCTACGCCGAGGGTGCCGAGTCGCCAAAAATGCTTTCCATCGGCCTGCACTGCCGCCTGGTCGGCCGCCCGGCGCGCCTGGCCGCGCTCAAGCGCTTCGTCGACTACGCCAAGAGCCATGAGCAGGTCTGGTTCGCCCGTCGCGCGGATATCGCCCGCCACTGGCACACCACCCACCCGTACAAGAAAGAGAACGCCTGATGACCGCCTTCAAGACCCTCAAGCCATCCACCCTGGGCCGTGACGCCTTCGTCAAGGTGTTCGCCGACATCTACGAGCACTCGCCGTGGGTCGCCGAAAAAGCCTATGACCTGGGCCAGCTGGGTGAGCTGGACGAGATCGAGGCGCTGCACCAGCGCATGAGCGACATCCTGCTCAGCGCCAACCACGCCGACCAGCTGGCGCTGATCAACGCTCACCCGGACCTCGCCGGCAAGGCCGCGATCCAGGGCGAGCTGACCGAATCGAGCACCAACGAGCAGGCCGGCGCCGGTATCCACCAGTGCACTGCCGAGGAATTCGCCCGTTTCACCGAACTGAACGACGCCTACAAGGCCAAGTTCCAGTTCCCGTTCATCATGGCGGTCAAGGGCAGCAACCGGCACCAGATCCTCGCCGCCTTCGAAAAACGCATCCACAACGACGCCGATGCCGAATTCAAGGAAGCCCTGGCGCAGATCAACCTGATCGCCCTGTTCCGCCTGCTGCAGCTGTAAGCAACAGCCGAACCCAAACAGAAAACGAACAATAGAAGAGATAACCGCATGCGCACCCTGATGATCGAGCCCCTGACCAAAGAAGCCTTCGCCCCTTTCGGAGACGTGATCGAAACCGATGGCAGCGACCACTTCATGATCAACAACGGCTCGACCATGCGCTTTCACAAGCTCGCCACGGTCGAGACCGCCGAGCCTGAAGACAACGCCATCATCAGCATCTTCCGCGCCGACGCGCAGGACATGCCGCTGACCGTGCGCATGCTAGAGCGCCATCCGCTGGGCAGCCAGGCTTTCATCCCGCTGCTCGGCAACCCCTTTCTGATCGTGGTCGCGCCCGTTGGCGATGCACCTGTATCAGGCTTGGTCCGTGCCTTCCGCAGTAATGGCAGGCAGGGCGTCAATTACCATCGCGGCGTCTGGCACCACCCGGTGCTGACGATCGAAAAGCGGGATGATTTCCTGGTGGTTGATCGCAGTGGTTCTGGCAACAACTGCGATGAGCATTACTTCACCGAGGAACAGATGCTGATCCTCAATCCCCACCAATAAGAAAAGGTCAGTCATCAAACGGTGACTGGCAGAGGTACATACTGTGGAAGCACACCTTCACGAATGGCTGAACCTGAGCATTCGCTGGGTTCACATGATCACCGGTGTCGCCTGGATCGGTGCATCGTTCTACTTCGTCTGGCTGGAGAACCACCTGAATCGAAGCAACCCGCGCGATGGGTTGTCGGGTGATCTCTGGGCGATTCACGGCGGTGGTATCTACCACCTGGAGAAATACAAACTCGCACCCCCGAAAATGCCCGAGAACCTGCACTGGTTCAAATGGGAAGCCTACTTCACCTGGATGTCCGGTATTGCCCTGCTGTGCGTGGTGTTCTACTGGAACCCCAGCCTGTACCTGCTGGCACCCGGCAGCACCCTGAGCGGTGCCGAAGGCGTGGCCATCGGTATCGGTTCGCTGATCGCCGGCTGGTTCATCTACGACTTCCTGTGCGACTCGCCGCTGGGCAAGCACCCTGCCCTGCTCGGCGCCGTGCTGTTCGTGCTGATCATCGCTGCCTGCTTCGGCTTCAGCCTGGTGTTCAGCGGCCGTGGTGCCTACCTGCACACCGGCGCGATCATCGGCACCATCATGGTCGGTAACGTGTTCCGCATCATCATGCCGGCCCAGCGCCAGCTGGTGGCGGCGATCGAGAACAACCAGACCCCCGACCCGGTGCTGCCGGCCAAGGGCCTGCTGCGTTCGCGTCACAACAACTACTTCACCCTGCCGGTGCTGTTCATCATGATCAGCAACCACTTCCCGAGCACCTACGGTAGCCAGTACAACTGGCTGATCCTGGCCGGTATCGCAGTAGCCGCGGTTCTGATCCGCCACTACTTCAACACCCGCCACGACAGCAACAAGTACGCCTGGACCCTGCCTGTGGGCGCGCTGGCGATGATCTGCCTGGCCTACGTCACCGGCCCCAAGCCGATGGCTGTTGCGCCTGAGCAGGCGGCGGCGAAGATCGAGTACCAACCGCTGCCGGCAACTGCAGTGGGTGGCAAGACCGCTGCCGAGCAACGTGCCGAAGACGCCGCCAAGGCTTCCCAAGCGCCAGCCGCACCCGCACAAGCGCCGGCCGAAGCGACCGCGCAGGCTGCTGGTGGCGACTTCGACAAGATCCACAAAGTCATCCAGGAACGCTGCAGTGTGTGCCACTCGTCGAAACCGACCAGCCCACTGTTCAGCGCTGCCCCTGCCGGCGTGATGTTCGACACCCCGCAGCAGATCCAGGCCCAGGCCGCGCGCATTCAGGCGCAAGCGGTCGCCAGCCAGATCATGCCGCTGGGCAACATCACCCAGATGACCACCGAGGAGCGCAAGCTGGTCGGTGACTGGATCGCCAAAGGCGCGCAGGTCAACTGATACACCTGTCCCGCCGGGGCGTCCGCGCGCCCTGGCGGGAGCGGTCTTGCGCCGCGAATGGGCCGGCTTGCCGGCCCACGCTGCAAGCAACACGCAACAAGCAAGCATCGAGCGACCAGGCCTTGGCCTGGCGCTTGGATCCGAGAATAAAAACAAAACTCGAGGTGCTGCATGTCCGAGTCACGCAAGGCGTACATTCCAGTTGCGCCGCCGCGACAGCCCCTGCCCCTGTTCCAACTGATCCTGGTAGGCCTGCAACATGTTCTGTTGATGTACGGAGGCGCGATTGCCGTGCCTTTGATCATCGGCCAGGCTGCCGGATTGTCCCGTGAAGAAGTTGCCTTCCTGATCAACGCCGACCTTCTGGTCGCAGGCGTAGCCACCATCATCCAGTCGTTCGGTATCGGCCCGGTAGGGATCCGCATGCCGGTGATGATGGGCGCCAGTTTCGCTGCCGTCGGCAGCATGGTGGCCATGGCCGGCATGCCCGGCGTAGGCCTGCAGGGCATCTTCGGTGCAACCATCGCTGCCGGCTTCTTCGGCATGTTGATTGCGCCGTTCATGTCCAAGGTGGTGCGCTTCTTCCCACCGCTGGTCACCGGTACCGTGATTACCTCGATCGGCCTGTCGCTGTTCCCGGTCGCGGTCAACTGGGCCGGTGGTGGCCATGAGGCAGAAGCCTTCGGTTCGCCCATCTACCTGATGGTGGCCGGCCTGGTGCTGGCGGTGATCCTGCTGATCAACCGCTTCATGCGCGGTTTCTGGGTCAACGTTTCGGTCCTGGTGGGCATGGGCCTGGGTTACATCCTGGCCGGCTCCATCGGCATGGTCGACCTGTCTGGCCTGAACGAGGCGCCGTGGCTGCAAGTGGTGACCCCACTGCACTTCGGCATGCCGACCTTCAGCCTGGCACCGATCCTGTCGATGTGCCTGGTGGTGGTGATCATCTTCGTCGAGTCCACGGGCATGTTCCTGGCCCTGGGCAAGGTGACTGATCGTGAAGTCACGCCTGGCATGCTGCGTCGCGGCCTGCTGTGCGATGCCGGTGCGTCGTTCGTCGCCGGTTTTTTCAACACCTTCACCCACTCCTCCTTCGCCCAGAACATCGGCCTGGTGCAGATGACCGGGGTACGCTGCCGCTACGTCACCGTGGTCGCCGGCGCACTGCTGATCCTGCTCAGCCTGCTGCCCAAGGCGGCCTTCCTGATCGCCTCGATCCCGCCTGCGGTACTGGGCGGCGCGTCCATCGCCATGTTCGGCATGGTCACCGCCACCGGGATCAAGATCCTCCAGGAAGCGGACATCGGCGACCGTCGCAACCAGCTGCTGGTTGCAGTGAGCGTCGGCTTTGGCCTGATCCCCGTGGTCCGTCCGGAGTTCTTCGCGCAGATGCCCCAGTGGATGGAACCCATCACCCACAGCGGCATCGCCATGGCCACGGTCAGTGCCCTGGTGCTGAACGTGCTGTTCAACATCCTCGGCGGTGCCGACCGCGCCGCGCACAACGACGCCTGTCACCAGCATTGAGCCTAGCGGGGCGGCAGCTTTGCCGCCCCTGCTCATACCCGCAGTAACCGCTACACCGTCGGCCCGCCGGAATGGGCTGCTCGGGGCGCCTGCGCGCCGAAAAAACCGCCAACAAAAACAATAAGTCCGGGAATCACAACATGAAGCGCATCACCTCGTCACTGCTGCTGGGCAGCAGCCTGCTGGCCACCCTCCCCGCGCACGCAGGCGATTGGCTGCTCTGGCATGGCGAAAGCCTGACCTATCTGTACGGCAAGGATTTCAAGGTCAACCCCGACATCCAGCAGACCATCACCTTCGAGCACGCCAACAAATGGAAGTACGGCGACACGTTCCTGTTCATCGACAAGATCTTCTACAACGGCAAGCCCGACCCGGGCAAAGGCGTGACCACCTACTACGGTGAGTTCAGCCCGCGCCTGTCGTTCGGCAAGATCTTCGACCAGAAGCTGGCCTTCGGCCCGGTCAAGGACGTGCTGCTGGCGATGACCTACGAACGCGGTGAAGGCGACAACGAGGCCTACCTGATCGGCCCCGGCTTCGACCTGGACATCCCGGGCTTCAACTACTTCACCCTCAACTTCTATGTGCGCAACACCGAAGGCAGCCGCCCTGGCGACAATGTCTGGCAGATCACCCCTGGCTGGTCGTACACCATCCCGGTGGGCAAGTCCGACATTCTGATCGACGGTTACATGGACTGGGTGCCCGACAACGACCAGAACAGCCGCGGCACCTACCACGCCAACCTGCACTTCAACCCACAGGTCAAGTACGACCTGGGCAAGGCCCTGAACCTGGGCGCCAAGCAGCTGTACGTGGGCTTCGAGTACAGCTACTGGAAGGACAAGTACGGCATCGACAGCCGCGGCAACCTGGAAAGCAATCAGAGTGTTGCCAGTGCACTGATCAAGGTGCATTTCTGATAACCTGACCGAACGCACAACTTTGTAACAGCGTGTTCCAAGATGGAGCACTTGAGGCCGGGCGCGCAAGCCAGTAATCTGCGCGCCCCCTCGATCAGGGCAGGATGGATTCTGCCTGCGTTTACTGACCGCTCAGTCAATGAATTCGGGCGGTTGGCCAACGTGTTGCCAGCCTGAAATACCCATTTTCATCCGTTCAGAACGAGTCGAGCAGGACCGTTGCCGCCAACCCGGAAAAGTTGGCGCAGCTCTTGCCAAACAGCTGTGGCCTATCGAAAAAAGCTGACTCAAAAGACAAGAACAGCGCCTTTACGAGCGCTGACAACAGATCAAAACAAGGGAGCGACACTCGCAATGCGTACCATCAACAGCCTGATTCTCGCCGGCGGCCTGCTGGCCTGCGGCGCGACCTACGCCGACGACCTGCTGCAGTGGCAGAACAACAGCCTGACCTACCTGTGGGGCAAGAACTTCAAGGTCAACCCTGAAGTGCAGCAGACGGTCACCTTCGAACACGCCGATGGCTGGAAGTACGGCGACAACTTCATCTTCGTCGACAAGATCTTCTACAACGGCAAGAAGGACTTCAACAACGGCCCCAACACCTACTACGGCGAGATCAGCCCGCGCCTGTCGTTCGGCAAGATCTTCGACCAGAAGCTGGAGTTCGGCCCGGTCAAGGACGTGCTGCTGGCCATGACCTATGAGTTCGGCGAGGGTGATACCGAGTCGTACCTGATCGGCCCGGGCTTCGACCTGGCGATCCCAGGCTTCGACTACTTCCAGCTGAACTTCTACCAGCGCACCACCGACGGCAGCCGCCCGGGTGACAACGTCTGGCAGATCACCCCGGTGTGGTCCTACACCCTGCCTGTGGGCTCGTCCGACATCCTCATCGACGGCTACATGGACTGGGTGGTCGACAACGACCAGAACAGCCGTGGCGACTACCACGCCAACCTGCACTTCAACCCGCAGGTCAAGTACGACCTGGGCAAGGCCTTGCACCTGGGCGAGAAGCAGCTGTACGTCGGTTTCGAGTACGACTACTGGAAGAACAAATACGGGATCAAGGATTCCGAAGGCTTCACCACCGACCAGAACACCGCCAGCTTCCTGGTCAAAGTGCACTTCTGATCGGCTGAATCGTGACAGCGTCGAGGGCCATCGACGCTGTCACCGGCAAACGTGTAAGCGATCACTTACACTTATTTAAGCGCTCGCTTATTTACAAAAGAATTTGCCTTGAAGGTCAAAATAATCGATAGCGGCAAGGCCATGCCAATTACCAGCAACGCCAATTCCACCTGGTGATGTTCGAGTATTCGCAAGATATCCAACACCAGCATTACCGCATTGATCGCCAGGGCCAGGCCGAACATCGCGCAACAGCGGTACAGCGCCTGCAGATCCAGCCCCCGCAGCAGCAGGAAAAAGCCCAAGGCCGCCCAGGCCAGGGCCGTGAGCAGGTAGAGCGCCAAGTGATAGGTATCGTAAGTCAATACACTGCCAAACATGTTCCCACCTCCCGATGTGATTAAATTCCAAGGCCTGCGACTATAATTGCGCGTTGCATGTCACGCACTGCGAAATTTTGACAGATTTTTTTCAAAGTCCCTTCTACACTGCCTGTCCTCGCATATCCAAGAAAGACAACAGGCCAACTCCATGCGCAATTCCCTGTCCGCCCCGTGGCGGTACCTGCTACTTGTTTGCTCACTCTGGTTCGGTATTTTTCTGCTGACGCGGATCGTGCTGCTGGTTACCCACCTGGATGAAGTGAGCGGCAATTACTTCTCGCTATTCTTCGGCGGCGCCCTCTACGACCTCAGCTTCCTGGTCTACGCCGCCTTGCCGCTGGGCGTTTACGTGGCACTGTGCCCCGCCGGGCTGTGGCGTACCCGCGGGCATCGCTGGCTGCTGGGCGCGCTGCTGGTGCTGAGCCTGTTCGTGATGCTGTTCGTCGCCGTGGCCGAATGGCTGTTCTGGGACGAGTTCGGCGTGCGCTTCAACTTCATCGCCGTCGACTACCTGGTGTACTCCAAGGAAGTGCTGGACAACATCCGCGAGTCCTACCCACTGCCAACCCTGCTCAGCGCCATCGCCGTGGTCGCCGTGGTGCTTGCCTTGCTGCTGCGCAAGCCGCTGGCCCAGGCCCTGGCCGCACCCGCCGCGACTGCGCGCCAGCGCCTGCTCGGCGTTGCCCTGCTGGCCGTGCTGGTGGGCCTGAACGTGCTGGTGATCGACCAGCAGTTCCCCCGTGGCCAGGGCGGCAACGCCTACCAGCGCGAGCTGGCCAGCAACGGCCCGTACCAGTTCTTCGCCGCCTTCCGTAACAACGAACTGGACTACACCCAGTTCTACGCAAGCCTGGACGCCGCCGATGTCGGCGCGCAGATGCACAAGGAGCTGGCCGAACCGCGCGTGCAGCTCGAAGGCAGCGACCCGCAGGACATCCGCCGCCAGGTCAGCGCCGACGGTGCGCAGCGCACGCCGAACATCATCCTGGTGACCATCGAAAGCTTCAGCGCCAAGTACATGGGCAGCAACGGCGATGACCGCAACCTCACGCCAAACCTCGATGCGCTGCGCCGCCAGAGCCTGTACTTCAACAACTTCTACGCCACCGGCACCCGCACCGACCGCGGCCTGGAAGCCATCACCCTGTCGATCCCGCCCACCCCGGGGCGTTCGATCGTCAAGCGCATCGGCCGCGAAAGCGGTTACGCCAGCCTCGGCCAGCAATTGAAGGCGGTGGGCTACGATGCGGTGTTCGTCTACGGCGGGCGCGGCTACTTCGACAACATGAACGCCTTCTTCAGCGGCAACGGCTACCGCATCGTCGACCAGAGCAGCGTCGATGAAAGCGAGATCAGCTTCAAGAACGCCTGGGGCATGGCCGACGAAGACCTGTACCGCCAGACCCTGAAACTGGCCGATGCCGACCACGCCAAGCAGCAGCCGTTCTTCCTGCAGCTGATGACCACCTCCAACCACCGCCCCTACACCTACCCCGACGGGCGTATCGACATCCCGTCCGGTGAAGGCCGTGAAGGCGCCGTGAAGTACACCGACCACGCCATTGCCGAGTTCCTCGAGCAGGCCAAGGCCAAGCCCTGGTTCGACAACACCCTGTTCATCTTCGTCGCCGACCACACCGCCGGCAGCGCCGGTGTCGAGGACCTGCCGGTGAACAACTACCAGATCCCGCTGTGGATCTACGCGCCCAAGCTGGTCGAAGCGCGCGAGGATGGCAAGCTGGCCAGCCAGATCGACCTGGCGCCCACCGTGCTCGGCCTGCTCAACCTGAACTACACCTCGACCTTCTTTGGCCGCGACCTGCTCAAGGAAGATGCCCTGCCGCCACGGGTGCTGATCGGCAACTACCAGCACCTGGGCCTGTTCGACGGCCAGGACCTGGCCATCCTCAGCCCGCGCGGCGGCATGCGCGTGCACCAGGATGCCCTGGGCAACAGCCGCGAAACCACCGTGGGCAATGACAACCCGCTGGTACGCCGGGCCATCGCCTACTACCAGAGCGCCGCCTATGGCTTCAGCCAGGGCCTGCTGAGCTGGAAACCGGCCGACAGCAACGTGGTGGTCAGCCCCTGATCGCCCGCCACAGCCTGGAAGCGGCGCTGACCACCGCCAGCACCACTGCGCCGGCCAGCACCCCGGCCACGCCGTTGAGCAACGCCCCGGTCAGCGCCCCACCGCGCCCCTCGCTGAACGCCTCGATGGCGTGATGCAGGGGCGCGATGCCATGCACCAGGATGCCGCCACCGACCAGGAACATCGCCGCGGTGCCGATCACCGACAGGCTCTTCATCATGTAGGGCGCGGCGCGCAGGATGCCGTTGCCCACTGCCCGGGCCAGGCTCGACGCCTTCTGCGTCAGCCACAGGCCCAGGTCATCGAGCTTGACGATGCCGCCCACCAGCCCGTACACGCCGATGGTCATGATGATGGCGATGCCTGACAGCACGATGATCTGCTGGGTCAGCGGCGCATCGGCCACGGTGCCCAGGGTAATGGCGATGATCTCCGCCGAAAGGATGAAGTCGGTGCGCACCGCGCCCTTGATCTTGGCTTTCTCGTAGGCCACCAGGTCGACATTGGCATCGGCCACGGCTTGCTTGCGCGCCTCTTGCTGGGCGCTGTCCTGCTCCTTGCCATGCAGGAACTTGTGCGCGAGCTTCTCGAAGCCCTCGAAGCACAGGTAGGCACCGCCGACCATCAGCAGCGGCGTCACCGCCCAGGGGATGAACGCACTGATCAGCAGCGCCGCCGGCACCAATATCGCCTTGTTGATGAACGAGCCCTTGGCCACCGCCCACACCACCGGGATCTCGCGCTCGGCGCGCACACCGGTGACCTGCTGGGCATTGAGCGCCAGGTCGTCGCCAAGCACCCCGGCGGTCTTCTTCGCCGCGACCTTGGTCATCAGCGAGACATCGTCGAGCACCGTGGCGATGTCGTCGATCAATACCAGCAGACTGCTTGCGGCCATGGTTCACGTTTCCCTACGAAGCAAAACCTGCAGCATACTCCGCGCCGCTCAGGGTGCCCAGCCGCCGCCCAGGCTCTGGATCAGGGCGACGCTGGCCTGGCTCAGCTGGCCCTGGGCATCGCGCAGGTTCTGCTCGCTCTGCAACAGCAGCAATTGCTGGGTCACCACCGCTTGCTGGCTGACCACGCCCACCCGCTGCTGGGTCTGCTGGCTGGCGAACAGCTGCTGGTTGCGCTGGTGGATCTGGCCGAAGGTGTCGGCCTGGCGCTGCAGGTGGTTGAGCGCCGAGAGGTTGTCCTCGACGTTCTGCAGCGCAGCCAGCACGGCCCCTCGGTAGTTGGCCACGTCCTCGTCGTAGCCGGCATACGCCTGGCGCAGGCTGGCCTCGCGGGCGCCGCCGTCGAACAAGGTGGCCGCCAGCGCCGGGCCCAGGCTCCAGATACGGTTGGGCACACTGAACAGGCCACCCAGGGCACTGCCGCGAAAACCGACTTCGGCGCTGAGGTCGAGGGTGGGGTAGAACGCCGCCTCGGCCACCCCGATGCGGGCATTGGCCGCCGCCGCCGTGCGTTCGGCGGCAATCACGTCGGGGCGGCGCAGCAACAGCCGCGATGGCAGGCTCAGCGGCGGGTGCGGCACGGCGAAGGCATAGTCGCTGCGCGGCGCGATGCTGAACTGCGCAGGTGCCTGGCCGACCAGCACGGCCAAGGCATGCTCGAACTGCTCGCGGCTGCGCTGGGCGGTCTGCAACGCGGCCACCACCGTGCTCAACTGGTCCTGGGCCACCAGCAACTGGTCGTTGGACGCGGCGCCTTGCACGAAGCTCGCCTGGGTCATGTCCAGCAGCTGCTGGTTGAGCTGCTGCTGGCGTTCGAGCAAGGCGATGTCCAGGTCCAGCTGGCGCAGGCCGAGGTAATTGCTGGCAACGCTGCTGGCAATCGACAGGCGCACCCCGGCCAGCTGCGCATCGGAGGCCTGCGCCAGCGCTTCGCTCGATTCGAGGGTACGCCGCACCTGCCCCCACAGGTCCGGCTCCCAGCTGGCGCCCAAGGTGGCGCTGACAGTCTGCTGCACGCCGCTGCCGGTGCCCTTGGACAAGGTCGCCCCGCCGCCATCGACGCCGCGCGTCGCCGAAAGGCCGGCGGTCACGGTCGGCCACAGCCCGGCGCGGCTGATGGCCACCTGGTCCCTGGCCTGGCGCCAGGCCGCTTCGGCGGCGACGATCGACTGGTTGGCCCGCGCCGACTGCTCGATCAGGCTGTTCAGCTGGGCATCGCCAAAGCCCAGCCACCAGCGGCTGTCCAGGGCGCCCTGCGGGTTGGCGGCCGCGCGCTGCCATTGCCCGCCTTCCTTGAAGCCCTGGGGCAGCGCCATCGCCGGGCGCTGGTAATCAGGCCCGACCATGCAGCCCCCCAGCAACAGGCACAGGGCCAGGCAAGCGCTGCGCAGGTTCATCTGCCTTGCTCCTTGCCGGTGCCACGCAGCCGGCTTGCCAGGCGGTCCAGCCACAGGTAGATCACCGGCGTGCTGTACAGCGTCAGCAGCTGGCTGAACAGCAGCCCGCCAATGATCGAGATGCCCAGCGGCCGGCGCAGTTCGGCGCCATAGCCATTGCCCAGCACCAGCGGCAGCGCGCCCAGGGTCGCCGCCAGGGTGGTCATCATGATCGGCCGCACCCGCACCAGGCAGGCCTGGCGGATCGCCGCCCGCGCATCCAGGCCCTCGGTGCGGCGCGTGTGCAGGGCGAAGTCGATCATCATGATCGCGTTCTTCTTGACGATGCCAATCAGCAGGATCACCCCCACCAAGGCGATGATCGACAGTTCCGTGCCGGTCAGCAGCAGCGCCACCAGCGCACCGACGCCCGCCGAGGGCAGGGTCGAGAGGATGGTCAGCGGGTGCACCAGGTTTTCGTAGAGGATGCCCAGCACGATGTACACCGACACCAGCGCCGCGACGATCAGCAACGGCTCGCTGGCCAGCGAGGCCTTGAACACTTGCGCGGTACCGGCAAACTCCCCCACCACGCTGGCGGGCATGCGCAGCTGCGCCACGCCCGCATCGACCAGCGCGGTGGCCTGGCCGATCGACACCCCCGGCGCCAGGTTGAATGACGCCGTGACGGCCGGGAAGGTGCCCTGGTGGTTGATGGCAATCGCCGTGCGCGCCAGCGCCTGGTTGGCCACGGCGGCCAGCGGCACCAGTGGCGTTGCGCCCTGGCTGCTGGGCAGGTAGAGGGTCTTGAGCACCGCCGGGTCGCTCCAGTAGGACGGCGCCAGGCTCATCACCACGTGGTACTGGTTGGCGGCGCGGTACAGGGTCGACACCTGGCGCTGGCCAAAGGCGTCGTATAGCGTCTGGTCCACTGCCGCCATGTTCACCCCCAGCCGCGCCGCGGCATCCCGGTTGACCTGCAGGTGCGTCATCAGGCTGGCGTTCTGCTGGTCGGTGTTGACGTCGGTGAGCTGCGCCAAGCCGCGCAGCACCGCCACCACCTTGGGCACCCACTGATCGAGGCTGGCCTGGTCGTCCGCGGTCAGGGTGTACTGGAATTGCGCGCCGCTCTGCCGGCCGCCGACCGTGATGTCCTGGGCCGACTGCAGGTACAGCCGGGTACCCGGCATCGCGCCCAGGGCGTGGCGGATCTGCGCGATCACCTGGTCGGCGCTGGCCTGGCGTTCGCCCTTGGGCTTGAGCGCGACGAACAGCTGGGCGCTGTTGATCGCCCCCGAACCACCGCCACCGCCACCGCCGACGAACCCGCCCACGGTCTGGACATTGGGGTTGCTCACCACCTGGCGGTTGATCTCGCGAAAGTCAGCCTGCATCGCGGCATACGACACACTCTGCGACGCCAGGATGGTCCCCGACAGCCGGCCACTGTCCTCCTGCGGGAAGAAGCCCTTGGGCACCAGCACGTACAGCACCACCGCCAAGCCCATCACCAGCAGGGTCAAAAGCCCCATCAAGCGCGAATGGCCGATCACCCAGGCCAGGCTGCGGTCGTAGAAGCGGTGGAACCGCGAATCCGGCGTATCGCCCGCGTGCGCCTGCGCCGGTGGGCGCAGCAGCACGCTGGCCAGCACCGGGGTGATGGTCAGCGAGATCAGCATCGAGATGACGATCGACAACGACAAGGTCACGGAAAACTCGCGGAACAAGCGCCCGACGATGCCGCCCATGAGCAGCAGCGGGATGAACACCGCCACCAGCGAGACGCTGATGCTCAACACCGTGAAGCCCACCTCGCCGGCGCCGTCCAGCGCCGCCTGCAGGCGCGGCACGCCACGTTCGAGGTGGCGCATGATGTTCTCCACCACCACGATCGCATCGTCCACCACGAAACCGGTGGCGATGGTCAGCGCCATCAGCGACAGGTTGTTCAGGCTGTAGCCCAGAAAATACATGCCGGCAAAGGTGCCCAGCAGCGACAACGGCACGGCGATGGCCGGCACCAGGGTGCTGCGCCAGTCGCGAAAGAAGCCGTAGGTCACCAGCGTGACCAGGGCGATGGCCGCCAGCAGGGTGATTTCCACATCGCGCAGCGAGGCGCGAATGGTGGTGCTGCGGTCCATGAGGATGCTCAGCTTGATGGTCGCCGGGATCGACGCCTGCAGCAAAGGCAGCTGCGCCTTCACCGCATCGACCGTGTCGATCACGTTGGCCCCGGGCTGCTTGAACAACACCAGCAGCACCGCCGGCTTGCCGTTGAACAGGCCGAAGTTGCGCAGGTCTTCGACATCCTCGCGCACCTGGCCCAGGTCGGCGATGCGCACCAGGCTGCCGCCGTCATGCTTGACCACCAGCGGCGCATAGTCGCCCGGGGTGTACAGCTGGTCGTTGGCCGCCAGCAGGTGATTCTGCCCGGCCAGCTCCAGGGCGCCCTTGGGCTGGTTGACGTTGGCGCTGGCGATGGCCGTGCGCACCTGCTCGAGGCTGATGCCGTAGTGGTTGAGCCGGTCGGGGTTGAGCTCCACGCGCACGGCCGGCAAGGCCCCGCCGCCGACCGTGACATCGCCCACCCCGCGGGTCTGCAGCAGGCGCTGCTCGAGCAAGGTGGAGGCCACGTCGTACATCTGCGCCGGGGTGGCGCTTGCGGAGGTCAGGCCGATGATCAGGATCGGCGAGTCGGCCGGGTTGACCTTGCGGTAGGTCGGGTTGCCCGACAGGTCGCTGGGCAGGTTGCTGCGCGCGGCATTGATCGCTGCCTGCACATCGCGCGCGGCGCCATCGATGTTGCGATCCAGGTCGAACTGCAAGTTGATCCGCGTGGCGCCCAGGGTGCTCGAGGAGGTCATCTGGGTGACCCCGGCGATCTGCCCGAACTGGCGCTCCAGCGGCGTGGCCACCGAGGTGGCCACGGTGTAGGGGTCGGCGCCCGGCAGCGATGCGCGCACGCTGATGGTGGGGAAGTCGACTTCCGGCAGCGGCGCCACCGGCAACAAGGTGAACGCCAGGGCGCCGAACAGGGCCAGGCCCAGGGCCAGCAGCGCCGTGGCCACCGGGCGCCGGATGAACGGCGCGCTGAGGTTGCTCATGGCGCCTCCAGCAACGCGCGGCGCCGCCTGAAGCGCTGCCCCAGGCCGTTCATGGCCAGGTAGATCACCGGGGTGGAGAACAGCGTCAGCGCCTGGCTCAGCAGCAACCCGCCGATGATCGCGATGCCCAACGGGTGGCGCAGCTCGGAGCCCACGCCACTGCCGAACGCCAGGGGCAGCGCACCGAACAGCGAGGCCAGGCTGGTCATCAGGATCGGCCGCAGGCGCAGCTGCGCGGCCTTGCGGATCGCCGCCAGCGGCTCGGCGCCTTCACCGCGCTGCAGCTCCAGGGCGAAGTCGACCATCATGATGCCGTTCTTCATCACGATGCCGATCAGCAGCACGATGCCGATCAGGCCGATGATGTCGAACTGCGTGCCGGTGATCAGCAACGCCAGCAACGCGCCCAGCGCCGCCGACAGCAGGGTGGAAAGAATGGTCACCGGGTGCACGAAGCTTTCGTAGAGGATGCCCAGCATCAGGTACACCACGACGATCGCCGCGCCCACCAGAAACGCCTGGTTGCCCAGCGAATCGGCAAAGGTCGCCGCCGCCCCCTCCAGCGACAGCTGCACCGAGGCCGGCATGCCCAGTTGCGTTTCGATGGCCTTGAGCCGGTCCACCGCCGCCCCCAGCGACTGCCCCGGGGCCAGGTTGAAGGCGATGTCGGCGTAGGGGAACTGGCCGAGCCGGTTGAGCGTCAGCGGCACCCGCTGCACGCTCTGCGTGGCCATGCTCGACAACGGCGCCACGCCGCCACCGGGCAGGCCCACGTAGAGGCCTGTCAGCAGGTCGGCAAGGTTGCGTGGCGGGCGGTCGCTGACCATCACCACATGGTACTGATTGAGCTGGGTGTACAAGGTCGAGACCTGGCGCTGGCCAAAGGCGTCGTACAGCACATCGTCGATGGCCTGGGGGGTGACGCCCAGGCGCGAGGCGGTGGCGCGGTCGAAGTCCAGTTGCACCTGGTTGCCGAACTGCATCGCCTGGCTCTGCACGTCGGTGAAGGTCGGGTCCTGGCGGATCGCCGCCAGCAGCTTGCCGGTCCACTGTTCGAGGGTCTGCATGTCGCCGGCCTGCAGGCCCAGGCGGTAGGCAGTGGTGGACACCGTGGCATCCAGGGTCAGGTCCTGCACGCCGTGCAGGTACAGGCGGATGCCGGCATCGTCGGCGTTGGCGTCGGCCAGCCGGCGAATCACCGCCGCGGCGCTGTCACGTTCGCCGCGTGGCTTGAGGTTGATCAGCAGGCTGCCCTGGTTGAGGGTCGGGTTGTTCTGGTCGATGCCGACGAACGACGACAGGCTCTGCACCGCCGGGTCTTGCAGAATGCGCGCGACCAGGCGCTGCTGCTGTTGCTGCATGCCCTGGAACGAGGTGCTGGGCGCCGCCTGGGAAATACCCTGGATCAGGCCGGTGTCCTGCTCGGGGAAGAAGCCCTTGGGCATGGCCAGCAAGGTCAGCAGCGTCAATGCCGCCGTCAACAGCACCGACAACAGCGCCAGGCCACGGTGCGCCAGCACCCAGTCCAGGCCGCGCAGGTAACGGCCCTCGACACGGGTGAACAGGTCGCTTGCCTGGCTGTTCTGCCGGTGGCGCAGCAGGCGGGCGCAGAGCATGGGGGTCAGGGTCAGGGTGATGAGCGCGGAAATGACGATGGTCACGGCCACGGTCATGGCGAACTCACGGAACAACCGCCCGACCACATCGCCCATGAACAGCAGCGGGATCATCACCGCGATCAGCGCGATGGACAGCGAGACGATGGTGAAACCAATCTGCGCCGCGCCTTTGAGCGCCGCCTGCAACGGCGTGTCGCCGGCCTCCAGGTAACGGGTGATGTTCTCGACCATGACGATGGCATCGTCGACCACGAAACCGATGGAGATGGTCAGCGCCATCAACGTCAGGTTGTTCAGGGAAAAGCCCAGGGTGTAGATCACCGCCAGCGTGCCGACCAGCGTCAATGGCACGGTCAAGGCCGGGATCAGGGTGGCGGCCAGGTTGCGCAGGAACAGCAGGATCACCAGCACCACCAGCACCACGGCCACGCCCAGCTCGAACTGCACGTCGCTGACCGAGGCACGGATGGTCTGGGTGCGGTCGGTGAGCACAGCCACCTTGAGCGTGCCCGGCAGGCTGGCGCGCAGGGTCGGCAGCAGCCGCTGGACCCGGTCCACCACGTCGATCACGTTGGCCCCCGGTTGGCGCTGGATGTTCAGCACGATGGCCGGGGTGCCGTTGGTCCAGGCCGCCTGGCGCGGGTTTTCTGCGCCGAGGATGGAGCTGGCGACCTGGGACAGGCGAATCGCCGCACCGTTGCGGTAGGCGATCACCAGGTCGCGGTAGTCTTCGGGTTGCTGCAACTGATCGTTGGCGCCGATCGAATAGGCCTGGTAGCGGCCATCGAGGTTGCCTTTGGCCTGGTTGACGTTGGCACTGCCCAGCGAGCTGCGCAGGTCTTCCAGTGACAGGCCCAGGTTGTTCAGCGCCGAGGTGTTGGCCTCGATGCGCACGGCCGGGCGCTGGCCGCCGCTGATGGTCACCAGGCCAACCCCGGCGATCTGCGAAATCTTCTGCGCCAGGCGTGTGTCGGCCAGGTCCTGGACCTTGGTCAACGGCAGCACGTCGGAGGTCAGCGACAAGGTCAGCACCGGCGCATCGGCTGGGTTGACCTTGCTGTACACCGGCGGGTACGGCAGGTTGGCCGGCAGGAATGTGCCGGCGGCATTGATCGCTGCCTGCACTTCCTGCTCGGCGACGTCCAGCGACAGCGCCAGGTCGAACTGCAGGGTCAGCACCGAGGCGCCGTCCGAGCTGGTCGAGCCCATCGAGCGCAGCCCCGGCATCTCGCCCAGCTGGCGTTCGAGCGGCGCGCTGATCGACGAGCTGATCACCTCGGGGCTGGCGCCGGGGTACTGGGTGAACACCTGGATGGTCGGGTAGTCGACCTGCGGCAACGCCGAGACCGGCAGCAGGCGATAACCGAGGATGCCCAGCAGCAGTACCGCGCACATCAGCAGGCAGGTGGCTACCGGCCGCTCGATGAACGGGCGCGAGATGTTCATTGGCCGCGGCTCATGGCGCCACGACCTTGATCGGCGAGCCGTCGTCGAGCTTGTCGGCGCCTTCGGTGATCACCTGCTCACCGGGCCGCACGCCTTGCTCGAGAATCGCCGTGAGCTCGCCACTCGCAGGCCCGCTGCGCACCTTGCGCAACTGCGCCTTGGTGCCCTGGGCGATGAACACGAAATCGCCCTGGCTGCCATGCTGGATGGCCCGCGTCGGCACCACCGGCACCTGCTGCAGGGTGTCGGCCTTGAGCCGGGCATTGACGAACTGGTTGGGAAACAGCGCATTGCCGGCCGTGTCGAAACGCGCCTTGACCTTGACCGTGCCGGTGCTGGTGTCGACCTGGTTGTCCAGCGCCAGGAGCATGCCCGTGGCCAGCAGCACGCGCTTGTCGCGGTCGAAAGCCAGCACGCTCACCGGCCCCTGCACCTGGGCCTGGTGGATCTTGCCCAGGTCATCCTCGGGCACGGCGAACACCACCGTGGCCGGGCGCATCTGGGTGATCACCGCGATCGGCGTGGTGCTGGTGGTGCTGACATAGTTGCCCGGGTCCACCTGGCGCAAGCCCACCACACCATCGACCGGCGAGGTGAGGGTGCAATAGCCCAGTTGCACTTCAAGGTTCTGCACCGCCCCCTGGTCGGCGGCCACGGTGCCGGCCAGCTGCTCGACGGTCGAGGCCTGGGTGTCGAGGGTCTGCTGGCTGACCGAGCCGGCCTTGATCAGTTCGCGAAACCGCGCCAGGTCGCGCCGGGCGTTGTCCAGCACCGCCTGGTCGTGGGCCAGCACGCCACGCGCCTGCGCCAGCTGGGCCTTGATCGCGCGGTCATCGATCCGTGCAATCACCTGGCCCTGGCGCACGGCCTGGCCTTCCTGGAACTCCACGGTGGCGAGAATGCCGTTGACCTGGGTGCTGACACTGACGCTGCGCGAGGGCGTGACCGTGCCCAGGGCGTCGATGTACACCGGCACATCCTGGACCGCCACGGCCACCGCAGCCACCGGCTCGCCGGCAGCTGCCGGGCGCTGCGGGTGCGCGGGCCGCGACCACCACCAGCAGGCCAGCAAGACCAGCAGCAGCCCTCCCAGGCCGAGCAGCAACCGGTGTGTGATTCGTTTGCCTTTGCCCACGACAGTGCGTCCGCTCAAGTCGATCCAGGGGTCAGGCGACCAACCGGGCGTGGGGCCGACAGCAGGCCGCTGCCAGGCAAAGGGTCGTCGAGTTGAAACTCTAGCAGCGCGGCGGCGCCGGCAACGGGCCACGCGCATTTCGTTCAGGCAAGCGACAGCGTGGCATTCAGTGCTACCATCCGGGCTCGCAGCGTCAAAGGACCGCCAGCACCATGAGTACCATTCGCGAGCGCAACAAGGAGCTGATCCTGCGCGCAGCCAGTGAAGAATTCGCCGACAAGGGTTTCGCCGCCACCAAGACCAGCGATATCGCGGCCAAGGCCGGCCTGCCCAAGCCGAACGTGTATTACTACTTCAAGTCCAAGGACAACCTCTATCGCGAGGTCCTGGAAAGCATCATCGCGCCGATCATGCAGGCTTCGACGCCGTTCAATGCCGACGGTGATCCGAAGGAAGTGCTAAGCGCCTACATCCGCTCGAAGATCCGCATTTCGCGCGACCTGCCGCATGCCTCGAAGGTGTTCGCCAGCGAGATCATGCATGGCGCGCCGCACCTGTCGCCCAACCAGGTCGAGCAGCTCAACGAGCAGGCCCACCACAACATCGAGTGCATCAAGCGCTGGATCGAGCGCGGGCAGATCGCCCATGTCGACCCCCATCACCTGATGTTCAGCATCTGGGCGGCGACGCAGACCTACGCCGATTTCGACTGGCAGATTTCGGTGATCACCGGCAAGGCCAAGCTGGCCGACAGTGATTATGAAGCGGCCGCCGAAACCATCATTCGGCTGGTGCTCAAGGGCTGCGAGCCCGAAGCGGCCTGAAGGCCCGATCGCCGGCAAGCCGGCTCCCACAAGGATGCGCTGAGCGCCCTGTGGGAGCCGGCTTGCCGGCGATGAGGCCGGCCCAGTCAATAAAGAATCAGGCAGCCACCCCCGCATCCGCCTTCAACCCCACCTCTTCGATCGCACTGATCGCGCACTGCTCGTCGATATCCGACGTATCGCCACTGATCCCTACCGCTCCCAGCACCTTGCCGTCCTGATCACGAATCAACACGCCCCCCGGCGCCGGCACCACCGGGCGCTCACCCAGCCCGTTCAACGCCGCGAAAAACGCCGGCCGTTGCTGCGCATCCAGCGCCAGCAGGCGCGAGCCCTTGCCCAGCGCGATCGCACCCCAGGCCTTGCCGGTGGCCACCTCTGGGCGAATCAGGCTGGCGCCGTCCTCGCGTTGCAGCGCCAACAGGTGCCCGCCGGCATCCAGCACCGCGACCGTCAACGGCGCGGCATTGATCTTGCGGCCCGCTGCCAGCGCGGCGTTGACCAGGCTGACAGCGACTTTCAGGTTCAAAACGTTCATGGAAAGGTCCTCTTCTTGTTGTGAGAAGCCCTGAGGGCAGGTGAAAAAGCGATAAGGCAATAGAACACAACTGAATGACTTTTTGTATACAATAAATTGAAACGATCGTATGCGAGCTCGCAAACCACCGTTTTCATGGGCGCTCGAACGAAAGCAATGTCTGCCGACGAAAACCCGTTGACCTAAGCCGCCTGCCATGAATACACTCTGGCACAAAGCAAGTTGTATACAATTACAAAATCGATGAGGCACAAACCATGAGCAAAATGAGAGCAATCGATGCAGCCGTTCTGGTCATGCGCCGTGAAGGTGTAGATACCGCGTTCGGCATCCCGGGGGCTGCCATCAACCCGTTGTACTCGGCCCTGAAGAAAGTGGGTGGCATCGATCACGTCCTCGCTCGTCACGTCGAAGGCGCCTCGCACATGGCCGAGGGTTACACCCGCGCCAACCCAGGCAACATCGGCGTGTGCATCGGTACCTCCGGCCCAGCCGGCACCGACATGGTCACCGGCCTGTACAGTGCGTCGGCCGACTCCATCCCAATTCTCTGCATCACCGGCCAGGCTCCGCGTGCCCGCCTGCACAAGGAAGACTTCCAGGCCGTCGATATCACCAGCATCGTCAAGCCGGTCACCAAGTGGGCCACCACCGTCCTGGAGCCGGGCCAAGTGCCTTACGCCTTCCAGAAGGCCTTCTACGAAATGCGCACCGGCCGCCCAGGCCCTGTGCTGATCGACCTGCCGTTCGACGTGCAGATGGCTGAAATCGAATTCGACATCGACGCCTACGAGCCGCTGCCGGTCAACAAGCCGTCGGCCACCCGCGTGCAGGCCGAAAAAGCCCTGGCCCTGCTCAATGACGCCGAGCGCCCACTGCTGGTAGCCGGTGGCGGCATCATCAACGCCGACGCCAGCGACAAGCTGGTCGAGTTCGCCGAACTGACCGGCGTGCCCGTGATCCCGACCCTGATGGGCTGGGGCACCATCCCCGACGACCACGCGCAGATGGTCGGCATGGTCGGCCTGCAGACTTCGCACCGCTACGGCAACGCCACCCTGCTCAAATCCGACCTGGTGTTCGGTATCGGCAACCGCTGGGCCAACCGCCACACCGGTTCCGTCGATGTCTACACCGAAGGCCGCAAGTTCGTGCACGTGGACATCGAACCGACCCAGATCGGCCGTGTGTTCACCCCGGACCTGGGCATCGTTTCCGACGCCGGCAAGGCGCTGGACGTGTTCCTGGAAGTGGCCCGCGAGTGGAAAGCCGCTGGCAAGCTCAAGTGCCGCAAGGCCTGGCTGGAAGACTGCCAGCAGCGCAAGGCCACCTTGCAGCGCAAGACCCACTTCGACAACGTGCCGGTCAAGCCGCAGCGCGTGTACGAAGAGATGAACCAGGTGTTCGGCAAGGACACCTGCTACGTCAGCACCATCGGCCTGTCGCAGATCGCCGGTGCGCAGTTCCTGCACGTGTACAAGCCTCGCCACTGGATCAACTGCGGCCAGGCCGGCCCGCTGGGCTGGACCATCCCTGCCGCGCTGGGCGTGGTCAAGGCCGACCCGAAACGCAAGGTCGTCGCGCTGTCCGGTGACTACGACTTCCAGTTCATGATCGAAGAACTGGCAGTGGGCGCGCAGTTCAACCTGCCGTATGTCCACGTGCTGGTGAACAACGCCTACCTGGGCCTGATTCGCCAGGCGCAGCGTGGCTTCGACATGGATTACTGTGTACAACTGGCGTTCGAGAACATCAACGCCACCGACGCCGCCACCTACGGTGTCGACCACGTCGCCGTGGTCGAAGGCCTGGGCTGCAAGGCCATCCGCGTGTTCGAGCCGAACGACATCGCCCCTGCCCTGCTCAAGGCGCAGAAGATGGCCGAAGAGTTCCGCGTGCCGGTGGTGGTCGAAGTGATTCTCGAGCGTGTGACCAACATTTCCATGGGCACCGAGATCAACGCGGTCAACGAATTCGAAGACCTCGCCCTGGTCGGCAACGACGCGCCAACCGCCATCTCGATGCTCGACTGATCGCCTGACGCCCCCGGGCTTGCCCGGGGGCCTTCATCGCTAGGAGACAACCCATGCCTCGCTTCGCTGCCAACCTGTCCATGCTGTTCACCGAACAGGACTTCCTGGCCCGCTTCAAGGCTGCCGCCGATGCCGGTTTCAGCGGTGTCGAATACCTCTTCCCGTATGATTTCAGCGCCGCCGAAATCAAACAGCAGCTCGATGCCCACGGCCTGACCCAGGTGCTGTTCAACCTGCCGGCTGGCGACTGGTCCAAAGGTGAGCGCGGCATTACCTGCCACCCCGACCGCATCGAAGAATTCCGCGCTGGCGTGGACAAGGCCATCGAGTACGCCAAGGTGCTGGGCAACACCCAGGTCAACGCCCTGGCCGGCATCCGCCCGCAAGGCCCGGACTGCGCCACCGTGCGCAAGACCTTCGTCGAAAACCTGCGCTATGCCGCCGACAAGCTCAAGGCCGCAGGCATTCGCCTGGTCATGGAGATGATCAACACCCGCGACATCCCGGGCTTCTACCTGAACACCACCCAGCAGGCCCTGGAAATCCAGGCCGAAGTGGGCAGCGACAACCTGTTCCTGCAGTACGACATCTACCACATGCAGATCATGGAAGGTGACCTGGCTCGCACCCTGCAAGCCAACCTGCCGCTGATCAACCACATCCAGCTGGCCGACAACCCAGGCCGCAACGAGCCAGGCACCGGCGAGATCAACTACCGCTTCCTGTTCGAGCACCTGGACCGCATCGGCTACCAGGGCTGGGTGGGCGCCGAGTACAAGCCGCTGACCACCACCGAAGCAGGCCTGGGCTGGCTCAAGACCCATAACGCGATCTGAATCACCGCTCCCATCGGGACCGCGAACAAATATAAAAGAGGTAATTTCTCATGGCTAAAATCGGATTCCTCGGCACCGGCATCATGGGCAAGCCCATGGCCCAGAACCTGCAAAAAGCAGGTCACAGCATCTTCCTTTCGACCCACCACGATGCTGCCCCGGCCGACCTGGTCGCCGCCGGCGCCGTAGCCCTGGCCAACCCAAAAGAGGTTGCCCAGGAAGCCGAATTCATCATCGTCATGGTCCCGGACACCCCGCAGGTCGAGAGCGTCCTGTTCGGTGAAAACGGCGTCGCCGAAGGCGTTGGCCCGAACAAGGTCGTGATCGACATGAGCTCGATCTCGCCGACCGCCACCAAGGCCTTCGCCGAGAAGATCAAGGCCACTGGCGCCGCCTACCTGGACGCCCCGGTGTCCGGCGGCGAAGTCGGTGCCAAGGCTGCGACCCTGAGCATCATGGTCGGTGGCTGCCCGAAAGCCTTCGAGCGCGCCCTGCCGCTGTTCGAAGCCATGGGCAAGAACATCACCCGCGTGGGTGGCAATGGCGACGGCCAGACCGCCAAGGTGGCCAACCAGATCATCGTCGCGCTGAACATCCAGGCGGTTGCCGAAGCCCTGCTGTTCGCCGCCAAGAACGGCGCCGACCCAGCCAAGGTGCGTGAAGCACTGATGGGCGGCTTCGCTTCCTCGAAGATCCTCGAAGTGCACGCCGAGCGCATGATCAAGGGCACCTTCGACCCAGGCTTCCGCATCAACCTGCACCAGAAGGACCTGAACCTGGCCCTGCAGGGCGCCAAGGAACTGGGCATCAACCTGCCCAACACCTCCAACGCCCAGCAAGTGTTCAACACCTGCCAGGCCCTGGGCGGCGGCAACTGGGACCACTCGGCGCTGATCAAAGGCCTGGAGCACATGGCCAACTTCTCGATCCGCGACGACAAGTGACACCTTCTCTGGCCCATCGCGGATAAATCCGCTCCTACACGGCAATCCTATGTAGGAGCGGATTCATCCGCGATGCAGCCAACACCGATGAGCCTGCGACCACAGGTTCATCGGTGACACCGAGCAACACCCGCCCCTGGTTCGGCCTGCACGGAGGCAGTTCCAGGGGCGTTTTCGATTCTGAGAACAACAAGAATTCTGGGAGCCTGCCATGTCGGTCGATCCGCAAAAACTTCTACGCGAGCTGTTCGACACAGCCATCGCCGCCGCCCACCCGCGCCAAGTCCTGGAACCCTACCTGCCCGCCGACCGTAGCGGCCGGGTCATCGTCATCGGCGCCGGCAAGGCTGCCGCCGCCATGGCCGAAGTGGTCGAAAAGAGCTGGCAGGGCGAAGTCTCCGGGCTGGTCGTGACCCGCTACGGCCACGGCGCCAACTGCCAGAAGATCGAGGTGGTCGAAGCCGCCCACCCGGTCCCCGACGCCGCTGGCCTGGCCGTGGCCAAGCGCGTGCTGGAGCTGGTCAGCAACCTCGATGAAAACGACCGCGTGATCTTCCTGCTGTCCGGTGGCGGCTCGGCCCTGCTGGCCCTGCCGGCCGAAGGCCTGACCCTGGCCGACAAGCAGCAGATCAACAAGGCCCTGCTCAAGTCCGGCGCCACCATCGGCGAGATGAACTGCGTGCGCAAGCACCTCTCGGCGATCAAGGGTGGGCGCCTGGCCAAGGCCTGCTGGCCGGCCACCGTCTACACCTACGCGATTTCCGATGTGCCTGGCGACCTGGCCACGGTCATTGCCTCCGGCCCCACCGTGGCCGACCCGAGCACCTCGGCCGACGCCCTGGCGATCCTCAAGCGCTACAACATCGAAGCGCCCAAGGCCGTCATCGACTGGCTCAACAACCCCGCCTCGGAAACCGTCAAGGCCGACGACCCGGCCCTGGCCCGCAGCCATTTCCAGCTGATCGCCAAGCCCCAGCAATCGCTCGAGGCCGCAGCCGTCAAGGCGCGCCAGGCCGGCTTCAGCCCGCTGATCCTCGGCGACCTGGAAGGCGAGTCGCGCGAAGTGGCCAAGGTGCATGCCGGCATCGCCCGGCAGATCGTGCTGCACGGCCAGCCGCTCAAGGCCCCGTGCGTGATCCTCTCCGGTGGCGAAACCACCGTGACCGTGCGCGGCAATGGCCGTGGCGGGCGCAATGCCGAGTTCCTGCTCAGCCTCACCGAAAGCCTCAAGGGCCTGCCGGGCGTGTATGCCCTGGCCGGTGACACCGACGGCATCGACGGCTCGGAAGAAAACGCCGGCGCCTTCATGACCCCAGCCAGCTACGCCCGCGCCGAAGCGCTGGGCCTGTCGGCCAGCGACGAGCTCGACAACAACAACGGCTACGGCTACTTCGCCGCGCTCGACGCCCTGATCGTCACCGAGCCGACCCGCACCAACGTCAACGACTTCCGCGCCATCCTGATCCTCGAGACTGCACAATCATGACGCCTGATAAGAAAGTCAAAATCCTCGCCACCCTCGGCCCTGCGATCAACGGCATCGACGACATCCGCCAGCTGGTCGAAGCCGGGGTGAACATCTTCCGCCTCAACTTCAGCCACGGCGAGCACGCCGACCACGCCCTGCGCTACCAGTGGATCCGTGAAGTCGAGCAGCAGCTGAACTACCCGCTGGGCATCCTCATGGACCTGCAGGGGCCAAAACTGCGCGTCGGCCGCTTCGCCGAAGGCAAGGTGCAGCTGCAACGCGGCCAGGCCCTGCGCCTGGACCTGGACAAGACCCCAGGCGACAGCCGCCGGGTCAACCTGCCGCACCCGGAGATCATCGAAGCGCTTGAGCCTGGCATGGACCTGCTGCTGGACGACGGCAAGCTGCGCCTGCGGGTTACCGCCAAGCACGCCGATGCCATCGACACCGAAGTGCTGGCCGGTGGCGAGCTGTCCGACCGCAAGGGCGTGAACGTGCCGCAGGCGGTGCTCGACCTCTCCCCGCTCACCGAGAAAGACCGCCGCGACCTGGCCTTCGGCCTGGAGCTTGGGGTGGACTGGGTGGCCCTGTCGTTCGTGCAGCGCCCTGAAGACATCGTCGAGGCGCGCCAGCTGATTGGCGACCGTGCCTACCTCATGGCCAAGATCGAGAAGCCCTCTGCCGTCGAGCAGTTGCAGGCCATCGCCGAGCTGGCCGACGCGATCATGGTCGCCCGTGGCGACTTGGGCGTGGAAGTGCCGGCCGAAAGCGTGCCGCAGATCCAGAAAGGCATCATCGGCACCTGCCGCCAGCTGGGCAAGCCGGTGGTGGTGGCCACGCAGATGCTCGAATCGATGCGCTTCTCGCCAGCGCCGACCCGCGCCGAAGTCACCGACGTGGCCAACGCCGTGGCCGAGGGTGCGGACGCGGTGATGCTGTCGGCCGAGACCGCTTCGGGTGACTACCCGCTGGAAGCCGTGCAGATGATGAGCAAGATCATCCGCCAGGTGGAAAACGGCCCGGACTACCAGGCCCAGCTCGACGTCGGCCGGCCGAAGGCCGAGGCCACCGTGTCGGACGCCATCAGCTGCGCGATCCGCCGCATCAGCGGCATCCTGCCGGTGGCGGTACTGGTCAACTACAGCGAGTCGGGGGCTTCGACCCTGCGCGCTGCGCGCGAGCGGCCGCGGGCGCCGATCCTCAACCTGACGCCGAACCTGAACACCGCGCGGCGCCTGAGTGTGGCTTGGGGTGTGCACTCGGTGGTCAATGACCGTTTGCGCCAGGTCGACGAGGTGGTTTCCACGGCGCTGGAGATTGCTCAGGCACAGGGTATGGCCAGCCGGGGTGACACGCTGCTGATTACTGCCGGTGTGCCTTTTGGCAAGCCGGGTTCGACTAATACGCTGCGGATCGAGACCTTGGTCTGAAATCCCGGGGGCGCTTTGCGCCCCTTTCGCGACACAAGGCCGCTCCTACAGGCGACCGCGATCCTCTGTAGGAGCGGCCTTGTGTCGCGAAAGGAGGGCAAAGCCCTCCCCCAACACCGATTGCGGAAAACCGAGGCCCAAAGAGGCCCACCGCTCGTCCATCAACCTTGCCGACTGCCCATGTACACCAAAAATTTCGTCAACCCGTGCCCCGACTGGGCCACGGCCTTGCTCAACGGCTTCAGCCAGGTGCTGCTGCTGCGCAGCCCCCTGTGCGGCCTGCTGTGCCTGCTGGCCATCCTGCTGACCGCCCCCAACCTGGTCGGCGGCGCCCTGCTCGGCGCCCTCGCCGGCCTGCTCACGGCCCAGCGCCGCGGCTACGACCGCGCCGACCGCCAGGCCGGGCTGTACTGCTACAACGGCGTGCTGATCGGCATCCTGATCAGCGCCGTGCTGCCCTGGTCGGCGATCATGCCGCCACTGATCATCGCCGCCGGTGGTCTTTCCAGCATCATCACCCACCAGTGGCGCAAGCGCGGCGGCAAGCTGCTGATCGCCTATACCGCGCCCTTCGTCCTGCTCGGCTGGTGCACGCTGCTGCTGGCCACGCCCGCGCCCAGCGGCCTGGTCGAAGCCGACCCGCTGCACGCCCTGGCGCGCGGTGTGGGGCAGATCTTCCTGCTCGACCAGCCATTGGCCGGGTTGCTGATCATCGCCGGCATGTTCATTGCCAACCCTTACGCGGCCCTGTGGGCCGTGATCGGCTCGGCCATAGGCGGCGGCGTGGCGCTGCTGGCCGACCAGGCCCAGGGCGCCTGGCTGGGGTTGTACGGGTTCAATGCCGCGCTGGCCGCGCTGGCCTTCAGCCGCCAGGGCGAACGCCCCTGGGTGACGCTGCTGGCCATCGCCCTGGCGTTGTTGCTGCAACCGCTGTTCAAGCTGCTGCCCGTGGCCGGGCTGACCGCGCCCTTCGTCGTCGCCTGCTGGCTGATGCACCTGGGCAACCACCTGGCGCAGCTCAACCAGCGCGGCAACGCCCGCCGCTTGCACAGCTGAAAGCCAGCCCCTAGGCTCAGCCCATTGCCCAATGGAACGAGCCCATGAACAACCCTGCGAGCCTGCGCGAGCGGCTCTACGTCATCGTCTTCCAGACCGACACCGTGGCTGGAAGACGCTTCGACAAGATCCTTTTGTTGATCATCCTCGCCAGCC
The DNA here is from genome assembly GCF_021602585.1 of Pseudomonas faucium. Taxonomy (GTDB): domain Bacteria; phylum Pseudomonadota; class Gammaproteobacteria; order Pseudomonadales; family Pseudomonadaceae; genus Aquipseudomonas; species Aquipseudomonas faucium. The sequence continues at coordinate 192,884 of NZ_BQIP01000004.1, forward strand.
TGGTCACGGTGATCCTCGACAGCATCGACGAGGTGCACCGCAGTTATGCCGGCCTGCTGGCCGGTATCGAATGGGGCTTTACCGCGATCTTCCTGGTCGAGTACCTGGCCCGCCTGTACTGCTCGCCCAAACCCTTGCGCTACGCCTTCAGCTTCTACGGCCTGGTCGACCTGCTGGCGATCGTGCCGGGGATCATCGCGCTGTACTACAGCGATGCCCAGTACCTGCTGATGATCCGGGTGATCCGCATGCTGCGGATCTTCCGTGTGCTCAAGCTCGGCCCCTACCTCAAGCAGGCGCACTACCTGATGGAGGCGCTGCGCGGCAGCAAGCAGAAGATCATCGTGTTCCTGGTCAGCGTCTCGACCCTGGTCACCGTGTTCGGCACCTTGATGTACGTGATCGAAGGGCCGGAGCATGGCTTCACCAGCATTCCCAAGGGCATCTACTGGGCCATCGTCACCCTGACCACCGTGGGCTTCGGCGACATCGTGCCGAAGACGCCACTGGGGCAGGTGCTGTCATCGCTGGTGATGATCACCGGTTACTCGATCATCGCCGTGCCCACTGGCATCTTCACCGCAGAACTGGCCAACGCCATGCGCGGGGAACAGCTGCAACATGACTGCCCGACGTGCCGCAAGAAGACCCACGAACACGGCGCGGCATTCTGCTCGCGCTGTGGCAATTCGCTGTTCCCGAAAACCGAATAAGCAAAGATCCATTTGGTCTTTAATCGCCCGGGACCGAAACGCTATAGTCGCTGCCAATTTGCCAAACCTTTGAACCAGAACAAGGAATGCTTCGTGAAAAAGCTCTTCACCGCCTCGCTGCTGGCTGCCGGCCTGGCCTTGGGCAACATCGCCCAGGCCGCCCCGACGCTGCTCAACGTGTCCTACGACGTGATGCGCGATTTCTACAAGGACTACAACCCAGCGTTCCAGAAACACTGGGAAGCCGAGCACAACGAGAAGGTCAATGTGCAGATGTCCTTCGGCGGTTCGAGCAAGCAGGCGCGGGCGGTGATCGATGGCCTGCCGGCCGATGTCATCACCATGAACATGGCCACCGACATCAATGCCCTGGCCGACAATGGCAAGCTGGTGCCGGACAACTGGGTGACGCGCCTGCCGAACAACAGCGCGCCGTTCACCTCGGCTACCGTGTTCATCGTGCGCAAGGGCAACCCCAAGGCCCTGAAAGACTGGCCGGACCTGCTCAAGGACGGCGTGCAGGTGATCGTGCCCAATCCCAAGACTTCCGGTAATGGCCGCTACACCTACCTGTCGGCCTGGGGTTACGTGCTCAAGCAGGGCGGCGACGAGACCAAGGCCCGCGAGTTCGTCGGCAAGCTGTTCAAGCAGGCGCCGGTGCTCGACACCGGTGGCCGCGCCGCCACCACCACCTTCATGACCAACCAGATCGGCGATGTGCTGGTGACCTTCGAGAACGAAGCCGAAATGATCGCCCGCGAGTTTGGCCGCGACCAGTTCGAAGTGGTCTACCCAAGCGTGTCGGCCGAAGCCGAGCCGCCGGTGAGCGTGGTCGACAAGGTGGTGGCCAAGAAAGGCACCCAGGCCGTGGCCGAGGAATACCTGAAGTACCTGTGGTCGCCGGCGGCCCAGGAAATTGCCGCGCAGAACTACCTGCGTCCGCGCGATGCGACAGTGCTGGCCAAGTACACCGACCGCTTCCCGAAAGTGGACTTCCTCTCGGTGGAGAAGACCTTCGGCGACTGGCGTACCGTGCAGAAGACCCACTTCAATGACGGTGGCGTGTTCGACCAGATTTACACCAATCAGTAATTGATGCAGGCACGTCCGGCCTCTTCGCGGAACAAGCCCGCTCCCAAAGGTATCGCGCACCCTTCCGGTCTGCGCTAATCCTGTGGGAGCGGGCTAGCAAGTCGTTTAAGAAGACGAATATCGTATCGTCCGCAGGGCTCGCGCTCTTGAAGCGTAGGGTGTTATCAGCTGTCAGTGCCTGACCTGATTCTTAAACCATTTCTGGACAAGCTAAATTTATAATCCCGACCCTCGTGCTCCCTGATAATAAATGTACCTTGGCCTTTACGGCGTAATTCATCAAAATTTCTTATTACGAAATCATCAGGCAAATATCCATAGTTAGCCGTAGACTCATGCAGACTAAGCCCGGACTTCTTATAGTATTCAGCAACCCCTGGAGAGAGTCCTTTAGCTATAAATTCCTGACGACTGCGAACGGTCGGAGCCGCCGCAGGAGTCGACACATAACGCCCCTCTCGCCCTGAAACTCCAGGCCCTACTTCAGTGTAATTATTGTCGCGCGCCCTATTGGTCGAGACACTCGACTGGGATACGTCAGCAGGTGGCATTCGTTCAACACCCTGTGCGGGATTGGTATTCACCGTTGGTTCAGTAGAGGGATTATTTTTGCGAATGAATATTTTTTTCAGAGACTTCAGCATCTGACCCGTAGGGTCAACTTTATTTACTGGATCGCCGCCACAGTAGCCATACGCATTGATACCACCTTTACCAAAAGGACTTAACGCATCGGAACTGTTGAAACGCATGCGTGCCGGGCTGTACACCCTATGCCCATTACCCAAATGATAGCCTTGAGCTAAAGGGTCAATCCGCTGCCCATTGAAACCTAGCAATGACTTAGCCTGACTCGCCAAGCGATGCCCATAGGGCGAATATGCCATTTCCTGCAACGTCATGCGTTGGAGCCCGAGCACTGTTCCCGCCAAGTCCGCCTGAAGCAGGTGTGCATGGCTGTTATCTCGCTGCAACACAGGTACATCGCGCGCCCACGTCAGTCGACATATCCCCTCTCCTTGCAACTCGACCGCAAGGTGATTTCCTTGATAAAAGCGTTGAACCATTTGCCCTGCCCTTCGCCCTGAAGGCCCCTTCAGGCTCGAGTCTTCGATTACAGTTTTCATATCTGCCTCATGTGACCTGCATTTCGCCTGTTCTCCCACGAAATCCGCGCGTCAACAACTGGCATAATTGATAGGTACTTCGGGACACCTCCGTTATTCGGCCTATGCGGTCTCACACCCATACATATAGGCTCCATATCAAATGTTTTCCCAGTGTTTAACCCGATCTATTCCGACAATCAGCAATGGGCACTTCGCCGGGCCGCCCGCGAAGAGGCCGGCACACACCACATATCCATCGAACTTTTCCTTCCATTCAGCCCTCAGTTCCTTGAGTAACCCTGCCCCGCTCACCCCGGCCCAAGGAGTACTCCAGTGCTGCGCTACCTCGCTACCCTGCTGCTCGGCTGCTTGCTGAGCACCCACCTGCTCGCCGCAGACCCCGCCCCCGCCGAAGAACAACCCGCCGAACCGGAAGCGGTCCTGCAAGGCGGCCTGCTCGGCGCCCTGGCCGACGGCCTGGACAGCGCCGCCCAGGAGCTCGACCTCGACGCCCACCTGGTCGATGCCTGGCGCCTGCGCACCGACCGCGCCGCCAAGGAAATGGAACGCCTGGTGGACCGCCATTCGGCTGGCGATTCACTGCAGCTGGCCGGCGACTTCATGCTCCTGACCCTGGCCTGGGCCGCCTGTTTTGCCCTGCTGACCACACTTGGCCGCTGGGTCGCCAGGCGTGCGGCGGGCACCCCGTGGCTGCGCGCCCGCAAGCGTGCCAGCAGCCTGCTCGGCTACCTGCTGCCCTACACCCTGCCGGCCCTGGCCAGCCTGCCGCTGACCTTGTATGCCAGCCGCTTCCTCGACCCTTCGGTAGCCCGCGCCCTGGGCCTGAGCCTGGCCTATGCCACCAGCAGCGGCCTGTTCTCTACCTCGATCATCCTGTGCCTGGTCACCTTGTTCGATGCCGGCCACAAGCGCGCCGCGGTGGCCGTGATCAAGCGCCTGGCACCGCGCCCGCTGTTCCTGATCGGCTTTCTCGCCGCCTGGAGCGATGCGCTGACCAGCCCGCAGATCGCTCGCCAGCTGGGCGGCAACATCACCGCCAGCATCGCCGTGGCCACCGGCCTGATCGCCACCTTCATCTTCGCAAGCCTGGTGATCCGCCTGCGCCGCCCGGTCGCGCAGCTGATCCGCAACCGCGCCTTCAAGGACCGCCAGCAACACCGCGCCGTGCAGGAAACCCTGCGGATCTTTTCGCTGCTGTGGTATCTGCCGATCTTGCTGATGATCCTGGTGTCGGCCATCCACCTGGTAGGCGCCGGCGCAGAAAGCCACAAGGCCCTGCAGAACGCACTGCTGACCACGGTGCTGCTGGTCAGCACGGTGTTTCTCAGCACCCTGCTGCAACACCTGCTGGCCCCCGGCGATGCCGATGCCGCGCAACGAGTGCGGCCGTACAAGGAGCTGCTGCGCAGCCTGGCCCATGCGCTGCTGCGCATTGCCATGGCGGTGGCCTTCATCGAACTGCTGGGGCGCATCTGGGGCTTTTCGGTGATCGACTTCGCCCTGAGCAACAGCCTGGGCCAGGCGATCAGCAACTCGCTGTCGAGCATCGGCCTGATCCTGCTGGTGACCTGGCTGCTCTGGGTGGTACTCGACACCGCCATCCAGGAAGCCCTGAAGCCGCCCGCCGGCCGCCGCGCGGCACGCCAGCCCAGTACCCGGGTGCGGACCATCCTGCCGATGCTGCGCAACGCCATCAAGGTGGTGCTGGTGGTGATCTGCACCATCACCACCATGGCCAACCTGGGCATCAACGTTGCGCCGCTGCTGGCCGGTGCCGGGGTGATCGGCCTGGCCATCGGCTTTGGCTCGCAGCAGCTGGTGCAGGACGTGATCACCGGGCTGTTCATCCTGATCGAGGACACCATCTCGATCGGCGACTGGGTGGTGCTCGACTCCGGCCACGCCGGCACCGTCGAGAGCCTGACCATCCGCACCCTGCGCCTGCGCGATGGCAAGGGCTTCGTGCATTCGGTGCCGTTCGGCCAGATCAAGGCGGTCACCAACCAGTCACGGCAGTTCGCCTATGCGTTCTTCTCGGTGCAGTTCACCTATGACAGTGACGTGGACGAGTCGCTGGCGCTGATCCACGAGGTGGGGCAGTCGATCAGCGACGACCCGCTGCTGCGTATCAACCTGCAGGGGCCGCTGCAGGTGTTCGGGGTCGACCGCATGGACTTGAACGGGTTCGTGCTCACGGCGCAGTTCCGCACCATTTCCGGCGGGCAGTATGCGGTGAGCCGGGCGTTCAACGAGCGGCTGAAGAAGCGCGTGGACCAGACCGAGCATGTGAGTTTTGCCCAGGTGTACCCGATGCCGGTGCGAAGCGTCTCAGCTTGATGGTGTCAGTTCCGGCCCTATCGCCGGCAAGCCGGCTCCCACAGGCCACCGCAGCCCCCCCTGTGGGAGCCGGCTTGCCGGCGATAGGGCCGCCACAGGCAACCTATGCCTGCCTGAATACCAAGGCCTTCAACCCCCCCGCCGGGTCCGCATCGGGAAACTCCGGCGGGTTCTCCAGCCGCTCTACAAAAGCCAGCGAAGGCGCCTGCTCGGCCATGCCCTCGATCAGAAACTCCGGCCCGATCCCCGGGTCGTTCACACACGCCAGCACGGTCCCCCCCGCGCTCAGCAACTCCGGCAGGCGCCGCAGGATCTTCGCGTAATCCTGGGTGAGCACGAAGCTGCCCTTCTGGAAGGTCGGCGGATCGATGATGATCAAGTCATAGGGCCCGTACTTGCGCACCTTGCCCCACGACTTGAACAGCTCATGCCCCAGATACGCCACCCGCGACGCATCGTGGCCATTGAGCCGGTGGTTGTCGCGGCCTCGCGACAGCGCAGCCTTGGCCATGTCGAGGTTGACCACCTGCTCGGCGCCACCGGCAATCGCCGCCACGGAAAAACCGCAGGTATAGGCGAACAGGTTGAGCACGCGCTTGCCTGGCGCCTGCTCGCGTACCCAGCGGCGCCCGTAGCGCATGTCGAGGAACAGGCCAGTGTTCTGCCGCACGCCCAGGTCCAGCAGGTAACGCAGGCCATCCTCGATGACCTCACGCTGCTGGCACGGCTCGCCCCACACCCACTGCCCCGGGCTGTCGGGCAAGTAGCGGTGCTGGATCAGCATGGCCTGGCCAGCCCAGTGCGGGTGCTCGGCAATGTGCGCGAGCATGGCCTCGAGCGCTGCCAGCTGGCCCTCTGGCGGTTCACGGAACAGCGCCAGCGAAAGCACGCCCTGCAGCCAGTCGACGGTGATCTGCTCCAGCCCCGGCCAGCAGCGTCCGCGGCCATGGAACAGGCGGCGGGTTTCTTGCGGGGCGGGGTCGAGGGCAGTGAGCAGGTGCTGTTCGAGGGTCTGGATCGGCGAAGTCATGGCAGGTCGCAAGCAAGTGAAAGGGGGCATTCTACCCTTTGGCCGGCACCTGCGCCGAACGCAACCACCAACCCTGCTGCATGCCCGCCGCCGCCAGCAGGATCAAGCCCACGCCCAACCACTGCAACGGCGCCAGGCGGTGCCCGAACGCCACCCAGTCGACCAGGATCGCCGCGATCGGGTAGATGAACGACAAGGCGCCGGTCAACGCCGTGGGCAGGCGCTGGATGGCGCTGTACAGCAACACGTACATCAGCCCCGTGTGGACCATGCCCAGGGTCACCAGGCTGGCCAGTGCCGAGGGCTCGCCAGGCAGCCCGCCGAGCGTGACCCAGGGCGCCAGCAGCAGCGCGCCGGTGCTCACCTGGATCAGCGCGATCAGGTGCGGGGGCGTGCCTTTGAGGCGTTTGATGACCAAGGCCGCAATGGCATACAAAAACGCCGCGCCCAAGGCCAGGGCGATGCCCAGCAGGTACTCCTCGCCACTCGCCTGCCCGGCGCCATGGGCGCTGACGATCGCCAGCATGCCGAGAAAGGCCACGCTCAGCCAGGTGACCTTGGCCAGGGTGATCTTCTCGCCAAGAAACAGCGCCGCCAGCCCCACCAGCATGAACGGCTGCACGTTGTACACCGCCGTGCCGATGGCGATGGACGCCCGCGAGTAGGAGGCGAACAGCAACACCCAGTTGCCGACGATGGCCACGCCGCTGGCAATCGCCAGCAACACGGCGGTGCCGCTGATCACGCCCGGCTTGAGAAAGCCCAGTGCCGCGCAGATCACCAGCAAGGTGCCAGCGCCGAACACGCAGCGCCAGAACACCACCTCCAGCACCGGCTGGCCGGACACCAGCACGAACCAGCCGATGGTGCCGGAAATCAGCATGGCGGCGACCATTTCCAACGAACCGCGGCGCAATGAACTGTCCATCGCATGTCTCCCATTGACGATGGGCCTAGTATGCAGAGGCCCGTCACCGGCCTTCCAGCGGATAACCAAGGCAGTTTTGCCGGTTCACCTTTACTATCAAGGGAAATTCGCACTATCACCTGACGAGGCGCCCATGACCGATGCCATCGACCAACTGCTGATCAATGCCCTGATGGAAGACTCCCGCCGCTCGCTCAAGGCGTTGGCGCAGATCAGCGGGCTGTCCGCACCCAGCGTCAGCGAGCGGCTGCGGCGCCTGGAAGAGCGCGGCGTGCTGCGTGGCTACACGGTCGATGTCGACCCGCGCAGCTTTGGCTACCAGCTGCAGGCCATCGTGCGTATCCGCCCGCTGCCCGGGCAGCTGCAGGAGGTGGAACGGCAGATCATCGCCATCCCCCAGTTCACCGAGTGCGACAAGGTGACCGGCGAGGACTGCTTCATTGCCCGGCTGCACGTGCGCTCGATGGAGCAGCTCGACACGCTGCTGGACCGGATCAATGTGCTGGCCGAAACCAATACCGCGATCATCAAGAAGTCGCCGGTGAAACGGCGCTTGCCGCCGATGGAGTGAGGCTGGCTGCCGGCGACAGGCCTGCGCAAGAAAAGCTGACTATTTTTTGTACACAAGAATGTCACCTTAAGTGCCATTTTTGTGTGCACTTCCCCAAGTAACGCCCCAAAGCGTTACACATTCCGTTTAATAAAATTTGACCATTCGATCAACTAACACACCCACTAAAAATTTAAACCTGTTCATTTGGTCAACTTATAGTTTCGCTATTTCATTCACTTATCTATCAGTCAGATAGATTCGAAATGATGGCCACTAAAAGCCTCTTTCTCGCCTGGCATGGAACTCGCTTTTGTGTGTTCGTGTTTTGTATACAAGTTCGACAAAACATAAATACACAAGAACCCGCGACGCTGGCCCAATCACCAGCCGCCGCGTCCAGAACCCAGTGATGCCAACGCTGCACCGACGAGATGGCGAGCCCGTGCGCATGCCCGCTCATCGCAGTCCACGTGCATCAGGAGCCCGCCGGAATGAGTACCAGCCTCGACCTTGCCCCTGAACTATCCGTCGCCAGCACCCACGCTTCTTCCACCCTTGCCGGCGAACTTCCGTTACTTGAACTGAGCCCGCGCCTGCACAACCGCGACCTCGCCCCGACCCGCATGGAAGGCCGGCGCTGGGGGCGCTACAGCATCTTCGCGCTGTGGACCAACGATGTGCACAACATCGCCAACTACTCCTTCGCCATGGGCTTGTTCGCCCTGGGCCTGGGCGGCTGGCAAATCCTCCTGTCGCTGGCGATCGGTGCGGCGCTGGTGTACTTCTTCATGAACCTCTCCGGCTACATGGGCCAGAAGACTGGCGTGCCCTTCCCGGTGATCAGCCGCATCGCCTTCGGCATCCACGGCGCGCAGATCCCGGCGCTGATCCGCGCGGTGATCGCCATCGCCTGGTTCGGCATCCAGACCTACCTGGCCTCGGTGGTGCTGCGCGTGCTGCTCACGGCCGTGTGGCCGCAACTGGCCAGCTACGACCACAACAGCCTGCTGGGCCTGTCGAGCCTGGGCTGGGTGTGCTTCGTGGCGATCTGGCTGGTGCAGCTGGTGATCCTCGCCTACGGCATGGAGATGGTGCGCCGCTACGAGGCCTTCGCCGGCCCTGTGATCCTGCTGACCGTGGCCAGCCTTGCGCTGTTCATGTACTTCAAGGCCGATGCGCGCATCGCCTGGTCGGTGGCCGAGCCGCTGAGCGGCTACGAGATGTGGCGCAACATCTTTGCCGGCGGCGCCCTGTGGCTGGCGATCTACGGCACCCTGGTGCTCAACTTCTGCGACTTCGCCCGCTCCTCGCCGTGCCGCAAGACCATCCGCGTCGGCAACTTCTGGGGCCTGCCGGTGAACATCCTGGTGTTCGCCATGATCACCGTGGTGCTGTGCGGTGCGCAGTTCCAGATCAACGGCCAGATCATCGACAGCCCGACGCAGATCGTCGCCAGCATTCCCAACACTGCGTTCCTGGTCCTGGGCTGCATGGCCTTCCTGATCGTCACCGTGGCGGTGAACATCATGGCCAACTTCGTCGCCCCGGCCTTCGTGCTCAGCAACCTGGCGCCACGCCACCTCAACTTCCGCCGTGCCGGGCTGATCAGCGCCACCCTGGCCGTGCTGATCCTGCCGTGGAACCTGTACAACAGCCCGCTGGTGATCGTGTACTTCCTGTCCGGCCTGGGTGCCCTGCTCGGCCCGCTGTACGGGGTGATCATGGCCGACTACTGGCTGCTGCGAAAAGGCTGCATCAACGTGCCGGAGCTGTACAGCGAACACCCGGCCGGCGCCTACCACTACAGCAAGGGCATCAACCTGCGCGCCGTGGCCGCCTTCCTGCCCGCCGCGCTGCTGGCCATCGTCCTGGCCCTGGTGCCCAACTTCCATGCCATTGCGCCGTTTTCCTGGCTGATCGGTGCCGGCATCGCCGCCGCGCTGTACCTGCTGATCGCCCCGCGCAACCGCCACTACCACGACGTCAGCGGCGAATGCATCGCCGTCGACCACAGCAGCCACTGACCAGGGAGGACTGCCCATGCGCATTCTGATCGCCAACGTCAACACCACCGAAGCCATCACCGAGGCCATTGCCGAGCAGGCCCGCAGCGTGGCTTCACCGGGCACCGAAATCGTCGGCCTGACCCCATGGTTCGGTGCCGAGTCGGTGGAAGGCAATTTCGAAAGCTACCTGGCGGCCATCGCCGTAATGGACCGGGTGCTGGCCTACGAGGGCCCCTACGATGCCGTGATCCAGGCCGGCTACGGCGAGCATGGCCGGGAGGGCCTGCAGGAGCTGTTGAACGTGCCGGTGGTGGACATCACCGATGCCGCCGCCAGCACGGCCATGTACCTGGGCCACGCCTATTCGGTGGTGACCACCCTGGACCGCACCGTGCCGTTGATCGAGGACCGCCTGAAACTGTCCGGCCTGTACGAGCGCTGCGCCTCGGTGCGGGCCAGCGGGCTGGCCGTGCTGGAGCTCGAAGCCGACCCGCCGCGGGCCGTGCAAGCCATCGTCGAGCAGGCCGAGCGGGCCGTGCGCGAGGACAAGGCGGAGGTGATCTGCCTGGGCTGCGGCGGCATGGCCGGGCTGGATGAGCAGATCCGCCAGCGCACCGGGGTGCCGGTGGTGGATGGCGTGAGCGCGGCGGTGACCATCGCCGAGGCGCTGGTGCGCATGGGCTTGAGCACTTCCAAGGTGCGCACCTACGCCACGCCGCGGGTGAAGAAGGTGGTGGGCTGGCCGATGCGCTTCGGGCGCTGAGGTCTCATCTGGCCCTATCGCCGGCAAGCCGGCTCCCACAGGGGTTGAGGCTAGCCCCTGACCTGTGGGAGCCGGCTTGCCGGCGATAGGGCCGGGAACCTCAGCCCATCATCCTGGCCAACCGCTCCCCACTGCCACAGGCCAGGGTGAACCCCAAGGCCCCATGCCCCAGGTTCAGCCAGAGGTTGCGATAGGCCGTCGCCCCAATCAGCGGCACCCCGGTCGGCGTCGCCGGCCGCATCCCAGCCCACTCCACCGCCTGCCCGTAATCTGCCGCTGCGGGCAGCGTCTGCCCCGCCAAGCGGCGCATGCTCTGCAACCTGCGCACATCCACCGCGTCATCGAAGCCGACGATGTCGACCATCGCCGCCACCCGCAGCTGCTGGTCAAGCCGCGCATAGACGACCTTGCGCTCATAGTCGGTAACGCTGACCTGCGGCGCGAGGTGCCCAGGGCCGATCGGCGCAGTCAGGCTGTAACCCTTGAGCGGGTAGACCGGCACCTTCAAGCCCGGCAACGCCAGCCCGGCACTGAGGTGCCCGGCGCACAGCACCAGGCGCTGCACCTCGAGCTGCTCCTGCCCCACCTGCAGCGCCACCACCTGTTCATGGTGGCTGAGCAGCCGCGTGACCGGCTTGCCGAGCAGCAGCCGGCACTGCCCGGACGCACGCAGGCGCTCGGCCAGGCGCTCGCAGAAGCGATGGCAGTCGGCGACTTCTTCATTGGCGGTGAACACGCCACCGATGAAAGGCGCCTGGGCCAGCGCCGGCTCCAATGCCTTGAGTTCGCCAGCCGTGAGCACGTGCTGGCAGGCCGGGTCGAGCACTTGCTCACGCCCATGGGCAAAGGCGCGCTCGCTGCGAAACGCAACCAGCTTGCCGTTGCGCCGCCAGGCGAAGTCCGCCAGGCCGTCCTCCTCGCGCCAGCGCGCCAGCACGGCCTGGCTGTGCAGTGCCAGCTCCAGCAATCGGGCGCCGTTACGGCGATTGACGCTTTTGCGGCATGCCAGCATGAAGGCCAGCAGCCATCGCCACTGCGCCGGGTCCAGGCGCAGCCGCAGCCGCAGCGGCGAGTCGCCCTGCAGCAGCCAGCCCAGCGCCTGCCAAGGCACCCCCGCATCCGCCAAGGGCGCCACATAGCGGTACGACAGCTGCCCGCCATTGGCAAAGCTGGTGGCCGACGCCACGCTGTCGCGCGCATCGATCAGGTCGACCGAATGGCCCTCGCGCACCAGCGCATAAGCTGTGGCCAGGCCGATGACTCCAGCGCCAATTACCGTTATCCGTTGCGTCATGCTGCATCCCTGTCCCGGCTTGCTCGCCCAGACAGTAACAGCCGATCAGGTCGGGCAGCTATGGGGGCCGTTATTGAGGCCCTGGCGCACGTTGCGGCTGAGCAGGCTGGCCTTGCCGTCGTGCCAGGTCAGGGTCAGCACGTAGAGGGTGTCGAAATCGTCACCGCTCCAGTCCTCGGTGATCACCCGCTCCTCGCCCAGGGCCTTGCCGGCCACGGTGTTGATCAGCTCCGGCAGGTAGCCGTGGGACCAAGCCGTATAGACGGTGGCGTTGCGGTATTTTTCGCTGAGCAGTTCGTCGGCGAGGTCTTCGGTATCGTTGGCGCCGAAGTCGATGTTCACCGGCAGGCCCAGGCGAACGGCGCTGGGGGTGATGGTCATCAACGGGCGGATGTAGCTGTAGCTCTGGTCGTTGCTGCCCTCCTCGACGTGCCGCGAGGGGTTGGCGGCGAACACGTAGTCGGCTTTGCCAAAGCGCTCCGGCAACAGCGTGGCCAGGTCCAGCGCGCGGTTAAGGCCCTGGCAGTTCAGCTGCCCCAGCCCTTCTTCGGGTTTTTCGCCATGGCGCAGGAACACCAGGGTCTGGGTACCGTCGACCGGCTGCGCCCGGCTTTCGACCGCCTCCAGTGCCAGGGGCACGGCCACGGCGACCAGGGCCAGGCTCAGCAGCAGCTGGCGACGACGTCGGAGAAAGGATGGCAACTTCATGAAGACGGGCTCTTGTGGCAATAGGTATCGGGTAAACCCGCCACATCGCCCTGGCTCGGACAAGCCTGGGGCATCCTTGTAGTGAATGCCGTCCATGGCAACGAGTAGGGCTCAGAGTGCCCTCGACCCGTTTGGTTCCTCCATGAGGGTGGATGCCGTTCCCTAGGCAAGGCCTACGTTAGAACAGGGGTATTGCCAAATTATGAAGCTGACGGGTCATTAGTCATGGCGATGATGGAAGATCCGCTGCGCGCTCGGCAGCAGGCGAGTCGATTATGCTGACGTCGAAAACCTGCTCGATCACCTGCTTCGGACCTTGATTAAGGCTCCATGTGAAGAACACCAGAAAACCCAGCAGGAAGACAAACAGCACCGACCCCACCAGACTCTGCGCCACCCCCAACCAGAACCCTGGCTTGGCATTTCTGATCTCGCAGCTGGCCTTGTCGGCATAGTACTGTTCGAGCTCCCTTGCCTGAGCAGAGATCGAGGCATCGAGAAAGCCTTGAATCAACTGGCTCGCTTGATTTCGATAGCTTTCAAGCTGTGACGGGCTGTTGCTGACATCATGAAAAGGCGCCAGATCTTCGTCCCTTGGCTCCCGGTCATGCTTGACCTTGAATGCTTTGATGAACTCGATTTTTTGCCTCTTGTACAACGAATAGGCAATGACGCCGAGCGTGTCCTGCTCATTTTCCACAAGTATCGAGTAGATGTGGTTGTAGCAACCATCGGCCATCCGGTTGCTACCCCTTGCGAAGTTGGCAATAGGCGGACGCGAATGCCTCTTTCAACTGCGAGCGGGTTTTCTTGGTGCTGGTCAAGATGCCCGCCAGCTCGCGCGGTAGTGGCACTTCCATCCGCGCGCCCGATGCGACCAGCAAAGCGTTTGCTTCACGCACCACGCGGGAAGAGAAATAGGATCTTGTCGACATAGGGTTTCCCTCACTCGAAACAGCTGGAAGGTTAACCACGCGGGACGTCGGCCTCAATCAGACGCTAACCGACGTGACCTGTAGTCCATTTCTACCTAACTGTAGGAATCGGACTACTCAATCATCCCGCGTCAACACCTCCAGCAACTCGATCTCGAACGTCAGGTCCGAGTTCGGTGGAATCGCGCCCACGCTGCGCTCGCCATACCCCAGGTGCGCCGGCACCTGCAGCTTGCGCTTGCCGCCGACGCGCATGCCCATCAGGCCCTGGTCCCAGCCCTTGATCACGCGCCCCGTGCCGATCACGCACTGAAAAGGCTTGCCCCGCGACCAGGACGAATCGAACTCGCTGCCGTCGGCCAGCCAGCCGGTGTACTGGGTGGTGATCAAGGCGCCTTTGACGGCGGCCTTGCCGTCGCCTTCGACGAGGTCGGTAATCTGCAGTTCGCTGCTCACAGGCATGCTCCAACGCTGAAATTCAAGGCCGCCCTTTTCGCAGGAATGCCCGGCTTTGGCAAGCCGCAAAGCTCAACCGAGCTGCTCGAAGGCCTGCTGCCCGGTCAGCTCCTTGGTCTGGTTGGCAAAGCAGTACCAGGCCGGTTTCTGCTCGACGAAGATCTGCAGGTCGAACGCCCAGGCCTCGTCGCTGTCGAGCAGGCCCACCGGCACCGCATAGAAGTCGTTGGCCTTGAGCCGGTAGTAGAGGTGCGTGCCGCACCGGCTGCAAAAACCGCGCTGGGCCCAGTCGGACGAATCGTAGACGCTGGGCGCTCGCCCTTCGATCAGCGGCGGCTGGCTGCAATGCACCACCAGCATCGGGCCGCCGGTCCACTTGCGGCACATGCTGCAATGGCAGGCGCTGATATGGGTGTTGTCGACCGTGACGCGCAGGTGGGTTTCGCCACACAGGCAGCTGCCGCGTTGTTCCAGGGTCATGGTGGGGCTCCTTGCAAGGGATGGGTGGGCAAGTATAGACGGGCCCAGGCAAGGGCCCGCCGCCCAAGCCGCAGGCTCAGATGTAGATGTTGCCGCGCAGGTACAAGGCCGCGCGGCCGCTGATGATCACCCGGCCATTGCCGGGCACTTCGCACTGCAGTTGGCCCTTGCGTGCACCACCCTGCTCGCAGGTCAGCGCCTGTTTGCCCAGGCGCTCGGCCCACAGCGGCGCCAGCGAGGTATGCGCCGAACCTGTGACCGGGTCTTCGTTGACCCCCACGTTCGGGCCAAACCAGCGGGTGACGAAATCGTAACCACGGCCCGGCGCCGTGACCGCGATGCCGCGCACATCGAAGGCGGCCAGGGCGACGAAGTCGGGCTTGAGCGGGTCGAGCAAGCTGGCATCGTCGATCATCACCACGTAATCGTCGGAGCGATAGACCGCGGCGGCGCCCCGCAAGCCCAGCGCTTCGAGCAGGCCATCGGGGATCGCCACGGCCACCGGCTGCTTGGCCGGGAAGTCCATGGCCAGGTGCCCGTCGGCGTCGCGGCTGACCCGCAGTTCACCGCTGCGGGTGTTGAAACGCAGCACCGCAGCCTGCTCGCCCAGTTGCTCGAACAGCACATAGGCCGACGCCAGGGTGGCGTGGCCGCACAAATCGACTTCGACCGTCGGGGTGAACCAACGCAGGTCGAATGTCTCGCCGTTGCGAACTATATAGGCAGTTTCGGAGAGGTTGTTCTCTTCGGCGATGCGCTGCAGCACGGCATCCGGCAGCCAGTTTTCAAGAGGGATTACCGCTGCAGGGTTGCCACCGAACGGCTCGGCGGTGAAGGCATCGACCTGGAAGATCTCGAGTTGCATGCAAACACTCCTTGAGGCCCGGGCGCTGCCGGGCGGTATCGAAAGCGAAGGTCAAGCGCGGACCGGCGTGAGCACCGGCTCGCCGGCAAAGAAAGCCTGCAGATTGCGCAGCACCAGGGTGACCGTGTCGCGCGCAGCCTCTGGCGACTGCCCGGCCACGTGGGGGGTGAGCACGGTATTGCCGAGGGCCTTGAGGGCTGCGGGCACCGCCGGTTCATCGTCGAACACGTCCAGCGCCGCACCGGCGATCCGGCCCTGCTGCAGGGCGATGACCAGCGCCTGGGTGTCCACCACGCTGGCGCGGGCGATGTTCACCAGGTAGCCCTCGGCACCCAGGGCTTCGAGTACCGGGGCATCGACCAGGTGGCGGGTATGCGCGCCACCGGGTGTGGCCACCACCAGGATGTCCACCGCCTCGGCCAGGTTCAGCGGGCTGTCGTACCAGGTGTAGGGCACGCCCTGGCGCGGGCTGCGGCTGTGGTAGCTGACGGGCATGTCGAAGCCCAGGCTGGCGCGCTTGGCGATGGCCTGGCCGACGGCACCCAGGCCGAGAATACCGAGGCGCTTGCCGCTGACCGAGGGGCTGATGACGCGGTTCCATTCGCCACGGCGGGTGCTGGCATCGGCACGGGGAATATCGCGCAGCAGCGCCAACAGCATGGCCAGCGTGTGGTCGGCAACCGCGGCGGCGTTGGCACCCGCGCCATTGGTGACCGTGATGCCGCGGGCGGCGGCAGCGGCCAGGTCGACCTGCTCGTAACCGGCGCCGATCACGCAGATGATCTGCAGGGCCGGCAGGGCCTGGATCTCGGCAGCGGTAAGGCCCAGCGGGCCGCGGGTCAGCACGGCATCGATGTCGCCGGCATGGCGCTGGATCGCTTCGGCGCGCAGTTGCGGGGAGGGGGCGCGAATCAGGTGGTAGCCGGCCTGCTCGAGCAGGGGCAGGTAATCATCGACGGTTTCCACCAGCACCAGGACTGTCTTGCGCATGCCACCTCCTTGAATATCAGGGGGGCATTATGCGGAGTCAGTGGCCAGCACAGTCAATCGCAAAATCAGGGGTTAACTGTACTGTATGGGTATAAGGGTATGCCTGTTCTGGCCCTATCGCCGGCAAGCCGGCTCCCACAGGTTAACCACTGAAACATGTGGGAGCCGGCTTGCCGGCGATAGGGCCGGTACAGGCTGCCTGGAATTACTGCGCGAAGGCCCGCCCCAGCCCCCCCGGCACACCGCTGCTGTCGGTCTCCTGCCACGGCCCATCCGGGCTCAGCGACCAGCTCCAGCCGCCGTCATAGCGGTAGTAGGTACGCTGGCGGTAGAAGGTGTTGGGCTTTTTCTCCAGCACGTACACGCCCAGTTTCGGGTCCCAATGGCTGGCACCGCCCGGTGGCGGCGCGAAGCTGGCAGAGGTGCGCGGCATGGGTTTGGGGATCGCCGCCGGCTTGCTCGGTTGCGTCGACGGCTGGCCGCCCGGCAAAGGCTTGACCACCGGCCCCGGGTGCGAAGGCACCGTCTCCACCGGCGGCGACGGCTGCTCATACGGCTCACGCACCGTACACGCGGACAAACCCAGGGCCAGGGTGATCAGGGTCAGGCGGACGGTACTGTGCATGGCAGGGTTCTCTTACGGGTCGGGGCTGTCGATGACTAATTGTTGGGTGGCCTGGGTCGTATTGGCCAGCGGTGCGCCCTGGCCGATCCACTCGCCATGGGTAGGCTGACCGGCACGCGACACACGTGCAACCAGTTGGACTTCGGCGAAGTCCGACAGTTTCATCTGCGGCATCATCGCATCGGCGTCGGTCAGTTCCACCTCCAGCGGCAACTGCGCCACGGTCACCCGCTTGGCCGCCAGCGGCATGGGTGGGCCATTCTTGGCGCGGGCGAAGATGAACACGGTGTCGTCAGGATTGACCTTGTCCTTGAGCGCCGCAGCCAGCTCCACCCGCACTTTCAGGCGCGCCGCAGCCACCGGCTTGCCGGCATCGCCGCCCAGGCGCTGCGCCGCGCGGTCGATGCCACCTTGCAGCGCCGCGCGCGAGGCGTCGCCTTCGGGCAATTGCGCCAGCAGGCGCGTCCAGTAATCGATCGCTTCCTGGTAACGCTCGCCCTCGAAGGCGGCGATACCGCGCAGGCCAAGGCTGGTGACTTCATTGGGGTCGGCCTTGAGCGCCTCGTCGGTCAGCGCCTGCACCTGCGGGTTCCATTGCTTGTCGGCGGCAAAGTACAGCGCCTGCGCCCATTGCCCGAGCAGCTCGGGCTGGCGCCCGGCCAGGGCCACGGCACGCTCGTAGGCGCGCGCGGCATCGGCCGGGCGCTGCTCGGCCATGTAGGCACGGCCGAGGAAGTACAAGCCTTCGGCCGAATCGGGCTGGGCTTGCACCGCCCGCTCCAGGCGCGCGGTGATTTCTTCCATGCTCTTGGGAGCGGCGGCGAACTCCTGGGTCAGCTGGACCTTGTCGGCCGCGCCGAAGTGCAGGTACAGCCCCAGGCCCAGCAGCGGCACCAGCACCGCCGCCAACAGCGGCAACGCCTTGCCCAGGTGCCCCTGGCGCGGCGCCTCGGCACCTTCGGTGTCGGCCAGCAATTCGCGCGCGGCCTCGTCGCGGCCGGTGGCCAGTTGCGTATCGTCCAGCACCCCGGCGGCCTGCTGGGCGGCCAGTTCGGCGACACGCTCCTGGTACAGGGCCACGTTCAGCGCAGTACGGTCTTCTTCCTGCTGCTGGCGGCGGCCACGCAGGATCGGGATCAGCAGAAAGCCGAGGGCGGCGAGCAGCAGCAGGCCCGCGCTAAGCCAGAATTCAGTCATGGGTCTGTTCTTTTTCCAGCAGTTTTGCGAGACGCTCGCGTTCTTGCGCGGACAGGTGCTCCGCGCCCTCGGCCACCGGGCCACGGCGCCGGCGCACGATCAGCACCAGCACCGCGAAGCCACCGACCAGCAGGATGCCCGGGCCGAACCAGAGCAGCCAGGTACGCCCGCTGAGCGCAGGCTTGTAGCGCACGAAGTCGCCATAGCGGTCGACCATGAAGTCGACGATCTGCTGGTTGCTCTTGCCCTCGCCGAGCATGCGGAAGATCTCGCGGCGCAGGTCGGCGGCAATCGGCGCGTTGGAGTCGGCGATGTCCTGGTTCTGGCATTTGGGGCAGCGCAGTTCCTTGGTCAGTTGCTGATAGCGCTCGCGCTCGGCATCGTCGCGGAACTGGTAGGTGTCGATGGCCGCCTTGGCCACGCCGGCCAGGCTCATGCCCAGCACGGCGGCTGCAAGCCAGCGCTTCATGGCTTGGCCTCGTCGACCAGGCCCTGGTACAGCGGCGCCAGCTGCTCGCGCCAGACGCTGGCATCGACGATGCCCACGTGCTTGTAGCGGATCACGCCCTTGGCGTCGATCAGGAAGGTTTCCGGCGCGCCGTACACGCCAAGGTCCAGGCCCAGGCTGCCCTGCTCGTCGCGGATGTCCAGCTGGTAGGGGTTGTGGAACTCGGCCAGCCACTTCAGCGCGGCGGCGTTGTCGTCCTTGTAGTTGATGCCGTAAATCACCACGCCCTGCTCGGCCAGCTGGTTCAGGTACGGGTGCTCGACCTTGCACGACGGGCACCAGGTGGCCCAGACGTTGACCAGTGCCGGGCGGCCCTGCAGGTCGGCCTGGGTGAGGTTGCGATCGCCCTGGGTCGAGGCCAGGGAGAACGCCGGGAACGGCTTGCCGATCATCGCCGAGGGCAGCTCGTCAGGCTTGAGGAACAGCCCTTTGTAGAGGAATACCGCCATCAGCAGGAATACCGCCAAGGGCACCACCATGATCCAACGCTTCATGCAGCTGCTCCAGACACGCCCAGGACATCACGCACCCGGGTCTTGACCTTGACGCGGTAGCGCCGGTCGAAGGCCGCCAGCAAACCGCCCAGGCCGGTCAGCAGACCGCCCAGCCAGATCCAGCGAACGTAAGGCTTGATATGCACCCGCACCGCCCAGGCGCCGTTTTCCAGCGGCTCGCCCAGGGCCACGTACAGATCGCGGGTGAAGCCGGCATCGATGCCCGCTTCGGTCATCATCGACTGCTGCACGGTGTACAGGCGTTTTTCCGGGTGCAGGGTGGTCACTTCACGGCCATCGCGGCTGACCACGATGGTGCCCTTGTCGGAGATGAAGTTCGGCCCCTCGAAGTGCTTGGCGCCCTGGAACAGGAAGTGATAGCCACCCAGCTCGACGCTCTCGCCCGGTGCCATGCGCAGGTCGCGCTCGGCGCTGTTGTTGCTCGACAGCACCACGCCCAGGGCGCACACCGCCAGGCCCAGGTGCGCCAGCTGCATGCCCCAGTAGCTGCGGGTGAGGCCGCGCACGCCTTTGGCCAGGCCCTTGTGACGGGTCTTGTCGAGGATGTCGCGCAGCCCGGCCAGCACCACCCAGGCGGCCAGGGCGAAGGCGCTCAGGGTTGGCCAGTCGAAGTCGTCGACGATCAGGCCGGCCACCGGCGCCAGGACTGCGCTGCCGATCAGCACCGGGGTCATCATGCTCGCCAGCCACTTGCCCGGGGTGTCCTTCCAGCGCACCACCACGCCTACCCCGAGCACCACCATCAGCAGCGCCATCAGCGGCAGGAACAGAGCATCGAAGTACGGCGGGCCGACCGACAGCTTGGCCCCGGTCAAGGCATCGAGCACCAGCGGGTACAGGGTGCCGAGCAGGATCATCGAGGCCGCCACCACCAGCACCAGGTTGTTGGCCAGCAGCAGTGTTTCGCGCGACCACAGGGCAAAGCCGACCTGGCTCTTGACCACCGGCGCGCGCAGGGCGAACAGGGTCAGCGAACCGCCGACCACGAACAGCAGGAAGATCAGGATGAACACGCCGCGCGAGGGGTCGGCGGCGAAGGCGTGCACCGAGGTCAGCACGCCGGAACGCACCAGGAAGGTGCCCAGCAGGCTCAGCGAGAAGGCGGCGATCGCCAGCAGCACCGTCCAGCTCTTGAACACGCCGCGCTTCTCGGTCACCGCCAGCGAATGGATCAGCGCGGTGCCCACCAGCCAAGGCATGAACGAGGCGTTTTCCACCGGGTCCCAGAACCACCAGCCGCCCCAGCCCAGCTCGTAGTAGGCCCACCAGGAACCCAGGGTGATGCCCACCCCGAGAAAGGCCCAGGCGACGATGGTCCAGGGCCGCGACCAGCGCGCCCAGGCGGCGTCCAGGCGGCCGCCGAGCAAGGCGGCGATGGCGAAGGCGAAGGCCACCGAGAAGCCCACGTAGCCCATGTACAGCATCGGTGGGTGAACGATCAGGCCAAAGTCCTGCAGCAGCGGGTTGAGGTCGCGACCGTCCACCGGCACTTGCGGCAGCAGGCGTTCGAACGGGTTGGAGGTGATGATCAAGAAGCTCAGGAAGCCCGTGCTGATCATGCCCATCACCGCCAGCACCCGCGCCAGCATCACTTGCGGCAATTGCCGCGAGAAGATCGACACGGCGAAGGTCCAGCCGCCCAGGATCAACGCCCAGAGCAGCAGCGAGCCTTCGTGCGCGCCCCACACGGCGCTGAACTTGTAGTACCAGGGCAAGGCGCTGTTGGAGTTGCTGGCGACATAGGCCACCGAGAAGTTGTCGGTCATGAAGGCATGGGTGAGGCAGGCGAAGGCAAAGGCCAGGAAGGCGAACTGCCCCCAGGCCGCCGGGCGCGCCAGGCTCATCCACAGGCTGTCGCCGCGCCAGGCGCCGAGCAGCGGTACGCTCGCCTGCACCACGGCGAAACAGATCGCCAGGATCATCGCCAGTTGGCCGAGTTCGGGGATCACCAGGGCCGCGTTCATGGCTGGGCCTGCGCTTGGCCGCTTTCTTTCAGGGCCTTGGTCACTTCAGGTGGCATGTATTTCTCATCGTGCTTGGCCAGCACTTCGTCGGCCACCACCACGCCCTCGCCGTTGACCTTGCCCAGGGCGACGATGCCCTGCCCTTCGCGGAACAGGTCGGGGAGGATGCCACGGTAGGTGATCGGCACCGATTTATTGAAGTCGGTGACCACGAAGCGCACATCGAGCGAGTCGGCCGAGCGCTGCACCGAGCCCTTCTCGACCATGCCGCCGGCACGGATGCGGGTGTCCACTGGCGCCTCGCCATTGGCGATCTGGGTGGGGGTATAGAACAGGTTGATGTTCTGCTGCAGGGCGCTCAAGGCAAAGCCGACGGCCACCGCGACACCGGCCAGCAGGCCGAGGATCAGGAACAGGCGTTTCTTGCGCTGCGGATTCACAGGTTGTTCTCCCGGCGCAGACGGCGCGCCTCTTCTTGCAGGTAGCGACGGCGGGCCAGCAGGGGCGCGGCGACATTGATCGCCAGCACCGCCAGGCAGATGCCATAGGCCGACCAGACGTACAGGCCATGGTGGCCCATGGCGAGAAAATCGCCGAATGAAGAAAAGCTCATCACGCGGCCCTCCGACCCAGGCTGTTCAACACTTCTTCGCGCACCCAGCTGGCCCGCGCCTCGCGCTTGAGCACCTCGAGGCGCATGCGCAGCAACAGCACCGCACCGAAGAAGCAGTAGAAGCCCAGCGCCGTGCACAGCAGCGGCAGCCACATCTCGGCCGGCATGGCCGGCTTTTCGGTGAGGGTGAAGGTGGCGCCCTGGTGCAGGGTGTTCCACCACTCCACCGAGTACTTGATGATCGGGATGTTGATCACGCCGACGATGGCCAACACCGCGCAGGCCTTGGCCGCGCTGTCACGGTTGCTGATGGCCTGGCCCAGGGCGATGATGCCGAAATACAGGAACAGCAAAATCAGCATCGAGGTCAGGCGCGCATCCCACACCCACCAGCTGCCCCAGGTCGGCTTGCCCCAGATGGCCCCGGTGACCAGCGCCACGGCGGTCATCCAGGCGCCGATGGGCGCCGCGCACTGCAGGGCGACGTCGGCCAGCTTCATCTTCCACACCAGCCCCACCACCCCGGCCACCGCCAGCAGCACGTAGCAGGACTGGGCCAGCATGGCCGCCGGCACGTGGATGTAGATGATGCGGAAACTGTTGCCCTGCTGGTAGTCCTGGGGGGCGAAGGCCAGGCCCCAGATCACGCCGGTGGCCAGCAGCAGGATGGCGGAAACGGCCAGCCACGGCAGCATGCGGCCGCTGATGGCATAGAACCATTTGGGGGAACCCAGTTTGTGGAACCACGTCCAGCTTATTTTCATCAGGGTACATCCAGGGTATTAGCCGGGCTTGAAAGCCCGGGACTCGTTATTCGCCGACGCTGATCTTCAGGCCGGCCGCTATCGCAAAGGGTGCCAGGGTAACCGCCAGGGCCGTCAGGCTTGCCAGCCACAGCAGGTGGCCGGTGGCGGGCATATTCTGCAACGCCGCCTGCAACGCACCACTGCCCAGGATCAATACAGGGATATACAACGGCAGAATCAGCAACGCCAGCAGCAAACCACCGCGTTTGAGGCCGACCGTCAGCGCCGCACCCACCGCGCCCAGCAGGCTCAGCACCGGGGTGCCCAGCAGCAGCGAGCCGAGCAGCACCGGCAGGCAATGGCTCGGCAAACCCAGCATCAATGCCAGCAGTGGCGCCAACAATACCAGTGCCAGGCCGGAAAAGATCCAGTGCGCCAGCACCTTGGCCAGCACCAGCAGGGCCAGCGGGTGTGGCGACAGCACCCACTGCTCCAGCGAACCGTCCTCGAAATCGCTGCGAAACAGGCCGTCGAGCGACAGCAGCACCGCCAGCAAAGCCGCGACCCAGACCAGCCCGGGAGACAAGGTTTGCAACAATTGGCTCTCCGGGCCTACCGCCAGCGGAAACAGCGCCACGACGATGGCGAAGAACACCAGCGGGTTGGCCAGCTCGGCCGGGCGGCGGAACAGCAGGCGCGCCTCGCGGCGCAACAACAGAAGAAATACGCTCATGCTGCCCATTGCCCCAGGTTCAGTTCGCGGTAACCGGACGGTTTGTGCGCCAAGGTATGGTGGGTGGTCAGCACCACGGTGCCGCCCTGCTCGCAGTGCGCCGCCAGGTGCGCTTCAAGCTGGGCGACGCCTTGCTTGTCGAGGGCGGTGAAGGGTTCGTCGAGAATCCACAGTGGCGGGCTGTCCAGGTGCAGGCGGGCCAGGGCCACGCGGCGCTGCTGGCCGGCCGACAAGGTATGGCACGGCACGTCCTCGAAGCCGCGCAGGCCAACGGCGCTCAACGCGGCCCAGATGGCATCGCGGCTGGCCGGCTGGTGCAGGGCGCACAGCCAGGTGAGGTTTTCCTCGGCGCTGAGCAGGTCCTTGATGCCGGCGGCGTGACCGATCCACAGCAGGATGCTGGCCAAGGCATGGCGCTGTTCGGCCAAGGGCTGGCCGCCCAGCAGGATCTGCCCGGCAGTGGGTTGCATCAGCCCGGCCAGCAAACGCAGCAGGCTGGTCTTGCCGCTGCCGTTGGGGCCGCTGATCTGCAGCATGTCGCCTGGCCGCAGCTCGAAATCCAGCTGTTCGAACAGCAGGCGCCAGTCGCGCTCGCAGGCCAGGCCCACGGCTTGGAGGTGAAAGGTCACGGTTTCGCCTTATGCAGTGTCTCAAGTCGCCCCCCTCGCTGCCGTTACAGTGGCAGTGGCGGGCGGCCGGCATTATTACATGCGCGGCTTCGCTGCCAAGAGGGCGGGTTCGACAGGTTGTATACAATCATGACTGAAATCAATAGTCTCGGCGCACAAACCGCGGTCAGCCCCCAGGCGATCAAAGCGGCGATGACCGGCGAGCTGCTCAACCTGCCCCAGGCGCAACCCGGCTTGCTCAAGCCTGGCGAAACCGCGCAGGCCGAGGTCTTGACCCTCAAGCAGAGCGGCAGCGAGTTCCAGCTGGTGCTGCGCCTGCTGCTGGCCAATGGCACCCAGGCCCAGGTGCAGGCCAATGCCAGCCAACCGCTGGCACCGGGCAGCCAGGTCACGGTCAGCCAGCCCCAAGGCGATCGCCTGGCGCTGATGGTGCAACAGGCCAATGCCAGCGCTGTCAGCACCCTGACCCAGCTCGACACCAGCAAGGTACCGGTCGGTACGCTGCTGCAGGGCAAGGTGCTGACCAGCCAACTGCTGCAAAACCCAGGCGCACAGGCCACCTTCCGCTCGCTGGTCAGCCTGCTCAACACCGCCCAGGCCGGCGCCACCCTGAGCATCGACAGCCCGCGCCCGCTGGCGGTCGGCAGCCTGCTCAGCGCCCTGGTGCAGGGCGACCAGTCGCTGCGTTTCGTGCCCTTGAGCGGGCGCCAGGATCAATTGAATGTCGACCAGCAGCTCGCCACCCAACAGGCGCGCCAGGCCTCCCTGCCGGGGCTGCTCGGTGCCCTGCAGCAACTGGCCGGCAGCGCTGATGGCGAACTGCGCACCAGTGCCGAGCGCCTGCTGGCCAGCCTGCCGGACGCACGCCAGCTGGGCGATGCCAAGGGCCTGGCCCAGGCCCTGGGCAACAGCGGCGTGTTTCTCGAAGCCAAGCTGCTCGGCGGGCTGGCCACGGGCGTGGACCTGAAGGCGCAACTGCTGCGCCTGGTGGCGCAGGTGCCCAGCGACGGCCCACTAGCCACCAGCAACCCTTCGACCCTGGCCCAGGTGATGCCGGCCGTGGCCCGCAGCGCCCTGGGCATGCTCGAGCGGGTCAGCCCGCGCCAGCCCCCTGGCGCCTTCCCCCTGCCCTCGCGGCTGCTGCAAGCCATGCAAGAGGAAGGCGACCTGCAGCAACTGCTGCGCCTGGCCGCCGCTGCCATTTCGCGGCTGCAGAGCCATGCCCTGAGCAGCCTGCAACAGAGCGGCACACTGGAGAACGGCAACCTGCAAA
The DNA here is from genome assembly GCF_021602585.1 of Pseudomonas faucium. Classification (GTDB taxonomy): domain Bacteria; phylum Pseudomonadota; class Gammaproteobacteria; order Pseudomonadales; family Pseudomonadaceae; genus Aquipseudomonas; species Aquipseudomonas faucium. The sequence continues at coordinate 217,967 of NZ_BQIP01000004.1, forward strand.
CGACCTGGCAAACCGAAATTCCGGTGCGCCATGGCCAGGAGTTCATCCCCTTGCAGGCCAAGCTGCAGCGCGAGGAAACCCCCGAGCAACAGGCCGATCGCCAGCGCGAGCAGCCGGACCCGCTGCAGGCCCTGTGGCGCATCGACCTGGCCTTCGACCTGCCCCCGCTTGGCCCCTTGCAGGTCCAGGCACAACTCACCCAAGGGCGTTTGTCCGGCCAGCTGTGGGCCGAGCGCGAGCAGACCGCGCGGCTGATCGACAGCCAGCTCGGTGTGCTGCGCGAGCGCCTGCTGGCCCGTGGCGTGGAGGTCGGCGACCTGGAGTGCCACCCCGGCATCCCGCCCCAAGGCCCCCGTACCCGCGTGGAACAACGCTGGGTGGATGAAACCGCATGAGCAAGCGCCATCCCCGCCAGGCCATCGCCCTGAGCTACGACGGCCAGCAGGCCCCGACCCTCAGCGCCAAGGGCGACGACGAACTGGCCGAGGCCATCCTGGCCCTGGCCCGCGAGCACGAAGTGCCGATCTACGAAAACGCCGAGCTGGTGCGCCTGCTGGCGCGCCTGGAGCTCGGCGAGCAGATTCCCGAGGCGCTGTACCTGACCATCGCCGAGATCATCGCCTTCGCCTGGCAGTTGCGCGGCAAGGTGCCGGTGGGCTTCGACGATGAACCGGCCGGTGAGCGGGACATCACTCCGGCTGCGCCCTACCTGCTGCCAGGCCCACGGCCCCGGTAACTCAGCCTTATCTACCGCCCGGGGCCCTGCAGCCCCACCCACCCTTGCGCCTCCTTCATCAACCCGAGGCTCAAGCCATGCCTACACCCGCTGTCAACGCCAGAGGCACGCAATTCGTCCGCAACCACCTGCAGCGCTTTCCCCGCCCGGACCAGCAGGCGGCCACCGCCATTGGCGACTGGTACCGGCAACAAGGGCTGGACATCGACCCCGACCAGACCGACGTGGTGACCCTGCACTACCGCGGCCACAAGGCCATGATCGTCGCCCGCCAGTCGCTGACCCAGGCCGTGCTGTCGAACTGGCAGGGCGAGTCCGACAACAACCTGATCGGCGCACTGATCGGCGAGCCCTGGGCAGGCACCTTCCCCAATGGCCCGCTGACAATCGTGCCGACCCTGCCGGCGCCAGGCTTGCTGCACGAGGGCGCGGCGTTTTCGGTATTCAACGGCCTGTTCCGCAGAACCGACCCTGAGCGTTTCGACGCAAGCACCCACATACCGGTGCAGGCCGAAGCGCTGCAGGCGTTCATCTGGAACATGGACTTTCACACGCGCTACCAGGCCAGCCTCGACGACTACTGGGGCCAGCACCTGCAAGAGCACCGGCTGGCAGCGAAGATCAACTTCATCGCCGCCTGCAACCAGCAGGTGGCGCAGGGCAGCCTGAGCGAGGGCGGGCGCAGGCTGGCCTGGCAGGCCGCCGGGTTGATGGCGCACACCGACGTGATACGCACCAGGGCGTTGAACATCTATGGCTATGCCGCCACCGACCTGCTGTGCATCCGCAGCCAAGGCACCCCGTTGACGCTGCTGTATGTGCCGGGCAACAGCGCGCCGCTGCATGAGTTCGCCAGTCACGAGGCCCTGCAGGATTGGCTGGGGAAACAGTGCCAGAGCGCCGAGAAACGCCAGCAGCTGCGCCAGCATTTCGCCTTGGCCGACCTGCCCGATGGCCTGGACTTCACCGGCCTGGACAGCGCGCTGGAAGGCCTGGGCGCCTATCCGCAGGTGCACCACCTGCCGCCGGATCGCTCGGGTTTCACCACCGATGGGCGCTGGCCGCCGCGCGAATACGTCAATTACCGGCCTGGCAAGTACAGCCCTACCCTCACAGGCGATCTGTTCCTGGCCCTGAGCGAGCGCCAGCGCGCACGCAGCTACCAGGACGCCGACTTCCTCATCACCCGCAACAGCGAGGTCAGCGAAGCCAGGTGGCGTGGCTACCTGCTCAGCGCCATGAACCTGCTGGCGCCGCTGGCGCTGGTGGTGCCTGAACTGGCGCCGGTATTCGCCCTCGGTGGCGTGGCCCTGTTCGGCCTGGGGCTGGATCAGGCCATCAACGGCAAAAGCCAGGAAGCCCGCGCCCAAGGCGTCACTGTTGCCGAGTTCGGCGCGTTCAATGCCCTCCCCCTGGCGGCGTCGGCGGCGGCGGAAGTTGACGCGGTGTTCCGCACCAAGGGGCAGAATTTCCTGCTGCCCCAGTGGGTCAACGAGCAATGGGGCTATCCGCTCAGCCCGCTGTTTCCGCCGAAACTGCCGGACACCGATGTAGCGGATTTCTTCCAGCTCAGCGATACGGTGGAGCCACTGCCACAAGGCGACCCCGCCATCGCCAGCGCGGTGATTCGCGTGCCACGCTTCACCGGCGGCGCCGACGAACTGCAGGCCAGCATCTCCGGCTACAACACAGACGTGGTCTACGACATGGCCAGTGATGCCTTTGTGCTGGAATCCGACATGAACGAGGTCGAGCCGACCCACTACATTGCCCAACAAGGTCGCCGAGACCTGGTAGCGCTCCCCCCGGGCGGCCGCCCGGTCTCCGACAGCATGCGCATGAGCAGCTTGCGGGCGATGGGGGTGGATGTCCGCTTGCCATTCGACCCTGCCACGCTGACCACCGAGGGGCTGGCCCCGGTACCACGCAAAATTACCTGCATCTGGCTGGGCGATCAGCCCATCGGCCCGCAGCTGCTGGCCAACCTCGAGGCCAATGCGCAGCGCCTGGCCGGCACCGGCTTCGAGCTGCGCCTGTTGCTCTCCAACAGCACCCCGGCAGCTTTTGCCGACAACCTCGCCGCAGTCACGGCGCAAGTGCCGGGCCTTGACGTGCTGCCCCTCGAAGAGCAGCCGTTCTTCGTCAGCTTCAAAGCGAGCAAGTACCACGCGCAATATCAGGCTGCCCTGGAAGGCAATGGGGGCGTGGCGCGCAACTACGCCTCGGCCTGCGACGTGCTGCGCTACCGATTGCTGCACCAGGAAGGCGGTTTCTACATGGACCTGGATGACGTGCTGCTGACAAGCGGCGAGTCGATAGATGACGTAGAGCTGGCAGCGTCGCCCAAGGGGCTGGTATTGCACCCGCCCATGGGCAACGAGCAGCTGGACATGCGCTGCGACTTCAACAACAGCATGATTGGCAGCCACCCGGGCAACCCGACGCTCGATGCCATTTCCGAGCTGATGCACAAGCGCTACCAGGCCAACCAGGACTTCTACCTGAGCAAACCCGACTTCGAACAGGACCCGGCCGCCTTCAACCGCTACACCCGGCGCCTGAGCTACCTGACCGGCCCGAGGCTGCTGACCGATGTGATCGATGAGCAGTTGCCGGACATGTACCAGCTACGCCAACTGCTGAACCTGGTCGGCATCCCCAAAGTCAATCTGGCAGAGGTCATCGACACCCGCGCCGTTGCGCAAGCCCTGCGCTCACGAACGCCGCTGAGCCGCATTGCCAAGGTCGGTGCCACCCATTCGTGGCAGGGCACCTGAAAAAAGGCGACCTGCAGGTCGCCTTGCGCGGCTAGTCGGAGCGGTGCAGCTTGCTCATCAGCTCCGCTTCGGCCTGGGTCAGCCCGCAGCTCTCGGTCAGCTCCGCCACGCTGGCGCCCATCCCCACCAGCTTGGCGGCCTGGGAGAAGGTGACGTTGCTCGGGTCGCGCTGCTCCAGGCGCTCCAGGCGATCTGGCAGGGTCGCCATGGTCGCCCGCAGCTCATGGATGGCATCACCCATGCGCACGGTGCCGTTCTGGTAGTCGTCCAGGCGCTTGGCCAGGTCCTTGATGCGCTGGTCACGCAGCGCATCGCCCACCGCCTGCTGGGCGGCCAGCTCGCGCTGGCGCTTGCTGTAGTTGAGGAAGTACCACAGGCTCAGCGCCCACAGCAGCCCCAGGAAGATGACAGCAACCTCGAAAATCAACTCAGATGTTCTCCAGCTCGGACCACTCTTCCTCGGTCATCATCTTGTCCAGCTCGACCAGAATCAGCAGCTCGCCGTTCTTGTTGCACACGCCCTGGATGAACTTGGCCGACTCTTCGTTACCGACGTTCGGCGCCGTCTCGATCTCCGACTGGCGCAGGTAGACCACCTCGGCCACGCTGTCGACCAGGATGCCGACCACTTGCTTGTCGGCCTCGATGATGACGATGCGGGTGTTGTCGGTCACGTCCGAAGGCATCAGGCCGAAGCGCTGGCGGGTGTCGATCACCGTCACCACGTTGCCGCGCAGGTTGATGATGCCCAGCACATAGCTCGGCGCGCCCGGTACCGGGGCGATCTCGGTGTAGCGCAGCACTTCCTGCACCTGCATGACGTTGATGCCGTAGGACTCGTTGTCCAGACGGAAGGTTACCCACTGCAGGATTGGATCTTCGGAACCTTGTGCAGACGACTTTTTCATTCCCCTAGCCCTCAAAATCCGCCGATGGCGGTGTGTTCGCAGTTATTGGTGTTTGCCATGCATCTGCTTGACCGCGCCGCTGGCGATCAACTCGGCCAGTTCGGCAACGTCGAGCAGAGCACACATGTGTTCGATGACCGTGCCGGCCAGCCACGGGCGCTGGCCGCGCTGGCTGCGCCATTTGATTTCCGACGGGTCCAGGCGCAGCGAGCGGCTGACCTGGTGCACGGCCAGCCCCCATTCGTAGCCCTGCACCGAAATCACGTAGTTCAGGCCCTGGCGGAAGTCGTCGCGGTAACGGTCGGGCATCACCCAGCGCGCGGTATCCAGCACCTTGAGGTTGCCCGCCTGGCAGGTGAGGATGCCGAGGAACCAGTCCGGCTGGCCGAACAAGGGCGTCAGCTCCTGCCCTTGCAGGCTGTAGATCGAGCCCAGGCACACCAGCGGCACCGCCAGGGTCAGCCCGGCGACGTCGAACAGCAGGCACTCGAAGGGCTCGGCGGCCCAGGCCGGGCGGCCATCGACCGTGGCGCGGGGCGGCGGCGAATCGGGCGCCGGCAGGTGCACCTCGACCAACGGCGCCACCGGTTCCGGCGCCTGCACCTCGGTCAGCACCGGGACGCTGGCCTCGGCCACCACCTGGGCCTCGACCACCATCACCACCGGTTCCTCGATGGGAAGCACGGGCGGCAGTATTTTGAGCTGCGGCTCGGCAAACGGCCTGGCCGCGGGGCTTGCGATGGGCGCTGGCTGGCGCGCATCACGGGCCTGCTCCTCGCGCACGGCGTCGGCGAACTCGTCGCTGGCCGCGGGCAGGTCGAGCAGGTCTTCGGCCTCGGTGGCCTCCTGCAGCAGGCCATCGAGGTAAGACTGCAAGGCCATCTGCGGCCGGCTGGCGCTTTTCAAGGTCATGACGCCACCTGCACGGCACTCTTGTAGGTGAGCAGGTGCTTGAGCAGCGCCCGGTAGGCAATCACGCCTCGGCTCTTGCCGTCGAACTGCGACGGCGTGAGGCCATTGCGGCTGGCATCGCGCAGGCGCGTATCGACCGGGATATAGCCCTGCCACACCTGCTGTTCATAGGTATCGCGCAGCACTTTCAGGGTGCCGAGGGAGGCTTGGGTGCGGCGGTCGAACAAGGTCGGCACGATCTGGTAGGGCAACGCCTGCTTGCGCGAGCGGTTGACCATGGCCAGGGTGCCGATCATGCGCTCCAGGCCCTTGACCGCAAGGAATTCGGTTTGCACCGGGATCACCAGCTGCTGGCTGGCGGCCAGGGCATTGACCATCAGCACGCCGAGCAAGGGCGGGCTGTCGATCAGGGCGAAGTCGAAGTCCTGCCACAGCTGCGCCAGACTCTTGGCGATCACCAGGCCCAGGCCACTCTGCCCCGGCGACTGGCGCTCCAGCACCGCCAGCGCGGTGCTCGACGGCAGCAGCGAAATGCGCGCGTCGCTGGTGGGCAGCAGCAGTTGCCCCGGCAGGCCATCGGGCACCTGGCCCTTGTGCAGGAACAGGTCGTAGCAGCTGTGCTCCAGGGCATCGGGGTTGTGCCCGAAGTAACTGGTCATCGAGCCATGCGGGTCGAGGTCGACGACGACCACGCGCTTGCCCGCCTCGGCCAGCAAGCCGGCCAGGGCGATGGTGGTGGTGGTCTTGCCGACTCCACCTTTTTGATTGGCTACTGCCCAGACTCTCATAGGACAACTCTTGACTCATGGATGCCGCTGAAACCCTGTGGGAGCCGGCTTGCCGGCGAACACCGGCGGCGCCGGTGCCACACACCGCGTTGCCTTCATCGCCGGCAAGCCGGCTCGTACAGAAAACGCGGTGACAGAGAATTGACGAGTTACTGCCCCGCCTTGCTTGCTGGCGTTGCCGGTGCACTTTGTGTGCCAGCCCGGCGCAGCGCGGCGTCCGGGGTGGCGTTGGCGCTGCCGGTACCGGTCAGGCTGCGGCGCACCTCAAGGTTACGGGAAATCACCAGCACCACCCGGCGGTTGCGCGCACGGCCTTCGGCGCTGTCGTTGCTGGCCACCGGCTGATACTCGCCATAGCCCACCGAAGCCATGCGCCCAGGGTTCACCCCGTTCATCGCCAGCAGGCGCACGATGCTCGCCGCCCGCGCCGACGACAGCTCCCAGTTGGTCGGGTACTGCGCGGTGCGGATCGGCAGGTTGTCGGTGAAGCCTTCGACATGCACCGGGTTGGCGAACGGCTTGAGGATATTGGCGACCTTTTCGATGATGGCGAACGCCTTGTCGCTGGGCATGGCATCGCCGCTGCCGAACAGCAGCGAGGAGTTGAGCTCGATCTCCACCCACAGCTCGTTGCCACGCACGGTCATCTGGTCGGACTTGATCAGGTCGCCGAAGGCATCGCGCACGTCGTCGCTGATGGTCTTGAGCGGGTCGACGTTGGTTTGCGCAAGGCCCGCGTCGGTCTGCTCGCTGTCCTTGATCAGCGGCTCGGCCGGCTTGACGCTCAGCGGCTGCTCATCGCCGATGGGGATCGGCTTCATGCTCCGCTCGGGGTCGTTGAACACCCCCAGCAACGCCTGCGAGATGACCTTGTACTTGCCCTCGTTGATCGAAGAAATCGAGTACATGACCACGAAAAACGCGAACAGCAAGGTGATGAAGTCGGCATAGGACACCAGCCAACGCTCGTGGTTTTCGTGTTCCTCGGTGTGACGACGGCGACGCATGGGCTACTCCATGAAGCCTTGCAGCTTCAGCTCGATCGAGCGCGGGTTCTCGCCTTCGGCGATCGACAGCAAGCCTTCGAGGAGCATTTCGCGGTAGCGCGACTGGCGCAGCACGATGGCCTTGAGCTTGTTGGCGATCGGCAGCAGGATCAGGTTGGCACTGGCCACGCCGTAGATGGTCGCGACGAAGGCCACGGCAATGCCGTTGCCCAGTTGCGAGGGGTCGGCCAGGTTGCCCATCACGTGGATCAGGCCCATCACCGCACCGATGATGCCGATGGTCGGCGCATAGCCGCCCATGCTCTCGAACACCTTGGCAGCCTGGATGTCGCGGCCTTCCTGGGTCAGGAAATCGACCTCGAGGATGCTGCGGATCGACTCCGGCTCGGCGCCGTCGACCAGCAGCTGCAGGCCCTTGCGCGCATACGGGTCGGGCTCGGCATCGGCCACGCCTTCCAGGCCCAGCAGGCCTTCCTTGCGCGCCGTCAGGCTCCAGTTGACCACCCGGTCGATGCCACCGGCCAGGTCCACCCGCGGCGGGAAGATGATCCAGCGCAGAATCTGCAGCGCACGCTTGAACGACGACAGCGGCGACTGCAGCAACGCCGCCGCCAGGGTGCCGCCGAGCACGATCAGCGCGGCCGGGCCATTGAGCAGCGCACCGACATGGCCGCCTTCGAGGAAGTTGCCGCCGACGATGGCGACGAACGCCAGGATCAGGCCAATCAGGCTTAGCACATCCATCAGACGCAGGCCTCTACCAGGTGCTTGCCGATCTCGTCCAGGCTGTACACCGCGTCGGCCAGGTTGGCCTTGACGATGGCCATGGGCATGCCATAGATCACGCAGCTTGCCTCATCCTGGGCCCACACCGTGCTGCCGCCCTGCTTGAGCAGGCGCGCGCCTTCGCGGCCATCGGCGCCCATGCCGGTGAGCACCACCGAGAGCACCTTGTCGCCATACGACTTGGCCGCCGAGCCGAAGGTGATGTCCACGCAGGGCTTGTAGTTGAGGCGCTCGTCACCGGGCAGGATCTTCACCGTGCCACGGCCGTCGATCATCATCTGCTTGCCGCCGGGGGCCAGCAGCGCCAAGCCCGGGCGCAGCACATCGCCGTCCTCGGCTTCCTTGACGTTGATCCTGCACAGCTTGTCGAGGCGCTCGGCAAAGGCCTTGGTGAAGGCCGCCGGCATGTGCTGGATCAGCACGATCGGCGCCGGGAAGTTCGCCGGCAGCTGAGTCAGCACCCGCTGCAGGGCTACCGGGCCGCCGGTGGAGGTGCCGATGGCCACCAGCTTGTAGGGCTTGCGCTTGGGCGCCGGCGAATGCGCCGCCGGGGCCGCTGCAGGGCGCGCAGGTGCGGCGGCACGGGCCGGGGCCGGGCTGGCCAGGCTGCTGGCCGGGGCATGGGCAGCGGCCGGCGCTGCCGGCGCCGGGGCGCTGGCCGCTGGCTGGCTGGCATAACCGCCGAAACGGCGGTTGCTGCGCGAGAGGGTATGCACCTTCTCGCACAGCATCTGCTTGACCTTGTCCGGGTTGCGCGAGATGTCTTCGAAGTTCTTCGGCAGGTAGTCGACCGCACCGGCATCCAGCGCATCGAGGGTGACCCGGGCGCCTTCGTGGGTCAGCGAGGAGAACATCAATACCGGCGTCGGGCAGCGCTGCATGATGTGCCGCACGGCGGTGATGCCATCCATCATGGGCATTTCATAGTCCATGGTGATGACATCGGGCTTGAGCGACAGCGCCTGGTCGATCGCTTCCTTGCCGTTGGTCGCGGTACCTACGACCTGGATCGTCGGGTCCGCCGAGAGGATTTCCGAGACGCGGCGGCGGAAGAAACCCGAATCATCCACCACCAGGACCTTGACTGCCATAAACACTCCATTAGGCGGCGCAACCCGCCAGGGTGCGCCGCCGAAAATCAGATACGCCGTGCCGCGTAACGCTTGAGCATGCTCGGCACGTCGAGGATCAGCGCGATGCGGCCATCACCTGTGATGGTGGCTCCCGACATGCCCGGGGTGCCCTGCAGCATCTTGCCCAGTGGCTTGATTACCACTTCTTCCTGGCCGACCAGTTGATCGACGACAAAGCCGATGCGCTGGGTGCCGACCGAGAGGATCACCACGTGGCCCTCGTGCTGCTCTTCGTGCACCTGGCCCTGGACCAGCCAGCGCTTGAGGTAGAACAGCGGCAGCGCCTTGTCGCGCACGATCACCACTTCCTGGCCGTCGACCACGTTAGTGCGCGACAGGTCGAGGTGGAAGATCTCGTTGACGTTGACCAGCGGGAAGGCGAACGCCTGGTTGCCCAGCATCACCATCAGGGTCGGCATGATCGCCAGGGTCAGCGGCACCTTGATGACGATCTTCGAACCCTGGCCCTTGGCCGAGAAGATGTTGATCGAGCCGTTGAGCTGGGAAATCTTGGTCTTCACCACGTCCATGCCGACACCACGGCCGGACACGTCGGAGATTTCGGTCTTGGTCGAGAAGCCCGGGGCGAAGATCAGGTTGTAGCAGTCCGACTCGCTCAGGCGTTCGGCCGCGTCCTTGTCCATCAGGCCCTTTTCCACGGCCTTGGCGCGCAGCACGTTGGGGTCCATGCCCTTGCCGTCGTCGGAGATCGACAGCAGGATGTGGTCGCCTTCCTGTTCGGCCGACAGCACCACGCGGCCGGTGCGGGCCTTGCCGGCGGCTTCACGCTCGTCGGGCATTTCCACGCCGTGGTCGACGGCGTTGCGCACCAGGTGCACCAGCGGGTCGGCCAGGGCCTCGACCAGGTTCTTGTCCAGGTCGGTCTCTTCGCCGACCAGCTCCAGGTTGATTTCTTTCTTGAGCTGGCGGGCCAGGTCACGGACCAGGCGCGGGAAGCGGCCGAAGACTTTCTTGATCGGCTGCATGCGGGTCTTCATCACCGCGGTCTGCAGGTCGGCGGTGACCACGTCGAGGTTCGACACGGCCTTGGACATGGCCTCGTCGCCGCTGTTCAGGCCCAGGCGCACCAGGCGGTTACGCACCAGCACCAGTTCGCCGACCATGTTCATGATCTCGTCCAGGCGCGCCGTGTCGACGCGCACGGTGGTTTCCGCTTCGCTGACCGCGTGCTTCTCGGCGGCAGGGGCCGGCGCGCGCGCTGGCGCTGCGGGCTTGGCGGCCGGGGCTGGAGCGGGCTTGGCCACGGGCAGGCTTTGGGCCTTGGCGGCAACGGGCGCGGCAACCGCGGCAGGGGCCTCGGCAGTCACGCTGTCGCCGGAGAACTTGCCCTTGCCATGCAGCTGGTCGAGCAGCGCTTCGAACTCGTGCTCGCTGATCTCGTCGCCACTGGCGGCCGGTGCGCTGCTGGCCACCGGCGCGGCAGCCGGCAGCGCGTCGGCCTGGAAAGTGCCCTTGCCGTGCAACTGGTCGAGCAGCGACTCGAATTCTTCATCGGTGATTTCGTCGCTCACCGGTGCACTGGCGGCAACGGCCGGCGGCTCGGTGGCGACGACTTCGGCCGAGAACTGGCCCTTGCCGTGCAGCTGGTCGAGCAACGATTCGAACTCGGCGTCGGTGATTTCGTCGGTGGCGCCACTGAGGGTTTCACCCTGCAGTTGCTCGGCCGCCGCTTCGGCCTGGGCCTTGACCGCATCGAGCGAGTCGAGCAGCTGTTCGAATTCGGTGTCGGTGATGTCTGCCTCGGCGGCGGGCGCCTCGGCCACCGGCGCCGGGGCTGGCGCAGGCTGGCCGGCAGCGGCAGGCTCGGCCAGGCGCGCCAGGGCCGCCAGCAGCTCGGGGGTGGCCGCCGTCACTTCGCTGCGCTCGCGCACCTGGCCGAACATGCTGTTGACCGTGTCCAGTGCCTCAAGCACCACATCCATCAGTTCCGCATCGACCCGGCGCTCACCTTTGCGCAGGATGTCGAAGACGTTCTCGGCGATATGGCAGCACTCCACCAGCTCGTTGAGCTGAAGGAAGCCGGCGCCCCCTTTTACAGTGTGGAAACCGCGAAAAATGGCATTGAGCAGGTCGGCATCGTCGGGCCGGCTTTCCAGCTCGACCAGTTGCTCGGACAGTTGCTCAAGAATTTCGCCGGCTTCTACCAGGAAATCCTGAAGGATTTCTTCATCGGCGCCGAAGCTCATTAAACGTGCTCCTTAAAAACCCAGGCTGGACAGCAGATCATCGACATCGTCCTGACCGGACACGACGTCTTCACGCTTATCGGCATGAATCTGCGGACCTTCACCCCGAGTCGGATGTTTTTCTTGATCTTTTTCAGCGCGCAGCTGCTGGTGGTCATGTTCGATGCCGGCAAAGCGGTCGACCTGACTGGCCATCAGCACGAGCTTGAGCAGATTGCTTTCGACTTCGGTCACCAGCGCGGTGACGCGCTTGATCACCTGGCCAGTCAGGTCTTGGTAGTCCTGGGCCAGGAGAATGTCGTTGAGGTGGCCGGACACCTTGCGGTTGCCCTCGGCGCTGTGCGTCAGGAAACTGTCGACGCGCTTGACCAGCTCACGGAATTCCGGCGCGGCCACTTCGCGGCGCATGAAACGCTGCCAGTCCAGGCTCAGGCCCTGGGCCTCGGCCGCCAGGTCGTTGAGCACAGGCGTGCTCTCCTCCACCAGGTCCATGGTGCGGTTGGCGGCGCCTTCGGTGAGCTTGACCACGTAGGACAGGCGCTCGGTGGCGTCGGTGATCTGCGAGACTTCCTCGGCCTGCGGCATGTGCGGGTCGATCTGGAAGCTGACGATCGCGCTGTGCAGCTCGCGGGTGAGCTTGCCGACTTCCTGGTACAGGCCGCGGTCGCGAGTCTGGTTGAGCTGATGGATCAGCTGCACCGCCTCGCCGAAACGGCCGCGCTCCAGGCTTTCGACCAGCTCCTGGGCATGCTTCTTCAGGGTCGTTTCGAACTCCCCCAAAGACGTTTGTGATGATTCCATGGCGCCCCCTGACGTGACTCAGCCGTTGACGCGTTCGAAGATCTTCTCGATCTTTTCTTTGAGCACCTGGGCGGTGAACGGCTTGACCACGTAACCATTGACGCCGGCCTGGGCCGCTTCGATGATCTGGTCGCGCTTGGCTTCGGCGGTCACCATCAGTACCGGCATGCCCTTGAGGCGGTCATGGGCGCGCACCTTGCGCAGCAGGTCGATGCCGGACATGCCCGGCATGTTCCAGTCGGTCACCAGGAAGTCGTAATGGCCGCTTTCGAGCATCGGCAGCGCCGTGGTGCCGTCGTCGGCCTCGTCGGTGTTGGTGAAGCCAAGGTCACGCAGCAGATTCTTGATGATTCGCCGCATCGTCGAAAAGTCGTCAACGATGAGGATTTTCATGTCTTTGTTCAAGTAGACCTCCAAGCAGTCTCAAACGCGCTCGGCCTACCGAGCACGCAACTCATTCAATTCGGTACAACATGGAAAACGACTGCAACGATACCGGGCTCAACGCGCCCGCCACTCTCCCAGACGGCTGCGCAGGCGCGCGGCGCACTGGCTGTGCAGCTGGCTGACACGCGACTCGCTGACCCCCAGCACCTCACCGATCTCCTTGAGGTTCAGCTCTTCGTCGTAGTACAGCGCCAGCACCAGCCGCTCGCGTTCCGGCAGGTTGGCGATGGCATCGGTCAGGGCGGCCTGGAAGCGCTCGTCCTCCAGGTCGCGCGATGGCTCGACCTGGCCACTGACGCCGTCCTCGTGCAAGCCTTCGTGCTCGCCGTCCTGCAACAGGTCGTCGAAACTGAACAGGCGGCTGCCCAGGGTATCGTTCAAGATCCCGTAGTAATCATCGAGACTCAATTGGAGTTCGGCAGCAACTTCATGATCTTTAGCGTCACGGCCGGTTCTGGCTTCAACGGCGCGCATCGCGTCGCTGACCATGCGGGTGTTGCGGTGCACCGAACGCGGCGCCCAATCACCCTTGCGCACCTCGTCGAGCATCGCGCCACGGATGCGGATGCCGGCGTAGGTTTCAAAGCTCGCACCCTTGCTGGCGTCGTACTTGTTGGCAACTTCCAGCAGGCCGATCATGCCGGCCTGGATCAGGTCTTCGACCTGCACGTTGGCCGGCAGGCGCGCCAGCAGGTGGTAGGCAATGCGCTTGACCAACGGGGCGTAGCGTTCGATCAATTCGTACTGGGCGTCCTTGGACGCCTTGCTGTACATCTTGAATCCGCTCGCGTTCATAGCACCGGCCCTGCGCTGGTGGGTTGCACCAGGCGCTCGACGAAGAACTCCAGGTGCCCGCGCGGGTTCGCCGGCAGCGGCCAGCTGTCGACCTTCTGGGCAATGGCCTTGAAGGCCAGCGCGCACTTGGAGCGCGGGAAGGCTTCGTACACTGCGCGCTGCTTCTGCACCGCCTTGCGCACGCACTCGTCGTAAGGCACGGCGCCCACGTACTGCAGGGCAACGTCAAGGAAGCGGTCGGTGACCTTGGTCAGCTTGGCGAACAGGTTGCGCCCTTCCTGCGGGCTCTGCGCCATGTTGGCCAGCACGCGGAAACGGTTCATCCCGTAATCGCGGTTGAGCAGCTTGATCAGGGCGTAGGCGTCGGTGATGGAAGTCGGCTCGTCGCAGACCACCAGCAGCACTTCCTGGGCCGCGCGGACGAAGCTGACTACCGAGTCACCAATACCTGCAGCGGTGTCGATCACCAGCACGTCGAGGTTGTCGCCGATCTCGCTGAAGGCCTGGATCAGGCCGGCATGCTGGGCCGGCGCCAGGTGCACCATGCTCTGGGTGCCCGAGGCCGCCGGCACGATGCGCACACCGCCCGGCCCCTGCAACAGCACATCGCGCAGTTCGCAGCGCCCTTCGATCACGTCGGCCAGGGTGCGCTTGGGGGTCAAGCCCAGCAACACGTCGACATTGGCCAGGCCCAGATCGGCGTCCAGCAGCATGACCCGGCGGCCGAGTTCGGCCAGCGCCAGGGACAGGTTCACTGAAACGTTCGTTTTGCCGACGCCACCTTTACCACCGGTGACGGCGATCACCTGTACGGGATGCATGCTACCCATGTTCGTTGTTTACCTTGTCTCGCTTGGACCCAAGCCACACTAGAGGCATTACAGCGCCCCCCTGGTGTAGGTATTTTGCATACGCTTCATCATCAGCCCGCGCGCCGCGGGTTGTGATAGAGATCAGCGAACATGTCGGCCATGGCCTCTTCGCTGGGCTCGTCTTGCAACTGCACATTGACCGCGCGGGTCACCAACTGGTGCGGGCGCGGCAGGTGCAGGTCATCAGGAATACGCGGGCCATCGGTGAGGTAGGCCACTGGCAGTTCATGACTGATGGCCAGGCTCAGCACATCGCCGAGGCTCGCCGTTTCGTCGAGTTTGGTCAGGATACAACCGGCCAGGCCGCAGCGCTTGTAGCTGTGGTAGGCAGCGGTGAGCACCTGCTTTTGGCTGGTGGTGGCCAGCACCAGGTAATTCTTCGCGGCGATGCCGCGCCCGGCCAGGGTTTCCAGTTGCATGCGCAGCGCCGGGTCGCTGGCCTGCAGGCCGGCGGTATCGATCAGCACCACACGTTTGCGCAGCAGCGGCTCGAGCGCCTGGGCCAGCGACTGGCCCGGGTCGACGTAGGTCACCGGCACGTTGAGGATGCGGCCCAGGGTCTTGAGTTGCTCCTGGGCGCCGATGCGAAAGCTGTCCATGCTCACCAGGGCCAGGTTCTGCGGGCCGTACTTGAGCACATAGCGCGCCGCCAGCTTGGCCAGCGTGGTGGTCTTGCCCATGCCGGCCGGGCCGACCATGGCGATCACCCCGCCCTCCTCGATCGGCTCGACCTCGGGCACCTCGATCATCCGCGCCAGGTGCGCCAGGAGCATGCGCCAGGCCTGGCGCGGCTCATCGATTTCAGCCGTGAGATCGAGCAGTTCGCGGGCGATCGGGCCAGACAGGCCGATACGCTGCAGGCGGCGCCACAGGTTGGCTTGCGCAGGCTTGGCGCCTTGCAGCTGGTTCCAGGCCAGCGAGCCGAGCTGCACTTCGAGCAGCTCGCGCAGGCCCGAGAGCTCCGAGCGCATGGCGTCGAACACGCGCTGGTCGACCGGCGCCGGGGCAGCTGCGGCAGCGGCTGCCGGCGCCTCCACGTGCGGCTCGATCAGCGGCTCCGAGGCGGTCAGCGACTGGCCGGCGAACAATTGGCGGTTGCCTTCGCTGGCATCTTCGCGGTTGTCCAGCTCGGCCTGGGCCGTGGCGATGCGCGAATGGGTCTTGCGCAGCTCTTCTTCCAGCTCGGCGTTGGGCACGCGCGGGGCCAGCGCGGACAGCTTGTAGTCCAGCGCGGCCGTCAGCTCGACACCGCCGGCGATGCGGCGGTTGCCGATGATGGCGGCATCGGAGCCCAGCTCATCACGGACCAGCTTCATGGCCTGACGCATATCGGCGGCGAAAAAACGCTTAACTTGCATAACCCACTACCTCAGCCGTTGGGGCCCACGGTGGCAACGATGGTGACTTGCTTGTTATCCGGTATTTCCTGATACGCCAGAACATGCAAATTCGGTACAGCCAGGCGACCGAAGCGCGACAGCATGGCGCGGATCGGGCCGGCGACCAGAAGGATGGCCGGCTGGCCCTGCATCTCCTGACGCTGGGCTGCTTCGATCAACGAACGCTGCAGCTTTTCGGCCATGCTCGGTTCCAGAAGAACACCGTCTTCCTGACCTTGCCCGGCCCTTTGCAGACTATTGAGCAAAATCTGTTCCAACCTTGGCTCAAGGGTGATCACAGGCAGCTCGGACTCAACGCCGACAATGCTTTGCACGATGGCACGACACAATCCGACGCGCACTGCCGCGACCAGCGCGGCGGTATCTTGACTCTTGCCGGCATTGTTCGCGATGGCCTCGGCAATGCTGCGAATATCACGTACTGGCACTTGCTCGGCAAGCAACGCTTGCAGGACCTTGAGCAGCCCCGACAAGGAAATGACACCCGGTACCAGTTCCTCGGCAAGTTTAGGCGAAGCCTTGGACAATACCTGCAGCAGCTGCTGCACCTCTTCGTGGCCGATCAGCTCGTGGCAGTGCTTCTGCAGGATCTGGTTGAGGTGGGTGGCCACCACCGTACTGGCGTCGACCACGGTGTAGCCCAGCGACTGCGCCTGGGCCCGCTGGCCGACGTCGATCCACACCGCCTCCAGGCCGAACGCCGGGTCGCGCGCGGCAATGCCGTTGAGGGTGCCGAACACCTGGCCAGGGTTGATCGCCAGCTCCCGGTCCGGGTAGATCTCGGCCTCGGCCAGGATCACCCCCATCAGCGTCAGGCGGTAGGCACTGGGCTGCAGGTCGAGGTTGTCGCGAATGTGCACGGTGGGCATGAGAAAGCCCAGGTCCTGGGACAGCTTCTTGCGCACGCCCTTGATCCGCGCCAGCAGCTGGCCACCCTGGTTGCGGTCGACCAGCGGGATCAGGCGGTAGCCGACCTCCAGGCCGATCATGTCGATGGGGGTGACGTCGTCCCAGCCCAGTTCCTTGGTATCCATCGCACGTTGCGGCGAAGGCAGCAGGTCCTGCTGGCGCTGGGCTTCCTGCAGCGCCTCGACCTTGGCCTTCTGCTGCTTCTTCCACACCAGGTACGCGCCACCTGCGGCCAGCAGGCCGAGGCTGAGGAAGGCGATGTGCGGCATGCCCGGCACCAGGCCCATGACGATCATCAGGCCGGCCGACACCGCCAGCGCCTTCGGCGAATCGAACATCTGCCGGTTGATCAGCTTGCCCATGTCCTCGGAGCCCGAGGCACGGGTGACCATGATCGCGGCGGCGGTGGACAACAGCAGGGATGGCAATTGCGCCACCAAACCGTCACCAATGGTCAACAAGGCGTACACCTTGCCCGCATCGCCGAAGCTCATGCCGTGCTGCAGCATGCCGATGAGCATGCCGCCGATCAGGTTGATGAACAGGATCAGCAGGCCGGCGATGGCGTCACCGCGCACGAACTTGCTGGCACCGTCCATCGAGCCGTAGAACTCGGCCTCCTGGGCCACCTCGGCGCGGCGCGCCTTGGCCTGGGCCTGGTCGATCAGGCCGGCATTGAGGTCGGCGTCGATGGCCATCTGCTTGCCGGGCATGGCGTCGAGGGTGAAGCGCGCGCTCACCTCCGAGATACGCCCGGCACCTTTGGTCACCACCACGAAGTTGATGATCATGAGGATGGCGAACACCACCGCACCCACGACATAGTTGCCGCCGATCACCACCTCGCCGAAGGCCTGGATCACCTTGCCCGCGGCGCCATGGCCCTCCTGGCCGTGGAGCATGACCACGCGCGTGGAGGCGACGTTCAGGGCCAGGCGCAACAGCGTGGCAATCAGCAAGATGGTGGGGAACGCGGCAAAGTCCAGCGGCCGCAGGGCGTACACGCAGACCAGCAGGACCACGATCGACAGGGCAATGTTGAAGGTGAAGAAGACGTCGAGCAGGAACGGCGGTATCGGCAACATCATCATTGCCAACATCACCAGCAGCAACAACGGCACCCCCAGGTTGCCCCGGCCGAGACCGGCCAGGTTTTGCCGGGCGTTGCTGATTAACTGAGTGCGATCCACCGCGATTCCTCTTCATGCAAAACTTTGACGCCCAAGGGGCGCTTGGGCGTGGCTCTGCAAGAAGCCTTCCAACTTTGGGTTTTGTGCGGGCAGGGCCGGCCCTATCGCCGGCAAGCCGGCTCCCACACCACCCACTCTGTGGGAGCCGGCTTACCGGCGATTGGGCCCTCAGCTGTCGCGGCGAAGGTCTGGCGGGATCGGCAGGTCTTCCTTCAACGGCTCCGGCCGCTTGCCCTTGCCCGAGCGGTACTGGCGAATCTGGAACACGTATGCCAGCACCTGCGCCACGGCCAGGTACAGCCCCGCCGGGATCTCCTGCTCGACTTCGGTGGAGTAGTAGATCGCCCGCGCCAACTCGGGCGACTCGAGAATCTGCACCTTGTGCTCCACGGCGATCTCGCGAATCTTCAAGGCAATGAAGTCGGTACCCTTGGCCAGCAATAGCGGCGCCGCCCCACCCTGCTCCGGGTCGTATTTCAGGGCCACGGCATAGTGCGTGGGGTTGGTGATGATCACATCGGCCTCAGGCACCGCGGCCATCATGCGCCGCTGCGACACCTCGCGCTGCAGCTGGCGGATGCGCTGCTTGACCTCGGGCTTGCCCTCGCTGTCCTTGTACTCGTCCTTGACCTCCTGCTTGGTCATCTTCAGCTTCTTGTGCGTCTGGTACAGCTGGAACGGCACGTCCGCCGCCGCGATGATCAACAGGCCCGCCGCCATCCACAGGGCACTCCAGCCCACCACCTGGACGCTGTGGATGATCGCCTGCTCCAACGGCTCGTTGGCGATGGCCAGCAGCGCCTGGCGGTCATTGCTGAGCACCACCAGCGCCACCACCAGGATCATGAAGAACTTGGCCATCGCCTTGAGCAGTTCGGTCAGCGAGTTCAGCGAGAACATGCGCTTGATCCCCGACAAGGGGTTCATGCGACTGAACTTGGGCTGCAGCAGGCTCCCGGAGAAGATGAACCCGCCCAGCAAGATGGACGATACGAAGGCGATCACGAACAGCAGCACCAGGATCGGCTGCACCGCCCAGATCGCCATCTTGCCCGAGGCCAGCAGGAACTGGCCCATGGAGCGCTCATCGACCAGCACTTCACGGGTCAGTGAGAAGTTCATGCGCATCAGCGTCATCAGGGTTTCGGCCAGGTTGCCGCCAAAGGCGAGCAAGGCGCCGGCACCGGCAAGGGTCACCGACACCGTGTTCAGCTCCTTGGAGCGGGCGATCTCACCTTTTTCGCGCGCGGTGCGCTTGCGTTTTTCGGTGGGGTCTTCCGTCTTGTCCTGACCGCTCTCGCTCTCGGCCATGCTCAGCGCGCCCTTGCCAGTTCACGCAGCCATTGCAGCGCTTCGCTGGCCAATGCCTGGTAATGGGAAAGAATGTCGGCCAGACCCACCCAGAAGATGCCGATGCCCAGCACCAGGGTCAGCGGGAAGCCGATCGAGAAGATGTTCAGCTGCGGCGCAGCGCGGGTCATCACGCCAAAGGCGATGTTCACCACCAAAAGCGAAGCGATCGCCGGCAGAATCAGCAACAGCCCGGAGCCGAACACCCAGCTCAGGCGCCCGGCCATTTCCCAGAACTGGTTGGCCATCAGCGCATTGCCCACCGGCAAGGTGGTAAAGCTCTCGGTGAGGATCTCGAACGCCACCAGGTGGCCGTTCATCAGCAGGAACAGCACGCTCACCAGCATGGTCATGAACTGGCTGACCACGGCCACGTTGACGCCGTTGGCCGGGTCGACCATGGAGGCGAAGGCCATGCCCATCTGCACCGCGACGATCTGCCCGGCAATGACGAAGGCCTGGAACAGCAGCTGCAGGGAAAACCCGAACAGCGCGCCGACGATGACCTGCTCGCCGCACAGCAGCAGGCCACGCAGGCTCAGCGGGTCGAATTCGGGCAACGGCGGCAGTGCCGGCACGATCACCACGGTGATGGCCACCGCCGCGTACAGGCGGATGCGCGCCGGCAGCATGCGCGTGCCGAAGATCGGCATGGTCATCAGCAGCGCCGTCACCCGGAACAGCGGCAGGATGAAGGTGGCGACCCAGGTGCCGATCTGCGCGTCGGTCAGCTCCAGCATGGCCGCCTCAACCGATCAGCTGCGGGATGCTGGTGTACAGGCCGGTGATGTACTCCATGAACTTCTGCACCAGCCAAGGGCCGGCGACGATCAGCGTCACCAGCATGACCAGCAGGCGCGGCAGGAAGCTCAGGGTCTGTTCGTTGATCTGCGTGGCGGCCTGGAACATCGCCACCATCAAGCCCACCAGCAGGCTCGGCACCACCAGGATGGCAACCATCAGCGTGGTCAGCCACAGCGCATCGCGGAACAGGTCGACAGCTACTTCAGGGGTCATGCGGGGCTCTCCTTGACGGCGTCAGACGCCGCCGAAACTGCCGGCCAGGGTGCCCATGATCAACGCCCAGCCATCGACCAGGACGAACAGCATGATCTTGAACGGCAGCGAGATGATCAGCGGCGACAGCATCATCATACCCATGGCCATCAGCACACTGGCCACCACCATGTCGATGATCAGGAACGGGATGAAAATCATGAAGCCGATCTGGAACGCGGTCTTCAGCTCGGAAGTCACGAACGCCGGCACCAGGATCGTCAGCGGCACCTGGTCGGGGCCGGCGATGTCGGTGCGCTTGGACAGGCGCATGAACAAGTCCAGGTCGCTCTGCCGGGTTTGCGCCAGCATGAAGTCCTTGAGCGGCCCCTGGGCCTTGTCGATGGCTTGCTGGGCGGTCATCTGCTCTTTCAGGTAGGGCTGCAGGGCGTCCTGGTTCACCCGGTCGAACACCGGGGCCATGATGAACATGGTCAGGAACAGCGCCATGCCGGTCAGCACCTGGTTCGACGGTGTCTGCTGCAGGCCCAGGGCCTGGCGCAGGATCGAGAACACGATGATGATGCGGGTGAAGCTGGTCATCAGGATGACGAACGCCGGGATGAAGCTCAGCGCCGTCATGATCAGCAGGATCTGCAGGCTGACCGAATACTCCTGCTGCCCATCCGGGCCGTTGGACAGGGTGATGGCCGGGATCGACAGCGGGTCGGCTGCCAGCGCCAGCGGCGCGGCCAGCAGCAGCGCGATGGGCAGCAAGGTGCTCAACAGGGTGCGCAGGGCGCGGCTCATCACTTCTTGTCCTTCTGATCCTTGCCCATCAGCTCCATCAGCCGCTGGGCGAATTCCGGCGTTGCCTGGCGGGCACTGGCAGGCACCTGCACCGGCTCCGCCAGCACATGCAAGGCCTCGATGCTGCCGGGGCTGTGGCCGATGAGAATCTGCTCGTTGCCCACCTGCACCAGCAGCAGCCGGTCACGCGGGCCGATGGCGCGGCTGCCGACGATCTCGATCACCTGGCCGCCCTTGGGGGTGGCGCCCTGCATGCGGCGCAGCGCCCAGGCCAGGAAAAAGATCAGGCCGACCACCAGCAACAGGCCGAAGACCATCTGCGCCAGCTGCCCGCCCAGGCTGCCGGGCGCGGCTGCGGCCGGCGCGGCCGGGGTGGCGGCCACGGCGGCAATCGCCACCTCGCTGGCCAGCAAGCCGACCAGGGCCATCGCGGCCCGCATCGTGCCCTTCACTCAGCGCAGCTTCTTGATGCGTTCGCTGGGGCTGATCACGTCGGTCAGGCGGATGCCGAACTTCTCGTTGACCACGACCACCTCGCCATGGGCGATCAGGGTGCCGTTGACCAGCACGTCGAGCGGCTCGCCAGCCAGGCGATCAAGCTCGATCACCGAGCCCTGGTTGAGCTGCAGCAGGTTGCGGATGTTGATCTCGGTGCTGCCCACTTCCATGGAGATGTTCACCGGAATGTCGAGGATCACGTCCAGGTTGGGGCCTTCGAGGCTGACGTTTTCCTTGGGCCGCGGCGAGCTTGCGAACTCTTCCATCGGCAGGCGGCCGGCGCCTGAGCTGCCGCCATCGGCGCCGAGCAGCGCGTCGATGTCGGCCTGGCCGGCGTCACCGGTTTCTTCCAGGGCCGCAGCCCATTCATCGGCCAGGGCCTGGTCCTCGGGGGAGGTGATCTCGTTTTCGTTAGCCATGATGTCCTCGGCAGGCATTCAATTCGTAGTGAGCGACCGGCACGCCGTCAGCGGCGTTCGATCGGGTCGATGATCTGCAGGGCCAGGTTGCCCTTGTGCGAACCCAGGCGCGCCTTGAACGACGGCACGCCGTTGGCGCGCAGCACCAGGTGCTCGGGCAGCTCCACCGGGATCACGTCGCCGACCTGCATGTGCAGGATGTCGCGCAGCTTCAGCTGGCGGCGGGCAACGGTGGCGGTCAGCGGCACCGACACGTCCAGCACGTCCTCGCGCAGGGCCTTGACCCAGCGCTCGTCCTGGTCGTCCAGGTCGGACTGGAAGCCGGCATCGAGCATTTCGCGCACCGGCTCGATCATCGAGTACGGCATGGTCACGTGCAGGTCGCCGCCACCGCCGTCGAGCTCGATGTGGAAGGTCGACACCACCACCGCCTCGCTCGGCCCGACGATGTTGGCCATGGCCGGGTTGACCTCGGAGTTCATGTACTCGAAGTTGACCGGCATGATCGCCTGCCAGGCTTCCTTGAGGTCGACGAAGCACTGGTCCAGCACCATGCGCACCACGCGCAGCTCGGTCGGGGTGAATTCGCGGCCTTCGATCTTGGCGTGACGGCCGTCGCCGCCGAAGAAGTTGTCCACCAGCTTGAACACCAGCTTGGCGTCGAGGATGAACAGCGAGGTGCCGCGCAGCGGCTTGATCTTCACCAGGTTGAGGCTGGTGGGCACGTACAGCGAATGCACGTACTCGCCGAACTTCATCACCTGCACGCCACCCACGGCCACGTCGGCGGAGCGGCGCAGCAGGTTGAACATGCTGATGCGGGTGTAGCGGGCGAAGCGCTCGTTGATCATTTCCAGGGTCGGCATGCGACCCCGCACGATACGGTCCTGGCTGGTCAGGTCGTAGCTCTTGATGCTGCCAGGCTCGGCAGCGCTTTCGGTCTGTACCAGCCCATCGTCGACGCCATGCAGCAGGGCATCGATCTCATCCTGGGACAGCAGGTCCTGTACGGCCATGGCGGACTCCTACTGCAATACGAAATTGGTGAACAGCAACTGGTCGACCACAGGTTTGCCGACTTCCTTCTGCGCCACTTCCTGCACCACCGCGGTGGCTTTCTGACGCAGCATCTCCTGGCCCACCGGGCTGCCGGCCAGGCTGTCGAAGCCCTGCCCGGAGAACATCATCACCAGGTTGTTGCGGATCACCGGCATGTGCACCTTCAGGGCATCCAGGTCGGCCTGGTTGCGGCCTTGCAGGGTGATGCTCACCTGCATGTAGCGCTGGCGGCCGTTCTGGTTGAAATTGACCACGAAGGCGGGGGCCAGCGGCTCGTAAATCGCCGCCGGCTTGACGTTGGCCGCCGCCGGGTCGGCCGCCGGGGCCGGCTCGCTCTTGTGCATGATGAACCAGGTGGCGCCCACCGACAGGCCGACGGCCAGCAGCAGTGCCAGCACCAGCAGCAAGATCAGCTTGAGTTTGCCTTTAGCGGCGGGGTCTTTCACTGCGTCGCTCTTCGCCATGCCAATAATCCGTCGTCCAGCGGGGTTTCAAAGGAGATGACGTGGCTTGAGCAAGTGTTATGCCAGATTTCGGGTTTTAGTCTGTACCGGCCCTATCGCCGGCAAGCCGGCTCCCACAGGTACACCACTGCACCAAAGTCGGTGGTGTACCTGTGGGAGCGGGCTTGCCCCGCGAAGAGGCCGGTGCTGCCACGGCAAATCAGGCGTAGAAGTCGACCGCGCTGTCGCCGATGACCACCTGCTGCTCGACCGGCCGGGCGGCATCGGCCACTTCACCACCCCGCTCGCCAGCGCCACCTTCCTGCGCCCGGCGCGCCGCCACGCCGGACAACTGCGAGCCATCCTGCTGCGCCTGCTGCTGTTGCTGCCCGCGCGACTGGTCGGCGACGTTGACGTCCGGCTGCGCCAGCCCCTGCTGGGCGAACAGTTCGCGCAAGCGGTGCACCTGGCTGTCCAGCGCATCGCGCACGCCGGCATGGCCGCTGATGAAGGTGACCTGGGTCGACTGGTCCGCCGCCAGGTTGACGCGAATGTCCAGGCGCCCGAGCTCCGCCGGCTCCAACTGGATATCGGCCGACTTGAGGTTCTGGCTGGACAGGTACATGACCCGGTTGACCAGGCCCTCGGCCCAGGCGTTCTGGTTCATCGCCAGCGGCTGGTGCAGGGGGCTCGGGGTCACCGGCACGGCGTTGGCGGTCTTGGCCGTGGCCGCCTGGGTCAGGCTGGCAAGGCGGTTGGCAAAATCATCGATGCGGGTATCGCTGCTGGCGCTCTTGGTGTCTTTCAGGCCGTCTTCGAGCAAGGCGCCGAAGGCCTTGTCACCCGACTCCGCATGGCCTGCCTCGGCTTCGACCTTGTCGACCAGGTTCGCCAATGGATTGACGGCCACCGCGCCATCCTCAACCTGTGGCTGTTGCGCGGTGTTGGCGGCATGGGCCGAGGTAGTGCCTTTGGCCTGGGCGCTCTGCTCCAGCGCCAGGCGCAGGGTGGGCATGTTGGCCAGGGCGTCGGCCTCGGGGTCGAAGGTTTCGCCGGCATCCTCTTCAGGCAACGCCGGCGCCGGTGGTTGCTGAGCGGCCGCCTGCAACACCGGCGCCACGGTCTGGGCCTGGGCCTGCAACAGTTGCGCGCCCGGCTGGGCATCGGTGACCTGGCCGGCTACCAGGTTGGCATCCACCGAGCTTGCGTCGGCGTCGGCGCTGGCCTGGGCCTGGTCGCTGGCTGGCAATTTGTTGCCGTCATCGGCAACGGCCGGCTTGTCGTCTGCCGCCGCCTTGCCGCCCTGGTCGGTATCAGGCTTGTCCTTGGGCTTGACCTTGTCGTCGCGCAGCGAAGGCTTGTCGCGGCCCTGGTTGGCCATCACCTGGTCGAAGCCACCGCCCTGCCCGCCCGCCGCCTGCAGCGGTTTGTCCAGCCGCGAGGAAGCAGCGTTCGACGGCTTGCTCAGGGTGCTGGATTGCAACAAAGGGTTGGGTGCGACAGGCATTGAAAGGTCTCCGCGCCAAAAACATGAATATCGTCCTGGCACAGACAGGCAAAACTCGCGCCAACCTGCCGATCAGCTTGCCGAGACCCGCTCGCGCTCGGCACGGTAAAAGCGCTGCACCTCCAGGTATTCCTGGTCGATACGCTGGATCAGGTCCTCGATGCCGTACAACGCGCGCTCCTTGACCCGCTC
This sequence comes from Pseudomonas faucium, assembly GCF_021602585.1. Classification (GTDB taxonomy): domain Bacteria; phylum Pseudomonadota; class Gammaproteobacteria; order Pseudomonadales; family Pseudomonadaceae; genus Aquipseudomonas; species Aquipseudomonas faucium. The sequence continues at coordinate 242,909 of NZ_BQIP01000004.1, forward strand.
CTCCAGCTGCTGGCAAAGCTGGGCCAGGCCGACCGCACCCATGTTGCCGCTGCTGCCCTTGAAGCTGTGGGCCGCCATGCCCAGCTCATCGGCAGTGCGGGCACCGTGCAACTGGCTCAGGCGCCGCTCGGAGTCTTCGAGGAAGGTTTCCAGCAACTGCAGGTAGCCCTCCTCCATCACCTCTTGCAGGTCCCTGAGCACCCTGTGGTCGATATGCATGTCAGTCACTTGCTCACTCCTTGATCAAGCCGGATTATGACCGAGCCGCGCCCGGCGGCTCACCATTCGAAATGCACCTGGGCACAACGCCCGCCTTCGCGCCACTGCGCGCTGCTGGCAAGCCGTCGCACCAGGCTCAGGCCACGACCACTGAGGCCCTGGTCCTGCGGCGGGCGCGAAAGCACCCGGTGCACATCGAAGCCGGCGCCGCTGTCGCGCACTTCGATCATCAGACGCCCACCGCCGGCCAGCGGTTCCACTTTCAGGTCGATGCGCACGAAGCCCTCGGCCAGCACGCCCAGCCGCCGGGCGCGCTCCTGATAGTAATCGGCAAAGCCCTGCACGTCCCGCTTGAGCCGCGAATCCAGGCCCAGCACGCCATGCTCCAAGGCATTGGAATACAGCTCGCTGAGCACGCTGTGCAACGCCCCGGTGCGCGGCCGCAAGCCGTGGATCTCCTGCAGCAATTGCACCAGGTAGGGCACCGGGTTGAATCGCTTGAGGCTTTCGCCGCGCAGTTCGAAGCCCAGCGACCAATCCAGCGGGCTGGAGCGCCCGCTGTCGGAATAGAGGGTCGGCGCCGGCACCCGCTCTTCGGCGGCGAACATGCGGATATCACACAGGCTGATGTCGTCCCGCGGGCGCCCGCCAAAACCCTGCAGCGCCTGCATCACCTCGTCGAACAGGCGCACCGGGTCGCGGTTGGCCGCCAGCACCGCGCGCAGGCGCTCGACGCCGAACAGCCGCTCCTGATCGTCCGCAGTATCGACCACGCCATCGGACAGCAGCAGCAACCGCTCGCCCGCCGCCAGCGGCAGTACCTCGGTGCTGTCGTCGAAGCGCTCGGCAGCGAGAATGCCCAGCGGCAGATGGCGCGAGGCCAGGGTGGACAGCACCTCTCCTGCGCCCGACAGCCGATAGCCATCCGGCATGCCGCCGTTCCACACCTCCACGGTGCCGCGCTGCACGCTCAGGTTCAGCAGCAGCGCGCAGCAGAACATGTCGACCGGCAAGATGCGTTTGAGCTTGGCATTCATCTCACGCAGCATCTGCGCCAGGCCGTAGCCCTTGGCGGTCATGCCATAGAACACCTCGGCCAGGGGCATGGCGCCGACGGCGGCCGGCAGGCCGTGCCCGGTGAAGTCGCCGAGCAGCACGTGCATGTCGCCCGAGGGCGTGAACGCCGCCAGCAGCAGGTCGCCGTTGAACAGCGCGTAGGGCGATTGCAAGTAACGGATGTTCGGTGCGGTGATGCAGCCGGAATGGGCGACCTTGTCGAACACCGCCTTGGCCACCCGCTGTTCGTTGAGCAGGTGATGGTGATGGCGGGTGATCAGGTCGCGTTGTTCGAGGACCGTCGCCTGCAGCCGGCGCAGGCGGTCCATGGCGCGGATCTTGGCGCCGAGGATCACCGCACTGTAGGGCTTGGCCATGAAGTCATCGCCCCCAGCCTCCAGGCAGCGCACCAGGGCACCCTCCTCGTTCAGCGAGGTCAGGAAGATGATCGGCACCAGCGCCTCGCCGGCCAGGGCCTTGATCTGCCGCGCCGCCTCGAAGCCGTCCATCACTGGCATCAAGGCATCGAGCAGGACGATATGCGGGCGCTTTTCGGCGAACAGCGCCACCGCCTGCTCGCCGTTTTCCGCCGTGAAGACCTGATGCCCCTGGCGCCGGACGATCTGCGCCAGCAACAGGCGGTCGGTGGCGCCATCTTCGGCCACCAGCACGGTCAACGCCTGTTCGGGAGGCATCTGGGCGTTCAACTGATGTCAAACAGTTTTTCGAAATTGGAGATGGCCAGGATCTTGCGCACGTCGGAGCTGGCATGCACCACCCGCACATCCGCGGCGTCGCCGCCCGCATGATCGCGCAGCAACAGCAGCATGCCGAGCGCGGAGCTGTCCAGGTAGGTGGTGTCCTTCAGGTCGACCACGAACGCGTCGGGCTGCTTATCCTGGCGCTCGTAGGCATTGCGAAATTCCTGATGCTCGCCGAAATCGAAGCGCCCCTTGACCTTGATCGTGAGTTTTTTCCCGTCCTGCGAAAAATCGGTCTCGACTGCCATGCTAGCGATTCCTTCGATGATGGCGAATGCAACTCTTCAAGGTTTAGCAGGCGCTAGCGGTAGTGGCAAACCGGGGATGCCTGATGCGGCCCTATCGCCGGCAAGCCGGCTCCCACAGGTAGGGCACTGGCACGGCTCCTGTGGGAGCCGGCTTGCCGGCGATAGGGCCGCCGCAGGTTACAGATGCCCCTGCCGGGGCAGCCGCTGGGACAGTTCATCGAGCAACCGCTGCTCGCGCTTGTCTTCGGCCCGCCGCGCTTCGTCCATGTACCGCTGTACCAGCTTGCGCAGCCCTTCGACCCGTGCATACGCCTGCTGCCAGGTACCACGGGCGTTCTTCAGGTTGTTCTGGTGCCAGAGCAGGCTCTGGCGCTGCTGGGTCATCGCCGTTTCGAGCTGAGCCAGAAAGCGCTGGTAGTTGAGCAGCCAGCTGCCATCGACACCCTGCCCACCGCGCTCGATCCACTGCGCCTGGTAACCCTCGCGAAACGACTCGAGCTCGCCCAGTTTGGCCTGGGCCTGGGCCACCAGCTGCTGGAAGTGCCCCAGGCGCTGGGCAGCCTTGCGCTCGGCCTCCTCGGCCATGGTCACCACCGGCGCCAGGCGCGCGGCACGGCTGGGCATGCTCATGGGCTACTCAACCATTGCCCGGGGGCATGAAGATCGACCCCAGTTGCTGGCGGCTCTGGGCCATGCCGACATTCTCGTCCAGCCCCTGGCGCAGGAAGTCCACGAGCTTGGGCTGCAGGGCGATGGCCAGGTCGGTTTCCGGATCGCCGCCGGCGACATAGGCGCCGACGCTGATCAGGTCGCGGCTTTGCGACAGGCGCGACCACAACTGCTTGAATTTCTGCGCCTGGCGCAGGTGGTCGGCATCGACCACTTGCGGCATGACCCGGCTGATCGAGGCCTCGATATCGATGGCCGGGTAGTGGCCTTCCTCGGCCAGCCGCCGGGACAGCACGAAGTGGCCGTCGAGCACGCCACGCGCCGAGTCGGCGATCGGGTCCTGCTGGTCGTCGCCTTCGGACAACACGGTATAGAACGCAGTGATCGAGCCACCCCCAGGTTCGCCGTTGCCGGCACGCTCCACCAGCTTGGGCAGCTTGGCGAACACCGACGGCGGGTAGCCACGCGTCGCCGGCGGCTCGCCGATGGCCAGGGCGATTTCGCGCTGGGCCTGGGCAAAGCGGGTCAGCGAGTCCATCAGCAACAGGACATTCTTGCCCTTGTCGCGAAAATATTCGGCGATGCGCGTGCAGTACATGGCCGCACGCAGGCGCATCAGCGGCGCATCGTCGGCGGGGGATGCGACCACCACCGAGCGCTTGAGGCCCTCTTCGCCGAGGATGTGCTCGATGAATTCCTTGACCTCGCGGCCCCGCTCGCCAATCAGCCCGACCACGATGATCTCGGCCTCGGTGAAGCGCGTCATCATGCCCAGCAGCACCGATTTACCCACGCCGGTACCGGCGAACAGGCCCAGGCGCTGCCCGCGCCCGACGGTCAGCAGGCCATTGATGCTGCGGATGCCCACGTCCAACGGCTGGCTGATCGGGTCGCGGTTGAGCGGGTTGATGATCGGGCCATCCATCGGCACCCAGTCTTCGGCCTTCATCCCGCCCTTGCCGTCCAGCGCGCGGCCGGCGCCGTCGAGCACCCGGCCGAGCATGCTCATGCCCATGGGCAGGCGGCCGCTGTCGTCCAGCGGCACCACCCGCGCGCCCGGGGCGATGCCGGCGATGCTGCCGACCGGCATGAGGAACACCTTGTTGCCGGAAAAGCCCATGACCTCGGCTTCGACCTGCACCGGGTGGTAGCTGTCGTCGTTGATCACCAGGCAGCGCCCGCCGACCGCGGCGCGCAGGCCTTCGGCCTCGAGGGTGAGGCCGACCATGCGCAGCAGGCGGCCTTCGACCACGGGCTGCGCCGGCAGCTCGATGGCTTCGGCGTAGCCGCTCAGGCGCTTGCCGAAGCTGGTGCGGTCAAGGCGCATCGCTGGCGCCTATCTCGACCGACACATCCGGCGCCGCCGGGTGCAGGGCGTGGTCGTGCAGCTGGTCGAACAGCTGCGCCACGGCCTTCTCGATGCGCGTTTCCATGGTCGCGTCGATGCGGCTGTGCAAGGTCTCGATCCGGCAACCACCGGGCAGCAGGGCATCGTCCTCGAGCAGCTTCCAGCTCTCCTCGTGCCGCTCGCGCAGGGCCTTGGCCAGCTCGAAGTCCTGGGGGTTGAGGTGGATGCGAATGTTGTCGGCGCCCATGGGCAGCAGCTTCAAGGCTTCGCGCAGCACCTGGGTGATCTGGCTGGAGTCGCTGCGCAGTTCGCGGCCGATGACCTGGCGGGCCATGTGCGCCACCAGGTGCACCATGGTCTTTTCGATCTGCGTGTCCTGCTCGGCGATGGGCTCGAGCAGGTGCTCCATCAGTTGCTCAAGGTTGGCCAGCTTGGCATTGAGCGCTTCCTCGGCCTCTTGGCGCACCTTCAGCTGGGTGCTGTGAAAACCTTCGCGCTCGCCGGTGGCGAAGCCTTCATTGTAGGCCTCCTGGCGGATCGCTTCGAGTTCTTCGAGGGTCAGCGGCTGGACTTCCTCCAGCGGCACTTCCTCGACTTCTTCCTCGACCACTTCCGGTTCCGGTTCCGCCTCAGGTGCAGGCTCCGGGTCAAAGCTGGGCAACGCCCAGACGTCGACGCCCACGAGGTCGCGGGCGCGGATCAGGTCACTGGGGTGGGATTCTTTGGTGGGCATGTTCTCAGGTACTCAAAAACCCTGTTCGACCAATGCGCCCCCTGTAGGAGCGGCCTTGTGTCGCGAAAGGGCTGCACAGCAGCCCCAGCAATTTATGCAACAACACTGAAATCCTGAATCCAGAATCCAGAATCCTGGGGCCGCTTCGCAGCCCTTTCGCGACACAAGGCCGCTCCTACAGAGGACCTGTGGATCAGATCATTTCCTCGGCGCCTTTGCCGCCGAGCACGATCTCGCCGGCCTCGGCCATGCGCCGGGCGATGGTGAGGATTTCCTTCTGCGCGGTCTCGACGTCGCTGACGCGCACCGGCCCCTTGGCTTCCAGGTCGTCGCGCAGCAGTTCCGAGGCACGCTTGGACATGTTCTTGAAGATCTTGTCCTTGACCCGCTCGTCGGCGCCCTTGAGCGACACCACCAGCACATCGGAGGACACCTCGCGCAGCAGCGCCTGGATGCCGCGGTCGTCGACATCGGCCAGGTTGTTGAAGACGAACATCAAGTCTTCGATCTGCTCCGACAGGTCGTTGTCGATCTCGCGGATCGAGTCCATCAGTGCACCTTCCACGGAGCTGTCGAGGAAGTTCATGATGTCGGCGGCGCGCTTGATGCCGCCCAGGGTGGTGCGCGCGGCATTGGAGTTGCCCGAGAACTGCTTCTCGAGAATCTGGTTCAGCTCCTTGAGCGCCGCCGGCTGCACGGTATTGAGCGACGACACGCGCAGGATGATGTCCAGGCGTACCTTGTGGTCGAAGTTGCTCAGCACTTCGCCGGCCTGGTCAGGGTCCAGGTAGGCGACCACGATGGCCTGGATCTGCGGATGCTCGTAGCGGATCACGTCGGCCACCGCACGCGGCTCCATCCACTTGAGGCTGTCCAGGCCGCTGGTGTTGCCACCGAGCAGGATGCGGTCGATCAGGCCGTTGGCCTTGTCTTCGCCCAGGGCCTGGTTGAGCATCTTGCGGATGTAGCCATCGGAGCCCACGCCCAGGCTGGTCTGGTCGCCGACGATCTCGACGAACTCGCTCATCACCTGCTCGACCTGCTCGCGGTGCACGTTGCCCATCTGCGCCATGGCCACACCGACCCGCTGCACTTCCTTGGGGCCCATGTGTCGCAGCACTTGCGCAGCATCGGTCTCGCCGAGCGACAGCAGCAGGATGGCTGCCTTGTCGACCCGGCTGAGCTTGGCGGTAATGGCTCGATTGTCACTCATCGGCGTTGATCCACTCTTTCACGACCTGGGCCACGCGGCCCGGGTCTTCGGCCACCAGGCCTTTGATTGCGTTGAGCTGCGCCTCGTAACCCTCGCTCGGGCTTGGCAACAGAATGCTTGTCGGGCCACCCAGGCTGACGCGGTCGTTGGCCAGTTCGCCATCCAGACCGATCATGCCGCCCAGCTCCATGTCGCTGTCCGTGGCAGCATGCTTGCCGCCGCCAGTGATGTTGTTGAGTACCGGGCGCAGCACGCCGAACACCAGCACCAGGATGAACAGCACGCCCAGCACTTGCTTGACGATGTCCCAGAACCATGGCTGCTGGTAGAAGGCGATGTCGGCGATCACCTCGCCGCGGTCGGCGGCGAACGGCACGTTCATCACCGTCACGCTGTCGCCACGGCTGGCATCGAAGCCCACCGCGTCCTGCACCAGGCGGGTGAAGCGCGCCAGGTCTTCGGCGCCCCACGGCGCACGGGTGGTTTCGCCGTTGGCGTCGACCTTGACCTGGTCATCGACCACCACTGCCACCGACAGGCGGGTCAGGCGCCCCTGCTGCTGGCGGGTGTGGCTGATGGAGCGGTCCAGCTCGAAGTTCTTGGTGGTCTGCTGGCGCTTGTCCGAAGGGTACGGCGCGAGCATCGGTTGGCCGGTGGCCGGGTCCATGACCTGCTGGCCGTTGGCGTCCACCAAAGGCTGGCCAGGCTGGATCGCGGCGGCGGCGCCCGGGGCGCCCGCGGTGGTCTGCGGCGCCGAGGCCGGGCCTGGTGGCTGGTTGCTCAGGGCACCCGGCACGCCTTGCGGGCCCTGGCTGCTGGCGCGCTGCTCGTTGACCGACTGCTCGCTGCGCAGCGCGGGTTGGTCCGGGTTGAACTGCTCGGAGGTCGATTCGACCGCGCTGAAGTCAAGGTCAGCCGACACTTCGGCCTTGTAGCGGTCGTTGCCCAGCACCGGCTGCAGGATGTTGTGCACGCGCTGGGTGAGCATGCCTTCCATGCGGCGGCTGTAGTCGTACTGCTTGCCGGCCATGGTCAAGGCGGTGTCCTGCAGCTGCTCGGAGAGCAGGTTGCCCTTCTGGTCGACCACGGTGACCTGCGACTTGTCCAGCTCCGGCACACTGGTGGCGACCAGGTTGACGATGGCCATCACCTGGCCGGCTTCCAGCGAACGCCCCGGGTACAGCTCGACCAGCACCGAGGCGCTGGGCTTGCGCTCGTCGCGCACGAACACCGAGCTTTTCGGGATCGCCAGGTGCACGCGGGCAGCCTTGACGTTGTTCAGGCTGGACACGGTGCGCGCCAGCTCGCCTTCGAGGCTGCGGCGGTAGCGGGTGGCTTCCATGAACTGGCTGGTGCCCAGCCCCTGCTCCTTGTCGAGCAGTTCGAAACCGACGTTGCCATCGCTGGGCGCCACGCCGGCGGCTGCCAGTTTCAGGCGCGCACGGGAGAGGTCGTCGGCCTTGACCAGCAGAGCCCCGGAGTTGGGCTCGACGTTGTAGGGGATGTCGGCAGCGGCCAGGGTATCCATGACCTGCTTGGTGTCCATGCCGGCCAGGCTGCCATACAGCGGGCGGTAATCCGGCTGCTGCGACCACAGCACCACGGCGAAGCCGATCGCCACGCTCGCCGCCAGCCCGACCAGCAGGCCAACCTGGCGCAGCATGGGCATCTGCGAGATGTTTTCCAGAAACGCCATGCCGAACAGCGGCGGCTTGCTCGCGGGCGAACCGCTCTTGGCGGGGGCGTTTTCGACGACTGCTTCAGCCATGACTCACTTCCGTCCTCAAACCGGCATCTGCATGATGTCCTGGTACGCCTGGACCAGCTTGTTGCGTACCTGGGTCAACGCCTGCATGGACACGCTGGCTTTCTGCGAAGCGATCATCACGTCGGTCAGGTCGACGCCGCTCTTGCCGATTTCGAAGGCATTGGCCAGCTGGGTCGACGCCTGCTGGGTCTCATGCACCTTGCCGATGGCCTGGCCGAGCATGTCGGCAAAGCTGCTCTGCCCCGGCGCCAGCTCAGGCGCGGCAGTGGCCTTGGGCGCGGACATGGCTTCTGCCTGCATGGCACGCATGTCCAACATCAGACGATTGAATTCAACACCTTGGCTCATGAACTTCTCTCTCCGGCGGCCGCATTTTTTTGACACTCATGCGGCGGATAGCCCAGAACTAGCAACAAGAGTGCCAGCCCGCTCGACGATCTTTGAAATGGCGCGATCAGCCGTACAGGCTGGCTTCCACGTCCAGGCCGGCATCACGCATCTGCGCCAGCTTGTAGCGCAGGGTGCGCGGGCTGATGCCGAGCCGTTCGGCAGCCTCCTTGCGGCGACCGCGTTCGGCGCGTAGGGTGTCGATGATCATCTGGAATTCGTGACGACGCATGTCGTCGCCCAGGCCACCGGCGTCCGCCGGGGCCGGCTCGGATACTGGCGCAATAGTGGCCTGCGCCGCAGCCGACAAGGGAATGGCGCCTGCCAGACAGAAATCCGCCGCTTCGATCACCCCGCCCTGCTGCAGGATCAGCGCCCGCTGCAAGGCGTTGTCCAGCTCGCGCACGTTGCCCGGCCAGCTGTGCGCTTGCAGGCAGGCGCGGGCCTCGGCCGACAGGCGCACCGGCGCATGCTTCATCTTCGCCACGTGCCGCGCCAGCAGGCGCTCGGCCAGCGGCAGGATGTCGCCGGCGCGCTCGCGCAGCGGTTGCCAGGCCAGGGGGAACACCGACAAGCGATAGAACAGGTCTTCACGGAAGCGCCCGGCCGCCACTTCGCCGGCCATGTCGCGGTTGCTGGTGGCCAGCACGCGGATGTCCAGGGCAATCGGCTTGCGCCCGCCGACCCGCTCCACTTCACGCTCCTGCAGCACGCGCAGCAACTTGGCCTGCAGGCCCAGGGGCATCTCGGAGATTTCGTCGAGCAGCAAGGTGCCGCCTTCGGCCTGCTCGAACTTGCCGGCCTGGGCAGCGATGGCGCCGGTGAAGGCGCCCTTTTCATGGCCGAACAAGGTGGCTTCGAGCATGTTGTCGGGGATCGCCGCGCAGTTGATCGCCACGAACGGCTGGGCCGCACGCGGCGACTGCTGGTGGATGTAGCGCGCCAGCACTTCCTTGCCGGTACCCGACTCGCCGGAAATGAGCACCGTGGAATCGCTGCGCGCCACCCGCGCGGCCAGCTCCAGCAGTTGCCGGCTGGCGGCCTCGTTGGCCACTGGCCCTTCATCTGCGCCAAGGCGCCCCGCGGCATGGCGCTCGAGCAGGCTCAGCAGCGCCTTGGGTTCGAACGGCTTGACCAGGTAGTCCGCCGCACCCTGGCGCATGGCCTCGACGGCACGCTCCACGGCTGCGTGGGCGGTCATCAGCAGCACCGGCAGCTGCGGGTAATGGCGGCGCAATTGCGCCAGCAGCTGGTGGCCGTCCATGCCCGGCATGTTCACATCGCTGACCACCAGGCTGAACGCCTCGCCCGCCACCGCCTGCAGCGCCTCCTCGGCACTGCCTACGGCCTTGTAGGCGAAGCCACCGATCTCCAGGGTGTCGCCCAGCGCCTGGCGCAAGGCGCGGTCGTCTTCGACCAGCAGCACCTTGATGGGCATCACAGGCCCTCCGCCGGCTGGCCGTCGATCAGTGGCAGCACCACCTTCACGCAGGTGCCGCGGCCGACCCTGGAGCGCAGTTGCAGACTGCCCTGGTGCGCACGCACCACGGCCTTGACCACGGCCAGCCCGAGCCCGGTGCCGGTGGCCTTGGTGGTGAGGAACGGCTCGCCCAGGCGCCCAAGCAGCTCTGGCGCAATGCCGCTGCCGGCATCGCTGATGCACAGGTGCAGGCTGTGCTGGCGGCGGAACAGGTGCACCTTGAGCCGCGCCGGGCTTTCGCTGGCCTGCAGGGCATTTTCGATCAGATTGAGCAAGGCGCCGACCAGGGTATCGCGGTTGCACAGCAGCTCGCCCAGGTGGGTGTCGCACTGCCAGCGCACGGCATGCCCCTGCACATGGGCCTGGGCCGCGTGCTGCAGGGCCTGGAACAGGGCTTTTGGGGTCAGCCGGTCGGTCATCGGCAGCTCGCCGCGGGCGAACACCAGCATGTCGCGCACCTGGTGCTCGAGCTCGTGCAGGCGCTCCTTGAGGCTGCCGGCAAAACGCTGACGGGTCTCTGGCGCGAGCTCGCGCTCGCCATCGGCCAGGTGGCTGGCGTAGAGCATGGCCGCCGACAACGGCGTGCGGATCTGGTGGGCCAGCGACGCCACCATGCGGCCCAGCGAAGACAGCCGTTCGTGGCGCGCCAGCTGGTCTTGCAGGCGACGGGTTTCAGTCAGGTCGTTGAGCAGCACCAGCTGGCCGGGCTCGGCGTCCAGCGAACGCGTGGCGATGGACAGGCGGCGGCCGTCACGCAGCGACACTTCGTGGCCGTCGTCCTTGCGCGGGGCGAAGCAGCGGCCGATCACCTGGCGCCAGAGCTGCCCCAGCAAGGGCTCGCCAAGCAGCTCGCAGGCTGCGGGGTTGGCTTCACGCACCAGGCCCTGGTCATCGATCACCACCACCCCACCGGGCAGCAGGTCGAGCAGGTTCTGCAGGCGGTTGGCCAGGCGCTCCTTCTCGTTCAGCTCGGCCATGCGCTGGGCGCCGACCACCGCCAGCTCGCCCTTGAGCTCGCTGACGCGGGCTTCGAGCATGCTGTAGGACTGGTTGAGCTGGGAGGAAACCTGGTTGAACAGGGCGAACGCCTGCTCCAGCCCCTCTCGACTCTCCTGTTCGACCGGGGTACGCCCCTGCAGATCAAGGGCTCGGGAATGGTGGGCGGCCTGGGGCATCGTGCTCTCTCGCGTGGCTGACCGTCATAAAAACGGTGTGGTGCCAGCGGTGTAGCAATAGCCGTGCCGGGGATGGGGGTTTTGGGTTTTTACAGGCCCAGCCCTATCGCCGGCAAGCCGGCTCCCACCCGTGGGAGCCGCTTGCCGGCGATAGGGCCGGTACAGGCCAAATCAATCTTCGGCCTGGTCCTCGCCGCCTTGGCGGCTCATGCCGTACTTGCGCATCTTCTCCACCAAGGTGGTGCGGCGAATGCGCAAGCGCTCGGCCGCACGCGCCACGATCCCGTTGGCATCGTCCAGCGCCTGCTGGATCAAACCCTGCTCCAGGCTGCCCAGGTAGTCCTTGAGGTCCAGCCCTTCCGGCGGCAGCATGGCGTGGTTGGCGAAGTTCGGCGCATGGCCGTTGATCGCCACGCGCTCTTCGAGGTCGCTGCGCAGGCTGTCGACCAGCTGCTCGTCCTCGTCGTCGATGTAGCGGAATTTCTTCGGCAGCTCCGACACACCGATCACCCCGTAGGGGTGCATGATGGCCATGCGCTCGACCAGGTTGGCCAGCTCGCGGACGTTGCCCGGCCAGCCATGGCGGCACAGCGACATGATGGCTGCGGAGTTGAAGCGGATCGAGCCACGTTTCTCGTGCTCCATGCGCGAGATCAGCTCGTTCATCAGCAGCGGGATGTCTTCCACGCGCTCACGCAACGGCGCCATCTCGATGGGGAACACGTTGAGGCGGTAGTACAGGTCTTCGCGGAAGGTGCCTTCCTCGATCATGCTCTCGAGGTTCTTGTGGGTCGCGGCAATGATGCGTACATCGATGCTCTGGGTCTTGTTGCTGCCCACCCGCTCGAAGGTACGTTCCTGCAGCACGCGCAAGAGCTTGACCTGCATCGGCAGCGGCATGTCGCCGATCTCGTCGAGGAACAAGGTGCCGCCGTTGGCCAGCTCGAAACGCCCGGCACGGCTGGTGATGGCCCCGGTGAAGGCGCCCTTTTCATGGCCGAACAGTTCGCTTTCCAGCAGCTCGGCCGGAATCGCCCCGCAGTTGACCGGCACGAACGGCGCTTCGCGGCGCTTGGAGTGGTAGTGCAGGTTGCGCGCCACCACCTCCTTGCCGGTGCCGGACTCACCGAGGATCAGCACGCTGGCGTCGGTATCGGCCACCTGCTGCATCATCTGGCGCACATGCTGGATGGCACGGCTGGTGCCGACCAGGCTGCGGAACAGGTTGGGCTCGCGCTGGCGGCCGCGCTCGCGGGCCTGGTCGTACATCTCGCGGTAGACCTGGGCACGGTGCAGCGAGTCGAGCAGCTGGCTGTAGCTGGGCGGCATTTCCAGGTTGGACAGCACCCGGCGGCGAAGCTCTTCGGGGTAGTCCGCAGAAGAAATTTCACCAATCAGCAGCACCGGAAGGAACTCATCCCACCCTGCCACGGTCTTAAGCAGCCCAAGCACTCCGGCTGGAGCATTGACGGCACCGATCAGCACGCAGAGCACTTCGCGACTGGAAGACAACGATTCGACTACCTGCTGCCAGTCCTGGCTGGAGCACGATAGGTTCTCTTCCCCGAGAAAGTTCAGTACCACCGCCAAGTCGCGGCGGCGGGCGCTGTCGTCATCGATCAGAAGAATCTTGGTTTCACGCCACATGCAATAGCAACTTCCCTAGTCATATCGGCGCCCGAAGGCATGCGCGACATCATTCCGACTGAATGGTCAGTGTTCGGACGTCTGAAATTCGAAAACAGCCACTAGTAAAGTCAAAAAAACGCATACAGTCAAATTAATGGCGGACGGCTTTTTGCCCATCTGTGGATCACGTGAACAGATGGTATACCTTAGCCGCGTTTTTCGCCTGACGGATTTGCATCATCTCGTCGACTATTGATTGACGCTCGCCACTTGCAACATCAATTAATTGGCGGTAGACGAGCAGAAGCTGCTCCAGGCTGTCGCGCACGTCGGCCTCGTTGCCCTGTGCCTCGGTCAGCACATCGTCAATGCGCAGGCGGCATTGCAGGTCGAGTTCACCGACCGCATCCCAGTCGCGGCTGGCCAGGGCGGCCAGCAGCAACTCGCGGGTCTGTTCGATTCGGGCGATTACCTCGGTCATGTCATCCTCCTTGATCAGGAAGCCGCCGACGGGTCGCCGATCGCATCCCAACCTTCTTTCACGGTGATCAGCAGGCGCGCCACTTCGTCGATGATGGCGGGGTCGCTCTTCACGTTGGCTTCGACCAGGCGGCGGCTCATGTAGGTGTACAGGCTGTCCAGCTCGGCCAGGCTGTCGGCGTGGTTTTCCAGGTCCAGGCCTTCGCGCAGGCCACCGATGATGTCGATGGCCTTGCCGATGAGGATCCCCCTCTGGGCGACGTCCTTGCGCGCAATGGCGCCCTTGGCCTGAGCCATACGATCAAGACCGCCCTGCATGAGCATCTGTACCAGACGGTGCGGACTGGCCTCGGACGTCTGGGCCACGCCATTGACTTTCTGGTACTGCCGAAGGGCCAACATCGGGTTCATGGATCTACCTCGTTGCAGCGAAAAGGTTGCTTGTACCCTGTGTATCGCCGGTACGTCAAAAAACTTTAGGGATCAAAACAAAAAGCCCGGCGCGTCGCATTGGACGCAGCCGGGCTTTTGCCACTCACGCTCGATCAGGAGTTCTTGGCTTGGGCGTTGAGCGCATCGAAGACCGATTTGATCTGGCTGGCCTGGGCATTGAGCTTGGCGACCATGGTGTCCATCGCGACGTATTTCTTGGTCAGCGACTCGGTCAGCGCCTCGGTACGACGGTCCAGGGCCAACTGTTGGTCCGACAGGTTCTTGGCAACCTTGTCGAGGTTGGCCTTGCGCGTGGCCAGGCTGCCGTCCGCCGAGTTGTACGGATCGATCGCCTTGTTCATGCGCTCGATGATGCCGTTGCTGCCGGTGAACAGCTCCTGCACCTGAGAACCCAGCTTCTTGTCATTCATCGCCGAGGTGAACTTGGTGGCGTTGAATTCCAGGGTGCCGTCCTTGGTGGTATTGATGCCCAGCTGGCTCAGCGTGGTCAGCTGATCGCCCGAGCCCACCTCGGAAAGCACCTTGCGGATGTCGTTGACCAGCGAACGGGTGGTCGGGTCGTTGCTCAGCGGGCCAAGCGACAGGTTGTCATCCGCGTCACGGGTGCTGGTGGTCAGTGCCGTGATGGTCTTTTGCAGCGTGTTGTAGGCGTCGACGAACGACTGAACGTTTTTCTTCAGGCCATCGTTGTCCTGCGCAACCGTCACAGTGCTCGGCGTGCCCGTCGCACCGGGCTTGGCACTGACGCCGGTGAGCTCCAGGGTAATACCGCTGATCGCGTCGCTGATGGTGTTCTTGGTGCTTTTTACCGTCAGGCCATCGATGGTCAGCTCGCTGTTCTGCGCGAGGCCGGTGATGTAACCCCCGCCGGTATCGCTCATCTTCGCCGTGCCGTCGATTTCCAACTCGGCAATGCCACTGACCTTGAGGTCGGAGCCGGCACCGGTGGTGGTCGAACTCAGCACCAGGCGCGCACCACCTTCGCCATTGACGATGTTGGCGGAGATACCCTGAACGCTCAATTGCTTGTTGATCTGGTCGCGAACGGTCTGCAGCGTGGAGCCGTCGGCGACATCGATTTCGTATTTGTTGCCATTTTGCTCGATGGTCATCTTGCCTGCGGTAATTGCAGACCCTGCACCACCGCTCAACGGCGCACTGGCCACCTTGGAACCGGTGGCCAGCTGGTTGACCACGATATCGTAGCTGCCCGCCACCGCCGAGTTGGTGGCAGTCACCTTGACCACCGCCTCGTTGGCCGATTTCGCCGAAAAGGCGTTGAAGGCCGGGGCGGTCTTGTCGTTGAGCTTCTTCATGGCGTCCTGGAACGCCGTGAGGGCACTGCGCAGCGAGCCCACACCAGAAATCATCGCGCTGTTGTTGCTGGTCTGCCGGGTAATCTGCGCCTTTTTGGCTGCAGTGTCGGCATTGACCAATGCGCTGACCATGTCGGTGATGTTCAGACCTGTACCTTGGCCGATACTAGATACCAGTGTGCTCGCCATACGGTTATCCCTCTTTCTGGAACGTCACATCCTGCTCCTGCAAGACAGACATCGATCCCGCTTGAAAACTTCGCCGCCCATTACACCTTGGCGTCGAACAAAAGACTGTTCACATCATGCAGGCTATGAGCGATTCGCAACGCCTCTTCAGAAGGCAATTGGCGAATCAACTCGCCCGTTTCGCTGGCGATGACCTTGACCACGATCTTGCCGGACTCTTCGTCCGTCGAGAACTGCAGGTTGCGCCGGGTCGAGCTGAGAAACTTTTCAATTTCCGAAACGGCGTTTTTCACCTTTTCGGCATCGCTGCTTTTTTCGGCAGCCGTCACTGCTTTGGGTTCCAGCGTATCAGCATTGCCGCGAGGCGCATCCGCCGACCGGGCAACGGCCTTGTCACCAACCTGCTCGGCCGGTCGAACGGCCGGGTAGGACAGATTCAGCTTGACGCTCATGTCCATGTCTACCACCTCGTAACGAAAAGGCGGGGAAGTGCCTTATCATGCACTCCCCCGCCGATTGCCATCAACGATTACTGAAGCAGTTTCAGTACGGCGGATGGCAGCTGGTTGGCCTGGGCCAGAACCGAAGTGGAAGCTTGCTGCAGGGTCTGCTGCTTGGTCAGCTGGGCAGTTTCAGCAGCGAAGTCGGTGTCCTGAACGCGGCCACGAGCGGCCTCGGCGTTCTCGTTGATGTTCTGCAGGTTGTTGATGGTGCTGGTCAGACGGTTCTGCACGGCACCCAGGTCGGCACGGGTGCTGTTGATGGCGTTCAGGGCGTCATCGATAGCGCTCATGGCGGCGGTGAAGGTGGCTTCGGCCGAGGAGCTGTCGGCACCGGTGATGCTCTGGCTGGACAGGCCGCTCAGGGCACCGGCGGTGCTCAGGGCGTCGCTCAGGCTGATGGTGATCTGGTTGTCGCTACCGGTGTTCGAGCCGACCTGGAAGGTCATGTCGCCAGCGGTACCGTCCAGCAGGTTCTTGCCGTTGAGCTGAGTGGAACCGGCGATACGGTCGATTTCCTTCAGCATCGACTGGAACTCTTTGTCCAGTGCGGCGCGGTCGTCTTCGCTGTTGTTGTCGTTTCGCGACTGAACAGCCAGTTCACGCATACGCTGCAGGATGTTGGTCTGCTCTTGCATCGCGCCTTCAGCGGTCTGGGCGATGGAGATAGCGTCGTTGGCGTTCTTGATAGCCATGGTCTGACCACGGATCTGCGAGGTCATGCGGGTAGCGATCTGCAGGCCGGCTGCGTCGTCTTTGGCGCTGTTGATTTTCAGGCCGGAGGACAGACGGGTCATCGAGGTGCTCAGTGCATCGGAAGCACGGTTCAGGTTTTTCTGAACGCCCAGAGAGGTGGTGTTGGTGTTGACGGTCAAAGCCATGACGAATTCCTCGTTGGATTGGGTACTACGGCTTCCGGCCTTGGCAATTCGCCGGGTGTGGCACAGAGAACCTTCGTAATAGTTATCGTCGTCAGGGCGGGTTGCTTTAGGGGATTTTCAAAAAAATTTACTGGCATGATGCCAGCCCAATGAAATCAAGGAGTTGACGCCAGATTTCAGGCGCAAACAACCATCAGGGTAGAAACAAAAACGCCGCCTGGCAGCGGCGGCGTCTAGCGCAGTGACGAACGGTCAGTCGCGCCGCTCGATGATGGCCGAACCCCAGGACAGGCCCACACCGAAACCACTCAAGGCGATACGCTTGTGCTGCGAGCCGAGCACGTGCTTTTCCAGCAGCAGCGGAATGCTCGACGACACGGTGTTGCCGGTCTCGACCATGTCCTTGACGAACTTTTGCTTGTGCTCGCCCTCGACGAAGCGCGCCGACACTGCATCGACGATGGCCGCGCTGCCCTGGTGCAGGCAGTACAGGTCGATGTCACCGGCCTGCAGGCCGCTGGCTTCGAGCAGCTGATGCAGGTGCGCAGGCACCTTGACCAGGGCGAAGTTGTAGACCTGACGGCCGTTCATGAAGAACTTGCCATCGGTGGTGCGCAGGTGTTCGGCACCCGCTCCGTCGCTGCCGAACAGCGACTTGCCCAACTGCCAGTTGGCATCCTCGCCCATCCAGGTGGCGGTGGCGGCGTCGCCGAACAGCATGGTGGTGTTGCGATCTTCGGGGTCGACGATCTTCGAATACGGATCGGCGGTGATCAACAGGCCATTCTTGAGGCCCGCGGCCTCCATGAAGCCTTTCATCGCATACAGGCCGTATACGTAGCCCGAGCAGCCCAGCGAGATATCGAAGGCGGCAATCGCCGTCGGCAGGCCGAGCTTGTGCTGAACGATCGCAGCGGTGTGCGGCAGGCCTTCGGCGTCACCATTCTGGGTGACAACGATCACGGCATCGATGGATGCCGGGTCCAGCGACGGATTGGCAGCGAACAGGTTCCTGACAGCCTCGACACACAGGTCGGAGGTTTCCTGGGCGTCTTCCTTGCGCGGCAAGAAGGTCGAACCGATCTTGCCGAAGATGAATTCTTGGTCTTTGCCGAATTTCGCACCCTGGGCGTAGTTATCGACACCCCCCACTGGTACGTAACTGGCGATGCTTTTAATGCCAATCATTGTGGCTTCCCGGTAGACATGGCGGATACTGCGGTTCAATAGCGTATGGCCCAGGCGTTAACCCCCCTGGGCGTGACGGCCGCATGCTCGATAGATTAGAGATGCACGTTTCGACTGCCAAGTCACGGTTATACGACCAAAGCTGCGCACGCCGCAACGCCCTCCCCCCTGTCAGCGCGCCGCTTTCTTGACCATGGCCTGAAAAATCCGCGAGGACGAACCCAGATTACGATCATCGGGAATGGCCGTACTGGTGATATCCAGCACCGTGAACCCACATGAGCTGAACAAGCTGTGCAGCGCGGTCGCGGAGAAAAAGTTGATGTGCTCGTGCCAGTGCCGCTTCTGCTCTGCCGTCAGCCCGGGATTGTCGACCATCAGTGCCTCATGCGGCAGCTCGACGTACAGCAGCGTGTCATTACCCATGCACTGGCGTATGGCGCCGAGGGTGTCCGACGGGTAGGGGACATGCTCCAGCACATGGCGGCTGACAATGAGGTCATACGCGCAGGCTCGCACGTCCTCGCTGGAAACACTGCGGGTGCCTGCCACGGTAGCCTTCCTGTCGATATCGAACACATCCACCTGGCCGGCCTCGCCCTTGAACGGGGTGTTGGTTCCGTCTCCTCCACCCCAGTCCAGAACGGACGTCGGCCTGATGTACTGCAGGATGTACGAGGTGGTGATATCGATCAGGCGGCTTGGCGCCTTGAGGGTCTGGTTGCGCTCACGAAAGCCGGGCTCATAGTGCTCGCGAAGGTCCTCGTATGCCTCACCGTAATAGCCATCGTACAGTCGGGCCATTTCGCGATCACTGAAGCGGATATCCAGGAACAGAAACTGGCACTGCACGCAATGCAAGGTATTGCACACGCAATAGGCCATGCCCTGGGGAATCGTCGCCAGGCCCCAGCCCGCGTCGATCTGCGCAGGCGCCCAGCCCAGGGCCCTGTGGGAAACGAACGGCATGAGCACAGCCGGCGACCTGAGCAATTGTTCATTACCACAGCAAACGCACTGCAGCGCCACGCGGTCGCGCTGATTCGAGGAGGCGTTGACATCGTTCATGACTGGTTTCCTGAAGCACTGATTGAGTAAGGGGGCAGCCAGCGGCGGCCGTCACCCCTCAGAGGACTGCGTGTTGGGCCGTTTCACGGATCGATTCTGCCAGGCTGTAGCGCAGACGCAGCCCTAGCTCGTTGCACGCCTTGCTGATCGCAGGCACATAGCGGTTACGGAAACTCCCCCCTGCCTCGGCGCAACGGGCAATGACCACGGGCTTGCCCGGCGCAAGCAGGTCGCGCACCTGATGCGCGAGCTCGCCAATGCTCACGACCTGATCGGAACCTACGTTGTAGGCCTGCCCCGCCTCGCCTTTGCCCAACAGCACCTCGAGCCAGTGCGCAAGGTCGCGCTGGTCCATGTACGTGCGCAGCGGCGTGCCATCGCCATTGACCGTGATGGCCGGAGCACACAGCGCATCGCGAATGAAGTTTCCGATCGCAAAGTGCACATCCAACGGCAGGTCACGCCCGACGAAGGCGAAACAGCGGGCAATCACCACCTGCAGACCATATTGCTGCTGGTACAACGCGCAGAGGTGTTCGGCGCAGCGCTTGGCGACGCTGTAGGCATGCGCCGCCTGCAGCGGGTCCGGCATGCCGTGGTAGTGCTCGCTGATCGTCTCCATATGTGCAGGCTGAGGGCCATAGACCCCGCCGGAACTGGTGAGCAGAAACCGCCCGATTCGCTCGGCAACGGCATACTCCAGCAGGTGACGGGTACCGTCGACAATCTGCGCATGGCGCTGCAGCGGGCTCAGGCTTGGGCCAGCGGTGGAATCAGCCGCCGCATGGAGCACATGGGTGAAGCCCGCCGCTACCGGCAACGACGAAGGCACCATGACATCACCCTGGTGCAGGCGCAGCCAAGGCAGCCGGGCGAACCCCGGATAGCGCGCGAGAAACGCCTCAGGCTGCCTGCTGAGCACCGTTACCTGCGGCACCGGCAAGCCCGCCGCGGCGGCTGCCTGCCAATGGCGCAACAGTGCGCGACCAAAAAACCCGGTGCCGCCGGTCAACAGGACCTTCATGACCTGGGCACTGCGTACAGGACAGCTTCGAAGGTGTTGGCAGCATGCTGTCGAATGTAGAAGCTGTAGTTGGGGCAGTAGTCGAACAACAGCTCCGGCAATTGCCATACATCCTGAGGGTTATGGTAGAGCGAGACCATCAACACAGGCCGGCTACGCCGAATCAGCTGCTGCGCGCCAGCCAGCACCTGTGCCTCCGCGCCTTCCACGTCGAGCTTGATCACGTCAACCGACACATCGGGTAGCAGCTGATCCAGTGCAACGGCAGCAATCACGCTTTCGCCGGCGCCCGTGCCGATGGAGCAGGCCTCACCCTGGCCCGCATTGAAGCTGAGCATTGCGTAGGCCTGGGCAGCTGCCAGCGGCAAGCAGACGGCGCCCTCGCCGTTGCGCGCCACGCGCTGCACGAGCCGAGCAAAATTGTCCGGGTCGGGCTCGAGCAGGAAGGCGCGCGTGCAGGATACCCCGGGCGCTTCGATCAGCTGGGCATAGCTGTCGCCATCGTAGGCGCCGCAATCCACGTAGGTGATGTCTGCGCCCTGCAGCGCCGGCAACGTCAGGGTGTTGACGTAATGGCTCTCAGCCGACAGAAAGCGCGAATACGGCATATCCAGCCCAAGGCGGAAGGCACACATCCGATACAGTATTTGCCGGCTTTGCTCATCCGCCAGGCGCTGCGCCACGGCGCCGACACGCTCAAGCCCTTCGAGCAGGCAGGCGCTGGCGCTCAACCAGAATCGCCAGCCCAGGTCGCTGGAAAACTGCTGGTACAGCTGCCACGGCATCAAGGGCGGTGCAAAACCGGCCTCGGCGACAATCTCCAACAGCTGCTCATAGGGTGTATCGCGGTTGAGGATACCCAGCGCCAGTTGCGCATCCGGATGCGCTTGCGCCAGCGTCTGCCAGTCCATCACCGGCAATCCACACGCCGCCTCCACGCGGGGCTGCGTTTCAACGAAACCGGCAACCACAACGCCTTGTTTCTGCATGGCGGTTGCCAGGCTGCGCCCGAAATTGCCGGCCCCGAACACCCACACGACCTGGCCGGGTTCCAGGTGCACGCTCGGCAAGCGCGCAGCCTGCTCGCGCAGTGCAATGAAATCGGCAAAGTGATAACGCGGCTCAGCCATTGCCCTGGCTCCGCGGGGCTTTGGCGCGTATGGCCAGTGCTTCACCGCGAATCCGTTCCAGGGCCGCCGGCTCCAGGAACGGGTGCATGTCGTCCAGCTCTGGCGTGACGAAAGCACCGTCCGCACCCACCCGCGACTTGATCCGCGGCGCGAACTCCTGGCGTGGGTCGACATGCAAGTCGATCAGCAACGGCCCATCCGTGCTCAACAGCTCATCGAACCTGGCCAGGTCGGCTTGCGCGGCGATCGATTCGGCACGCACGCCGTAAGCGCGGGCGACGGCCGTGAAGTCGGGGAACTCCACACCCGACTCCGGCGTGGCACCGATCACCCGACCGAAGAAGTTTTCATGGGTCTGCCAGATGGACAGGTAACCGCGGTTGTTCAGTACAACCACGATGACATTGGCGCCCAGGGTTTTCAGCGTCTGCAATTCCTGGATGTTCATCTGCAGGCTGCCGTCACCGGCAAAGCAGATCACCCGGCGCCCTTCGCTACGGGCAGCGGTGGCGGCGCCGATTGCCGCTGGCAGGTCATAGCCCATGGAGGCGGCGCCTGAGTTGCTGAACAGGCGTTGGCCTTTTTGCAAAGCGCCGACCTGGAAGGGCAGGATACAGGCGGAGGCGTTGCCGCAGACGACGATATCGTCCGGGCGCAGCTGGGCGAAAATGCGCTCGACCATCACATAAGGATTGAGCGGGCCAGCGGCGCTCTGCTGATGTTCTGCCGAAGCCGGGTAGGCCTGCCCGATGCGTTGGCACCACTGCACCCAATCGGCGAAGTCCGGCAGGCTGATTCGCGCCAGCTCCTGCTCGAGCACTTCGAGAAAATCATTCAGGTCGGCAGCCACGCCCAGGTCCGGCCGGACGGTGGGCTTGTCGAGCTCTGCCGGGTCGATGTCCACCTGGGCAACCCACGCATTCCTGGCGAATGCCTGCCAGTTGTAGCTGGTCTGGCGCACGTTCAGGCGCGAGCCCAGCACCAGCACGAAATCAGCTGCCTGCAGGCAGAAGTTACCGGCCCGGGTACCGATCGTGCCTGGGCGGCCAGCGAACAGCGGATGGTCCGAAGTGATCAGGTCATGGGTCCAGGCAGTGGCCAGCGGCAAACGGTAGCGCTCGACCAGTGCGAGTACGCGCTCAACCGCCCCAGCAAGCCTTACCCCGGTGCCGCCGACGAGCAACGGGCGGTGGCAATCGAGCAGCCGACGGGCAATATCAGCACAGGCCGCCTGCAGCCCTTGCGCCGCCGCCGGGCGCGACAATACCGGTGGCGCAATGCTGATTGGCGCCGTGGATTGCTGGATATCCAGCGGAATATCCAGCCATACCGGGCCAGGGCGGCCACCTACCGCTTCGGCATAAGCCTTCGGCAGCATGACCTCCAGGTCCTTCTCGCTGCGCACCAGCTGGGCATACTTGCACACCGGGCTGGCCATGGCGATGATCGGGCCCTCCTGATCACCCAGCTGGCGCAACCCTGGCACATCCTGGAAGGAGACACAGGTCTCGCGCTTGATCTGCCCCGAAATCACGATCATCGGGATGGAATCGGTGAATGCACCATGGACGCCATTGAGGGCATTGATGGACCCAGGCCCCGTGGTCAGCATGACCACCGCAGGCTTGCCGGTAATCCGCGCATAACCTTCGGCCGCCATGGCACAGGCCTGTTCGTGATGCATGAACGTGCAACGCAGCCCCTCATGCCCACCCAACGCCTGGTTGAGGAACATGGCGCCACCACCGGTAACGCTGAAGACCTGCTCGACCCCCTGCTGCACCAGCCATTGGGCAATGTGTTCGGACGCGCGCATCATGCTCACAGCCCCCGGCTCAGGATCAGGTTCTTCAGCGAAGGCGTTTCGCTGTACGGGCCATCGATATGCTCGATGGTCAGGCGCTCGTTGGCCCGGATAGGTTGCAGCAGCCGCTCGCCATTCATGACCTCACGGCACGACAGCTGGCCCTTGTGCAACGGGATGGCCAGGTAGAAGTCCTTCTCGAATTCATCCCGGCTCAGTACATAGCCCGGCTCCAGGTCACGGCGGGCATAGGCGCCACGCACCAGGGCATTGAGGTATTCGGTTTCCTTGCGCGAAATGATGCGTCGGCTGGCCCCGACACCACCGCACATTTCCTTGGCCTTGTGGAACGCCTTGTACCAGGTGTCGCACTGCTCTGGCAGCGAGCAGTAGTTGGACACCGGAACATCTTCGTACTGAATATCGATATGCCGCTCCCAGGTGCGTGCCCCCTTGCCATAGGAGATCAGCATCGACGAATGCCAGTCGTGGTACTCATGGGTGGAAAGGCCGATGACGTGGCTCGGGTAGCGATTGCGCAGGTAATCGATCTGGTCCAGGTGCAGCTCGTCATCTTCGCTGGGGTACAGCGAGACGCAGTGGTTGATGGAAAGCGGGATGTCGCGCTTTTCAAAATAGTGAACGACATCGTCCAGGTCTTTTTCCGAAGCGCCGCCGGTGGAGATGATGGTCGGGCGACGCGTGGAGGCGATCTTTTCGATCAGCGGCCAGTCGTTCATGTCCGAGCTGGCAATCTTCAGGATCGGCATGTCGAATTCGAGGCAAAGGTCGACGGACGCCTCATCGAACGGCGTGGCCATCGGAATGCAACTGAGGTTTCGGATTTCCTCCACCATCCGGGCAAACTGCTCTCTGCTCAACCGAGTGTCTTCGGTCTTTTTCACATAGCGCAGTTCGCTGGTGCCTTTGAAATCAGGATGAATGAACTCATCGACATCGCGAAACTGCAGCTTGATGGCAGCCTTGACGTTATTGAACCGCGCAATCGTGCCGTGATCACGAATGATCTTCAGGCCGCGCTCGAGCTTGCCCCAATGGTTGTTGGCCAACTCCAGCACGAACAGGTTTTCGAACAGGTCTTTGTCACGTTGGCTGATGGTTCTCACTGCTTGTTCCCCTGCAAATTCGCATCGATTGATTGAGATCGGTAACCGGAACCCGTGTCCTGATGACCGCAAAACTGAGCCTTGCGCCGACGCCTTGGCTACGCGTCATTGGCAAAAAACCTTGTATGGACAGCCGAGCCCACATCCGTCACTTGCGTGCAGCGCGTCACGGGGCAAGCCAAGCCTCGAATCGCTGGCGCAGACGAGGGTCGTCCAGCATCCACTGGCTCAACACCGTTTCGCGCAGCAGGTCGCCACGCGTGGCTGCCACCTCGGGTTGCGCCAACTGCAGGCCGATTGCCTGGAGCCAGTGCGCCGCATCGTTGGCGACCGGCGTGACCGGCAACCCTTGCCACGGCAACACGTCACTGCACACCACCGGAAAACCGCACGCGCCCAGCTGCAACAAGGGCAAGTTGCTCCGGCAGTGGCTGTATACGCCGCCTACCGCCGGCACGAGCGCCAGGTCCAGGTTGAGCGCGCACAGCGTGCCGGGAGATTGGTCCAGCGCCACCGCCGCATGCATCTCGCTCAGGTACGGTTGAATCTGCTCGGCGCATGGGCCCAGGCATATCCAGTCCACCTGGCCATGCAAGGCGGTGACGATCTCCAGGAGCAATGCCTGCTCCTCACCCGGCACACTGTCACCGACCCAACCGATACGCGGGCGCGGGCCTGTACGCCGTTGAGCTTGCAGCGCCCCCCAGCGGGCCGGGTGCAGGCTTTCGGGCACCACGCGAATGTCCGCGTGGCTGCCGCGCAACGCCTCGGCCAATGCCTCGGTAGGCACCACCAGCCGATCAACCACAGCGGCCAGCCGTTGCAGCGCAACCTGACCCTGTGAGTGCGCCAGGCTCGCCGCATCCACTTCGAGTACCTTGAACGCACCGGTGAAACTGGCGCACAGAAGCAACCCATCACACTGGGCCTCGGTCTCAGGCACCTGCATGACCCAGGCATCCGGCTTCAGCCGCTCAAGCTCGGCGGGCGAGTATGGGCGCATGGCCAGACGGACATCGGCCATGGCGCGAATGTTCATGGACAGGCCGGGGTCGATGATTCGGCTGCCCGCCCCCGCCTCTGCGCCGGCCGACATCGCCAGCAGCACCGGCAGCGGCCGCCAGGTCAACGGGTTGCGTGCAAGCCCCGGGTCGGTTTCCAGGGCAAAGCCTGCACCGTGCAGGGACAAGTTGCGGTTATAGGCAGGGTCACGGGCAATCAGCGCCAGCCACTTGTGGTACAACGCTTGCTCATCAGCCGTGGCCTCGGCCGAAGGGCCTTCGTAAACCAGCACGGCATGAGGGGTCCACACTGTCAGGTAGCCCTCTTGCCCTACCTTCAGGCACAGGTCGATCGCCGCACCCGCTGCATTGAACTGCAGCAGATCCAGACCACCCAATGCCTGATAGAGCGAGCGTCGAATCATCATGCAGGCAGCGGCAACGGCGCTGAGATTCTGGTCCGCTTCAGCACGCGCCCAGCAGCCCGACGCGCCAGCCTCGCCAGCAAACGCCAAGCCCGCTGGCCCGTTCAGGCCCAGCACCAGCCCCGCTTGCGCCAGCGTGCCGTCCGGGTGCAGCAGTTTGCCGCCCACCACGCCCACCTCCGGTCGCTGTGCGTGATTGAGCAGCGAGCCCAGCCAGTGGCCTTCAACCACCACACTTGCGCCATGCAACAGCAGCACGTAGTCGCCCCGCGCGTGCTCGACGGCGATGTTTGCATCCAGCTGATGATCACCGCGCAACACACGGATACCGCTGACCCCCTGCGCCGCCAGGCCATCAAGCCAGGCACGGGTAGCCGGATCGGCAGTGCCGTTGTCCAGCAGCAGGATTTCATAGTGCCGGTAGGTGGTTTTTTCCATCACCGAGGTGACACAACGCTGAAGGCGGTCGAAGCGCTCACCGGCCTCGATGATGATCGACACCCATGGCTCATCTTGATGCCGGTAGTGAATCCGCTGGATACCTGGCAGGTGCATCTGCACGCTGGCGTCCAGGTAGCCGCGTCGGTGCAGATGCCCCTCCAGCACGGCCTGTTCCTGGGGGTTGTGTACCCCTGCGTTGCAGGCGCTGATGCAGACTGGCTCACTGACATGCGCCAGGCCATTGAGGCCGTCGCTGTCTTCGATCAGGTGCAGCAGCAGGCCAAGCTCGAGCGCGCCCGCGCAGTTCGGGTCGAAGCCGCCAGCGCCCATGAACACATCACGGCGGTAGAACCAGTGGCGCGCCATGCACGCTGGCGCACTGAGGAAGAGGTCGAGGTTGAAGTCCGGGCGTAGCAAGGTGTCCAGGTCGCCCGAGGGAAACCGCACGATTTCGTCGGCATACAGCGCTCGTACATCCGGCGCATCGAGCAACTCCAACGCCAACACGAAGAGCCCGAACGCCGTGAACGTGGTACCGGCAGGTACAAAACACAGCCACTGCCCCTGGCCACCGCGCACGGCGACCTCATTGAGCGCCGTGGCGTGCGGGTCCTGCGCGACATGGATGTCAATGTACGGGTAGCTCTGCTCCAGCAGGCTTTGCCGGGTGGCCTCCACAGCCGCTGGCTGCCCTTGCGCGATGATGATGAAATCGAAACGCGGCACGTCTTGCGCGCAACGCTGCAGGCGCTCGGCCATCAGTGTTGCCTGCATGTCGCTGGGCGTGCGTTGACGCAACCACTGCTGCACAGCCAGCGTGCGTTCAGCCTGGCTGTTGTGCTGCGGGGTGATGTCGCTGACAGGGGCCGGCAGGAACGGCATTGCCTGCGTCTTGTCGATGAATACCTGCAACTGCTCCCAGAACCGATCTTGCAGCATTGCGTAGGTCTGCTCGACGATGGGCAGGCCCGCAACGGCGTGAGCCAGGGCCTGTGGCGAATCGTCGAAGGCCAGCCCGTGGGTTCCGAACTCACCGACACCAATGGGCACACCATCGAAGAACGGCGACTTCAGTACCACGGCAGGGCAACCGCACAATATCGCCTCCAGCGCGATGGAGGTGGAGGAGAAGCAATACACCCGCTCGCTGCGGCGAAACAGCTCGGCCATTTCTTCGGGGGTCGCTGGCCACTGGTTGGTGATTACCGTGCACTTGGCGGCCAGGTCGGGGTGCTGCTTCAGGGCTTCGCTGTGACGGCCCGGATAGATCAACCAGCCCTTGCGCTGCTGGTCATAGGGGTTGGACTGATTGTGGAAGATACTCGTGTCGATGGGCGGCATGAACAGAATGTGATCATCGCCCACGCCCTGGGGCAGCAGGCTCTGACCATAGGCAAAGACCATGTCGGACGCCGCAAACGCTTCGTCGCCACCCAGCAGCCCCGGCACGTTGAGCAGATAGCGCACGACCGAGCGCCCCTTGCACGGGTTGCCTCGCACCACTTCCGGGTACACCACGATCGGCTCTCGCCCCGCCTGCAGATGCTGCTGGCGCAGTTCCTGGGTCAGCAGTGGGGTATGCCACAGCGGGTTGGTCGTGGTCGGAAACATGTAGGCATCCTGCCCACAGCGATTGAGCAGGTGACAGAGCAGGTGCATCACCCGAATACCTGCCGAACTCCTGCGATACTCCGGCGCAAGGATGTAGTAAGGGCGCGGTGACACCTGATGCAGTGGCGGCATCTTGCGGCTGGCCATGGGCTATATACCGACCTGAATGAAAGCAGCGCCCACGGCCAAGCCGCTGGGCTGTTGGAAACTGCGCATCAACGTAGCCTGCGCACGTAGTGTTCGATGCTGCTGGCCGCGTGCTCCAGGTGAGCCTCGCCCAGCCCTGGCCACAGGCCGATCCAGAACGTGTCCTTCATGACCTTGTCGGTCACGCTCAAGTCGCTCGCCACCCGATATGGCTGATCCTTCATGTAGGGCTGACGCGTGAGGTTGCCGGCGAACAACAGGCGTGTACCGACGTTCTGTGCATCCAGGTGGCGCAGCAGGTCCAGGCGCTCGACACCACAGCCATCGCGCAAGGTCAGCGGAAAACCGAACCAGGAAGGCTCGCTGTTCGGCGTTGCCTGAGGCAGCACCAGCTGCTCGACACAGTTGCCCAGCCGATCGCTGAGCCAGGCGAAGTTGCGCTTGCGGGCGGCGATGAAATCATCCACGCGGTCCATCTGCGCCAGCGCGCAGGCCGCCTGCATGTCGGTGATCTTCAGGTTGTAGCCCAGGTGCGAGTAGGTGTACTTGTGGTCATAGCCCTGCGGCAGATCGCCTAGCTGCCAGCAGAAGCGCTTGCTGCAGGTATTGTCTTCGCCCGGGCCGCAGTAGCAGTCACGGCCCCAGTCGCGGAACGACTCGACCAGGCGCTTGAGCAGTGGCGAGTCGGTGAACACCGCCCCGCCCTCGCCCATGGTGATGTGATGCGCCGGGTAGAAGCTTAAGGTACCCAGGTCGCCGAAGCTGCCGACCTGACGGCCGTCGTAGGTCGCACCCAATGCGTCGCAGCAGTCCTCGATCAACCACAGGCCATAGCGATCGCACAGCTCGCGAACCACCTTGAGGTTGAACGGATTACCGAGCGTATGGGCCAGCATGATGGCCTTGGTACGGGGGCTGATTGCCGCCTCGATCAAGGTCGGGTCGATGTTGTAGGTGCCCATCTCGATATCGACGAACACCGGCACCGCACCGAACTGCAGGATCGGATTGACCGTGGTCGGGAAGCCCGCCGCTACGCCGATGACTTCATCACCTTTGCGTATGGCGCGGTCGCCCAGGCGCGGCGATGTGAGTGCGGAAAACGCCAGCAGGTTGGCCGAGGATCCGGAGTTGGCGGTCAGCACACCACGGCGCCCCAGGTAGCGGGCCAGGCGCTTCTCGAATGCCTGGTTGAAGCGCCCGGTGGTCAACCAGCCGTCGAGCACCGCTTCGGTCATGGCCTGCAGCTCAGGCGCACCGATGACCTTGCCCGAAGGCGGCACGGGGTGCTGGCCAGGCACGAACGCCGGCGGGGTCAGTTCAAGTGCAGCGTAACGCTCCACGAGCTCGGCAATTTGCTGGCGCAACTGCTGCGCCGTTTGATCAGTCATTGGTTTTCGCCTTCATGAGCCGCGATCTGCGCGCGACTGTATTGCTGCATGTCCTGGCCATCGCGCCAGGCATGGTGCCATTCGAGGGTTCGCTGCAAGGCCTGGTGCAGGCCCCAGCGCGGGCGCCAGTTCAAAAGCGTGCGCGCCTTGGATGAATCGAGGGTGAGCAGCCCTGCCTCATGCGGCTGCGCGTGCGCTTCGACCGCCCAGCGCGCTCGGCCAGGCCACAGCTGCGACATGGCTTGAACCACCTCACCAACCGTTGCCGTGCCTTCACTGTCCGGCCCGAAGTTCCAGGCCTGGGCCATGGCCTGGCCCTGCTCGAGCAACGCCTGGGCCAACATCAGGTAGCCCCGCAGCGGGTCCAGCACGTGCTGCCAGGGGCGCACCGCATCCGGGTAACGCAGGGTCAGCAACTGCTCGTTGTCCCAGGCGCACAAAATATCGGGCAGCAGCCGGTCAGCCGACCAGTCACCGCCACCAATCACATTGCCGGCACGGGCAGTTGCCAAGGCAACGCCTGCCTCGCGAAAGAACGACTCGCGCCACGAAGCGCACAGCAACTCCACACAGGCTTTGCTGCTGCTGTAAGGGTCATGGCCACCCAGGGCGTCTTGCTCGCGATAAGGCCAGAGCCATTCGCGGTTCTCGTAGCATTTGTCGGTGGTCACCACCAGCACGGCACGCACGCTCGCGCAGCTGCGCACCGCCTCCAGCAGGTTGAGGGTACCGGTGACATTGGTTGCGTAGGTTTGCGCCGGGCTGCGGTAGGACTCACGCACCAACGGCTGCGCTGCCAAGTGCAAAACCAGTTCAGGGCGAAATGCCGCCAGGCTCTGCTGCAGGTGCTCGGCATCGCGAATATCGGCAAACTCACCCGCCACGCACGACGCCAGGCCGGCACTGTCGAAGAGTGCCGGCGCGCTTGCAGGCGCGAGCGAATAGCCGTATACCTCGGCCCCCAGCTCGCTGAGCCACATCGCCAGCCAGCCGCCCTTGAAGCCGCTGTGGCCGGTCAAAAAAACCCGGCGCCCGCGCCAGAAGCCAGCGCTTACGGCCATACCCGCCATTGCGCCTCTCCCGACTTCCAGCGCTCTTCCAGGTAGCTGCGGTCGCGCAAGGTATCCATGGCCTGCCAGAAACCTCTGTGGACATGGCTCATCAGCTGACCGCTCTGCGCCAACGCGCGCATCGGCTCATATTCCCAGGTGCTGTCGTCACCCTCGATGTAGTCGAAGATGCCCGGTTCAAGCACGAAGAAACCGCCGTTGATCCAGCCACCGTCGCCGAGCGGTTTTTCCTGGAAGCCATGGACCTGTTCGCCACGCACATCCAGCGCACCGTAGCGACCGGGCGGCTGCACGGCGGTCACCGTGGCCAGCTTGCCGTGGTGCTTGTGGAAGTCGAGCAGCGACGGGAGATGGACGTTGGCCACGCCATCGCCGTAGGTAAGGCAGAACGTCTCGTCACCGACATAGTCACGCACGCGCTTGATGCGACCGCCCGTTGCGGTGTTTTCACCGGTATCCACAAGCGTCACGCGCCAAGGCTCGGCGTTGCGGTTGTGGATATGCATGCGGTTTTCCGACATATCGAACGTCACATCGGACATGTGCAGGAAGTAGTTGGCGAAGTACTCCTTGATCACGTAGCCCTTGTAGCCCAGGCAGATCACGAAATCGTTGATTCCGTAATGGGAGTAGATCTTCATGATGTGCCAGATGATCGGCTTGCCGCCGATTTCGATCATGGGCTTAGGACGAAGATGCGACTCCTCGCTGATACGGGTACCCAGGCCACCGGCCAGGATGACTGTTTTCATTGTCGACTTACCTTGAGAGGCCGCCGCCCTGAGACGGGCAGACAAAATACTGACCAATTCAGCAATTTGCTGCTTACGTAGCAAAAAGATTGCCAATTCCACCGCCCATGCAAAGCGATGATCAGCCAAGGTAGCGAAGGGTGTGCTGGCGCGAGGGCCGCGCAGAGAGGGCTTGCAACCGGGTAAGCGAGGAAACGGGCACCGCCTGGTGACAGTGCCCGTCAATAAACTGCCTCGCTCGCCGTCAGACCGAAGACAGCCAGGCCAACGAAGGCGCCGAATTGGCCTGTGCAGCGAACGCTGCCGGCCAGCGCGCCTGCAGCTCGGCCAGCAGCTGTGCATCATGCGCCGCTGCAGCCTGCGTCAGCAGTTGCGCTTGCGGCGTCCACACAACCAGCTGCCCTGCTTGGCTGGCGGCAAGGCACAGCTCGATGTCCGCAGCGTCGTGCAACTGCAGGCCTGCACAGTGCTCAAAGACCTCCTTGCGCACCATCAGGCAGTCGGCAGACACCGCCGCACAGCTGCGAACCGCTTGCGGCCAGCGCGCCCTGGCGCGGCCACTGGCCGACAGCCCCTGCCACGGCGCCGCCACCTGCGGCCCCGCCTGCAACGCGTAGCCGGCATGCAGCACGCCACCGTCGGCATCCTCGAGCAACGCACCCACCACCCCCACCTCTGGACGCAGCGCTTCATTGAGCAACGCTTCGATCCATGCCGGGGTAATCACCTGGGAACGCTCGGACAGCAATATCAGGTATTCACCCCGCGCCTCGCTGGCGGCCTGGTTAAGCCACGCGCTGCGCGGCACGCCCGCCTCGCCGGTGATCAGCCGCACTCGGCCGCTCCACTGCTGCAAGCCCGGCTTTTGTGCCTCGGCGCACACCACCAGCACCTCGAAACGCGGGTAGCGGGTGCGCTGCAAAACGCTGTTCAGGCAAGCTTCCAGGCGCCCTTGATCGCCCTCACTGGCCACCAGGATACTCACCAGCGGCGTGGCGGCATGGCGATAGTCGATCGACAAGCCGCCATCTTGCTGCTTGATCTGGGCACGGTAGCCGAGCTGGCCGAGATGGCGGTTGAGTACCTTGCCATGCTCTTCGCCCTGCGCGGCGTCCACCTGCTCGCCGATCACCAGATAATCATCCAGATGCGCAAGGCTGCCGACCCCCTGCGCCTCGACGAGCCGCAGCAACAGGTCCAGTTCAAGCGCCTGACGATACGACTCGCTGTAGCCACCGAGGTCAAGCACTGCCTGGCGCCGCAGCAGCCAGTGGCGAGACATCAACCCGGCCTGGCCGCGCAGCAGGTTCAGGTCGGCGCCCGGACGCTGCACGGCATGCAGGCAGCCTTCCTGGTCACGCTGAATTTCATTGGCACAGACCGCCTGACAGGCCGGCGCTTGCGACAGCTCCGTGAGCAGGTGCAACAAGCCGCCTGCCAGCAGTTCGTCACCGGCCTGCAGCAACATCAGCCATTCGCTGGAAAGCTGGCGCACGATCTGGTTGAGATGCCCCACCCAGTTGTCCTGGTTGACCTGGATGAAGTGCAAGGTGTCGCGCACGGTGGTAATGGCCGGCGGCCTGCCGCCCTTGAGCACGATGAGCTTGAAATCGCGCACGCCGCTTTCAAGCAGGCTGTCGAAAGTCGCCTGCAAGCGCACGTTATCGTCACCCAGGTCGAGCACCACGAACGCAACTTGCCCTGGCCGCTGCCGGGCCAGCTGCTCCACGACCCGTCGGCGCGCGGCGGCATCCGGCGTGGCAGCTTCCAGCCCGGCGAGCAGCCGCCCGGACTCGGTTGCCTGCAGGCGCGGTTGCCGATCGACACCCGGCACCTGTGCCAGGCGAGCCAGCCAATCGTTCAGCTCCCGCACCCGATGGGTATCGGATGGCGCCGTGAGTGTCTCCAGCAACATCCGGCAGATGGCCGGATCGAACAACCCCAGCCCCAACGCTTGCCAATAGCGCAACTGCCGGCTTTCGGTGGTGTCGTTGGGGTAGGAGCGGGTCAGATGCCACTGACGGACCCAGCTGCCCTCCAGGGCCTGGTGCTGGGTCTCCCCTGCCGGCCAAGCGTGGCAGAGGAATTCCAGCGCGGTCAGCTGCGCAAACACGGCCCCATTGTAGTAGGGCAACTCGACATACTGAGTGGGCTCGAACACACGCTTGGGGTCATCGATGACGCTGCCCCAGACCGAGGTGAACAGCAAGGGGCTGTCACCCTGGCCATAGGTGCCGTGCACAAAACG
The DNA here is from genome assembly GCF_021602585.1 of Pseudomonas faucium. Classification (GTDB taxonomy): domain Bacteria; phylum Pseudomonadota; class Gammaproteobacteria; order Pseudomonadales; family Pseudomonadaceae; genus Aquipseudomonas; species Aquipseudomonas faucium. The sequence continues at coordinate 275,841 of NZ_BQIP01000004.1, forward strand.
GTTGAGCACTGCAAAGCCCTCATCGCCGGCACACAGCGCCTGATGCTCGTCATCCCACAGGCGCAAGGCGCGCAAGGCCTGGTTCAGCTGCTCATTGCGCGCGGCGGGGCTCGCCACATCCTGGGTGCAGGCACACAACACATCGGTCTGTTCGAGCGCAATGACGGCCCCCTGGGCCAGCAGCGCATAGGACAGGCCCAGGCGCAGCGCTGCAAGGTCCGCCGCCACCGGCATCGAAGCCAGCACCGCCTGCAACGCAGGCACGCGGATCACCGCCCGCCACGCCTGGCGTTCGGCCTGGCCGTATTGACGCAGGCGCGCCAGCGCGTCATCACCGGCCAAAGGCGGTAACGCCGCACCCAGCTTGTGATAACGCACGCGCGCGTTATCCACCACAAAGCCCAATGCATGCCCCTGCGCCGCAATTGCCTGGGGCTGCTGGTGCAGCCTGCTCGCCGCAACCTGCAACGCCGGCGCCAGGACGAAATCGGTCTGCAGTGTCAGCACCACGAAAGGCGTGCGCACCACCTCCAGCTGCTGTTGCAAAGCCGCATGGCACGCCTGACCTGCACCGTCGGCTGGCAGTGGATCCAGCGCCAGGCAAGCAACGCCAGCCTGTTGATAGTAGTGCTGAGCGCGGGCTCGGCAAGCGTCCTCACCCGGCTCCAGCAAGATGACAGTTACCTCATTGCCCAGTGCAGTGGCGACTTCGGCCATAGCGTCCTCTCAAGATATCGTGTCAATGCCCGGCAAAACCGGGCGTCATGTTTCAGTCAGCCAACCAGGCATTGGCCCAGTGCTGCAGGTGGTGGGGTGTCAGCAGGTAGTCACGCATCACCACTTCACGCAACGCATCACCCTGGCGATAGCTGGCCTGGGGGTCATCGAGGTGCATGCGGATTGCCGCGAGCCACTGCTCGGTGGTGTTGTGCTTGACCCGCGTGCACGGCAAGTAACCGGCATAGGCCTTGGTATCGGTGCAGATCACCGGGAAACCACAGGCGCCGTATTCGAGCAAGCGCAGGTTGCTCTTGCAGTCGTTGAACAGATTCTGCTCCAGCGGCGCCAATGCCAGGTCCAGGTTCAGGCTGGCCAGCTTGCGCGGGTAGTCCGCCATCGAGATTGCCGGGTGGAATTCCTTGACGTAGGGCTGCAAGGCGGCCGGGCACATGCCAAAGAACACCCAGTCCACCTGGTCGGCTAGCGTCTTCACCACCTCCAATAGCAGCTCCAGGTCGCCCCGATGGCTGGTGCCGCCCGCCCAGCCCACACGAGGCCGCACGCTGGTCTGGCGCTGGCTGGAAATGCCTGACCACAGCTGCGCCGACAACATGTTGGGCACCACGCGAATATCGTGGTGCATGTGCGACAGGGCATCGGCCAGCGGCTCGGTGGAGCACACCACGCGGTCGCACAAGGCGATGCCCTGGGCAACCAGCTCGCCAATGTTGCGCGGCAGGTTGCGGGCATGGTCGTTCTTCTTCGGCGGCTCGATGATGTAGTCGTCCAGCTCGTAGATTCGCCGGGCATTGGAAAAGCGCTTGAAACGCGCCATTTCCTTGAGATTGGTCGGCGTGTAGCGACACTGCAGGATCATCACATCGGGTTTTTCCCGGCTGAGCTCGATCACCCCTGGGGTCGTATGGTTGATGCGCCCCTGGATCCAGCCAGCGCGCTCCAGCTCGTTGAACGGCTGGATGACCCGATAGTGCCCGATCGCCGTGGTGTTGGTCGGCAAGGCCAGTACAGAGGGCATCGCCCGGTCGATGAACGGATCCCAGCCGGTGCGCAGGCCAGGTTCGAGGTTGAAATTGGCAAGCCTCAGGCTGAGGTTGTCGTTGTACGCCGGGTCACGTGCCACGCGCGCCAGCCAGCGGTCGTGGAACACATCCTTGTCGGCCAGCAACGCCTCTTCCGAAACGGCCTCGGCGATTGCCCCCGACAGCTTGGCCACCCGAGAAAATGGCGTCCATACCACCAGGTAGCCTTTCTCCCGCGCGCGCAGGCAGAAATCGGCATCGAACAGCGAGGCTTGCAGGGTGTTGCAGTCCAGCCCCTGCAGCTCAGCGAAGAGCTCGCGGCGCACCACCATGCAGTCGGCACTCAGCGCACTCCAGTTCTGCACCAGGCGCAGGCGGCCCATGTAACCCTCGGCGCCCAGCTTGGCCCCCAGGAACGGCGTGCCTGCCGTGCCATTGTTCAGGCCAAGCACCAAGCCGGCCGAAACGATTTTGCCATCGCCTGCGCAGAGCATCGGCCCCACGACCCCGACTTCAGGCCGCTGCGCCTGGCTCATCAACTGGCTCAGCCACGGCTTTTCGAAAAATGCACAGCTGGGGTCGAGCAGCAACAGGTAGTCGCCACGCGCCTGTTGGCTGCCCAGGTTGAGCACCGCAGCCCTGCCCTGCGCCTGCACGTCGACAATGCGCAACTGGTCACCTTCCAGGCCACGCATCGCCGAGAGCCAGCCAGCGACGTCGGCGGGCTCTTGCCCATCCGCGATCACCAGCACTTCGAACTGGCTGTAGTCGGTGTGTTCGAGCAACGACTCGACGCAACGCCTGAGTGCCTGCAAGTGGCTGCCTGCAGGGATCAGGATCGATACACTCGCCGCCTCGTCATGCTGATAGGTCACGCGCGATACCAGGCCATTACCGGCCCCTTGCACCGTGGCATCGACCCCCAGGCGCCGCAGGTGCGCCTCGACCACCCGCGGCGCCTCCAGCTGCCCGGCAGGCGCCTGAAGCCAGTCGGCGTAGCCGTATTGGCAATGCACCAGCACCTCGGCAATGTGCTCCACCACGTGCAGGCCATGGGCCTCTACCATCCGCCAGAGCAGGTCGTGTGGCGCCAGATGCTCGAATTGGACATCGAAACCACCGAGCGCCTGCAACGCCGAACGATCGAACGCCAGCATCCGCCCCACATAAGGCACGCTGCGCATCAGGTCGAGGTTGAAGCCCGGCTTGAAGATCGGGTTGGCCGGCGCGAGGTTGTCGAAAGCGTCCTCGTCGGTGTAGAGGCACAGGCTCTCGGTGCGCAGCGCCATGCGTTCGGCCATGATCACCAGCGCATGCGCCTGCAAACGGTCACCGGCGCGCAGCAACAGGATCCAGTCAGCAACGCCCGGGTTGGCCAGCCATTGATTGAGCTGCCCATAGCCACTGCCACTCAACGCCCGGTACTGCACCCCTGGGGCATTCACCCCATCGAAGCCTGGCGGGGCAAGCACCTGCACCCCAGCAGCGGCGTAGGACTGTACGGCCAGGCTGTCCAGGGTGGCCCGCAGCGCCTGTTCATCGCCCGGCTGGCACAACACGATCGGCACGATACGAGGCTGCACGGGCCACTGCTCGATGCGCTTGGGCAGCAAGCGCAGCTGGCCGGCAGAGAGGTTTCGGCACTCCAGCCACTCGCTGTACAGCTCGGAAAAGCTCAGCGCGTGACTGCCCACCTGCTGGATGAAGTTGGCCACCTGCCCGGCGTAGAAACGCCGGATATCGAACTCTTCCCAGACCTGATCGGGCTCGGCGGTGTAGGCATTCAGTGGCAGGTAGCGCACCCAACCGTTGGCAGGCGCCGATTCGCCGGTGCGTGCCGCCAACATCTGCTGCAGCCACTGGGTTTCGACCTTGTAGGCCTCGGTCATGCTGACGTGGTGGCTCAGCCGCCCGGCATGCAGGCGTTCAATACTCAGCACCTGCTCAAGGCTCGCCAGGTGCCCCCGACGCAACAGGCAGGCGTACAAGGCCAGGTCCAGGCGTGCGGCGAAGCCTTGCCCATCGAGCACCAGTTGCGCCAGAAACTCCTTAACCTGTTCGCGACGGAACAACGCATGGCTCAGCCCGCCAAACAGGTTGGGCGCATTGTCGGCGATACTGGCCAGCAGGTCGGTGCCGACCAGTACTGCGCTCATGGGTGAGATCACACTGTTGAGCGCCCTGGACGGCAACAGGATGTCATCGGCGGAACAGATCAGGCGCTGGGCGATGACCATGCTGACCTGCGGCCATTGGCACAGGACCTTGGCCTGCCGGCTGACGCAACTGTCGAGCAGCAAGTCGTCATCGCACAGGAACTTGACCAGTTCGCCATGCGCCTGCTCCAGGCAAGCCTGCAGGTTGCGGGCAAACCCAAGCCGTAGCGGATTGCGCAGGTAGCGCACTGGCACCGGTGCATCCTTGGCCATCGCCAGGCAGATTGCCTCGATCTGGCCATCCGCGCTGTCGTCGCAAATGACGATTTCCAGGTTGGGGTAATCCTGGGCGAGAGCACTGGCCAGCGTGCCGCGCAAGAACTCGGCGTTGTAAGCAGGGATGGCGATGCTGACGAGAGGTTGCTCAGTCACGGTGACGACCTTGGAGGGATAGGCAAAAGCAGGCGGTTGACGAGGCCATCGAACCAAGGCTCGACCGGCAGGCTTCATCGAGCGCTGCCGGCTTCATCTCGAGCCTTGAATGCTGCGAACAATCAGATGTAGTTCACCAGCGACAACCCGGCGACCTTGGCATACGCCTGCAACGAAGCCTGCAGCATGTTGGTCTGCATCTGCAGGCGCACCATGACCTCCGCCGGGTCACTCTCGCGGATCGAGCTCTGGGTCTTGGTATTTTCGGTACCCAGCGCTTCATTGGTCTCGGCCTGCACATCCAGCGCCTGGCCACGGCCACCAATGGCGCTCACCGAAGACGATACCTGGTTCATCGCACTGGCGACGTTGCCGATGGCCGAATCCAGCGAGGCCAGGAAGTTCTGCTTGGCCGCCGGGTCGTTGTCTTGTGGCGTGTTCAGCGCAGTGCGCAGCTTGCTGATGGTGTCGAGCACATTCTGGGTCTGGTGGGTGTCGACCTTGACCGAAAACGAGTCACCCGCAGCCGGCGCGCCCGACAGCTCGAAGCTGACACCTGCGGCGGTAGCCGTCGTGCCGTTAGGCCCGCCCAGCGTGCCGGAGGCCACTGGGCGGCTGTCGGCATTGACGGGCGAGGCATACAGTTCAAAGGTGTTGGTGCCGGTGAACTTGAGCACGGCGCCGCCGGACGGGAATGCTGCCTTGTAGGCGTCCTGGTCGGTAATGGTGGCGCCCGTTACCTGCTCCGAAGAGGTGTTGCCGGGGCTGCGGCTGCCCTGAACCTCGTCGGCCTTGGAGCTCAAGGTGAAGGTGTGGCCGGCGATCACGGCGTCTTCATTGCCCTTGTCGCCATCCTTGTAAGCGATATCCAGGCGCAGATCGACACCCCGGAAACTGATCGAATTGTTCGCCTTGGTGGGGTCGAACTTGCCACCCTGGCTGGCTTCCAGGGTCACGTCATTGTTGTTGGCATCGGTGATCTTGAATTCGGTGCTGCTGATGAACTCGATCTTGTAGGGTTCGCCACTGCGGAAGCGGTCGTTGTAGAGCGAGCTGCCCGAGACCTGGCCATTGGACAGGCTGACGCGGCCATCGTCGGTGGCCGGTGCGGTCAGCTTGGTCTCGCTGCGGCTGGTGTTGAGCGCCTGCTCGAACGCGTCGTAGCCGGTTTCGTTGGCGGCCAGGGTGAGCATGTCACCGACCTGAAGGTTCAGCTTGCCCTGGTCGCCCTGGTAGCTATAGGTACCGTCGGCATTGCGCACGTAGGGCGGGGTGTCACCCTTGGACCCGGAGAAGATGTATTTGCCGTTCTCATCCTTGCTGTTCATCAGCGAGAACAGCTGGTCTTCCAGCGATGCCAGCTCATCGGCATTGGCCTTGCGGTCGGAGTCGGTGAACGAGGCGTTGCCCGAACTGACCGCCAGCTCATTGACCCGCTGCAAGATGGTGCCGATCGCGTTCAAGGTACTTTCGGCGGTGCCCAGCGCATTGCGCACATTGACGATATTGCCGTTGTACTGCTTGAGCATGTTCTGCTGCTGCTCCAGCTGCAGCAGGCGCGCCGCGCCGACCGGGTCGTCCTTGGCCGAGCGCACGCGAATGCCGTCGCTGGCCTCTTGCTGGGTCTTCACCGTGTTGGCGAAGTTCTTCTGATAGTTGGCCTGGTTGGTGTTGTAGAACTGCGAAGTAGAGATGCGTACGCTCACGATCTACGGCTCCTTAAAGACTGTTGATCAGGGTGGCGAAGGTTTCCTGGGCCGCCTTGATGATCTGCGACGACGCGGTGTAGTACTGCTGGAACTTGATCAGGTTGCCAGTCTCTTCATCGATCGACACGCCCGACAGGTTGTTGCGGCTTTCCAGCGCCGAGGTGTGCAGCGCCGTGGTGGCATCGCTGTCCATCTCGGCCTGGCCGGCCTTGCCGCCGACGTTGGAGACCAGCTTGGCGTAGGCATCGGTGAAGCTGATGCCCTTGCCATTGGCGCCGACATCGACGGTGGGCTTGGTCTGCAGGTCGATCACCGACTGGCCGTTGCGGTTGTCCGCCGAGCCTGCGCCGGTCAGCGCCACGGTGTAGCTGTCGCCATTTTTCGGCGCGCCGGAAACGCTCATCTCGAAGGTGAAGTTGCCACCCAGCGAGTTGCCATTGCCGTCGACCATCGGCACCGACAGCTGCAGCTTGTTTTCCTGGCCGGGGACGATGGTGCCGCTGCCGATCTCGGTGCCCTTGGCGTCGTACATCTTGTACGCCTGGGGCGAGGTGGTTTCGTCACCGAACACCAGCTTGACCGGCGTCGAGTACTTCAGGCCGTTCTGCAGCTGGGTGCGCTGGGCGGCATCGTAGATGTCCAGCTTGGAGGTCAGGTTCGGCTGGGTGATCACGCCGGTGCCCTTGTTGCCCGCGCCATTGCTGGCGGTCAGGGGCGAGGCCAGGGCCAGGCGCTTGGGGTCGGTGAGCACGGTGTCGATGTTGGCCGCGGCATTGCGCGTGGGGGTGACCTTGAAGCTGTCACCGGCGCTCAGGCCGCCGCCATTGAGCGACAGGGTGAAGCCGTCGATCACCGGTGGCGGGTTGTCGCTGAGGTCGAAGCTGCCCATGTCGGTGCCTTCTGGCAGCTTGCGCACGTTGTAGCCGGTGGCGCTGGTGAAGGTCACCTGGTAGTCGCTGGTGCTCAGCTTACCGGTGTCCTTGATGGTCACATCGAGGTTGCCGGAGCCGGCGCTGTTGCCCTGCTTGGCGACGCTGCGCTCGCTGATGGCCTTGAGGCTGTTGATGTCGCCGAACAGCGTGGCGCCAAAGTCACCGTTCTTGTCGATGCCCTGGGCCAGCTGGCTGTTGATGGCATCGGCCACCACCAGGGCCACGCGGCCCAGCTCGTTGAGCGCGGGGTCGAGGGTTTCCTTGCGGTAGCGGATCAGGCCGCCGAGCTCACCACCGGTGGTGCTGTTGGTGATGTCCATCTTGGTCGAGCCGCGGTTGAGGATCAGGCTCAAGCGCGTCGGGTCGGTGGCGCTCGGCGCCACGCCCAGGGTCTGGGTGGTCTTGCCGAGCACCAGCGACTGGCCGTTCTTCAGGTAGATGTCGTAGTTGCCATCGCGCTCGACCACGTCGGCGCCGACCAGCTTGTTGAGCTCGCGCACGGCGCCGTCGCGCTGGTCGAGCAGGTCGTTGGGCTGGCCGGAGATGGCGCTGACGCGGGAAATCTGGTCATTGAGGTCGGCGATGGTCTTGGTCAGGTTGTTCACCTGGTCGGCCAGCGACGTCATGTTGCTGTTGATGTTGCTGTTCTGCTGGTTGAGCTGCGCAGCCAGGGTATTGAAGCGCTTGCTCAGCGACTGCGCGCTGGTCAGCAGCAGCTGGCGCGAGGCGTCTTCGGTGGGCTTGGCCGCAGCGTCCTGCATGGCGCTGAAGAAGCTCTGCAGGGCGGCGGTGATGCCGGTGTCGCTGCTCGACAGGGCGGTGTCCAGCGGCGAGATCTGGTCCAGGTAGGAGGAGGCATCGCTGCTCAGCGAGGTGGTGGTGCGCAGCTGGTTCTCGAGGAACGAGTTGTACACCCGGCGCACGTCGGCCAGCGTGGTGCCGCTGCCCATGAAGACCTGGCCGACCTGCTGGCCGCCCTTGGTCTTCTGCACGTTCTGCTGGCGCGAGTAGCTCTCGACGTCGGCGTTGGCGATGTTGTTACCGAGGGTGTACATCCCCGACTGCGCGGCGCCAAGCCCCGACATACCAATGTTGATCAGACTCGCCATGGTTCCATGCCCTTAAAGTTTCGTTGTGGTACCGAGCGCTGCGTATTGCTCGTACGACTTCATCTGTCTTGCGATCTGCGAGATCTTGCTGGCGTAATTCGGGTCGGTGGCGTACCCGGCCTTCTGCAACTCTTGCACGAACTGTTCTGGCTTATCGGCCGACTTCACCGCATCTTGATAGCGCGAATTGTTCTGCAGCAGGCTGACCAGGTCGTGGAAACTGTCCTGGTAGGAATCGTAGGAACGGAACGCCGCCGTTTCCTTGACGAACTGGCCATCGCGAAACTCGCTGGTGATCGCCCGCGCCGAATCGCCTTGCCAGTTGCCGGTGGCCTTGATGCCGAACAGGTTGTGGCTGCTGCTGCCGTCGCTGTTGCGCATCACCGACTTGCCCCAGCCGGTTTCCAGCGCCGCCTGGGCCACCAGGTAACGTGGGTCGACACCGATGCGCTTGGCGGCCTGTTCGGCCATCGGCAGCATGGTGGCGACGAATTCATCGCTGTCGGCAAAGGCTTTCTTCGGCGCCAAAGGCGGCTGGGCCACGGCGCGGCCGGTGATGCGCAGGCCGTTGTCTGGCACCGCCACGGCCCTGGCCACCTGCTGGCCGTCACGCACCGGCACGGCGGCGGTATTGGTGGCTGCGGCCGTGCCGCCTGCAGACGGCACGATGCCGGCCAGCAGGCGGTCGGTGAGCTTGCTCGGCAAGGCCAGGCGCCGCGAATTGAGCGCAGCCACGTCGTTGCGCGCAGCCGATTGGGCCGCGTGCGCAGGCTCTGCGACCTTGTTGCCCCACAGCGTCGGGGCATTGCCCTCGATGCGCGGGAACGGGCTGGTGTTGGCCGGCGCCGGCTTGTGCTTGGACAGCTGGCGCACCAGCACATCCTGCAGGCCGATACCGCCGCCCTCGCGGGACATGCTCACGGCCAGCTGCTGGTCGTACATGTCGCGGTACTGCTTGACCGTCTCGGTGTTCATCGGGTTGTCGTCGGCCAGCACATCGCTGGCCTTGCGCGAGGCCTTGAGCATCTCGCTGATGAACAGCGACTCGAATTCCTGGGCCACCTTGCGCACGTTGGCATCGCTGTCGCGGTCACCGTGCTTGAGCGAGCTCAGGCGATTGAGGTCGGTGTAGGCGCCGCTGTCGGCGGTGCTGGAGACCAGGCTCTTGGAGTTCATCGCCAGCGTCCTCAGATCACGATCAGGTCGGCTTGCAAGGCGCCGGCCTGCTTCAGGGCTTCGAGGATGGCCATCAGGTCGCCGGGCGCTGCGCCCACCTGGTTCACCGCACGGACGATTTCATCCAGCGTGGTGCCCGGGCCGAACTTGAACATCGGCTTGGCTTCCTGCTCGGCATTGACCCGCGAGCGCGGCACCACGGCGGTCTGGCCATTGGAGAACGGCCCCGGCTGGCTGACGATCGGGTCTTCGGTGATGGTCACGGTGAGGCTGCCATGGGTCACCGCCGCCGGCGAGACCTTGACGTTCTGGCCAATGACGATGGTGCCGGTGCGCGAATTGATAATGACCTTGGCCACGGCCTGGCCCGGGTCGATCTCGAGGTTTTCCAGGATCGACAGGTAGTCGACGCGCTGGCTCGGGTCCATCGGCGCACTGACGCGCACCGAACCGCCGTCCACGGCCTGGGCCACACCTGGGCCGAGCAGTTCGTTGACCTTGTCGACGATGCGCTTGGCGGTGGTGAAGTCGGGGCGGTTGAGGTTCAGGGTCAGGGTATTGCCCTGGTTGAAACCGCTCGGCACCGCACGCTCGACCGAGGCGCCGCCCGGGATGCGGCCGGCCGACGGAACGTTGACGGTGATCTTCGAGCCGTCACGGCCTTCGGCATCGAAGCCGCCGACCACCAGGTTGCCTTGGGCGATCGCATAGACGTTGCCGTCGATACCCTTGAGCGGGGTCATCAGCAGGCTGCCGCCGCGCAGGCTCTTGGAGTTGCCGATCGAGGAGACGGTGATGTCCACCACCTGGCCCGGCTTGGCGAAGGCCGGCAGGTCGGCATGCACCGACACCGCGGCGACGTTCTTGAGCTGCACGTTGCCCGAGCCCGGCGGTACCTTGATGCCGAACTGCGACAGCATGTTGTTGAAGGTCTGCAGGGTGAACGGCGTCTGGGTGGTCTGGTCACCCGTGCCGTTGAGCCCCACCACCAGGCCGTAACCGATCAACTGGTTGGAACGCACGCCGGAAATGCTGGCGATGTCCTTCAGGCGCTCGGCATGGGCAGCGAACGCGCAGGACAGGAGCAAGGTTGCGGCAATCAGCTGCCTAAGGTTGAACATGTTCATCCGTACTCAGAAAGGCCAGAGCGGGCTGATGAAGAAGCGATCGAGCCAACCCGGCTGGCTGGCATCGGCGAACGAGCCGGTGCCCGAATAGGTGATGCGTGCATCGGCCACACGGGTCGAGGGCACGGTGTTGTCGGTGGCGATGTCGTCGGCACGTATCAGGCCGGCGATGCGCACCAGCTCTTCGCCGGTGTTCAGGGTCAGCCATTTTTCGCCGCGCACGGCGATGATGCCGTTGGGCAGCACTTCGGCGACGGTGACGGTGATCGAACCGGTCAGGGTGTTGCCTTGGGTCGCCTTGCTGTCGCCCTTGGTGGTGCGGTCACCGCTGTAGCCGGCTTCCAGGCTCAGGTCGCCACTGCCGAACGGGTTGTTGGTGTTCGGCGTGGTGCCGAACAGCGAGGTCAGGCCGATGTCTGCCTTGCTGTTCTTCTGGATCTGCGAGCCGGCGTTCTTGCTCGCCGAGGTTCGCTCGTTGAGCGTGATGGTAATGATGTCACCGACCCGGAAGGCCTTGCGGTCGGTGTACAGGCCCTGCTCGAAGCCGGCCTGGTAGATCGAACCGTTGTTGGCCGCCGCCGGCAACGGGGTGCGCGGCAGAACCGGCGCGTAGTACGGGTCGTTGGGCTTGGGCGTCGGCGCGACGCAACCAGCCAGCAACACCGCCCCCCCCAGGGCGAAGACAGACAACGAACGCTTCATGACGCATTACCTCACGGTGTAACGGTGACTAGGGCTTAGAGCTGCTGGGTAACGAACGACAGCATCTGGTCGGCGGTGGAAATGACCTTGGAGTTCATCTCGTAGGCACGCTGGGTGGTGATCATGTTCACCAGCTCTTCGACGGTGCTGACGTTGGAGTTTTCCAAGGTCTGCTGCAGGGTGGTGCCGAAGCCGTTGAGGCCCGGGGTACCGACCTGTGGCGCGCCGCTGGCGGCGGTTTCCAGGAACAGGTTCTCGCCAATGGCCTGCAGGCCGGCCGGGTTGATGAAGTCGGCGGTCTGGATGTTACCGATGACCTGCGCAGCCGGGTTGCCGGCGGTGGTGATCGAAACGGTGCCGTCCTGGCCGACGGTGAAGGTCTGGGCGTCGTTCGGCACCACGATCGCAGGCTCCAGGGCGAAGCCGTTGGCGGTGACGATCTGGCCGTCGGAGTTCAGGTGGAAGGTACCGTCACGGGTGTACGAGACAGTGCCGTCCGGCTGCAGCACCTGGAAGAAGCCGCGGCCGTTGACGGCCATGTCCAGCGGATTCTCGGTGGTCTGCAGGCTGCCGGTCTGGAAGTTCTTCTGGGTGCCGACGATGCGCACACCGGTACCGACCTGCAGGCCCGACGGCAGTTCGCTGTCCTGGGTCGACTGGGCACCTGGCTGGCGCTTGATCTGGTACAGCAGGTCCTGGAACTCGGCGCGGTCACGCTTGAAGCCGGTGGTGGAAACGTTGGCCAGGTTGTTGGAAATGACCGTGAGGTTGGTGTCCTGGGCGGACAGGCCGGTTTTAGCGACCCAAAGAGCCGGAAGCATCAGTTTTCTCCTCGTGCGCCTGTTTTACGGCACCCGTTCAAGTGTGGTTAGCCGAGTTGCAAAACACGCGCCATGGCTTCGTCGCCTTCCTTGGCCGCGTTCATCATCTTCACGTGCAGTTCGAATTGGCGGGACAGCGCCAGTACCGAGGTCATTTCTTCCACGGCGTTGACGTTGCTGCCTTCCAGAAAGCCCGAAACCACCCGCACGTTGACGTCGGCCGCCGCTGGCTGGCCGTTGGCGGTGTGGATCAGCCCATCCAGGCCCTTGGTCATGCCCTTGGTGTCGGGGTTGACCAGCTTGATGCGGTCGACTTCGGCCATCACCCGTGGGTCTTCGCCCATGGAGCGGATGCTGATGGTGCCGTCTTCGCCAACTTCGACTTTCTGCTCGGGCGGAATGGCGATCGGGCCGCCGTTGCCGATCACCGGCATGCCGTTGCCGGCGCGCAGCACGCCGAGGGCATCGATGTTCAGGCTGCCGGTACGCACGTAGGCTTCGCTGCCATCGGGGGCCTGCACGGCGATGAAGCCCTGCCCGGCCACGGCCACGTCCAGGTCACGCCCGGTCTCGACCATCGGCCCTTCGCTGAAGTCGGTGGCCGGGCGCTCGGTCATGGCAAAGGCCCGCGACGGAAAGCTGTCACCGAACACCGGCATCGAGCGCGCCTGCTCCAGGTCGCGCTGGAAGCCGTTGGTGGAAATGTTCGCCAGGTTGTTGGCGTGGGCCTTCTGCGCCAGCGCGTTCTGGCTGGCGCCGGTCATGGCCACGTAAAGCATCTTGTCCACAGTCATCCTCCGCTGCACTGGCGAGCGCTTGCCGCTTGCCGCTGCTGTGCAGGCACTGAAGCAAGTTCCGAACCAACTTTGAGAAAGTGAGAAAAAGCCCGTGAATACGGGCTTTTGCGGGGGATGCCTGGGAAGTGGACGCCGGTTATCCGGCGCGAGGTTGCCGGTGGCGGCAATGTGGCCCTATCGCCGGCAAGCCGGCTCCCACAAGGTATGCGGCTGGCCCCGACCCTATGGGAGCCGGCTTGCCGGCGATAGGGCCGGTACATCCTCACCGCTCCCGGCACCCACCATTGTTGTAAGGCCCGGCAAAGCGCTTCCAGCCCTCCCCCGGCGACCACTGCGAGCACACCAGGCGCCCATCCACCTGGCTTTCCCAGCGCCACCACGGCGCGGTGCCCGCCTGCGCCTGGTACAGGCAAAAAGCAGCAAGCAATGCGACCAGCAGCTTTTTCATGATGCCTCCGGCAAAAACGACGAACCCCTTCATGACAAAGGGGTTCGGCCACACACCCTCAAGCAGCGACCATCAGGTCATCTGGATGATGGTCTGCATGATGGTGCTTTCGGTGGAGATGGTCTTGGCGTTCGCCTGGTAGTTGCTCTGCGCCTTGATCAGCTCGACCAGCTCCTGGGTCAGGTTGACGTTGGAGCCTTCCAGGGCGTTGGATTCGACGCTGCCCAGGGTACCGGTCTTCGGCGCATCGATGCCTGGGATGCCGGAGCTGTAGGTCTCGGTCCAGCGGGTACCGCCAATCTGCTGCAGGCCCTGCTCGTTGGCAAAGCCGGCCAGCGCCACCTGGCCGATGGCGCGCGACTGTTGGTTGCTGAAGCTGGCGAACATGACGCCGGTGGAGTCGATGCTCAGGCTCGACAGGATACCGGTGGCATAGCCGTCCTGGGACTGCGACATGCGCGCGGTCTCGGTGTTGTAGGAGGTGGTGCTGTTCATCGACAGCTTCATGCCCTCGGCATTGCCGGTGGCGCCATTGCCTGCCCAGTTGCCGGCCGAATCCTTAACCGCGGGCACCCAACCGGTCATGGTGAAGGTGTTGTTGGTCACGGTGAACGACGAACCTGCCGGGTGGCCGGTGTCATCGGCCGACATGCTCTTCACCGAACCATCGCTGTTGAAGCTGATGGTGCCGGTCAGTGGCGTGGTCGACGACGGGTCGAACGGGTTGCGGCCGTCGACCAGGGTGTACATGGTCCACTCGTTGGTGTCGGTCTTGCGGTAGAACTGCTCCAGGGTGTGCTCGTTGCCCTGGCTGTCATACACCTTGGTCGGGAACGACTTGGTGTAGGTGGTTTCGTCGGAGGGGTCGAACACCTTGTTCGGAACCATGGTGCCGGTGCCGTCATCGACGGTCAGCGGGATGTCGCCGGCCGAGGAGTTGAGGTTGATGCCCTGGTCGATCAGGGTGGTGGCCTTGGGCTTGAGCGCCGAGGTGTCGATCTTCAGGTCGGTCAGCACGCCCTTCTGGATCTTGCCGTTGGAGTCGGCGGCGTAGCCTTGCAGGCGCAGGCCGTCGGAGGTGACCACGAAGTTGTTCTTGTCGGCCTGGAAGGCACCGGCACGGGTGTAGACGCGCGTGCCGTTGTCGGACAGCACGAAGAAGCCCTGGCCCTGGATACCCATGTCCAGCACGTTGCCGGTGGTGGCCACGTCACCCTGGGTGAACTGCTGCGAAACCGCAGCCAGGCGCACGCCGGCGCCGACCTGGTTCTTGCCCACGCCCAGGCGGTTGGCGCCGGCGTAGACATCGGCGAACTCGGCGCGCGAGGATTTGAAACCGGTGGTGTTGACGTTGGCGATGTTGTTGCCGGTGACGTCCAGTTGCTTGTTGGCTGCGTACAGACCGCTAAGGCCGATATTGAAAGACATGAATTCGCTCCTTGTGCCGCGCTAGCGGGCCTTAGATACCAATGGTTTGTACGTCGGAGAGGGACACTTTGCCGACACCTGCGAGGTTGAGCACCATCTCGCCGGTGGCGTTGAAGCTGACGCTGGTCACCTTGGCCGGCAGCAGGGTGTTCATCTGCACGGCCTTGCCGTCGACGGTGGTGCTGGCGGCAAAGGTGTAGGTGCCCGGCTCGACCTTCTCGCCCTTGGCATTGGTGCCATCCCAGATGAAGTCGGCATAACCGGCTTTCTGCTCGCCCAGCTCGATGGTCTTGACGGTGTTGCCGTCCTTGTCCTTGATGGTGACCTTCGCTTCGCTGATCGCCTGGGGCACGACGAACTGGCCGTTGAAGCTGTCGGCGGTGTCGACCACTGCCTTGTCGTTCTGCACCACCACCGAACGCCCCACCAGCGACGAGGCCTGCAGCGCCTGGGACGAGGCCATGGCATTGGTGATGCTGGTGACCGAGTCGTTCAGGTTGGTGATGCCTTCAAGGCTGCTGAACTGCGCAAGCTGGGCGACGAACTCGCTGTTGTCCTGCGGGTCGAGCGGGTTCTGGTGCTGCATCTGGGTAACCAACAGCTGCAGGAACGCGTCCTTGCCGAGCGCGTCGGAACCGGTCTTGGACGCGGTATCGACGGTTTTCTTGGTGGTGCCACCGACACCCGATGCCGTCAGGACATCGTTGAGGTTCACACCGCTGGTGCTATCGACTGCCATGGTCTGGATTCCTTATCACTGACCCAGGGTCAGGACTTTCTGCATCATGTTCTTGGCGGTGTTCATCAGCTCGGCGTTGGTCTGGAACGCTCGGCTGGCGGAAATCATGTCGGCCATTTCCTCGACCACGTTGACGTTCGGGTAATAGACGTAGCCGTCCTTGTTCGCCGCCGGGTGGTTAGGCTCGTAGCGCGCCTCGAGGTTGCTCTGGTCTTCGACGATGCCTTTGACCTGCACACCCTGGCCCGCTTCGCCCTGGTCTTCGAACAGCGACTGGCTGCCGCCGGCCTGGGCGTTCTGGAAGGTGGTGGCGAACACCGGGTGACGCGCGCGGTAGGTCTGGTCGATGCTCGACGATACGGTTTCGGCGTTGGCGATGTTCGAGGCAACGGTGTTGAGGCGGGTGTTCTGCGCGCTCATGCCGCTGCCGGCAATGTTGAAAACACTGGAAAGGGACATGGTCATTCTCCGCGCAGGGCCGATACCAGCCCTTTGAATTTACTGTTGAGCAAGGTGAAGCTGGCCTGGAAACCCATGGCGTTTTCGGTGTAGTTCGATTGCTCGATCTGCGCGTCCACGGTGTTCTGGTCGATCGACGGCTGCGTCGGGGTGCGGTACTGCAGGCTTTCGTCGTTCATCGCCAGGCCTTCGGCCTCGATGTGCCGGCTGTTGGTGCGGTCCATGGCGAAGCGCCCGCTCTGCTGCTTCTGGCTCTCGGCAGCGAGCACCGAGGAGAAGTCCATGTCGCGCGCCTTGTAGTTGGGCGTGTCGGCGTTGGCGATGTTGTTGGCCAGCACCTCGGCACGCTGGGCGCGAAAGCCCAGGGCTTTTTCGTGGATACCAAGTGCCTTGTCGAAGCTGATGCTCATGTCGGGGAAACCTTCGAAGGTTGACCGGAATGTCGTTGGCCTAGGTATAGCAAGTGCTGTGCCAAGGTTTACAAAGGCCGTAATTTCTGGGCGGCGAGGGATGCGGGGGCGGCCGTGATGCCAGAAAAGCGGCAAAGTGCTTCCGCCTGATGAGGGGAAAGCGGCAATTGCCGGGTGGCAAAAGCGGCAAAACAAAAAATTGACGTCAGAGGGGCCGCTTTGCGGCCCATCGCCGGCAAGCCGGCTCCCACAAGGGTTTGGTGGTGGCCTTGAAATTGTGGGAAGCCAGTGCGCGCAAACAAAAAGGCCGGCAACTTTCGCTGCCGGCCCCTTGGGTTTACTTGGCCTGGTAGATGATCCCCGGGCTGCACTGCACCATCTGGTAATGGTCCGGCAAACCGTTGAGCGCCTCGGACGCGCCGAGGAACAGGTAGCCACCCGGTTTCAGCGTGCTGTGGATGCGCAGCAGAATGTCCTTCTTCACCTGCGCCGAGAAGTAGATCAGCACGTTGCGGCAGAACACGATGTCGAACTTGCCCAGCGCGGCATAACTGTCGAGCAGGTTGAACGAGCGGAACTCGACCCGGCTGCGAATCGCCGGCTTGACCGCCCAGCGCCCCGGCTCCTTGACGTCGAAGTAGCGTTGCAGGCGCTCCTGGGACAGCCCGCGGGCAATCGCCAGGCTGTCGTACTCGCCGGTCTTGCAGTTGTTGAGCATCGAGCCGGAGAGGTCGGTGGCAACGATCTGCGCGCCCATTTTCAACTGGCCCAGGTTGCTGCGCTCGAACTCGTCGATGGCCATGGAAATGGAATACGGCTCCTGGCCCGACGAGCACGCTGCCGACCACATGCGCAGGCGCTGGCCGGGGTTGTTCCTGATGAACTCTGGGATCACCTTGTTCTTCAGCACTTCGAACGGGTAGGTATCGCGAAACCACAACGTCTCGTTGGTGGTCATGGCGTCGACCACCAGCTCGCGCAGGCCGCCACGCGGTTGCGTCTGGATGCGCTGCACCAGCTCGCCCAGGCTCTTGATGCCCTGTTGCTCCATCAGCTTGTTGAGACGGCTGGAGACCAGGTATTGCTTATTCTCGCCCAGCAGGATCCCACAGGCTTTCTCCAGGAAGACCCGGAACTGTTCGAACTCCAAATTACCCGTAGACACTACTGCCGCCTCTTTTCAATCACTGGTGCCGGGAGCATGCCCCCCGGCTGCTTCAATGCGTTGCCTTGATCCGGTCGACCACGCGCTGGGCCAGGTCGTCCGGCTTGAACTTGGCCAGGAAGTCATCGGCTCCGACCTTCTTGACCATCGCCTGGTTGAACACCCCGGACAGGGAAGTATGCAGGCAGATGTGCAATTTTTGCATGCGCGGATCGCTGCGTATCTCTGCAGTGAGGGTGTAGCCGTCCATTTCTGGCATTTCAATGTCCGAGATCATCATCAGGAACTCTTCTTCCGGCCTTTTGCCCTCCTCCACCAGCTTGCGCAGGTAGTCCAGGGCCTGGCGGCCGTCATTGAGCGCCACCACTTCCACACCCACCGTCTGCAGGCAGCGGCTGACCTGCTTGCGCGCCACCGACGAATCATCCACGGTCAGCACCCGCAGCAGCACGGCCTTGTCCTGCACCTCGGCATCGACCACGCCGGCGGACACCTGCTCGGACGACGGCGCCACCTCGGCCAGCACCTTTTCCACGTCGATGATCTCGACCATGCGGTTGTCCACCCGGGTGACCGCGGTCAGGTAGTGGTCGCGGCCGGTGCCCTTGGGTGGCGGATGGATCTCTTCCCAGTTCATGTTGACGATGCGCTCGACCGAGTGCACCAGAAAGCCTTGGGTCTTGGTGTTGTACTCGGTGATGATCACGAAGCTGTTGCGCGTCTCTTCCTTCAACCCGGGCAAGCCGGTGGCCATCGACAGGTCGAGGATCGGGATGGTCGCCCCGCGAATGTTGGCCACGCCGCGCACCACCGGGTGCGACTTGGGCAGCACGGTCAGCTCCGGGCACTGCAGCACTTCGCGGACCTTGAATACGTTGATGCCGTAGAGCTGCTCGCCATTGAGGCGGAAAAGCAGCAGTTCCAGGCGATTCTGCCCCACCAGCTGAGTGCGCTGGTTGACTGAATCCATTACCCCCGCCATGCCTGACTCCTTTTGGTATCTGCCTTTTTAGTAGCGACTCTGACAGCGAGTCGGCACGGGCTTTGCTTTTTTGAGCGCCATGTACATGAAAACGACAATTTTCCGACGACTGACGCACCTGCTGAGCGGCTCGCTCGCCGCGCTGTGCCTGCTGGCACCGGGCGCTCGCACGCTGGCGGATGCGGTTACCTTGCCTGAACAGCTTATCGGCGTCACCCAAGGGTTTCTTGAATTCGCCGTCGAGGACTACCTGGCCACCACCCAGACCGTGGGGCGCTATGAAATCCAGGTCAGCCCGCTGGACCCGCGCCTGCGCATGCCGCTGTGCAGCCAGCAGCTCGATGCCTCGCTGGAAAGCCCGGCGCAGCCGCTGGGCCGGGTGACGGTGCGGGTGCGCTGCGATGGCAGTGCGCCATGGACGCTGTTCGTGCCGGCCACCGTGAAGCTGTTTCGCGAGGTGGTGGTGGTCACACGCCCGCTGCGGCGTGACAACGTGATCGGCGAGGGCGACGTGGCCCTGCGCGAGCGTGATGTGGGCACCCTGACCCAGGGCTTTCTCAGCGACCTGGACCAGGCCGTGGGCATGAAGATGCTGCGCTCCACGGTGATCGACCAGGTGCTCACCCCGCAGCACCTGGAGCAGGCCGAGGTGGTGCGCAAGGGCGACCATGTGGTGATTACCGCGCGCAGCGGCAGCCTCAGCGTGCGCATGCCGGGCGAAGCCCTGAGCAAGGGCGGCCAGGGCGAGCAGATCCGCGTGCGCAATCTGAATTCGCAACGGGTGGTCAAAGCCCGGGTCACCGGGCCCGGCCAGGTCGAGGTGGCCATGTAGATTAGGCTGGCGGTGCGCTGGCGCTTTTCCTAAACTGTGTCGGAAACGGGTTCGCGGGCTTGCCGATAGGCGGCTATGCATTTGTGCCTAAAGTTTCTTTCGGGTTGGCCGAAAACAAGGCAAGCGTCCAAATACCCAGAGGTTTCTGATCATGGTCATCGACTTCAGTCGTTTGAATAACTCTCCGTCCGTCACGGGCGGCGTTCGCGGCACTGCCGCACCGGGCACTGCCGAGAAGGCCGGTGAACCGGCTGCAGCGCCAGCCGGCACCAGCGCCAGCGGAGAAGCGGTACACCTCAGCCAAGAGGCCCAGCAGTTGCAGAAGATCAGCGACAAGCTGCGCGACCAGCCCGTTGTCGACAACGCCCGCGTGGCGCAGTTGAAGCAGGCCATCGCCGACGGCAGCTACAAGGTCGATGCCGGCCGGGTCGCCAGCAAACTGCTCGATTTCGAAGCCCAGCGCTGACCGTTTGGCGCGCTGACTTCACGGACGCTTTAAAAGCCAAGAGTTAGCCATGCACGACATCACTTTGCTGCAACTGATCGAAGACGACATCGCCCCGACCGAGGAGCTGCTCGACCTCCTGCAAAGAGAGTCCGTAGCCCTGCACAGTCGGGACCTGGCGCCGCTGGAGGGCATCCTCGCCCGCAAGCAGTCGCTGATCGTCCTGCTCGAGCAGCAAGGCCTGCGCCGCAACCACCTGCTCACCAGCCTCGGCCTGAGCGCCGACCGCGCCGGGGTAGAGGCGCTGGCTGCACAGTCGGACAACGGCGCATTGATCATGCAGCAGCTCAACGTGCTGACCCAGCTGATGGACACCTGCCAGAAGGTCAACGAGACCAACGGCCGGATCATCCAGGTGCAACAGCACGTCACGGCCAACCAGATCAGAATCCTCATGGGCGGCGACTCTCCGTCGCTCTACGACAGCCGTGGCGCCACCTCGCCACTGGCCAAGCCACGGGCGCTCAGCCAAGTTTGATTATTTGTATCAAGGCACGGAACATACTGGCAAAATGCCGTTACTTGCGTGTGCCGTTTTTGCCTGGAGATTGATAACCCGTGTTCAATGAAACCGACGCTCCGCAGCCGCCAAAGGTGCTGAACACTCCTCTGGAGATCGCCGCCAACCTGCGCCAGCTGCAGGAGAGCCATGATCCCTTGATCATCACCTTCCACGAGCGCAGCCAGCGGTTCCAGAGCTACGTGGTGCACGTGGACCGTGAGAGCAACACCCTGGCGCTGGACGAAATGATCCCGCGCGATGGCGAAAAATTCATAGAGAACGGTGAAGCGTTCCGCGTCGAAGGCTTCCATGACGGTGTGCGCATCGCCTGGGAGTGCGACCATCAACTGAAGATCACCGAGGTCGACGGCCACCGCTCGTACCGCGGCGCGCTGCCCCTCGAAATGACCTACCACCAGCGCCGCAACGCCTTTCGCGCTGCGCTGAAGCTGTCGCAACTGGTCGATGTCATGCTCGATGGCACCCACCTCAAGGGCAATGGCGCCCTGCGCGGCAAGCTGCTGGACATCTCCGCCACCGGCTGCAAGTTGCGCTTTGAAGGCAATGTCGAAGACCGCCTGCAACTGGGCCAGGTGTACGAGCGCTTCAAGGCAGGCAACCCGCTGGGCCTGGTGGACACCATGGTCGAGCTGCGCCACCTGCACCATGAAGAGCGGATCAACACCACCTTCGCCGGCGTGCGCTTCCACAACCTCAGTGGCCAGGCGCAGCGCAAGATCGAAAGCTTCGTGTACCAGCTGCAGCGTGAAGCGCGGCGGTTCGATAAAGACGATTATTGATTGGTTGCCGGATGCAAGAACGCCACCCATCGGGTGGCGTTTTCGTTTTCCTTCAACAAAGGCACGGACCTGTAGGAGCGGCCTTGTGTCGCGAAAGGGCCGCAAAGCGGCCCCCTGCTCCGCTTGCGCCGCTTACATTGCTGGGGCTGCTACGCAGCCCTTTCGCGACACGAGGCCGCTCCTACAGGGGGCGCTCCGTCTCGGGCTCGGCAGGTTGCTCAGCCTTCTCTTCCACCTCGGTATCCTCGGCCGCCACCGGCGCCTGCATCACATCCTGCACGGTCTGCTCATCCACCCGTGGGTCGAGCGCGGCCGACAAGGGCGAACCCGCCGCCGGCATCGCCACGTGCCCCAGCGGCGCATCCTGCACCTGGTGCAGGCCGGTAACCGCTTTGGGCCGAATGCGCCACACCAGCACCAACGCGAAGAACACGAAGAAGGCATAGAGCATCTGCGGGCCCAGCACCTTCATCAGCACCCCCGCCGCCAGCGGCCCGATGCACGCCCCCACGCCATAGGTGACCAGCAGCATGGCCGTCAGCGAAACCCGCCGCTCGCTCTCCACATGGTCATTGGAAAACGCCACCGCCAATGGGTACAGGCAGAACTGCAGCAAAGAAATCACGAAGCCGACGCCAAACAGCAACTCCAGCGGCACGCTGGGCAGGATCGCCAGCGGCGCCGCAGCCAGTGCCAGCCCCACCGCCACGCTGCGGATCAGCACCGCCCGGTCGTAACGGTCGGACAACCAGCCCAGCGGCCACTGCACCACCAGCCCGGCGAAGATACAACAGCCCATGAACAGACCGATCTGCTCGGTAGACAGCCCTTGGCTCGAGGCATACAGCGGCGCCAGGCCGTAGAACGAGCCGACGATCAACCCCGAGCCCAGCACCGTGCTCAGCGACTGCGGCACCCGCTTGATGAAGAACTTCGGCTCCATCGGCGCCGGGCGCAAGGGCGCCGGGTGAATGCGCCGGGTCATCGCCACCGGCACCAGGCACAGGGCGAAGCACATGGCCACCAGCATCAGCAGCTCCGGGCCAAGCTCTGGGTGCACCACCAGGATCAGCTGGCCAAGCACCAGCCCCAGGTAGGAGGCGATCATGTAGCCGCTGAACACCGCGCCGCGGTGCTTGGCGTCGGCCTGCTCGTTGAGCCAGCTTTCGATGACCATGTACTGGCACATCATCCCAAGGCCCACGATCATCCGCAGCCCGACCCAGGCTGGCAGCCAGCTGGTCAGGCCATGGCCGAGCACCGCCGCGCCGACGATACCGGCGCAGGTGGCATAGGCGCGGATGTGCCCGACCCGGCCGATCAGGCGGTGGCCGACCTTGCCGCCCACGGCCAGGCCAAAGTAGTTGGCTGCCATCAAGGCGCCGACCCACAAGCTGTCGACGTGATCGGCCGCCAGGCGCAGGGCCAGGTAGGTACTGAGCAGGCCCGAGCCGATCAGCATCATCAAGGCAGCGAAATACAGCGACTGAAAGGGCTTCCAGATGTTTCGCATACGTCCCCTCGGGCTCCCTGGTCAGGTGGCGTTGGCCTTGGCAAGCATAAAAGCAAATGCGCCGCGGCGCAGGCCCCCTTAAACGAAATACTTGGCCTGCGGCGCATCCAGTGGTGGTTGTGTCGCGATCAGGCCTGCGCCGCCAGAACCCGCCGCTCCCACGGCGTGATTTCGTCGAAGAAGTCGGTCAGCTCCAGGGTCTTGCTGGCAACGTAACCTTCGATGAACTCGCTGCCGAACAGTTCCCGCGCCAGGCTGCTGGCCTTCAGGCGCTCCAGCGCCGCGTGCAGCGTGCACGGCAGGCTCAAGGCCGGCGGCACTTCGAACTCACCCTGGATGGCCGGTGCCGGCTGCAGGCGCTGCTCGATGCCGTGCAGGCCGGCGGCAAGGCTGGCGGCGATGGCCAGATAGGGGTTGGCGTCGGCGCCGGGCAAGCGGTTTTCCACGCGCCGTGCCACGGGGGCGCTGGCCGGAATGCGCAGGCCGGCGGCACGGTTGTCGTGCGACCAACAGGCATTGTTCGGCGAAGCATAGGGGTGGCACAGGCGCTGGTAGGAGTTGACGTTGGGCGCGAACAGCGCGGTGAAGTCGGCCATGCACGCCTGCAGGCCACCGATGAAGTGGTGGAAGGTATCGGTCGGCTGGCCTTGCTCGTCACTGAACACGTTACGCCCGCTGGCAATCTCGACCAGGCTCTGGTGGATGTGCATGGAGCTGCCAGGCGTATGCGCCAGCGGCTTGGCCATGCACACCACGATCAGGCCGTGCTTGAGCGCCACTTCCTTGAGCAGGTGCTTGAACAGGAACGTCTGGTCGGCCAGCAGCAATGGGTCGCCGTGCAGCAGGTTGATCTCGAACTGGCTGACGCCCATCTCGTGCATGAAGGTATCGCGCGGCAGGCCCAGCGCCGCCATGCACTGGTACACCTCCTGGAAGAACGGGCGCAGGCCATTGTTGGAGCTGACGCTGAAGGCCGAGTGGCCGAGCTCGCGGCGCCCGTCCTTGCCCAAAGGCGGCTGGAAGGGCTGCTGCGGGTCGCTGTTGGGGGCGAAGACGAAGAACTCGAGCTCGGTCGCCACCACCGGTGCCAGGCCAAGGGCGGCGTAGCGGGCGATCACCGCCTTGAGCTGGCCGCGGGTGGACAAGGCCGAGGAGCGGCCATCCAGCTCGACGGCATCGCAGATGGCCAGGGCCAGGCCCTCTTCGCTCCAGGGCAGGCGGTGGACCTGCGTGGGCTCGGCCACCAGCGCCAGGTCGCCATCGTCACTGCCGTAGAAGCGTGCCGGCGGGTAGCCGCCCATGATGCATTGCAGCAAAACGCCACGGGCCATCTGCAGGCGCCGGCCTTCGGCAAAACCCTCGGCGGTCATCACCTTGCCACGGGGCACGCCATTGAGGTCGGGGGTGATGCATTCGATCTGGTCGATGCCCTGCAGGCGTTCGGCGAGGGGGCGTTGGGCGGCGGTGGTCATGACGCTTGTCCTTGTTGTTATAGGCTGGCAACAACATAGGCTGGCGGTGTTTAAAATATCAAGCGCCCTGCGTTGGCCCTATTCGCGCAAGGTCATGCCATTGGCGGGCAGCGGCAACGCCGTCTTGTAGCGCACCTGCTTGAGGGCAAAGCTGGAGCGGATGTTGGCCACCCCCGGCAAGCGCGTCAGGTAGTCGAGAAACCGCTCCAGCGCCTGGATGCTCGGCAACAGCACCCGCAGCAGGTAATCCGGGTCTCCCGTCATCAGGTAGCACTCCATCACCTCGGGCCGCTCGGCGATCTCTTCCTCGAAGCGATGCAGCGCCTGTTCCACCTGTTTCTCCAGGCTGACATGGATGAACACATTGACATCCAGGCCCAGCACTTCCGGCGACAGCAGGGTCACCTGCTGGCGAATCACGCCCAGTTCCTCCATGGCCTTGACCCGGTTGAAGCACGGCGTGGGCGAGAGGTTCACCGAACGCGCCAGCTCCGCGTTGGTGATGCGAGCGTTGTCCTGCAGGCTGTTGAGAATGCCGATATCGGTACGATCGAGTTTGCGCATGAGACAAAATCACCGGTTTCTTATGTTTATGCAGAATATTTATCTGCACTGCCTCGCAAAGGCAATCAACTTGAGAGAAAAATTCTCCCGGGCTGTCTCTACTATGTAATTGACGCTGACCTACCAGTCACAAGCCGGTACTCAGCGGCGACCGCTTCAGAGCTCACAAAAACAACACCCGAGCGAGCGTAAAAAGCATGAACGAGTACGCCCCCCTGCGTTTGCATGTGCCCGAGCCCACCGGCCGGCCAGGCTGCCAGACCGATTTCTCCTACCTGCGTCTGAACGATGCGGGTCAAGTTCGCAAACCCCCGATCGATGTCGATGCCGCCGACACCGCCGACCTGTCTTCCAGCCTGGTCCGCGTGCTCGACGAGCACGGCAATGCCCTGGGCCCCTGGGCCGAGGGCATCGACCCCGAGATCCTGCGCCAAGGCATGCGCGCCATGCTCAAGACGCGCATCTTCGACAGCCGCATGGTGGTTGCCCAGCGCCAGAAGAAAATGTCCTTCTACATGCAGAGCCTGGGCGAGGAAGCCATCGGCAGCGCCCAGGCCCTGGCGCTGAACCGCACCGACATGTGCTTCCCCACCTACCGCCAGCAGAGCATCCTGATGGCCCGCGACGTGTCGCTGGTGGAGATGATCTGCCAGCTGCTGTCCAACGAGCGCGACCCGCTCAAGGGCCGCCAGCTGCCGATCATGTATTCGGTGCGCGAGGCCGGCTTCTTCACCATCAGCGGCAACCTGGCGACGCAGTTCGTGCAGGCGGTCGGCTGGGCCATGGCCTCGGCAATCAAGGGCGATACCAAGATCGCCTCGGCCTGGATCGGTGACGGCGCCACCGCCGAATCGGACTTCCACACCGCCCTTACCTTCGCCCACGTGTACCGCGCCCCGGTGATCCTCAACGTGGTCAACAACCAGTGGGCGATTTCCACCTTCCAGGCCATCGCCGGCGGTGAATCGACCACCTTCGCCGCCCGTGGCGTAGGCTGCGGCATCGCCTCCCTGCGCGTGGACGGCAACGATTTCGTCGCCGTGTACGCCGCCTCGCGCTGGGCCGCAGAACGCGCCCGCCGTGGCCTGGGCCCGTGCCTGATCGAATGGGTCACCTACCGCGCAGGCCCGCACTCGACCTCCGACGACCCCTCCAAGTACCGCCCTGCCGATGACTGGAGCCACTTCCCGCTGGGCGACCCGATCGTTCGCCTGAAGCAGCACCTGATCAACATCGGCCAGTGGTCCGAGGAAGAACACCAGGCGGTCACCGCCGAGTTCGAGGCCGCGGTCATCGCCGCGCAGAAGGAGGCCGAACAGTACGGCACCTTGGCCAACGGCCACATCCCGAGCGCGGCCTCGATGTTCGAGGACGTGTACAAGGAGATGCCCGACCACCTGCGCCGTCAGCGCCAGGAACTGGGGGTTTGAGATGAACGACCACAACAACAGCATCAAACCGGAAACCGCCATGGCCACCACCACCATGACCATGATCCAGGCCCTGCGCTCGGCCATGGATGTCATGCTCGAGCGCGACGACGACGTGGTGATCTACGGCCAGGACGTCGGCTACTTCGGCGGCGTGTTCCGCTGCACCGAAGGCCTGCAGAACAAGTACGGCAAGTCGCGCGTGTTCGACGCGCCGATCTCCGAGAGCGGCATCGTCGGCACTGCCGTGGGCATGGGCGCCTACGGCCTGCGGCCGGTGGTGGAAATCCAGTTCGCCGACTACTTCTACCCGGCCTCCGACCAGATCGTCTCGGAAATGGCGCGCCTGCGCTATCGCTCGGCCGGCGAGTTCATCTCCCCGCTGACCCTGCGCATGCCCTGCGGCGGCGGCATCTATGGCGGCCAGACCCACAGCCAGAGCCCCGAGGCGATGTTCACCCAGGTGTGCGGCCTGCGCACGGTGATGCCGTCCAACCCGTATGACGCCAAGGGCCTGTTGATCGCCTCGATCGAATGCGACGACCCGGTGATCTTCCTGGAGCCCAAGCGCCTGTACAACGGCCCGTTCGACGGCCACCACGACCGCCCGGTGACGCCGTGGTCCAAGCACCCGCAAAGCGCGGTGCCGGACGGCTACTACACGGTGCCGCTGGACAAGGCGGCGATCACCCGCCCCGGCAACGATGTCACCGTGCTGACCTACGGCACCACGGTCTACGTGGCCCAGGTGGCTGCCGAGGAAACCGGCGTCGACGCCGAAGTCATCGACCTGCGCAGCCTGTGGCCGCTGGACCTGGAAACCATCGTCGCCTCGGTGAAGAAGACCGGCCGCTGCGTGGTGGTGCATGAAGCCACGCGCACCTGCGGCTTCGGTGCCGAACTGGTGTCGCTGGTGCAGGAGCATTGCTTCCATCACCTCGAAGCACCGATCGAGCGCGTCACCGGCTGGGACACCCCTTACCCGCATGCACAGGAATGGGCGTATTTCCCAGGCCCTTCGCGGGTAGGTGCGGCATTGAAACGGGTCATGGAGGTCTGAATGGGCACGCACGTCATCAAGATGCCGGACATTGGCGAAGGCATCGCGCAGGTCGAGCTGGTGGAATGGTTCGTCAAGGTCGGCGATGTGATCGCCGAGGACCAGGTGGTGGCCGATGTCATGACCGACAAGGCCACCGTGGAAATCCCCTCGCCGGTCAGCGGCAAGGTGCTGGCCCTGGGTGGCCAGCCCGGTGAAGTGATGGCGGTCGGCAGCGAGCTGATCCGCATCGAGGTGGAAGGCAGCGGCAACCACGTGGATGTGCCGCAGGCCAAGCCGGTGGAGGCGCAGGCTGCCCCGGTAATCGCCAAGGAACAACCGCGCGTCGAAGCGCAACCGCTGGCCAGCCAGCCAGCCCCGGCCACCTACAGCGCCGCGCCGATCGTGCCGCGCCAGGCCGACGAAAAACCGCTGGCCTCCCCCGCCGTGCGCAAGCGCGCGCTGGATGCCGGCATCGAACTGCGCTACGTGCATGGCAGCGGCCCGGCCGGGCGCATCCTGCACGAAGACCTCGACGCCTTCATCAGCAAGCCGCAGAGCCCTGCGGGCCAGGCGCCGAGCGGCTATGCCAAGCGTACCGACAGCGAGCAGGTGCAGGTGATCGGCCTGCGCCGCAAGATCGCCCAGCGCATGCAGGATGCCAAGCGCCGCGTGGCGCACTTCAGCTACGTCGAGGAAATCGACGTCACCGCCCTGGAAGCCTTGCGCCAGCAGCTCAACAGCAAGCACGGCGACAGCCGCGGCAAGCTGACCCTGCTGCCGTTTTTGGTGCGCGCCCTGGTCGTGGCCCTGCGCGACTTCCCGCAGATCAACGCCACCTACGACGACGAAGCCCAAGTCATCACCCGCCACGGCGCGGTGCATGTGGGCATCGCCACCCAAGGTGACAACGGCCTGATGGTGCCGGTGCTGCGCCATGCCGAAGCCGGCAGCCTGTGGGGCAACGCCAGCGAGATCGCCCGCCTGGCCAACGCCGCGCGCAACAACAAGGCCAGCCGCGAAGAGCTGTCCGGCTCGACCATCACCCTGACCAGCCTCGGCGCACTGGGTGGCATCGTCAGCACCCCGGTGGTCAACACCCCGGAGGTGGCGATCGTCGGCGTCAACCGCATGGTCGAGCGGCCGATGGTGATCGATGGCCAGATCGTGATCCGCAAGATGATGAACCTGTCCAGCTCGTTCGACCACCGGGTGGTCGATGGCATGGATGCCGCGCTGTTCATCCAGGCCGTGCGCGGCCTGCTTGAGCAACCTGCCTGCCTGTTCGTGGAGTGAGCATGCCCCAGACTATCGACACCACCCTGCTGATCATCGGTGGCGGCCCCGGCGGCTACGTGGCCGCCATCCGCGCCGGGCAGCTGGGCATCCCGACCGTGCTGGTCGAGGGCCAGGCCCTGGGCGGCACCTGCCTGAACGTCGGCTGCATCCCGTCCAAGGCGCTGATCCATGTGGCCGAGCAGTTCCACCAGACCTCACGCTACAGCGGCGCATCCGAACTGGGCATCAGCGTATCGTCGCCGCGCCTGGACATCAGCCGCAGCGTGGCCTGGAAGGACGGCATCGTCGACCGCCTGACCACAGGCGTTGCGGCCCTTTTGAAAAAGCATGGGGTCAAGGTGATCCACGGTTGGGCGAAGATCCTCGACGGCAAGCACGTCGAGGTCGACGGCCAGCGCATCCAGTGCGAACACCTGCTGCTGGCCACCGGCTCGAACAGCGTCGAGCTGCCCATGCTGCCGCTGGGCGGGCCGGTCATCTCCTCCACCGAAGCCCTGGCGCCCAAAGCCTTGCCCAAGCACCTGGTGGTGGTGGGCGGCGGCTACATCGGCCTGGAGCTGGGCATCGCCTACCGCAAGCTGGGCGCCGAGGTCAGCGTGGTGGAAGCGCGCGAGCGCATCCTGCCCAGCTATGACAGCGAGCTCACCGCGCCGGTGATGGATGCCTTGAAGAAGCTGGGCATCGCCCTGCACCTGGGGCACAGCGTGGAAGGTTACAGCGACGGCTGCCTGCTGGCCCGCGATGGCCAGGGCGCGCAGTTGTGCCTGGAGGCCGACCAGGTGCTGGTGGCCGTGGGCCGCCGACCGCGCACCCAGGGCTTCAACCTTGAGTGCCTGGACCTGAAGATGAATGGCGCCGCGATTGCCATCGACTCGCATTGCCAGACCAGCATGCGCAATGTCTGGGCCATCGGCGACGTGGCCGGCGAGCCGATGCTGGCCCACCGGGCCATGGCGCAAGGCGAGATGGTGGCAGAAATCATCGCCGGCAAGGCGCGACGCTTCGAGCCGGCTGCCATTGCCGCGGTGTGCTTCACCGACCCCGAGGTGGTGGTGGTCGGCCAGACGCCCGAACAGGCCAGCCAGCAAGGCCTGGACTGCATCGTCGCGCAGTTCCCGTTCGCCGCCAATGGCCGGGCGATGAGCCTGGAGTCGAAAAGCGGTTTCGTCAGGGTGGTGGCGCGGCGCGACAACCACCTGATCGTGGGCTGGCAGGCGGTGGGTGTGGCGGTTTCGGAACTGTCCACGGCCTTTGCCCAGTCCCTGGAGATGGGCGCGCGGCTGGAGGATGTGGCTGGCACCATCCATGCCCACCCGACCTTGGGTGAGGCAGTACAGGAAGCGGCATTGCGCGCGCTGGGGCACGCCCTGCATATCTGACACTGAAGCGGCTGTGGCCGATTTGGCCCGCGGCGCCTGCCCAGGCACCGCGGGCATTTTTTTATTCGCAGATGGCGTTCTTGCCAGCGCCCTTGGCCCGGAACAACGCGCCATCCGCCCGCGCCAATAGCTCATGCGGGGTCTCTCCCGCCCGCCACTTCACTACCCCATAACTCAAGGTCAGCGCATCCTCCCCCACCGGCTCGACGCGCGCTATCGCACATCGCAGCCTGGCCGCACTCTCGAGGGCTTCACGCAACGAGGCCAGCGGCAAGACGACGACGAACGCGTCACCGCCCCAACGGGCCAGCAAGTCGTGTTCGCGCAGGCAGCCACGCAGCGCTTCGACGATCTGCACCAACGCCGCATCGCCACGCACATGACCATGGCGATCATTGATCGCCTTGAAATCATCAACATCCATGACAATCACAGCGAGCAACTGGTGAAAACGCTGGGCGCGCTCGCACGCCTTGTGCAGCATCTTCTCGAGGCTGTAGCGGTTGGCGATGCCGGTCAGCGCGTCACGCTCTGCCAGTTCACGGTTCTCGTCGAGCTGGCGTTGCAGCTGCTGGTTGACCCACGACAGCTCGCGGGTATGTTCGGCGACCAGGGTTTCCAGCGACAGGTTCTTCTGCTGCAGCTCGGCCAGCAGGCGCTTGCTGGCGTCGATATTGCGGTGCGCCCCGAGAATGCGTGCCACCGAGCCGTCCTGGTTGCGTTCGATGACAGAGCCTGTGTCCTCGATCCACAGGTAGCTGCCGTCCTGGCACAGGCAGCGGTATTCGATGAGGTAGCGCTCGTTGCGCCGCTGGATGTAGGCCTCGAAGCTCGCCATCACCCGTGGATAATCCTCGGGGTGGATCACGCTCTCCCAGGTCAGCAAGGTATTGGCCATGGAATGGCTGGCATAGCCGAGCATGGCGTACCAGCCAGGGCTGCGATAGACATAGCCGGTGTTGACATGCCAGTCCCAGACGCCATCGCTGATCAACTCGAACAGCGTGTGCAACTGCTGTTCGCTGAAACCGGCGGGTGTCGGCCTTGACTGCTCACTCATGGACGCTCTCCCTGATGTCCCACTGCTGCACTGCGATCAAGCGGCGCTCATGTTTGCCGCAGGCGGCAAGCTTGTGCCCCTGGCAGGCAAGGATATTCCGAGCAGTTTGCCATCAGAATGAATGCACTGCCCTACTTTCCTGGCCCAAAGTGCCTGGCATGGGTTTTGCCCCTCTCACCGGGTTTCGTACCATCCAAGGAGGAGAACATGGCAATCACCCTCAATGGCCTGGGCTGGGCCACCGTGCAGCACCAGCAGCGCATCGACCCGCAACAGGCTCAGCCCGAAGGCGTGGCGTTCCGCGCGCCGCTGGCCGCCAGCAACGCGTCTGCGCAGCAGCAGGGCCAAGGCAGCACCGCGCAGCAAGAGGCTGACGATGCCCGCGCCGAAGCCTTTGCCAAGCTCAAGGTCATGCTGCAGAACCCCGACCTTGCCGCCCGCCAGCAGGCCGGCGCCAGCACCCAGGAAACCCGCACGGCGGTGCAGGACTTCCGCGACTACATGGCCAAGTCACCGGAGGAGAAGATCAAGGAAAAGATCCTTCAGGAGCTGGGCATGACCGCCGATGAGTACGACGCCTTGCCGCCGGAGCAGCAGATGAAGGTCGACCAGCAGGTTGCCCAGCGCATGAAAGAGGACGTCGAGCTGAAAACCCAGGCCAAGCTGGAGCTGCAGGCGCTGCATGCCGAGCAGGCGCGCCAGGGCACCGACCTTGCGCCAGCGCAAGGCATCGACGAGCGCGAACAAGCGCTGCAGGCCAGCCAGGCCTGAGCGCATGGGGTGGCCAGTGCAAGGCTGGCTGCCCCGTTGTAGGCGCGTTGCGTGAAGCCTGCAGGGCATTTCTTCCCACATCCTCGGCTCCCCGTATAATCCCGCGCCCACCCCTCCAATGATGTTGTCTCATGAAGAAACTGCTGTACGTCGTAACCCTCGCCCTCGCCGCCATTCCCAGCGCCTTTGCCACCCCGCCCGCGACCTTCACCGAAGCCAAGGTCGTTGCCAAGCAGAAGGTCTACCTCGACCAGGCCAGCAGCGCCATGGGCGAGCTGTACTGTGGCTGCAAGTGGACCTGGGTCGGCAAGTCCGGCGGCCGCGTGGACCTCAAGTCCTGCGGTTACCAGACCCGCAAGCTGCAGACCCGCGCCGAACGCACCGAGTGGGAGCACATCGTGCCGGCCTGGACCTTCGGCCACCAACGCCAGTGCTGGCAGAACGGCGGGCGTGAGCATTGCGTCGACACCGACCCCACCTTCCGCGCCATGGAAGCCGACCTGTTCAACCTCTACCCTTCCGTGGGCGAAGTGAACGGCGACCGCAGCAACTTCAACTACGGCATGGTCTCGGGCGTCGCCCCGCAATACGGCCAGTGCACCACCAAGGTCGATTTCCAGCAGAAAGCCGCAGAACCGCGCGATGAAGTGAAGGGCCTGGTGGCGCGCACCACGTTCTACATGTTCGACCGCTACCAGTTGAGCATGTCGCGCCAGCAGCAACAGCTGCTGATGGCCTGGGACAAGCAGCACCCGGTGTCTGCCTGGGAAAAGCAACGTGACCAGCGCATCGCCCGGATCATGGGGCACTCCAACCCGTTCGTCAGCGGCGAGCGCACCTGGACACTCGGCTACAAGCCTGCCGGCGCTTCTGACGTAGCCACCGCTCCAGGCCCGAAAACGCCAGCCAAACCTGTACCCCAGCCGACCCTGGCCAGCGCTGTGACCGAGGGGGCAATCATCGGCAACCGCAATAGCCACGTGTACCACCTGGCCAACGGCTGCCCGGGGTACAGCCAGGTGGCACAGAAGAACCAGGTAGCGTTCGACAGTGAAGCGCAGGCGCAGGCGGCGGGGTATCGCAAGGCGGGGAACTGCAAGTAGCCGAAGGCCGAATCACGCCATGGCTTGCGGAGCGAGCCATGGTGGCGTTGGTGGCGCAGGGCTTGAATGCATGGCGTCCCAGGGCAGGTTCGAACTGCCAACCTTCCCCTTAGGAGGGGGATGCTCTATCCAATTGAGCTACTGAGACACAAGAACCGGCAACGAATGCTGCGCGGCTGGACGGCAAGCATGTTAACCAGCACGCTGCCGTTTGTCAGCCTCAATCGGGCTTTTTGCCCGTAGCTTTTTTCCGCCCCTCACCCGATCAGCTTTTCCGCGCGCAACAAGGCGAGCAACGCGGCCACCGCCGCATCCAGCGCCCCCGAGTTGTCCAGCAGGTGCATGGGGGCATCGCCATCAAGCTGCATGCCGGCGTTGCGCGCCAGGCGCTGGTCGATCTCCTGCAGGGTTTCTCGCCCTCTGGCGAGCAGGCGCTCACGCAGTACCTGCGGCTTTACCACCAGGCACACGGCCAGCAAATCGGGGTAGCGCAGGCGCGCCTGGGGCAGATAGGCACGCGAGCCGTTGACCAGTACCGGGCGCCCTTGCGCCAGCCACTGGTCCACCTGCGCCGGAATGCCGTAGTCCAGCCCGTTGGCGCGCCAGTGCATGGCAAAGTCGCCCGCCGCACGCATCGTTTCGAAGCGCTCGGGGGTAACGCCATGGGCGTCTTCACCCTTGGCTTCGGCAGAGCGGGTGATGACCCGGCGGGCAATTTCCACCCCCGCCGCAGCCAGCTGCGCACGCGCTGCATCAATCAGGGAATCTTTCCCTGAACCGGAGGGTCCTATCAGAAATATCAGGCGGCCTGAGGCTTCACCTTGGACGCTTGCGTCATGTTGCATAGCCACTATGCTCTATGAAAGGAAACCCGGGCATTTTAGGTGTTTTCCCTACCCTTTGCTGCGTTTTACGGGTTTTTGACGGCAAAGGGCTGACGCGATGGCTGGGCGGATGATGTAAAACTTTTCAAACCAGTACTCATTTCTGATAATTGGTACTGGCAAAAAGCCTGTATCCGGCTCACTATTTGTCACAGAATTGACGCCAAGGAAACGGCGACCATGAGGCAAGATGAGCACCAAATTTATCTGACGGTTGAACATTTTGTCGTCGCCACGGTCGTACCACCATCCCGTGCGGCCAATTTGAGAACCGCTTCCCCCTGAACCAAAAACCGGTCAATTTATATGCGCCCAATGAAACAGGCTATTTATTCGAGCCGCACCGCTGACAAGTTCGTCGTCCGCCTGCCAGACGGAATGCGTGAGCGCATTGCCGAGGTAGCGCGCAACCATCACCGCAGCATGAACTCCGAGATCATCGCGCGCCTGGAGCAGAGCCTTATCCAGGAAGGCGCGCTGGGCGACGAGCTGAGCATGCGCCTGGACAGCCCTGAGCTGTCGCTGCACGAGCGTGAGCTGCTGCAGCGCTTCCGCCAGCTCTCCCACCGACAGCAAAACGCATTGGTGGCCCTCATCGCTCACGACGTGGAAATGGCCGCCGACGCCTCCTGAGGCGTGTAGCGAGCACAAAAAAGCCAGCGCAAGCTGGCTTTTTTTATGGGTCTTTCGCGGCCTTGTCGCCGGCAAGCCGGCGCCCATGGGGTTACAGCAAGAAGATGGTGGCCAGGCCCAGGAAGATGAAGAAGCCGCCACTGTCGGTCACGGCCGTGATCATCACGCTCGAGCCCATCGCCGGGTCGCGGCCCAGGCGGGTCAGGGTCATCGGGATCAACACGCCCATGAAGGCTGCCAGCAGCAGGTTCAAGGTCATCGCCGCAGTCATCACCAGGCCCAGCGACCAACTGCCATACAACCAGAACGCCACCGCACCGATCACCCCACCCCAGATCAGGCCATTGAGCAGCGATACCGCCAGCTCCTTGCGCATCAGGCGGCTGGTATTGCCCGGCGACACCTGGTCCAGCGCCATGGCGCGAACGATCATGGTGATGGTCTGGTTACCGGAGTTGCCGCCGATACCGGCAACGATCGGCATCAAGGCTGCCAATGCCACCAGCTTCTCGATCGAGCCCTCGAACAGGCCAATCACGCGTGATGCCACAAAGGCGGTAATCAGGTTGATGGCAAGCCAGGCCCAACGGTTGCGCAGCGAACGCCAGACCGAGGCGAAGATGTCTTCTTCTTCGCGCAGGCCGGCCATGTTGAGGACTTCGCTTTCGCTCTCCTCACGAATCAGGTCGACCATTTCATCGATGGTCAGGCGGCCGATCAAGCGGTCGCTCTTGTCTACCACCGGCGCCGATACCAGGTCGTAACGCTCGAAAGCCTGAGCCGCGTCGTAGGCATCTTCCTCGGGGTGGAAGGATACCGGGTCGGTCGCCATGACCTCCGCTACCTTCTTCTCCGGGTCGTTGACCAGCAGGCGCTTGATCGGCAGCACACCCTTGAGGATGCCGTCGTAGTCGACCACGAACAGCTTGTCGGTGTGGTTGGGCAACTCCTTCAGGCGGCGCAGGTAGCGCAGCACCACTTCGAGGCTGACATCTTCGCGGATGGTGACCATCTCGAAGTCCATCAGCGCACCGATCTGCTCCTCGTCGTAGCTCAACGCCGAGCGCACGCGCTCGCGCTGCTGGGCATCGAGGCTCTCCATCAGCTCGTGAACGACGTCACGCGGCAGCTCGGGCGCCAGGTCGGCCAGTTCGTCGGCGTCCATTTCCTTCGCCGCAGCGAGGATTTCGTGATCGTCCATGTCGGCGATCAGCGATTGGCGGACGGCGTCGGATACTTCGAGGAGGATGTCGCCGTCGCGATCCGAGCGCACCAGCTGCCAGACCGTCAGGCGGTCTTCCAGGGGCAAGGCTTCGAGGATGTAGGCGACGTCTGCAGGGTGCAGGTCATCGAGCTTGCGCTGCAGCTCGACGAGATTCTGACGGTGGACGAGGCTTTCCACCCGGTCATGGTGATGACCTTCCTGACGGTGGGTCAGGTCCTCTACCACGCGCTGGCGCTGCAACAGTTCGACCACCTGGGCCAGGCGATCCTGCAGGCTCTCTTGAGCTTTCTTTACTTCTACTTCAGTCATAGGCGAACTCCACTCCCAGCAGCGGAGCACGCCGGGAGAATCAATCGGTCAGATCAATCTGTATAAAACTTGTTAAGGAGTAACTACTGGGTAAGTCCATGGTGGGATTCCACAAGCCCCGGCGGGGCTGACGGGCGCAATCATACACTGCCTAAGCTGTCAGATCGCTTAAAATTTTGGCCAGAACAATCGTTTGCGCGATAAAGCTAGGACAACGCTCGAAGCCAACAGTGCGACGCAGGGTGCCAAGCAAAGAACACATCTGCCGCACAAAAGAGTGCT
Source organism: Pseudomonas faucium (assembly GCF_021602585.1). GTDB lineage: Bacteria > Pseudomonadota > Gammaproteobacteria > Pseudomonadales > Pseudomonadaceae > Aquipseudomonas > Aquipseudomonas faucium. The sequence goes on from NZ_BQIP01000004.1 coordinate 311,795, forward strand.
GGGCCGGTTACTTTGCAGTCTAGTCAGGCATCACCGAGAATTCAGTGAAAACAGAAAACAAAAAGCCCGCTCAAATGAGCGGGCTTCTTGATGTATGGCGGACTCAGCAGGATTCGAACCTGCGACCGCTCGGTTCGTAGCCGAGTACTCTATCCAGCTGAGCTATGAGTCCGTGGTTGGTAGTTTTAGACCAGGTTACCACTGGTGGGTTGAAATGCCTTTGCAAGCAAAGCCACTTCAAAAGTGGCGGACTCAGCAGGATTCGAACCTGCGACCGCTCGGTTCGTAGCCGAGTACTCTATCCAGCTGAGCTATGAGTCCGTGGTTGGTAGTTTTAGACCAGATTACCACTGGTGGGTTGAAGTGCCTTTGCAAGCAAAACCACTTCAAAAGTGGCGGACTCAGCAGGATTCGAACCTGCGACCGCTCGGTTCGTAGCCGAGTACTCTATCCAGCTGAGCTATGAGTCCGTGGTTGGTAGTTTTAGACCAGGTTACCACTGGTTGGTTTGAAGCAGCCTTGCAAGCAAAACCACTTCAAAAATGGCGGACTCAGCAGGATTCGAACCTGCGACCGCTCGGTTCGTAGCCGAGTACTCTATCCAGCTGAGCTATGAGTCCGTGTCTTGCCGCGCATAATAGTTCGCTGAAACATTTTTGCAAGAACTTTTTCGTTTAACTTCAACGACTTAGCGTTCTTACCGTTTACAGCGCCCTAAGCGAATAATGGCGGTGAAGGGGGGATTCGAACCCCCGATACCCTTATGAGGTATACTCCCTTAGCAGGGGAGCGCCTTCGGCCACTCGGCCACCTCACCGCAACACGAGGCGAATATTAAACAGGCTCTTCCTCGTTTGCAACCCTTTTTTTGAAAAAAACTTCAAAAAAATTAAAGGCTTGGCTCTTCATCCTTCTCTTTCTTGATCCGCAGGTAGATTTCCTCGCGGTGAACGGCCACTTCCTTGGGCGCGCTGACGCCGATACGCACCTGGTTGCCTTTGACGCCAAGCACCGTCACGGTGATCTCGCCGTCTCCAATGATCAGGCTCTCGGCGCACCGACGAGTCAGAATCAACATAGCTTTCTCCTTACGCAAAACATTCAGGGATAACAGTCTTGGAATGACGGGCCACGGCTGCGGACGACAGCACCAGGCCCGGTTGGCCACCACGCCGGCAGGACAGGGCCTGCGCGGCAGCCAGAAACGCGAAGGGCGCGGCTTAGCCGCGCCCTTCTGGCAAGGCCTTACTCGCCCTGTCGGGCCGGAGCGTCAAGCTCGAACGCGGTGTGCAGCGCACGAACGGCCAGCTCCAGGTACTTCTCTTCGATCACGACCGAAACCTTGATCTCGGAGGTGGAGATCATCTGGATGTTGATGCTCTCCTTGGCCAGGGCTTCGAACATGCGGCTGGCAACGCCTGCGTGGGAGCGCATGCCAACGCCGACGATCGACACCTTGGCGATGTTGATGTCGCCACTCACTTCACGGGCACCGATCTCGCGCGCGGTGTTTTCCAGCACGGCGTGGGCCTTCTCGTACTCGTTGCGGTGCACGGTGAAGGTGAAGTCGGTGGTGTTATCGTGCGAAACGTTCTGCACGATCATGTCCACTTCGATGTTCGACGCGCTGATCGGGCCGAGGATCTTGAAAGCAACGCCCGGGGTGTCCGGCACGCCACGAATGGTCAGCTTGGCTTCATCACGGTTGAAGGCGATACCGGAAATGATCGGCTGTTCCATGGATTCCTCTTCATCAATGGTAATGAGGGTACCCGGACCCTCCTTGAAGCTGTGCAGCACGCGCAGCGGAACGTTGTACTTGCCGGCGAACTCCACCGAACGGATCTGCAGCACCTTGGAGCCGAGGCTGGCCATTTCCAGCATCTCTTCGAAGGTGATCTTCTCCAGGCGGCGCGCCTGGGGCACGACACGCGGGTCGGTGGTGTAGACGCCATCGACGTCGGTGTAGATCTGGCACTCGTCAGCCTTGAGCGCGGCCGCCAGGGCCACGCCGGTGGTGTCGGAGCCACCTCGGCCGAGGGTGGTGATGCTGCCGTGCTCGTCGACGCCCTGGAAACCTGCCACCACCACCACGCGCCCGGCCTTGAGGTCGGCGCGAATCTTCTGGTCGTCGATCTGCAGGATGCGCGCCTTGTTGTGCGAGCTGTCGGTGAGAATGCGCACCTGGTTGCCGGTGTAGGACACCGCCGGCACGCCACGCTTGATCAGGGCCATGGCCAGCAGGGCAATGGTGACCTGCTCGCCGGTGGACACGATCACATCCAGCTCGCGCGGAACCGGCTGGTCGGTAATCTGCTTGGCCAGGTCGATCAGGCGGTTGGTTTCGCCGCTCATGGCCGACAGCACGACCACCAGGTCGTCGCCCGCCTCACGGTGTTTCTTGACCTTGTCGGCAACCTGCTCGATCCGCTCGATGGAACCGACAGAGGTGCCGCCAAATTTCTGTACGATCAACGCCATTTCAATGGTGCCTCAGCCCATACAGGGCCCCAAAAAAACCATCCAACATGACGGGGCGGCGACTAGACCGCCGCCCCGTCATCTCAAAGTCCCTGCTCTGCGAACGGCACGGCCAGCGCCAGGGCCTGGTCCAGCGCAGCGACGTCGACGCCACCACCCTGGGCCATGTCCGGACGGCCACCGCCCTTGCCACCCACTGTTGCTGCGGCTTGTTTCATCAGGTCGCCAGCCTTGAGTTGGCTGGAGAGGTCCTTGGTCACGCCGGCCACCAGCACGACCTTGCCCTCATGCTCGCTGCCCAGCAGGATCACTGCGTGGCCGAGCTTGTTCTTCAGCTGATCGACCAGCGCCAGCAGCGCCTTGCCATCCTGCCCGTCGAGGCGGGCGGCAAGCACCTTGGCACCTTTGACCTCAACGGCCGCGTTGGAGAGATCATCCCCGGCGGCGCTGGCGGCCTTGGCCTGCAGCTGTTCCAGCTGCTTCTCCAGCTGACGGTTGCGCTCGAGCACCGCCGACAGCTTGTCGATCAGGTTGTCACGGTTGCCCTTGACCAGTTGCGCCGCTTCCTTGACCTGCTCTTCGGCAGCGTTCAGGTAGGCCAGCGCCGCTTCGCCGGTGACCGCTTCGATACGGCGCACGCCCGAGGCCACGCCGCCTTCGCTGATGATCTTGAACAGGCTGATATCGCCGGTGCGCTTGGCGTGGATACCGCCGCACAGCTCGACGGAGAAATCGCCGCCCATGCTCAGCACGCGCACGGTGTCACCGTACTTCTCGCCGAACAGGGCCATGGCGCCCTTGCGCTTGGCGGTTTCGATATCGGTGATTTCGGTTTCCACCGGGGTGTTCTTGCGCACTTCGCGGTTGACGATGTCTTCCAGCGCCTTGATCTGCTCCGGCTTCACCGCTTCGAAGTGGCTGAAGTCGAAACGCAGGCGCTGGCTGTCGACCAGCGAGCCCTTCTGCTGCACGTGGTCGCCCAGTACCTGGCGCAGCGCTTCGTGCAGCAGGTGGGTGGCGGAGTGGTTCAGCGAGGTGGCGTGCTGCACCTGGGCATCGACCTTGGCTTCGACCGGCGAGCCGATGACCAGCGCACCGCTGGCCACCACGCCGTGGTGCAGGAAGGCGCCGCCAGTCTTGGTGGTGTCGCGCACGTCGAAGCGCGCAGCGCCGGCCTGCAGGTAGCCGCTGTCGCCGACCTGGCCACCGGATTCGGCGTAGAACGGCGTGCGGTCGAGCACCACGACGCCCTCTTCACCTTCACCCAGCTGGTCGACCGACTGGCCATCCTTGTACAGGGCGATGATCTTGCCCTGGCCTTCGGTGGCCTCGTAGCCGAGGAAGTCGGTCGCGGTGTCGACCTTGACCAGGCTGTTGTAGTCCATGCCGAAGGCGCTGGCGGAACGTGCACGCTCACGCTGGGCGTCCATCTCGCGCTCGAAGCCGGCCTCGTCGATGGTCAGCTCGCGCTCGCGGGCGATGTCGGCGGTCAGGTCCATGGGGAAGCCATAGGTGTCGTACAGCTTGAACACCACGTCACCAGGTACCACGTTGCCCTTGAGCTGGGCCAGGTCCTGCTCGAGGATGCGCAGGCCCTGCTCGAGGGTCTTGGCGAACTGCTCTTCTTCAGCCTTGAGCACGCGCTCGATGTGCGCCTGCTGGCTCTTGAGCTCAGGGAAGGCCTCGCCCATCTCGGCCGCCAGGGCGGCGACGATCTGGTAGAAGAAGCTGCCCTTGGCGCCCAGCTTGTTGCCGTGGCGGCAGGCGCGACGAATGATGCGGCGCAGCACGTAGCCGCGGCCTTCGTTGGACGGCAGCACGCCGTCGGCAATCAGGAAGCCGCAGGAACGGATGTGGTCGGCGACCACTTTCAGCGAAGCCTGGCCGTCGTTGCTGCAGCCGATGGCCTTGGCAGCAGCGGACAGCAGGTTCTGGAACAGGTCGATTTCATAGTTCGAGTGCACATGCTGCATGACCGCACTGATGCGCTCCAGGCCCATGCCGGTGTCCACCGACGGCGCTGGCAGCGGGTGCAGCACGCCATCGGCGGTGCGGTTGAACTGCATGAAGACGTTGTTCCAGATCTCGATGTAACGGTCGCCGTCTTCTTCCGGCGAGCCGGGTGGGCCGCCCCAGATGTCGGCGCCGTGGTCGTAGAAGATCTCGGTGCACGGGCCGCACGGGCCGGTGTCGCCCATGGTCCAGAAGTTGTCGGAGGCGTACGGGGCGCCTTTGTTGTCACCGATGCGCACCATGCGCTCGGCCGGCACGCCGACTTCCTTGGTCCAGATGTCGTAGGCTTCGTCGTCGCTGGCGTAGACGGTGACCCAGAGCTTTTCCTTCGGCAGGTTCAGCCACTGGTCGGAGGTCAGGAAGGTCCAGGCGAAGGTGATCGCGTCGCGCTTGAAATAGTCACCGAAGCTGAAGTTGCCCAGCATCTCGAAGAAGGTGTGGTGACGCGCGGTGTAGCCGACGTTTTCCAGGTCGTTGTGCTTGCCGCCGGCACGCACGCACTTCTGGCTGCTCACGGCACGGGTGTAGGCACGCTTCTCCGCGCCGAGGAAGCAGTCCTTGAACTGGTTCATGCCGGCATTGGTGAACAGCAGGGTCGGGTCGTTGTTCGGGATCAGCGAACTGGAGGCGACTCGGGTATGTCCCTGCTCTTCGAAGAAGCGAAGGAAGGCTTCACGGATTTCTGCGCTTTTCATAGGTTCTTCCACGGAAACGGCGGCCCTGTTGGGCAAACACGTCGACGAAACGACGGCAAAGGGCCGCATTATATCGGTCCTGCAATCTCGGTGCAGTGTGTTTATGCGATAGAAAGCGTCGATTGGACGGCTTTTCAGCTCAAGCAAACGAAAAAGACATGACCGGATGCTAAATGCAGGCTTTTGCCGCTGGCAAGCCAATTACCGCCCAAGGGAAGGGAAAATGGAACAGGCGGTGAATTAAAAGGTTTTCATGGGGAGCATGAAGCGACGACCGGCCGGCTGTAGGAGCGGCCTTGTGTCGCGAAAGGGCTGCGCAGCAGCCCCAGATCTCTTCATTGCTGCAACTTAACTGGGGCTGCTGCGCAGCCCTTTCGCGACACAAGGCCGCTCCTACAACGAGGGCGCAACCTCAGCCCAGCCGCTGCCCCGAGTCGGGGACGATGAGAATCCCGGCACGCAGCCCATTCCTGACCTTGGGATTGGGGAAGATGATTCGCGCGCCCTCCTCCTCGACCACCCAGCGCATCTCCGCGAGGTCCTCAGCCAAGAGGTAGCCCTTGCTCAGCTCGGAGAAGTTTTCGATATCCGCCGGCAGATGCAGGTGGAAGCTGTCACTGTGCTTGATGATCTCGCGGGCAACGCTGAACAGCTTCAACCCGTCCAGCGAGCCATCGTTCTCAGGCTCAGTGCCCTCGATGATGCGAATCAGCCGCTCTTCGAGCCTGTCGAGGTTGACCTGCTCGTTCTGCCCGAACGGCCGCGCCTTGCCCAGCTCCAGGGTGAATGCCTCGGCATCGAGCTGTTCGTAGGTGAAGGCACTGAAGGTGATCGACGACTTGCTCTGCAACAGCACCGCCTCCATGCCGGCCGCCGCCAGGCGGGCCAGCTCGCGGCGCGAATGCTTGCGCCCCTCTTTATAAGGGTACAAGGCGAACTGCTCGATCTTCGAGCCGCGGATGGCGGTGTGCAGGTCGTAATGCAGGCGGGTGCGCTCGGGTTTGCTGAAGAACACCCGGGCAAATTGTTCGAGCTCCGCGGCACGCAGTGCCTCGAAGCCACTGGAAAGTTCGTGGCGGCCATTGAACAGGCGGTTGATGTCCTGCTCGATGAAGCGCTCGCCCTTGCGGATCGCCACCGGGTTGCCGAACAGGAACAGCACCCGCGCACGGGGCTTGATCTTGCCGTTGGCCACGCCATGCAGCAGCCGCTCGAGCAGCTCGATCGGCGCCGTCTCGTTGCCGTGGATGCCGGCCGAGAGCAGCAGGTCCAGCCCACAGTCCTCGGTTTCCGGCGGGCGCACCTCCAGTGCGCCCTCGCCCAGCCAGCGCAACCGCACGCCCTTGGGTGTCACTTGGGTCTTCTCGGCCGGCTCGTGATCGGTCAGGGTCAGCTCAAGCAGTTTGCCAAGGGCGAGCATAGGCGCTTCCTTAGTGGTGGTGGCCGCAGTCGGGGCCATGGACGTGATCGTCGCCTTCGCCAGCATCGGCCGGCTCCATCTCCAGCTGCAGGCTGACCAGGTTGGTGGCCATCGGGCGCAGCAGCAGGTTGGCGTACTCGGTGTCGTTTTCATCGACATCCACGCCGATCAGCAGCTGGCCGCGGCCATCTTGCTGAATCCACACTTCCTTGCCTTGCCAGACCACGGCAAAGCGCGTGCAGGAGGTTTCCAGCTGGGTGCCGTCGGAATCTTCGAGGATCAGGCGCATGGCGTCGGTCATTACAGGTTCTCTCTTCAAGGTTGGCGTTGGAACGGATAGACCGAACCCAACTTCAGGATCTGGGTCAACTCATCCAGCGCGGTACGGCATTCCACCAGCAGCTGCGGGTCGGCAAGGTCCGCTTCGCCAAGGCGGTCGCGGTAGTGCTTGTCGACCCACTGCAGCAGCGTGTCGTACAACGGGGCGGTCATGATAACGCCTGGATTGACCGCCGCCAGTTCCGTTTCCTTCAACGCCACGCGCAAGCGCAGGCACGCGGGGCCACCGCCATTCTGCATGCTCTGCTTGAGGTCGAACACCTTGACCTCGCGCACCGCGCCGCCCTGGGCGGTCAACTGGTTCAGGTACGCCCAGACCCGCTCGTTGTTGCGGCACTCTTCCGGCACCACCAGCAGCATCGAACCATCTTCGCGGCTCAGCAGCTGGCTGTTGAACAGGTACGAACGCACTGCGTCTTCTACCGTCACGGCCGCGCGTGGCACCTGGATGGCCTGGAAATGGCCACCCTTGCTGGCCAGTTTAGCCTGTAGTTGGCCAAGCACCGCGTCGGTCTCGAGGAAGGCGTCCTCGTGGTAGAACAGCACCTCGCCGTTGCCCACCGCGATCACATCGTTGTGGAACACGCCCTGGTCGATCACCGCCGGGTTCTGTTGAGCGTAGACCACCCCGTCATCGCTCAGGCCGTGCAGCCGGGCCACGGCCTGGGAGGCTTCAAGCGTCTGGCGCGCAGGGTATTTCTGCGGTGCCGGGTAGCGGCTGTCGAACGCGCTGCGGCCGTAGACGAAGAACTCGACGCCCGCCTCGCCATAGCGGCGGCAGAAGCGCGTGTGGTTGGCCGCGCCTTCGTCACCGAACTGCGCAACCGCAGGCAGCGCCGGGTGATGGGCAAAGTGCCTGTCGTCGTTGAACATGGCCGCCAGCACGCGGCTGGTGGTCGGGTGCTCGATGCTGCGGTGGTACTTGCAGTTGAGGTTGGCGGCGGTGAAATGCACGCGGCCATCGGCGGTGTCGGCGCTGGGGCTGACAGTGGCGGCATTGGCCACCCACATGCTCGACGCCGAGCAACTGGCGACCAGCAGCGGCATGGCCTCCTTGGCGGCGCGCTGGATCACCTCGGCATCGCTGCCGGCAAAGCCCAGGCGGCGCAGCGCCGCCACGTCCGGGCGCTCCTGCGGCGCCAGCACGCCCTGCTGGAAGCCCATGTCGGCCAGCGCCTTCATCTTCGCCAGGCCCTGGCGCGCCGCTTCACGCGGGTTGGACGCCTGCTGGCTGTTGCTCTGCGAAGCCACGTTGCCGTAGGACAGGCCGCCATAGTTGTGGGTAGGCCCCACCAGGCCATCAAAATTCACTTCATAGGATTTCATCGGCTAGGCTCCGAGACCTGTTGTTATAGGGTGACGCCCGGCGTCAGCGACGCCGGCAAGGCAAGGCTGGCGGTCTCCAGCGAAGCCACGGGGTAGGCGCAGTAATCGGCCGCGTAATAGGCACTGGCGCGGTGGTTGCCGCTGGCCCCTACCCCACCGAACGGCGCGCTGCTGGCGGCGCCGGTCAGTTGCTTGTTCCAGTTGACGATGCCGGCGCGGCTGCGCAGCCAGAAGTACTGGTAGCGCGCCCGGGAATCGGACAGCAGGCCGGCGGCCAGGCCGTACTGGGTGTTGTTGGCCTCGTCGATGGCGGCATCGAAGTCGGCGTAGCGGATCACCTGCAACAGCGGGCCGAAGAACTCTTCATCCGGGCGCTCGACCACTGCGGTCACATCGACGATGCCCGGCGTCAGCAGCGCAGCGTTGGCCTGTGGCTGGGTCAGCGGCAGCAAGGCCACCGCGCCCTTGGCGAGCAGTTCAGCCTGGGCCGCCACCAGGGCCTGCGCCGCCTGCAGCGAGATCACCGCCCCCATGAAGGGTGCTGGCTGCTGGTCGAAGGCTCCGACAGTGAGGCTCTTGCTCACCTCGACCAGGCGCGCGATCAGCGAATCGCCCCAGGCCCCTGCCGGCACCAGCAGGCGACGGGCGCAGGTGCAGCGCTGGCCGGCGGAGATGAAGGCCGACTGGATGATGGTGTACACCGCGGCGTCGAGGTCTTTGACCTGATCGACCAGCAGCGGGTTGTTGCCGCCCATTTCCAGGGCCAGGATCTTGTCCGGGCGCCCGGCAAACTGCTGGTGCAAGAGGTTGCCGGTGCGGCTGGAGCCGGTGAAGAACAGCCCATCGATCCCCGGGTTGGCAGCCAGGGCCACGCCAGTTTCGCGGGCGCCCTGGACCAGGTTCAGCACGCCCGCCGGCAGGCCGGCGGCAATCCAGCAATTGACCGTGAGCTCGGCAACCTTGGGCGTCAGCTCGCTGGGCTTGAACACCACGCAGTTACCCGCCAGCAGCGCCGGCACGATATGCCCGTTGGGCAGGTGGCCGGGGAAGTTGTAGGGGCCGAACACCGCCACCACGCCATGCGGCTTGTGCCGCAGCACCGCCGTGGCATCGGCCAGCGGCCCGCTCTTTTCACCGGTGCGCTCGCGATAGCTCTGCACCGAGATCGCCACCTTGTTGACCATGCTGGTGACTTCGGTGGCCGATTCCCACAACGGCTTGCCGGTTTCCTCGCCAATGCAGTGGGCCAGGGCTTCGGCATGCTGCTTGAGCTGCTCGGCGAATTTTTCCAGCACGTCGATGCGCGCTTCCAGGCTCAACTGGGCCCAGGCCGGGAAGGCCTGGCGAGCGGCTTGCACGGCAGCCTCGACCTGGCCGGCAGCGGCGCCCTGGCCTTGCCAGATGACCGCCTGGGTCACCGGGTTGAGCGACTGCAGGGCATCGCCCTGGCCGGCCTGCCAGGTGCCGGCAATGTAATGCGTGGTCATTTACTGGGCCTCCCGGCTTGCCGACAGCGGCACGGCGCGCACGTTGTCGCCTGCACCCATGCGCAGGCGCTTGGCGGTCAAGGGGTCGACCACCAGGGTGCCGGCGGCCAGGCGCGCGGGCGCAGCGGTGATGCGGCAGTCATCGCGCTTGCGGTTGTGGATGATGTATGGCGTGGCGTCGTCGCCTGGGGTGCCGACGGCCAGCACCAGGTTCTGGCTTTCGCGCACCGCGCGGATCTTCGAGGTTTCGCACTCGATGGCGGGGCCGGCGTCGAAGATGTCGACGTAGCCCTGGTAGCTGAAGCCTTCCTGCTTGAGCATGGCCAGCGCAGGCTCGGTATCGGTGTGCACGCGGCCGATCACATTGCGCGCCGCCTCCGACAGGAAGCAGGTGTACAGCGGGAACTTGGGCATCAGCTCGGCGATGAACGACTTGTTGCCCACGCCGGTGAGGTAGTCGGCCTGGCTGAACTCCATCTTGAAAAAATGCCGGCCCAGGCTTTCCCAGAACGGCGAGCGCCCCTGCTCATCGGACATGCCGCGCATTTCGGCGATGATCTTGTTGCCGAACAGTTCGGGGAACTCGGCGATGAACAGCATGCGCGCGCGCGACAGCAAGCGGCCATTGAGCCCGGAACGGTAGTCACTGCGCAGGAACAACGAGCACAGCTCGGAATTGCCGGTCAGGTCGTTGGCCAGGAACAGGGTCGGGATTTCGCGGTAGATGTTCAGCTCCTGCGAGGCGCTGACGGTCAGGCCGACCCGGTAGTTGTACCAGGGCTCGCGCAGGCCGACGGCACCGGCGATGGCGCTGATGCCCACCACCATGCCTTCATCGTTTTCCAGCACGAACAGGTAGTCGGTGTCGCCACGCTCCGCTTCGCCACGGAAGCTCTTCTCGGCCCAGCCGACGCGGTGGCCGAGGCGCTCTTCGTTGGCCGGCAAGGTGGTCAGGCCGGTGGTACCGGTGCTGCGAGCCAATTCGATCAGCGCGGGTAAATCGCTGCTGCGTACAGGACGAACGATCATGCTATCTCCTTGTGCGGCAGCGAGCGCCACCGCAAAACTCTGTTCCCAGGCTTCAGACCGCGACCAGGCGCACGCTGGCGCCCTCGCCCACACCCAGCGCTTCGGCCGCTTCGGCGCTCAGGCCGACCGGTTTGCCCGGCACCCAGTCCAGCTCCAGCAGCACGGCGCGGTAGTCCTGCAGCTGGCCGTTGCACACCAGGTACTGGCGCCCGCCCTTGGCCGGCGCCTCTTCCAGCTTCACCGGCACCACGCGGCTCTGGGCGATCGAGCGGATGCCCGAAGCCCGTGCGTGCAGGGTCGGCCCGCCGTCGAAGATGTCGATGTAGTGCTCGGTCTCGAAGCCTTCGCGCATGAGGATGTCGAAGGTGATCTGCGCACGCGGGTGCACTTGGCCCATGGCCTCTTGCGCAGCGTCGGGCAGCAGTGGCACGTAGATCGGGTAGTGCGGCATCAGCTCGGCGAGGAAGGTGCGGCTCTTCAGGCCGCACAGGCGCTCGGCGTGGGCGTAGTTGAGGTCGAAGAAGTTGCGCCCGATGGCGTCCCAGAACGGCGACTCGCCCTGCTCGTCGCTGTAGCCGACGATTTCGGTAACCACCGACTCGGCGAAGCGCTCCGGGTGCGAGGCCATGAACAGCAGGCGGCCGCGCGAGTTGAGTTCGGCCCAGCCGCTGTCGACCAGCTCGGGCAGCACGTAGAAACTGGTCAGCAGGCTGTTGCCGGTGAGGTCGTGGCACAGCGACAGGACGTGGATCTTGTTGTGGATCTTCAGCTCGCGCGAGGCGTGCACGAAGGTCTCGTTACGAAAGCTGTAGAACGGCTCGGAATAGCCGGCCGAGGCGACGATGGCCGAGCAACCGGCAAGCTTGCCGGTGGCGCTGTCCTCGAGCACGAAGAAGTAGCTCTCCTCGCCGTTGAAGCTGACTTCGGCGGCGAACGAGGTTTCCGAGGCGGCGATCTTGTCGCCCAGGCGGGCAGCATCGTCCGGCAGCGAGGTGACACCAACGGGGCTGTCCGCAGCCATGCGCTGCACTTCGTTCAGATCAGCCATTTGCGCGGGGCGCATCACCAGCATGGTGTCACTCCTTTGGAAAAACGGGCCGTGCACGACGGCGCGAGAAAACGGCGGGTGCCTGCATGCACGCACCCGCTGTGAAAATCAGGGTTCGCCGGCGCGGGTGGGCGCCGGCGAGCGGATCGCAGGCGAATCAGCCCTTGATCAGGTTGGCCACGGCACGCTCGAAGCGCTCCAGGCCTTCATCGATGTCGGCGTCCTCGACCACCAGGCTCGGCGCGAAGCGCACCACGTCGGGGCCGGCCTGCAGCACCATCACGCCTTCCTTCTCGGCGGCGTTGAGGATGTCCTTGGCCTTGCCCTTCCAGGCATCGCTCAGCACGCAGCCGATCAGCAGGCCGACGCCGCGCACCTGGGTGAACAGGCCAGTCTCTTGGCCGATCTTCTCCAGGCGGGCTTTGAAGCGTTCGTGCTTGGCCTTGATGCCAGCCAGGGTCTCTGGGGTGTTGATCACGTCCAGCACCGCGCAGGCCACGGCGCAGCCCAGCGGGTTGCCGCCATAGGTGGTGCCGTGGGTGCCGACCGCCAGGTGCTTGGCGATGTCGCTGGTGGTGAGCATGGCACCGATCGGGAAGCCACCGCCCAGGCTCTTGGCACTGGTGAGGATGTCCGGGGTCACGCCGTAGTGCTGGTAGGCATACAGCGAGCCGGTGCGGCCGACGCCGGTCTGCACTTCATCGAAGATCAGCAGCGCGTTGTGCTCGTCACACAGCTTGCGGGCGCCTTCCAGGTAGGCCTTGTCGGCCGGCACCACGCCGCTCTCGCCCTGGATCGGCTCGATCACCACGGCGCAGGTCTTGTCGGAAATCTGTGCCTTCAGCGCTTCCAGGTCGTTGTATGGCACATGGCTGATGCCGGTGATCTTCGGGCCGAAGCCGTCGGAGTACTTCGGCTGGCCGCCGACGCTGACGGTGAACAGCGTGCGCCCGTGGAAGCTGTTCACGGTGGCGATGATTTCGTGCTTGTCCGGGCCGAAGCGGTCGTGGGCCACGCGACGGGCCAGCTTGAAGGCGGCCTCGTTGGATTCGGCGCCGGAGTTGCAGAAGAAGGCACGCTCGGCAAAGGTGGCGTCGACCAGCTTGTGCGCCAGGCGCAGGGCCGGCTCGTTGGTGAAGACGTTGGAGACGTGCCAGAGGGTGTTGGCCTGATCGGTCAGGGCCTTGACCAGCGCCGGGTGGCAATGGCCCAGGGCGTTCACCGCGATGCCGCCGGCAAAGTCGATGAGCTCACGGCCCGACTGGTCCCACACGCGGGAACCCTCGCCTCGCACAGGAATGAAGGCCGCCGGAGAATAGTTGGGAACCATGACCTGGTCGAAATCGGCACGTTGCACCGGGGCTTGCTCAACGGACATCTGAGTCTCCTGAAGAGGAACGCTGGCCTGGAAGTGGCGAGCGATGGGGGGATTGTAAGGACTGATCCGCGCCTGTCCTTGCGGCCAAGCGACAACTTGTTACAGCGCAAAACCCTGTTTTAGCCAGGCTTTCGGCAATGCGACAAACACTGTCGCAATCGCGCAGTGTAACGGCAGCGGGGGGCTGGGTGAACGGGTGTTCACATTCAATTGGAGGGGGTGCGGGGTGTAGGGCGTTGATTTTGTGGCGCCGCATAAATCGAGCGCCGCCCGCGCGGCGCATCGCGGATAAATCCGCTCCCACATTTGTTGCAACGTACCTATGCCTGATAGGCCATGGTTGTCAGCCTCGTGAGTACGACGCAGTGTCTCGGCGGGAGCCAAAGGCGGGCAACCATGGCCTGACAGACCGCGGCACGTTGCAACAAATGTGGGAGCGGATTTATCCGCGATGCGCCGCGCGGGCGGCGCTCGATCTCATGGTCGCCATAAAACTCAAGGCATGCACCCCAAGGCACATCAGCCCTTTTCGGCAGGCGCCGAGCTCAACTCGAACGGGCTGCTGCTACGGCGCTGATTGCGGTCTTCGCGCGGCGTCGCACCAAAGAAGTTGCGGTAGGCACTGGAGAAATGCGGCCCCGAGGAGAACCCGCAGGACAAGCCGATCTGGATGATCGACTTGCTGGTCTGCATCAGCATCTGCCGCGCCTTGTTCAGGCGCAGCTCCAGGTAATACTGGCTGGGCACGCGATTGAGGTACTGCTTGAAGATGCGCTCCAACTGCCGGCGCGACACGCACACGTGCTGGGCGATTTCGTCGGTGGTCAGCGGCTCTTCGATATTGGCCTCCATCAGCAGCACCGCCTGGGTCAGCTTCGGGTGGCTGGAACCCAGGCGATTCTGCAGCGGAATACGCTGGCGCTCGCCCCCTTCGCGGATGCGCTCGACCACCAGCTCTTCGGACACCGCCCCCGCCAGCTCCGCGCCATGGTCACGCGCCAGCACCGCCAGCAATAGGTCGGTCACCGCCATGCCGCCGCAGGCCGTGAGGCGGTCACGGTCCCAGTCGAACAGGTGGCTGGTGGCAATGACCTTGGGGAAGCGCTCTGCAAAATCGTCCTGCCAGCGCCAGTGCACCGCCGCGCGGTAGCCATCGAGCAGGCCGAGCATGGCCAGCGGGTACACGCCGGCAGACAACCCGCCAATCATGCAACCACTGCGCGCCACCTGCTTGAGCGCCGCCGACAGGGCCGAGCCGATCGCCTGGGGCAAGTCGTCCGCCAGCAAGAACAGCTTGTGACAGCCTTCCAGGCGGCCGTTCCAGGGCTCGCCCGGCAGGCGCCAGGCGCCCTCCTCGGCAGGCTCGGCCTGGAGGAAGGCCAGCTCGTAGACCACGTCCGGATGCACCCGCTGGGCCACCTGCAACACCTCCTCCGCCAGCGCCAGGGTCAGAGGCTTGGTGCTGGGCCAGATGAGAAAACCGATTCGCTGGGTGGTCATAGGGTAAGGTCCGAAACCTGAGGTCGTTCGCGTCTGTGGCGCCGTGGGCAGGCTGTGCTCGCTGCGCAGCATGCCCTATTCTGGTGCAAAGATGCAGCCTTTACTTGAGGCTGCCCGAGAGAAACTGCTTGAGCCGCTCGGATTGCGGGTTGGCCAGCACTTCGCGCGGGCAGCCGGTTTCTTCGACCAGGCCCTTGTGCAGGAACACCAGCTGGTTGGACACCTCGCGGGCAAAGCCCATCTCGTGGGTCACCACCACCATGGTGCGGCCTTCCTGGGCCAGCGCCTGCATCACCTTGAGCACATCGCCCACCAGCTCCGGGTCGAGCGCCGAGGTCGGCTCGTCGAACAGCATCACCTCAGGCTCCATGGCCAGGGCCCGGGCGATTGCCACGCGCTGCTGCTCACCGCCGGACATGTGCCCGGGGAAGGCGTCCTTGCGGTGCGCCACGCCCACCTTGGCCAGGTAGTGCTCGGCCTTTTCCAGGGCTTCCTTCTTGCTCACGCCGAGCACGTGCACCGGCGCTTCGATGATGTTCTCCAGCGCCGTCATGTGCGACCACAGGTTGAAATGCTGGAACACCATCGACAGGCGCGAACGCATGCGCTGCAACTGGCGCGGGTCGGCCGCCTTGAGCGCGCCATCCTTGCCGGCGACCATCTTCAGCTCTTCGTTGTTGAGCAGGATCTTGCCCGCGTGCGGCTGCTCGAGCAGGTTGATGCAGCGCAGGAAGGTCGACTTGCCCGAACCGCTGGAGCCGATGATGCTGATCACATCGCCTGCCTTGGCCGCCAGGGACACGCCCTTGAGCACTTCATGGCTGCCGTAGCGCTTGTGCAGGTCTTGGACTTCGAGTTTGTACATGCTGTCGGTTCTCACAGAGCGTTCAGTGCTTGCGCGGCGCCAGGTAGCCGAGCCAACGGCGTTCGGCCAGCTTGAACAGGCGCACCAGGATGAAGGTCAGGCACAGGTAGAACACGCCCGCCGTGATGTAGGCCTCGAAAGGCAGGTAGTACTGGGCATTGACCGTGCGCGCGGCACCGGTGATGTCGATCAGGGTCACGATCGACGCCAGGCTGGTGGTCTGCAGCATCATGATCACTTCGTTGCTGTACTGCGGCAGCGCCCGACGCAAGGCCGAAGGCAGCAGGATGCGGCGGTACATCTTCATGCGCGACATGCCCATGGCCTTGGCCGCCTCGATCTCGCCATGGGGCGTGGCCTTGAGGCTGCCGGCGATGATTTCGGCGGTGTAGGCGCTGGTGTTGACGGCAAACGCCAGGCAGGCGCAGAAGGTCGCGCTGGACAGCCACGGCCAGAAGATGCTCTCGCGCACCGCCTCGAACTGGGCCAGGCCGTAGTAGATCAGGAACAGCTGCACCAGCATCGGCGTGCCGCGGATCACGTAGGTGTAGAGCCAGGCGCTCATGTTCACCAGCGGCTGCTTGGACACCCGCATCAGCCCCAGCGGCACCGCCGCCAGCAAGCCGAACAGCAGCGACAGCGCCAGCAGCTTGAGGGTGGTCAACAGGCCGCCCAGGTACAGCGGCATGGCTTCCCAGATGACGTTGTAGTCGAAAATCATAGCTCAGCCACCTTGACGCCCACCGAGTAGCGCTTCTCGAGATACTTCAGGGCCAGCAGCGAGACGCTGGTGATCACCAGGTACAACGCCGCCACCGCCAGGAAGAAGGTGAAGGGTTCGCGGGTGGCGTCTGCCGCCTGCTTGGCCTTGAACATCATGTCCTGCAGGCCGACCACCGAAATCAGCGCGGTGGCCTTGGTCAGCACCAGCCAGTTGTTGGTGAAGCCCGGGATCGCCAGGCGGATCATCTGCGGCACCAGGATGCGGAAGAACACCTGGCGGTTGCTCATGCCATAGGCCACGCCGGCTTCGGCCTGGCCCTTGGGAATACCGAGGAAGGCGCCGCGGAAGGTTTCCGACAGGTAGGCGCCAAAGATGAAGCCCAACGTACCGATACCCGCCACCAGCGGGTTCAGGTCGATGTAATCGTCATAGCCGACCAGCGGCGCCACACGGTTGATGATGTCCTGCCCGCCGTAGAAGATCAGCAGGATCAGCACCAGGTCCGGAATACCACGGATCACCGTGGCGTACATATCGCCCAACCAGGCCAGCCAGCGCACCGGCGACAAGCGCAGCGCCACGCCAATCAGGCCGAGCACGATGGCCAGGGCCATCGACGACAGGGCGAGCTGCAGCGTCAGCCACGCCCCGTCGAGGATGACTGCCCCGTAGCCTTTCAACATGATGAGGTCCTCGACCTAGAGAATGAAAAATGGTGCAAACCTCAGAGCCTCTGCTGTTTGCACCATTGCACAGGTGAAACTCGACGACTTAGTTCGAGTCTGGACCGTAGATGTCGAAATTGAAGTACTTGGCTTCGATCTGCTTGTACTTGCCGTTGGCACGAATCGCGTCGATCGCCTGGTTGATGCGCTCGCGGTTGGCGTCGTCGCCCTTGCGCACGGCGATGCCGACGCCGTCACCGAAGTACTTCACGTCGGTGAACGAAGGGCCAACGAAGGCAAAGCCCTTGCCGGCGTCGGTTTTCAGGAAGCCATCTTCGAGCAGGGTGGCATCGGCCACGGTGCCGTCGAGGCGGCCGGCGGCGACGTCGAGGTAGATTTCGTTCTGGGTGCCGTATGGCACGACGGTAGCGCCCTTGGGAGCCAGCACTTCCTTGGCGAAGCGGTCGTGGATCGAGCCGCGCTGCACGCCGATCTTCTTGCCGCTGAGCTCGCTCAGGCTGTCGCTGACGGTGGTGCCTTGCTTCATGACCAGGCGCGCCGGGGTCAGGTAGTAGCGCTTGGTGAAGTCGACCGACTTCTTGCGATCGTCGGTGATCGACATGGACGACAGGATGGCGTCGATCTTGCGCACTTTCAGCGCCGGGATCAGGCCGTCGAACTCCTGCTCGACCCAGGTGCACTTGGCTTTCATCTCTTCACACAGGGCGTTGCCGATGTCGTAGTCGAAACCGGCGATGCTGCCGTCTGGCTGCTTGAAGGCGAAGGGTGGGTAGGCGGCTTCGATACCGATCTTCAACGGTTTTACATCATCGGCCTGCGACACCAGGGAAAACACGGAAAGCGCCAGGGCGCCAAGCAGTGCGAGCTTCTTCATCAGGTAACTCCATCGGTACGGGGCAATACAAGGCAGGGGAAACAACTGCCCGTTATGCGAATGGGTACAACGCGAGCCGCGCAGGGTTCGACCAAGGTCGCAGACCACGAGCGAGTGAGTGGCATTTTAACGACAGCCCGGTAGTCGATATTTCTTCAAAGCGACAACTACTTACAGAAGCGCCTGAAACCGCAGCGGGCGAGGTTGACAGCCTTTGCAGAATATGCAAGAGCGCAAGAAATAGAACCCATTGGACTAGCAATTACTGGGCCTATTATTGGCAAAGCCTTGTGTTACGGCAAGTGCAGCGTGCTGCGTTGCAAAAAATGGCTATGGCAGCGCACCGAATCGGGTCGTAAATGTTCCCGGGCGCCTCGTTTTTGTGCGAAAGCGGTGACAGAAGAGTTACCGATGAATGTCGGGTAACACTTAAGCAAAAACCCCGCCGGTTGCCCGAGCGGGGTTTTTGCTTAAGCCGGGGCCGCTTTGCGGCCCAATCGCCGGCAAGCCGGCTCCCACAGTGGCTGCGCGATCCCTGTGGGAGCCGGCTTGCCGGCGATTGGGCTGCAACGCAGCCCCAAGTACCTCAGGCAGTCGCCAGGCTCATCGCCTTGTGGGTGTCGATCAAATGCTGCACCACCCCAGGGTCAGCCAGGGTCGAGATGTCCCCCAGCGCATCGTATTCCCCCGTGGCGATCTTGCGCAGGATGCGCCGCATGATCTTGCCCGAGCGGGTTTTCGGCAGCCCCGGCGCCCACTGGATCACGTCCGGCGAGGCGATCGGGCCGATTTCCTTGCGCACCCAGTTCTTCAGCTCCAGGCGCAACTGCTCGCTCGACTCCTCGCCGGCATTGAGGGTCACGTACACATAGATGCCCTGGCCCTTGATGTCGTGCGGCACGCCCACCACCGCCGCCTCGGCGACCTTGGGATGCGCGACCATGGCGCTCTCGATCTCGGCGGTGCCCATGCGGTGCCCGGAGACGTTGAGCACGTCATCCACCCGGCCGGTGATCCAGTAGTAGCCATCCTCGTCGCGGCGCGCGCCGTCACCGGTGAAGTACATGCCGCGGAAGGTCTTGAAGTAGGTGTCGACGAAGCGGTCGTGGTCGCCGTACAGCGAACGCGACTGGCCCGGCCAGGAGTCGAGGATCACCAGGTTGCCCTCGGCGGCGCCCTCGATCAGGTTGCCCAGGTTGTCCACCAGCGCCGGCACCACGCCGAAGAACGGGCGGGTCGCCGAGCCTGGCTTGAGCGCGGTGGCACCTGGCAGCGGGCTGATCAGCACGCCGCCGGTCTCGGTCTGCCACCAGGTGTCGACGATCGGGCAACGTTCCTTGCCGACGGTCTTGTAGTACCAGTTCCACGCCTCGGGGTTGATCGGCTCGCCCACCGAGCCCAGCAGGCGCAGGCTGGAGCCGTCGGCACCGGCCACGGCGGCCTCGCCCTCGGCCATCATCGCGCGGATGGCGGTGGGCGCGGTGTAGAGGATGTTGACCTTGTGCTTGTCGACGATCTTCGACACGCGGGTGATGTCCGGGTAGTTCGGCACGC
>NZ_BQIP01000005.1 GCF_021602585.1 Pseudomonas faucium
ATGCAGACGTTGCGGTTGTTCGGGGTGATTCTGACTGGGGCGTTCTGTGCTCGGCAGATCATTCGCTTGAGCAGGGTTTGAGGCGCTTGGCTTGAGCCTTTGGGTGTTCATGAGATCGAGCGCCGCCCGCGCGGCGCATCGCGGATAAATCCGCTCCTACATTTGTTGCAACGTACCTATGTCTGATAGGCCATGGTTGTCAGCCTTGTTTGTACGACGCGGTTTCTCGGCGGGCACCAAGAGCGGACAACCATGGCCTGACAGGCCATGGCACGTTGCAACAAATGTAGGAGCGGATTTATCCGCGATGCGCCGCGCGGGCGGCGCTCGATCTCAAGGCCCCCACCAAACCCCAGACGAGCCGCAAAAATCCCCACTCACCCACGCAACGCCGCCTCGATCGCCGCCACATCGATCTTGCCCATGTTCATCATCGCCTCGAACGCGCGCTTGGCTGCGGCCCGGTCCGGGTTGCCCAGCGCCTCGATGAGAATCCGTGGGCAGATCTGCCAGGAAATCCCCCACTTGTCCTTGCACCAGCCGCACACGCTGGCTTCGCCACCATTACCGATGATGGCGTCCCACAAGCGGTCGGTTTCGGCCTGGTCCTCGGTGCTGACCTGAAACGAAAACGCCTCGCTGTGCTTGAACGTCGGGCCGCCATTGAGCCCCACGCAGGGGATGCCCATGACCGTGAACTCGACGGTGATCACATCGCCGGCCTTGCCCGAGGGGTAGTCGCTGGGCGCGGGGTGCGCGGCGATCACCCGGCTGTCGGGGAAGGTTTTGGCATAGAAGTTTGCCGCCTCTTCAGCGTCCTGGTTGAACCACAGGCAGATCGTGTTCTTGGCAGTCATGATCAAAGGCTCCAGGGATGAACAGTGAGCCTTTGAGTCTAGTGCCTGTGCCCGGGCAGGCGACGCCGAGGGCCTGCCCTTCGTCGCGTTCGCGGCGGCACATATTTCACGTTCGGAGAAGTACTACGATTTTCAGCGATTTATCCTACAGCCTAGCCACTTCACAGCATGCTTTGGCAGCCAGCATGATCCCTGACGTACTCAACAGGCGACTTTACGCAGGGAGAATCAGGTTTGTCCGAATTCGAAGCGAAGCTGCAACACCTTACCGCTGACCAGGTCGAGGCGTTGTACAGCGAATACATCAGCGGTGAAAAAATTGCCCTCTTGATCAAGCGTTACGACATCGACGTGGCGCCCAGCAGCCTGATCAAGACCTTCCCTCCCGTGCCCTGCCCCGCGCTGGCCTGCCCGTACTGCGAGGCCAGCCTGTTCGAACGGCGCAAGAGCAGGACGACCCACAGCTGGAACGAGAACCTGGCGTTCTGCAAGACCTGCGCGCACCGCCACTACTTCCCCGACCGCTCGCGCTGGCGCCGTGACTGCACCTGCCGGCCGTGCCTGGATGCGCGCGAAGCGGCGAGGCAGGCGCAGGCCGTCGACCAGCGCAAGCGGGTCAAGGCGCACTGGTCGCTGGCAAAACGCAAACCGCTGCTGCTGCACACCCTCTCGTTCACCCGCAAGCTGCAGTTGCTGGCCATGCTCGAAGTGCGCATGGACACCCAGCGCAATTGCCTGATGCCCGCAGATCAGGCTGGCCATGAGGCCCGGGTCAGCCCTTCGAAGGCCATGGACACCGAGATACTGCAGGTGCTGCACGAAGAATCGGTGCTGCTGGTCGACCCCGACTCGCCCCTGGATGCCTTCAGCAACGACCTGGCGCCCAAGGCGTGGCAGAAAAAGGTGCACTGGGTCGCCAATGTCAGCCTGGACGGCTATCAGCGCACGAACCTGGCGCAGCTGTACCGGGTGATGCACAAGGAGCTGTCGGCGGGCCCGCTGCCGCAGTGGCGGGTGCAGATCATCGCGCTGATCGAGGCGCTCTCGGCCGAGGAGGTCTACGCCCACCTCGCCACCCGCTGCACGGAACACGGGCTGCCCTTCGACACCCGGACAAAGGCCCTGGAGATGGCCGCCCAGTTGCTCATGGCGCACCCGGTGCGCCATGCGTGGCTGCTGGCCGACAGCGCCATACGCGGTGCGCTGACGTACATCACCCGCACCCACGTGACCAAGCGCCACGCCAGCAGCACGCTGGCCGCCAGCATGTTGTCGATGGGCGAACGGGCGCTGAGGCAGCAGTGGCAGTTCAACCTGCCGAACGAGGAAACGCTGGCGCCGCGCTCCAGCCTCAGCCAGCTGCTGTTCGACGTGCTGCTGCAGCAGGACGACCACGGCCTGGGGCGCAAGCTGGGTGACTACATCGCCGATCTGCCCCTTCACGCCGGCGCTTCGCGGCAGTGACGTTGCCCCGGGCAAGCCCACCGCGCCGAGCCGGGTGGGCGCTCGCCAAGCGAGGCGCTCTAGATCGCCACTTGCAACATTCTGCAGACAATTCCTGCCTCCGTCAGTGAACCTGCCTACAAAAATACGGTCTTTCGCTGACGGTCAATTCACCGACCAGTTCGCCGGCCCGTGCCATCACCGGGCCTATATTTCCTGTTGCAGCGAAGACCCAACATGCCTGAATCCCGCCCAGCCTCCCTCGCCCTCCCAGCCCTGCGCGGCACCTTGCTCGCCGCCCTGGTGGCCCTCGCCGCCCCCGTGCATGCCGAAGAGCCGGCCAGCGATGCGCGCTGGGTCAGTGACAGCCTGAGCACCTACGTGCGCAGTGGCCCGACCGACGGCCACCGCATCGTCGGCACGCTCAAGTCCGGGCAGAAACTCACCCTGGTCGGCAGCCAGGGCAACTACAGCCAGGTGCGTGGGCAGAACGGCGACCTGGTGTGGATCCTCACCAGCGACCTGCAGTCGGTGCCGGGCCAGGGCGATCGTCTGCCGCAGCTGGACGCTCAGGTGGCCGACCTTTCCGGGCAGTTGAAGAGCATCGATGACAGTTGGAAGAACCGCGTGCAGGGCATGCAGGAAACCCTGGATTCGCGCAAGCAGCTGATCGATGAGCTGCAAGCGCGCAACAAGGCGCTCAACGAGCAGCTCGACCAGAGCCAGTCGAGCCTGCGCGATACCCAGGCGCGGCTGGGCGATGAGAACAAGCAGGTGATGATGCGCTACATGGTGTATGGCGGCAGCATTGCCGGGGCGGGGTTGCTGGCCGGGTTGATCTTGCCGGCGCTGACCCGGGGGCGCAAGAAAAGCGATCGGTGGTTCTGAGGCGCGCAAAACCCGATAACTTGCGCGCCCCACTGTGGGAGCGGGCTTGCCCGCTCCACAGCCTCGCCTACTTGTTGCGCGCCTTGTTGTAGATGGTCAAGGCCTGGTCAGCCGAGGCCTGGCACTGGGCCATGTCGCCTTTTTCGCGAGCCGCCTTGGCCGTTTTCAGGTGCTCTTTGAAGTCATGGGCCATGCCGCCATGCAGCGCTTGGCCACTGGCCTTGTGGATGTCTTCCAGGTTCTTGATCTTCGCGTCGCAATTGCTGGCAGGGTCAGCATGGGCGGCAACACTCAGCACAGAAGCAATCACCAGCAGTGTCATGGATTTCATGAAGCGTCCTCCTGGGAAATCGGAAAGTTCATCGAGAAACAGGGGCTCGATGCAGCAAAAAGCATAGCTGCGCTTAGCCCGAATGCCCCTCATCAACCAGAAAGTCGATGAACACCCGCACCCGCAACGGCATATGCCGCGCCTGCGGGTAGATCAGCATGAACGGCCGTGAAGTCCCGCCATACTCGGCAAGCACCTCCACCAACTCGCCACTGTCCAGCGCATCCTGCACGGTGAAGCGGTACGCCTGCATCAACCCGCCGCCATAGCGCACCAGGGTCGCCGTGGCGAGGAAGTCGCCCTGGCAGGTGAATCCGCCCTGGGTCTCGATTTCCCACTCGCGCCCTTCGCGGCGAAAACTCCACGGCGGGCGACGGCCCGTGCTGGCCAGCTCGAACTGGATGCATTCGTGCTGGGAAAGGTCTTCGGGCACCTGCGGCGTGCCCATGCGGGCCAGGTAGCCGGGGGTTGCCACCACCACCAGTTCGGCATCCTCCAGGCGCCGTGCCACCAAGCGCGAGTCGGCCGGCTCGCGGCCGCGGATGGCCAGGTCGAAGTGTTCTTCGGCGAAGTCCACGTTGCGGTTGCTGACATGTACGTCCACCTGCACCTGCGGGTAGCGCGCTCGAAAACGCGGCAGCAGCGGCAGCAGGCGATGGTGGGCGTAGGGCGTCGGCGCGCTGATGCGCAAGCGCCCGCTGGGCGCGGCCTGGCCCCCGGTGACCTGGCGTTCCGCCTCCACCAGCTGCCCGAGCGCCTGGCGGCACTGCTGGTAGTACGCCTGCCCCGCGTCGGACAGGCGCATCTGCCGGGTGGTGCGCACGAACAAGCGCACCCCCAGGCGCTCCTCCAGGCGCGCCACGCTGCGGCTCACCGCCGCCGGGGTGACACCCGCCTCGCTGGCGGCGGCGGTGAAGCTGCCGTGGTCGGCGGCAAGGCAGAACAGCTCCAGGCTGCCCAGTTGAAGGTCATCGAAATGGCGGGTCATGGTGGCTCGATTGATTACACGGTGTATCGATTGAAATGCCATCCACCTCATTTTTCAAGCGCTGGTTGCGACCTAAAGTGGTCACCACACCGAGCCGACCGGCTCATCTACCGGAGTACGCCAGCATGACCCAGCCAAGAACCGTCATCATCACCGGGGCCTCGAGCGGCCTTGGCTTCGCCCTCGCCGAGGCGTTTCTCGAGCGTGGCGACAACGTGGTCGGCAACGCCCGCAGCCAGGCACGCCTGGACCAGGCAGCCGCCCGCCTCGGCCAGCCTCAACGTTTCATCGGCGTGGCCGGTGACATCGCCCAGGCCGACACCGCACAGCGGTTGTTTGCCGCAGCGCTGGAACGCTTCGGCGGCGTCGACATCCTGATCAACAACGCCGGGATCTTCATTCCCAAGCCCTTTACCGAGTACAGCGAGGAGGACGTCGACGCCTTGGTCGGCACCAACCTCAAAGGCTTCTTCTACCCATCCCAGGCGGCGGCACGGATCATGGCCGCGCAAGGGCACGGGCATATCATCGCCATCACCGCCTCGGTTGCCCTGCAGCCGGACACCCGCGTGCCGGCGCTGCTGCCGGTGCTGGTCAAGGGCGGCCTGAACCAGGCGGTCAAGGGCCTGGCCCTGGAGCTGGCGGCCAGCGGCGTGCAGGTCAACGCGGTGGCGCCCGGCATCATCGATACGCCGCTGCATGGCAGCAATGTCCAGGGCCTGGGCGCCTTGTCGCCCAGCGGCCGCACCGGCGCACCGCAGGATGTGGTGGACGCCGTGCTGTACCTGACCGACGCACGCTTCGTCAGCGGCGTCATCCTGCCGGTGGACGGCGGCAGCACCGCCGGTACCTGGCACTGAACAGAGGAGATTGCAGCCATGCCATATGTTCATATCCGCGTGACTGAAGAAGGTGTCAGCGCCGAGCACAAGCGCCAGTTGATCGAAGGCACGACGCGTCTGCTGCAGGAGGTGCTGGGCAAGCCGCCGGCGAGCACCTTCGTGGTGATCGAAGAAGTGCCGACCGATAACTGGGGGGTTGGCGGCGAGACCGTGACGGCCGTGAGGCTGCGAGAGCGGGGTTGAGAACTGGGGCCGCTTGCGGCCCAATCGCCGGCAAGCCGGCTCCCACAGGGGATCGCGCCAGCTTTCAGTCCTTGTGGGAGCCGGCTTGCCGGCGATGGGCTGCGCAGCAGCCCCCTTACTGGCGCAAGCGCTCCAGCGCCTCCAGCACATGCCCGGTGGCCTTCTCCACCTCCCCTTCCCTGCAAGCAATGCCCAGCTGCCGCCACAACCCCGGCCGCAACGGCCGGCGCAGCACCCGCCGGTCCAGCTCCGCCGCCTCGCCTTCCTGAGGCAGCAAGGTGGCGCCGTAACCGGCGCCCACCAGGCTCTTGATCGCATCGTTGTAGTTCAGCTCGATCCGCGCCTCGGGGTACAAGCCGGCGGCGGCGAACCATTCACCGATCACCCGCGACAGCTGGGTGCTGCCGTCATTGAGAATCAGCGCCCGCTGCCCCAGCCAGGCCGGGGTGACCTTGGCCGGCGGCTGCCAGTCGGCAGGCACGTAGGCCAGGATCGGGTCGCGCCGCCAGGGGGTGAGCCGCACGCCCTTGCCTGCCACTTGCGGCAAGGCCACCAGGCCGATGTCCAGGGCGCCTTCGCGCAGGCGCGCCAGCGACGCCTGGGAGGTCAGTACCTGCACTTGCACGTCGATGCCCGGGTGCGCCACCCGCAAGTGCTCCAGCGCCTTGGGCAGCAGGTGGGCAATGGCACCGGTCGAGGCGCCCAGGCGCACCCGGCCGGTAAGGCCCTGCACTTGCCGGCGCACTTCGTCCAGCGCCTGGTCGGCATCGGCCAGCAGGCGCCGGGCGCGGGCCAGCAGGGTGTCGCCGGTGGGCGTCGGGCGCACCTGGTTGCGGTTGCGGGTCAGCAACGGCGCCCCTACCCGCGCCTCGAGCTCGGCCACGTGCAGGCTGATGGTCGGGGGCGCCAGGTTGAGCTGGCGGGCGGCCTCGGCGAACGAGCCGAGGTCAGCGATGACGACCAGCGTGCGAAGGCGGTCGAGGCTGATTTCGCGCATGGGGGCAGGGTCCTGTTGGTTCAGAAAAGATGAACGTCAGCGTCATGATATTCAAATTTCCATTATCTGGGCGACAAGCGAGCATAGGCCATCTTCTTCGCACCGGACCCCGACCATGCACACCCCTGTAGTTTTCATCGATGGCGACCAAGGCACCACCGGCCTGCAGATCCACGCACGCCTGCACGGGCGTGACGACCTGCAGCTGCTGACCCTGCCCGAAGCCGAGCGCAAGGACCCGCAGCGGCGCAGCGACGCCATCAACAGCGCCGACATCGCCCTGCTCTGCCTGCCCGACGACGCTGCCCGCGACGCCGTGGCCGCGATCCGCAACCCTGCGGTGCGGGTGATCGATGCAAGCTCTGCGCACCGCACCACCCCAGGCTGGGTGTATGGCCTGCCGGAGCTCGATGCACAGCAAGCCGAGCGCATCGCCCAGGCCACCCGCGTCAGCAACCCCGGCTGCTACCCCACCGGCGCCATCGCCCTGTTGCGCCCGCTGGTCAACGCCGGCCTGCTGCCGGCCGACTACCCGCTGAGCATCCACGCCATCTCGGGTTACTCCGGCGGCGGCCGGGCGGCGGTCGAGCGCCATGAGCAGGGGGGCGGCGAAACGGCGCCGACCCTGCAGATGTATGGCCTGGAACTGGCCCACAAGCATGTGCCGGAAATCGAGCTGCACGCCGGGCTGTCGGCGCGCCCGGTGTTCCTGCCAGGGTATGCCGCCTACCGCCAGGGCATCGTGCTGAGCATCCCGCTGCAATTGCGCCTGCTGCCGGGCGTCAGCGCCGAGCAGCTGCAGGCCTGCCTGCAGCGTCACTACCAGGGTGCCCGCCATGTGCAGGTCATGCCCCTGCACCAGCACGGCGCGGCCACCGCCCTGGACCCCGAGGCCCTGAACGACAGCAACGACCTGCGCCTGGCGCTGTACGCCAACCCCGAGCACGGCCAGGTGCTGCTGACGGCGGTGTTCGACAACCTCGGCAAAGGCGCCTCGGGCGCGGCGGTGCAGAACCTCGACCTGATGCTCGCGGGCCTGCAGGCAAGAGGCTGACCCGGCAAAAAGGGTTTAGACTGTGCACCCCGCGCCACCCCGGCGCGGGGTGATCCACCTGCAGCCGGAGCCCGCCCCCCGATGTTCATCCTGAGCCGCCTCGACAGCGTGCCGCCCGAATCTTTCCAGAACCAGATCCGTGAGCTGGTGATCCACCACGTCGGCGACCTGAGCAGCGTCGCCATTCGTGCCGATAACCCGCTGTATCCGCTGTACCAGTACGGCGTCGGCATGGAGGTGCATCAGTACCTGCAGGCCATGGACGGCACCCGCGGGCTGGCCGTGCAGCTGACCCTGGCGCTGGATGCCGAAGCGCCGGACCAGCTGCTCGGCTTCGCCCTCACCCTGCCCGCCCAGGACAACCCCCAAGCCTGTGCCCTGGCCTTCCTTGCCGTGGTGCCCGAGCGCCGCCGCGAGGGTGTCGCCCGCGCCCTGCTGGGCGATGTGCAGGCACGCTTTGCCAGCGTCGAGCTGAATGCCTTTGCGCACCAGGTGCCGTGGTTCGAGGCCATGGGCATGCAGGTGGTGGCGGCCAGCGGGCCGCAGGTATTGATGAGCAGTACCGGGGTGGCCAGCGGGGCGTTGATCGGGCGCTTGGACATTGCGCCGATCTACCAGGCCCAGGAGGTGCATCAGATTCACACCTACCTGCTCAATCAGCAGGGTGAAGAGGCGATGATCGAGGCCGAGCAGCAGCGCGATGAGCGCCTGGATGAGTTGGCCGTGCAGGCGCGCGAGTGTGTGAGGCAGCGCAAGACCGTGCATTGAGCCGAGCGCCCTATCGCCGGCAAGCCGGCTCCCACAGGATGCTCACCGCCCTCGATGTGGGAGCCGGCTTGCCGGCGATAGGGCCACACTGGCCCGTCAGGCATGCACCCAGCGCCGATGCAGCCCACGCGCCAGGGCATCGAGCATGAACCCCAGCACGCCGATCAGCAGCACCATGGCCATCAGCTCCGAGTACGCCAGCCGGTCGCGGGTATCCAGGATGAAATACCCCAGCCCCGCACTCACCCCCAGCATCTCGCACGGCACCAGCACGATCCACAAGATGCCGATCGCCAGGCGCACCCCGGTCAGCACATGCCCGATCACCCCGGGCACGATCACCTTGCACAAGGTTTCCCAGCGCGTGGCGCTGAGGCTGCGGCTCAGTTGCAGCCAGCGCGGGTCGAGCTGGCGCACGCCAGCGGCGGTGTTGAGCAGGATCGGCCACAACGCCGCGAAGGCCAGCAGGAAGTAGATCGGCTGGTCGCCCACCCCCATCAGCATCACCACCACCGGCATCCACGACAGCGGCGAAATCATCCGCAGGAACTGGAATGCCGGGGTGGTCGCCGCTTCCAGGTGCCGGTAGCTGCCCACCAGCAAACCCAGTGGCACGCCGATCAGCAAGGCCAGCAGCAAGCCGATGAGGATGCGCTTGAGGCTGACCCAGACGTGCCCGTAGACCTCGCCCTGCCCCAGCAACTCGACCAGGCTGGCCAGGGTGGCCTGGGGCGAGAAGCGCGCCGACAGCCCGTCGGCCTCGCCGAATACCGCCACCCCAGCCCACCACAGCAGCAACAAACCCAGCAGGCCGGCCAAACCCAGGCCGGCATGTACGACGTGCTTGCGCATCAGACCACGAACTCCTCGCTGCGCTCGAAGTTGTCGGCAATGCCGAACACCGACGGCCCGCCGACGGCGGCGATGGCGTTGCGCACGAAGCGGTCATCGACCAGGTCGCGTGCGGTCTGCGCAGGGTCCAGTGCGGCCAGGAAGCCGTTGTCGCCTTCGATCAGGGTGTGCTTCAGGCGCTTGACCAGCTCCTCGGTGTAGCTGGGGAACGGGTACGGCTGGAAGTCGATGCGCTTCTCGTCCCATTGCTGGTGGCGGATGGCGCCGCTGGCGATGTAGCCGGCGCGGTCCTCGGCAGCCGGCGCCAGCACCTTGGCCAGCACCGCCGGGTCGTGCGGGGTGTACTTGTTGGGGCCGGCCTTGGACAGCAGCGCGGCGGCTTCGGCGCGGTGATCGCGCGTCCAGTGCTGGGCCTTGACGATGGCGTTGACCACTTTTTGCGACCACTCGGGGCGGTTGTTCAGGTCATGCTCGTGCATGAACACCACGCAGCAGGCATGGTTGCGCCACACATCGCCAGTAAAGCGCTGCACGCGGCCGACCTTGAGGTTCTCGGCCAGGGCGTTGAACGGCTCGGCGACGATGTAGCCGGCAATGCGCTTGCTGGCCAGGGCCGGCGGCATGTCCGAGGGCGGCAGCACCAGCAGGTTGACCTCGTTGGCCGCCAACTGCGCGTTGGCGGGCTTGGACACCGGCGTCAGGCCGTTGTCGTTGAGCATCTGCTGCAGCACCACGTTGTGGATCGAATACCAGAACGGGATGGCCACGGTCTTGCCGCCCAGCTGCTTCATGTCGGTTATGTCCGGCGCCACGGTCAGCCCTGAGCCGCCGACGTGGTTCCACGCCACCACCTTGGCCGGCACCTTGCTGCCATAACGCGCCCACACGGTCATCGGCGACAGCAGGTGAATGACGTTGACCTGCCCGGAGATGAACGCCTCGATCACCTGCGCCCAGCTGCGCAGCAGTACCGGGCGCTCGGCCTTGATGCCTTCTGCCTCGAACAGGCCATTGTTGTGCGCCACCAGCAATGGCGTTGCATCGGTGATCGGCAGGTAGCCGATGCGCACCGGCGCGTCAGGCTCGGCGGCGGCGCGCGCCTGCAGGCTCGACAGCAGCGGCACGGCACCGGCGGCGGTGAGCATGGCGCTGAGCTTGAGAAAATCACGACGCGAGGTGGTGGAACAGCAGTCATCCATGCACATGGACAGGCTCCGAAGGCAACGAGGTAGGGGAAGGTTCGGCTGTGCGGCTGGCCCGCCGTAGGGTTTTCAGAATCTCGATGCGCAGCGCGCCCAGCTCCTCGACCCGCTGCGCACGCGGCTGCGGCAGGTCGATGGGCCATTGGCCGAGGATGTGCGCTGGGTGGTCACCCAGTAGCAGCACCCGGTCGGACAACAGCAGGGCTTCGTCGATATCGTGGGTGATCAGCACCGCGGCCGTGTTGTGCGTGGCGATCAGTTGCAGCAGCAGTTGCTGCATGTCGGCGCGGGTCACTTCGTCCAGCGCGCCGAACGGCTCGTCGAGCAGCAGCACTTCAGGCTGGCGCGCCAGGCAGCGGGCCAGCGCGGTGCGCTGGGCCATGCCGCCGGACAGCTGCGCCGGGTACTGGTTGCGCGCATGGGCCAGGCCCACGGCGCTGATCGCATGGTCGATGCGCGCGCGGCGCTCGGCCGCGGCGAGCTTGGGCTGGCGGGCGAAGTCCAGGCCGAAGGCGACGTTCTTTTCCAGGTTCAGCCAGGGCAGCAGGCTGGGGTCCTGGAAGGCCACCGCCAGGCGCGGGTGCGGGCCTTGCAGGGCTTCACCGTGCAGGGTCACGCTGCCGCTGCGCGGCTGCTGCAAACCTGCCAGCACCCGCAGCAGGCTGGACTTGCCGACCCCGCTGGGGCCAAGGATGGTGACCACCTCCCCGGGCGCCAGTTGCAGGTCGAAGCGCGCCAGCACCTCCTGCCAGCCGCCCTCGCGCGGGTAGCCCAGGCTGATGTCGCGGGCTTGGAGTAACGCGTGGCTCATGCGGCAGTCGCCTGGCGGTGCAGTTCGGCGCGCAGTTGCACCAGGCTCGGGGTGACGATCGGCACGAACGCCGACTCGCGCCAGCGGCGCGCAAAGCCTGCGCCGAATTCATCGAGGTAGGCCTTGCCGCCACTGGCCTGCAGCTCCAGTTGCACCGCGTCGGCGGCGCTTTCGGCGAGGGTGATGCGCAGCTTGAACAGCGCCGCCGGCTGGCTTTGGAAGCGCCCGTCGAGCAGGCCCTGCTTGAGCTCGGCCACGGTGTTTTCCAGGCGCTCTTTCAGGACCTGGCGGTGCTCTTCGAGGAACGACAGGCGCCCGTGCAGGTGCGCGTGCACTTCGTCCAGCGAACGGCGCGCCAGGCCGATGGCCATGCCGCACTGCAGTGCGAGGAACGCCGGGCGCACCTTGGGCAGGAATTCGCGGGCGTTTTCATGCAGCAGCCAGTCGCGGCTCAAGGCCACCTGATGGAACGCCAGGGCTGCGGTGTTGCTCGACTGCAGGCCCATCAGTTGCAGGTCGTCGGAGCGCTCAAGGCCTGCGCTTTGCGAGGGGATCGCCAGCACGAACGGCGCACCGCCGGCGTCATCCTCGATGGCCGCGGCCACCACGAAGCCGCTCTTGCGCAGGTTGGTCACCCAGTGCAGGCGGCCTTCCAGGGCCCAGCCGTCGGCCTCGGGGCGTGCGCGCACTTGCAGCGCCTCGATGCCGGAGAGGAACTTCATGGCATTGGACAACCCGGTTGCACCGGCCAGCTCGCCGGTCAGCAGGCCCGGCAGCAAGCGCTCGCGCAGGGCCTGGTTGGGGCTTTGCAGCAGGTACTCGATAAAGGCGCGCTGGCCCCAGCAGACGAAGGCGCTGGCCAGCGAGCGGCTGGCGATGGCCGCGATGGCTTCGACGGCGTCGGTCACCGCACCGCCACTGCCACCCAGCGCCGGGTCGACGCCGACGCGCAGCAACTGCGACTCGGCAATCTGCGCCAGCACCTGCTGGGGGTCGCACTGGCCCTGGTCGATGGCCTCGGCATTGGCATCCAGCCACTTGGCAAATGCAGCATCAAGCATATCCCTACTCCTTTTGGTAACGCAGGCGCCACGGCGCCTTGCGCGGTTTATGCAGAAGGCTGCCAGCGGTACTTGCTCAGCTCGTCGTTGAGCGGCGTCTGGGCGAACACATTAGCAAAGTTGCACAAGGTTGCGAGGCTCACGCCGAGAATCACTTCCAGGGCGTTGCCCTCGGTGAAACCGGCCTCGCGGAAGGCGTTATAGGTGGCTTCGCTGACGTTGCCGCGGGTGGCGATGACTTCGCGGGCGAACTCGGCCAGGGTCTCGTAGCGCGCATCGGGCAGCTCGCCACGGGCGCGCAGGGCATCGACCACGTCCTGTGGCAGCTTGGCCTTGTTCAGCGCCACGGCGGTGTGGCCGGCCACGCAGAAGTCGCAACCGTGCTGGGTGGCGGCAATCAGCTGGACCACTTCGCGCTCGGCCAGCGTCAGCTCGGCCTTGCCATTCAACGCCGACACGGTGACGTAGGTTTCCAGCGCAGCCGGAGCGTTGGCCAGCACGCCCAGCAGGTTGGGGATGAAGCCGGAATTCTTCTGGGCGTTCTCGAGGAACGGGCGGGCCGCTTCCGGGGCGCTCTGCAGAGTGTGTAGAGTAATGCGCGAGGACATGGAGTGGTCTCCTTCGGTGTGTGTGCATACAGTCTGTTGGTTATAAGAAATACCCTCCATATTCGTCAGTCGCCTTTCCTTGCTCCTGAGTCTTTACATTAGATGATTTCGTCCAGCCCACTTGTCGATTGGTTATTAGAGGGCCTAGAGCTCGATGCCAGCCTGTTCCACGTCGGCCGCTACTGCGGCGGCTGGCATGCCAGCACCCAGGGCATGGGCCGGGCCAGTTTTCACCTGGTGGTGCAGGGGCATTGCTGGCTGCATGTCGATGGCCAGGCCGAGGCCGAGCGGCTGGAGGCCGGGGACGCGGTGTTTCTGCTGCGCGACATGGGCTATCGGCTGTCCAGCGACCAGGACCCGCTGAGCGCCTGCGCCCAGCCGCGCCAGGTGATGCAGGCGCTCGATAGCCAGGCGGCGGACGGCGTGGGGCTGGTGTGCGGGTTCTTTCACTTTCGCCCGGGGTTGTCGTCGTTGATCGTCGAGGGGCTGGCCGACCGCATTCTGTTGCGCGCCGATGAGCCTGCCGGGCACGCGGCGCGGGCGCTGTTCCAGTTGATCCTGGACGAATGCCAGCGCCTGCCGGCGCCTTCGCAGACCTTGCTGGAGCGGCTGACGCACTTGTTGTTCCTGTATGTGCTGCGCCAGCAGGTGCATGCCGGGCGTTCCCTGGGCGGTTTGGTGGCGCTGGCCCGGCAGCCGGCATTTGCCGGGTTGCTGGAGCGGCTGATCGAGGAGCCCGGGCAGGCCTGGACGCTGGAGAGCATGGCGGCGGTCACGGGGTTGTCGCGCTCGGCGTTTTTCAAGCGCTTCAACGAACTGGCCGGGCAGTCGCCGGGGCAGGTGCTGCTGGCGCTGCGCATGCGCCATGCCTGCCAGTTGCTGCAGGCGGGCAACACCGTGGAGCAGGTGGGCGCGCAGGTGGGGTATCAGTCGGTGGCGGCGTTTACCCGGGCGTTTGCCAAGGCGGTGGGGGTGCAACCGGGGGCGTATCGGCGCCAGCACGAGGGGCGCTGAAGGTCTGCTGCCTGTGAGGGCCCTATCGCCGGCAAGCCGGCTCCCACAGGTACTTCGCAGATTTGCGGGGCTGCGCAGGTCAAGCCTGGCTCGCCGGGATACGCCGCTCGCCCATCCACTCACCGACCTGCCGGCCAAACTCCGCCGGGGCCTTGCGCCCAACGCGGCGGGCCAGGTCGAGGATGGTCTGCTGGGCCAGGGCGTCTTCCATGCGCTTCTGCGCGCCCTGCATCACCGCGTGGATCGCGCAGGTGCCCTCGGTTGCCCAGCCCGGCGCCGAACCCTCGAACAGCGAGCAGCGTTCGCGAATCTCGCGGCAGTCGAAGATTTTCTTCGGCCCGTCGATGGCGTTGACGATGTCCAGCACGGTGATTTCGTCCGACGGCCGGGCCAGGCGAAAGCCGCCGCGCACGCCTTCGGTGGCCACCACCAGCTTGGCGCGCGCCAGCTTGGTGAACACCTTGGCCAGGTATTCCTGGGGCACGCCTTGCAGCTCGGCAAGATCACGCACGCTGGACTCGCGCGTGTCACCGCGCTCGTCCACGAGGTAGAGCAGGCAATGGATGCCGTATTCGACGCCAGCACTGTAAAGCGACATTTCAATCTCCGACCAACTTTGTCGCAAATCATACGCCGCTCGCGCCGGGTCGCCAACCTCGCCGTGCTGCAACCGCGGGCGGTTACCGGCGCAGCGCCTTGACCTGGGCTTGCTTGCCGTCCGTTTCGCGCAGGTATTCCTGCAGCGAGTCGTCCATCGCCTGCAGCCAGCGGGTGTGGTGGGGCACCGCCTGGGTGCCGGTGATCACCGAGCGGTAGGACTTGTCGCGATAACCCATGATGTCGTGCTTCTTGTCCTGCTTCCATTGCAGGAAGATGCGATTGACCGCGTCGATGTCGAAGCTTGGGTAGTCGGTCTGCTCGATCAGGTGGCGGATGTAGCGGCCCTGGAATTCATACATCGAGGCCGTGGTCTGCAGGCCCTCCTCGTCCTCGCGCCAGCGCTCGCTGTCGGCTTGCATGGCCGCCTTGGCCGGTAGCTCGATGCGCCCGAGCATGTAGTCGCGGGCGAACCAGGCCTGGGCGTCGAACAGGTTGAAGCTGTACCACAGGTCCTGCATGCCCAGGTACAGCAACTGCGGGTTGCGCTCCCAGACCACGCCCTGGTACAGGCCCGCAGGCCACAGGCGGTTGTTGGTCTTGAGGGTCAGCTCATCGGGCAGGAACGGGAAGTGATGCTGGTACCCGGTGCACAGGATGATGGCGTCCACGCGCTTGTGCGAGCCATCGGCGAAGTACGCCAGGTCATTCTCCACCCGCACCAGCTGCGGGCGCTCTTCCCAGCCTTTGGGCCATTTGTAGCCCATCGGCTGGGTGCGAAACGCCGTGGTGATCGAGCGCGCACCGTACTTGTAGCACTGCGAGCCGATGTCTTCGGCCGAGTAGCTGCTGCCAACGATGAGCAGGTCCTGGCCCTTGAATTCCACCGCTTCGCGAAAATCGTGGGCGTGCAGGATGCGCCCGGTGAAGCGCTCGAAGCCTGCGAACTCCGGCACGTGCGGCGTAGAGAAGTGGCCGCTGGCGACCACCACGTAATCGAACACCTGCTCGATGCTGGCCCCTGTGCCGTAGTCGTGGGCGCTGACGGTGAACGTGCGCGTCGGCTCATCGAAGCTGACGTGCTTGACCACGGTGTTGAAGCGGATGAAATCGCGCACCCCAGCTTTCTGCACACGGCCTTGGATGTAGTCCCACAGCACCTCGCGCGGCGGATACGAGGAAATCGGCCGGCCGAAATGTTCATCGAAGCTGTAGTCGGCGAACTCCAGGCACTCCTTGGGGCCGTTGGACCACAAGTAGCGGTACATGCTGCCGTGCACCGGCTCGCCATGCTGGTCGAGCCCGGTGCGCCAGGTGTAGTTCCACATGCCGCCCCAGTCGGCCTGCTTTTCGAAGCAGACGATGTGCGGCATGGGGGCGCCCTGGGCATGGGCGGACTGGAAGGCACGCAGTTGCGCAAGGCCGGACGGGCCGGCACCGATGATAGCTACACGAAGAGTCATAAAGATTCCTGAACAGTTGAACGCTGAAAAAGATGCAAAGGCTCCCCAACCCCAAACGGCAAATGGCCGGGGGTGGTGGAATTCAGGCGTTACGGCGCAGGTGGAGGGACGGGGCGTTTGCGCATCTGGCTGAGCAGGATGTTGGCGGGCGGAATCGACAACACGTGGAACAGGCTGGAAAGCGGAGAGAGGGGCATGGGGGTGGGCCCGTATCCATCAGCACAGGGTGCGTAATGGGGGCCTGATGGGCGCAAGATACGTGTGATCTCGTACATGGGGGCTGAAATGGCCTCTTTTCTTTGTGGTTTCCTTTTTATCTATAACGGATGGGGGGGGGTGAGATCAAGGCTTGCGCCCCGCCGCCCTGCCCGCCTGCGAAGCAGAAATTGCCTACAGCCCACCGATCAGTTGCCTGCACGGTACGAAGAAAAAACTTGCAAAGAGAAACTGCGACCAATAGAGTCGTAGTTATTCGAGAGACACCTGCCGTGTGATCGAAGCCTTCTTCATTCCCTGTACGACATCTGCGGAGCAGCTGCATGAAATCCAACATCCTGATCATCGGTGCCGGTTTCG
The DNA here is from genome assembly GCF_021602585.1 of Pseudomonas faucium. GTDB lineage: Bacteria > Pseudomonadota > Gammaproteobacteria > Pseudomonadales > Pseudomonadaceae > Aquipseudomonas > Aquipseudomonas faucium. The sequence continues at coordinate 16,596 of NZ_BQIP01000005.1, forward strand.
CCGGCGTATGGAGCGCCCTGAGTGCCGCGCGCCTGCTCGACCAGGCCCAGCGCGACGACCTGAGCATCAGCGTGCTCGCGCCACAGCCGGAGCTGCACATTCGCCCCCGCCTCTACGAAGCCAACGCGCACACCTTGAAGGCCCCCGTGGGCGAGCTGTTCGAGGCCGTTGGCGTGCGTTTCATCAGCGGCAGCGCCGAGGCCATCGACGCCGACGCCCGCAGCGTGCGCTACACCGACAGCCACGGCCAGCCACAGCAAATCAGCTATGACCGGCTGATCCTGGCCGCCGGCAGCCAGGTTGCACGCCCGGCTGTCCCGGGGCTTGCCGAGCACACCTTCGATGTCGACCAGATGGCCTCGGCCGTGCGCCTTGAGCGGCACCTGGCGAGCCTGGCCGCCCTGCCCGACTCGCCTGCACGCAACACCGTGGTGGTGTGTGGCGGTGGCTTCACCGGCATCGAAACCGCCACTGAAATGCCTGCACGCCTGCGCGCCGTGTTTGGGAACAGCGCTGTGCGGGTGTTGCTGGTCGACCGTGGCGCCAGTGTTGGCGCGGCCTTGGGCGCAGGGATCAAGCCATCGATCGTCGCCGCCTCCAAGCATGCAGGCGTCGAGTGGCTGACCGGCAGGTCGGTGGTTGCGGTCGATGCCGGTGGCGTCACCCTGGACAATGGCGACTACATCGCCAGCAAGACCGTGATCTGGACCGTCGGCGTCAAAGCCAGCCCGCTGACTGCGCAGGTTGCCGGCGAGCGCGACGCGTTCGGCCGGCTCAAGGTCGATGACCACCTCAAGGTGGTGGGCCAGCCGCATATCTACGCCACCGGCGATACCGCCTGGGCGGCCGTGGACGAGGTCGGCAACCACGCCCTGATGACCTGCCAGCACGCCATCCCCATGGGCCGCCACAGTGGCAACAACGCCATGGCCGACCTGCTTGGCGTGCAGCCGGTGGTGTACCGCCAGCCCAAGTACGTCACCTGCCTGGACCTCGGTGACTGGGGCGCGGCCTACAGTGAAGGCTGGGAGCGCGAGCTGAAACTGCATGGCCAGGAAGGCAAGGACCTCAAGCGCCAGATCAACACCGTCTGGATTTACCCGCCAGCCGCCGACCGCGCCGTGGCGCTGGCAGCGGCAGACCCGCAGATCGCCATCGTTTAAGCGCAATATCCTGGCATATCCGTCAAGTAATGACGGATATGCCTTTTTTTGTCCTTTTATTGAATAACTGGTCAATCATGATGGCCATATGGCATCATCTAAATCAAAAAGCATGCACGAGGGTGAGACACACACTTAAATCCGCAGCGCATCGAGAGCCCGGCATCCCCCGCTGACCCGGCCTCCCGCCCATGCTCTTGACGCCCTGCACGCCAACGTCAAGGAGCAATTCCATGCAACTCCGGAATATGAAGATCGGCATTCGCGCTGCCAGCGTATTCGCCCTGTTGGGCGTACTGGTCCTGTCCATGGGCCTTATCGCACTGTATGAAACCCGCCAGATGGACAAGGCCACCGACGAAATCCGCATCACCTGGATCCCGGCCGTGGTCGCCCTCAGTGAAATCGGCAGCAACCTCGGCCGCGCCCGTGCGGTCACCCTGCGCGCCGCGCTGGATGACAACGCCAGCGAACGGGCACGCAGCATCGAGATGCTCAACGGCATCAAGGCCCAGCTCGAAGAGGGCCTTAAAGCCTACGAAGACACCATCATCGCCGCCGATGACCGCGCCCTGTTCGACGCCTTCAACAGCGCCCGGCAGCAGTACTTCGGCCTGCAGGCCAAGGTGCTGCAGGACCTTGCCGCCGGCCGCGAGGCCGAGGCCAGGCACCAGATCACCGGCCCGCTGTCGCAGCACGCCGACAGCATGATGAAGGCCATGAGCGCACTGATCGCCTACAACGGCAAAGGCGCCGAAGGGGCGTCCGAGCGCAGCAGCCATGTGGCCGAACAGGCCTTTGTCGCCGTCATCGGCTCGCTGCTGGTGATCATGCTCGCCCTGGCCAGCATCGCCATCCTGCTCACCCGCAGCATCGTGGTGCCGCTGGCCGACGCGGTGGCCGTGGCCGAACGGGTGGCCACCGGCGACCTGACCCAGGACATCCAGGTCAGCGGCCGCGACGAACCGGCCATGCTGTTGCGCGCGCTGAGCCGCATGCAGGCCAGCCTGCGTGACACCATCCGCAAGATCGCCGCCTCCTCCGACCAGCTGGCCTCGGCCTCCGAAGAGCTGCACACGGTCACCGAAGACACCAGCCGCGGCCTGCACCAGCAAAGCGCGGAAATCGACCAGGCAGCCACTGCCGTCAACCAGATGACCGCTGCCGTGGAAGAGGTGGCGAACAACGCGGTCAGCACCGCCGACGCCTCCCAGGGCGCCGACCGCACCACCCGTGACGGGCGTGACCAGGTCAACCAGGCACTGGCTTCGCTGCAGCACCTGGTCACGGATGTGACCGGCACCTCTGCCGAAATCGAACAGCTGGCCAGCAACGCCAACGAGATCAGCCGCGTGCTCGATGTGATCGGCGCCATTGCCGGGCAGACCAACCTGCTGGCCTTGAACGCCGCCATCGAGGCGGCGCGGGCCGGCGAAGCGGGCCGTGGCTTTGCCGTGGTGGCCGATGAAGTGCGCGCCCTCGCCCACCGTACCCAACAGTCGACGGCGGAGATCGAGCAGATGATCGCCGGGATCCAGAACGGTACCGAGCGGGCGGTGACGGCCATGCACAGCAGCCAGGGGCGCGCCACCGGCACGCTGGAAGTGGCCGAGGGTGCCGGGCAGGCGCTGGAGGTGATTGCCGAGGCGATCGCCTCGATCAACCAGCGCAACCTGGTGATTGCCAGTGCCTCGGAGCAGCAGGCGCAGGTGGCGCGGGAGGTGGATCGCAACCTGGTCAACATTCGCGACCTGGCGATGCAGACGTCGGCGGGGGCCAATCAGACCAGTGCGGCGGCGCAGGACTTGTCGCGCCTGGCGGTGGACCTGAATGGGATGGTGGCGCAGTTCAAGGTCTGAGCTGAAACAGCTGGGGCCGCCTTGCGGCCCCCTTTCACGCATCACTCGTTGACACTGACCGCCCGCACCAGCTTCTCGGCAGCCTTGCCCCGGGTAGCCAGGCAGTAGTACAGCGGCACCGTCACCACCAAGCCGAACAGCCACGACAGGTCAGCCCCTTCGACGATGTTCGAATACGGCCCCACGTACAGCGACGTATTGGCAAACGGCAGCTGCACCAGGATCCCGCAGGCATAGGCGATGATCGCGTGATGGTTGAAGCGCCCATAAATGCCGCCATCGGCGCTGAAGATCGAAGCGATGTCGTACTGCCCCTTCTTGATCAGGTAGAAGTCGATCAGGTTGATCGACGCCCATGGCACCAGCACCAGCAGCAGCGCCAGGATCAGCCCGATGAACTGGCCGATGAAGCCCGCCGAGGCATTCAGCGCGACCATGCCGCACGCCAGCAGAATCACCGATGCCAGGATCACCCGCACCTTGATGCTCGGCGTCCACTGGGCGACGAAGGTCTGGATGGCGGTGACGATCGACAGCACCGCGCCATACAGGTTGAGGGCGTTGTGGCTGATGATGTTGAGCAGGAACAGCACCATCAAAATCGGCCCCAGCCAGCCGGTGGCCTGCTTGACCGCATCCATCGCGTCGGTGCCCTGCGGCACGCACAGCACCGCCACGGCACCGAAGCTGAAGCACAGGATGGTGCCCAGGGTGGCGCCAAAGTAAGTCGCCCAGAACGGCCTGGCGATGCCCACTTCCTTGGGCAGGTAGCGCGAATAGTCGGAGGTGTAGGGCGAGAAGCTGATCTGCCAGATGGTGCCCAGCGACACCGTGGCGATGAAGCCCGACAGGTTGAACGCGCCGCGGCTGAAGAAGTCGGCCGGCAGTGGCTGCACGAACATCATGATGAAGCCGGCCAGCAATGCCGAGCCCATCACCCAGGTGCCGATGCGGTTGAGGATATGAATGAAGCGGTAGCCGATCACGCCGATGGCCGTGGCGCTCAGGGCACCGATGACGATGGCGCCCGGCATCGGCACGCTGGGCGCGATGCCATGGATGGTCTTGCCCGCCAGAACGATGTTGGAAATGAAGAAGCCGACATAGATCAGCGCGGTGAAGAACACGATCAGCAGCGCGCCATACCGGCCGAACTGGCCCCGGCTCTGCACCATCTGCGGAATGCCCAGCTGCGGTCCCTGCGCAGAGGCCAGGGCGATGACCACGCCCCCCAGAAGGTGACCCAGCACGATGGCGATCAGGCCCCACAACAGGTTCAGGTGGAACACCTGCACCACCATGGCGCCGGTGACGATGGGCAGTGGCGCGATGTTGGTACTGAACCAGAGGGTGAACAGGTCGCGCGCCTTCCCATGGCGCTCGGCAGGTGGAACGTAATCGACCGTGTGATTCTCGACAAACTGGTGTTGCGATGACGGTTGGGACATGGTTTTCAGCTCGAAAGGTCGTTTTTATCTTTGTAAGGAAACCGCATCTAGGCGGCCTCTCAGCTGCGGACCATATTATGGTATTCCAAACTTTTGACAACACTGCTGCGGTCTATAAATCGCCAACTGATCCGGTTCAGCAACCACGGCCAAGGCCCTTCGCTTTGGTCAAAGCCCCTGTTCATGCGGCTTTGCGCCATTCATCGTGAATTTTCGCGTTGGCGAAATTCCGCTTGCAAATCGAGTATTACGGTATACCATCAGACACATCAACGATAAAAACCGCGGACCACCGCAGCCCTTTCGAGGTACTCGCCATGATCGACGCAACCGTCTACAAGAACGTCCTGGGCTCCTTCCCGTCCGGCGTCACCGTCATCACTACCCTGGACGACGACGGCTCGATCGTCGGCCTCACTGCCAGCGCCTTCTCTTCCCTGTCGATGGACCCGCCGCTGGTACTGTTCTGCCCCAACTACAGCTCCGACTCCTACCCGGTGCTGATCAAGCACAAGCGTTTCGCCATCCACCTGCTCTCTGGCGAACAGCAGGCCGAAGCCTATGCCTTCGCGAAAAAGGGCAAGGACAAGGCCAGCGGCATCGCCTGGACCTTGAGCGCACTGGGCAACCCCATCCTGGCCGGCGCCACCGCCGTGATCGAATGCGAGCTGTGGCGCGAATACGAAGGTGGCGACCACGCCATCATGGTCGGCAAGGTGCACAACCTGATCGTCCCCGAGCAGGCGCCACGGCCGATGGTGTACTGCCGCGGCAAGATGGCCAGCCTGCCCGCCTTTGCCTGATACGCCCAGCTTTATTACTGACGCCTGGCGCGCCAGGCGAGACTTCCAAGCTTTGAGGAAAGCCCCATGAAATTTTCGTTGTTCGTGCACATGGAACGTTGGGATGAACAGGTCAGCCACAGCCAGCTGTTCGAAGACCTGACCGAACTGACCCTGATGGCCGAGAACGGCGGTTTCAGCACCGTGTGGATTGGCGAACACCACGCCATGGAATACACCATTTCGCCAAGCCCGATGCCCCTGCTGGCCTACCTGGCCGCGCGCACCGAGACCATCCGCCTGGGCGCCGGCACCATCATCGCGCCGTTCTGGAACCCGATCCGGGTGGCCGGCGAATGCGCCCTGCTCGACGTCATCAGCAACGGCCGCATGGAAGTGGGCCTGGCCCGCGGCGCCTACCAGTTCGAGTTCGACCGCATGGCCAATGGCATGCCGGCCACCGACGGCGGCAAGGCCCTGCGCGAGATGGTCCCGGCGGTGCGCCAGCTGTGGCAAGGCGACTACGCCCACGAAGGCGAAGTCTACAACTTCCCGACCTCCACCAGCGTGCCCAAGCCGGTGCAAAAAGGCATGCCGCCGATGTGGATCGCCGCCCGCGACCCGGATTCGCACAACTTCGCGGTGAAGAACGGCTGCAACGTGATGGTCACCCCGCTGATGAAAGGCGACGAAGAAGTGCTGGACCTGAAGAACAAGTTCCAGGCCGCGCTGGACAACAACCCCGAGGTGCCGCGCCCGCAACTGATGGTGCTGCGCCACACCCACGTGCACAGCCCGGCCGACCCGGACGGCTGGAAGATCGGTGCCCAGGCCATTTCGCGCTTCTACCGCACCTTCGATGCCTGGTTCGGCAACAAGACCACCCCGGTCAACGGCTTCCTGGAGCCGAGCCCGGAGTCGAAGTTCGCCGAGGTGCCGGCCTTCGCCCTGGAGAACATCCGCAAGAACACCATGATCGGCACCCCCGAAGAGATCATCGCGCGCATCAAGTACTACCAGGAACTGGGCGTCGATGAGTTCAGCTTCTGGTGCGACAACAGCCTGCCCCACGCCGAGAAGAAGAAGTCGCTGGAGCTGTTCATCAAGGAAGTGGTGCCGGCGTTCGCCTGAATTCCCATTGCCTGAACCTGTTGCGGGACAAGCCCGCTCCCGGCGGCCCGCGTGGCCCTCGCGAGCGGGCGTTTTTTTGGGGCTCGTCGGGGTGGATTCGGCGCCAAGCAGATCGAGCGCCGCCCGCGCGGCGCTGGATCTCAAGAGCGACACATCTCTCAAGCCCTGCACTCCCCACCTTTCGTCCCCCTCCCAAGAGAAATTTCAGCCCCCCTCTTGCACAACAAATATTATGGTATACCATCAGACAACAAGAGCTGATAACCCTCACCAGGAGCCCTCCATGAGTTTCGAAATCCGCAAGATCGTCACCTACTCCGAAGAGACCCGCATCGAAGGCGGCAAGGCCACCGACAAGCCGGTGACCATGGTCGGCCTGGCCGTCGTGATCAAGAATCCATGGGCCGGTCGCGGTTTCGTTGAAGATCTGAAGCCGGAAATCCGCGCCAACTGCTCCGAGCTCGGTGCCCTGATGGTCGAGCGCCTGACCGCCGCCATCGGCGGTGCCGACAAGATCGAAGCCTATGGCAAGGCAGCCGTGGTCGGCGCCGATGGCGAAATCGAGCACGCCTCCGCCGTGATCCACACCCTGCGTTTCGGCAACCACTACCGCGAAGCCGTGCAGGCCAAGAGCTACCTGAGCTTCACCAACAAGCGCGGCGGCCCGGGCACCTCGATCCAGATCCCGATGATGCAGAAGGACGACGAAGGCCTGCGCTCGCACTACATCACCCTGGAAATGCAGATCGAAGACGCCCCGCGTGCCGACGAAATCGTCGTGGTACTGGGCGCTGCCGACGGCGGCCGCCTGCACCCGCGCATCGGCAACCGCTACATCGACCTGGAAGAACTGGCGGCCGAAAAGGCCAACGCTCAATAACAACAACCAAGACGGGCCGGGGCGTTGCGTGCAAGCGCCACGCCCGACCTTCAAGGAGCGCCCTCCATGATTCAGCCTGTCGCTGAACATACACCGGCCGGCACCAGTTACCTGGTCCAGGGCCAGGGCCAACCCGTGGTGCTGATCCACGGCGTGGGCCTGAACAAGGAAATGTGGGGCGGGCAGTTCGTGGGCCTGGCCAACGACTACCGCGTCATCGCCTACGACATGCTCGGCCACGGCCACAGCGCCTTGCCAGCAGCCGACATCGGCCTGGAAGGCTACGCCGCGCAACTGGCCGAACTGCTCGACCACCTGCAGATCGCCCAGGCCACCGTGATCGGCTTCTCCATGGGCGGCCTGGTGGCACGCGCCTTTGCCCTGCACTACCCACAGCGCCTGGCTGCGCTGGTGGTGCTCAACAGCGTGTTCAACCGCACGCCAGAGCAGAGCGCCGGGGTGATCGCCCGCGCCGCGCAAGCGGCCGAACAGGGCCCCGACGCCAACGTCGACGCCGCCCTGGACCGCTGGTTCAGCCGTGAATACAAGGCGGCCAACCCCGCGCAGGTCGCCGCGATCCGCCAGGTGCTGGCAAGCAACGACCCGCAGGGCTACCACACCACCTATTCGCTGTTCGCCACCCAGGACATGTACCGCGCAGGCGACCTGGGCAGCATCCAAGTGCCGACGCTGATCGCCACCGGCGAACTCGACGCCGGCTCCACCCCGGCCATGACCCGCCAGCTTGCCGCCAGCATTCCCGGCGCGCAGAGCGTGGTGCTGGCCGAGCAACGGCATATGATGCCGGTAGAGGCACCACGGGAAGTCAACAAGATGCTGCTGGACTTCCTCAGCCAAGCCCGCACCCTCACCGAATCCGCCAAGGGGATTGTTGCATGACCCTCGTTCGTTTCCAGATGTGCATCGACGGCCAATGGCTCGATGCCCACAGCGGCAAGACCTTCGACAGCCTCAACCCGGCTACCGCCCAGGCCTGGGCGCAACTGCCCGACGCCGACGAAACCGACGTCGAGCTGGCCGTGCAGGCCGCCCAGCGCGCCTTCGACAGCCCGGCCTGGCGCAGCATCACCGCCACCGCGCGCGGCAAGCTGCTGCGCCGCCTGGGTGACCTGATCGCCGAGAACAAGGAACACCTGGCCCAGCTCGAAAGCCGGGACAACGGCAAGCTGATCCGCGAAACCCGCGGCCAGGTCGGCTACCTGCCGGAGTTCTTCCACTACACCGCAGGCCTTGCCGACAAGCTCGAAGGCGGCACCCTGCCGCTGGACAAGCCCGACCTGTTCGCCTACACGGTGCACGAACCGATCGGCGTGGTGGCCGGGATCATCCCCTGGAACAGCCCGCTGTACCTGACCGCGATCAAGCTGGCCCCGGCCCTGGCGGCGGGCAATACCATCGTGCTCAAGCCGTCCGAGCATGCCTCGGCGACCATCCTCGAGCTGGCGCGCCTGGCCCATGAAGCCGGTTTCCCGCCGGGTGTGGTCAACGTGGTCACCGGCTACGGCCCAAGCACCGGCGCGGCCCTGACCCGCCACCCGCTGGTGCGCAAGATCGCCTTCACCGGCGGCGCCGCCACCGCCCGCCACGTGGTGCGCAGCAGCGCCGAGAACTTCGCCAAGCTGTCGCTGGAGCTGGGCGGCAAGTCGCCGAACATCATCTTCGCCGACGCCGACCTTGACAGCGCCATCAACGGCGCCGTGGCCGGCATCTATGCCGCCTCCGGGCAGAGCTGCGTGGCCGGCTCGCGCCTGCTGGTGCAAGACGAGATCTTCGACGAGTTCGTCGCCCGCCTGATCGAGCGCGCCAAGCGCATCCGCATCGGCAACCCGCAGGACGACGCCAGCGAAATGGGGCCGATGGCCACCGCCCAGCAACTGGCCGTGGTCGAAGGCCTGGTGGCGGCGGCCAAGGCCGAAGGCGCCAAGCTGCACCTGGGCGGCAAACGTGCCGAGGTCGAAGGGGATGGCTGGTTCTACGAGCCGACCCTGTTCGAGTGCGACAGCAACTCGATGACCATCATGCAGGAAGAAGTGTTCGGCCCGGTCGCGGCGGTGATCCGCTTCAAGACCGAGGAGCAGGCCCTGGCCATGGCCAACGATTCGCAGTTCGGCCTGGCGGCCGGCATCTGGACCCGCGACCTGGGCCGTGCCCACCGCCTGGCCCGTGATGTGCGTTCGGGGATCATCTGGGTCAACACCTACCGCGCAGTGTCGGCCATGGCGCCGATCGGCGGCTTCAAGAACAGCGGCTACGGCCGTGAAAGCGGCATCGATTCGGTGCTGGCCTATACCGAGCTGAAGACCGTGTGGATCAACCTGTCCACCGCGCCGATGCCCGACCCGTTCGTGATGCGTTGAGAGGTAGCACAAGATGATCGAACCCGGCATCTACAAAGACGTGATGGGCTCCTTCCCGTCCGGCGTCACGGTGGTCACCACCCTGGACGCCGACGGCGGCATCGTCGGCATCACCGCCAGCGCCTTCAGCGCGCTGTCGATCGAGCCGGCGCTGGTGCTGTTCTGCCCCAACTACGCCTCCGACACCTACCCGATCCTGCGTGACAGCAAACAGTTCGCCATCCACTTGCTGTCCGCCGACCAGACCGCCGAGGCCTATGCCTTCGCCGGCAAGGGCAAGGACAAGGCCAAGGGCATCGACTGGCACCTGAGCGAGCTGGGCAACCCGCTGCTGGCCAAGGCCACGGCGATCATCGAGTGCGAACTGTGGCGCGAGTACGACGGCGGTGACCACGCGATCATTGTCGGCGCGGTGAAAAACCTGGTGCTGCCGGCCGACCCGGCGACGCCGATGGTCTACCACAAGGGCAAGCTGGGCGCCCTGCCGCCCTTGGGCTGATGCTGAGAGGGGCTGCTTTGCAGCCCAATCGCCGGCAAGCCGGCTCCTACAGTTTTTTTGTGGGAGCCGGCTTGCCGGCGATTGGGCCGCGCAGCGGCCCCGTGCCACCCCCTTTCCAGGGGCCGCGCTACCCCTCACCACTCGGTTGCGGCCCCTGTTTTTATTCGGAGCGATGCCATGAGCAACGAAAAGTACGAAAAAGGCCTGAAGATCCGCACCCAGGTGCTGGGCGAGGACTACGTCAACCGCTCCATGCAGAACGCCGACGACTTCACCAAGCCCTTGCAGGAGCTGGTCACCGAGTACTGCTGGGGCCACGTCTGGGGCCGCGAAGGCTTGTCGCTCAAAGAGCGCAGCATGATAAACTTGGCAATGATTTCCGCGCTCAACAGGCCCCACGAGCTCAAATTGCACATTCGCGGCGCATTGCGTAATGGCCTGAGCCGTGAACAGATTCGCGAGATCCTGCTCCAGGTCGGTATTTATTGCGGCGTGCCCGCGGCGGTGGACAGTTTCCGCCTGGCCCGCGAAGCGTTCGCCGAAGCCGATACGGAGTCAACCCGTTAACAACGGGCTGTTCGAACCACTGCAAGGAGTGCCCAGGTTCGGGGTGCTCCGTGATGTTGGCGCAACAGCCTCATAAAGAGCGCACCTGATGAAACGCCAGCCACTCGACGACAGCTTCAAGGTCAACCGCAACCCCGTTACCCTGCGTGAAATCGTGCTCGACAAGCTGCGGGGCGCGATCATGAACTTCCACCTGCTGCCGGGCGACCGCCTGGTCGAGCGCGACCTCTGCGACCGCCTCGGCGTCAGCCGCACCTCGGTGCGCGAAGCCCTGCGCCACCTGGAGTCCGAAGGGCTGGTGGAGTTCGCCGACGCCAAGGGCCCGCGCGTGGCCATCATCACCCTGGAAGATGCCCGCGACATCTACGAGCTGCGCTGCGTGCTCGAAGGTTTGATCGTGCAGCTGTTCACCCTCAACGCCAAGGCCAAGGACATCCGCGCCCTGGAGCGGGCGCTTGAGGTCAACCGCGAGGCGCTCGAGGAAGGCGAGCTGCAACAGGTGCTGGACTCGGTGCAGGGCTTCTACGACGTGCTTCTGGAAGGCTCCGGCAACCAGGTGGCGGCGCAGCAGCTGCGCCAGTTGCAGGCACGCATCAGCTACCTGCGCGCCACCTCGGTGTCGCAGGAAAACCGCCGCGGCGCCAGCAACCGTGAAATGGAAAAGATCGTCGAGGCGATCAAGAGCGGCGACCCGCTGGCCGCCCACCAGGCCTCGGTCGATCACGTGCGCGCCGCCGCCAAGGTGGCCCTGGACTACCTGCGCCAGAAGCAGGACGACAACGCCAAGGTGCGCGAAATCGTCGAGCCCCTGGTCCTCAAAGAACCACGCATAGGCCGCTGAACATGCCCACCGCCCCGCGCTACTGTCCGCACTGCACCACGGAACTGGCCCGGGGCGTTCCCACTGGCGACACCCACGAGCGCCTGCACTGCCCCGGCTGCGGCTACATCCACTACATCAACCCGAAGATCATCGCCGGCTGCATCATCGAGCGCGAGGGCAAGTACCTGCTGTGCCAGCGCGCCATCCCGCCGCGCCCCGGCACCTGGACCTTGCCGGCTGGGTTCATGGAAGCGGGTGAAACCACCGAACAGGCGGCCCTGCGCGAGGTGTGGGAAGAAAGCGGCGTGCGCGGCGAAATCGTCTCGCCGTATTCGATCTTCAGCGTGCCGACCATCTCCGAGGTGTACATCATCTTCCGCGCCATCGCCACCGAAGAGACCGGGCAGTACGGGCCGGAAACCCTGGCCTACAAGTTCTTCGCGCCCGATGAGATCCCTTGGGACGAGATCTACTACCCGGCGATCCGGCAGATCCTCGAGCGCTACATTCTCGAGCGCCAGGCGGGGGTGTATGGCATCTACATGGGCAACGACGATACCGGCAAGGTGCATTTCATCCGCTGAGCCTGGGATGGCCCTATCGCCGGCAAGCCGGCTCCCACAGGTAACCCACTGCCCTCAGGCCTGTGCATCACCTGTGGGAGCCGGCTTGCCGGCGATAAGGCCAGGCACAATCCCCTCGCCAATTCGCCATTCTCAGTGCACCCTTGTCATCCCGGTCTAAAGGAATGGCAAAACACATGGCGAAATGGCTAGAGGGCGGCGGGCAGATGGCCGAGCGCATCCGCCAGCACGATTGGAGCAGCACCCCCCTTGGCCCCCTGGAGGCCTGGCCCGACGCACTGAAACTTTCGGTCGCCCTGTGCCTGGGCTCGCGCTTCCCCCAGGCGGTGCTCTGGGGCCCCGAGCTGATTACCCTGTACAACGACGCCTTCACCCCGATCCTGGGCCGCAAGCCGCTGGCCCTGGGCCGCCCGTTCAGCGACGTGTGGCAGGAAGCCTGGGGCGAAATCGCCGAGATGGCCGCGCGCGCCATGGCCGGCGAAGCGGTGTACATCGAAGACTTCCCGCTGGTCATCGACCGCAACGGCGGCCCCGAACGCGCCTACTTCACCTTCTGCTACAGCCCGATACGGGGCGTCGACGGCCGCGTGCTGGGCATGCTCGACACGGTTACCGAAACCACCACCAACGTGGTCAACAGCCAGCGCCTGAGCTTTCTCGACAGCCTGAGCCGCGAAGTGGCCAACGCCACCGACCCCGAGCGGATCATGGCCATTACCACGGCCATGCTGGTGGAGCACCTGCAGCTGTCCAGCTGCGCCTATGCGGTGATGGACGCCGACCAGGATGGCTTCAACATCTGCGGCGATGCGGTGGCGCCTGGCTCGCCCCGGCTGATCGGGCAGTACCGCCTGGCCGATTTCGGCCGCCTGGCCGTCAGCCGCCTGCGCGCGGGCGAGGCGCTGGTGATCAACGACAACCTCAGCGAGCTGCCCCACGAAGAAGCCGCGACCTTCCAGGCCATCGGCATTACCGCGACCATCTGCATGCCGCTGATCAAGGATGGGCGCCTGACCGCGCTGATGGCCATCCACGACAAGGCGCCGCGGGTGTGGACTGGCTACGAGCTGCGCATGATCCGCGAAGTGACCGAGCGCTGCTGGTCGCATATCCAGCGGGTGCAGGCCCATGCCGAGGTGCGCGAGGCGATGGCGGCCCTGGAAGTGCTCAATGCCACCCTGGAGCAGCGCGTCGAAGAGCGCACGACCCAGCTGCTGCACACCGAAGCCGTGCTGCGCCAGGCGCAGAAGCTCGAAGCCATCGGCCAGTTGACCGGCGGCGTGGCCCATGACTTCAACAACCTGCTGACCATCATCCGTTCGTCGCTGCACTTTCTGCAGCGCCCCGGCCTCGACGAAGGCCGCCGCGAGCGTTACCTCAAGACCATGGCCGACAGCGTCGACCGCGGCGCCAAGCTGACCGGCCAGTTGCTCGCCTTCGCCCGCAAGCAGGCCTTGAGCCCGCAAGTGTTCGAGGCCGGGCCGCGCCTGCAGGCCATGGCCGACATGCTCGACACCGCCACCGGTGCGAGGATCCAGGTAGAGCTGCAGCTGCCCACGCAGCCTTGCCATATCCGCGCCGACCTCGGCCAGCTCGAAACCTCGGTGATCAACCTGATGCTCAATGGCCGCGATGCCATGGCCGGCGAAGGCACCTTGCGCCTGCGCCTGCAGGCCGGCCAGCGCATGCCTGGCCTGCGCGGGCAGCCCGCGCCAGGCGGGGTATTTGCCGCCATTTCGGTGACCGACACCGGCGTCGGTATCGCCGCCGGGCTGCTGGAACGCATCTTCGATCCGTTCTTCACCACCAAGGCGCCTGGTGAGGGCACCGGCCTGGGCCTGTCCCAGGTGTTCGGCTTCGCCAAGCAGTCCGGCGGCGACATCGAGGTGGCCAGCGTCGAGGGCCAGGGCACCACCTTCACCCTGTACCTGCCGCAAGAGGCGCCGCCTGCCGCAGCCGAGGCTACCGCTGCGCTACCCGCCGCGCCCCATGCGGCGGGTGCACGGCGGCGGATACTGGTGGTGGAGGACAACCCCGACCTGGGCACCTTCACCACGCACATCCTGCAAGATCACGGCTACCAGGTCAGCTGGGCGCACTCGGCCGAAGACGCCCTGGCCCAGTTGGCCGGCCCGGCGGGCGAATTCGATGCGGTGTTTTCCGACGTGGTGATGCCGGGCATGGGCGGCCTGGCACTGGCCCGCGAACTGCGCCGCCAGCGGCCGCAGCTGCCGGTGATCCTGACCTCGGGTTACAGCGAGGCGATCGCCGAGGGCGGCCACGACGGCTTTGCCTTCCTGGCCAAACCCTATTCGGCGGAGCAGGTGTGCCAGATGCTGGCCAAGGTGCTGGGTAGGTGAACGATTGCCGTGGCTTCAGCGCATTTGCCCGATGATCAACCCCGTGGCCACCAGTATCATCGCCAACCCCGACACCCTGCCCACCAGCTTCGCCGCCCCCGGCCGGGTGCTGAGCACCGCCTTGGCGCCATAGCCCACCAGCGAATAGATCACCAGCGAGCTGCACAGGTGCACCAGCCCCAGCAACAGGATCTGCACCGGCACCGGCCAGCTGGATTGCGGGTCGGTGAACTGCGGCAGCAAGGCCAGGAACAGCAAGAACACCTTGGGGTTGAGCCCGCTGACGCAAAAGCCCTTGAAGGCCCAGCGCGACCCCGTTTCCCCGGCACCGCCCTGCCCCGCCTCGGGCAATGCCGGGCTCAGCAGCAGGTTGCCGCCCAGCCACAGCAGGTAGGTGCTGCCGGCCAGGGTCAGCAAGGTCAACGCCAGCGGGTGCCCGGCCAGCAGGCTGCCGACCCCCGCCGCCACCACCAGGGTGGCCAGAAAATGCCCCGACAGCATCCCCGCCACCGCCGGCATCACCCAGCGCCCGCGCATGCCCGCCGAGATGGCATAGGCCCAGTCGGCGCCGGGGGTAATCACGAACAACAAGGACACGGCCCAGAACGCCGTCAGCACACTGATCGCCACTTCACGTCTTCCTTCACAAGGTTTGCGGTTGCTGGAAAGCGTAAAGATTTCGCCTGAGGATTTTCTTCCGTATATTTCCCCGAAACCTCTATTTACTGGAAGATTCTCCCCAATGGACCGCACAGACCGGAAGATCCTTGCCGAGCTGCAAAAAGATGGTCGCCTGTCGGTGACCGAGTTGGCCGACCGCGTGGGCCTGAGCCTGTCGCCGTGCCACCGGCGGCTCAAGGCGCTGGAAGAGAGCGGCGCCATCCTCGGCTACCACGCCCGCCTGGCGCCGAGCGCGCTGGGGCTCAATTTCGCCGCGTTAGTGTTCGTCACCCTGCGCGAAGTGACCCGCCAGCCGGTGGCGGACTTCGAAGCGGCCGTCAGCGCAGTACCGCAGATCGTCGAGGCGCAGCGGCTGTTTGGCGACCCGGATTACCTGCTGCATGTGGTGGCCAAGGACTTGCCGGCGTTTCAGAAGCTGTATGACGAGCAGTTGACCAGCATTCCCAATGTGAAGCGGCTGAGTTCGACGCTGGTGATGAAAGAGGTAATTCAGGACCGCATGCTGCCGATGTAGGCTTTTCGACCGGTCCCAACAGTTGTGAGGAGCGAGCTGTCATTTGGGGCAAGACCGTGGCTCCGGCATCTCTAGTGGGGCCTTGATCGGGTACTCAGGGCTGCCATAGGCGTAACAGGAGGTAGTGACTTGTACTTCATCACAGGGCAGGAAGTGAACTGTGAGGCCGCAAACTTTTTGGCCGTTATAATCTGGCACTGGAACTAGTTTGCTGTGCTGACGTTTTTGGGCTCTCGCAGCATCTCGCCAAGCAAAGTATTTTTCGCGATCCGCAAACCCCGGAAAACCTGCAGAACTCCACACTCCTGTTTCCCATTCTATCTGCACATTCATGCCTGGATACCACTGCTCAGGGGCGATGAAACAACAGCCCCCACCGCCCCCTTGGTATGCCCCGATGATGTCGATACCCGAGCGCCCATCCACACTGAACCTATTGATCGCCCAATGGGTGTGGTTAATCGCTTCGATAGTGCTGGCCTGCACATGCGAAACAGTCCAAACGATAGAGGCGAGCAACAGCGCTGCACGCCCAGTGAGCGTCATCACTGCATCGGCTTCGCACATCGTTTGATCTGAGGCAGGTACTGTGGAGCAAGCGTGCCTCTTGTTCATTTCTGGCATGACTTCGACTCCGGCATCTCTAGTGGGGCCTTGATCGGGTACTCAGGGCTGCCATAGGCGTAACAGGAGGTAGTGACTTGTACTTCATCACAGGGCAGGAAGTGAACTGTGAGGCCGCAAACTTTTTGGCCTTTATAATCTGGCACTGGAACTAGTTTGCTGTGCTGACGGCTTTGGGCTTCACCTGCATCTCTCCAAGCAAAGTATTTTTGCTCGTCTGCAAAACCAGGGAAGCCTTCCCAGCCCCATACCCCGGTTTCCCAATCGATTTGCACTGCCATATCGGGCTGCCAAATCTCAGGGCAATGTAGCAACAGCCCCCACCGCCCCCTTGGTATGCCCCAATGATGTCGATACCCGAACGCCCATCCACACTGAACCTATTGATCGCCCAATGGGTGTGGTTTATCGCTTCGATTGTGCTGGCCTGCAGATACGAAACAGTCAAAACATTGGTGGTCAAAAGCAGTGCTGTCAGCCAGGTTAGCCTCACGCTTGCATTAGCTTTGACCATCGTGGCCTCCCCTTGCCTCGGCATAGTGCGCGGCCCACATATCGGCGATATCCCGTTGGATTCGTGCAGCGCGTTCCGCGTCCAGCGGATTCAGGTTGATATCGACACGGGCTATGGATGCATCGCTATCAATCGCTTCGACCGGCACTGTCATCAGTGCCAAATCCCTGCGATTGGCATCACCGAAAAACACCATGCGCTCAGTGAAATAGCTGCCAAGTGGTTCGCGACCGCCCGCAATGGCCATGTTCAAGTAGGTGTCGTTGAGCGATGCATGGAGGAACCAGGCGCGCGAATCGTGAACATGGTCGTCGAACAATGCCCGCAGCAGCCCTGCAGGCTGATCACGGTTGCGCGCTTCGTCCACCTCGCCTCGCAGAGATTCCGTGGTGTGGTTCTGCTGGCCTGCGGGTGGTGGGAACAATTGGCTGACCTTGGCTCTGCCACCCGCTTTCATCCGCTTGTGCTCGGCAAGGCATTGCTCAAGTGACGAGCTGCTCAGCCAATAGATGATCAAGGCCGGTCGATAAACCTTGTTTGCGCGCCTGAAAAAGAGCAGGTAGGGGTCACTCTCCAGGTTGCGGTAGATTCGGCCGAACTCCTGGGCGGCTTCACGGAGTTGAGTCTTGGACTTGTCGGGGTCGTAGGGCGGGATGCCCGGCTCCAAGGGTAACTTCGGAGCCCCACGGCGTTCGCGGTCTTGCTGGAGGGCACGGCGATTCATGACTTGTGCTTGTTTATTGTCACGGTCGACTTTGCCACGTGCACGCGCCTCCGGGGTCGCGTGCTCATCCGTTGCGCGGAGATAGAAATCAGTGTCTTTCAGGCTTTCGAAGGCGTAACGGTCGATACGCCAGGCGGTTAGCCAATCCATCTGGGTGCGCAAGGCATCTTCAAGGGATATATTCGCGGGCGCTGGTTGGTAACCCTCACTTCGCTCGGACGATGAAGACTCCGACTGCGACATCAATCCAAAAGTTAATCGACGCCATGCATTGAATCGGTTAATTAGCCCACCTGAAACGGCGAACTCATCTACTGTTTCCTGGGCCATTTCTTTCCACTTCTCAGAATAAGAGCCTCTGGGCAGTGAGTCTTTGGGGACTTTTAGCGGTGCTCCTGATATGTAGGCGTCTCCATACATGTCTTGTAAGGCGACCTGCGATAACAGCAAACCGTCTCCTCTAAAATTGTCTTTACTCCATGACTTCCCTTGATCCCCAGGTACATACCCTCCTCCCTGATCACTATGCACCCCCGGGTAAATCACCTCGACACTATTATCCGGATAAGTCCCATCCTCCCGTCGAATCGACTCCAGCGGAAAACTCAGCCGCTGCTCATGGCTGGCGACGATATGCAGACACCGCTTGACCAATGCCCCACGGGGCAGCTCCTGGCTACCATCCCCCCACCCCATATGCCCATTGGCGACCGGTACCAGATCGGCCAGGCCAACCGATACAACGGTATCCAGCAAGCCCAGGTAATCCACACTGACCGGCAGCCTGGAACCTTCGATCGACAGTGCCGGCGCCGCCTCATCGGCCACCAACAGCTCGTTCAACCAGCTGACGAAAGCCCGAGCCGCCGCGGCGCCCCGGGAGAAGCCGTAGACATACAGCTTGATGCCCACCAGCTTGGGATGTCCCGGCGATGGCTGCGCCAGCGCAAGGCGTAAGGGCTGCTCTATCGCCTTGAGCTGCTCGCGGAACACCTTGCGCCGGTAGCTGCGCCCCAGGATCCATTCGGTCCCGCGCCAGGTCCCCATGGCTTCGACCGCTGCCATCAGCTGGGCATTGTCCAGCCTGGGCAGATTCAACGAGCGGCGCAGGGCATCGATGACCATCAGCAGCGCCCAGTTGATCCGACGCTCCCCGCCCCGCGCAAACGCCAAGCCAGCCGTGTTGTAGTCCAGATCGCCAACTTCTGGGAATGGCGTCCCCACTCCAGGCATGTAGTACTTGTAGTACTGGCCATAGCCAATACCCGAGGCATCGGTCAGCCCACTTGCCAGGGGATTGTGCGCGGTGCCCCCAGCGTGACCGGCGCCAATGGTGGCGCGAAACAGTCGAGCGATATTGGTGGGATGCGCCACTGTCGACTCGTACAGATCATGATTGAGGTTGTTGCCGGTGCCGTCGAAGAACAAGCTGATATGCAAGGTCTTGCAACATGGGGGCATGACTCGAAAGCCCGCAGCCAGCGACAAGTCATCCTGCAGCTTACGCTCCAGTTCGGTTTGCTGGCGCAGGTTCTGATTCACCTGCCGAGCACTTGGAGATAGGCGCCCTTCAAGCGGGAACGAGGGTGGGAAACAGACGGGGGACTTGCTTATTTTGGGCATGACGGTGGCTCCGGCAGTTGGAGAGGTGCTTTGACCGGGTAGTCAGGGCTGCCATAGGCATGGCAGGAAGTAGTGAGCTGTACTTCATCGCAGGGCAGGAAATGCACTGTAATGCCGCAAACTTCTTGGCCGCTGTAATCTGGGACTGGAACCCGTTTGCTATGTCGTCGTTTTTGCGCTCGAGCAGCGTCTCGCCAAGCCAAATACTTTTCTTCGTCCGCAAAACCTGGGAAACCTGCTGAACTCCAAACACCAGTCTCCCAGTCGACACGCACCGTCATACCTGGGTACCAGTGCTCAGGGACGATATAGCAACACCCTCCGCCCCCTCCTTGATAAGCCCCAATGATGTCGATACCCGAACGCCCATCCACACTGAAGCGGTTGATCGCCCAGTGGGTGTGATTTATGGCTTCGATGGTGCTGGCGTGACTCGTTTGACCTAACAATGTGCCGGCGAAACTGGTCAGGAAAAGGATTGAGCAGGCGACAGGCCGGCAATCATGAAATAGCGGCAAGTTGAACATCGTGGCGCTCCACACCGGGAAGTCAGGCACCATGACGCACGTTGCCGATGTGAGCTAGACGCTGGGAAAAATAGAGAACCGTCCTACATTGACGGTGCTGTAGGCCTACAAAAAGATCGTACAAACAGCAGCTCTGACATGACTTTCAATAGCGCTACGAGATCAACTAAGACTGTATTGAGGGCAGTTTCTATTCGATAGAACACTTTACCGATCAAGCGCCGACAAGCCGTTTTCTCATGGCAGGGCCTCAACAGACACCCATTTCCCCTGCCCCGCAATCGCGCACCTCGCACCATCCCGGCACATTCGTTTGGATCCATTCCCACCCCAACCGCCCAACCCCGGGCCTTGCCGCCCGATGGCCCGCTCCTTGCAACCACTCGTCCCTTAAGCTTTTGTCAGCCTTAGCTTTTTTAACGTTTATGGGCACATATTTACTTATTTCTCCTAACCCCCGCACCCCGCATCATCGCTCCAACAAGAACGCGTCGCCCATCGCCGGCACGTACCCGGGCAGCCCTCGTTGCCCAACCTTGCCTTGGAGTCAGTCATGACCAGTGCAGCCAACTCGGCACCCCTCATAGAAAAACACACGATCGGCTACGTGCCCCCGCAAGACCGCCATGGAAAGGTAAGGGATCTGTTCACACTGTGGTTCGGCGGCAATATCGCGCCGCTACCCATCGTCACCGGCGCGCTGGGCGTGCAGCTGTTTCACCTGAACCTGGTGTGGGGCATCGTCGCCATCCTGGTCGGCCACCTGGTCGGCGGGGTGCTGATGGCCTTGCACTCGGCCCAGGGCCCGCAGATGGGCATCCCGCAGATGATCCAGAGCCGCGCCCAGTTCGGCTCGCTCGGCGCGCTGCTGGTGGTGGTGATCGCCGGGGTGATGTACATCGGCTTCTTCGCCTCCAACATCGTGCTGGCCGGCAAGTCGCTGCATGGCGTGGTCGATTCGGTGCCGGTACCGGTCGGTATCGTCGTCGGCGCGCTGGGCTCGGGGATCATCGGCATCATCGGCTACCGCTTCATCCACGTGCTCAACCGCATCGGCACCTGGGTGCTGGGCATCGGGATCGTGGTCGGCTTCGGCTACATCTTCAGCCACGTGCAAAGTGACGACTTCCTCACCCGCGGCGGCTTCAACCTGGCCGGCTGGCTGGCCACCGTGTCGCTGGCGGCGCTGTGGCAGATCGCCTTCGCCCCCTATGTGTCGGACTACTCGCGCTACCTGCCGGCCGACGTGAAGGTCTCCTCGACCTTCTGGACCACCTACCTGGGCTCGGCCCTGGGTTCGAGCCTGTCGTTCATCTTCGGCGCCGTGGCGGTGCTGGCGATCCCGGCCGGCATGGACACCATGGACGCGGTCAAGCTGGCCACTGGCACCCTCGGCCCGATCATGCTGGTGCTGTTCCTGCTCAGCGTGATCAGCCACAACGCCCTCAACCTGTATGGCGCGGTGCTGTCGATCATCACCCTGATCCAGACCTTCGCCTACCGCTGGATCCCCACCGCCAAGAGCCGTGCGGTGCTGTCGCTGGTGGTGCTGGCGGGCTGCTGCGTGGTGGCGGTGTGCGCCTCGGCGGACTTCATCGGCCACTTCGTCGACATGGTGCTGGTGCTGCTGGTGGTGCTGGTGCCGTGGACGGCGATCAACCTGATCGACTTCTACGTGATCCACAAGGGCGACTACGACATCCAGTCGATCTTCAAGGTCGACGGCGGTATCTACGGCCGCTACAACCCGCAGGCGCTGATCGCCTACGCGGTGGGCATCGTGGTGCAGATCCCGTTCATGAACACGCCGCTGTACGTAGGGCCGATTTCCGCGCACATCAACGGCGCCGACCTGTCCTGGTTGGTGGGCCTGGTGATCACCTCGCCGCTGTACTGGTGGCTGGCCAGCCGCGACAGTGCCTATCGTCGCCGGCAGATGAGTGCCAAGATGGCGGCAGCCTAAGCCGTTGGGCCGCCAGGTGCATGCCTCGAGCATCGGGCCGTGGTCGAGACCCTCGGCATGCACCTGACAACCCTGCGAGGTATGCCCCATGAAGATCGCCAGTTTCGATGTCGACGCGCAAAACGGTTTCACCGCCAACGCCCCACAGGAACTGCCGGTACCAGAAGGCAACGAAATCGCGCCCGATCTCAATGCCATGGCCCAGCGCGCCGAACTGCGCCTGGGCAGCAAGGACGCCCACCCGGCCAACGCCGCGTGGGTGGTCGCGCAAGCGGGGCAGATGCTGCAACCGTTGGGCCTGGCCAACGCCGACCTGACCTGGGTCAGCCACTGCGTGCCCGGCACGCCCGGCTTCGAACTGCTGCCCGGCCTGCCCGCCCCCATCGACTATGACTTCTTCGTGTGGAAAGGCGTCGAGCCCGACCTGCACCCCTATGGCGCCTGCTACCACGACCTCGCCGAGCGCCGCTCGACGGGCGTGATCGAGTTTCTCAAGGTGCAGCAGGTGGGCGCGGTGATCGTCGGCGGCCTGGCCCTGGACTACTGCGTCAAGACCACCGCCCGCCAATTGCGCCAGGCCGGTTTCCAGGTGCTGCTGTACCTGCCGGCCTGCCGCGCCCTGACCCAGGAAGGCGCCATCGCCGCGTGCGGCGCCCTGGCCGCCGAGGGCGTGATCCTGTGTGGCGACGAGGCCGCGCTCGATCACCAGGTCGCGCAATTCAGGCAAGCCCACCCCTGAGCCCCACCTGTTAGCCAAGCGGCATTTACGACGCAACACGTCCAGCTGCCAATACTTTCGTGCACCCCGTCCGGTAATACCAAAGTACTGGGAGCAACCCGAATGCCACCAGCGTCGGAAGTGAACACAGCCTTTCTGTGTGCATTTCACGAGGTGCAAGATCATGGCTAACGACCAAGGCAAAGGCGGACAACAAGGCACCAGCAATCCTCAGCAGACCCCGGAGCACGTCACCAACGACCCAGGCCAGAAAGGTGGCCAGATGCCGGACGATCAATGGAAAAACGATCAGCAGCGCTCCGGTGGCGGCGCGCAACGTGGCGCAACGGGAGGCCATGGCGCCGGCAGCAAGTCGGAGGGTGAACGTGAGCAAGGCATGGACACGCCGGAGCTCGATGAGGACGACGACAGCGGCAAAAGCGACGAAAACCGTTGATTGCAGCTGGCCAGGGCAAGGGACTGCCCTGCTACACCTGGCACAGTTCGACGAACCGCGCCGCGGCCCGCGAAGGGGTCGCGGCATGCGGCAAGAGGATCGAGAAGTGCCTGACCAACGGCTCGGGCGCAATGTGCAACATCCGCAGCGCACCATCCTCGTGCCTGATCGACATCGCCGACACGAAGCCGATGCCCATCCCCGCCCTTACCGCTTCTTTCACCCCTTCCACCCCGGCGATCTCCAGCGCCACGCGCATCGCCACGCCGTGGCGGGCGAACGCCCGCTCGATGATCTGCCTCACCCCCGAACCGCTCTCGCGCAGCACCAGCGGGTAGCTGCCGAGTGCCTCAAGGGTCTGTTGCTCGTTCACCAGCAGCGGATGGCCGCTGGGCACGATGGCGACGATCTCATCCTCGCGCCAGGGCGTCACCCCCGTACCTAAAGGCAACTCCTGCCCGGGCGGGCCTTCGATCAGGGCGATATCGACGCTGCCCAGGTTGGCGACGATCTCCGCCGTGTTGCCGTGGGTGGTGCTGACCAGGATGTCCGGGTAGCGGGCATGGAAGTCGGCGATCAGGTACGGCAGCAGGTAACTGGCCGGGGTGGTGCTGGCACCGATGCGCAAGGTGCCGCGCTCCAGGCCGCGCATGGCCTCGCGCAGGGCCTGAGCCTGGCGGAAGGTGTCGCGCAGGCGCTCGGCATGGGCCAGCAACTGCTCACCGGCCGCCGTCAGGCGCACGCCGCGGCCGGCGCGCTGGTACAGCGGCTCGCCGAAGGCTTCCTGCAGCAGCTTGAGCTGGCCCGACACAGCCGGCTGCGACAGATGCAGGGCCTGGGCCGCATGGCTGATGTTGCCGTGCTCGGCAACGGTAGCGAAGGTTATCAGCTGTTCCGGGGTCATGTTTTAAAAGTATCAGCTAAACGGATATTTCACATCCTAAATTACGATTTTTTATAAGCTTATAACCGGATTAACGTAGGCCATATCGAAACATGTCCCGGAGGACTCACATGGCCACGGTTCCGTCCAACCCCGCGTTTGCGCCCACCCTCTCCACCCGAGGGCAGCTCAACGGCATCCTGTTCGTCGCGTTGTTCGCCATCGCCGTCACCCAGCTGGCGTCGTTGCCGGCCATCGCCAACCTGGGCATCAGCCCGCTGATCGTCGGCATCGTCGCCGGCGCCTTCTACGGCAACGTGCTGCGTGATGGCGTGCCGGCCAGCTGGGCGGCGGGCATCAACTTCTCGGCGCGCAAACTGCTGCGCATCGCCGTGGCCTTCTTCGGCCTGCGGGTGAGCCTGCAGGAAATCGCCGAAGTGGGCTGGTCGGGCCTGACGGTGTCGCTTCTGGTGGTCGCCAGCACCCTTCTGATCGGCCTGTGGGTCGGCATGAAACTGTTCAAGCTGGACCGCGACACCGCCCTGCTGACCGCTGCCGGCAGCGCCATCTGCGGCGCCGCCGCGGTGCTGGCCTTCGAATCGGCGCTGCGCAGCGCGCCGCACAAGAGCGCCATGGCGGTGGGCAGCGTGGTGCTGTTCGGCACCCTGTCGATGTTCATCTTCCCACTGGCGATCAACGCCGGCTGGCTGCCGCTGGACACCGTCAGCGCCGGCCTGTTCCTCGGCGGCACCGTGCACGAAGTGGCCCAGGTGGTGGGCGCGGCCAGCAACATCAGCCCCGAAGCCACGCACATCGCCACCATCGTCAAGATGACCCGGGTAATGCTGCTGGTGCCGGTGCTGCTGGTGGTGGGGGTGTGGATCAGCCGTGCGCGCCAGCCAGGCCAAGGCCAGGGCAAAGGCCGCATCGCCCTGCCCTGGTTCGCCTTCGGCTTCCTCGGCCTGGTGCTGGTGAACTCGCTGCAGATCCTGCCGGGCAACGTCACCGGGGTGATCAACAGCCTCGACACCTTCGCCCTGACCATGGCCATGACCGCCCTGGGCATGGAGACGCGCTACAGCCAGATCCGCCAGGCAGGGCCGCGTGCACTGGCCACCGGGGCGATCCTCAACCTCTGGCTGCTGGGCGGCGGGCTGGCGATTACGCTGGGTGTGCAAAAGCTCTTCGCATGACTTATGGTGGTGACAGAGAAGGATGTTTTACCTGCACAGGAAAGACTTAGATGCCCCAACGCCATGTCATCAATGCATCCGTCAGCCCCAAAGGCAGCCTGGAGACGCTGTCGCAACGTGAAGTCCAGCAACTGAGCGAAGTCGGTACCGGTAGCCTCTACACCCTGTTCCGCCAATGCGCCCTGGCCATCCTCAACACCGGCGCGCATGTCGACAATGCCAAGACCATCCTCGAAGCCTACAAGGACTTCGAGGTGCGCATCCACCAACAAGACCGCGGCGTGCGCCTGGAGCTGCTGAATGCTCCGGCGGACGCCTTCGTCGATGGCGAAATGATCGCCAGCACCCGCGAAATGCTGTTCAGCGCCCTGCGCGACATCGTCTACACCGAAAGCGAGCTGGCCAGCCAGCGCATCGACCTGGAAAGCTCCCAGGGCATCACCGACTACGTCTTCCACCTGCTGCGCAACGCCCGCACCCTGCGCCCGGGCGTTGAGCCGAAGATGGTGGTGTGCTGGGGCGGCCACTCGATCAGCACCGAGGAATACCAGTACACCAAGAAGGTCGGCCACGAACTGGGCCTGCGCAAGCTGGACATCTGCACCGGCTGCGGCCCGGGCGTGATGAAGGGCCCGATGAAGGGCGCAACCATCGCCCACGCCAAGCAGCGCATGCACGGCAGCCGCTACCTGGGCCTGACCGAACCGGGCATCATCGCCGCCGAGGCGCCCAACCCGATCGTCAACGAACTGGTGATCCTGCCGGACATCGAGAAGCGCCTGGAAGCCTTCGTGCGTGTCGGCCACGGCATCATCATCTTCCCCGGCGGCGCCGGCACCGCCGAGGAATTCCTCTACCTGCTGGGCATCCTCATGCACCCGGACAACCGTGACCTGCCCTTCCCGGTGGTGCTCACCGGGCCGCGCAGCGCCGAGCCGTTCCTGCTGCAGCTGCATGCCTTCGTCGGCGCCACCCTGGGCGAGGCTGCCCAGCGCCACTACCAGATCATCATCGACGACCCGGCCGAAGTGGCCCGGCAGATGGTCGAGGGGCTCAAGGAGGTCAAGCAGTTCCGCCGCGAGCGCAACGACGCCTTCCACTTCAACTGGCTGCTGAAGATCGACGAGGGCTTCCAGCACCCGTTCGACCCGACCCACGCCAACATGGCCGAACTGGCATTGCGCCGCGAACTGCCGCCGCATGAACTGGCGGCCAACCTGCGCCGGGCGTTTTCCGGGATTGTCGCGGGCAATGTCAAGGACAAGGGTATCCGCCTGATCGAGGAACACGGGCCGTACCAGATCCGCGGTGACAGTGCGGTGCTGGAGCCGCTTGGGCGCCTGTTGCAGGCGTTTGTCGACCAGCACCGGATGAAGTTGCCCGGTGGCGCTGCGTATGTGCCTTGCTATCAGGTCGTGACCTGAGTCTTGAGGGCTGCCTTGCAGCCCTATCGCCGGCAAGCCGGCTCCCACATTGAAAGCTGCGCTGTACCTGTGGGAGCCGGCTTGCCGGCGATGAGGCCAACCCGCTAGCGGCCCGAACTCACCATCGTGCGGTCCACCAGCCGAATGCTGTCACGCCCCCCGCGCTTGGACTGATACAGCGCCACATCCCCCTGCTCGATCAACGCCGCCAGGCTCGCCGGCGGCTGGTCGAACACATTGGCACCGATACTCAAGGTAACCGCCTGCGGCGTCGGCACGGCCTGCTCGGCAAAGGCCTGGAACGCCTGGCGCAACTGCCCGCCCAGCGCCACCACCTGCTCGGTGCTGGCATCGCTGAGCAAGATGACGAACTCATCCCCGCCCAGCCGCGCCGCCAGCGAGCGTTCCGGCAGCACCGCGCGGATCATCTCGGCCAGCGCCACCAGCAGCCGGTCGCCGGCGGCATGGCCATGCAGGTCGTTGACCAGCTTGAAGTTGTCGATATCGATCAGCAGCAGCGCCCCAGGCCGGGCCGCGCTGACTTCCTTGCACAGGTGCGTGGCCCGTACTTCCAGGGCGCGGCGGTTGTACAGCGCGGTCAAGGGGTCGCGTGCAGCCAGGCGAGCGATACGTTCCTCGCGCCGGTAACGCACGGTACCGGTCATCGACAAGGCGATCAGCATGATCGCCATCGCCCCTTCGACCAGGGAAATCTGGATGATCAAGCCGCCAAAGGTCGCCAGGTCGATCAGGGTGCCGGGGGTGATCGCGATGACCGCCTTGGCCACATAGAACAGGCCATGGATCAGCAGCACATAGCGCAACTGCACCGCGCCCACGCTCAACGACTTGCCGTGCGGGCGCAGCAGGAAGCTGGCCTGGAGCGTCAGCAGCGCCACCAGGAGCGAGTTGACCATCAGCATGACCTTGGACCACTGCGGCCCCGCCGGCAGCAGCAGCAAGGCGAACCACACCGGCACGATCAGCAGCCAGGCCCGTGACAAGCGCGCCTGGGTAAAGCGCAACACGCCCATCAGGAAAAACCCGTGTGCCACCACCAGCAAGCCGTTGGCGAACCAGATGCCGATCAGCAACAGGCCGATGCCGCGCAGCAGGGCCAGGGTCGAACCGACGGTAATGGTGGCGAACCCTGCGCTCCAGAACAGCAGCGAGGGTTCGCGGACACTGCGCCATTCGATCGCCAGGTACAGGGCAGCGGCGGCTGCCAGGGCGATGGTGATGGTCAGCATCGTGGGTGGGTCGAGCGCCATGAAGGGTTTGGCCTATCTGGTTAACGTGGAAAACGCCAGATTGTATTCCTTTGCCATGACTTTTCAGAGAGGTGAAACGCTTCAAAGTACCCGTTTGATCAATGGCTCCAGGCGGCTGTAGCGCAAGCGTCGAAGGAACTTGCGCACTTCCTTGGGATGCTCGGCCTTCACCCCCAGGTCGTGGGCCGAGGCGATCTGCGGTGCATGCCGGCGGATGCCCTCGAGCTCCTCGGCGCGCGGCGCCAGCCACTGGCCCTCTGGGTCATCGATCAGCAGGCCGTTTTCCAGGTCCAGGTTGAAGCCACGGGGGTTGAGGTTGTTGCCGGTGAGCAGCGAATAACGCTGGTCGACCCATATCCCCTTGGCATGGAAGGTGTGGCCCGGGTCGTTCCAGATGCGCACCACCAGCTGCCCGCTGGTGATGGCCGCGTGGCGGCGACGGGCGAAGGCGCGCAAGTTGTCCTCATAGAGGTACGGCAACGCGCCGCTGGCACTGAACGGCTCGCCCGGGGCGATATAGAAGTCGTTGGCGGTACGGTCGCCGACGATCAGTTCGACCTGCACGCCGCGATCCAGGGCGTGGTCCAGCTCGCGCATCACCACCCGCGGCGGGTTGAAGTACGGCGTGCTGATGACCATCTGCGTACGCGCCGCCGCCAGCAGCGCACAGACGGCCCGGTTGAGCGGGTTGCCGCGGCCCACGCCCAGCAGTGGCACCACCCGCAGGCCCTGCCCTGGCACAGGCGCCGGGGCGTCATAGGCCATGCGCCGCAGGCGTGCGCGCAGCCGGCGGATGTCGCCACGCAGGTTGCGCGTGGAAGGTGGCTCGGGCAGGTCCAGGCGCGGCGTGGCGGTGTCGTGCAGCAGGCGCTGCACCAGGCCGACCATGGCATCGGCCAGCGGCGCGCTGTGGAACAGGTGGTAGCGGTCCAGGCGGTAGCGGTCGAAGCGGTGCAGGTAGACGTTGTTGAGGCTCGCGCCGGTGTAGATCACGCAGTCGTCGATGACGCTGCCTTTAAGGTGCAGCACGCCGAACAGCTCGCGGGTTTGCACCGGCACCCCGTGGATCGCCACGTCCAGCCCGCGCAATTGGCGCTGGGCCTGGTACCAGGCGGCGTTGCCCGGCTGGCGCCCGGCGCCCAAGAGGCCACGGCGGGCGCGGAACCAGTCGACCACCACGACGATTTCCAGCTGCGGCCGGGCGGCCTTGGCCTGGTACAGGGCATCGAGCACTTCCTGCCCGGCCTCGTCTTCCTGCAGGTACAGCGCGACGATGACGATGCGCCGGGTCGCGGCGGCAATCCGCTCGAGCAGGCATGTGCGGTAGGCCGCGGCGTCGGGCAGCACCTGGATCGCGTCCGGGGCGATGGCGAAGCCTGGCAGCGCCGCCAGCATGGAATCGGGGTTCACGTAGGGTCACCTTCTGTCTGCAATCAGGTCCATTCCTGGCCGCTGCCTGCGGGGTGTAAGATCGACCCGGCAACGACCCATAACAACAAGAAACATGCGAGGCCTGTTTTCCCACTGCCCCTGACGAATTCAGCCTCAGCTTGCACAGGAAGATCGCAATGGTCCACCCCGCTTCTGCCATCCTAACGCCTTCGCGCACCAAGACCTTCGGTTTTCTGGTTTTGCCCAATTTCACCACCATCGGCCTGGCCTCGGCGGTCGAGACCCTGCGCATGGCCAACCTGGCCGCCCGGCGCACCTTGTACCGCACCGTGCTGCTGTCCACCAGCCAGGCGCCGGTGATGGCCAGCAATGGCATGCGCATCTTGCCCGACCACGGCATCGCCGACGCCCCGGCGCTGGATGCCTTGTTCGTGGTGGGCGCCAACCCGATCGACCGCAGCCGCGGCACCCGGCCACTGACCGACTGGCTGCGCCAGCTGGCCCGCCAGCAGGTGCCGCTGGGCGGTATCTGCACCGGCAGCTACCTGCTGGCCAAGGCCGACCTGCTCAAGGGCTACCGCTGCACCATCCACTGGGAGGACATCCAGGCGTTGCAGGAGCACTTTCCCGGCATCGTCATCTCCAGCCAGCTGTTCGAACTGGACCGCGACCGCTACACCTGCTCCGGCGGCGTGGCGGCCATGGACATGATGCTGCAGCTGGTGGCCCGCGAGGCCGGCGGCCAGGACATCGCCGCCAAGGCCGCCGAGCTGCTGCTGTGCGACCGCATGCGTGGCGAGCGCGAGCGCCAGCGGGTGCCGCTGCGCACCTTGCTGGGCAGCGCCCAGCCGAAGTTGAGCCAGGTGGTGGCGATCATGGAGGCCAACCTGGAGGAGCCTTTGGGGCTCGAAGAGCTGGCCAGCCTCAACGAAGTGACCGTGCGCCAGCTGGAGCGCCTGTTCCACAAGTACCTGCAGCGCACGCCCAGCCAGTACTACCTGGAGCTGCGCCTTTCGCGGGCGCGGGAGCTGCTGCTGCGCAGCGATGTGCAGGTGCGCGAGGTGGCGCTGGCGTGCGGGTTCAGCTCGCCGGCGCACTTTTCCAAGAGTTACAGCCGGTTCTTCGGCTTGTCGCCTCTGGGGGAGCGGCGCCAGGCGTCCTTGCACTGATTGCGCGGGCCCTATCGCCGGCAAGCCGGCCCCCACACCGATCGGGTCAACCCTGAAGATCGATGTGGGAGCCGGCTTGCCGGCGATGGGGCCAGTACTGGCTCAGTCCTTCAATGCCCCATGCGCCGTCTCCCGGCACATCAACATCGCCACCAGCGCCACCAGGGCCGCCGCCAGCAGGTACCCCGCCGGCGCCAGCTTGCTGCCGGTGGCCTGGATCAGCCAGGTGGCGATGAACGGCGCCGTGCCGCCAAACAAGGCATTGGCCAGGTTGAAGCTCAAGGCGAAGCCGCTGAAACGCACCCGGGTCGGGAAGATCTCCGCCAGCAGGCACGGCAAGGTGCCGTCGTTCATCGCCAGCATCGCGCCGAACAGGATCTGGATGGCCAGGATCACCAGCAGCGGCTGCCCATCGAGCAACTTGAACAGCGGCACGGTCAGCCCCAGGAACAGTAGCGAGGCGATCACCAGCATGGTCTTGCGCCCGAACTGGTCCGACAGCCGCCCCATCAGGAAGATCAGGCCGATATAGGTGGCCAGCGACACCGTCGAGGCAATGAACGAGTCGCGCTCGCTCATGCCCATTTCGGTCGACAGGTAGGTGGGCATGTAGCTGAGCAGCAGGTAGAAGGCCACGGCATTGAGGCAGGTGACGCCAATGCCGATGCCCAGGCTGCGGCGGTGCCGGGCCAGCAGTTCGCGGATTGGTGCCGGGGTCATGCACGCCTTGCTTTCCAGGCGCTGCTCCATCTCCAGGAACTTCGGCGTGTCCTGCAGGCTCATGCGGATGTAGCGCCCGACCAGGCCGAACGGCGCGGCCAACAGGAACGGCAGGCGCCAGCCCCAGCTGTGCAGGTCTTCGCTGCTGAGCAGTTCATGCAGCACGGCGACGAACGCCGCGCCGAACAACAGCCCCGCCGCCGTGCTCGCCGGCACGATGCTGGTGTACAGGCCACGCCGCCCGGGCGGCGCGTATTCGGCGAGAAACGCCGAGGCGCCAGCATACTCGCCCGAGGCGGAAAAGCCCTGCACCAGGCGGATCAGCAACAACAGGCACGGGGCCCACAGGCCGATCTGCGCATGGCCAGGCAACAGGCCGATGCAGAAGGTCGAGATCGACATGATCAGGATCGACAGCGACAGCGCGTTGCGCCGGCCATGGCGGTCGCCGAAGTGGCCCCAGACCACGCCGCCCAGGGGGCGGACCAGAAATGACAGGGCGAACACCGCGAACGTCGCCAGAAGGCCGGTGGTCTTGTCGGTTTGCGGGAAGAAGGTGGCGGCGATGATGGTGGCGAGGTAGCCGTAGGCGGCGTAGTCGAACCATTCGACGAAGTTGCCCATGAAGCTGGCCCGGGCGGCCTTGCGCAAGGCCTGGCGTTCGGCGCTCGGGGTGGCGCCTTCGAGGGTGGGAGCGTTAAGGGTGGTGCTGGACATGACGGGTACCCTCTGATTGTTCTAATTGGAGGCAGGGTCTGGTGGTCATTCGGTGGTTTCTTGTTATGTCTGTGCCGGCCTCGCACAACGAGACCGGCACCGCACCGCGGCTTATTTGCGGATGATGTTGTGCTCCGGGCCATACGGGAACTGGGTGATGTTCTCGGCGCCCGTCTCGTTGACGATGAGGATGTCGTGCTCGCGGTAGCCGCCCGCCCCCGGCCGCCCTTCGGGCAGCATGATCATCGGCTCGATCGACACCACCATGCCCGGCTCCAGCACCGTGTCGATGTCCTCGCGCAGCTCCAGCCCCGCCTCGCGGCCGTAGTAGTGGCTGAGGGTGCCGAACGAGTGGCCGTAGCCGAAGGTGCGGTACTGCAGCAGGTCGTGGCGCAGGAAGATCTCGTTCAGCTCGCGGGCGATGTCGCTGCAGCGCATGCCCGGGCGCACCAGCTTGAGCCCCGCCTCGTGCACCTCGACGTTGGCCTGCCACAGGCGCAGGTGGTCGTCCGGGCAGTGGTCGAGGAACAGCGTGCGCTCAAGGGCGGTGTAGTAGCCGGCGATCATCGGGAAGCAGTTGAGGCTGAGGATGTCGCCCTTGTTGACCTTGCGGCTGGTGACCGGGTTGTGCGCGCCGTCGGTGTTGAGGCCGGACTGGAACCAGGTCCAGGTGTCCATCAGTTCGCCGTCGGGGAAGCTGCGGGCGATTTCACGGACCATCGCCTGGGTGGCATGCAACGCCACCTCGTACTCCGGCACCTGGTCACGCAGCGCCTCGACCACCGCCGCGCCGCCGATATCGGCAACGCGGGCGCCGTGGCGGATCAACGCCTGCTCCTCGGCAGATTTGATCATGCGCATGCGCATGCACGGCGCGCCGATGTCCAGCAGCTCGGCCCGTGGGTAGCAGGCCGCGAGCTTGCTGTGGTTCTGCAGGTTCAGGTGGTCGAATTCGACGCCGATGCGCGAGGCCAGCGGCAGTGCCTGCTGGATGGCGACGAAGTAGTTGTCGCGCTGCCAGTCGGTGTAGACGATGTTGTCGGTACCGACCGTGCGCCGCCAGGGCTGGCCACCGTCGATGTTGGCGCTGATCGAGACCACCTTGTCCTGGGTCACCACCAGGGCGTAGGGGCGGCCGAACGAGCAGTAGAGGAAGTCGCTGTAGTAGTTGACGTTGTGGTAGGAGGTGAAGATCGCCGCTTCGATGTCCTGCTCGGCCATGTAGGCCCGCAGGCGGGCATGGCGGGCGGCGTATTCCTGTGCGGAAAAGGTCGGCTTGACCTTGTCGCCGTTGCGGATCTTCAGGGTCTGGGGCATTTGCATGGTCGGTGTTCCTTGTCGTTGTGAGCACGCTGTTCAGGCCGGCCGCCTGGGAAGCATTGCAACAGAACCAACGAGGACGCTTTTGTATCTATCCGACCTGGAATTGGCGCGATGGCACCGAAGGCGGGGCAGCTGCGCTGCCCAATCGCCGGCAAGCCGGCTCCCACAGGGACCGCACCATGGTCAATGTGGGAGCCGGCTTGCCGGCGATTGGGCTGCAAGGCAGCCCTGATGCACAGTTACTTCAGATCAAACCGATCCAGCTCCATCACTTTCACCCAAGCCGCCACGAAGTCCCTGACGAACTTGTCCTGGCCATCGCTGCTGCCATACACCTCGCTCAACGCCCGCAACTGCGCATGCGAGCCAAACACCAGGTCGACCCGGCTGCCCGTCCATTTCACCTGCCCGGTCTTGCGGTCACGGCCTTCGAAGGTTTCGTTGTCGGCCGAGGTCGGCTTCCACTCCACGCCCATGTCCAGCAGGTTGCGGAAGAAGTCGTTGCTCAGGGTGCCTGGCCTGTCGGTGAACACGCCGTGCTTGCTGCCGCCATGGTTGGCGCCCAGCACGCGCAGGCCACCGATCAGTGCGGTCAGCTCGGGTGCGGTCAGGGTCAGCAACTGCGCCTTGTCCAGCAGCAGCTTCTCGGCCTTGACGCTGTAGCGGGCCTTGCTGAAGTTGCGGAAACCATCGGCCAGCGGCTCCAGCACAGCGAACGACTCGACATCGGTCTGCGCCTGGGAGGCATCCACACGGCCCGGGCGGAAGCCCACGCTGCCAGTGAAGCCGGCCTCCTTGGCGGCCTTTTCCACGGCGGCGGTACCGGCCAGCACGATCAAATCGGCCAGGGACACCTTGTTGCCACCCTCGGCGCGGATTTCCTCCAACTTCGTTAGCACCTTGTCCGTGCCCTGGTTGGCCGCCCAACCTTTCTGCGGCTCCAGGCGCAGGCGTCCGCCATTGGCACCACCGCGCTTGTCAGAGCCACGGAAGGTCGAGGCTGCGGCCCAGGCGGTGGACACCAGCTCGCCAACGGAGAGCCCCGAAGCCAGGACCTTGGCCTTGAGTGCGGCAATGTCCTGCTCGCCCAGCGCTGGCTGGTCGGCCTTGGGCAGGGGGTCTTGCCAAAGCAGTTCCTCGTTGGGCATTTCCGGCCCCAGGTAGCGCGCCAGCGGGCCCATGTCGCGGTGGATCAGCTTGTACCAGGCACGGGCGAAGGCGTCGGCCAGCTGCTCGGGGTTGTCCTTGAAGCGCCGGGCGATCGGCTCGTAGATCGGGTCGAAGCGCAGCGCCAGGTCGGAGGTGAGCATGGACGGCGCATGCTTCTTGGCCGGGTCATGGGCATCCGGCACGGTGCCGGCGCCCTTGCCCTCCTTCGGCCGCCACTGGTTGGCGCCGGCCGGGCTCTTGGTCAGTTCCCACTCGAAGTTGAACAGGTTGTTGAGGTACTCGTTGCTCCATTTCGTCGGGGTCGAGGTCCAGGTCACTTCCAGGCCGCTGGTGATGGTGTCGCCACCCTTGCCGGTGCCGAACTTGTTGGCCCAGCCCAGGCCCTGCTGCTCCAGGCCCGCCGCTTCCGGCTCGGCGCCGACGTTATCGGCGGGGCCGGCGCCGTGGGTCTTGCCGAAGGCGTGGCCACCGGCGATCAGCGCCACGGTCTCTTCGTCGTTCATGGCCATGCGGCCGAAGGTTTCGCGGATGTCCTTGCCCGAGGCCACCGGGTCGGGGTTGCCTTCCGGGCCTTCGGGGTTCACGTAGATCAGCCCCATCTGCACGGCGGCCAGTGGGTTTTCCAGGTTGCGCTCGGCCTGCAGGTCACGGCTCTGTTCTTCGCCGTGCTTGGCAGGTTCGGCCACCAGGTCACCCTGGCCGGGGGCTTCGGTCGGGCCCTGGTCCTTGCCATAGCGGGTGTCGCCGCCCAGCCAGACCTTTTCCGAACCCCAGTACACGTCTTCGTCCGGTTCCCACACGTCGGCGCGCCCGCCGGAGAAGCCGAAGGTCTTGAAGCCCATGGATTCCAGGGCGACGTTGCCGGTGAGCACGATCAGGTCGGCCCAGGAGATCTTGTTGCCGTACTTCTGCTTGATCGGCCACAGCAGGCGCCGGGCCTTGTCCAGGCTGACGTTGTCGGGCCAGCTGTTGAGCGGGGCGAAGCGCTGCTGGCCGGAGCCGGCGCCGCCGCGGCCGTCGCCGATGCGATAGGTGCCGGCGCTGTGCCAGGCCATGCGGATGAACAGCGGGCCGTAGTGGCCGAAGTCGGCCGGCCACCAGTCCTGGGAGTCGGTCATCAGGGCGGTGAGGTCGCGCTTCAGGGCCTGGAAGTCGAGGCTCTTGAAGGCCTTGGCGTAGTCGAAGTCCGGGTCGGGACTGGACTTGGCAGAATGCTGGTGGAGGATTCTCAGGTTGAGCTGGTCAGGCCACCAGTCACGGTTGGTGGTGCCGCCACCTGCGGTTTGATGGAACGGGCATTTCGATTCGTTCGACATCTGCGGTTACCTTTGGGTCGGTTATCCAGATTTCCGGTCTATGCCAGGTGTTCTTTCCAGCCGAGCACATGGGCTCATGCCTACCCCTTATCAGGTCTGGTCGGTCACGTTCCGACACGGGGGCGCACGCACTTGCTGCGGGGCCAGGGGAAAGACTAGTCGAGCTTGGGCAGACTTCTAATAGAGTGGCTATTGGGGGGCGATAGGCTGGCTCTACGGCTGCCACGATCCATTGCCGGGAGCAGATGCCTAGGGAACTACCACCACTGTCCCGCTTTCTTACATTCTGAGTGGTACTTTCCTTTGGGCTTCACGCTACTGGAGAACACGACATGCGCCGCATAATCCTCGCCCCTGCCCTGCTGCTGTTGTTGCCTGCCGGTGTTGCCCTGGCCGGCGTCGATGCAGGCGACGTCGCCACCTCAGCGGGCGTTTCCGCCTCGCTGTATTCGACCTTCAAGGATCACAAACTGATCATCCCGGCCCGAGACGACCTTTCCGCGTTCGTCGCCAGCAACGGTGCCATCCGTGGCGCCTACGTGGAATCGGCGCTGGAACAAGTGCGCAAGCAGCACCCTGGCCTGCAGGCCAGCGACGAAGAATTGGCCAAGGCCATCCTCTCCCAGGAAGACCCGGTGGCCAATCACTAGGGCCCACTCGCGGGCGAGCCTATGCCTGCTGCATGCGCAGGCGCCGGGCTCGCCCGCGAAGGGCCGCCATCTTCTACACGGTATTGCCCCACACGGCTGTAGCCAGGAACCCGGCTCGGCCGTTCACGTAAAACAAGGAAGACTACATGCCATTGCTCCGCCCTCCCCACGCCATCGCCATGGCGCTGTTGCTCGCCTGTAGCCAGGCAAATGCCGCCGACGCCTCCCCCGAAGCCTTGCTCAAGCAGGCCCAAGGTGAGCAGCCGGCCTACCTGGACACCCTCAAGGCGCTGGTCTCGGTGGATACCGGCACCGGCACCGAGCCTGGCCTGACCCAGGTCAGCGCCGAGCTGGTCAAGCGCCTCAAGGCCCTGGGCGCCGAGGTGCAGACCCACCCTGCCACGCCTTCGGTGGGCGACAACATCGTCGGCACCTTCAAGGGCACGGGCAGCAAGGACTTCCTGCTGATGGTGCACTACGACACGGTGTTCGTCCCCGGCACCGTGGCCAAGCGCCCCTTCCGGGTCGACGGCCCGCGCGCCTATGGCCCGGGGGTTGCCGACGCCAAGGGCGGGGTGGCGATGATCCTGCACGCGGTGAAGCTATTGCAGGACCAACAATTCAAGGGTTACCGCACCCTGACCGTGCTGTTCAACCCGGACGAGGAAATGGGCTCGGCGGGCTCCCGGCAGATCATTGCCGAGTTGGCCCGCAAGCATGACTACGTGTTCTCCTACGAGCCACCTGACAAGGACGCGGTCACCGTCGCCACCAATGGCATCAACCGCCTCAAGCTCGAGGTCAAGGGCCGCGCCTCCCACGCCGGCTCCGCGCCCGAGGAAGGCCGCAACGCCCTGACCGAACTGGCCCACCAGATTCTCCAGCTCAAGGACCTGGGCGATGCGAGCAAAGGCACCACGGTGAACTGGACCCTGGCCAAGGCGGGTGAAAAGGCCAATATCATCCCGGCATTGGCCACGGCCGAAGCCGACATGCGCTATTCGGACCTAAGCGAAACCGAGCGGGTGCAGGCCGATGCCCAGCGCATCGTGAAGACGCCGCTGGTGGCCGATACCCAGGCCACGGTCACCGTGGAAAAGGGCCGCCCGCCCCTGGCGCGCAACGAGGCCTCGACCAAGCTCGCGCAAACGGCGCAGCAGCTGTATGGCGAGGTTGGCCACAAGATCGAGCCGATCGCCATGCGCTTCGGCACCGATGCCGGCTATGCCTATGTGCCGGGCAGCGACAAGCCGGCGGTGCTGGAAACCATGGGCGTGGTAGGGGCTGGGTTGCATGGTGATGATGAGTACATCGAACTGGCCAGCATTGCGCCGCGGCTGTATCTGACGGTGGCGATGATTCAGCACCTGGCCAAATGATGCAGTGCCTGGGTGGGCCCTATCGCCGGCAAGCCGGCTCCCACAAATGTAGCCCGCGATAGGGCCCTTCAGCCCCACCCGTCCATGCGCATCGTTGCCCGCACCAGGCGCTGCTCTTCCTGCTCGATCTCGCGCAGGCTGTCGCGAATGCCGTTGATGTGCTCGCGCGCCGCGCGCTGCGCCTGCTCGGGCAACTGCTCCATCACCGCGTGATATAAGCGGGCATGCTGGCGATCGATCTGGCGCTTCTGCGGTGGCCGGCAATACAGGTTGTTCACCGACGCGAACACCGTGCTCAAGGTCAGGTCGCTGAGCGACTGCAAGGTGTGCACCAGCACCGGGTTGTGCGAGGCCTCGCTGATCGCCCGGTGGAACGCGTGGTCGCGCCGGGCATGCTCGCGTGGGTCCAGCGCCTCGCCTGCGGCATGGGCCGCGAGCATGTCTTCGTAGCGCCGGCGGATCAGTAGCCGGTCCACGTCGGTGGCGCGCAACGCTGCCAGGCGCGCCGATTCGGCTTCGAGCAAGGCGCGCACTTCGAGCAGGTCGAACAGCGTGCGCGGTTGCGAGCTGAACAGGTGCATCAGCGGCGTGGCGCCCGGCTGCCCGGTCAGGTCGGCGACGAACGAACCGCGCCCTTGCTCGGTGTCGATGATGCCGCGCCCGCGCAGGATGCGCAGGCCCTCGCGCAACGCCGAGCGCGAGCAGCCGAGTTTGTCCACCAGGCGCCGCTCCGATGGCAATGCCTGGCCCACCTTCAGCACGCCTTCGACGATCAGCCGTTCGACCCGTTCGGCCACCTGGTCCGCGACCTTGGCTTTGCCTTGCGCACCCATCAGCACTCTCCAACTGGTAGGACCACTGCTGCAATGCCTCCCAATGTAGCCGTTCAATGCCGCGAATGAATAGCGTCATATCGAGAAACTGGTAGGACCAGTTACCAATCCTCTCGACCTGGCAGCTAACCCCGGCGCAGGCTGCAAGCAGAGGCAAACAACAACAAGAATCGAGTGAGCCCATGAACATTCTGTACGACGAACGCGTCGACGGTGCGTTGCCGGCCGTGGACCTGCCGAGTTTGCTGCAGGCGCTGCGTGATGCCCTGCCAGATCTTGAAATTCTGCACCGCGCAGAAGACCTCAAGCCCTACGAGTGCGATGGCCTCTCCGCCTACCGCACAGTGCCAATGCTGGTGGTGCTGCCCGAGCGCCTGGAGCAGGTGCAGACGCTGCTCAAGCTCTGCCACCAGCGCGGCGTGCCGGTGGTGGCCCGTGGCGCCGGCACCGGGCTGTCCGGCGGTGCACTGCCACTGGCCAAAGGCATCCTGCTGGTGATGGCGCGCTTCAACCGCATTCTCGAGGTCAACCCCCAAGGCCGTTTCGCCCGGGTGCAGCCGGGTGTGCGCAACCTGGCGATTTCCCAGGCCGCCGCGCCCTTTGGCCTGTACTACGCACCCGACCCCTCCTCGCAGATCGCCTGCTCGATCGGCGGCAACGTCGCTGAAAACGCGGGCGGCGTGCACTGCCTGAAGTACGGCCTGACCGTGCACAACCTGCTCAAGGTCGAGATCCTCAGCGTCGAAGGCGAACGCCTGACCCTGGGCAGCGACGCCCTCGACAGCCCGGGCTTCGACCTGCTGGCACTGTTCACCGGCTCCGAGGGCATGCTCGGCATCGTCACCGAAGTGACCGTGAAACTGCTGCCCAAGCCCCAGGTGGCGCGGGTGCTGCTGGCCAGCTTCGACAGCGTCGAGGACGCCGGCCGGGCGGTGGCCGAGATCATCGCCGCCGGCATCATCCCCGGCGGCCTGGAAATGATGGACAACCTGGCGATTCGCGCCGCCGAAGACTTCATCCACGCCGGCTACCCGGTGGACGCCGCGGCCATCCTGCTGTGCGAGCTCGATGGCGTGGAGGCCGACGTGCAGGACGATTGCGAGCGGGTGGCGGCGGTGCTGCAGCAGGCCGGCGCGCGCGAGGTACGCCTGGCCTGCGATGAAGCCGAACGCGTGCGCTTCTGGGCCGGGCGCAAGAACGCCTTCCCGGCGGTGGGGCGGATTTCGCCGGACTACTACTGCATGGATGGCACCATCCCGCGCCGCGAGCTGCCACGGGTGCTCAAGGGCATCAGCGCGCTTTCCGAGGAATACGGCCTGCGCGTGGCCAACGTGTTCCACGCCGGCGACGGCAACATGCACCCGCTGATCCTGTTCGATGCCAACCTGCCCGGCGAGCTGGAGCGCGCCGAAGCCATCGGTGGGCGCATCCTCGAACTGTGCGTGGCGGTGGGCGGCAGCATCACCGGCGAGCACGGCGTGGGGCGCGAGAAGATCAACCAGATGTGCGCCCAGTTCAACAGCGACGAAATCACCCTGTTCCATGCCGTGAAGGCCGCCTTCGATCCGCAAGGGCTGCTCAACCCGGGCAAGAACATCCCCACCCTGCACCGCTGCGCCGAATTCGGCGCCCTGCACGTGCACCACGGGCAGCTGCCCTTCCCCGAACTGGAGCGCTTCTGATGAGCCTGGACCGCGACATCAGCCAGGACCTGCTGGAGCAGGTCAACCAGGCCCTGAACCTGGGCACGCCACTGCGCATCCAGGGCAGCAACAGCAAGGCCATGCTCGGCTGCCCGGTGGCCGGCGAAGTGGTCGATACCCGCCGCCACCGCGGCATCGTCAGCTACGACCCCACCGAACTGGTGCTCACCGCCCGCGCCGGCACGCCGTTGCTGGAGATCGAGGCAGCCCTGCACGAGGCCGGGCAGATGCTGCCTTGCGAGCCACCGCACCTGGGCCCCGAGGCGACCCTTGGCGGCATGGTGGCGGCGGGGTTGTCCGGGCCACGCCGGCCCTGGGCCGGCGCGGTGCGCGATTATGTGCTGGGCACGCGGGTCATCACCGGCCACGGCAAGCTGCTGCGCTTTGGCGGCGAGGTGATGAAGAACGTCGCCGGCTACGACGTGTCGCGCTTGATGGCCGGCAGCTTCGGCTGCCTCGGGCTGCTGACCGAGGTGTCGCTCAAGGTGCTGCCACGCCCCCGCCAATGCCTGAGCCTGCGCCTGGAAATGGACCGCCACCACGCCCTGGCCGAACTCGCTGAATGGGGCCAGCAGCCGTTGCCGATCAGCGCCGCCTGCCACGACGGCCAAGCCCTCTACCTGCGCCTGGAAGGCGGCGAAGGCTCGGTGCAATCGGCCCGCCAGCGCCTGGGTGGCGAGGTGCTCGACAGTCGCTTCTGGAGTGACCTGCGTGAACAGCGCCTGGCCTTTTTTGCTGACCCGGCGCCACTGTGGCGGCTGTCGCTGCCCATCGCCACGGCCGAGCTGGACCTGCCCGGCCAGCAACTGATCGACTGGGGCGGTGCACAGCGCTGGCTGAAAGCGAACGCGCCGGCGCAGCACATCCGCGAGCAGGTGGCCAAGGCCGGCGGCCACGCCACCGGCTATGCCCCGGGCGAGGCCAGCAGCGCCCCCCTGCCCGCCGCGCTGATGCGCTACCACCGCGCGCTCAAGCAGCAACTGGACCCCCAGGGCCTATTCAACCCTGGCCGCTTGTACCCCGACCTGTGAGGCCCCGCCATGCAAACCAACCTGAGCGATAGCGCCAAGGGCCTGGCCCGAGCCGAGGAGGCCGAAAGCATCCTGCGCAGCTGCGTGCACTGCGGCTTCTGCACCGCCACCTGCCCCACCTACCAGCTGCTCGGCGATGAGCTGGACGGGCCGCGCGGGCGCATCTACCTGATCAAGCAGGTGCTCGAAGGCGCGCCGGTCAGCGCCAGCACGCAACTGCACCTGGACCGCTGCCTGAGTTGCCGCAACTGCGAAACCACCTGCCCGTCGGGGGTGAAATACCATGACCTGCTGGACATCGGCCGCGCCGTGGTCGAGCAGCAGGTGACCCGCCCGCTCGGCCAGCGCCTGCTGCGCCAGGGCCTGCGCGCCGTGGTCCCGCGCCCGGCGTTGTTCAAGGCCCTGGCCCGCACCGGGCAAGCCCTGCGCCCGGTGCTACCGGCCACCCTGAAGAACAAGCTGCCGGCCCAGGTGGCAACCCCCGGCGAACGCCCGACGCCGCGCCACCCACGCCGGGTGCTGCTGCTCGAAGGCTGCGTGCAACCTGCCCTGTCGCCCAACACCAATGCCGCGGCGGCGCGCCTGCTGGACCGGCTGGGCATCAGCGTGGAGCCTGCGCGCGAAGCGGGCTGCTGCGGCGCGGTGGACTACCACCTCAATGCCCAGACGCAGGGCCTGCAACGTGCAAGGCGCAACATCGACGCCTGGTGGCCGGCGATCGAGGCCGGGGCCGAGGCCATCGTGCAGACCGCCAGCGGTTGCGGCGCCTTCGTGCGCGACTATGGCCACCTGCTGGAAAACGACCCGCACTACGCCGCCAAGGCCGCTCGTGTCAGCGCGCTGTCACGCGACCTGGTGGAAGTGCTGCGCGACGAGCCGGTCGAACAACTGGGCCTGTGCGCCGAGCAGCGCCTGGCCTTCCACTGCCCGTGCACCCTGCAACATGCCCTCAAGCTCGGCGGCCAGGTCGAGAACCTGCTGACGCGCCTGGGCTTCACCCTCACCGCAGTGCCGGACGGGCATCTGTGCTGCGGCTCCGCCGGCACCTATTCGCTGACCCAGCCGGCGCTGTCGCGGCAGTTGCGCGACAACCGCCTGAACGCGCTGGAAAGCGGCAAACCGCAAGTGATCGCCACCGCCAACATCGGCT
The DNA here is from genome assembly GCF_021602585.1 of Pseudomonas faucium. Classification (GTDB taxonomy): domain Bacteria; phylum Pseudomonadota; class Gammaproteobacteria; order Pseudomonadales; family Pseudomonadaceae; genus Aquipseudomonas; species Aquipseudomonas faucium. The sequence goes on from NZ_BQIP01000005.1 coordinate 58,739, forward strand.
GCCAGACCCACCTGGGCGGTGCCGGGCGCACGCCGGTGCGGCACTGGGTCGAAATCGTCGAAGCAGCCTTGAACCAGGAGAACCGCCATGCATAACAAGCCCGTGATCGGCCAGGACGAGGTGGCCCGGGTAATCGCCGCCGCCCGCCAGGAGGCCGAGGCGCAAACGTGGAGCGTGACCATCGCCGTGGTCGACGACGGTGGCCACCCGCTGGGCCTGCTGCGCCTGGACGGCTGCGCCCCGGCCAGCGCCTACATCGCCGTGGAAAAGGCCCGCAGCGCCGCGCTCGGGCGCAAGGAAACCCGCGATTACGAACAGATGGTCAACAACGGGCGCACCGCGTTCGTCACCGCCCCGCTGCTCACCAGCCTGGAAGGCGGCGTGCCCCTGCGCATCGATGGCCAGGTGGTCGGCGCCATCGGCGTGTCCGGGGTCAAGCCCGAGCAGGATGCCCAGGTGGCCAAGGCGGGTGCCGGGGCTTTGTGATCGGCAGTGCCGGCCTTTTTTTTAAAATGAACATGAACAGCGAGACACCCATGAACCCACTCAAGGTCGCCCCCATTCTGCAGCGCTTCATCGAAGAGGAAGTGCTGCCCGGCACGAGTATCGACGCCACTGCCTTCTGGCAAGGCTTCGCCAGCCTGGTCCACGACCTCGCTCCGCGCAACCGTGAACTGCTGGCCGAACGCGAACGTCTGCAAACCGAGCTGGACAGCTGGCATCGCCAGCACCCCGGGCCAATCGCCGACATGCCCGCCTACCAAGCCTTCCTGCGCAGCATCGGCTACCTGGTCGACAGCCCCGAAGGCGTGCAAATCAGCACCGCCAACGTCGACCGCGAAATCGCCGAGCAGGCCGGCCCGCAGCTGGTGGTACCGCTGAGCAACGCCCGCTATGCCCTCAATGCCGCCAACGCCCGCTGGGGTTCGTTGTATGACGCGCTGTACGGCACCGACGCGATCGCCGACAGCGACGGCGCCGAGCGCGGGCAAGGCTACAACCCGCGCCGCGGTGCCAAGGTGATCGCCTTCGGGCGGCAGTTCCTCGACCAGGCCGCGCCGCTGGCGGGCGCTTCCCATGCCGATGTCGCGGCCTATGCGATCGAGCAAGGCGCACTGCGCGCCACGCTCAAGGATGGCCGCCAGGTCGGCCTGCAAAGCGCTGCGCAATTGCGCGGTTACCAGGGCGAGCCGAAGCAGCCCACCGCCATCCTCCTGCAACACCACCGGCTGCACTTCGAAATCCAGATCAACGCCAGCAGCGCGATCGGCCAAAGCGACCTGGCCGGGGTCAAGGACATCCTCATGGAGGCCGCGCTGACCACCATCATCGACTGCGAAGACTCGGTGGCGGCCGTGGATGCCGAGGACAAGGTCAACGTCTACCGCAACTGGCTGGGCCTGATGAAGGGTGACCTCAGCGAGCAGGTCAGCAAAGGCGGCAAGACCTTCACCCGGGCGCTGGCCGAGGACCGCCAGTACCAGGGTAGCGATGGCCAGCCACTGACCCTGCCGGGGCGCTCGCTGCTGTTCATCCGCAACGTCGGCCACCTGATGACCAACCCGGCGATCCACGACCGTGACGGCCACGAAATCCCCGAAGGCATTCTCGACGCGGTGGTCACCAGCCTGATCGGCCTGCACGACCTCAAGCGCCGCGGCAATTCGCGCCAGGGCAGCCTGTACATCGTCAAGCCGAAGATGCACGGCCCGGCCGAAGTGGCCTTCGCCGACCAGCTGTTCGGCCGCGTCGAAGACTTGCTGGGCCTGCCACGCCATACCCTGAAGATGGGCATCATGGACGAAGAGCGGCGCACCAGTATCAACCTGCAGGCGTGCATCGCCAGTGCCTCGGCGCGGGTGGTGTTCATCAACACGGGCTTTCTCGACCGTACCGGCGACGAGATGCACAGCGCCATGCAGGCTGGCGCCATGCTGCGCAAGGGCGACATGAAGCACAGCGCCTGGATCCAGGCCTACGAACGCAACAACGTGCTGGTGGGCCTGGCCTGCGGCCTGCGCGGCAAGGCGCAGATCGGCAAAGGCATGTGGGCCATGCCCGACCTGATGGCCGCCATGCTCGAGCAGAAAATCGCCCAGCCCAAGGCCGGCGCCAACACCGCCTGGGTGCCCTCGCCCACGGCCGCGACCCTGCATGCGCTGCACTACCACCAGGTGGATGTGGCGGCGGTGCAGCAGGCCCTGGAGCAGGCCGACCCGGCCGCCGAGCGCGAGGCGTTGCTGCATGGCCTGCTGAGCATCCCGGTCAGCCCGGACCGGCCGTGGAGTGCAGCGGACATCCAGGCCGAGCTGGACAACAACTGCCAGGGCATCCTGGGCTACGTGGTGCGCTGGGTGGAGCAAGGGGTGGGCTGCTCCAAGGTGCCCGATATCCATGACGTGGGCCTGATGGAAGACCGCGCCACCCTGCGCATCTCCGCCCAGCACATCGCCAACTGGTTGCTGCATGGGGTGGTGACGGCAGATCAGGTAGAGGCGACGCTGCAGCGGATGGCCAAGGTGGTCGACCAGCAGAATGCCGGCGATGCGGCTTATCGGCCGATGGCCGGGGACTTTGCCGGGTCGTATGCGTACCGGGCGGCGCAGGCGCTGGTGTTCGAGGGGCGGCAGCAGCCGAGCGGGTATACCGAGCCGCTGCTGCATGGGTGGCGGTTGCGGTTCAAGCAGCAGGTTTTGGGGTGAAGCACTGAGGGGCCGCTGCGCGGCCCCATCGCCGGCAGGTTCAGCCCTGCGCGTCGACCACCACCGCCTCGCCGATCGCATAGAAATGCCCACCGGCCACATAGTGCAGGCTGCGCCACTGCGGGTCGGCATGCTCATAGGCCCAGTGGCCGTCCTTGAACACCCGGTCATCCGCCCACGCCGCCACCACTTCGCCTATGAACAGGTCGTAGGTGCTCTGGTTGTGCGGCTCGTCGATCACCCGGCACATCAGCCACGCCGAGCAGCCTTCCACCAACGGCGCCGCATGCCCTTCCACCCGCGCCAGCTCGACGCCGATGCGGGCCAGCTTGTCGGGCTGGTCGAGCAGGCTGCGGGTACCGACCTGATGGGTCAGCTGCGCCTGGGCCGCGGTGGGCACCTGCAGCGCGAACCCGCCACTGCCTTCGACCAGCTGCCGGGTGCGGGTGCCCTTGTCCAGCACCACGGTGACCTTGGGCGGGTCGAAGTCCAGCGCGCAGGCCCAGGCCGCGGCCATCACGTTGTCCACGCCCTGGTGGCTGGCCGATACCAGCACGGTCGGGCCGTGGTTGAGCAGGCGGTAGGCCTTTTTCAGGTCGACGGCTTGGAAGTGGCTGTTCATCGAAGTCCTCAGGTCTGGGTGCACGGGAGCGGGCAATTGTGCAGCATCGGCAGGGCTGGAAGCATCCTTTCAGCACCTTCAGATATTTCCTACGCACCGCTCGGAAGTTTCTTAATTGCCGCCGCCCTCTGCGGAAAACACCATCGCCCCTGGACCGCGCCAGCTACAGCCCGGCGCCCGCGCTCGATCGACAGGAGGCTCCGCATGCACCCGCACCTCAGCACCACCGCCGAACTGCGCAAGACCCTGCGTGAACTCATGGCCCACAAGGTCAGCAACCCGGACGACGACCCGCACCTCTCGGGGGTGTTGTTTTTCTGCGTGACCGATGAGCGCACGCGCCAACTGGTCGAGCGCATCGAGCTGCTGGCCAGCGAGGCGTTCTTCGACCCCTGCGGGCGCGCCATCGCCCAGCAGATGCGCGCGGCAGCCATCGAGGGGGTGTGCATCAAGCAGAAGCGCAAGGCGAGCGTCGAGGAAACGGTGATCCGCATCGCCCTGCTCGACAAGGGCTACATCACCGTCAGCAGCGCACGCCTGTGAGGCCTGGCGGGCGGCCTCAGCCGTACAGGTAGTCGATGTCCTTGTAGGCCAGCGCCGGCACCTGGCCGAGCAGGAAGTCGCGCAACTTGTGCATCTGCCGGGCCTTGGGGCTGGATTTGAGCCAGGTCATGTAATAGCCATCGCCGGTGGAAACGGCATGCTTGAACGGCGTGACCAGGCGCCCGGCGCCAAGGTCGGCGGTGGCCAGCACCAGGTCGACCACGGAAATGCCCAGGCCCTGCTGGGCCGCCGAGATGCCCTGGTCGAGGGTGTCGAACACCTGGCCCTGGTCGATGCTGATGTCCAGCGCATCCATGCGCGCCAGCCAGCGGCGCCAGTCGCGGCGGTCCGGCGACGGGTGCAGGAACTCGCAGTGGCGCAGGTCCGCCAGCTCCGGCTGGGCGCGCGGCATGTAGTCGGGGTGGCACACCGGGATCAGCCACTCATCGAACAGCTTGAAGCTTTCGACGTCGGCCGGGAAACGCCCGTTGGCCAGCAGGATCGCGCAGTCGTAGGGCTCGGAATAGAAGTCCACCGTGTCGATGTCCATCCACACGCTCGACAACTGCACGCTGCAGGCATCGTCGGCCTTCTTGAAGGCATCCAGGGCCCGCAGCAACCAGCGCACGGTGAGCGTGGAAGGCGCCTTGAGGCGCAGGCCGTAGCGGTCCTGGCGCAGCAGCGCACAGGCATTTTCGATGATCTTGAAGCCGACCTTGAGCTCTTGGGACAGCACCCGGCCGTGTTCGGTCAGGCTCAGCTTGGGGCCGCGGCGCTCGAACAGGTCGCAGCCGAACATGGCTTCGAGGGTCTTGATGTGATGGCTGACCGCGCCCTGGGTCAGCGCCAGCTCTTCGGCCGCCCGGGTGAACGACCCATAACGCGAAGCGACCTCGAAGGCACGTAGCGCGTGCAAAGCCTGGATCCGTTCCGACATGAAGCCCCCGAAGCATGAGTAAGACTAATAGTAGGTCATAGTTCCACGCGTTTTACAACGTTAAGTGCGTCTCAGAAAATGCAGGTAAATAACAAAGATAAGCCAACAACCTGCCTGCATATGACTGGAACTTTCTATTAATTAAACGCCTGGGGATATCATGTTTACGGGTTATGGAAATTGCTTACGCCTGGATGCGCTAGAGCTGACCGCCGAACATGAGCGGAACACGCATCACTGGACTTACCAGACACTACAACACTTTCGCAGCATTCTCGCCAACCCCGAGTTTCCGTGCCTGTTCGGGCGCAAGGCGGTCAATGGCGCCACCTGCCACATCCTCTTCGCCCGCGCCGAGCAACTGGCCGACGACATTGCCCAGGGCCTGGCCGACTACGTGCGCCACATCGCCCCGGTACCGGTCAAGCAACGCATCGGCAGCCCGCTGGTGGTGTTTCTCGAAACCCCCAGCGACATCACCCTTGCCGAACAACAGGCACTGGCCTGGAAGGTGCTGCGCGGCGTGCACGCGCGCGACCCGCAGCCCTGGCCACCGTCGATTCCCACCGACCCGGACGACAACGGCTGGTCATTCTGCTACGCCGGCATGCCGCTGTTCATCAACATGAACTTCCCCGGCCACCGGCAGATGAAAAGCCGCAATCTGGGCAAGCACATCACCTTCGTCATCAACCCGCGGGAAAACTTCGACGAGGTGGCCAACGCCGGCACCGAAAGCGGCCAGCGCATCCGTGCGCGCATTCGCGACCGCGTGCGCCACTACAACGACGGCGTCATGCCGGACAGCCTGGGCTTCTTCGGCGACGACGACAACTTCGAATGGAAGCAATACCAACTGCAGGAAGCAGGCTCGCTCAAGCCCTCGCGCTGCCCCTTTCATGCCCACGCCCACGCCACACCTGACACACAGATCGAGAACTGACCGTGAATACCGCACTCACCCTCACCTACGCACTGACTGTCCTGCTGCTGATCGCCACCCCGGGCCCGGTGGTGGCACTGATCGTCAACACCGCCGCCGCTTCCGGCTCGCGCAAGGCCATTTTCACCGCCGTCGGCACCAACTGGGCGTCGTTGGTGCTGATCGGTGCCGCCGCCTGGGTCATCCTCACCAGCGCGGCCATCGACAAGGCCTGGCTCAGCGGCATGAGCCTGCTCGGTTGCCTGTTCATCGGCTACATCGCCGTGGGCACCTTGCGCGAATGCCTGCAGGCACCGGCCGCCAGCGAAACCGCCGAGCCCACGCCCAAGGCCGGCCGCGGCGGCCTCTGGCAAGGCTTCATGGTGGGGATCTCCAACCCCAAGGACATCATCTTCTTCATCGCCTTCTTCCCGCAGTTCATCCAGATCACCGAGTCGTTCGGCAAGAGCATGGTGGTGCTGTCGCTGCTGTGGGTGTTCATCGATTTCGCCGTGCTCAGCCTGTACATCTTCGCCATCGGCAAGATCAGCTCGCCGCGCAGCAACCGCATCATTTCCCTGGCCTCGGGCGTTGCCCTGCTGCTGATCGCCGCCGGTGGCCTGGCCTACAACCTCAAGGCACTGGCGGGCTGAACCGGCCAGTGAAACGGGAGCGCCCATGACCACCCTCGATACCGCCGCACGCGGCCAGGGCCTGCCCTCGCCGCTGCAGCAGGATTACCAGCGCTTCCTGCAACTGGGCAGCCGCCGCGCCCCGCAAACCTTGCACGTTCATGAGCGCGGCTACCGCTCCGGCACCATCAACACCGATGCGCTGGGGCTGCGCTACAGCCATTGCGCCGGCAAGCGCTTCTCGGCCGCCGAGCGCGGCGGTGCCGGGCGCATCAACCTGCTGGTGGGTGGCTCCACGGCCATGGGCATCGGTGCCAGCAGCGATGAACACACGGTGGCCTCGCACCTGTCGATGCTGACTGGCGAGGTGTGGCTGAACCTCGCCGGCTGCGGGCTCAATGCCAGCCAGGAGCTGCTGCTGTTTCTCACCCACCAGCACCGCCTGGGCGAAATTGGCCACGTGGTGCTGCTCAGCGGGCTCAACAGCCTGGCCCACGAAGCCCTCGGCGAGGTGTTGGCCGGCCCGCACGCTGCGCAGTACGCCAAGGCCCACCAGGCCTACCTGAACAGCTTCAACGAAGGCATGCCGGCCCAGGGCGCAGCGCGGCAAGCGTCGTGGTTGCAGCGCCTTGCCCAGGCACTCGCCCCGCGCCGCCCGGAGCCCCTGGCAGACTGGCCGCTGTGCGCGCCAGAGAAGCGCCTGGCACGCGCCGCCGACAGCATCGGCCGCACCCTGCGCCAATGGGAGCGGATGCTGGCCGACAGCCACGCCACCCTCACCTTCATCCTGCAACCCTTGCTGCCCTGGTGCCGCGAGGCCCTGCCGGCCGGTGAAGTCGCCATGCTCGCGGCCCTGGACCGGCAACCCAGCAATTTCGATCGCCTGCTGCAGGGCACCTTCGACAGCCAGCTGCACATGGCCTTCTTCCGCCGCATCAAGAGCCAGGCCGACCCGGTGCCGTGCTACGACATGAACAGCATGCTCAGCAGCTCGCCGGTGTTCGGCGCCGACCTGTTCATCGACCGCCTGCACCTGAACGACCTGGGCAACAATGCGCTGGCCAAGGTAATCACCGCCAAACTCGGCCTGGCCCAGGAAAAACACGCCCAACGCAAGGTCACGCCGATCAAGCTTGTCTGACAATTGCACGCCGCGCTTTCGGTCTGGCCACAGGCTTGGCTAGAATACGGCGTCGTTCCGATACGCCCGAGGCGCAGCTGCAATTGTCATGAACACCCGAGCCATCCCCCCGTACCTGGCTGCGCTGCTCATCACACTGGTGCCGCAGGCATCGCTTGCGCTCGATGTGCGCATCGACCCGCATGCCGACCTGCTCTACCGCCAGGCCCTGCCGCTGCTGGAGCAAGCCGACCACCCGGACGACAGCGCCAGCCCTCTGCGCACCGCCGTAGGCGGCGACCCGGAGCTCAATCGCCAGGGCCAGGCCCTGGCCCGTACCCTGCCAACCGCGGTGGCCTTGCTGGAAAAGTCGGTGGAACTCGGCCACCCCGTGGCGCAGTACCGCCTGGCGCTGTACTACACGACCTACCTGCCCGCTGCGCAGATCGCCGATGCCGCCTGCCCGCTGCTCGAAGCGAGCCTGCAGCAGGGCTTTGCCCCGCCGGCAACGGCGATCGCCAGCTGGTGCCCGCCGTACAACGTCAGCAGCGCCTACCGCGAAGCGCTCGAAGCGGTGCCGAGCATGGCCACCCTGTATGCCGCCTATTACCCGCAACCGGCCACCCGCCTGGCTTGCAGCCGCAGCCAGCCGCAGGGGCTGGAAATGCAGTGGGGCCGGCAACGGGATTACCAGGCCGAGGTCTACCGGCTGCTCGGCGACCTCGACCCACTGCATCGCCAGGCCCTGCTGCAGAAGGCCGTGGACATCAACGGCTGCGTTGCCGCCCAGCAGCGCCTGACCAGCCACCGCTGAGCCTGCGGCGCCTGCCACAGGCAAACCAGCAAGATCGTTCAAGCCAGCCGCGTTGCACTCTGGCAAGCTGCTCTACCGTGTAACCGTGTCGCAGCCATCATGCCCAGCCATCCGCCCATCGCCCGCCGAGCTTTCCTCCACGGCGCCATCGCCATCCTTCCGCTGTCACTTGCCGTCGCCCCCTGGGGCCTGCTGGCCGGCTCCATGGCCATCGAAGCCAACCTCAGCGCCTGGGAAGGCCAGGGCCTGTCGGCGATCGTCTTCGCCGGCGCGGCGCAGCTGGTGGCCATCGGCATGCTCAAGGGCGGCGCCAACCTGCTGTCGATCCTTTTGACCACCCTGCTGCTGACCTCGCAGCACCTGCTGTATGGGCTGTCGATGCGCCCGGTGCTTTCCAGCCAGCCTTTGCGCTGGCGGCTGGGGCTGGGCTTTCTGCTCACCGACGAATTCTTCGCCCTCACCAGCCACTACGACCAGCAGCAGTTCAACCGCTGGTACGCGCTCGGCGTCGGCCTGACCTTCTACGTGGCCTGGAACCTGTTCACCCTGGCCGGCATCGTGCTGGGCCAGAACATCCCGCACCTTGACCAGCTGGGCCTGGACTTCTCCATCGTCGCCACCTTCGTCGCGCTGATCGCGCCGCTGGTGCGCAACCTCGCCACCGTGGTGTGCGTGGCGGTGTCGCTGTTCTGCTCGGTGCTGTTCAGCCACTGGCACTGGGAGACCGCGCTGGTGGCTGCCGGCCTGCTGGGCATGGCCGCCGGTTTCATCTGCCAGAAGTTTTCGGGAGTACGCGCATGACCTGGCTACTGATTTTCGCCATGGGCGCCGTGGTGTTTCTCAACCGCTATGCCTTTCTCGAGCCTCGCCTGCCGCTGCGCCTGAGCTCCAATGCACGCCAGTTCCTCGGCTTCGCCGTGCCCGGCATGCTCACCGCCATCTGCGGGCCGATCATCTTCCTGCCCGGCCACCAGCTCGACCTGAGCCCGCTCAACCCTTACCTGCTCGGCGCGCTGGTCGCCATCGCCCTGGTGCTGTTGACCCGCAGCGTGTTGCTGAGCATGCTGGTGAGCATGTTGATCTTCTTCCTGCTGCGCAGCTGGCTGGCATGACCAGGCCCCTGCGCGAACAAGCCCACCTCTGGCAGGCGCCCGCCCTGGGCGATGTCGAGATGCTGCACGCGCGCTACATCCAGCAGCGCTTCGCGCCCCATGTGCATGAAGGCTACGTGTTCACCGTGATCGAGTCCGGCGCCCAGAGCTTCTGGCACCGCGGCAGCGAGCACCTGGCGCCGGTGGGCAGCATGGTGCTGATCAACCCCGACGAACTGCACACCGGCGCCACCGCCCACGAGGCCGGTTGGCGCTACCGCGGCTTCTACCCCGAACATGAACGGGTCACCGGCGTGCTCGACGAGCTGGAACTGGGCCGCCACGGCATGCCGCGCTTTCGCGAAAGCGTGATCCAGGACCCAGCGCTGGCCTCGGCCTTCAGCCAGCTGCACCGCTTGTCCGAGCTGGGCGCCAGCGCCCTCGAACAACAGACCGCCTGGCGCCAGGCGGTGCTGGCGCTGGTGCAGCGCCACGGCCATTGCCCCGAACCCACGGCCCCCGGCAACGAGCCCGTGGCCGTGGCCCGCGCCCGCGAGCTGCTGGAAAGCCAACTGGCCGACCCACCTTCGCTGGAAGCGCTGGCGGCGGCGGTTAACTTGTCGCCCTTCCATTTCGCCCGCGTGTTCCGCCAGGCCACCGGGTTGCCACCGCACGCCTGGTTGAAACAGCGGCGCCTCACCCACGCCCGTGATCTGTTGAAAAGGGGCCAGGCAGCCTCTGAGGTGGCGTTCGCGCTAGGGTTTGCAGACCAGAGCCATTTGAGCCGGCAGTTCAAACAGGCCTACGGGGTGACCCCGGGGGCCTATCGCAAAGCATGCGTCGACGCAGCGTTGCCTGCCCGGCTGCTCAAAATCCCAACTCAAGTTGCAATGGGTCCGGCAGACTTCTGCGGATCTTGACGGCAATACCGACCAGGCGCACGGCTCGCCCCTGCCGCTTGGTATTCCAAAGCATGCGGCACAGGCCATGCACCACCTGCGGCTCCAATGCCAGGGCGCCCGCCTCGGCACTGGCCATGGTGAAATCGGCAAACTTCAGTTTGACCTGGTTCCTGACAATCGGCGGCGCATCGCCAAGCGCCTCCATGCGCATCGCCAGGGCCGCCAGCAGTCCATCCAGTTCGCTGGCACAGCGCGCAAAGTCATGGCAGTCGCTGGGCAAGGTGTGCTCGACGCCCAGTGACTGCACACCGCCCGCCTTGCCTTCGTAGCCCTCCTGCCCGCGGCAACGCTCCCACACATAGAAACCATGCGCCCCGAGCTGGCGCAGCAGCGCAGGGATCATCTGCTCGGTGACATCAGCGCATTTGACGCACCCCATGGCCTGCAGCACAGCCCAGGTCTTGGGCCCCACCCCGGGGATCTTGCGAATGTCCAGGTTCGCAAGAAAGGCCTGCACCTGATCCGGTGCAACCACAAACTGGCCATTGGGCTTGTTCACTTCAGAGGCCATTTTCGCCAGGTACTTCAACGGTGCGATGCCCGCCGAAGCCGTCAACTGCAGCTCTCGCTCGATGGTCGCCCGGATGCGGCTGGCCATGTGCGTTGCCGAACCGTTGCAGTGCGGCTGCCCTGTGACATCCAGCGTGGCCTCATCCAACGAGAGAAACTCGACGGTCGGCGTAAAGCGCCGGAAAATTTCCTCCAGCCTGCCAGTGACTGCCTCGTAACGCTCGAAGCGCACAGGCAAAAGCACCAGGTCCGGGCACAGGCGCTGCGCGGTGGCGGTTGCCATGCCGCTTCTGACGCCAAACGCCCTGGCAATGTAGTTGGAGGTACTGATCACGCCCCGCTCCAGCGCCGTGCCGCCCACAGCGACCGGCCGATCACGCAACCAGGGCGCATCCAGGAGCTCGACGGCGACGAAATAGGAGTCCATGTCGACGTGAATGAACTTGCGCGCACCGCCAGGCCGCTGAGGGTGTTCAGTCAAGCACGAATACCCCCAGCGAGGCAGAGCCATCGGCATTGCGCACTTCATGGACACCCTGGATATGCGGGGCGAACTCGCAGTACTGCGCCGCCAACGCCTCGACGGCTTGCAGATAGTCAACCAACGCAGCCGTCCAGCGCTCGCCGGGGGCGATGCACATGATCCCGGGTGGGTACGGGATCACCCCCTCGGCCGCCACTTGGCCCAGCACCTCCTTCACACAACGCAAGCGGGCCTCGCCCCGCACGAACTGCTGGTTGGCCCGGTAAGGCGAGCGATCGCACTGCGCCGCCCCGATTGCGCTGAAAATCTCGCTTTGCCGCTGCTCAACCTGATGCGTGCGATAAAGCGCATTGATGCGCTCGCCCAGCTCAGCAATGGACAGCCCCTCGTAAGTAGCTGCAGCTCCACGCAACGAAGGCAGCACCTGCAGCGCCGCAGTCCCCTTGTGCCAATGCGCTTCGAACGCTTCGAGCGCGTCTACCAGCCGGCTCAAGGCGGCGCTGTCACTGGAGGGCGTCATCAGCAGGGTGAAGGTGTAGAAGTCGGTTTTTTCCGGCGTGAACTCGCAGTCCTGCAGGTAGCGGGTCAGCAGGCAGGCCGGGATATCCAGCGGCCCGCGGGTGAGGAAAATGACTTTGCACGGGTCGACATGGTGCAGGCCAGGCTCGATCGCCAAGGCACCTTGTGGCTGGTACTGGCTCGAGGCATTCGAGACGGTCGGCATCAGCGGCCGGATCAAGCGACAGCGGCGCGCCACCTGCTCGCGCAACCACTGCGCAGCCGCCAACGCCTGGCGCCAGTGGCGCTCGCCCTCACCCTCGGCGAGCATGGCCGCATTCACTTCCAGCGACATGAACAGCGGATAGGAAGGGCTGGTCGAGGCGTGCTGCATGAAGGCGGCGTTGAACACCGGCCAGCTGCAGTAGCGGCGCAGGTGGCTGATATGCCGGTCCTTCTTGTGAATCTGCGAGGTTTGCGAGAGGCCGGACATCTGCTTGTGCACCGACTGGGTCACGACAATGCCCGGCGAGGCGTCGGTCAGTTGCACATTCAGCGGCGATAACCCGGCCAGCGCCGGAACAAAAGGCTCATACCCGGCCCAGGCGCCATCGAACAGCACGTAATCACACAAATGGCCGATGCGCGCCAACAAGGCTGACGCATCGACCACCACTCCATCGCACGTTGCCTGCTGGATCACCGCCAGGCGAAAGGGCCTGGGCTCACGCGCCCGGCGCTCACAAACCTGCCCCGCCCAGCTGCGCAGATGGGCTTCATCCAGGGCACCGACGCGATAGCCGCCCAGCAACCCACGCTCATCGCGCACATTGTCCAGGTACACCGGCAAGGCGCCGCACTGCACCAAGGCGCCAAGAAACACCGACTTGTGGCTGTTGCGATCCAGCAAAACCAGGTCGCCGGCCGCCAGCAGCGCGCTGGCAACCACCTTGTTGGCGGTGGACGTGCCATTGAGCACGAACCACGTCTCGTCGGCACCAAACACCCTTGCGGCCAGTTGCTCCGCCTCCAGCACCGGGCCTTCATGGCTCAGCACATCACCCAGCTCGGGCGCGGCATGGGGCACATCCACCTGGAACACGCCCTGCCCCAGCAAGCTCATGAAACGCGCCCCGGCAGGGTGCTGCTGCAAACACGCGCCACCTTGGTGCCCAGGGCAGGCGAAGGTAGGCCGGCGCTTGCCGACGAAAGACGCAACCGTGCGTGTGAAAGGGGGCAGCGCCTGGTGTTCGAAAGCGAGCGCGGCAGCCATCAACCGAGCCCTGTCGTGTGCCGACAAGGGTATGTCCACTCGCGGCTCATCGCCTGCCTCTGGCGGGCTGTGCCGATGTTCCGCGGCGATAAACAGCGGCAGGCCCCAACGCTCCACCGCTTCACGCACTGCGGGTTGCAGCGCATCTTCAGGCCTCAATAGCAAAACGCAAGCGAGCGCGAGGTTGGCTGACGAATTGAAAACGCTCGCCTGCATGCCCTCCCATGCAGCCATGGGCAGCCCCGCGCTATAGAGGATGGTCGGTGTCATGGGCAGTTCCTTTGAGGTTCCAGCGCACGGGCGCGATGAACAGCATGAGCGTCATCCAGATGAACGTTGCCGGGCCCGCAAGTACGAAGACCAGGCTGGCAACCAGCCCTGAAACGGCGTCACCAATGACGGCCGTGAAGTAATAGAGGGAAAAGTTGCGGCCAACTTCATGCTCGCTCGACAAGCATTGGATGTTGGTGACGATGGCGATATCGACGAATGCACCAATGAAGCCGACCAGAAACAGCACCAGCAGAAACAGCCAGCTGTTGAATTGCAGCGCCACTGCAGCCGCAAAGAACAGTGCGCCGTACAGCACCCAGTAACGCAGCACCAGGCGCGCAGTTGTGCGCGGGTTGAAGCGTGTGTAGAGCACGCCACCCAATACGGTGCCTGCCGCCAGCAGCGAGAACACGTAACCGACCGCCGCTTCAGAGGCAAAGTGCTCCAGCACCGAAGCCGGAAGAATGAAGCGAATCACCGACGTCGCGAACATCGCACAGAGCGTGGTGCAGCCAATGACAGCAAACAACGGCGCATTGCTGGCCCTGAGCTGGCCAACACTGCGCGCCGCATCGCGGATGATGGCGCGGCCTTCGAATGCCTGCCGGGCGCCTCGCCTGGCAGGCCCCAACGTTGCGATGGAAATGGCCGACAACACCAGGCATATGGCAAAGAACAGGAACGTTGCATCGCGAGACAGCAACAACACGCACACCGAGAAAACCAGCGGGCCGATAATCGAGGCAGCATCCTCGATCACCTGGATTCCGCTGTTGACCGAGGCCAACTGGTGCTTTTCGACAAGGTCGGGAAAGTACGCGCGAAACGTCGGCACATACAAACACTCGAGCGCGGTCATGACCATCGCCAGGCCAACCAACACGGGCAATACTGGCGCGAACAGGCTGAACGCCATGAAGAAGGCAAGTGCCAGGATGCCTTTGGCGGCCTCTACCAGAAACAGTGTGCGTTTCTTGTCGGCGTTATCCGCAAGCCACCCCCCCAAGGGCGAAAACACCATGCTCGGCAAGTAGCGGAAAAAATAGGCAATGCCAATCAACAGCAGATCCGCATCGGTCATGGACACGATTGCCACGGCAAAGGCCGCTTCGAAGGCAAACTCACCACATTTGGAAAAGCAGTAGCCCAACGTCAGGGAACGTGTGCCGCTGTTAAGACTCAACGCCTGCATATTTCATGCTTTCCTCAGCCAGCGGCATAAATCAATTCATGTTCCGTGATGTCCCGCCCAGGGACATCGAGCCGTTCGAACACCAGCTTTCGGAGAATGTCCTGTTCGCTCGCAGGCATCAGGTAGAACATGATGTTGCTGTACCAAAGCCAACCAAGCCGGGTCAGCCGGTAGTAATGGTTGTCCTCCACCACCAGGCCGGACTGGACCAGTGCATCGAGCCGCTGCATCAGCGCCTTGGGCACACGGCCCAGCTCGACCAGCCGCTTGTCGACCGAACCGTGGTAGGCCAGGCGCAGTACAAGGGGCTTGACCACATCCAGCACCGGGTCGTGCCGGCTGACCTGGCACAGGTGCTCGCCTGCCGTCATGCGTTGGGTATATTTTTCACGCAGGGAAACATTGGTAATGACGTGCCCTGCCACCGAAGAGATAGCGCCTACACCAAAGCCCAATAGGTCGTGATCGGCATAGCCGTAGACATGTTCGTGGTAGATGAACGCGTAATCATCGCTGAACAGTTCACCGGCCTGTGCGGGCCTGTGCACATAGCCATGGCCGTTGTACGGCACATAACCATACTGGCGCAGGTGCGCATCGAGCATGAACTTCATGTTGAGCTTGCGCATGGCGAGCATTACCTGCGTGGAGCGTGCCCTGATCTGCTTGTGCAACTTGACGGAGGTGGCGGCATTGTTGATGGGGTAGATATCGACATTGCTGACACCCATGGCGACGGCCTTGTCGATGTCGGCGAGTGTCTGTTGTTCGTTGCTGCCGTTCATGCCATAGAGAATGTCACACAGCACATGCCCGAAATGGGCGCGCAAGTGTTCAACGGCACGTTCGATCTTGCCAATGTCGGGGTCGAGGTTAAAGAGCTGGCGCCATTCGCTGTCTACCGTTTGCAGCCCAAAACGCGCATGGGTCACCCCGATATCGGCCAGCGCCCGCGCACGCGCTTCGGTGACACTGGTGACATTGAATTCGAATGAAAACTCCTTCACTTCGCTCATGTCGAAGTGACGGTGCAATGCCTCGCCAATGTCCTGGATATTGCGCGGCGACAACAGCGAAGGGGTGCCGCCGCCAAAAAATATTGCCCTGACGGGTACCGCTTTCAAATCGATCATCTGCGCCTTGTATTCGATCTCCCGGATCAGCGCCTGCGTATATCGGTCAATGTCGTCGGCACTCTTGTACAGCCCCCGCGTGAAAGGGCAGAACGAACAAATGGCTTCGCAAAAGGGCACATGAAAATACAACGCACGCGAACGTGCCGATTGATTGGCGCCGGCCATGATTTCTGAAAACTGGCTTGTGTCGGGCGCATAGCAGTTGTGTGTCTGAGCCGGGAAGAAGAAGTTATAAAGCGGAAATTGATAATCGAACTTTACCAGGCCTTTATCGAGCAGTCGCATATCGCCCCCCCGACAAGCCAGTCACCACACTGCCGCGCAACAGCGTCCTCCTGTTGACCTGGACGTCCTCACCAAAAAACGCTGCAATCCGTTCATTGATCGAGTGGTTGCCTTTGCCGCAGGTATAGACATCGATACTGATATACCCACGCTCGGGGTAGGTATGGTAGGAAAGGTGCGACTCCGACAATAGAAAGATCCCCGTCACACCCTCCCCGCCTGAAGAAAACTTGTGGATCATATCGCTGATGACGGTGAACCCGGATGCCTGCAATACAGTCAGAAAAAAGCGATGCAATGTCTTATCGTTGGTCAGCAACTTTGCGCTGGCACCTGTTATATCCCAAAGGGTGTGGTAGCCACGATCATCCATAAACCATGCTCCTTTCAAGAGGTAGAGAGGGGCGGCACTAGGCCGCCCCCTTGCTTACCACATGCACACACCTTGGGTAGTAACGCCCGTTACATCGGTGCGGAACAGTTCGATTGCAGATTTCATAAGAGAACTCCTTTCAGATTATTGAAATCGCCCTTGGTTGGTGCGGGCAATATCAATCTAGGACGATTTTCAGGTTTTGCTCAATGCCCAAATTCTAAAAACCCGGATACTGACCGCAGGCACAGGCCCGCGCGTAGGAATATTCCTACGCACAATTTCTCTCTATATTTCGACTGCCATACCGTTCAATCAGGCGCTACAACGATTTAGTTTCAGCTGCCGAGCATCATCCAAAGTCAACGCACTATCAGAAACTTTAAACATGCTGTTTATAAGTAACGAGTTGTTTCTACGCGTTGAGAGCACGCCTTAAATGCGTCCTGGCAAAGCCAGCAGAGCCCGGCCAATCCTCTGCTACACTCACAGGGCTGAATGGAGGATCCCGCCATGTCCGAAAGAGAGCTCACCACCCTGCTGTCGCTGATGAACCAGCGCCAAGCCTGCCTGAGCAGTGCCTGCAAGGAGATTGCCGACTGGATCGACCGGCAGGGCGATGTGCCCGCCGCTGGCAAGATCCGCGCAAGCCTCAAGGCCTTGGAGGCCGACGAGGCCCAGGTGCGAAAGACCTTGACCTCGTTGACGCTCGACAGGCCTTTGCCACGCTTTCGTAGCTGAACGAACAGGGGCCGCATTGCGCGGCCCCCGGTGCATCAGTTGAATCAGTGCTTCATGTGCATGTGGTCATGCCCGCCGGCCTCGGCGGTCAGGGCCTTCACTTCTGCCTGCACGTTCAACGTTTCCTTCCCGCCCTTGGCATCTTCGATGGTCAGGGTCAGTGGCACTTTCTCGCCTTCCTTCACCTGCTGGTTAAGGCCCATCAGCATCACGTGGTAGCCGTTGGGGTCCAGGCTCACCGGCTTGCCCGCCGGCAGCTCGACGGCCTTCACTTCCTTCATGCCCATCACGTCACCGTTCATGGTCATCTCGTGCACCTGCACGGTCTTGGCCACGGGCGAAGCCACGCCCACCAGCTTGCTGTCGCTGCTGGCGGTGAGGGTCATGAAGGCACCGGTGGACTGCTGGTGCGGTACGCTGGCACGCACCCAGGCATCGCTCACGGTGGTTTCGGCCAGGGCCGGCAGGGCCAGGCCCATCAGTGCCAGAACGGCCAAGCCGCGCTTGATTGGTTGCATCGACATTCAGCAGATCTCCATCAGGGTACGCAGGTCTTCGGCACATTCCTGGGCGTTCAGGGAATGGCCCAGGCTCAGGCGCAGGGTGCCACGCGTGTCGTAGACGTAGCTGGTGGATGAATGGGAAATGGTGTAGGTGTCACCGGCAGGTACCTTCTCGTAGAAGACCTTGAACTCCTTGGCCACCGCGGCGATTTCCTCGGGGGTACCGGTGAGCGCGGTGAACGTCGGGTCGAAGGCCTTGACGTAGGCATCGAGCACTTCGGGGGTGTCGCGCTCCGGGTCCAGGGTGATGAACACCACCTGGAACAGGTCGCGGTCGCGGCCCCTGAGCAGCTTGCGGATTTGCGCCGCGCGCGCCAGGGTCGTCGGGCACACCGCCGGGCACTGGGTGAAACCGAAGAAGATCATCGGCATGCTGCCGTAGAAGCTCGACAGGGTGCGTTCGTTGCCCTGGGGGTCCTTGAGGCGGAACTTGCGCCCGAGGATCTCGTTGCTCATGTTCTTGCCGTACTTGAAATCAAGCCCCCGGGCCGGGCTGCAGCCGGCCAGCAGGCCGAGCCCGAGAACGCCCATCCCGGCGACTACGGCGCGCCGGGTCAACAGATCATTCATGAAACCATCCTTTACAGGGAAGGTGCCCGCCCCAGAAGCGGGCCGGCCGAAAAACCGGGGCATTCTTGCATGACGCCCCGAGGGCTTCTACCCGACCAAGGCCAAGATGGCCCGCAGCCCTTTAAACACGGGCTGCGGCCTGTTGTCGCAGGGGTTGAAACCGTAACAGTTTGTTGCTAGAGACCCACAAAAAACCCTATCAGTAGTAGGCGTTTTCTTTCTGGGTGTGGTCGGTCACGTCACGCACGCCCTTGAGCTCTGGAATGCGCTCGAGCAGGGTGCGCTCGATGCCTTCCTTCAAGGTCACGTCGGCCTGGCCGCAGCCCTGGCAACCGCCACCGAATTGCAGCACCGCGATGCCATCGTCGACCACGTCGACCAGGCTCACCTGGCCGCCGTGGCTGGCCAGGCCCGGGTTGATCTCGGTCTGCAGGTAGTAGTTGATGCGCTCGTTGATCGGGCTGTCTTCGTTGACCATCGGCACCTTGGCGTTAGGCGCCTTGATGGTCAGCTGGCCACCCATGCGGTCGGTGGCGTAGTCGACCAGTGCGTCTTCCAGGAACGGCAGGCTGACCGCGTCGAGGTAGGCGGTGAAGCTCTTCAGGCCCACCGGCTCGTCGTCGGGCTTCTCTTCGCCCGGTTTGCAGTAGGCGATGCAGGTTTCGGCGTACTGGGTGCCCGGCTGGGTGATGAAAATGCGAATGCCGATGCCAGGCGTGTTCTGCTTGGAAAGCAGATCGGCCAGGTAATCATGGGCGGCGTCGGTAATGGTTATAGCGCTCATGGAAGTTCCTCACAGACTTGCGGCCAAGTGTACGCCAACCTGGCCTTTGAACAAAGTCCTAGTATTTGACTCGGGATAGCGCCAATGCCGGGCTCTGGCCCCGTGGCGCCGCCAGCCAGGCCTGCATTCGGCGGTATAGGCCACGCTCCAGCCATTGGTAGCTGAACCACGACATTAGTCCAATGGACGGCACGCACAGGGCGAACACCAGGTAGGGGTTCAGGTGCAGGCGCTGGCTGGCGAACCAGCCGGCATACAGCACCAGCACGTGCACCAGGTACACCGAGTACGAGCAGTCGCCCAGCGCCTTGAGCACCCGGTTGCCCTGGAAGTACGGCTCAAGGGCGACGAACGCCAGCACCACCAGCGCGCTGGGCAAGCCCCAGTGCAGCAGGCGCTGGGAAGCGTCGAGGTGATACAGCGCGTAGCCCGCCAGGCCCAGTATCGCCAACGGCAGCCACACACCCTCGCGGATCAGGCCACGGCGATACAGCACACCCAGGCCGATGCCGAGCAGGAACTCGTAGATGATGTCGTTGTTGTAGAAGCGGCTGAGCACGCCCAGGCGGCCCAGCACTTCGCTCACCAGCAGCAAGGCGAAGGTCACCAGCAGCAGGTGATGGCGCTGGCGAACCAGGAACGCCAGGCCGAACAGCAGGTAGAAGAACATCTCGAAATTCAGCGTCCAGCCCACGTTCAGGGTCGGGTACAGGCCATAGCCACCGGGGTTTTCCGCCGGGATGAACAGCAGCGACAGCAACAGGTGGTGCCAGGCGAATTCCTGATGCGGCATCCACTGGCTGAAGGCCAACAGCAGCGCCGCCATCAGCGCGGTGTAGAACCAGTAGGCAGGGACGATACGCAGGGCTCGGTTGAGCAGGAACTGACGCGGTTCGATGGCCTTGTCACGGGTCGAGAGGTAGATCACCAGCCCGCTGATGACGAAGAAGATGTCGACGCCCACCGCGCCGCGGTCGGTGAGCAACTGGCCGATGGGGCCGGTGGCGTGGAAGTCGAAGAAGATCTGCATGAAGTGGTGGCAGACCACCACCCAGGCGGCGAACGCCCGCAGTGCCTGAAGCGAATACAGCATGAAATACCCTGCGATTGCCGGTGCATTGAGGCCCGGCGAGCGCGTCGCGCTCGTTCGCTGGCAAGCCGGCTCCCACAAAGCTCAGGTACAGCATCGATCCTTGTGGGAGCCGGCTTGCCGGCGATTGGGCCACCCACCGTTTCCGACCGCAGGGCCTTCGGAAAGGTCAGCCGACCCGATCAGAGGTTCTCGTAGCGGTTCATGTCCAGCACACCCGCCTCGACCGGGGTGGTTTCCTTGATGTAGCTGTTGAGGTCGTGGAAGTAGCGCCAGAACTCCGGATGGCTGCGGCGCACACCCCAGCGCATGACGATACGCTCGAACTTGGCGGCATCATCGCGGGCGTACTCCATGTCTTCGACGAACTCCGGCACATCCTTGGTCGGGATGTTGAAGATGAAGTTCGGGTAACTGCTGAGCACCCCCGGGTACAGGGTCAAGGTATCCAGCCCCGGCTGGTAGCGCGAGGCTTCGCCGAGCAGGAACGCCACGTTGCTGTGCGCGCGGTTGCGCAACAGGCTGTAGACCTGGCGCTGGCCGCCCTCGCCTTCGATGCGCAGCATAATCGCCTCGGGCAGCTGGTTGATCACCTTCAGGCCCGCGGCCGGGCGCGACACCAGGCGGCTGAGCGACTGCTCGGCATTGCGAAACTCTTCGCTGACCTGCGGCCGCGAGCAGTAGGCGCCCTGGCAGCGGTTGATCGGGTCAGGCGCGGCATTGAGGCTGCCGGTGCGCTGCAGCAACTTGAGGCCGAAGTCGCGCTTGGGGTCGCGCGGGTCGAGCGCGATGCCGGTCGGGGTGTCGGTGTCGATGTCTTCGTAGTCGAGCCACATCTTCACCTTGCCGCTGTTCTGGTACCAGTTGCTGAGGATCGCCCCGCGCTGGCCGGCCGGCATCAGGCGCAGGAAGTTGACCTCGGCGCCGTTGCGGATCAGGTCGAAGTACAGGCGCGTCTGCAACTGGTGCGAGACGTTGCCGAACACATCGAAGTTGACCGCCAGCTGGTAATAGGTGCGCTCGAACAGCGGGTAGTCGAACAGCCACACGGTCAGCGGCACGTCGCCGATCAGGCCCTTGGTCACCGAGGCGCTGTCGAAGTGGCGGAAGATGCTCAGCAAGGCGTTGTCGTTGCCGGCCCACAGCGTGGCCCAGCCCGGTGCCGGCATTTCGGCGTAGGCTTCGCGGCGCAGCTTTTCATAGTCGTTGCGTTTGTCGCGGTAGGCGTGCCACAGCGACAGTACGCTGCCCACGTCGTCGATCTGGCCTGGCATCGCCAGCAGCGGCGTGGCCTCGCCCCGGTACTTGGCGTCGGTGATGTAGCGGTCGTGGGCCGGCTCCTGGAACAGCGCCCAGAAGTTGTCGCGGATCACGTCGGTGGCGATCTGCCCGCGGCACACCGGGCCGCGGATGAAGGTGCGCACGAAGTACTCGGCGTTGTCGAGCATGAACTGGTAACGCGCCACCGCCGGGATCGCCTCGAAGGTCTCGAACGGGTTGGCCCGGTGGCGCGGGCCATAGCCCGGCAGTGCCGTGGCATGCCAGTCGCCGGCATAGAACAGCTGCTTCACCCGCTTGAGCTTCTGCGGCCCCATGGGGTAGGTGATGTGGGTCTTGTGCACGATCACGCCCTGCACCGGAATCAACCGATAGTAGAAATCGGTGCCGGGTGGGTCGTTGGGGCGCCGCGTGGCGATCAGGTCGACCGGCTGGCCGCTTGGCGTGCGCGAGCGCACCCACTGGAAGAAGTGGCCCTGCTCGCCGCCGACGAAGTAGATGTGCGCCAGGAACAGGTGCTCGTACAACCAGCGGCCGACCAGGGCTTCGGTCGAGCCCGGGCGGTTGAGCAGCTCTTCCCAGTCGGCAATCTGCCGGGCTTCGGCGTCGCTGGGCTTGATTGGCTGGTACTCCACCGGGGCACCGGCGGCCAGCCAGCGGCGCATGGTGTCGTATTCCTTGTCGGTCAGGCCGGTCACGGCCAGCGGCATGCCCTCTTGCGGGTGGGCGCCGGCGTAGGCGTCGAACTCGTGGGGCAACGGGCACATGTTGGTGCGGTTCAGGCCCAGGACGATGTCATCAGGCAGCTTGGCATTGGGCGTGATGGGCGTCTTGTGCCCCAGCTCGAGCATGCGCGCCATCAGCGCGGCCTGGCTGCCCTGGTTGTCGAGCACCGAATAGAAGCCTTTCTTGCGCCACTCCTGTTCGCTGTGGGCGTCGTAGAACAGCCGCGTGGTGGGCACCGCCTTGCTCCGGTCACCCTGGTACACCGGTACCTTGGAGGCGCCGCGCACCGCCCCTTCGGGGCTTTCCAGCTTGAGCTGGCAGGCGGCGTCGTTGCACGCGTGGCAGGCCACGCACTTCTCGGTGAAGATCGGCTGGATATCCCGGGTGTAGGAAATTGCCGGGCTCGATTGGGGGGGCTGCGCGAACGCCATGCTGCTGGTCAGCAAGGCGAAAGCGGCAACCATAAGGCGATGCACCATGTGCCGTAAGTCCTGGTTCTTGAAAGCTATCACGATATGCCTGGTCGTCCTGGGTGCTTGCGCCTGAACATGAACAGAATTCATGCAAATGGCCGATGCGCCTAAAAACCGCGCAGCTTTGTTATGATTCCGCACCTTCTGATATTTGCCCGACCAGGTAGTTCCTATGTCCGACCGCAGCGCTCGTCTCCAAGCACTCCAGCACGCACTCAAAGAGCGCATCCTGATCCTCGACGGCGGCATGGGTACTATGATCCAAAGCTATCGCCTCGAGGAACACGACTATCGTGGCACGCGTTTCGCCGATTGGCCAAGCGACGTCAAGGGCAACAACGACCTGCTGCTGCTCAGCCGCCCGGATGTGATCGCCGCGATCGAGAAAGCCTACCTCGATGCCGGCGCCGATATCCTCGAAACCAACACCTTCAACGCCACGCAGATTTCCCAGGCCGACTACGGCATGGAATCGCTGGTCTACGAGCTGAACGTCGAGGGCGCGCGCGTCGCCCGCCAAGTGGCCGATGCCAAGACCCTGGAAACGCCCGACAAGCCGCGCTTCGTCGCCGGCGTGCTCGGCCCGACCAGCCGCACCTGCTCGATTTCCCCGGACGTCAACGACCCAGGCTATCGCAACGTCACCTTCGATGAGCTGGTGACCAACTACATCGAAGCCACCCGCGGCCTGATCGAGGGCGGCGCCGACCTGATCCTGATCGAGACTATCTTCGACACCCTCAACGCCAAGGCCGCGATCTTCGCCGTGCAGCAGGTGTTCGAGGACGACGGCGTCGAACTGCCGATCATGATCTCCGGCACCATCACCGACGCCTCCGGGCGCACCCTGTCGGGCCAGACCACCGAAGCGTTCTGGAACTCGGTGCGCCACGCCAAGCCGATTTCCGTGGGCCTCAACTGTGCCCTGGGCGCCAAGGACTTGCGCCCGTACCTGGAAGAGCTGTCGACCAAGGCCGACACCCACGTCTCGGCCCACCCCAACGCCGGCCTGCCCAACGCCTTCGGCGAATACGACGAAACCCCGGCCGAGATGGCCGCGGTGGTCGAAGAATTCGCCGCCAGTGGCTTCCTCAACATCATCGGCGGCTGCTGCGGCACCACCCCGGGCCACATCCAGGCCATTGCCGAAGCGGTCGCCAAGTACAAGCCGCGCGAGATCCCGGAAATCGCCAAAGCCTGCCGCCTGTCGGGCCTGGAGCCGTTCACCATCGATCGCCAGTCGTTGTTCGTCAACGTCGGTGAGCGCACCAACATCACCGGCTCCGCCAAGTTCGCCCGGCTGATCCGCGAAGAGAACTACACCGAGGCCCTGGAAGTCGCCCTGCAGCAGGTCGAGGCCGGCGCCCAGGTGATCGACATCAACATGGACGAAGGGATGCTCGACTCCCAGGCCGCCATGGTCCGCTTCCTCAACATGATCGCCGGCGAACCGGACATCTCCCGCGTGCCGATCATGATCGACTCCTCCAAGTGGGAAGTGATCGAGGCGGGCCTCAAGTGCATCCAGGGCAAGGGCATCGTCAACTCGATTTCCATGAAGGAAGGCGTCGAGCAGTTCAAGCACCACGCCCGCCTGTGCAAGCGCTATGGCGCCGCCGTGGTGGTGATGGCCTTCGACGAGGTCGGCCAGGCCGACACCGCCGCGCGCAAGAAGGAAATCTGCCAGCGCAGCTACGACATCCTGGTCAACGAAGTGGGCTTCCCGCCGGAAGACATCATCTTCGACCCGAACATCTTCGCCGTCGCCACCGGCATCGAAGAGCACAACAACTACGCCGTCGACTTCATCGAGGCCTGTGCCTACATCCGCGACCACCTGCCCCATGCCCTGAGCTCGGGCGGCGTGTCCAACGTGTCGTTCTCGTTCCGCGGCAACAACCCGGTGCGTGAGGCGATCCACTCGGTGTTCCTCTACCACGCCATCCGCAACGGCCTGACCATGGGTATCGTCAACGCCGGCCAGCTGGAGATCTATGACGAGATCCCCGCCGAGCTGCGCGAGAAGGTCGAGGACGTGGTGCTCAACCGCACCCCGGAAGGCACCGACGCGCTGCTGGCCATCGCCGACAACTACAGAGGCGGCGGCGCCACCAAGGAAGTGGAAAACGAAGCCTGGCGTTCGCTGCCGGTCGGCAAGCGCCTGGAGCACGCGCTGGTCAAGGGCATCACCGCACACATCGTCGAGGACACCGAAGAGTGCCGCCAGCAATGCGCGCGCCCCATCGAGGTCATCGAAGGCCCGCTGATGAGCGGCATGAACGTGGTCGGCGACCTGTTCGGCGCGGGCAAGATGTTCCTGCCGCAGGTGGTGAAATCCGCCCGCGTGATGAAGCAGGCGGTGGCCCACCTGATTCCGTTCATCGAAGCCGAAAAAGGCGACAAGCCCGAAGCCAAGGGCAAGATCCTCATGGCCACGGTCAAGGGCGACGTGCACGACATCGGCAAGAACATCGTCGGCGTGGTGCTGGGCTGCAACGGTTACGACATCGTCGACCTCGGCGTGATGGTGCCGGCCGAGAAGATCCTGCAGACCGCCCGCGACGAGAAGTGCGACATCATCGGCCTGTCGGGCCTGATCACCCCGTCGCTGGACGAGATGGTCCACGTCGCCCGCGAAATGCAGCGCCAGGGCTTCAACCTGCCGCTGATGATCGGCGGCGCCACCACCTCCAAGGCGCACACCGCAGTCAAGATCGAGCCCAAGTACAGCAACGATGCGGTCATCTACGTCACCGACGCCTCGCGCGCGGTGGGCGTGGCGACGCAGCTGCTGTCCAAGGAACTCAAGCCAGGCTTCGTCGAGAAGACCCGCCAGGACTACGTCGAGGTTCGTGAGCGCACCGCCAACCGCAGCGCCCGCACCGAGCGCCTGAGCTATGCCCAGGCGGTGGCGACCAAGCCGCAATACGACTGGGCCGGCTACCAGCCGGCGGTGCCCTCCTTCACCGGCGTCAAGGTGCTGGAGAACATCGACCTGCGCACCCTGGCCGAATACATCGACTGGACCCCGTTCTTCATCTCCTGGGACCTGGCCGGCAAGTTCCCGCGCATCCTCACCGACGAAGTGGTCGGCGAGGCAGCCACCGCGCTGTACCAGGACGCCCGCGAGATGCTCGACAAGCTGATCGACGAGAAGCTGATCAGTGCCCGTGCGGTGTTCGGCTTCTGGCCGGCCAACCAGGTGGCCGACGACGACATCGAAGTGTACGGCGACGATGGCCAGCCACTGGCCACCCTGCACCACCTGCGCCAGCAGACCATCAAGCCCGATGGCAAGCCGAACCTCTCCCTGGCCGACTTCGTCGCGCCCAAGGGCAGCGGCGTGACCGACTATGTCGGCGGCTTCATCACCACCGCCGGCATCGGCGCCGAGGAAGTGGCCAAGGCCTACCAGGACAAGGGCGACGACTACAGCTCGATCATGGTCAAGGCCCTGGCCGACCGCCTGGCCGAAGCCTGCGCCGAATGGCTGCACGAACAGGTGCGCAAGGAGCACTGGGGTTATGCCCGCGACGAGCACCTGGACAACGAGGCGCTGATCAAGGAGCAGTACAGCGGCATCCGCCCTGCCCCGGGCTACCCGGCCTGCCCGGACCACACCGAGAAGGAAACGCTGTTCCGCCTGCTCGACGGCAGCGCGATTGGCGAGACCGGGCCAAGCGGCGTGTTCCTCACCGAGCATTTTGCGATGTTCCCGGCGGCAGCGGTCAGCGGCTGGTACTTTGCCCACCCGCAGGCGCAGTACTTTGCCGTGGGCAAGGTGGACAAGGACCAGATCGACAGCTACAGCGCGCGCAAAGGGCAGGATGTGAGCGTCAGCGAGCGCTGGCTGGCGCCTAACCTTGGGTACGACAGCTAAGACTGTTTGGGCCCCCATCGCCGGCAAGCCGGCTCCTACAGGGACAGCGCAGGCCTTGAGTGCTCTGCGCTACTTGTGGGAGCCGGCTTGCCGGCGATAGGTCCGGTACATTCACCTACACTGTCCCTGATTGCCTCCGATTCCCCAGGAGCCCCCATGGACGATTCCAGCCAAGGCAAGCCCCCAACCTTCTGGCAAATGCTGCACAGCATCCTCGCCGCCGCCTTCGGCGTGCAGAGCGGCAAGAACCGCGCACGCGACTTCACCCACGGCAAGGCCAGCCATTTCATCGCATTGGGTACGTTATTCACCCTGGTGTTCATCGCGGTGCTGATCGGCCTGGTGCAGCTGGCCCTGCACCTCACCGCCCGCTAGAACGCAACCCGCCCGCGGAAATCCCTTCCGCGGGCGGCTCAGGTGGCATCACGGTCTGAAAACAAGGTGCTACTGGTGGCTGACCCAATACACGGCAGTGACCACCACCAGGACGATCAAGCAGAGAATCGCCCAGGCATCGACGCTGCTGTCAGCTTTGCGGACCTTGGTAGAGTTTCCCATTGCATTGCCTCTTGTAGTGTTTATGGGAATGCACTTCACCACCAGCAGTTAAGACGAGCCATGCCCTTTGCTCAAGCAGGGTCTTTCAATAGTCGACGGGTGACGCAAGAAAAGGATACTGGTAGCTCGAAGGCCGCCCTTGAGCACTGTAATGCTGGAAATCGACGCCGTAATCGTCCTTTTCCAGCAGCTTGAGCCAGCGCCTGGCCTTGGCCGGGTCGATCGACTGCAACACCGGCAAGCTGTGCTCGTCGCGCCCGTCGCGGTTCATCGCCAGGCCCTGGGCGTCATCATGCAGCATCACCATGGCCCAGCCTCCCAAACTGAAATGCCCGCCCATCAGCACGCCCAGGCGCCCGTCGATACGTGCGCGCAGCGCTTCGGGCGAGCTGTTGACCGCGCTGAACACCACGTCGCGCCCCGGCTTGCGCCCGGCGGCCTCGAAGGCCTGCATGGCGCCGAAGGCCATTTCGTCATTGGCCGACCACACCAGTTTGGTTTGCGGGTAACGCTGCAGCAGCTGCTGGGCCTGTTCGAAGGCGCGTTGCCGGCTCCAGCCGCCGTACACCACCTGGCGCAAGCGCACCCGCGGGAAATCGGCCAGGGCGCGGCGCATGCCCTGCTCGCGCAGCTGCGAGGCCGGCGTGGTCTTGACCCCGGAAAAGGCCACCAGGTCGATGAAGTCGTCGCTGGGCGGCAGCAACGCAACCATCTGGTGCAGCATCTGGTAGCCCGCCTGTTCGTCGTTGCCGGTCAGGGTGCCCAGCAACTGCCCGTACTTGCCCGGTTGCGCCTCGATGCTTTCGGCCTGGCCTGCGGTCAGGCCATTGTTGACCAAGAACAGCTTGACCCCGGTCCCCTTGGAAAGCCTGATGATTTCCGGCGCCACGTACTGCTCGTTGACCAGCACCAGGTAGTCGGGCCGCTGCGGCCCTTCGAGCACCGCCCGCGCCTGGGTCAGCGCCCGCTCGGCATTGCGCTCGCCATACTCCACGCGCAAGGTCATGCCCAGGTCGTCGGCGGCCGCCTGCATGAAGCGCGAATAGCTGAGCCAGAAGGTTTCGGTGGATTGCCCGGGGTTGAGGAACACCACCGAAGCAGCCTGGGCCGTGGCTGCCAGCGGCAAGCTCAGGCACAAGCTTTGGCACAGCGCCTTGAGCATGCGGTCCCCCTTGGGCAAACCGCGGAGTATAAACGCCAGAGGGCCAATCACGAACAAATGCCAGTCAGTCTCAGTTAGTTCGTTTGGTTCTTTTCATATGCAAAAACATCACTTTAGCGCATAACCCCAACCTGATATCGTTCCTCGGCTCCGAACCGGAGTGCGCGGCCGTGCGCGCGAATAGCTGCATGCAGCCTGAGACAGGACTTTTATGTACGTATACGACGAGTACGATCAGCGGATCATCGAGGACCGCGTCAAGCAGTTCCGTGATCAGACCCGCCGCTACCTGGCCGGTGAGCTGAGCGAAGAAGAATTCCGCCCTCTGCGCCTGCAGAACGGCCTCTATATCCAACGTTTCGCACCGATGCTGCGTGTCGCCGTGCCGTATGGCCAGCTCAACGCCCGCCAGGTCCGCACTCTGGCCAAGATCGCTCGCGACTACGACAAAGGCTACGCCCACATTTCCACCCGCCAGAACGTGCAGTACAACTGGCCGGCCCTGGAAGACATCCCGGACATCCTCGCCGAACTGGCCACCGTGCAGATGCACGCGATCCAGACCAGCGGCAACTGCCTGCGCAACACCACCACCGACCAGTTCGCCGGGGTTGCTGCAGATGAGATCATCGACCCACGCCCGTGGTGCGAGATCGTCCGCCAGTGGACCACCTTCCACCCCGAATTCGCCTACCTGCCGCGCAAGTTCAAGATCGCCATCAACGGTTCCAAAGAAGACCGCGCGGCCATCGAAGTGCACGACATCGGCCTTGAGCCGGTGCGCAACGCCGCAGGCGAGCTGGGCTTCCGCGTGCTGGTCGGCGGCGGCCTGGGCCGTACCCCGGTGGTCGGCTCGTTCATCAACGAGTTCCTGCCCTGGCAGGACCTGATCAGCTACCTGGACGCCATCCTGCGCGTGTACAACCGTTACGGTCGCCGTGACAACAAGTACAAGGCGCGGATCAAGATCCTGGTCAAGGCACTGACCCCGGAAGTGTTCGCCGAGAAGGTCGAGGCCGAGATGGCCCACCTGCGTGGCGGCAGCACCACCCTGACCGAAGACGAAGTGCAGCGTGTTTCGCGCCACTTCATCGACCCAGAGTACCTGGCCCTCGACAACGTCGACTACAGCGCCCAGGACGCCGAAAACCCAGGCTTCGCCCGCTGGCGCTCGCGCAACACCCGCGCCCACAAGCGCCCTGGCTACGTGGCCGTGACCCTGTCGCTCAAGCCCACCGGCGTTGCCCCGGGCGATCTGACCGACAAGCAGCTGGACGCCGTGGCGGACCTGGCCGAGCGCTACAGCTTCGGCTTCCTGC
Organism: Pseudomonas faucium; assembly: GCF_021602585.1. Taxonomy (GTDB): domain Bacteria; phylum Pseudomonadota; class Gammaproteobacteria; order Pseudomonadales; family Pseudomonadaceae; genus Aquipseudomonas; species Aquipseudomonas faucium. The sequence goes on from NZ_BQIP01000005.1 coordinate 88,252, forward strand.
GTACCTCCCACGAGCAGAACATCATCCTCGCCGACGTCGAACAGCGCCAGCTGCACGCGCTGTGGCTGGAGCTGCGCGAAGGCGGTTTCGCCACGCCGAACATCGGCCTGCTGACCGACATCATCTGCTGCCCGGGCGGCGACTACTGCTCGCTGGCCAACGCCAAGTCGATCCCGATCGCCGAATCCATCCAGCGCCGTTTCGACGACCTCGACTACCTGTTCGACATCGGCGAAATCGACCTGAACATCTCCGGTTGCATGAACGCCTGCGGCCACCACCACGTCGGCCACATCGGCATCCTCGGCGTGGACAAGAAGGGTGAAGAGTTCTACCAGGTGTCGCTGGGCGGCAACGCCGCGCGTGACGCGAGCCTGGGCAAGATCCTCGGCCCATCCTTCGCCCAGGACGCCATGGCCGATGTGATCGAGAAGCTGATCGCCGTGTACGTCGAGCAACGTACCGAGGAAGAGCGTTTCATCGACACCTACCAGCGTATCGGCATCGACCCCTTCAAGGAGCGCGTCTATGCAGCGAATCATTAAGAACAACCAGATCGTCGACGAAACCTGGCACCTGCTGCCCAAGGAAACCAGCCTCGACGAGCTGACCAACTGCGACGACTACATCGTCCCGCTGCAGTTGTGGCGCGACCATGCCCACGTGCTCAAGGCCCGCGACGGCGGCCTGGGCGTGTGGCTGGACAGCGACGAGCAGGCGGAAGAGATCGGCGACGACGTGCAGCACTTCCAGGTCATCGCCCTGAACTTCCCGGCCTTCACCGACGGGCGCAACTACTCCAACGCGCGCCTGCTGCGTGACCGCTACCAGTTCAAGGGTGAGCTTCGCGCCATCGGCGACGTGCTGCGCGACCAGCTGTTCTTCATGGCCCGTTGCGGTTTCGATGCCTTCGCCATCCGTGCCGACAAGGACCCGGAAGACGCCCTGCAAAGCCTGAAAGACTTCTCGGTGACCTACCAGGCCGCCACCGACGAACCGCTGCCGCTGTTCCGCCGCCGCTGATCGTCCCCCCCACATGGCCCACCCACCGGTGGGCCATGTGCATTTCACATGCGCATTCAGGTTTACTGCTGGCCTGCCGATATCAAGGTTTACCCTTGATGATCAGTAAGGATGCTGGCGATGACCACCATTACCTCTGCGGTACGCCTGACACCCGTCGTTCAATTCGCCCCACGCGCCCCCCAGGTCGCGAGCACCAGCCTGCCCCAGGCACAGACCGTGCGCCCCAGCACCGTGGTCAGCCTTGGCCAGCAGACCTCCAGCATCGACGCCCAGACCTACACCGCCAAAGGCACGCTGCAAGAGCCGCAGGGCCAATACGTGTGGGAAAAGAACGGCCTCGACAAGCTCAGCATGTCCATGCACACCGCAATCCAGTCTTCCTCGCCTGCCGCCCGCTTCCAGGGGCTAGGCGCCGCCCTGCTCGAGCAGTTGGCAGCCAACGGTGGTCAGCGGATTTCCCAGTCAGGGCTGGCGGTCAATGACAGCACGGGTACCGACCCCTTGCTGCTGGGCATGCAGCAGGCCCGGTTGCGTGAACATGCGACCAATACCGTGACCTTCCAGCTCACCAGCGCCTCGGGGGCCACCATTTCCCTGGGCCTGTACAGCAGCGAAGCAGGCCTTGCGGTGGATGCCGATGTGCAGGGCGGCACCTTGACCGATGAAGAGCTCAAAGGCCTGGCAGCCTTGGCCGACAGCTTCCAGTCCACCATCAACGGCCTGACCCGCGAACCCCCTCAACTGCAACTGGGGGCGCTGGTCAAGCTCGACCCAAGCCTGTTCACCGGCCTGCAGCTCAATGCCAAGCTGGACACCGCCAGCGGCGTGCAGCAGACCTTCGACCTGAACCTGGGCGAAAGCACCCGCAGCCTGTTGCTCAAGGGCGCCAGCGGCGAAGTGAAGATGAACCTCGACACCCAGGGCGGTACCCTGCTGGGCAGCCAGGCGCAGCGCCAGGCCGCAGTGGCCAATTACCTGACCCAGTTCGATACTGCGCAGAAACGCGGCCAGGGCGATGCGCAACTGATGGCCCTGTTCAAGGATGCCTTCAGCCAACTCAACAGCGTGGACGACACCAGCACTCGCCCGACCAACCATGACACGGCGCTGAACAAGGTCAGCCGCACGCTGTTGAGCGGCCTGGCCGACTTCGATGCCTCGATCACCCAGGCCGTCGGCCAGAGCAACCCGATGCGCCCTGAAGAAGCCGACCACTTCGACTACAAGGTCTCGCAGTCCACCAGCCGCAAAGGCAATGCCGCCAACCTGGAGCTGCAGCAGGACCAGCAAGCCAGCCTCAAGGCCGCGTGGCACAAGGGCCTGAACCCGCTGGTGGATTTGATCCTGACCGGCGACAGCAAATCGCAGAACTACCGCTACCACGAAGTCGAGGACGTTTCGCGCAGCAGCACGCGCCTGGCGTTCGCCAACAACACCTTGGTGGAAGCCAGCGCTACCCAGGAAGCCAGCCAGAACGAGCGTGTGCGCACCTATCAGGATGGGGTGCTGAAGTCGGATGAGACCCAACGCGCCTCGGCGGACCAATCGCGCAACCTGCTGAACATGCTCGAAAAGCTGCTCGGCCAGGACCAAGCCGCCCGCCGCACCGGCGCGGCATCGACCCTGGAAGCCCAGCTCGAAGGCCAGCGCCACCTGTGGCTGTTGCAGTCGGTGCCGGGGCAGATCGCGGCCTGACCTTCATTACCCGCCTGAAATCACGAGCCAGGCATTGACTCGTGATTTCAGGTCAAAAGACCTTGGCCCCGCCCCGCCTTAATCAATCACCTCGAAACCCGCACACTGCTGCCCATGCCAACGAGCCTGGAACCCGAGCAACTAAGCTCTAGTTCTCTCGATCACTTCAGCAGGAGCACCACATGAGCATTCCATCCTTCGGCCTGGGCACCTTCCGCCTCACCGGCCAAACCGTCATCGATTCGGTCAAGGCCGCCCTGGAACTGGGCTACCGGGTCATCGACACCGCCCAGATCTACAAGAACGAAGGCGAAGTCGGCCAGGCCATCGCCGAAAGCGGCGTGCCGCGCAGCGAGCTGTTCATCACCACCAAGATCTGGGTCGAGAACTACGCCGCCGACAAGCTGGTACCGAGCCTGCGCGAGAGCCTGGCCAAGCTGCGTACCGACCACGTCGACCTGTTGCTGATCCACTGGCCGGCGCCGGGCAATGGCGTCGAACTGCGCGAATACATGACCGCGCTGGCGCAAGCCAAGCAACTGGGCCTGACCCGTCAGATCGGTGTTTCCAACTTCAACATCGACCTGACCCGGCAAGCGATCGAGGTGGTCGGCAAAGGTGAAATCGCCACCAACCAGGTCGAGCTCAGCCCCTATCTGCAGAACCGCAAACTGGCGGCGTTCCTTGAGGAACAGGGCATCACCGTGACCTCCTACATGACCCTGGCCTACGGCAAGGTGCTCAACGACCCGGTGCTCACCGCCATCGCCAGCAAGCACAAGGCCACCGTCGCCCAGGTGGCCCTGGCCTGGGCCCTGCAGCTGGGTTACGCGGTGATCCCGTCCTCGACCAAGCGCGAGAACCTGGCCAGCAACCTGCTTGCCCGCAGCCTGCGCCTGGACGCCGAGGACATGGCGCAGATCGCCACCCTGGAGCGCAACGGGCGGGAAGTCAGCCCGGCCAATCTCGCCCCAGCCTGGGACTGATGGGCCCGGCCTGCACGGCAGCCCCCCTTCCACCTTTAGACCGGAGCTCCTGATGAGCACGCTTTCTCCCAAACGGGTCCTCTTCGCCCTGGCCATCGGCGCCTTCGGCATCGGCACCACCGAGTTCACCCCGATGGGCCTGTTGCCGGTGATCGCCCAAGGCGTGGATGTGAGCATCCCCAGCGCCGGCATGCTGATCACCGCCTATGCCGTCGGCGTGATGGTCGGCGCGCCGATCATGACCCTGCTGTTCAGCCGCTTCGGCAAGCGCGCCGCGCTGATGGCGCTGATGGCCATCTTCACCCTTGGCAACCTGTTGTCGGCGCTGTCGCCGGACTACTACACCCTGCTCGCCTCGCGCCTGGTCACCAGCCTCAACCACGGCGCCTTCTTCGGCCTGGGCGCGGTGGTGGCGGCCAGCGTGGTGCCCAAGGACAAGCAGGCCAGCGCCGTGGCGACCATGTTCATGGGGCTGACCATCGCCAACATCGGCGGCGTGCCGGCGGCCACCTGGGTCGGCCAGCAGGTCGGCTGGCGCATGGCTTTCGCCGGCACCGCGGTGCTCGGCCTGCTGGCCATGGCCGCGCTGTGGTACGCCCTGCCCAAGGGTGAGCGCGGCAGCGTGCCGCAGGTGCGCAAGGAGCTGGCGGTGATTGCCCGGCCCAACGTGCTGCTGGCGATGGCCACTACCGTGCTCGGCGCCGGGGCCATGTTCACCCTGTATACCTACGTGGCACCGGTGCTGGCCGAGTTGACGGGGGCTTCGGACAGCTTCGTCACCCTTGGCCTGGTGCTGATCGGGGTCGGCTTCACCCTGGGCAACAGCCTCGGTGGGCGCCTGGCGGACTGGTCGCTGGACGGCGCCGCACGCATTTTCCTCGGCACCCTGGCGCTGATCATGCTGCTGATGCCGCTGGTGCTCGGCAGCCACATCGGCGCGGCCATCGCCCTGCTGGTGTGGGGCGTGTTCACCTTCGCCGTGGTGCCGCCGCTGCAGATGCGGGTGATGACCGCCGCCGCCGAGGCGCCGGGCCTGGCCTCGTCGATCAACGTCGGCGCGTTCAACCTGGGCAACGCCCTGGGGGCGGCCCTGGGGGGCGGCGTGATCAGCCTGAACCTGGGCTATGCGGCGGTGCCGATGGCCGGCGGCGTGCTGGCCGCCGCCGGCCTGCTGCTGGTGTGGCTGGGCGGGCGCGGCAAGGTGGCCGACAAGGCCCTGCCCAACGCAGCCTGAGGCACAACGCACTGAGGCTGCCCTGCAGCCTCAGAACCTCAACCCCACATTGACCATCCCCGCGGCTGCACCCAATACCACGAACTCCGCCCCCACCGGCCCCCAATGGGCGCCAAACGATGGAATGATCACGGGCGCAACGCCAAAGTGGTTGAGCGGGATCTTGTCGTCGTATTCGCCCTTGTAACCCTCGATCAACCCGGCGCTCAACTTGGCGTAAACGGGATACTGCGGATTTTCCCAGACCTTGCCCAGGTAGCCGTAGTAGGAGCGCTGGTAGAACGAGTTCTTGAAGGTCGCCGCGCCCCACAGCAGCCCATCGGTGTACACCCGCTCGATGCCGATCAGCTCCTGGTGGTTGTTGTGCTCGGGGTCATGGCTCCAGTGCCGGGTGTAGGCGCTGGTCTGCACGTACCAGTAATCCCCTTCTCGCTCAGTTTCCGCCGCCGATGCGGCAAGGCTTGCGATCAGCAAGCCGATCGCTGCGCTGGACGTCCTGTTCATGCTTCGCGCCTCGCGGGACAATTCCTTGACACTAGCCGGGGCGCCGAGAAACGCCAACGGGCGATAGTCAGAAATGGACTACAGGGAAAGGCGAAAACGCGATGCTCATTCTGTGCGAGGCTCTTTTGCGCCGCCTTTCTCGAGGATTACCGCAATGCTGCTCTCTAATGTGATTTTGCCTCTCCAGCGCTATGATGCCCTCAATGTCTGTAACCTGTTACAGCATGCTCGGAGGTCCATCATAGTGGCTAAAAAAGCTGATACCCCTTCAGAAGCTCAAACCGATGCACTGGAGCAGCAAGTGCCTCGCTGGGCCAGTGATGCCACCTACTGCGCGCATGTGCGTGCCCTGCAGATACGCGAGCAAGGCGTACTGTGCACCGACGATGGCAATCTTGTACGCGTTTCCAGCGACGGAGAAAAAACCGTAGTGGCCAAGGCCAAGGCCCGCCGCAAGGTCAAGTTGGGCGAAGTCATCACTGTGCGCAAGGCCAAGGAGAGCTCGACGGGTGAAGGTGCCTAGGCTGAGGGTTTTTGCAGGTCCGAATGGTTCCGGCAAAAGTACTATCAAGGCCGAAATGCCACCTACCTTGACGCAGCTATTCGTGAACGCGGACGAATTGGAAAATGAAGCGAGGACCACTGGCTTCATCGACCTTTCGCCCTTTGAAATCAAAACCACCTTGCACGAACTGCTCAGGTTCCATATCGACCATTACCTGATCAAGCAAAAACACCTGGCCGAACAGTCCGTAAAGCTCAGAATGCTTGGCAACCGGATTGATTACCGAGCAGTCGAAGTCGACTCTTACCTTGCTTCGGTCGCATCGGACTTTATTCGCCACCAGCTGTTGGAAAAAGGTATCAGCTTAAGTTTTGAAACAGTCATGTCGCACCCGAGCAAGATCGCGTTCATGCAACAGGCGCAATCGCGAGGCTACCGCACCTATCTCTATTTCGTGTCCACAGAAAACCCCGACATCAACATCGATCGCGTCGAAATCCGAGTTCAGCAAGGCGGCCATCCAGTCAGGCCTGACCTGATACGCAAACGCTACACAAGAGCGTTGGCTTTGCTGCCGAATGCCATTGCATGCAGCGATCGCGCTTATGTTTTCGATAACTCGGGGGAACGTGCCATCTGGCTAGCGGAGATCACTGACGGTACCCAGCTCGAGTATCGTTGCGAAGAAATACCCGAGTGGTTCTTCGGCGCCTATATGGCTGAAGTGGGCGCCGAGTGACGCTCTGAGGGCATTGCAGCATTGTTCCGCTAGGCGCAATTTTGAAGTGCTCTACGCCCACCTTCACACTTCGACCCTCCCGGCACTACGCTCCTTGATATTCATCCTGCCAAGGAGCGTACCCATGTCCCGCCCCCCGCTGCCCCCCTTCACCCGCGAAAGCGCCATCGAAAAGGTCCGCCTGGCCGAAGACGGCTGGAACAGCCGCGATGCCGCCAAGGTGGCACTTGCCTACACCGCCGATACCGTGTGGCGCAACCGCGTGGAGTTTCCACGGGGCCGTGCGCAGGTGGAGGCTTTTTTGCAACGCAAGTGGAACCACGAACTGGAATACCGCCTGATCAAGGAGCTGTGGGCGTTCACCGGCAACCGCATCGCCGTGCGCTACGCCTACGAGTACCACGACGACAGCGGCCAGTGGTTCCGTGCCTATGGCAACGAGAACTGGGAGTTTGCCGACGATGGCCTGATGCAGCATCGCCATTCGAGCATCAACGAGCACCCGATCGCCGAGGCCGAGCGCAAGTTCCGCTGGCCCCTGGGCCGGCGCCCGGATGACCACCCCGGGCTCAGCGACCTGGGCCTCTGACCAACATCAGCCGACAGGCAGCGTGACCTTGACCTCGAGCCCGCCCACCGGGCGGTTGGCCAGGGTCATGCTGCCGCCCTGCTCGAGCACGATGGCGCGTGCCGCCGGCAGGCCCAGGCCCACGCCACCGGTGTCCTTGTTACGCGAGCCTTCGATGCGAAAATACGGCTCGAACACCCGCGCCTGCAGGTGCTCGGCGATGCCCGGGCCGCGGTCGAGCACACGAATGACGATCTGCTCGGCCTCCACCGTGAGCTGCACTGCAGGCTCGCGGCCGTACTTGGCCGCGTTGTCGAGCAGGTTCACCACCACCCGCTTGATGCCGATCGGTCGGCCGACATAGACGCAGCGCTGCGGCCCGCTGTAGCCCACATCCACCCCCGCATCCTTGAAATCGTCGATGGCCGTGAGCAGCAGCCCGCCCAGGTCGAACGCCGTCACCGGCTCCAGCCGCGCATCATCGCGAAAGAACTGCAGCGCAGCGTCGACCATCGCCTGCATCTCGTCCACGTCCTTGAACATCTTCGCCTGCAGTTCGGCGTCTTCGATGAATTCGCCGCGCAGGCGCATGCGCGTGAGCGGCGCGCGCAGGTCGTGGGAGATCGCCGCCAGCATTTGCGTGCGGTCGTCGATGAAATGCTTGAGCTGGGCCTGGGTGGCGTTGAACGCAAGGATGGCCTGGCGCAGGTCGTGGGGGCCGACCACCGGGATCGGCGGGGCGTTGAAGTCCTTGCCGAAGCGCCGTGCGCCTTGGGCGAAGCGCTCCAGCGGGTCGGCCAGGTAACGCGCGGCGAACCAGGCCACCGCCAGGCTGGAGATCAGCATCAGGGTCAGGATGATCAGGTTGCGCGGCAGCTCATCCAGCCCCCAGCTGCGGTCGAGCACGTGAAACTGTATCCACGAAGCGTCCGCAAGCTGGATCAGCAGGGCATAACCGCGTGGCGTGGCCTGGGCGGGGAAGTCCGCAGGGCCGAACACCTCGATCTGCACCTGCTGGCGGTTCAACAGGGCGCGCAGCATGGTCGCGCCTTTGTGAAAGTCCTTTTCGACCCGCACGGGCAAGCCAGATTCCTCACGCTGGCGCAGCCACTGCACGCTGTACGACGCATCGCCTGCGGCACGGGCGATGGTCGAACGCTGCGCCACCGGCGCTGCATCGACCATGCGCGTCACGGTGGCGATCTTTTCGATCAGCCCGCTTTCGAGCAACGGCGGCTGCGCCCACACGCTCAGCAGCAGGCTGAACAAGCCCTTGAGCAACAGCAGGCTGAGCATCGCCGCCAAGGTGGTCAGGGCGATCCAGCGGGCGATGGTGATGCGTGGCCGCGGCAAGGCCTTGCGCGCCCAGGCCAGCCAGCTCATCGCTTGTTCACGTTGGCAGTGAACAGGTAGCCGGCATTGCGCAAGGTGCGGATCAACGGCTCGCTGCCGCCATCGGTTTCAAGCTTGCGGCGCAGCCGGCTCACCTGCACATCGATGCTGCGGTCATAGGCCTCGTGCGCCTCGCCCCGGGCCAGGTCCAGCAGCTGCTGGCGGCTGAGCACCCGCCGAGGGTGCTCGGCGAACACCAGCAACAGCTCGAACTCACCGTTGGACAAGGGGATCATCACGTTTTCCGGCGAACGCAGCTCGCGCCGCAGCACATCCAGCTGCCAGCCGGAAAACTCAAGCACAGTACGTGGGTTGCCCACAGGCCCGGGCGCCGTTTCGCCCGCCCGGCGCAGCACCGCGCGCACCCTGGCCAGAAGCTCGCGGGCGGCGAAGGGTTTGGTCAGGTAGTCGTCCGCGCCCAGCTCCAGGCCCACCACCCGATCGCTCAACTCGCCCATGGCGGTCAGCATGATCACCGCCACCTGGTATTCGGCGCGCAGGCGCTGGCACAGCACCAGGCCACTGTCGCCGGGCAGCATCACATCGAGAATGACCAGGTCCGGCACGCGCCGCTCCAGCGCCTGCCAAAGCCCGTCGCCATCAGCGGCCACATCGACGTCATAGCCGTGTTGGCGGAGGAATTTCTGTAACAGATCGAGCACTTCGACATCATCGTCGACAATCAGCAAATGACTCACGCCGGGCACCGCGAACAGAGGTAAATAAGGCGTACTGTAAAGCCAACTTCAGGCATCCGTCATATATTTCAACAACGCAATAAAGTGTCCACGCGGAGATATTTCGGACATTCGCGGGCAATCAATCACCTGCAGCATTGGCAGCAGTTCTTGCCTGGAATGAGCCTTATGCCTCTGTCATTTTCTGCTTGGTTTTCAGCCCGCAACTCGGTACTTGCCTTGACCCTCCTGGCGGCCGGAGGCTACCTGCAGCGGCCACCGTCCAATGGCTACGGGCAAACCGCCTACCAGACCAGCGACCCGGCCGAACCGGCCAACCGCGCCATCTTCGCCTTCAACCGCAGCGTCGACGCCCAGGCACTGGCGCCAGCCACCCATGGCTGCAAGCACGTGCCGGACTTCACGCCCCCCTGCATGCACAACTTTACCGCCAGCCTGAATGGCCACCGCATTATCTGGAGCTGAACCGCGATGAATGACGTACTACAGCCTCCAGTGCTGCTGTTCCGCCGCCTTGAGAGTGGCGCAGAGCAAGCGCTTTTGCATGAACTGGAGGCGCGGGTGTCGGATGATGGTCGCGATCTGATCGTCAGCCGCTACCGCGAGCGCTATGGCAACGGCGATGCACTGCAACGTCACGAAGTGCACCGCCGCGTACCGATCGCCGCGCTGCTCAAGTGGATGGGCAGGAAAGGCTTGCCGCTCTAGCCGGTGCCGATACCGCTACGATCTGCAAGGCAGGTGCGGCCCTATCGCCGGCAAGCCGGCCCCCACAGGTGCTGCGCTGTGCTTGTGGGAGCCGGCTTGCCGGCGATAGGGCCACACCGCACCCCGATGTCCGAAACGCGCTAGTGGGTGCCTGTTCGACGTGAGACAGACAAAAGCAGCGCTGGCTATCCTCCAGCCGCAATGCCTTGCCATCACTCGAAAAAGAGCCTCGCCCATGACGACTCCAGCCGCCACCTTGGCCTCGCCCTCCACAGCCACCGACCAGCCCCAAGGCTTTCTGGTCAGCATCGTCGGTGCCGCCGCCTTCGCCCACCTGCTCAACGACCTGATCCAGGCCGTGCTGCCTTCGATCTACCCGATGCTCAAGAGCGACTTCTCGCTGAGCTTCGCCCAGATCGGCTGGATCGCCCTGGTCTACCAGGTCACCGCCTCGCTGCTGCAGCCCTGGGTGGGCATGTACACCGACAAGCACCCCCAACCCTACCTGCTGCCCGCCGGCATGCTGGTCACCCTGGTCGGTATCGCCCTGCTCGCCTTCGCCGACAGCTACAGCATGCTGCTGGTGGCCGCGGCGGTGGTCGGCGTCGGTTCCGCCACCTTCCACCCCGAAGCCTCGCGGGTGGCGCGGATGGCCTCCGGCGGGCGCTTCGGCACCGCGCAATCGACCTTCCAGGTGGGCGGCAACACCGGTTCTGCGATCGGCCCGCTGCTGACCGCCGCCATCATCATCCCCCACGGCCAGTCGGCCATCGCCTGGTTCATGCTCGCCGCCGCATTGGCAGTGTGCGTGCTGCTGCGGGTCACCGGCTGGACCGTGCGCCACGGCCAGACCCGGCTCAAGACCTTCGCCGGCCAGCAGGCCCCGGGGCTGTCCAAGGGCGCCATGTGGCGCGCAGTGGGAGTGATCGCGGTGCTGATGTTCGCCAAGTTCGTCTACATCGCCTCGTTCACCAACTACTTCACCTTCTACCTGATCGAGCACTTCGGCCTGAGCGTGCAGCAAAGCCAGCTGTACCTGTTCGTGTTCCTCGCCGCCGTGGCCCTGGGCACCTTCGCCGGCGGGCCGGTGGGCGACCGCATCGGGCGCAAGGCGGTGATCTGGGTGTCGTTCCTGGGCGTGGCGCCCTTCGCCCTCGCCCTGCCCCACGCCAACCTGGCCTGGACGGCGGTGCTGGCGGTGCTCATCGGCCTGGTCATGTCCTCGGCGTTCGCCGCCCTGGTGGTGTATGCCCAGGAGGCGGTGCCGGGCCGGGTCGGCATGGTCTCGGGGGTGATGTTCGGCCTGATGTTCGGCATCAGCGGCATCGGCGCCGCCGGGCTCGGCGAGCTGGCCGACCGCCACGGCATCGAGTGGGTGTACCAGGCGATCGCCTTCCTGCCGCTGCTCGGGCTGGCCACCGCACTGTTGCCGGCGACCCGCTCCAAGGCGCGGCCGGCCACCTGCTGCTAAGATGCCGGCGCAGTATTGCGGCGCTACGGGAGCACCATGGTCAAGCCCTTGAAAGACATGCTGGTGGAGGTGGACGAATGGTCCTGGGAGGTGGGCAGCCGCGCCACCGACTACCCGCCGGACTGGTACATCGCGCCGCACTCGCATGCCAAGCACCAGCTGATCTACGCCATCAAGGGCCTGATGATCGTCGAGTCCCAGGCCGAGCGCTGGACCGTGCCACCGAGCCGCGGCATCTGGATGCCCTGCGGCCAGGTGCACGCCATCCGCTGCGTTGGCGATGTGAAGATGCGCAGCGTGTTCGTGCGCCCCGACGCGGCCGCGCAATTGCCGCGCCAGAGCAAGGCCATCAGCATCTCGGCGTTGCTCAGCGAACTGATCAAGGCCTCGGTGGACTTCACCGGGCCTTTCGTCGAAGACTCGCGCGAGGCGCGCATCATGCGCCTGATCCTCGATGAAATCAGCGTGCTGCCGACCCTGCCGCTGAAGCTGCTGCAGCCCAGCGACCCGCGCCTGCAAGCGATCTGCACGGCGCTGCAGCACCGGCCGCACGACCCCTCCACGGTGGCCGACTGGGGCCTGCACCTGGGCATCGACGAAAAGACCATCCAGCGCCTGTTCCGCAAGGAAACCGGCATGACCTTCGGCCAGTGGCGCCAGCAGGCGCGGCTGATGCAGGCACTGGAACGCATCGCCCTGGGCGAGCGCATCATCGATGTGGCCGGCACCCTGGGCTATGACAGCCCCAGCGCGTTCGCCAGCATGTTCAAGCGCCAGTTCGGCATCACCCCGAGCCAATTCTTCAAGTAATTGCGGCCATTTGCAGACAGATCACGCACGCCCCGGACACATCGCGCAGGCTTTGCCATGGGGCCTCGTTTAGTAACATTAAGTTTCATCTAGCCTGGCGAGAGTAGCCACACCCACTCCCCTCTCGAGGCCAATTCCGTGTCGCAACGTCTGCTCCTTTCCCTGCCCCTGCTCACCCTCGCCGTCTCCGCCGCCCACGCCGCAGATACCCTCAACACCCCGCGCCTGGCCGGCATGGACAACTTTCGCGATGTCGCCGGCACCACCACCGCCTACCACACAAGCCACGACGGCGTGATGCGCGGCGGGGTGTTCTACCGCTCCAACGCCCTGACCCCGACTGCCGGCGACCTGGCTGTGCTCAACGGCCTGGGCATCAGCGATGTGTTCGACCTGCGCACCCCCAGCGAAATCGCCGCCACGCCCGACACCCTGCCGGCCGGTGCCCGCTACACCAACATCGATATCATCGGCAGCACCACCTCGGGCGCGAACATCACCGACATGGCGTTCACCAGCGCCGCCCAGGCACGGGCCATGATGGAGGAAACCAACCGCGCCTTCGTCAGCGACGCCGGCATGCGCGGGCAATTCACCCAGCTGTTCAACGAACTGGCCAGCGCCGACGGCGCGGCGGTGTTCCACTGCACCGCCGGCAAGGACCGCACCGGCTGGACGGCGGCGGTGCTGCAGAGCATCGCCGGGGTCGATGACGCCACGATCATGCAAAACTACCTGGCCACCAACGACTACACCGCCGCCCGCATGGCCGCGACCCTGGCGCACATGCCGCCGAGCATGGCCGCCATCTACGCGCCGTTGATCGGTGTCGACGCCAGCTACCTGCAGGCGGGCCTGGACCAGGTGACCGCCGAGTACGGCAGCATGGACAACTACCTGAAGCAGGGCCTGGGCCTGAGCCAGGAAACCATCTACGTGCTGCGCGGCAAGATGGTGCGCTACAACACCCTGCCCGGCGAGGCCGGCCTGCAGGGCAACGCCGCTGCCGGTGCGCGCCTGCTCGGCCAGTTGCAGGACAGCGCACTGTCCGGCACCTACAGCGCCTACAACTACTACCTGCAGTCGGCCATCGACGCCGGCACCCTGGGCGGCGTCGAGGCCACCGTCGGCGGCCAGGTGCACGCCGATGCCGCCAGCTCCCTGCTGCGCCAGGCGAGCATGATCGACCGCGCAGCGGCGCCGTTTGCCGATGGCAGCGATCTCAAGGTCGGCCAGTCGCGCCTGTGGAGCACCGCACTGGCCGGCTACCTGGGCACCGACGGCTCGGCCCACGCCGCCAGCAGCAACGAGCACAGTCAAGGCCTGATGATCGGCATGACCCAGCGCTTCTCCGAACAGCTCAGCGCCCATGCCGGCGTCGGCTACAGCCAGGGCAACGTCGGCGGTGCGGGCGGCGAGGCCGACACCGACCTGACCTTCCTGCGCCTGGGTGCGCGCTTCGCCCCGGGCAGCCTGGAGCAAGGCCTGTTCATCGACGCCAACGCCAGCGCCGGCTACCTGGACTACAGCAGCAAGCGCGAGCTCGGCGGCGGCCTGGGCACGGCCAAGGGCGACAGCCACGGCACCCTGGCCGGCGGCAGCCTGGCGCTGGGCTATCGCATGAATACCAGCGGCCTGGTGCTGGAGCCGAGCCTGGGGGTGCGGGTCAGCCGCGTCGACCTTTCCGGGTTCACCGAAAAAGGCAGCGAGTTGGCGCTGCAGGTGGACGACCTGAAAGAAACCCGGCGCAGTGCCTTCACCAACCTCAAGGCATCGTTTGCCGCGATTCCCGTGGGTAGCTGGCAACTGGTGCCGGGCATCGAAGTGGGCTACGACCACGCCCTGGGCGACCACCAGGTCGACAGCGATGGCCACCTGCTGGGGCTGGATATCGAACAACGCGCCGCCTTCGACAACCGCGACCAGTTCAACGCCGGCGTGAACCTGATGGCCAACCTCGGCGCGCTGAGCGTCGGCGCCGAAGTGGCGGCATTGAGCGGTGGCGACAGCCATGGCGTGAGCGGCAGCCTCAAGGCCAGCTACGCCTTCTGATCTTGCACGCCCCTGTAGGAGCGGATTTATCCGCGATAGCGCCGGTAGATTCACCGACGCCATCGCGGATAAATCCGCTCCTACAAGTGCCCGCGTCTGACCTGCGCCGGGCTCACCCCGAAGGCCTGCTGGAAATACTGGGTGAACCGCCCGGCATTGCTGAAGCCATGCTGCAAGGCCACCTCCGCCACCGACCCACCTGCCTCGCTTGCCAGCACCTTGCGCGCCAGTTCAAGGCGCACCTGGCGCTGAAAGCCGACGATCGAGGTACCGGCAAAACGCCGAAACCCTTCCTGCAGCGCGCGCAAGCTGACATTGGCCAACGCCGCCAGCTCAGTGCCACTGACAGGGCTGGCAGGATGCTCGCGGATATACCCCATCGCCAGCTTCACATGGCGCGGCGCAAGCGATGGCGTGGGCCTGCGCAGCGCCTCGCTGTAGTTGTGCGGCCAGGCTTCGAGCAGCGCATCCACCAGCATGTCCTGCAAGCGCTGGGGCATCAGCAAACCGCTGTTGAGCAGCTGATCGAACGCGTTGCCGGTGGCCATTTCGAGCAACGCGCGGATGCCCTGGAACGCCGGCAACCTGAGGTCCACCACCGGGGCAAAACGCACCGGCTCTGCCAATGGCCGCTGCAGCAACGCCACCAGCCGCTCCACGAACAACCCGCGGCGCAGCGACATGCCGCACTGGGCATGGCCCTCGGCAAAGCGCATGGAGCGCAACTCCTGCTTGTCGACGGCCAGGCCCACCTGGGCACCACCAATCGACTCGCCGCGGTGATCGAAAACGATCTTGCCGGCCGTGGGCAGCACGAAGGTGATTTCATCCTGCGGGGTGGGCAGCACGAAGGTGAAGTCGCCCTGGTACTGCATGCGCCGCACGCTCATGCCTTCATAACGGCCGTAGACACCGCTGATGACAATGTCCTGCGCCAGGCGTGGCAGGTCGCTGTAGAGGTTGCCGTGCAGCTGGGTGAACAGCGCGGCGAAGTCGTCGCTGCGCATGTTGGCGGAGCGGAGCATGAATGACTTGCGGGTTGTGCCTGGGTACACCGTTTGGCTTTCCTTTATCGCCGCGAGACGGGACCAGCAACCTAGCAGGCGGGCATGACAGCGCCGTGACGATCAGGCCGGTACGGCGCTGCCGCGATCACGCACCAGGCCCGTGATCGGGGCGCACAAGGTTCAGTGCAGGCCCGCTTCGGCGGCCACTTCAGGCTGCCCCTGCCCTATCGCCTGCGCCAGATGATTGGCCGCGATGTAGCCAAAGGTCATGGCCGGCCCAATGGTCGAACCCGGGCCCGGATAGGTCTTGCCCATCAACGCCGCACTGGTATTGCCGATCGCGTACAACCCTTCGATCCGCGAACCGTCCGGGCGCAGCACCCGCGCTTGCGCATCGGTGCGCAAGCCGCCTTTGGTACCCAGCTCGCCCGCATCGATGCGCAGCGCGTAGTACGGTGCCCGCTCCAGCGGGCCGAGGCAGGGGTTGGGCCGGCAGTGGCTGTCGCCGTAGTAGCGGTCGAACAGGCTGTCCCCTTTGCCAAAATCGGTGTCCACGCCCTTGGCGGCTTGCTGGTTGAGGCGCTGCACGCTCTGCGCCAGGCCCTGGGCATCCACGCCGATCTTGGCGGCCAGCGCGGCCAGGCTGTCGGCGCGGTAGATCACCTTGTCCAGCCAGCCATCAGGGATCTTGCTGTCCGGCTGCACCGTGCCTGGCAGCAGCACGCCGCACGGGTAGCGCTTGCGGTACTCGGCATCGAAGATCAACCAGGCAGGCACGTTGGCGCCGTTGCGCGCCTGGTCGGCGTACATGGCGTAGATGATGTCCGGGTAAGGCGCCGCCTCGTTGACGAAGCGCTGGCCTTGGCCATTGACCATGATGCAGCGCGGGAACGCCCGCTCGACGAACAGCGCCCGCTGCTTTTCCTCGCCGGGAACGTGCACGGTCGGCGCGCCCCAGGTATGGCTCATCAGCGCCACATCGGCACCCAGCTCAAGGCCTGCGCGGATGCCGTCGCCGCTGTTGATTGGTGGCGCTGCCGTCCATTGGGCGCTGGTGGGGCCGGGCAAATACTGCTCGCGCATGAGCTGGTCGGCCTCGAAGCCGCCGCAGCCGAGGATCACACCGGCAGTGGCCTGCACGTTCACCGCCCGGCCCTGGCGTTCGAGCACCACCCCGGTGACCTTGCCGCCCTGGCTGCACAAGCTGCGCATCGGCGTTTGCAGCCACAGCTCGATCCCCCTGGCCTGCATCGCTGCGCGCAAGCTCGCGACCAGGGCGTTGCCCAGCGTCAGGCGGCGGTCGCGCGGGGTGCGCCGGCGCCAGCGCAGGTCGGCGAGGTAACGCAGGCCCAGGCGCGCCGTCAGCCACAGCCAGCCGGGCTCCTTGGTGACGATGGTGTGCGCCTCTACCTGGGTCATGGCGATGCGCCCGGCGATCAGGGTGGCTGGCGACGAGGCGCGCAGGCGCTGGAATTCATCGCCCAGGCGGGCCGCATCGAAGATGGCCGGCTCCATGGTGCGGTAGCCCGACTTGCCGCCGTCGCGCTCGGGGTAGTAGTCGGGGTAACGCGCAACGGCGTGAAAGTGCGTCTGGGCGCGGGCGGCCAGGTAGCCGACCATCCTCGGGCCGTGCTCCAGGTAGGCGTCGATGCGGGCGGGGTCGTAGTCCTCGCCAACCGTGGCGCGCAGGTAGGCCCGCGCCTGCTCGGGTGAATCGCTGCCGCCCAGGCCTTCGATCTGCGCGTTGCAGGGCACCCAGATGCCGCCGCCGGAGATCGCCGTGGTGCCGCCGTACTCGGCGGCCTTTTCCACCATCAGCACCGTCAGGCCGTGGTCATGGGCGCGCAGCGCCGCGGTCATGGCGCCGGCGCCGGAGCCGACCACGACCACGTCGTAGGCAGCGTCCCAGCGCACGGCATGGGTATTGTCATTGTTCATTGATGCCCTTCTCCATGAGCGGCCACCGGCCGCGATTGCGACGATTGCAGGCCGGCCCGGCGGCTGCGGTTGCTCAAGGCAACAAGCGCATGGCCCCGAGCGCCGGCATGTAGCACGACTGATAGCCAGGCTGGCAGTAGAAGGCCATGCGCTGGGGCAAGGGTTTGACCATCGCCGACACATAGGCCGCGACGAAGGCAGAAACGATCAGGGTCAGGCAAACTTTTCTTGTTTTCATGGCCATGCCTCTAAACGCAACGAGGGTGAGCTGCCAGCCTAGAACCGCCGCCGCCCGCCGGCTTCGTCCAAACGGACGAGGCCTGCGGGCCTCAACCCAGTGCCCGGCGCAGGTCCGCAGCGGCGCCCTGCAAGGCCTGCGCGGCGGCGTCGACGAACGGCGCCAGGCTGATGAAGCCGTGCACCATGCCGTCGCAGCGCTGCAGGCGCACGCTCACCCCGGCCGCCTGCAGGCGTTCGGCAAAGGCCTCGCCTTCGTCGCGCAGCGGGTCGTATTCGGCGCTGAGCAAGGTGGTGGCCGGCAGGCCCTGGAGGTTGTCGTCGCGCAGCGGCGAAGCCAGGGGGTCTTCAGCGTGTTGCGGATGCGCCAGGTACTGCCCCCAGAACCAGCCCATCATGGCCCGCGACAACAGGTAACCCTCGGCGAACTGGGCGTAGGACGCGCTGGCGCACGCGGCATCGGTCACCGGATAGAACAGGCACTGGTGGCGGATCGCCGGCCCTCCCTGCTCACGGGCCAGGCGACAGACGGCGATGGCCAGGTTGCCACCGGCGCTGTCGCCGGCCACCGCCAGGCGGCCGGCGTCCACACGCAACGCTTGGGCATGTTCCACCAGCCACCGGGTCGCGGCGTAGCAGTCGTGCGGCGCTGCCGGGAAGCGCGCCTGCGGTGCCAGGCGATAGGCCACCGACACCACCACCGCACCCGTCTGCAGCGCCAGCGTCCGGCACAGGTTGTCGTGGGTGTCGAGGTTGCCGATCACGAAACCGCCGCCATGGAAGAACACCAGCAAGGGCAGGCCGTCGCGCGCCAGCGGGCGGTACAGGCGCGCGGCGAGCATGCCCTGGGCGCCGCCCACTTCGATATCGCGCACCTCGGCCATGCCCGCACCTGGCAAGGGCGGCATCAGGTTGTCGGCATACAGGCGGTACTGGCAGGCATCGAGGGTGGCGTAATCGGGCTCGCCCTGGGCGCTGAAACCCTGCAGTACGGCGGCAATCTGGTTATCGAGCGGCATGGCTGTCCCCTTCAAGTTCGGGCATGGCGAAAGTCGGGTTGGTTTCGTCGAGCACGCTGCGCAGGCGCCGCTCCAGGGCTGGTTTGAACGCCTTGTGCGGCAGGATCCAGAAGCGCTTTTCATCCACGGCCTGGAACACCAGCGCAGCCAGCTCGCGCGGGTTCATGCCGGCGCGAATGCTGCTGTCGAGCGCGGCGCTGAACGACGCTGCCGGGCCGGCCTCGACCGGGTCGGAGTCCATGATGGCGCTGGCCACCGCGCCCGGGCAGAGCACCGACACCGAAACCTGCGCACCCAGCTGGGCCAGCTCGTAATGCAGGGTTTCGCTCAGCGCCACCACGGCCTGCTTGGTCACGGTGTACGGCGCCATCAACGGGCTGCACACCAGCCCCGCCAGCGACGCGGTATTGACCACGTGGGCCGGGCGCCCCTGCTCGAGCAGCAAGGGCATGAAACAGCGGATGCCGTTGATCACCCCACGCAGGTTGATGTCGAGGATGCGCTGCCACTGCCCGGCGTCGATTTCCCAGCTGTAGCCGGTCTGCATCACGCCGGCGTTGTTGAACAGCAGGTCGACGCCGGCAAAGCGCGCCAGGGCCGCCTCGCGCAGCTGCGCCATCTGCTCGGCGTCGCCCACGTTGGTCACCCGCGCCAGCACCTCGGCGCCCTGCCCCTGCAACTGCGCGGCCAGCGCCATCAGGCGCGGCGCATCGACATCCGCCAGCACCAGGCGCAGGCCCAGCTGCGCCGCATGCTCGGCCAGCCCGCGGCCAATGCCGCTGGCCGCACCGGTGATCACTGCTACCCGTCCCGCCATCACGTTCTCCTGCCACTGGCTGATGGCTGCCAGTAGATCCGCCCTGCTGTCGGCGGCCATCGTCCGTTCAGACGATGACCGCCCCGCCACGCGCGGCAGAATCGCTTGGGTGCACCGTACCGTTGGCCGCGCCGCCTGTGCGGCCCTGAGAAGAACCGGAGAACAACAACATGAGCACACTGCACCGCATCGAAGCCAAGCTGCTGGAGGACCGCTACGCGCGCGGTTGGCACTGCCTGGGCCTGGCCGCCGACTACCGCGACAGCAAGGCCCACCGCCTGGACGTGTTCGGCACACGCCTGGTGGCCTTCCAGGGCGAGGACGGCCAACTGAACATTCTCGACGGCTACTGCCCGCACATGGGCGCCGACCTGAGCACCGGCTGCGTCGAAGGCAACGCCATCCGCTGCCCGTTCCACGGCTGGCGCTGGAACGCCGACGGCGTGTGCGACGACATCCCCTACGCCAAGCGCATCCCGCCGCGGGCCAAGGTCAAGCGCTGGCCGATCATGGAGCAGAACCACCTGCTGTTCGTGTGGAACGACCCCGAAGGCAACGCGCCGATCGCCGAGCAGGCCATCCCGCGCATCGATGCCTGCCACGACGCGCAATGGGCATCGTGGGAAATCGCCGAGCTGAAGATCGACACCAACTGCCGCGAGCTGATCGACAACATCGCCGACATGGCCCACTTCGACACCGTGCACGGCGCGCCGATC
Source organism: Pseudomonas faucium (assembly GCF_021602585.1). Taxonomy (GTDB): domain Bacteria; phylum Pseudomonadota; class Gammaproteobacteria; order Pseudomonadales; family Pseudomonadaceae; genus Aquipseudomonas; species Aquipseudomonas faucium. The sequence goes on from NZ_BQIP01000005.1 coordinate 108,377, forward strand.
GATGCCTTCAGCAACGTCTTCGAAGGCCACACCGCCACCCAGATCATGCGTGCACGCAGTGCGCGGCTCTCCGGCGACAGCGTGCTGAGCACCGTCGCCACCTACTACGGCCCGGCCTACCAGATCACCGAAATGACCGGCGCCATGGGCGACCAGCCAATCCACTCGGTGCTGCTCAACTGCCACGTGCCGATCGATCTGAACAGCTTCACCCTGCGCTATGGCGTGCTGGTGAAGAAGATCCCGGGGCTGAGCGAAGAAGACAACCAGGCCATCGCCAAGGCCTATGTCGCCCAGGCCCAGGCAGCCTTCTACGAGGATGTGGCGATCTGGCACAGCAAGACCCGCGTCGACAACCCGCTGCTGTGCGACGGCGACGGCCCGGTGTACCAGCTGCGCCGCTGGTACGAGCAGTTCTACACCGATATTGCGCTGATTGGCGACGAAACCCGTACCCGCAAGCACTTTGCTGTGTGTGGCGCCGAGCGCGCCTGACAGCTGCCCCCTGGCACCCGGTCAGCGCTACGAAAGGACCGCTGATCGGGCCTGTAACAGGACATTGCGCGTAAACAAGGACACCGTTTATGCTCGCCGACGCCAGTGCTAATAATAATAAACGGTACGCCTTCATGCAGAGTCTCACCCTGGAAGACTTCAGCGAGCTGGTCGGTCAGCTCTATCAGGGCCCCATGGAAAACATCCCCTGGGTCACCTTCCTCAACCAGCTCAATCGGCTCCTCGACAGCAAGTACGTCACCTTCATCCTGCGCCCACCCAGCAGCCAGGTGGATGGCCTGATGGTCAGCACCAACGGCACCTCCAGCGAAGCCACCAACTCCTACAACAAGCACTTCTACGCCCTGGACCCATTCATCGGGCTGCCCAACAGCGAGGTCGTGGCCCTGAGCGACTACCTGCCGGAAGCCGAGCTGCGGCAATCGGAATTCTTTCGCAACTTCCTCGAGCCGGTGGATGTGTTCCACATCCTCGGCGTGGACATCAACACCAGCGACGGCGCCCAGTGCCGCCTGCGCATCAGCCGCGGGCGCGACGACCCGCCCTTCGTCAGCGCCGAAAAAACCCTGCTGGCGCGCTTCATCCCGCACCTTGAGCAATCGATCAAGGTGCACATGCAGCTCAACCGCATCGAGATCGAACGCAACCTGTATGCCGGCGCGGTCGACCAGATGGCCGTGGGCACCATCATCCTCGACGAAACCGGCAAGGTGCTGCAGACCAACCAGGTGGCCGAACGGCTGCTGCAGGAGAAGGACGGCATCAAGCAGGTCAACGATGGCCTGCAGGTCGGCAGCGCCCGCGACACCCAGGAGTTTCGCCGCCTGGTGCGCCAGGCCATGCTCTCGCAGAAGGGCAACCAGGCCACGGTGGTCGAGGCCATGCGCGTCACCCGCCCGTCCGGCCGTGCCGACCTTGGCATCATCGTGCGCTCGGTGCCGCTGGCGGCCTGGAGCGAGGGCAAGCAATGCCCCGCCGTGGTGATCTTCATCAGCGACCCGGAGCAGCAGAGCTCCGCCCCCCAGGAAATCGTCCGCGCCCTGTTCGACTTCACCCCGGCGGAAACCCAGCTGGCCATGCTCCTGGCCAACGGCCTGACCCTGGACGAAGCCTCCGAGGAACTGGGCATCAGCCGCAACACCTCGCGCGCGCACCTGCGCTCGACCTTCTCCAAGACCGGCGTCACCCGCCAGACCATGCTGGTGCGGCTGATCTTGCGCAGCGTCGCCACCCTCGGCTGAGCCCAGGCTGCCATCGTCCGCCCGGACGATGGCAGCCACCCCTGGCCGCGCCATAGTAGGCCTGTCGCTTACCGTCGCCAGAGGCCCGCCCCATGCGCCAGAGCCCTACCATCCTCAAGACCGAGCTGCTGGCCAAGAGCAGCCATTTCCAGATCGAAGCGCTGCACCTGCAGTTCAGCAATGGCCAGCGCCGCATCTACGAGCGCCTCAACGGCACCGGTTACCGCTCGGTGCTGCTGGTGGCGATGCCAGACCCCCAGCATGTGCTGATGGTCCGCGAGTACGCGGTGGGGGTGGAAGGCACCCTGCTCGGCCTGCCCAAGGGCGGCGCCGAGGCTGGCGAAAGCTACCTGCAGGCGGCGCAGCGCGAGCTTGGCGAAGAGGTGGGGTTGCGCAGTGCGCGGCTGACCGAACTGGGCGACCTGACCTTGGCGCCCGGCCACCTGGGCCATCGCTGCCGGGTGGTGCTGGCCGAACAGCTCAGCCCGTGCACCCGGCTGGCCGGCGATGAGCCCGAGCCTCTGGAATGCCTGACCCTGCCGATGGCGCAGATCCCCGCCCTGGTCGCCAGCGGCGAGCTGCACGAAGCGCGGGCGATCGCGGCAATCTTCATGGCCATGGGGGTGCTGGCGCAGCGTAGCTGACGCCAGCGAACGCCCGCCTCAGGTTGGCAGCACCCCGCGCGCACGCGACAGGGTCAGGGCCAGGTCCTCGATCATGTCTTCCTGCCCCCCCACCGTGCCGCGGCGCCCCAGCTCCACCAGCAGCTCACGGGCCGGCACGCCGTACTTGAGCTGGGCACGCTTGGCAAACAGCAGGAACGAGCTGTACACCCCGGCGTAGCCCAGGGTCAGGGCATCGCGGTCCAGGCGGATCGGCTGGTCCATCATCGGCACCACGCGGTCCTCGGCCACATCCATGATCCGGTACAGGTCCACGCCGCTGTGCACGCCCATGCGCTCGAGCACGGCGACGAACACCTCCAGCGGCGTGTTGCCGGCCCCGGCGCCCAGCCCTGCGACCGAACCGTCGATGCGCGCCGCGCCCGCCTCGATCGCCGCCAATGAGTTGGCAATGGCCATGCCCAGGTTGTGATGGCCATGAAAGCCCACCTCAACCCCCGGCTCCAGGCCCGCGCGCAGCACAGCGATCTTCTCGCTCACTTCATCGGGCAGCATGTAGCCTGCCGAATCGGTGCAGTAGATGCAGTTGGCGCCATAGCTCTGCATCAGGCGCGCCTGCTCCAGCAGCTTATCGGCGCTGACCATGTGCGCCATCATCAGGAAGCCCACGGTGTCCAGGCCCATCTTCGCCGCCATGCCGATGTGCTGGCCGGACACGTCGGCCTCGGTGCAGTGGGTGGCCACGCGGATGGTCGAAACGCCGTGCTCATGGGCCATCTTCAGGTGGTCGAGGGTGCCGATCCCCGGCAACAGCAGGGCCGAAACCTTGGCCTGCTTGAGCCGTGGGATCACCGCGCTGAAGTATTCCTCGTCGCTGTGCGCCGGCAAACCGTAGTTCAACGAGGCGCCGCCCAGGCCATCGCCGTGGGTGATCTCGATCAGCGGCACGCCGGCCGCGTCCAGCCCGGTGGCCACCTCGACCATCTGTTTGATGCTGATCTGGTGACGCTTGGCATGCATGCCGTCACGCAGGCTCATGTCGTGCAGCAGCACGTTCTTGCCTTGCAGGTTCATGGTCACTCTCCTCAACGGGCGGGCAATTGCAGGGCGCCCTTGTGGGCTTCTTCGGCGAACATCTCGGCGGTGCGCAGGCCGGCGGCGGTCATGATGTCGAGGTTGCCGGCCGACTTGGGCAGGAAGTCGCCCAGGCCCTCCACCTCGATGAAAATCGACACCTGGTTGCCGTCGAACACCGGGCCGTTGACCAGCTTGTAGCCGGGCACGTAGCGCTGCACTTCGCTGACCATGCTCAGCACCGAGGCGCGGATGGCGTCCTGGTCCGGGGTGTCGTCGGTCAGGCAGTGGATGGTGTCGCGCATCATCAGCGGCGGCTCGGCCGGGTTGATGACGATGATGGCCTTGCCGCGCCGCGCGCGGCCGATGCTTTCCACCGCCCCTGCGGTGGTGCGGGTGAACTCGTCGATGTTCTGCCGCGTGCCCGGCCCCACCGAGCGCGAGGACACCGTGGCGACGATCTCGCCATAGGCCACCGACTGGATGCGCGACACCGCCGCGACCATGGGGATGGTCGCCTGGCCGCCGCAGGTGACCATGTTGACGTTCATCGCAAGCTGCGCGGCATGCGCCTTGAGGTTGACCGGCGGCACGCAGAACGGGCCGATGGCCGCCGGGGTGAGGTCGATCATGACCACGCCCAGCGCGTTGAGCTTTTCGCTGTTGCGGGCATGGGCGTAGGCCGAGGTGGCGTCGAAGGCGATGCGGATATCGTCGTCCAGCACGTGCGGCAGCAGGCCGTCGAGGCCTTCGGCGGTGGTCTTCACGCCCATCTCGCGGGCGCGCTTGAGGCCTTCGGACTCAGGGTCGACGCCGACCATCCACACCGGTTCGATCCATTCGGAGCGCAGCATTTTCATCAGCAGGTCGGTGCCGATGTTTCCCGGGCCGATAATGGCCGCTTTCAGTTTCTGGCTCATGGCCTTGCTCCTTGGTCAGGCACGGAAGGACACCTGGGCGCTGCCCAGGCCGTCGATGGTCAGGAAAAACTGGTCGCCGGCCTGCACCGGCTCCAGCGGCACCAGCGAACCGGAGAGAATCACCTCGCCGGCCTTGAAGGGGATGCCGAAGGCGCCGAGGGTGTTGGCCAGCCAGGCGACCGCGGTCAGCGGGTTGCCCTGCACGGCCGAGCCCAGGCCTTCGCTCAGGGGCTGGCCGTTCTTCGACACGCGCATGTGCAGGTTGGGCAGGTCGAGGGTGCGTGGGTCGATGCGCTGGTTGCCGAGCACGAACACGCCGCAGGAGGCATTGTCGGCCACCGTGTCCTGGATGCGGATGCGCCAGCCGTGAATGCGCGAATCGACGATCTCGAAACAGGTGCTCACGTAGTCGGTCGCCGCCAGTACATCGGCCTCAGTCACACCGGGGCCGGCCAGGTCGTGCTTGAGCACGAAGGCGATCTCGCCTTCGGCGCGTGGCTGGATCAGGCGCTGTTCGGCCAGGGAAATGTCGGCACCGTCGTCGAAGGCCATGCTGCGGGTGATGAAGCCGAAGTCCGGCTGGTGCACGTCGAGCATGCGCTGCACGGCGGCCGAGGTGACGCCGATCTTCTTGCCGATCACCCGGTCGCCGGCGGCCACCCGGCGCTGCATGCTGTGCAGGGAGATGTGGTAGGCATCCTCGAGGGTCATGTCTGGCCAGCGTTCGGTCAACGGCGCCAGGGTCTGGCCCTCGGTCAGGGCCTGGTAGAGCTCGTCGCCGTAGTGCTGGCGAAGCTGCGCGGTCATGGCCGGCCCTCCGCGAGAAACGCCAGGCACTCGCGGTTGAACAGCTCGCGGTGCTCGACCATCACCCAGTGGCCGCACTCGCTCAGCAGCACGAAGCGGATGCGCTGGCAGGCCTGCATCAGCGTCTGCGCGCCGGAGGCCGGGCAGAACTTGTCGTCCATGCCCCAGAAGCCGAGGATCGGGCAGGCCAGCTGCGCCACCTGCTCGGCCATGTTCGGCACGTCCATGGTCGAGAGCACGCAAGGGGGCTGCTCGGCGACCACCGCCACGCGCTCGGCCACGGTTTCGTCGTCGATCTGCGCCGGGTCGAACAGTTGCAGGCTGAGCAGGCGCTTCATGCCGCTGGCATCGCGCAGCTCACCGCTGGCGAACGCGGCGGCCATGCGCTGGATGCCTTCCATCTGCAGGTAGTACTGGGCCTTGTCCATCAGCCCGCCGGGGGCCATCAGCACCAGGCGGGCGACCCGCTCGGGGTGGCGCAGGGCGATCGCGATGGCGATGGCGCCGCCCAGGGAGTTGCCCACCAGGGTGCAGCGCGGGATGTCCAGGGCATCGAGCAGGCCCAGCAGGGCGTCGACGAAAAAGTCCAGGGTGTAGTCGCTCAGCGGCTTGTCGGACGCCCCGTAACCAGGCAGGTCGGGCACGATCACGCGGTGGCCGGCGGCGGCGAAGGCCGGGTAGTTGTGCTTGAAATTGCTGTGCCCGCTGGCGCCGGGGCCGCTGCCGTGGATGAAGACGACCGGCTCGCCTATGCCTGTGTCGTGGTAGTGCAGCTGCAGGCCGCTGGCTAGCGTGACCTTGTGCCCTTGCGCTGGTGCGCCCATGGGGAAACCTCCCGGCTCATTGTTGTGCCGGAATTATTCAGAGGGGGCTGCGGCGCAACATCGTCCGAGAGGACTACGCGGGGGCAATAGTCCCTTTGGACGTAGGCCCGAGCCCCAGCGGCGCCTAGGATCGGGGCATTTCCCTGACGACAAGGCTTCCCCATGCACGACCCCTTGAGCTTTCACGACAAAGTCGTCCTGGTCACCGGCGGTGGCAAGGGCGTGGGCAGAGGCATCAGCCGGCGATTCCTGGAGTGCGGCGCCCACGTGGTGATCTGCGGCCGCCAGGCCCCGGAGCGGCTGCCGGCGCGCGCTGGCCGCGAGGCGCTGTTTTTGCCCTGCGACGTGCGCGATGTGGAGCAGCTGGAGCGCTTGATGGGCAGCATCCTGGAACGCTTCGGCCGCCTCGATGTGCTGGTGAACAATGCCGGGGGCGCGCCTTATGCCGATGCGGCCAGTGCCTCGCCGCGCTTCTCCGAGTCGATCATCCGCCTCAACCTGCTGGCTCCGCTCAACCTCTGCCAGCTGGCCAACCGGGTGATGCAGGCACAGCCCGAGGGCGGCAGCATCATCAACATCTGCAGCGTCAGCGCCACCCGCCCTTCCCCCGGCACCGCCCCCTATGGCGCCGCCAAGGCCGGGCTGCTCAACCTCACCCGCTCGCTGGCCGTGGAATGGGCACCGAAGGTGCGGGTCAATGCAGTGACTGCCGGGCTGATCCTCACCAAACAGGCCGGCCTGCACTACGGCGACGACCACGCCGTGGCCCAGGTGGCGGCGACCATCCCCCTGGGGCGCCTGGCCGAGCCTGACGACATCGGCGACACTTGCCTCTACCTCGCCTCGCCCCTGGCCCGCTACGTCAGCGGCGCCGACCTGGCCGTGCACGGCGGCGGTGAACGCCCGGCATTTCTCGATGCGGCGAATGCCCACTGAACCTGGAGATTGCACATGAACCGCATCGCTCGCCACACCGTGGCCCTGAACCTGACCCGCGACCAGGCCTGGAGCAAGCTGCGCGACCTCAGCCTGGCCCCGCACTATGTGCCGGGGTTGACCGGCAGCCAGTTCCACCCCGGCGCCCGCGAGGGCATGGGCGCCAGCCGCCGGGTCATGCGCAAGGGTGGGCAGTGGCTGGATGAAAGCGTGGTGCAGTGGGAGGACGGCGCAGGGTTCGTGCTGGTGTTGCACAAGGGCAATGCCGGCGCGCCGTTTCCGTTTCGCCAGGCCAGTTTCAGGTATTGGCTGGAGGGCTCGGGGGCTAGCTGCAGAATCAGCACCAGCCTGCATTACCGACTGCGCGGCGGGCGGTTGGCCGAATGGCTGCTGGGCCGGGCGTTCGACAAGGTGGTGCGGGAGATTGGTGAAAACCTCAAGGCCTATTACGAGAGTGGGCGCACGCAGAACAAGCACCTGCAGGGTTGACGGCAGTGCGATATGAAATCGCTTTTGCCTGGGCTGGCCCTATCGCTGGCAAGCCAGCTCCCACAAGTACCCCGCTGCCCTCGAGAACAGTGGTGTACCTGTGGAAGCTGACTTGCCAGCGATAGGGTCCTTTACACCCCGCTGCCCTCAAGAATAGTGACGTACCTGTGGGAGCCGGCTTGCCGGCGATAGGGCCCTCAAATCCCCCCAAGCAGCGAGCTCATTGCGCCCCGACGTTAACCTCACTCCAATACGCCTTCATGCTGCGGATCAACCCCCGCTCATCAAACGCCATCACATCGATCACATCCAGCGCACGCCCACCAAACACCACGCGAAACGGCACCGCGCCCTGCCCATCGCAGGTCGCCCGCACCGGCCCGGTCAGCGCCGCCGACACCTGCATGGCCCCAAGCCCCTGGCGGTAGAACGCGGCAATGGCCGCGATCCCCTGCAGCGGCGCCGTGCCAACCGGGTCCTCGACCGTGGCATCTTCGGCATACAGCGCCAGGATGCCGTCGATATCCCCCGCATCCACCAGCGCCACGTAGCGCTGCATCAGCACCTGAACATGCTGCGCCGTCGGCACGCCCATCTCAGGCCACCTCGAACAGCGCGGCAGCACCCATGCCGCCACCAATGCACATGCTCACCACCACATAGCGCACGCCGCGGCGCTTGCCCTCGATCAGCGCATGCCCGACCATGCGCGACCCGGACATGCCGAACGGATGGCCAATGGCAATGGCGCCGCCGTTCACATTGAGCCGGTCGTCATCGATACCCAAGGTGTCCCGGCAATACAGCACCTGGCAGGCGAACGCCTCGTTCAGCTCCCACAGGCCGATGTCCTGGACCTTCAAGCCATGGCGCTTGAGCAGCTTGGGAATGGCATACACCGGCCCGATGCCCATCTCGTCCGCCTTGCACCCCGCCACCGCCAGGCCGCGATAGATGCCCAGCGGCTGCAACCCACGCTGCTCGGCCAGGCGTGCATTCATCAGCACCGCCGCCGAGGCGCCGTCCGACAACTGCGAGGCGTTGCCCGCGGTGATGAAGCGCCCGGCGCCGGTCCACTGCCCACCGCCCCACACCGGCTCCAATGCAGCCAGGCTGGCGGCGCTGGTGTCGGGGCGGTTGCACTCGTCCTGGCGCAAGGTCACCGGCTCGTGCCGGCTCTCGCCGCTGGCCTTGTCCAGCAGCAGCTTGTGGGTGAGCAGCGGCGCCAGCTCCTGGTCGAACAGCCCGGCCTGCTGCGCCTGGGCAGTGCGCAGCTGGCTTTGCAGGCTGTAGGCATCCTGCTCCTCGCGGCTGATGCCGTAGCGCTGGGCGACGATCTCGGCAGTCTCGATCATCGGGATATAGGCGCTAGGGTCGCGCTCCAGCACCAGGCCGGACTGCAGGCGGTAGAGGTTCTTGTGCTTGTTCTGCACCAGCGAGATCGACTCCAGGCCACCGGCCACGGCAATGTCGAGTTCGTTGCAGACGATGCCCTTGGCGGCGATGGCAATGCTCATCAACCCCGAGGCGCACTGGCGCTCCACCGCCATGCCGGCGACCTGCGCCGGCAGCCCGGCCGCCGTGGCGCACAGGCGCCCCAGGTTGTAGGCCTGGGTGCCTTGCTGGGCGGCGGCGCCGATGATCACATCCTCCACTTCCTCCGGCGCGATGCCGGCGCGGCGTACCGCCTCGGCCACCACATGGCCGCCCAGGGTCGGCGCCTCGGTGTCATTGAAGGCACCGCGAAAGGCTTTGCCAATGGGCGTGCGCGCCGTGGCAACGATCACTGCTTCGTTCATGCTCGATTCCTCAGTTCGGGTAGTAGCGGCTGATGGTGTCGACCACACAGCCGGGCCGGTCCTGGCCTTCGATTTCGACGCTGACGCGGATCAGCGCCTGCACGCCTTCGCCCACCGCCTCGGTGGACAGCAAGGTGGCGCTGCCGCGCACCCGCGCGCCCACGCGCACCACCGACGGGAAGCGCACCCGCTCGCAGCCGTAGTTCACGCCCATGGCAATGCCACGCACCTCGACGATCTGCGGCAGAAACAGGTTGACCAGCGCCAGGCTCAGGTAGCCATGGGCGATGCAGGCGCCGAACGGCCCCTGGGCGGCGCGCTCGGCATCCACGTGAATCCACTGGTGGTCGCCACTCGCCTCGGCGAACAGGTCGATGCGCGCCTGGTCCACCAATAGCCACTCGCTCTTGCCCAGCTCCTGCCCCTGCGCCTCGTGCAGCGCAGCAGGCGTTTGGAAAATACGCGGCATGCTCAAGCCCTCTGGCTGGAAACCGACAGCACTTCGCCGGTCATGTACGAGCTGTAGTCGCTGGCCAGAAACATCATCACGTTGGCCACTTCCCACACCTGGGCAGCACGGCCAAAGGCCTCGCCTGCGGCCAGCTGGTCGAGCACCGCCTGGGGCGCGGAGCGTGCGAGAAAGTCATGCATGGCGATGCTTGGGCTCACGGCGTTGATGCGGATGCCATGCTCGGCCGCTTCCAGCGCCGAGCAGCGGGTCAGCGCCATCACCCCGGCCTTGGCCGCGGCGTAGTGGGCCTGCTGTTTCTGCGCCCGCCAGCCCAGCACCGAGGCGTTGTTGACGATCACCCCGGCGCGGCGCGCCATCATGTGCGGCAGCATGGCCCGGGTCATGCGCATGGTGCCGGTGAGGGTCACGTCGAGCACCCGCTGCCACTCTTCGTCCGGCATTTCCACCAGGGCCCGGGAGCCGCCCAGGCCTGCGTTGTTGATCAGCACATCGACACCGCCCAGCTCACGCTCGGCGGCGCTGACCAGGTCGCGCACCTGCGCTTCGTCGGTGACGTTGCACACGTGCCCGTGCACCGCCTGCAGCGCGGTGGCTTCGCGGATGCGCGCCACGGCCTCGTGCAGCCGGCCTTCGTGGATATCGCTGATCATCAGCGCCCGGCAGCCCTCCTCGGCGGCGCGCAGCGCAGCCGAATAGCCGATACCGGAACCGGCGGCCGCGGTAATCAGCACCGACTTGCCGCGCAGCAGGCCATGGCCCGCAACATAGTTGGGAACAGTCATGCAGGAAACTCCTTCGATCAGGGGCGCACGCGCGGCTCCCGGGGCATGCCCAGGGCGCGTTCGGCGATGATGTTGCGCTGGATCTCGTTGCTGCCGCCGTAGAGGGTGTCGGCGCGGCTGAACAGGTACAGCGACTGCAGGCGGCTGAGCTGGTAGGGCGCAGCGTCGAGCAGCTCGGCCTCGGGCCCGAGCACGTCCATGGCGAGCTTGCCCAGGCTTGCGTGCCAGCTCGACCAGTTCAGCTTGTAGATGGTCGCCTCGCGGCGCAGTGAGCCGTCCTGCGGCCCGGAGAGCATGCGCAGCGAGTTGTAGCGCAGGATGCGCAGGCCGCACCAGGCCTCGGCCAGGCGCAGGCGCAGCTGCGGGTCGCGGTCGGCGCCATTGGCTCGGGCGATGGCGATGATCTCGTCCAGCTCGTTGTGAAACTGCATCTGCTGGCCCAGGGTGGACACCCCGCGCTCGAAGCCAAGCAATGCCATGGCGATCTTCCAGCCTTCGCCAGGCTGGCCGACGATGTTCGCAGCCTCGGTGCGGGCGTCGTCGAAGAACACTTCGTTGAATTCCGAGGTGCCGGTCATCTGCTCGATGGGGCGCACGCTGATGCCCGGCTGGTCCATCGGCACCAGCAGGAACGACAGGCCATGATGGCCGACGCTGCCAGGCTCGGTGCGGGCCAGCACAAAGCACCAGTCGGACTCGTGGGCCAGCGAGGTCCAGACCTTCTGGCCGTTGATCAGCCAGTCGCCGTTGGCATCCTGGGCGGCGCGGGTTTTCACCGCCGCAAGGTCGGAGCCGGCACCCGGCTCCGAATAGCCCTGGCACCAGAACGTGGTGCCGGCGACGATACCTGGCAGGAAGCGGCGCTTCTGATCTTCGCTGCCGAAAGCGGCAATGGTCGGGCCGGCCAGGCCCTCGCCGATGTGGCCCATGCGCCCTGGCCCGCCGGCGCGGGCATATTCCTCGTGGAAGATCACCTGCTGGCTGATCGACAGCCCGCGCCCGCCATGCTCCGGGGCCCAGCCCACGCACGTCCAGCCGCCCTCGGCGAGCTTGCGCTCCCAGGCTTTGCGCTCGGGCGCGAACATGTGCTCGTCACCCGGGCCGCCGCGAAAACGCAGCGCCTCGAACGCGCCGCACAGGTGTTCGGCCAGCCAGCCGGCGACCTCCTGGCGAAAGTGTTCGTCCTGCTCACTGAAACCGATCTTCATGCTTGCTCCCTGATCACCAGGTTGGCGATCTGCTGCAGATGCCAGGCGGGCGCACCGAGGTAGCTTTCACTGGCCCGGGCACGCTTGAAATACAGATGGGGGTCGTACTCCCAGGTAAAGCCGACCCCGCCGTGCAGCTGGATCGACTCGGCGGCGCAGTGGAAATACGCCTGGGAGCACTGGGCCTTGGCCAATGACGCGGCCAGCGGCAACTCGCTCGCGACCTTCGGGTCGCCGGCCGGGTCCAGCGCTTCCTGGGCGACGCAGGCCGCGTAGTAGCTGGCCGAACGGGCGCACTCGACCTGCAGCATCATGTCGGCGGCGCGGTGCTTGAGGGCCTGGAAGCTGGCCAGCGGGCGGCCGAACTGCTGGCGCTCCTGCAGGTAGGCAACGCTCAGGTCCAGCGCCTGCTGGGCACCGCCGACCTGTTCGGCGGCAAGGCAGATGCAGGCCAGGCGCAGCACCTGCTGCAACAGCGCCCAGGAGGCATCGAGCACGGCCTCGGGCCCAACGTACACGCGGTCCAGGCGAATGCGCCCGAGGCGCCGGGTCTGGTCCAGGGTCGGCTGCCACTGGCGCGCGAGGCCCACCTGATCCGCTTCGACCAGGAACAGGTTGACGCCCTGCGCCGTCCAGGCCGCGACCACCAGCAGGTCGGCACTGTGGCCGTCGATGACCTGGGCGTATTCACCGTCGAGCACATAGCCCTCGCCTTCGGCCTTGGCCGCCACGCTGATGCCGTCCTGCGACCAGCCCCCGCCGCTGCCCCAGGCCAGGGTGGCGCGCACCCGGCCTTCGGCGATGGCCGGCAGCCAGCGCTGTTTCTGCGCGTCGCTGCCGGCCAGCAACAGCGCCGGCGTGGCCAGGCAGGCGGTGGCGAAGAACGGCGAACAGAGCAGGCGTCGGCCCATCTGTTCGAGCAAAATCGCCAGCTCGACATAGCCCAGGCCCAGGCCGCCATAGGCTTCGGGGATGTGGATGGCAGGCCAGTACATCTCGCTGCACAGGCGTTGCCAAAGATTGGTGTCGTAGCCGGCTTGGCTGACCATGGCCGCGCGCACGGCGGCGCAGTCGCAGACATCGGCGAGCAAACCCTCGGCCGATTCACGGATCATTTCCTGCTCGTCGGTGAATGCAAAGTCCATCGCGGCGTCTTCTACTCGTCTGGCGGGTGTTGAGCGAAGTGTGGGCGGCTGCGGGTCGGGTGGAATCGGCCAATCGGACTAGGGGCGGCCTTGGCCCAGGCCCGGGCACAAGAAAAAAAACCGCATCACCCTGGCAAGTGATGCGGCCCGCGGAGCAAGCGCAAAACCTGGCGTCAGGTGCCGTAGACTTTCTGCGCCGGCACCGCCTGTTGCAGCAGTTGCGCCACGGCGGCGCCCACCTCGGCCACCGCCCAGCGCCCGTGGTTATCCAGCTGCGGCCCACGGCGCCAGCCGTCGGCGATCGACAGGCGCCCGCCCTCGACCTCGAACAACTGCCCGCTGACCCCCGCCGACGCCGCCGAACCCAGCCACACCACCACCGGCGCAACGTTCTCCGGCGCAAAAAAATCGAACCCCTGCTCCGGCCGCTTCATCACCTCGGCGAACACCTGCTCGGTCATGCCGGTGCGCGCCGCCGGGGCCAGGGCATTGACCGTGATGCCATAGCGCGCAAGCTCCGCCGCCTGGACCAGGGTCAGCGCGGCGATCCCGCCCTTGGCCGCGCTGTAGTTGGATTGCCCGATCGAGCCCTGCAACCCGGCGCCGGAGCTGGTATTGATGAGCCGCGCATCCACCTGCACGCCTTGCTTGGCCTGCTCGCGCCAGTAGCGCACGGCGTGGCTGGCCAGGCAAAAGTGCCCCTTCAGGTGCACCGCCACCACCGCATCCCAGTCGGCCTCGGTGAGGCTGGCGAACATGCGGTCACGGCAGATGCCGGCGTTGTTCACCACCACATCGAGCCCGCCAAAGGCGCCCAGCGCCGCCTGCAGGATCAGCCCGGCATCGGCGTAGTCGGTGATGTCGTTGCTGTTGGCCACGGCCTGCCCGCCGTGCTCGCGGATCTGCGCCGCCACCGCTTCGGCCGCTTCGCGGTTGATGTCGTTGACCACCACGTTCGCGCCTTCTGCGGCGAAGGCCAGGGCATAGGCCCGGCCCAGCCCGCCGCCGGCACCGGTGATGATCACGGTGCGGTTTTCACAACTTGCCATAGTGTTCTCCTACAAGCGTTCGATGATGGTCACGTTGGCCTGGCCGCCGCCTTCGCACATGGTCTGCAGGCCATAGCGGCCGCCGCTGCGCTCCAGTTCGTGCAACAGGCTGCACATCAGCCGGGTGCCCGTGGCGCCCAGCGGATGGCCCAGGGCGATGGCGCCGCCGTTGACGTTCGTCTGGGCATGGGGGTAGCCGGTTTCCTGCAGCCAGGCCATGGCCACCGAGGCGAAGGCTTCGTTGATTTCCACCCGGTCGATGTCCTCCAGGCGCATGCCGGCGCGCTTGAGCGCGTACTCGGTGGCCGCGATCGGCGCGGTGAGCATCCACACCGGGTCGTCGGCGCGCACGCTCATGTGGTGGATGCGTGCCCGCGGCGTCAGGTTGTAGCGCTCGAGCGCCGCCTGCGAAACGATCAACAGCGCACTGGCCGCATCGCAGGTCTGGCTCGACACCGCCGCGGTGACCCGGTCGCAACCGAACAGGTAGTCGAGCTCGGCCATCTTCTGCAGGCTGGTATGGCGCGGCGTCTCGTCATGCTCGACGCCTGCCAGCGGCACGATCTCGCGGCGAAAATACCCCTGCTCGATGGCCCGCAACGCCCGCCGATGGGACTCCATCGCATAGGCCTCCAGGGCCTGGCGGCTGAGCTGCCAGCGTTCGGCAATCATCTGCGCCGCGCGAAACTGAGTCGGCGGCGTGGCGCCGTAACGGCGCACCCAGCCCTCGGAGCCGCTGAACGGGTCGCTGAAGCCCAGTGGCTCGGCGGCGGTCATGGCCGAGGAAATCGGGATCTGCGTCATGGTCTGCACACCGCCTGCCACCACCACGTCCTGGGTGCCGCTCATCACCGCCTGGGCGGCAAAATGCAGCGCCTGCTGCGACGAGCCGCACTGGCGGTCGATGGTGGTGCCCGGCACGGCTTGGCTGAGCCCGGCCGCCAGCCAGGCGGTGCGGGCGATGTCGCCGGCCAGCGGGCCGATGGTGTCGACGCAGCCGAAGATCACATCGTCGTAGTCGTCGTCGGGAATGGCATTGCGCGCGACCAGGGCCCGCAGCACATGGCCGCCCAGGTCGGCAGCGTGGATCTGCGCCAGGCCACCCTTGCGCCGCCCGGTGGGCGTGCGCAGGGCGTCGACGATATAGGCTTCAGGCATGCTCTACCTCTGCATCGGCAATCAGAAAGTGGCGCCGGCGCCAATCGCCAGCCCCTGTTCGAACAGTGCGGTGCGTACCCGCGCCTTGTGCAGCGCCGGGTCGCCCCAGGCCTTGTCCAGGGCCCAGGCGCGTTTCATGAAGATCTGCAGGTCGACTTCCCAGGTGTAGCCCATGGCGCCATGGGCCTGGATCGCGTTGCGCGCGGCCAGCAAGGCCGCCTCCGAGGTGGCCAGGCAGGCATGCGACACGGCCAGCGCCTGCGCCGCCTCGCCATGGGCCACGGCATGGGCGGCGCGGTACAACGGGCCCTTGGCGAACTCGATGCGCACCGCGACGTTGGCCATCAGGTGCTTGACCGCCTGGAACGAGCCGATCGGCTTGCCGAACTGCTTGCGCTCGAAGCTGTAATCCACGGCCAGGTCGACCATGCGCTTGGCCAGCCCCAGACGCTGCGCGGCGCAGCCCAGCGCGCCCCGCTCGAAGGCTCGCGCCAGCAGCTGCGCGGCCTCATCGCCACGGGCCACGCAGGTGGCGGCGGTTGGCGTCCAGCTCACCTGGTACAGGTGGCGGCTGGGGTCCAGCGAGGCGTTGCGCACCAGCTCGACGGCCGCACGCGGCACGGCATGCAGTTCGCCGGCATGGCTGAGCAACAGCAGGTCGGCGACATGGGCGTCACTGACCAGCGGGTTGCCCGGCTCGCACACCGCCAGCCGTGCTTGACCTGCGGCCACCCGGGCCAGCCAGTCCTGCTTGAGCGCCTCGTGCGCCGGGCCCAGCTCGACCAGCAGCGGCACCGCCACCAGCATGGTTTCCACCAGCGGCTCGGGCAGCCCGGCATAGCCGCATTCCTGGGCCAGCAGCACGCAGTCCAGCGCCCCCAGGCCCAGGCCACCGTAAGGCTCGGGCACGGTCAGGGCGGTGAGGCCCAGCTCGACCAACTGCCCCCACAGCCGGTCGCAACGGCCGCTGTCGGTCTGCCACAGCTCGCGAATGCGCTCGGGGGTGACCTCGTTGATGAAGAAACTGCGCACGCTGTCCTGGAACAGCAGCTGGTCGCTGTTGAAACTGAAGTCCATGGTCTGCTCCTCAGGCGCGCGGCATGCCGAGCATGCGCTCGGCAATGATGTTGCGCTGGATCTCGTTGGTGCCGGCATAGATCGGCCCGGCCTGGGCGAACAGGAAGCCCTCAAGCCAGGCGCCGACATCGCCCGCCGCCGGGGCCTCGGGCAGCAGCTCGCCGCGCAGGCCGAGGATGCTCATGGCGGTGTCGTGCAGGCGCAGGTCCAGCTCCGACCAGAAGATCTTGTTGGTCGAGGACTCCGGCCCGATCCGCCCGCCCTTCACCAGCTGCGAGGCGGTCATGTAGGTGAGCTGGGTGTAAGCCTCGGCATCCAGCCAGCAGCGCATCACCGCCTCGCCGATGGCCGGGTCGCGGTCGGCGCTCTGGCGGTTGGCCTGATACAGCTGCACCAGGCGCCGCGCGGCTTCCTGAAAGCGTGCCGGCGAGCGCAGCATCAGCCCGCGCTCGAAGCCTGCGGTGGACATCGCCACATGCCAGCCCATGCCCTCGCCACCGAGCACGTTGTGCGCCGGCACGCGCACGTCGTCGAAGAAGATTTCGGCGAAGCCCGGCAGGCCATTGAGCTGCGCGATCGGCCGCACGGTGATGCCAGGGCTGTTCAGCGGCACGAGGATGAAGGTCAGGCCGTGGTGGCGCTGGGAAGCCGGGTCGGTGCGGAAGATGCAGAACACCCAGTCGGCCCAGACCGCGCGGGTCGACCAGGTCTTCTGGCCGTTGAGCACGTAGTGGTCGCCGTCGCGCACGGCCTTGGCGCGGATCGCCGCCATGTCGGAGCCGGCGCCCGGCTCCGACCAGCCCTGGGCCCAGATGTCCTGGCCGGTGGCCATGCGCGGCAAAAAGCGCGCCTTCTGCTCCTCGCTGCCGTACTCCATCAGGGTGGGGCCGAGCAGGAAGATGCCGTTCTGGTTGACCCGCGCCGGGGCGCCGGCACGGTAGTACTCCTCCTCGAAAATTAGCCACTCGATCAGGTCGCAGCCACGCCCACCCAGCCGGGTGGGCCAGGTGACCATGCCCCAGCGCCCCTGGTTGAGGGTCGCTTCCCAGGCGCGGTGCGCGGCAAAACCCTGCTCGGTATCGAACGAGGGCAGCGGCTCGGCAGGCACGTTGGCTGCGAGCCAGGCCCGCACTTCGCCGCGAAAGGCCTGTTGGGCCTTGGTGTAGGTCAGGTCCATGGTCCGCCCTCAGCCGTTGAATTGGGCGCTGCGCTTCTCGACGAACGAGTCGCGCGCTTCCTGGGAGTCCTGGGCCCGGTACGCTTCCAGGGTGAAGCCCTGTTCGCGGCGGTACTTGTCTTCGAGGTTGCCGTCCTCGATACCGTTGAGCGCCTCTTTGGCGAGGCGGATCATCGCCGCGCTCTTGCCGGCGATGGACGCGGCGATCTGCAGCGCCGCCTCGCGCAGCTGCTCACGCGGCACCACGCGCTCCACGGCGCCCAGGCGGTAGGCCTCGGCGGCGTCGATCATGGCGCCGGTGAAGTACATGTGGCGCACCTTCTGCACCGGGAACAAACGCTGCAGGTGCGCGCCGCCACCCATGGCGCCACGGTCCACCTCGGGCACGCCGAAGCGGGCGCAGTCGGCGGCCACCAGGATGTCGGCGGCGCCGCAGATGCCGATGCCGCCGCCCAGCACGAAGCCGTGCACGGCGACGATCACCGGCAGCGGGTTGCGGTGGATGGCCTTGAAGGTGTCGTAGTTGCCCTTATTGACCGCCACGATCAGGTTGGCGTCGGCGGCCAGCTCCTTGATGTCGACCCCGGCGCAGAAGCCGCGGCCCTCGGCGCGGATGACGATCACCCGAACCTTGTCGTTGCGGCCCAGCTCCTCCAGGGTGCGGGCAATGTCGGCCCAGCCCTGGCTGTTGAAGGCATTGACCGGCGGGTGATCGAACACCAGTTCGGCAATGCCCTGGTCGATGTTGACGCTGAATGCTTGCATCGGGATTCCCCCTCAGGAAAGTCGGCGGTACAGCGCGTCCAGGTGGCGCTCGGCGTCCTGGACGATCTGCTCTATCAATTCGGCGCAGCGGGGCAGGCTGTCGATGCCGGCGGCCACTTGCCCGGCGGGCAGCACGCCCTCGGCAGGCAGGCCTTCGACCATGGCCTTCTGGATCACCATCGGTGCGTTGGCGGCCATCAGGCTCTGGGCGGCGCTCAAGCCGGCGCCCTGGCGCATCTTCAGCGCGCTGCCCAGCAGCTGGCCCAGGCCCAGGCCAGTGTGGCGGCGGTAGGCCAGGCCGCTGCGCAGCGCCAGCAGCCAGCGGCGCAGGCTGCCGCCGGACTCCAGCGCATCCAGCAGCTCGTTGCGGATCATGCGTTGCGGCATGCCATCGATGGCCCGGCTGACGATCACCTGGGCCGGGTCACGCACCGCCAGGTAACGCGCCAGCGTGGCTGCTGGCACCGGGCTTTCGGCACTCATCAGAAAGCGCGTGCCCATGGCGATGCCCTCGGCGCCCTGGGCCAGGGCGGCCACCAGGCCACGGCCATCCTTGAAGCCGCCTGCGGCCACCACCGGCACCTGCACCGCATCGAGCACCTGGCCCAGCAGCATTGCGGTCGGCACGGCGCCGGTGTGGCCACCGCCCTCGCCGCCCTGCACGGTGACCACGTCGGCGCCCATCTCCACGGCCTTTTGCGCGTGCTTGAGGGCGCCGACGGTGGGCATGCAGACAACGCCAGCGTCCTTGAGGCGGGCGACCATCTGCTTGCCCGGCGAGCGGCTGTAGCTGACGGCGCGCACCTGGTGGCGCAGCACCAGCTCGACGATGTCGGCGGCGTTGGCCTGGTACATGTGGAAGTTGACGCCGAACGGCTGGTCGGTGAGGCGCCGGGTTTCGACGATCGCCGCCTCCATCTGCCGCGGCTCGATGGTTGCCCCGGCGAGAAAGCCAAAGCCCCCGGCGTTGCAGGTGGCGGCCACCAGGCGCGGGTCGGCGACCCAGCCCATGGCCGTCTGGACGATCGGGTAGCGGCAACCGAGCAAGGCGGTCAGGCGCGTCTGCAGTGACACCGCCATCTCACGCCCTCCCCGTTTCACGCTGGGCGCTGGCCATGGAGCGGGCGTCGTGGCCGCCCAGGCGGTCGCCGCAGGTCAATTCGTTGTGGGCATGGGCGAAGTGGTGCAGGCCGAACACCATGTCCATGGTGGCGCGCTTGCCCATCAGGTCCTCGGCGTTGTTGACCGCCTGCTTGGCCAGCTGCAGGCCCAGGCGCGGCATCTGTGCCAGCTGCTCGGCCATGGCCAGGGTTTGCTGCTCCAATTGCTCGCGCGGCACCACCCGGTTGAGCATGCCCATCTGGTAGGCGCGGGCCGCCGGCATGGGGTTGCCCAGCAGCAGGAATTCCTTGGCGATGCGCGGGTTCAGTTCGTGCACATGGGCGAAGTACTCCACCCCCGGGATGCCCATGCGCACCACCGGGTCGCGGAACCAGGCGTCGTCGCTGGCGACGATCAGGTCGCAGACCCAGGCCAGCATCAGGCCGCCGGCAATGCACGCGCCCTGGACCATGGCGATGGTCGGCTTGGGCATGTCGCGCCAGCGCCGGCACATGCCCAGGTACACCTCCTGTTCGCGGGCGTAGAGAAACTCGCCGCCGGGCTTGTTGACGTGGTCGTACCACAGGCTGACGCGGTCGAAGCTCTGGTCCACGTCGCGCCCCGGGGTGCCGATGTCGTGGCCGGCCGAGAAGTGCTTGCCCGCGCCACGCAGCACGATGGCCTTCACCGCATCATCGGCGCAGGCGCGGGCGAAGGCCGCATCCAGGGCATAGGTCATGCGTGAGTTCTGCGCGTTGTGGAACTCGGGCCGGTTCATGGTCACCAGGGCCACCGCACCCCGCACTTCGTACAGCACCACCTCATCGGCGTGTGTGTTGTGTTGCTCGCTCATTGCTGCTACTCCGGTTCGAGGTGTTGGCCGTCGGCGGCTCAGCGCTGGCCTGGCGGGTTGCCCTTGAGCTGGCTGGCGCGCAGGCCATGGGGGTCCAGCCGCTGGATCAGTTGCAGCTGCGCCGCGCTGGGCGCCGTGGTGAGCGGCACCTGCTCGGGTACATGCAGGGCAAAACCTGTGTTGTCGCGCACCTCGTCCAGGCTGACCCCCGGGTGCAGCGAGCGCACCCGCACCTGGTGCCGGGGCCCGAGGAAGTCCAGCACGCACAGGTCGGTGACGATCAGGCGGATGTCGATGTCTTCCAGCGCCCAGCCGCGGGCCAGGCGCGCCGGGTTGTAGCCCACCGACGAGACCATGTCGCACTCGCCTTCGACGAACACCCGGCGGTTGTGGCTGGGCACGTAGAACGAGTTGGCATGGCTGATGGAGTTGCCCGGCAGGCCACGCACGCCGAGCATCTGCGACTTGGGCTTGCGGTAGTCGCCGATGCACGAGAGGTTGGCCTGGCCGAAGCGGTCGACCTGGATCGGCCCGATCATGGCGTGGCGCTTGCCGCTCCAGACGTTGTCGAAAATCCGCGAGAAGCCCATCCAGCTGTCGCGTCTGGGTTCATGGCCGTTGCGTGGCCCGACCGGCACCGGCTCGGCGACCAGGTAGGCTTCCGAGTCGGTCATCATCAGCTGGGGGTTGCTGTCGAGCATGCTCAGCGACGCGGCCAGGCGCGGGATCACGCCGATGCCGGTGGCCAGCACCTCGCCGTCGTCGCGCCACGCCTGGGCGGCGGCGCAGATCATCAGTTCGGCGAGGCTGTAGGTGTTAGCGGTGGTCATGGCGTTCCTCGCTTAGAAAACCGGCAGGGGCAGTTGGCGGATGGCCGCAAGGCCGCCGCAACGTTCCAGGTACTGGGCGTGGGAGCAGCCCACGTAGCGCTCGACATAGGCCTGCCACGCCTGCTCGCTTTGCGCCGAGGCGGCGTAATCCTTGAAGTGCGGCACGTCGAAGCCATACAGCGGCGCGCAGGACGAGGGGTGGGCGCCGCCCGGCACATGGGCGAGCGCGGTGGTGAGGTTGCGCTCCCAGAACACCTGCCGTGCACGGGAGGGTTCGGCATGGAACCAGTCGCTGGGCACCAGTTCGTCGCAGGTGACATAGGTGCGCGCCGCGGCCCGTACGAACAGGTCGTCCATGTAATGGTCGGGGCCGGCGATCTGGCAGACGCCACGGGCATCGGCGCGGTCCACGTGCACCAGCGCGGCGTCGAGCTTGAGCGCCGGCATGGCCACCCAGTCACGGCCGTCGGCATAAGGCGAGGCCACCAGCTCGATGCCCGGGTTGCAGCGCAGCACGTCGGTGCCCAGGCCCACGGCCGTGGGGATGAACGGCACGTTCATCGCCGCCGCGCGCAGGCCCAGCAGCAGCATGCCTTCGTCGATTTCCATCACCTCGATGGCGCCGTCCTGGCGCGCCTTGCGAAAGTGCGGCTCCAGGGGGATGAAATCCAGCGAGACGAAGGCGAACACCAGCTTCTTCACCTTGCCGGCGGCGCACAGCATGCCGACATCGGCGCCGCCGTAGGCGACGATGGTCAGGTCCTTGAGGCCAGAGCGCAGGATCTCGCGCACCAGCGCCATCGGCTTGCGCCGCGGGCCCCAGCCACCGATGCCGAGGGTCATGCCGTCGTGCAGCTGGGCGACCATCTGCGCGGTGGTCATCTGTTTGTCCATCGGTACTGTCCTCATTGGCGGCCGACGCTGAAGTCATGGCCCCACTGGCTGACCACGGTGCTCTCGAACGGCGTGTGGCGGCTCCAGTCGACCACCAGCCCGTCGCAGCCGTATTCCAGGTCGAAACCCGAAGGCGTGCGCATGTAGAAGGAGATCATCTGGTCGTTGGTGTGCTGGCCGAGGGTGGCGGTCAGCTGCACGCCGTGGGCGTGCAGGCGGTCCAGGGCGCGGCCGACTTCGTCGAGGCCATCGACCTCGACCATCAGGTGCACGCAGCCGCTGGCCACCGGGCATTCGAAGATCGCCAGGGAGTGGTGGCGGCCGTTGTTGCAGTGCATGAAGTGGATGCGTTTTTCCGGCTCGGCCGGGTCGGCGGTGAAGCGCACTTTCATCAGGTCCGAGAGGCCAAGACCCATCAGCTGCTCGTAGAAATCGCGGCAGCGTTCGAAGGTCGGCGCCGGCAGCACCACGTGGCCCATGCCCAGCGCGTCGCTGACGAAACCACGCACGCCGACCGGCGAGACGAAGCGGGCAAAGTCCTGCTTCGGCCCCCAGTACAGCTCGTGGCGGTTGCCGTCCGGGTCGGCGAACAGCGCCAGCGCCTGGACCCGGCGCTGGGCGCACTGGCCGGCATCGCCCTGCTCCACGCTCACGCCGCCGGCGCGCAGCTCGGCCACGGCCTGGTCGAAAGCGGCCTGGCTGGCCACCTCCCAGCCGCAGGCGCCGAAGCCGTCCTGGGTGCTGTGCTGCACCAGGATGCGGTAAGGGCGCTCGTCCATCTTCAGCAACAGGCGCTCGCCGGACGCGTCCTCGACCACCATCATGCCCAGCACCTGGCTGGCGTAGTGGCGCCATTGCTGCAGGTCGCGCGATTGCACGGTGACATACCCCAGGCCACGGATATCCATGTGCCGTCTCCTCGTCTGGTTACTGCTGTTTACGGAAGTGCGGGATGACTTTCTCGCCGATGTTGCGCAGGGTCTCCAGCTGCGCCCACTGCGGCACGGTGCCCATCTGGCAGATGAACAGGATCTCGTCGGCGCCGGCATCGATCAGCCGCTGCACATAGCCGATGCAGTCCTCGACGGTGCCGTAGGCGTGGTTGGGGTTCATCATCGCCATGGTCGGGTCGGAGAAATCGACGCGCACTTCCTCGGAGGCGAAGCGCGACTTGATCACCGCCTGGCCGTTGCCATCGACATAGGTGTCGTCCTTCCACTTTTCCGGGTCCGGGCGTTCGCCGCCGCCGTACCAGTAGCCCAGCGACTCCATGAAGTAGCGCTGGCCACGGATACCGATGTGGCGGGCCTGCTCGTTGTCGTCCAGGACGATCGCCGGGCACAGCGCGGCGATGTGGCGGTTGGGGCGAAAGCCCACCTGCTTGCGCTCGTCACGGTTGTCGAACGCCTCGTGGTACACCGCAACCTTCTTGGCGATTTCCTCCGGGCCGCCGAAGCCCAGCACCAGCGCGCCCATGCCGCGCCCACCGGCGTTCTTCAGCGAGTCGGTGTTGGTGCAGGCCAGGTACATCGGCGGGTGCGGGTCCTGGTAGGGCTTGGGGTGGATCGGCCGCTTGGGGATCTTGACGAAGTCGCCGTGGTGCTCGATTTCGTCCTGCACGAACATTTTCGGGATCAGGTACATGGCCTCGTCGATCTGCGGCTGCAGGGTCGCCAGGTCGTAGCCGAAGGTGCCGGCCTCCTGCTGGGTGCCGCCCTTGCCCACGCCAAAATGCACGCGGCCCTTGGACAGCAGGTCGAGGGTGGCGATGCGCTCGGCCACCTTCACCGGGTGGTTCATCGCCGGCGGCAGGCAGACCACGCCATGGCCGATGCCGATGCGCTCGGTCTTGCCGGCGACGAAGGCCAGCATGGTTTCGGGGGCGGACATGTGCGAGTAGTTGGTCAGCGCGGTGTGCTCCACGCACCAGAAGGTGTCGAAGCCCAGCTGGTCGGCCAGCACCGCCTGCTCGACGGTGTCATCGAAGATCTTGCGGTCACCCTCGCGGCTGGCATCGATGGTCTGGGCTTCGTATATCAGCGAGAATTTCATGTGCCTTTCCTTGTTGTTCTGCAGACGTGGCCGGGAGCCCGGCCTTGATCACATCCTCGGGCATTGCCCGGGCGCTCGAATCCCACAAATGGACTAGCCGAAACCGGTGAGCGCCCGGCGCGCTCAGAGGAAGAAGTCGGTGCTGTCCTGGCCCATGCTCACCGCGCCCAGGTTCCAGGCGTACTTGGCCGGGCTGTTGGCCACGTGGGCGCGGCCGGTGTGGATGTCGCGGAAGGCGCGGTTGATCGGGTGGTCGTGGAAGATGGTCGATGCGCCGCTGTTGAACATCAGCTCGGCCACCGCCTTGGCGCAGCGCTCGACCACCAGCGCCGAGTCGTAGCGCATCCTGACCCGCAGCTGCATGGCCAGCGCGGTGCCGGCACGGGCGCTTTCGAGCATCAGCTCGAAGTTGCGCAGCAGCACCGTGCGGCACTCGTCGACGCAGACCATGGCGTTGGCCAGCGCGCTCTGCGCGGCCGGGTCCTGGAGCACCTTGCGGCCATCGTTGACGGCCACCCGCGCGCGGTTATGGGCGATGAAGTGGTCCACCGCGCCCTGCAAGGCACCGATCGCCGAGGTCGACACCGCACGCACGAAGATCTGCCCGAACGGCAGGCGATACAGCGCCGCGGTGTTCACCTGGTTGCCCGGGCTCTGCTGCATGAAGCCGTCGGCGGCCCGGTGGGTGCGGTATTCGGGCACGAAGGCGTTGTCGACCTGCACGTCGTGGGAGCCGGTGGCTTCCAGGCCCATGACGTTCCAGTTATCGAGCACCTGGTAGTCGCTGCTGGGCACCAGGAAGGTGCGATAGTCCGGCGCGCCGCCCGGCGTCTGCGGCGGTACCAGCGCGCCGAGGAAGGCCCACTGGCAGTGCTTGCTGCCAGAGGAAAACCCCCAGCGGCCGCTCAGGCGAAAGCCGCCCTCGACCCGCTCGACCTTGCCTACCGGCATGTAGGACGAAGAAATCAGCACGCTGCTGCTGTGCCCCCACACATCCTGCGCCGCGCGGTCGTCGAACAGCGCCAGTTGCCAGTTGTGGATGGCCACCACGCCCAGCACCCAGGCCGACGACATGCAGCCTTCGGCAAGGATCATCTGCACTTCGAAGAAGTCTTTGGGTTCCAGCTCCAGGCCCTGCCAACGGGCTGGCTGGAGAATGCGAAAGAAGCCTGCCTCGTGAAAGTCGGCGATGGTTTCCTCTGGCAGGCGGCCAGCCTGGGCGGCCTGGGCGGCGCGCTCGCGCAGCACCGGCACCAGTTCGCGGGCGCGCTGCAGCAGGGTTTCACGCGTGAGGTGGTTGTTCATCTTGTTGTTCTCCTCTAATCGCCCCGTTCGCCGGAGCGCATGCGAGAGAGGCGCTGGAGCCTCCACCGCCGGCATTGCAACAAGGCATACAGGGTTCGGCATCCCTCAAACGGACCATGCGCGCGGCGCATCGACTAGTCCCCTCGGACGATGTTGGGCATTGCCGCGGTTGCAAGAATTCATCGCACTGAACCCGCCAACACCGAGGCCGTGCGATGAACGACAACTCACTCAAAGCCGACATGCTCCAGGCCATGCGCCGCCTGGCCAAGTCCGTCACCATCATCAGCACCAGCGACGGCAGCCAGCGCTTTGCCATGGCGGCGACCGCGGTCGATTCGCTGAGCACCGAACCGCCGTCGCTGCTGATCTGCGTCAACCAGAGCGCCTCCCCCCACGCGGCACTGGCCGCAGGCGCAGGCTTTTGCGTGAACATCCTGGGCCTGGAGCAGCAGCACCTGGCCCACCTGTGCAGCGGCAGCATCAAGGGCGAGGCGCGCTTCGGCCAGGGCCAGTGGCTGACCAGCGACGAAGGCATCCCCTACCTGGCCGACGCCCAGTCGTCGATCCTCTGCCGCCAGGACGGCCAGTTCGCCTACGGCACCCACACCATCTTCATCGGCCGCATCCTGCGCATTCACACCACCCCGACCATCACCCCGCTGGTGTACCTGGACGGCCACTACACCACCACCGCGCAACCTGTGCCGCTCGCGGCCAGTGCCGGCTGAGGCGGCCATGACAGCGCCGGCGGTGATGGCACCGCTGCGGGTCGCGCACGCCGAGCAGCTGCAATGGCAACAGCACGCCGACCTGGTGGTGGTCGGCTTCGGTGGCGCAGGCGCCAGCGCGGCCATCGAGGCGGCCAGCCGCGGCCTCGCGGTGCTGGCCCTGGAGCGCTTCGCCGGGGGCGGCGCCACCGCGCTCAGTGGCGGCGTGGTGTATGCCGGGGGCGGTACGCCGCAACAGCGCCAGGCCGGCTACCAGGACAGCCCCGAGGCCATGTGCGCCTACCTGCGCCAGGAGGTTGGCGACGCCGTCAGCGAACAGACGCTGCGCCGCTTCTGCGAGGCCAGCGCCGAACACTTGAGCTGGCTGGAGCGCCAGGGCGTGGTGTTCGAGGGCAGCATGGCGCCGCACAAGACGTCCTACCCCAGCGACCGCTACTCCCTCTATTACTCCGGCAACGAAGCCGTGCCGGCCTATGCCGCCCTCGCCGCTCCCGCGCCACGCGGGCACCGCGCCAAAGGTTCGGGCCTGTCCGGCGCCAGCCTGTTCGCGGCGCTGGCCGACAGCGCCCGGCGCCAGGGCGTGGCGGTGCGCACCCAGTGCCAGGTGCGCCGGCTGGTGATCGACCAGCATGCCCAGGTGGTGGGAGTGGAGGCCTGGCAGCTGCCCCCGGGTAGCCGCGCAGCCCGCCAACATGCCCGGCTGTCGCGATGGGCGGCGGCGGTGCACATGTACGCGCCGGGCATTTCTGCGCGCTTGCGGGCACGCCTGCAACGCATCGAGCAGGCATCCGCTCAACCGCTATTGATACGCGCGCGCCACGGCGTGCTGCTGAGCAGCGGCGGCTTCGTGTTCAACCGCACGCTCATGCAGCAGTACGCACCCCGCTACCTGCAAGGCCTGCCGCTGGGCAGCAGCGCTTGCGACGGCAGCGGCATCGAATTGGGCCGCAGTGCCGGGGGGAGCCTTGGGCAGATGCACATGGTCAGCGCCTGGCGCTTCATCAACCCGCCGCTGGCCTGGGCCCGTGGGCTGATCGTCGATGGCCGTGGCGAGCGCTACTGCAATGAAGAGGTGTACGGCGCCACCCTCGGCCACGAAATGGTCGAGAAGCACGACGGCCGCGCCCTGCTGATCCTTGACCGCCCGCTGCGCAACCAGGCCCTGCGCCAGGTGGGGCCGGGCAAGGTGTGGGCGTTCCAGCGCCTGCCGGTGCTGCTCAACCTGCTGTTCAACTGCCGGCGCGGCAACACCCTCGAACAACTTGCCAAACGCTGCAAGCTGCCGGCCCAGGCCCTGCGCGACAGTGTGCAAGGCTATGGCCGCGCCGCCCGTGGCGAAATCGACGACCCGCTGGGCAAGTCGCCGGCGATGCGCCACGACCTCAGCCACGGCCCCTGGTACTGCCTGGACCTGTCCTATGACAGCCGCCTCTACCCCTGCCCGACCCTGACCCTCGGCGGCCTGCAGGTCTGCGAGCAGAGCGGCCAGGTGCTCGATGAACGGGGCCAGCCGATCACCGGCCTGTACGCCGCCGGCCGTTGTGCGGTGGGCGTGGCTTCCAACCTGTATGTCTCCGGCCTGTCCCTGGCCGATTGTGTGTTTTCTGGCAGGCGCGCGGCGGCCCACGTTGCCCAGCGCCATGCCAGCCACCCTAGCCCCCAAGGAGTACACCCATGCAACGTGTAGAAGGAAAAGTCTGCCTGGTCACCGGCGCCGCCAGCGGCATCGGCCGTGAAGATGCCCTGCTGCTGGCCAGCCAAGGTGCCCGCGTGGTGCTCACCGACCTCAACGACCAGGCCGGCCGCGAAGTGGCCGCGCAGATTGGCGAAAACGCCCTGTTCATCAAGCACGACATCGCCAGCGAAAGCGACTGGCAGCGCGTGATCGCCACCACCCTTGAGCACTTCGGCCGCCTCGATGTGCTGGTCAACAATGCCGCGATCCTGGCCATGGGCACCATCGAGGACACCAGCCTCGAGCTGTGGCAGAAGGTGCAGAAGATCAACGGCGACGGGTATTTTCTCGGCTGCAAGTACGCCATCGAGGCGATGAAGAAAACCGGCGGGGGCTCGATCATCAACATGTCGTCGGTGGCGGCCCTGGGCGCCATGCCGATGTTCTGCGCCTACTCGGCCTCCAAGGGCGCGGTGGCGGCCATGACCCGCTCCATCGCCCTGCACTGCAAGCAGCAGGGCTACCGCATCCGCTGCAACAGCGTGCACCCGGACGGGGTCAACACGCCCATGACCCAGGCCCTGGCCGGCGGCCAGGCGATCCCCCAGGCCGTGCTCGAGCAGGACCCGATGAACCGCATGTGCGCGCCACGCGATATCGCCAACGTGGTGCTGTTCCTGGCCAGCGACGAGTCGCGCTTCGTCAATGGCGCCGAGCTGCGGGTGGACAACGCGCAGCTGATCAGTGGCATCTGACATGGGCGCCCTGGCCGCTGCAGAACCAACCCCGAGCGCCAGCACCACGGCAGGCGAGCTGCGCCTGCAGGTGTGCGCGATCATCAGCGAGACCGCCGACGCCCGTTCGCTGGTGTTCGAGGTGCCCGAAGCGCTGCGGGCGCGCTTTGCCTACAAGCCTGGGCAGTTCCTCGGCTTTCGGGTGAACGTGGGGGGCCAGCGCCTTACCCGCTGCTACTCGATGTCCAGCTCGCCGTGGACCGATGCCAGGCCCCAGGTGACCATCAAGCGCGTCGAGGGCGGGCGGGTGTCGAACTGGATGAACCAGTGCGTGCAGGTGGGCGACTGGCTCGACGTGCTGCCTCCGGCCGGGCATTTCTGCCTCGACCCGCACCAGGCGGCCGACACCAGCCGGCCGCTGGTGCTGTTTGGCGGCGGCTCGGGGATCACCCCGGTGTTCTCCCTGCTCAAGGCCGTGCTGCACAGCGGCCAGCGCCCGGTGCTGCTGGTGTACGCCAACCGCGACGAAGCGTCGGTGATCTTTCGCGACGAACTGCGCCAGCTCGCCCGGGCGCACCCGGAGCAACTGCAGGTGGTGCACCTGCTGGACTCGCTGCAGGGCTACCTGGAGGCGGCCCAGGTGCGCCAGCTGGTGCGCCAGTGGCGCGGCGCGGACTACTTCATCTGCGGGCCGGGGCCGTTCATGGATACCGTGGAGGCCACCCTGCTGGCCCTGGGCGAGCCGCGCGAGTGCATCCATGTGGAGCGCTTCGTCTCGCCAGCCGACCCCAGCCCTGCTGCGGCCGTGGCCGAAGGCGCTGGGTGCGAGTTGCTGCTGGTGGAACTCGATGGCGCCACGCACCAGATCGTGCCCCGCCCGGGCGACACCTTGCTGCAAAGTTGCCGCGCGGCCGGGCTCGATGTGCCGTTCTCGTGCGAAGAAGGCTTCTGCGGGGCGTGCATGTGCACCGTGCCGGAGGGCCAGGTGCAACTGGCCCGCAACGATGTGCTCAGCAGCGCCGAGCTCGAGGCGGGCTGGACCCTGGCCTGCCAGGGGCATCCGCAGGGGGCTCGCGTGCGCGTGCAGTTCCCCGCCTGATGCATCTAGTCCTTGCGGACGATCCCGGCGGGCTCGGCAACCGGTAGACTCGCCAGCGGAAACGCTCCACAACAATAAGACAGAGGGTTTGGATATGGCTCGTTTGCAAAACAAGGTCGCCGTGGTCACCGGAGGTGCGTCGGGCATCGGCCTGGCCTGCGTGCGCCGCTTCTGCGCCGAGGGCGCGCAGGTGGTCGGGCTGGATGTCGGCCAGCCGCCGGCGGATTTCCCTGGCCTGTTCATGACCCTGGACGTGCGCAATGAAGAGCAGGTGCAGCAGGTGATGAACGAGGTCATCCAGCGCTTTGGCCGCATCGACGTGCTGGTCAACGCCGCCGGCGTGGCCAGCCAGGGCAGCGTGACCCGCGCCAATACCGCCGACTGGCAGCGCGTGCTGGACATCAACCTGACCGGCAGCATGCTCACCAGCAAGCATGTGCTGGGGCAGATGCAGGCCCAGCGCAGCGGCTCGATCATCAACATCGGTTCGATCTTCGGCCTGCAAGGCTGCGACGGCAACGTGGCGTACAACGTGTCCAAGGGCGGGATCAACCAGCTCACGCGCAGCATGGCCATCGACTACGGCCACGCCAACATCCGCGTCAACGGCCTGTGCCCTGGCCTGATCGAGACGCCGATGACCAGCATGGTCCGCGAGCAGCAGGCCTTCCACGATTTCTTCGCCTCGCAGCACATGCTCAGCCGCTCGGGGCAACCGGAAGAAGTGGCCAGCGCCGCGCTGTTCCTGGCCTCGGACGATGCCTCGTTCGTCAGCGGGCAGATGATTGCCGTAGACGGTGGCTTCTCCGCCGGCCGCCGCTTCGCCCCGCCAAGCGCCTGACCCCTACGGCCGGGCCTGCGGGCCCGGCCATCTCCCTGGATTATCGATCCTCTGCCTGAGGAGGCCGCATGCCGCCCGTGGAAAACGCTCAGACCTTCCCGCAACTGTTCGCCCTGGCCGCCGCTGCCTACGGCGAACGCCCGGCCATCGAAGAGGCCGGCCAGGCCATCAGTTACCAGCGCCTGGACCAGCTGCGCCGGCTTGCCGCACGTGCCCTGCTGGCATTGGAGGTGCCGGTGGCGGCGCGGGTGGCGGTGTGGGCGCCCAACCTGTGGGAATGGATCGTCGCCGCCGCTGCCCTGCACAGCGTCGGCGCCACCCTGGTGCCGCTCAATACCCGCATGAAAGGCGCGGAAGCGGCGCAGGTGCTGCGTGACAGCGACACCTGCGTGCTGTTCTGCATCAGCCATTTCCTCGACACCGACTACCCCGCCCTGCTCGCCGGCCAAGCGTTGCCTGCGCTGCGCCAGGTGATCCACCTGCGCCCCCAGGGCGAGGTGGCCGGCGGCCTGGGCTGGGAGGCGTTCCTCGCCCTGGCCGACCAGGTCGGCGAGGCTCGGCTGAGCGAACGCGAGCAGCAGGTGAACGGCGATACCCTGTCGGACCTGCTGTTCACCTCCGGCACCTCGGGCAAGCCCAAGGGCGTGATGAGTGGCCATGGCCAGAACCTGCGGGTGGTGCGCGACTGGAGCGAAATCGTCGGCCTGCAGGTGGGCGACCGCTACCTGATCGTCAACCCGTTCTTCCATTCCTTCGGCTACAAGGCGGGCTGGCTGGCGGCCTTGATGCGCGGCTGCACGCTGCTGCCCCAGCAGGTGTTCGACACCCGGGCGCTGCTCGAATGCATCGAGCAGCAGCGCATCAACGTGCTGCCCGGGCCACCCACGCTGTACCAGTCGCTGCTGGCCCACCCACAGCGCGCAGAATACGACCTGGGCAGCCTGCGCGTGGCCGTGACCGGCGCGGCGTCGATCCCGGTGGAGATGATCCGGCGCATGGCCAGCGAGCTGGGCTTTGCCACCATCGTCACCGCTTACGGGCTGACCGAGGCCTGCGGGTTCGTGACCATCTGCCGCAGCGGCGACAGCGCCGAGCGGGTGGCCACCACCTGCGGCCGCGCGATGCCGGATGTGCAGGTGCGCTGTGTCGACCCCCAGGGGCGGCCGGTGCCGGCCAACACCCCGGGCGAGGTGCTGGTGCGCGGCTACAACCTGATGCGCGGCTACCTGGATGACCCACAGGCCACCGATGAGGCGATCGACGACCAGGGGTGGCTGCACACCGGGGATGTGGGCGTGCTCGATGAAGAGGGTTACCTGCGCATCACCGACCGGCTGAAGGACATGTTCATCACCGGTGGCTTCAATGTGTACCCGGCGGAGATCGAACAAGCCCTGGTGCGCTACCCGGGGGTGGCCCAGGCGGCGGTGATCGGCATTGCCGATGAGCGCCTCGGCGAGGTGGCGATGGCGTTTCTGCTGCCGGTGCCGGGGCAGCGGATCGACGAAGCGGCGGTGCTGGCCTGGTGCCGGGAGCAGATGGCCAATTACAAGGTGCCGCGGCGGGTGCGGGTGCTCGATGAGATGCCGCTCAATGCCACGGGGAAAGTGGCCAAGCAGGTGTTGCGCAGTTGGCTGGCGGTGCCTGCTTGAGGGGCTGCAGTGCAGCCCATCGCCGGCAAGCCGGCTCCCACAGGTAACTCGCAGCGCTTGACCCTGTGGGAGCCGGCTTGCCGGCGATGGGCCGCACGGCGGCCCTGCTT
The DNA here is from genome assembly GCF_021602585.1 of Pseudomonas faucium. Taxonomy (GTDB): domain Bacteria; phylum Pseudomonadota; class Gammaproteobacteria; order Pseudomonadales; family Pseudomonadaceae; genus Aquipseudomonas; species Aquipseudomonas faucium. The sequence goes on from NZ_BQIP01000005.1 coordinate 140,316, forward strand.
CTAGATCACCCGGGCCGGATGCTGGCGGCGTGGCTCACCCAGCAGCGCCCGGTGCGAAGGCGGTTGACGCCCGCCGGCCTCGGTGATGCCATAGCGCGGTGCGAGCTCGGCACTGATCAGCGTCTGCCCGCTGTAGGCGGCCAACTGCGGGTCGTTAAGCAGGGCATGGATCAAGCGGCCATTGAACCCCGGCGTCTCGGCATTTTCCAGAAACTGCCGATACTGCTCGCCATGCTGCTCCCCGGCAATGCGCGTGCGCTCGGTCAATTGCGGCCCCAGCCACAGCGATACCGCCGCCACCCCACGCCCTTCGAAATCGACGGCCATGTCCGCCGCCAGCTTGTCGCAGCCGGCCTTCTGCGCGCCATAGGCCGGGCCGTGCATGTAGCAACCGGCGCCGAACGACGAGGTGAAGCACACCAGCGCCTGGCGACTGCGCAACAACAGCGGGGCCGCGTGGTAGCTGGCGACATAGGCCGAGCGCAGGCCGACATCGAGAATGCGCACCAGCGACAGCGGCTTCTCCCAGAAGGGGCCGGGTTCGATCAGCAGGTCGTGAACATGGGCAACGTTGTTCACCAGCAGGTCCAGCCGCCCACTTTCGCGCTCGATGCGTTCGAACAGGGCGCGCACCTGCTCGTCGTCGCCATGGTCGCACGCCACTGCGATGCCCCGCCCACCGGCGGCCTCGATGGCGGCGGCCACGCCCTGCAGGTCGCCCGCCAGGGCATGGCCGTAGAGGGTCGAACCACCCTGCCCCGGCCCCCGGCCGGTGACATACACGGTCATGCCCTGCTCACCCAGCGCCAAGGCAATACCGCGCCCGACGCCTCGGCTGGCGCCGGTTACCAATGCCACCTGTCGCGTGTCTTGTTGCATGCTTATCTCCCGGTCAGGGCCAGGGTGAACTCACCCTGGCGTTGCTGGCTATTGAGGTGAATCTGGTTGGCGGCCAGGTAGCCGTGGGTCATGGCGGCGCCGAGGCTGGCATCCGCGCCGGTGGCATAAAGGCCGGTGAGGCCGGGGCGCATCGCTTGCTGGCAATGCCTCGAGGCGATGACCAGCCCATGGCGCGCCTTGATGTTCAGCCATTGCCCGTCGCGCAGCACGCGGGCACCTGCGACGCGATGGTCGGCCCGCAGCAGTTGCTCGAACGAGCAGTTCAGCCACAGCGGCACGCGCCGGTCGAGCAGCGAGCAACGCAAGGCGCCGGCCAGGGCGCTGCCTTGGGTGAGAAAACGGTCACGGCGCGACAGCTTGCGCCCTTCGAGGTCACGCCAGTAGCGCCACAGCACTTTCATCGCCAGGTGCGCCCAGCCCCTGCCGCGCCCCTGCAGCACCCGCGCTTCGTCCAGGGTCATGGCCATGCGCCCGATCATCAAGGTGTCGGGCGACGGCGCGCGCAGGCGCAGCAATTCCTCGCCCAGGGCGGCGCCGGCGAATGGCTGGGGCTCGAGCGAGCTGAAGCGTACCCGGGTGTCACGCTCGAGGTACTCGAGCATCGCCCGCCCCTGGCCGTGAACACAGACAACGCCGGCTGTGGCCACCGAGCGCCCTCCGTAGCGGTCGCGCTTTTCGATCAGCAAGGTGTCGAGGCCCAGGTCATGGGCCCGTAGCGCTGCGGTCATGCCGCCAGCCCCCGCCCCGATCACCAGCACATCGCAGCATTCGTCCCACCTGATCATCGGCGTAGCTCCCTGGCACACGGCACCCCGGCGCGGGGCCATCGGCCAGGGATTGTCCGGCGCCGGGCATTGCCTGCCATCGTCCGTTGGGACTACCGAGGCAACCCAGCGAACGCGTAGTCCACTTGGACGATGTTGCTGCCAGAGGCCCAACCCATAGTCGTGCCTGCACCACCTACCCAAAACGTCGGACGGGCAGGCATGCCCGCGCACGAGGACGACAATGATAAGAACAACAATCGCCCCCCCGCCTCTGAACACCTATGTTAGCTTGTCCTTGCTGCTGCTGGCGGGGAGCCTCAGCCAGCCTGCCAGCGCCATGACCTTCCAGCCCAGTGATGACTTGAGCGTCGACTGGGACACCACGCTGAGCTACAGCCTTGCCTGGCGTACCGAAAAACGCGACCACAAGCTGGTGGCCAACGCCGACGCCAACGACGGCGACAACGCCTTCGACCGGGGCAGCCTGATTACCGACCGGGTGGGTTTTCTCACCGAGGCCAACCTGCGCTGGCAGGACAACTACGGCGTGTTCATGCGCGCCTCGGGCTTCTACGACCGGGCCTACGATCAAAGCAACGACAACGACACCGGCACCTCCAACTGCTTTGCCAGCGGCGTGTGCAGCAAGCCCGACCGCTTCCCCAAGGACACCGTCGACCAGCACCGCGACGACCTGCGCATGCTCGACGCCTACGCCTACGGCACCTGGGACATGGCCGGGCACAACCTCAACCTGCGCGTGGGCGACCAGGTGGTGAGCTGGGGCGAGAGCCTGTTCTACCCCGGCGTATCGGGCGCGCAGAGCCCGGTGGACGCCACCAAGGCCACCACCCCGGGCGTTGAGGTGAAGGAAGTGCTGCTGCCGGTCGGCCAGGTGTTCGGCCAGTTCAGCCTCACCGACGACCTGGATGTGGAGGCCTACTACCAGTACAAGTGGGAAAAGACCCAGATGTTCGGGGTCGGCAGCTACTTCTCCACCACCGACTACATCGACCGTGGCGGCTACAGCGACGCCACCGGCTTCGTCAGGCGCCTGAAGGACGACGAGCCCAGCGACAGCGGCCAGTACGGCGTGGCCTTGCGCTACAGCGCCGCCTCGCTGAACAACACCGAGTTCGGCCTGTACTACGTGCGCTACCACGACAAGACCCCGACCCTGGACTTCCAGAGCGACCTGGGCTTCTACCGCGCCCGCTACTTCGACAACATCGACCTGTATGGCGCAAGCTTCGCCACCGTGCTGGGCGACACCAGCCTGGCCGGCGAAGTCAGCTACCGCGACGGCCAGCCGGTGATGGTCGACAACGGCTTCTCCAGCGCCGTGCGCGCCGAAACCCTGCAGGCACAGGTCTCGGCCATCCACGTGTTCGGCCCCAATGCCTTCTCCGACAACACCACCCTGACCGGCGAGCTGGTCTACAACACCGTGCTGCACAACGACAAGTCCGACCCGCTGACCCTGGCCCCCGGCCTGACCCTGGGCGGCACCGACAGCCTGGTGGGCGACCGCGATGCCTGGGGCTACACGGTGCAGCTCAACCTTGACTACAACGACGTGTTCAGCGGCTGGGACATGTCGGTGCCGATCAACTTCAGCACCGCCGCCCAGCACGACAGCGCCCTCACCGGCTCGATCAACTACGGCCAGGGCGACGATCGCGCCAGCATCGGCACGACCTGGCGCTACCTCGGCAACTTCACCGTCGAGGCGCTGTACAGCGCCTACCTGGGCAATGCCAACAACTCGCCCTGGGCCGACCGCGACAACGTCGCACTCAACTTCAAATACCGGTTCTGAAGCCCTGATTGAGGATCAACGACATGCATGACTTCAAGCACGCCTGGCTACGCGCCACACTCACCGCCACCCTGCTGAGCAGCGCCGTGGCCCTGCAGGCCAGCGCCAACGGCAGCGATGCCGGGCAACTGGGCAAGGAACTGACGCCAATAGGTGCCGAGCGCGCCGGCAATGCCGATGGCAGCATCCCGGCCTGGAGCGGCAAGTGGCGCGGCGTGCCACCCCAGGTGAAGTTCGCCGGCCCCGGCAGCCCCTACCCGGACCCGTATGCCGACGAAAAGCCGTTGTTCGTCATCACCGCGCAGAACATGGACCAGTACGCCGAAAACCTCTCCGAAGGCCAGAAGGCGCTGTTCAAGCGCTACCCCGCCACCTTCAGGATGCCGGTCTACCCCAGCCACCGGGATTTTCGCGCCGACCAGGACACCGAGCAGGCGATCTTGCGCAATGCGCAGCACGCCAAGCTCAGCGCCGACGGCAATGACGCCCTGGAAGCGTTCGGCGCCTCGCCGTTCCCGATCCCGAAGAACGGCAACGAGCTGATCCTCAACCACAACATGCAGGCGCGCGCGATCACCGAGGAGGCCAACTACAACCAGGTGGTGGTCTATGCCGACAACAACCGCGTGCTGGAGAAGGTCAACTACAAGATCTACTCGCTGTGGTCCGACCCCAAGCAGAATGCCCAGAGCACCAACGGCGTGTTCACCAACTTCCTGCTCACCACCCTGGAGCCGGTGCGCAAGAAAGGCGAGATCATCGTCGGCCACGAGTTCACCGACGCTGCCGCACAACCGCGCCAGGCCTGGCAGTACACCCCCGGCCAGCGCCGCGTGCGCCGCGCGCCGACCGTGGGCTACGACTCGCCCACCGGCGCCGGGGGGTTTCGCGTGTACGACGAAGACCGCTTGTTCAACGGGGCAACCGACCGCTATGACTGGACCATCGTCGGCAAAAAGGAAATCTACATCCCCTACAACAACTACAAGATCGATGAACCGGACATCAAGCAGTCGGACATCATCAACGCCGCCGGCCACGTCAACCCGGACCTGATGCGCTACGAAAAACACCGCACCTGGATCCTGCAGGCCACGCTCAAGCCCAGCGCCCGCCACATCTACGCCAAGCGCACCTTCTACATCGACGAAGACAGCTGGGCAGCGACCCTGGCCGACAACTACGACGGCCGCGGCCAGCTGTGGCGCACCAACATGCAGACCTCGATCTATGCCTATGACATCCAGCGCTTCCACGCGCGCCTGGCCATCTACCATGACCTGATCGCCGGGGCCTACATGGTCGACCGGCTGCTCGACCAGCAGAAACCGGCGCTGCTCAATGCCAGCAACTTCGGGCCTGAAGAGTTTACGCCGGGGAACTTGCGCAAATTGGGCACTCGCTGAGTGCGACGCCCCGCCCGTTGCTGGGCGGGGCGACCCTTGCCTTAGCGCGATGCCTGACTGAGCTCGGCACAGGGCTGCAGAACAGGCAACAGACGAATATCGACTCGCCGGTTAGCAGCCCTGCCGGCGGTCGTCTCGTTGCTGGTCAACGGCTGATTCGCCGCCGCGCCGCGCACGGCGAAGCAGCTGTCCGGAATATCCCCCATGTGCTGCAGCCAATCGCGCACTGCCAGTGCCCGAGCACGGGACAGCTCCAGGTTCGTACTGACTTCACCGCTGGCATCGGCATGCCCGGAGATGACCACCAACCAGCCAGGTCGCGACTTGATTTCGACCAGTGCGCTCATCAACGGCTTGGTCGATTCGGCCCTTATCTCGCTGCTCCCTGGCGCAAACAGGCTCAGGCTAGCGAGCTGAACGGGCGCAGCCACGGGCTGCTTGCGGGCCTGCTCAGCAAGCCAGTACTGCCACCCTCCCACACCTGCCAGCGCAACCGCCAACGCTGCCGCCAAGAGCCACGGCAGGACGCTGCGTTTCCTGGCTTGAGGCTCGAAAACGATCGAGTAGGTAGTGTGCAACGGCGCCAGCACAGCAGCAGGTGCCACCAGGGAGGTTGCAGGGCTGCTCACCCACTGCGGCACAGGCAAGACCTGCGTGCGCTGCTCGGCCAGGCGATTCATGAACAAATCAACCAGGCTACGCAGGCTCTGCAGTGTGGCTACGGTGACCTGGGCCACGTGGGCGAGCCGCGACTCCAGCTGCGCCAGCTCGACGGCCAGGTGATTGAGTGCCGGCACCCTGTCCGGGCCCCAATCAAGCACCCGCAACAAGGGCTGCAGCTGGGCAAACAAGGCGGCTAGCAGATCCACCCGCACTGACGCCTGAGCGGGCCACAGGCGGGGCCATTGCTCGATCAGGCTTGCCAGCAGCGCCAGCCCCTCGCCCATCCCCAGCAGGCCCGCGCGATGGCTGCGGGCCAAGACAAAGGCCACCGCTGTCTGCAACTCCGCGCCATGCTGCTCGAATAGATCGAGGCAGGCCCTTTCGATCTTCGCCCAATCCACATCCGGGCGCGCCGGATGATTGAGCTTCGCCAACTCCTGTTGTAGAGCCTTGAACTGATCCAGGCCGCGCGGATCCCCTCCCAGGCGAATACGCACTTCAAACAAAGACGACATCAGTTTGCCTCCGGTCCCTTCACTCACTGCAGGTAGCCCTGCTGCTTCAGATGGCGCACCGTGACTTTGCCCTCTGGCGCAAGGGTCGTTGCGAACGTCATGCTCGCGCCGCTGTGGAGGGTCATGTTCAGGGTGTATTCGAGATGGCCGGGCCGGGTCTGCGCCAGCATGTCGATGGCAACCGCTGCCAAGCGCGGCTCATACTTGAGCAAGGTGCCAGTCATGGTGCTCATCAGTGCCTGGGCGGAAGCAGGCAACCCTTGCAAAATGGTGCCCATGTCGGGCAGGCCGTAGTCAGGCAGGTGAGCAAGGGCCCCGGCGCGGCTGTTGAGGATGCGCTGCAGGTTGTCCAGCACGGACAGCGTCAGCTGGTCTTCTTCGGCAACCTGGTGAAGATCCAGTTCGCCAGCGAAGTTCTGCAGCAACAACTCGTAAAGTGAAGGCGTCAGTTCAGGCATGCCTGCTACTCCTTCAGCCGTGGGCGCAACGTCAATCGGTTGTCCGCAAGCTCGATCACCCGCGCCTGGTCCGGGTCCAGGTCATCGCGGTCGAGCTTCAGGCGCCAGGCATCGGATTCGCTGCCTGGTGCACGCAGCAGCGCCACCACCGCAATCATGCGGGTGTCTTTTTCCAGCGGGACGCTCAACAGCGCAGCACCCTCGGGTTTGACGACCAAGGTTCGCTCGCTGAGCAGGTCATCACCCAGCAATCGATGTGCATTGCTCAGCCAGTCGTCGTAGGTAAGGCGCTCCAGGGTCTTGCCGTCGCGCAACTGGTACACCCGGACCATGGTCGCAACCGACAGGCCGCTCATGTCGGCGGCGTCGGTGTTGATCACCGCGCGGCCGACGACATCCAGGTGAAGGGTATTCACCTGCTTGTAAAAGATCGCCGTGGTGACGGCGGCGCTGCTATCGGCCACCTTCTGCGTCAACCCGCAGCCACTTAGCGCCGCGAGCAGCGCCGCGACCTTGAAAAGATCAAAAACGGTACGCGACATGCTGTACCTCCCTGTTGCAAGGATTCAAATGCAGGCCTTGGTAATGGCCCAAATGAAGGGTGATGAGGTCGGATCCCCTGGACGCCTGAAGCGCTTCGGTCAGCCCCATGACTGCCGTCATTCCCAGAATGGCTTTTGCCTTGCCCAATACCGGGACTGGAAGCATGCGCATCGGCAGCGACAACTGCAGTTTCGCCAGGCAGCGCCAACCCAGGTACACCTGCAGCAGCACCAGCAGATCCTGGTGCAGCTGGCCGCCCGGCAGCCAACCCAGCGCTTCATCCGGGTCCTGGGTGCACAGGGCCAGCTGCAGCTGGCTGGTGGCATCGAGGCTGAATGCGCCCAGCGGGGTGCCTTGCCCCAGCGTTACCGGGCTGCTTGGCGACAAGCACGCGGGCTGATCGAGCAGCACTTTTCTCGGCCAGTGCGCCGTGACATTTGCCTGTGTACGCGGAGCCAGCAGCTTGACCAGTGCGACGATGCCCTCTGCATTGCGCGTTGGCAGGCGCATCACGCTGAGCAAGGCGAGAAAGCGCGACATGGGCGTTGCTATGCGCTCGGCAGACCCGGGTATGCCGAGCCCGATCAAGCCCAGCAGGCACTGGGACGTTGCATCGCTGCCACCGGCCTCGAACGCCGCCGGGTACGAATACTTGCGCCAGATCCGATAGAACTGGGTGAAGAGGCGGTGATTGAAGATATCCAGGAACGCCTCGACCGCCTCATGCCCTTCGCGGCGCTGGACCAGGTCGTCCAGGTAGGCCGTGGGCAGCGGTGAATCGACCCCGTACAGGCCAAGCAGGCGAGTTCGCACCGTGGCCGGTTTGTCCGGGTGGGCTTCATCATGCTCGATTGCCCGCAGTTCACTGGCAGGAAACCCCATGCCCGGGTCGGGGCGAAAGCGGATGACGTCAGCCTCGGGGCGCGCCGTGCTGCCCAGCGGCGGCTGCCCAGGCACGGCCTGCTCCAGCAGCTGGCAGACCCGATACAGATTGGCTTCGGTCAAGTGCCCTTGTAACGCTTGCAGCAAGCCGGTGGCGTTCAGCCGGGCATACGCTGACTGTGATGCTCGTTCCATCGCAGTGACTTTCCAGTAGGTTGAATGATCAGCGTCAGCTGCGTGCACAGGTGGATGTCGGCATACAACGCGAAGAAGCGGTTGAGCATTTCGCCGAACAGGCTGATATCGCCCTCGCCCGCGAAACCCTTGGCATCCACCGTGACTTCGATGTCCACGCCGCGCAGCAGGAAGCCTTTGTCGAAACGCTGGATGAGGTGATGCTTGACCTCGACGATCGCCTCCAGGCGGCGCCGGTTCATCTCGCTGTGGGTCCAGTCATAAAGCGCCAAGGTCCCGCGCAGGACCTCGGCACTGGCAAGCATGGGCAGGAAGTTGGAGCCCAGGTGGCTGAGCACTCGCCAGTGAAAGCGGTCACGGTTTGGCGGGTAGCACGGCAAGGTCGGCGCACACAGGTTGCGCACCCGCAAGCCGGCCTGGGCGGACTGTGCAACGGTATCGAGCAGCGTGCTCTGCAGTGCCTTGCGCGGCAGCTGGCCATTGGTGCCGGTCAGGCGCAACGACAGGCTCGCCGGCTCGCTCAGGGCCTGCTGGTCAAAGCCCTCTCCGCCCAGTATCAGCCAGGTGTCATGCAGGCCATTGGCACCACGCCGCAGGCGGGTATGGAAGTAGTGCTCCGGCGCCTGGTCACGCAGCATTCCGCCCTTGTGGCGAAAGCTGGTGAACGGCACGTAGTCGTACCGCGTGGCGTTTTTCGTACCGGTGACGCGGTCGACCGAATAGATTTCGGTATGGCCATCCTGCAGACGCATGGGGCGCAGCAGGTAGTCGCTTTGCAGGGGGTCGACCGTCAGTGGGTCGGCCTCCAGCGGGAACAGGTTGATGACCGGCACTGCGTGCAGGCGAATGTGTTCGGCGTTCGGGGTGAACGCATGGGGCCAGGCCCCCATGAACACCACCTCGAGCTCGAACCAGGGCGTGCCGGCAGCGAGCTTCAGCTGCTGCAAGCCCTGCAGCGTCACGAACATGAACTTCTCACGGAAGGTGAAGTACTCCAGCAGCAGCTGGTAACCGCTGAAGGCACTGTCCCCTTTGGGCCAGAGGCGGTCCTCCTGGGCAAAGCCCTTGGGCGAGAAATGGCCATCGAGCAGCTGGCGCCCTTGCTGGCCGGGCACTCGCACGTACAGCTGCGCAACGTTGAGCGTCAGGGCCTGGTGCAAGGCGCTGGTCAAGGCTGCATCGCCCTGCAGATAGAGAGGCAAATCGGCAAGCTCGACCTGAGCCCAATCAGCCAGCACACCGCACGTAAAGCGAAGGCGCAACAGGGCTCGCCCATCGAGCTCATGATCAAGACCAGCGGTGCCCAAGCTCAGTGGCTGCAACTTGACGGCCTGGGTGGTGGCGTACTGGCAGCGGGTTCGATCCGGCCCTATGGGTTGCGAAAGGACCTGAAACCCCGGCGCAACCCCTTCACTGCCTTTCATCTGGTCGATCTCGGGCAGCAGTTCGATGATCGACAACGAGGGGATGGTGCGCAGGTAATGGGGCCACAGAAGGCTTACCAGCCCTTCGGTCAGCTCGGGAAGGTCGTCATCGAGCTTCTCGCGAAGGCGCCCCATCAAAAATGCAAACCCCTCGAAAAGGCGTTCTACATAGGGGTCGTCGGCACCCGGCTTGTCCAGGTTCAACTGGGCTGCACGGTCAGGGAAGGCTTGCGCAAACTCCTTGCCGGCTTCGCGCAGGTAGCGCATCTCGGCATCGAAGTAACGCAGCGTCGGATTATCCGTATTCAAGAAAACGTTCCTGTTCGAAGGCGCTAGCTGCAAAGCACTGCGGCGCGCACGGGGTCGATTGCAACGAGCGCAGCCAGCTGCGCCTCCATCTGCCCAGCCAGGCTGGGCTTGTCGGCATCGTTGCGCTGGGCTTTGAGGCGCAGCAACTTGAGCAGCCGCGCCTTGACTTCGAAATACAGCTGCGGCTCCCATTGCGAGAGGCCATGGCGTTGGCCACTGGCATCGAGCTCGCTGAGCAGGTGCAAGGCCAACTCAGCTTTGCCGTGCTGCTCGGCCACGCGCGCCATTACCAGGCGTAGCAGCCAGCGCTGGCGCCCGGTTGCCAGGTCGGTGCGCGCAGCCAGCCATGCCAGGGCTCGCTCGATGCCATCGCTGTCGGCCTGCGCCAACGCTTCGCTTTCCAGGCTCAGCACATCGTCTTCGCCCGCCCCGCCCACTGGCGCAGCGGCGGGCAGCCATTGGTGGGCAGCATTGCCGCTGACATGCTGGTTGATCCAGTCACGCGTCGCTTCATCCGCAAAGGGGGTGCCATCGCTCCAGCGCAACAGCTCGATACCCGTCAGCCGCTCGAGGAACATGCCCAGGTCACGCTTGACGATGCCCGCCCAACTGCTGTCGTGGGCCGCCGACTGGCTCAACGCCTGGTACAGGTACCAATGCAGGTCCAGCCAGAAGTGGTTCACCCCTTCCGTGAACATCTGCTCGACCTGATCGAGCAGCGCGCTCCACGCCTGCTGCAAGTACAGGCGCTGGAGCTGGGCACGGTACTCGCCGCGCGGCGCCGACAGGCGCGTAATACCCTCGGCATCATGGGGCGGTACCTGGTGCAGCGTGTCCCAGCGCAGGCTTCTGAGCAGCCGATGGGCCGCGAGCCAGCCTTCGGGTTGCTCGCGCAGGTAACGCGCCAGGTTGCGGCCACTGTCCAGCAGATCACGACCGGACTTGATGGCCACCGGCGCCTGCTGGGGGGCCGCTTGTGCGGCGCCGGTCTGAGGAACGATCGCATCAACCCCACCCGACTGCGCCAGGCGATTGGACAAGGCGCTGATCAAGGGTGACAAGTTGGGCCGATGCGCTTCAGGCCATGCATCGAGGCCACTGCGCAGCCAGGCGAGTGCGGCCACCGTTCTTTGCGCCTGCGCCTTCACCACTTGCGGATAACGCGACAGGCTGTCCAGCACCTTGCTGCTGGCCAGCCAGTCCATGGCCAGCTTGCGGCTGTTGGCGCGGGCAGGCAGCACCTGCGTGCCGTAGCGCTCGACCAACGCCGCCAGAAGGCTCAGGCCGTCTGCCAGCCCCGCCTCCCCGCCCTTGTGCAGGCGCGCCCAGAGGTAATAGGTAGCGACGCGCAGGTCTTTGCAGGTGTGCTTGAGCAGCTGCTCTGCCAGCGCGATCACTAGCTCGACATCCGCACCGGAAAGCTTGTTGACCTCCTCGCGCATGCGCTGGAAGTCGTCTTCGTGAGCCGGGTCATCGCCCGCAGGAGCGTCCGCACGGATGGGCTGCAACCACGCTTCCCAGCATTGCCCCTGTTGTCGTGCCAGGAGCAAGGGGTCTTCTGTCGGCAAGCAACTGTCGATCAACTTGTTCAACATCATTGGGCTTCTCCTCGCAGTGCAACGCGCTGCACGTTTGCGTCGCCCACCAGAAAGATCTCCCGCGGCAGCGTGAAACCCCGCAGCGCAAGCAACGCCAGCGGCCCGCCGGCCAATTCGGTGCGCAGGTGCCAGGTCAGGCCGAGGCCATCTGGCGCCTTGAGCACCACGCGCATCTGGCTGCCGCCGTCGTCGAGGTGGGTCACCTGGGCCTGCTCGAGCAGGCGTATCAGGCCCCAGGTGCCCTGCAGGTCGGCGAACAGGCGCTCGCCTGTGTGCACGCTGGCCCAGCTCAGGCTGACGCCGGGATAGTCGCTCTGCCCCGGCCAGCGAAAGCGCTGCCAGCGCTCGCGCTGGTTGAAGTAATGGTGCTTCTCGCCATTGAGGATGAAGGTGGTCTGCACCACATCGCGCACCGGCTTGCCGCGCAGCTCGAAGCTCAGGCCCATGCCGCCGTCGGTGTAGAGCACATCCGCCAGCTGGCTGAGCTGGTTGATCGCCGCCAGGAACTGCGGGTTGAAGCGCAGGCCCTGGCTATAGCGCGGGTCGGCCACCCAGCGGCTGCCTTCCTTGCGCAGCAGCCCCGACAGCTGCTCGCGCAGGAACTGCTCGATGCGCCCTGAGTCGGCGCGGATCATCTGCCCCAACATGGGCAGCGACGCATCGCTGGAGGTGACGGCAAAGGGGTAGCGGCCGGCGAATGCGCCGTTCCACTCATCGACCACGGCGCGTTGCCAGTTGCGGTTCAAGCCGGCGGCCGAGGGCTGCAGCACGCGCTGCCAGGCCTGGTCCAAAGGCTGCACGAACAGGGCCTGCGCGGCGCCGCCCCATTCGGCGCCCAGGCTTGCGGCGATCAGGCTGCCGTAGGCCTGGGTTTCGGTCAGGTCGACGCGCTTGCCCTGGAACACCGTTTGCGCCAGGGCTTGGGTCATGGCCTGCGGGTCTGGCGCCTGGGTGACCTGCTGCAGCTTCAGGCGGGTGCTGGTCACGCGGGTGAGAAAGGCCTGCAGGCTCAGGCTGTCATCGCGAAGCTGCCCTTCCGGTTTTTTGCCCAACAGCGTGAGTAGCGGCCCGAAGGTGCTATCCAGCGGGCCGCTCTGGCCCTGGGGCAATTGTTCGATGAGCGCCGGCTTGTCCTGGCCGATCAGGTTTTGTGCGGACTGGATCAAGGAGTCGGCCAGGGCCTGGCCACGCATACCCGCCTGGGCCTGATACGCCAGGGTGTTCATCAAGGCGATCAGCGGCGACTGGCGGGCATCGCTCATCAGCGTCAGTTGAGCGATTACTTCGTCCAGGCTGCCTCGCTGCTGCCAGCGCAGGCTGTTGAGAAAGGCCAGCCAGGCGCTGCCGTAGTCCTGGAAGTAGCGCGCGGTCAGGCGCTCGCGGAGCTGGTCGGGGCTGAGCTCTGCGGCGAGGGTTTGCGGGTTGTCGCTGAGCACCCAGTCGATTTGTTCGCGGCGCGCGTTGGCGGCCTCGTCGATGGCCTGGCGCACGTGGCCTTCCCAGGCTTGGCGGGTGAACACGCCGGGGACGCTGGCCGCGGTGTCGAACAAGGTACTGGCATCGGTGTCGCCAACCAGCTGCTCAAGGCCCTGCGCCGGGTAATGGTTGGCCGCCGCATCGAGTGCGCGCTGGTAGAGGCTGGTGTCGGCGTTGCGTTGGCCGAGTTGGCCGAGCAGCACCTGGCGAACCTGGGCGATGAGCCTGGCGTCGGCCTGGATGGCCCAGTCGGGGTTGGCGGGCAGTTGCTCGGCGAAGAAGGTCCACAGGGTGGGTTCGGCAGCGCCGAGGGTGCGGACCAGGAAGGCTGCGTCGGCCTTCTCCGGGCGGGCCAGCATGAGGTAGGCCTTGAGCTGGTCGTAGGCCTGCTTGGCGCGCTCGGCACGTTGCGGGCTGCTGGGGTTGAGCTTGAGCAGGGCGGTGAGTTGGCTTTTCAGGGTGGCTGCGGCGGGGTCGCGGAGCAGCTGGTTGTTGGCTTGTGTGTAGTGTGGCCACAGGGCGTTGCGCAGGGGCTGGGCCTGGTCGAGGCCGAAACGTTGGTACCAGGGCGCTCCGTGTTCGGCGCGATAATCCAGCCGTGACAAATCGCGGACCAATTTGTCCAATGCGCCCAGTGAGTCGCTGCCGCCCGTCGCTTGCTGCAGTGCCGCCAGTGCCTCATCTACCCGGGCGACTTCGGCACGGTTGCTGATGAAGGACAGCAGCAGGCCTACCCCCCAGAGCGCCGCGCAAGCCACAGCCGCGACGTATGACAGACGACCAACACGCCAACCCAGCCGGCGAGGTTTGGCATTGCTGTCAGTGAGAAGACCAGCCCAAGCCGTATCGAGTGATAGAAAGTGCTCAGACGCTTGAGCCTCTCTGTGTACTACCGGCAAGCCGAACCATAGACCCTGTAGTGAAACACATTGCTTACCCTGCAACGCGAGCAGGATCGATCGCCATCGGTCAGTGCCTTCAGCTCGCAGGCTTTGCGATAGACGAAGCAGGAAGTCATGGCTCAAGGTATTTTGCACCTGAGCCAGGCCTTGTTCGCGCAGCGGCTGCTGCAGTTTATCCAAGCAAATTTGCAGATCTGCCGTGCTGGAGCGCCCCCCCAGCAAACAGCCGACAGGTTGAGCTTTGCGGTTGTGTTGCGGCCACTCGCTGACGCAGACCTGCCACAGGTGCAAAGGCACCTGCCAACCCAAGGCATTGCCCATGTCCTGCAGACGGCGAATGCATGCCTTGGTTTCAGGCGCGACACTGCCCATTGCCGGGTCTATTGCCCAGATCACACCGTCGAATCCTCGCCGCTGATACAGAGGAGCCCAACGCTTGATCAGCGCCATGTTCAGGGCAGATTGCAAGCTACCGCCCCACAGCATCACGACGCCTTCTGCTTCAAGCCATCCGTGCGTGGTCAGGGTTGGCACGGTCGCCTCAATCTGCTCAGGCTCCCCCATCCATAAAAACAACCGCACCTTTCGGCGCCAGAAGTAGCCGTATTGATTTCGAAGATGCTCCACGGTCTCAACGGGGTCGTGATTATCAGAAGGCGCAACAGGCAAAACCGGTGCATGCGCACGCCTTACCAGCGTCCAGACCCCTCGGTGCACAACCTGCCAGATCACCAACGCGACCGTGTAACACAGCAACCAGCCAAGCAGACCCTTGAAAAGAATGCTTTGCATCTGCGCACGCGGTTCAGCTTCGCCAGACCAGAGCCACCAGCCCCCGCCAAGCAAAATAACGATGACCGCGATCAGCACCGCCAACAGCAGTGCCGTGCGCCATGGAGAAACGTTTTGCACTTCAACTGCTTCAGTCATTGGGTCGCACAATTCCGAGGGTCAAGGGGTGGTGAGGATCGGCCGCGAGCCAGGCACAAGGTGTGTCGTTCTGCTCTGCGTACCAAGCGGCCAAGGTCTGCACCACCATGCTCTCCAGGCCGCCCAGTGAGCCAAAGTTGGCGTCCTGGCAGGGTTTCAAGTTCCAGTTGAGCGCAGTGAGGTCGAGCGCCTCGTGATGTGAAAACGAAACGCACCTATTGGGCGGGGTATCCAGTTGAGCCTGGCGCAGCGCTCGATCGGCTACGTCTTCGAGTGAATCGGCTTCAGGGGCGTACCATTCTGCGCGTGCGAACCGTGTGCGCCCCGTCGGCCCAAGCAGCCACAGCACAGCGGCCTCACCTGCCACAAACGGCGAGGCGCTATCGGTTGGCGAAGAATGGCAACCGGCACAGAGGATGCGGGTATCGGCCGGTGCGTCGTGCAACGAATCAATGATTGCTTCAAGGCTGCGAATCCCTTGCCACGGCTCTGGTTGCTCAGGCAAGCAGGCACCAGGAAAGCTGTGCTGCAACTGCTGCGTAAATGCTTGCCATGCCTCGTTGGTACCCTGCCAATAACAGCCTTGCAGTTGCGCCCAGCTTGCCACCTTGCATTGTGCCTGCCATTGCAGGGCAAGCAATATCCCAAGCTCGCGCTCACGCATCGCAGGCTCTCGAGCAAGGGCCTGCGGCAAACGGATCGCTTTTCCCTCGATTAAATCAACTGCCATGGGCGGTTTGTGATCAGGCACGAACAAACCGGACACTTGCGTTGGTTTGCTGCACGCAGCGGTAAGCAATACCGACTCGATCAAGCCCGCTGTTTGCCGATGCTGACGCCACCAAGCTTGCTGTTGCTGCTTCGTCGCCGCGGCATAGCTGCACGCAATGTGCTGATTGAAGCGATAGCGCAAGACTCGGGTGAGGAATGCCACCGACCAGCACAGTACAACGCCACCCACAACGACTGCGCAAACCCGAGCTTCGACCAGGTCTCGCAATGCAAAGCAAACCACGATGGCAATTCCCGTCATTAGAACGCCCGCCCGCAACCAGCGCGTGTATGCAGGCCTCGACGCCAAGGGGTAGGGAGCAAATTCCAAGGCCGGCTTCATGATGCGGCCATGGTATCGGGCAGGGAGCTGACCAGCGTGCAACCACAGGCGCAGCTGTGGCCATCCAGTGCCACGGGATTGCCATCGATCATCGCCAGATCACTTCCTTGTGCGATATGCGTGGCGCCGTGCAGATTGCAGCGTACCGCGTCACCTTGGCAGGCGATCGGCAGGCCGTCGCACAAGTAGTGACCAGCGAGCACCTCGCCTCCAAACTCGCGCAATGCGTCGCCTTGGCGAACGAATGCTTTCATTTCGGGGACTCCAGGCTTGTGAGTGGGCACGATTGAGGCACTGGGAGATGCAGAGGGGTTTTTATTGGGTATTCGGGGGTGCCGTAGGCGTAGCAGGAAGTTGTGACTTTAATGTCGTCACAGGGTAGGAAATGCACTGTAATCCCACAGACATCTTCGCCGGCGTAATCGGGCACCGGCACAACTTTAGAATGCCTGACTTTTTGCGCATCTATTTTCTCTACCCACGCCAGATACCTAGGCCAGTCAGCATAACCAGGAAAATCATCTGAATATGCCACACCCGTCTCCCAGTCGACCCTGACTGCCAAATCCGAAGACCAAATTTCAGGAGCCATATAACAACACCCTCCTCCCCCGCCTTGATTGGGCCCAACAATATCAATGCCTGAGCGCCCATCCACGCTGAAGTAATTTATTGCCCAATGGGTATGATTGATCGCCTCAATGGTGCTTGCGTGGGCTGATATCAATGGCAAAGCCAAGAAGAATCCGGCAACTATGCCCTTGGCAAACTTAAGCAGCACGCAAAGCGAAAGTGGCTTACCAACTTGCGAACCCATCAAAGTCGACACTTTTTTTAGCCTCCTTAGATAACAGCCTCCATTTTATTTCGGGCATGACTGAGGCTCCGGCAGGTGTAGGGGAGTTTTGATTGGGTACTCGGGACTGCCGTAGGCGTAGCAGGAAGTGGCGACCTTGATGTCGTCGCAGGGCAAAAAGTGCACGGTAATCCCGCAGACTTGTTGGCCGGTGTAATCGGGAACCCGCACAACTTTGCTATGCGTTCTTTGTTGAGCCCTGACTTTCCCAGCCCAATCAAGATATTTGGGCAAATCTCCATACCCTGGAAATTCGTCTGCGAGCGTACTCATGGCGCTTGCCCCCGTTTCCCAATCAATTTTAACCGTCATCCCGGGAAGCCACTGTTCGGGAAGAATGACGCAGCATCCCCCCTCCACCCCCTTGATAAGCACCAATGATGTCAGCGGCTGAACGCCCATCAACACTGAATCGATTGATCGTCAAATGGGTGTGGTTAATAGCCTCAATCGTGCTCGCCTGGGCGATTGAGAAAGGCAGAATGAGGAAGAGCCAGACTGATACGACTCGACTTTCCGTATCTGAATCAGACATTGCTCGCTCCTCGTACCGTCGCGTAATGCTCTTCCCACATAGCCGCAATGTCTTGCTGAATTCGTACTCGATCTTGTTCGCCCATTGCAATAGCGGGATGTGAAATATCGGAAAGTGGCTGCCCTCTACCTTTGTCAGGGACAGGGCCCAAAGCGACGGTTCTACGCGTGGCATTGCCGAAGAACACCATTCGCTCTGTGAAATAACTTCCCCACGGTTCTCGTCCGGCCGCTATTTGTATAGAACTGTAGGTATTGTTGAGAGCCGAGTGAAGGAACCACGCGCGAGAATCGTGTACATGATCGTCAAACAAGTCGCGCAGCAGGCCGGTGGGCTGATCGCGGTTTCCAGTCTCATCCACATTTCCCCGATGAGTCTCTGAGGTGTGGTTCTGCTGATTCGGAGGCGGTGGAAAAAGTTGACTGACCTTAGAGTGACCTCCAGTCTTCATACGTTTATGTTCGGCATTTATTTCCTCAGCATCCCAATAAGCGAGAAGTGCTGGGGCACTGACCCACCGTGCCTTCTTTAAAAATATCAGCAAAGGGTCGCTTTCTAAGTGCCGATACGTCCTGCCAAACTCTTCAGCGGCTTCCAGCAATTGCGATTTCGATCTATTTGGGTCGAAACCTTTAACACCGGGCTCCAAAGGCATTTTCGGAAATCCACGACGTTCGCGGTCCAGCTGAATTTCTCGTCGCCTTTCAATTTCTGCCTGTTTCCTATCACGATCAAGCTGGGCTCTAGCACGAGAATCACTAGACGCATGCTCATCAGTAGACGAACGGTAGAACTGCGCACTCTCCAAACTACCAAAAGCATAACGATCAATTCGCCAAGCTGTTATCCAAGACATTTGAACCCTAATCGCGTCTTCCAATGAAACCCCCGAAGACATCGGCGCATAACTATTTACCTGCACAACCTCATATTCCCGGTCAACATTAGAGGCCTCGAGCGTTACATACCTCCACGCATTGAACCTCCGAACAAGAACAGGAGAGAACACAAACATCTTTTCAACTTCGGCCTCCAGCCTGCGCCACTTCTCTACCGCCAAATCAAGCGAGAGAACGCCTTTTGACACTTTGAACGGGGCACCGCTGGCATATGCATCCGCATATAAGTCTTGTAGTACGATTTGCGATAACAACAAACCATCACCGACACGATCATCTGGGCTTGACGCTTTTCCTTGCTCTCCTGGTGAATAGCCTCCCCCTAGGTCGCTATGAACGCCCGGGTAAATCACCTCTTGGCTACTACTCGGATACGTCCCATCCTCCCGCCGTATCGACTCCAATGGAAAACTCAAGCGCTGCTCATGACTCGACACGATATGCAGGCATCGCTTAACCAAATCGCCCTTGGGTATTTCTTGACTCCCATCCCCCCAACCCATATGACCTTTCGCGACCGGCACGATATCCGCCAACCCCACTGACACCACGGTGTCCAGCAAGCCCAGGTACTCCACACTGATCGGCAATTTCAGGCTGCTGAGCCTGAGGGTGGGCTTCGGCTCCTTGGGCGCCAGCAACCCATTCAACCAATTCACGAAGGCTCGCGCGGCAGCCGCGCCGCGGGAGAAGCCATACACATACAACTTGATGCCCAAGAGCTTGGGCCGACCTGGCGAGGGCGCCTCCAGGGCCAAGCGCAAAGGCCCTTCCAACGCCTTCAATTGGCGACGAAAAACGCTACCGCGGTTGGCACGGCCCATGATCCATTGGTTGAACCCCAGGGTGCTCATGGCGTCGACCTCGGCCTTGAGCGTCGAATTGTCCAACCTTGGCATGCCCAAGGCGCGGCGCAGGGCATCAATGATCATCAGCAGCGCCCAGTTGATGCGCTCTTCACCGCGGTAGGCGGCGGCCATACCCAAGGTGCTGTAATCCAGGTCACCGATTTCCGGGAAGGGTGTACCGACCCCAGGCATGTAGTACTTGTAGTACTGCCCATTGCCGGTTCCGGGCGCATCGGTCAGCCCACTGGCCTTGGCGCTGTGGCTGGTTCCGCCGGCGTAACCATCGCCAATCGTCGCGCGAAAAAGCCGCGCAATATTGGTTGGATGCGCAATCGCTGATTCGTACAGGTCATTGTTGAGGTTGTTACCGGTGCCATCGAAGAACAGGCTGATATGCAGAGTCTTGCAGCAAGGCCGCGGTTGTCGGGAGCCCGCAGCCAGGCACAATGCATCGTGATATTCACGTTCCCATTCACCCTGACGACGCAGGTTTTGCTGGACCTGCCCGGCGCGTTGCGGCAGGCGGCCCTCCAGCGGGAATTGCGGAGGAAACCAAACGGGGGCTTTGTTTATTTTGGACATGACTGAGGCTCCGGCAGATGCAGGGGTGTCTTGATCGGATATTCGGGACTGGCGCAATCCTTACTCGACTTCAGCCTCAAGACTTCGCTCCCTGTGTCACCTGCCCTGAGGTTTCAAATTTCGCCAGTTGCTCGCAGATGAAAGCTTCACGCTCCTCATCCAGCAGCAACCCGGCCGCATTCGCGTCGAGGATGCCGCGGTAGCAAACCTCAAACCGCCGCTCCTTCCCCCACTCACAGGGAAAAGCATCGATCAGCCTGGCCATCGCCAAGGTGGCATCGCTGGCACAACAGAGGATGTCCACTTGCGCATCGCTCAGTTCGATAGGCCCGTTCTCGTGTGCACTGCCTGGCACCTGCGCAGTACCCGGCAGGTGCTGAGGAACGCCATCACGGTCAAGCCAACTCCAGAACTGTGCCGGGCGTAACCACAGCTCCTGCTGCTGCTCTTGCAGAACGTGGCTGAACAACACCGGGAACAGGCGCGGGTCGTAGAAGCGCAACAGCCCCAGGCGACCACCGTTGTAGGCCTGCATGCCTTGCCCCAGGTGATTGGCCAGGGTGGAAAAGGGCCAGTTGCAGACCAGCGCCAGAAGCTGCGACTGCCCATCACAGGCTTGCATCAGGCTGAGCAGCCATTGCCGTTGCAGCGGTTGCGTAAGATCGACCCGCACCAGTAGCGGTGCCAACTGCTGGGCGCCCGCTTCAGGCAGGCCATCGAACAGGGAATGCCAAAGAAGTGCCGGCTCCACGCCGAGCACGCTGGAAAGCAGCGGCCGGTCACCGCCAGCCTGATCGATGATCAGGTCAAGGTGGGTAATGCCTGCCGATGCACAACCGCGTTCGAGCAGGGCGAGCCAGCTTTCGAGGTGCCGAGCGATCATGCGCGAGGCTCCCGAAGCACGAACCCGAGTGCTGCCGCCTGCGCTTTCTTCAAGCACTCCTCGCACACCACTCCTGGCAGCTCCGGCAACGGAAAATGCTCACCGGCGGGAGGCTCCAGCCTGTGCTTGCCCTTCAAGCTGAGAATGCCTGGGCTGTGAATATGGACATCGCCTTCGGCGGTAAGACGTATGTACGCCCCACCACAACCCAGGGTAATGCCGTTTTTGGCGGTGACTTGAATGTGCCCCTGGGCTGATTGGACGGTAATGTCTTGTTGAGCCGTCAGCCCCATTACGTCGGCATGGGATTCGATTTCGAGGGGCCCCTTGCCCGATACCAGACGCACGCCCTCTTCCCGTGCCAGCAATGACATTCCCTGCTCGGCATTGACTGATAGGCGTTTGGCAGCCGCCAGGTTTATCTCGTCGGCACTTTGCAGGTAGAGACCTTCACCACTCTCCAGTAACAAGCTGGCTGGCGTGACCGCCACAATGCCTTTCGGAGCGCTGAGCAATATGGCGGGGCCATTCAAGGCGTGTGCATCTGCTTGAAGCCGTTGCAAACCGTTGATCGAAGGTGGGCGGCTATGATGCCCCTTGGCAATCACCTGCCATTGGGCTATCTGCTCCTTCGCGGCCTCGATTCGAGTGCTTGCGGCCTGCATGGCCAGCACATCACCCGAAGCCTTCGCCTGCTCGTCCGCGCTGATGAACACGCCCTTGCCGCCGCGAATCGCGCCCCAGGCATCGGTCCTCAGCTCAAACCCTTCACCCCGCTTCTGCTTCTGCCCATCAACCACATGCCCCAGGTTGAGCTGGCTCTTGCCGCCATGCTCGGAACTCAGCTTGACGTGCTCCTGCCCCCGGGTGTCGTCCATGCGCAGCTTGTTGTTGGCCGGTGTGCGCAACACGTTGCGTTGGTAATTGCGCAGGGTCACGTGGTCCGGGTGCTGGCTGTCGTGCAGCGCGTGGGCGATGTAGGGCCGGTCGGGGTCGCCTTGCTCGAATGCCACCGCCACTTCGGTGCCCTGGATCAGCGGCAGGTGCAGGCCGTGGGTGTCGCCGGCATAGGGCCGGGCCAGGCGCAGCCAGGCGCTCTCTTCCCCGGTTTTCCAGGTGTCGCGGTCGAACAGGAAATTGACCCGGTAACGCCCGTGCAGGTCGATGTGGCCATAGCGGTCGTGCTGCAGCGAACTGGTCACCCGGGCCGGCACGGTGCCGGCGATCTGCGGCTTGGGCGCCAGTGGCGGGCGAAAGCAGATGGAGTGCGAGTAGGGGATGGCTTCGAAGCGGGCGGTCAGGCTGCGATCGCGCGCAGCCTCGATGACCAGGCGGGTGATCACGGCGCCGGGCGCGAATGCCTGGGGCGCGCCGCCGCTGATTTTCAGCACCTGCCCCGGCGCCAGGGCTGCACTGCTGCTGACGCCGCTGAGCCGGGTCTGGTCGTTGAGGTACAGCTCGTGGCGCAGGCGGGCGTAGAAAAAACCGCTCTCGCTGAGCAGGTCTTCGTGCTGGTCGATGGCATCGCCCAGCTCGGCGTAGGGCTCGGCGTAGCGGTAGCTTTCGCCGTAGGTGGTGGTGGCGCCACGGCTCTGGTCGACCTCGCCATCGAGAAAGGCGCGGGCCTGGAGGTGCTGGTAGCTGCGCATGTTGATGCGCTGCTCCACCACCTGGTGGCGGGCCTGCAGTGCCCACACCGCATCCTCGCCGGTGCTGCTCAGGCCCGACGGCGGCCGGCACGGCAGCGCGAGGCCGAACTGGTAGCGGCGCTGGTCATCGTGGAACTCGACCACGTCCAGGCGCAGCCGGTCATCACTGCTGAAGCGGTACCAGATGCCGACGTCGGCCAGCAGCCGGGCGATGAACGCCAGGTCGCTTTCGCCGTATTGCATCACCTGCTCGCGGCGGGGGTACTCGCGCACCAGGTCGAAGTGAAAGTGCTGGCCCTCGAATTCATGGCGGCTGCGCAGGATGTGCTCGACGATTTGCGGCACCGACTGGTGCTGGTAGATACGGTATTGCTGGCCGCGGCCCAGCAGCGCCAGGCGCGGCTGCAAGGTCAGCTGATAGCGGGCTTCGTCCCGCGAGCTGGACAGGCGCTCAAAGCCGGTGACCACGCCATGCACGGTGCGCAGCGGTTTGATCTGGGGTGCGGGCAGGCCCAGCAGGGGCAGCTTGCTGGGGGGTGGGTGCAGGCTGAAGGTGGCGCGCTTGCCGAGCATGAGCTCGACGGCGATGTCCTGTTCTGCCGAGGTGAATTCCACGCGGTAGAGGAAGGGTTCGCTGAGCTGCTCCCTGCCTTCGAAGGACAACACGTCGAGTGCTGCGGCCAAACCCTCCACTGCCAGTTTGTGCTGGCTGGGGTTGAACAGGCCCAGAATCCCTTCTGCCATGATCAGGCCTCCATGGGCGCACGTTGCGCGAGTGGATCCCCGTCGGCGTCGGCGAAGTCCAGGGTGACACCCAGCCCCTCGCTATGCCCCAGTGTCACGCCTCGCGTGGCCTGGCCGGCTGCCTGGCGCTGCAGCAGTTGAAGGCTCAGCACGGGAAGGATCTGCTGATTCAGCAAACTGTCGATGTTGCGGGCACCGCTATCGGGCAACAGGCAGGCATCGACCAATGCATCGTTGAGCGCCTCATCGATGCTGCACTTCACGCCATAGTGACGCTCAAGCCGCTTGGCCACCTGGGCGAGCTTGACGGCCACGATGCGTTTCAGCGCATCCGCTCGCAGCGGCCGGTAGATCAGGGTTTGAAAACGCGCCAGCAAGGCGGGCTGGAAGTGTTCGCGCAGAACGGGGCGAAGCAGATTCTGCAGTTGACTGTCGGGGGCTTCGGGTTGCGCATGCAGAAAATCTTGCAGCGCGTCGCTGGCGAGGTTGGATGTCATGAGGATAACGGTGTTGCGAAAATCAACTTCCCGCCCTTCGCCATCACGCATGAAACCGCGGTCGAAAACCTGATAGAAGAGGTTGAGCACATCGCGGTGGGCCTTCTCTACCTCATCCAGCAACACCACGCTGTAGGGGCGCTGACGCACCGCTTCGGTGAGCACCCCGCCCTGCCCGTAGCCCACGTAGCCAGGCGGCGAGCCCTTGAGTTGGCTGACGGTATGCGCCTCCTGGTACTCCGAGAAATTGAGGGTGATCAGCGACTTCTCGCCACCGAACAAGCTGTCTGCCAGCGCGAGTGCCGTTTCGGTCTTGCCAACGCCACTGCTGCCGACGAGTAGGAAAACGCCCAGCGGGGTCTTGTCATCGGTCAACCCGGTGCGGGCTGCACGCAGGCGGTGAGCCAGTGCGTTCAACGCGTGTTCCTGACCAATGACGCGTTCTGACAGCTGCTGTTCCAGGGCCAGAAGGCTGGCGTGTTCATCCTTGAGCAAGCTGCCCAGCGGCACACCGGTCCAGTCGGCAATCACTTCGGCCACGCTGCGCGCGGTCACATCCAGCGCGAGCAAGGGCTGCTGCCCTGCGATGCTGCCCAACTGTCGCTGCAGCTCAGCAATTTCAGCAGGATCCTTTGCTACAGACTGACGCGCTTGCAGCAAGTGCTGAGTCAGCGCCAGCTCTTGCCGATACTGCAGCTCAAGGGCCGCTTGCTGCTCTTGCAAATGGCTCAGTTGTTCACCAAGCCTGGCCAACAGGTCGTCGTCGCAGCGCCCCCGAAGCTGACCGTCCTCTTGCACAGCCTGCTGCTGCAATTTGAGCGCGGCCTGGCTGGACTTGAGCCGCACCAACGCCTGCGGTTCGCAGTCCAGGCTCATGCGAACGCGAGCACAGGCCGTATCGAGCAGGTCGACTGCCTTGTCAGGCAAGCGGCGGCCGGTCAGGTAGCGCCGTGACAGGGTGACCGCCGCCTGAACCGCTGCATCTTCGACATGCACTCCATGGTGGTCGGCATACCGCGCCTTGAGCCCACGCAGCATCAGGCAAGCGTTGCCATCGTCGGGCTCATCGACCTTGACCATCTGAAAGCGACGTTCCAGCGCAGCATCACGCTCGAAATATTGTTTGTACTCACTCCAGGTGGTGGCGGCGAGGGTGCGCAGCTCGCCCCTGGCAAGGGCGGGCTTGAGCAGGTTCGCAGCATCTGCCGCGCCAGCCTGGTTGCCGGCACCGATCAGGGTGTGGGCTTCATCGATGAACAACAGGATGGGCGTGGGGGACTGTTGAACGGCATCGATGACACTTTTGAGCCGCTGCTCGAACTCGCCCTTTACACCCGCGCCCGCTTGCAACAAGCCAAGGTCCAGGGCCCGCACTTGCACGGGCTTGAGGCTGTCAGGCACTTCCCCTGCGCTGATGCGCAAGGCCAGGCCTTCGACCAGCGCAGTCTTGCCTACCCCTGGCTCACCGACCAGGATCGGGTTGTTCTTGCGCCGCCGACCGAGGATATCGATGACCTGGCGAATTTCGTCATCCCTGCCGAACACCGGGTCGATCTGCCCTGCCGCAGCTTTTGCCGTGAGATCTTGCGTGAACCGTTCGAGCACTTGCGACAAGGCACTGTCATCGAAGGCCTGGCTTTCACCCGTAGGTTGCTCGCCCAGCGTGACCGGGCTCTCGGGGCGTTCCTCCGACGCTTGATCGAGCGATGCAGCCATTTGCTGCAATTGCGTTGAGCCGATACTGAGCAATGGCCAGGCGGCCGGGCACCTGAGCAACCCTGGAGCCTTCAGCAAAGCGCCCAACAGATGAGACGAACGCAAGCACTCGCTGTTGCCCTCCAGCGATGCCTGCAACCACGCATCGGTAATCAGCTGCTGCAGCTCATTGCTCAGTTGCGGCTTGCTGCGAACGCTACGTGGCAACTTGTCGAAGTACTCGAGCAAGCCTTGCCACATGGCATCCATGTCCCAGTTGCAACGACGTGCAATCACTGTCAGGTCGCCCTGCCCTTGCTCCAGCAACTTGAGCAGCCAGTGTTCGAGGGTGATCTGCGCGTGACCGCGGCTCTGGCACATGGATGCAGCCGCCGTCAGTGCCTGGGCACAATAAGCGTTGAGGCGACGAAGCAGGCGGGTTGGATCATGTGACATACAGTGCGTCCTTGTTAGGCGGGCAAGACTTGCGTCCGAGTAGCAGGTGACGAGGGGCGATGTGTTCGGTTGAACATCCTCGAGCGGACGCTCAACCCAGCACACCGCTGGTAGATCCGGCAGACGGATGGCCGCCTGCCGGCAGTAGCGCATCAGGCGTTGGGGCGCTCGTTCCAGGCATCGGAATGAATGATGTTGCCGTCCTTGAAGGTCCAGGTGATCTTCTCGTAACGCAGCTCGATCTCTTCCAGGTGGTTATGTTTCTCCTTCGATGGATCCTTGATGTCATGCATCTTTGGCGCGACTTTCACGACCTTCACGTTCTCCAGCGTGGTGTTGAAGTACTCGACTTCCTGGCCGGCATCATCGATCCGGTACCACTTGAATTCAGCGGACTTCAGCGTCTGCCCCGTGGTGGCTGCCTTGTACAGGTAGGGGCTCGAAGCATCGATCTCCTTGCTGAACACGAACGGCGTATGAATCCGCGTGCCCGTCAGTTTTCCGGTGTTGTTATCGGTCGGGATGTACAGGCTGTGCGCCTGCGCGACCACCTCGATCGAGCCCTCGCGCCCGCCGACGCCCACAGAACCTTTGAGCTCCGCGCCGCCGTCATCTTTCAGCCAGAGGTAAACGGGTATAGCCATGTGAAACTCCTTCTCCTGGAAGTTGAATGCCGCCAAATGCGGCCTGGGTTACGCGCCCGACGCCACGGCCGAAGAGGCACAGGCCCCCGGCTCTGGCACCAGGCGAATTTCTACGCGACGATTGAGCGAGCGACCGTGCTCGGTGTCATTGCTGGCAACCGGTTGGCTGGCACCGAAGCCCTGGACGGCAAAGCAGCTGCCGGGGATATCGCCCATGCGCGACATCCATTGGTGCACCGCAGCAGCGCGTGCGGTGGACAAACGCAGGTTCTGTTCGTCATTGCCGGTGGCGTCGGTGTGCCCGGTTATGACAATCAGCCAGCCAGGCTGGGCCTTGATGCCGACCAGTGCCTTGACCAGCACGTGGGTCGACTCCAGCTTCAGTTGGGCGCTGCCACTGCTGAACAGTGACAGGCTGTCTAACCGCACGACCTCGCGGGGATTGGTTGGGAGGGGCACTGTCGCCGGCCGGCGATGGCCGGAAATCGTGGCGTGCACAGGCGCCCGCAGCCGCTCCCCCTGATACAAGCCCAAGCCAAGCGACCACGGCTCGCCCTGGCGGTAGTAGTCGTCCAGGCGCAGCGCATCCTGGCGAAGCGTTGCCAGTGCCTGCTCTTGATCCTGGCTCAGCGTCGCAGCCTGGTAACGGCGCAGGTCGTCAGTTACCTGGCGCACGAGCAATGTGTTCTGCCATGCCGAGCTCATCAGCGCGATGACACCTGCGCCGACCAGCAGCCACAGGCCCAGCAACTGCGCACGGTATCGCTGGTGACGCGGGGCGTTGATGGGCAACAGATGAAGCAGAGGGTCCGGGAATGGCGACTGTTCTGCGGCCTTGGTGGCTGGCGCCTTGGGCGTGGCGCGCAATCGCGTGTGTTCATGCAGCCAACGTTGCCACAGGTTGTTTTCCACCCAGTGCCCCGCCGCAGGCCCTGCCACGAAGGCAACTGCCACGGCAGGCCAAAACGCGTGACTGTGCCGCTTGCCCGCCCCACCAGACTTCATCAGTTCAGCAAGCCATTGGGTGGCGCTGTGCAACTGCACGCACGTCTCCAGGCGCGCCGCTGGGTTCGCGCTTTGCTGCCACTCGCTCACGTCGATGCAGTCACCCGCCTCCCGCACCACCAGGCCGGCTTTGCCCGCTTCCCAGCTGAACCAGCCCGCTGACAGGGTTTGCAGGTAGCAGGTCACCAGGACAGGCAGGCCGACCCCACGCTTGCGCACCATGGCGACTTGATTGCCAAAGCGGCGTATCTGGCCAGTCAGTACCGGCGCGTCGCTATGGGCACAAGGATCGACAATCAACAACGCACTGAGCTGCCCTTTCCACGCCGGCCGTTTTGCCAGCACTTGCGCAGCCAGCCCTTGCAATTGGTCCACGCAAGGCACTCGTACATAACAACCTAGATCGGTCACACGCAGTGCCAAGCGGTCATCGGGAATCGGGCCGAACAGGCCGACAAGCCCATCACCACACACCAGCAATACGGGGTGAGGGTATGAAGCGGGCGGGAAGGCGCAACCCTGCGCCAAAAACAGGTCACCCTGGGTATTCCTCTGGTCTTGAGGCGCGCAGCCAAGTGAGGAGCGCAGCGCACGCTATCGCCACCACGCAGAGCACCCGCCAGCCAGCGGCAAGAGGGACGATCGCCACGATCGCCAAGGCCAATGCCGCTGCCCATAAACTGAGGCCGCGAATCTGCTTGCGTGTCATAGGCGCCTCACACCAGGCCCGGCAGCAGCGAGGCAAGCGCCCCTGCCAGTACCCGGTCCAGCCCCCACCAGACACCGG
Organism: Pseudomonas faucium; assembly: GCF_021602585.1. Lineage (GTDB taxonomy): Bacteria > Pseudomonadota > Gammaproteobacteria > Pseudomonadales > Pseudomonadaceae > Aquipseudomonas > Aquipseudomonas faucium. Next base: position 168,297 of record NZ_BQIP01000005.1, read on the forward strand.
CGAGAACCACACTCGCGGCGACAACGTGCAGCACAGGTGAATGCAGCCAGAACAACGCTTGCCGCGAAGGGGTTTTACCTGCCCGCACCACAAGGCCTTGCGTGAGGTCGAGCGGGGCAACTTGCGAGGTAAGAGCAGCCAGCAGTTGCTGGCGCTCCGGGTCATTGGCATCGCGATATCGCCCCAGGAAACCCAGCATCAATACCCGTTGAAAAACGGTGAGCACAAGCGGGTTGGCCGAAGGCTCTCCCAGGACCGAGCGTATTTCCTGATAAACAAACTCACCCGCCTGATGGGTATTGAAGAACCTGGCCTGCAAAGACTCTCTGGCCCAGGCGGCATGAGCCTCGTCCACCACGCGCGCGAGCACGGTTTCGTCCAGCAAGGCGCATTGGGCGTGGCGGATGAAATCGATGTTTCGCGCATCCAGCCCTGCCTCCACGAGTGCTTCTCGGACGCGTTCGACTTGCTCTACACAGCTGCTCCATAGCTCCGGCGAGCTGTGCACCTTGGCGCCCTGGCGCAACTCGATGACCAGCAGATAGGTGTCTTGCAGCAGCTCGTCGATGTTCAAGCGCGAGGCGAAGGGTTGCTCTACCCGCTTCATGCGCGCAGTACCGCAAAGAGTTCAAGCTTGAGGTCCGCGAACGTGCTCGGCACGTACAGCGCACAAACGCCTTCGGCCAACATGGCCTGGCCCTTGGCATGGGCGAGATCGAGGGCGAAGTACTGATTCTCCAGCCGCAACGGAATTGCCGCCGGCACATGGCTGAGCGGCTGCAGGGGTACCCCCTCCAGCGCAGCGTTCACCAGGTGATCCACGTCCTGTGGCGCACCTACCTTGCACAGCCTGGGAAACTGGCTCTGCACCTGGGCAACGGGCAGCCGGCAACGAACCGACAGGTAGAAATCAGCGCCGTTGGGTTCGAGCAGGCGGGGGTCGTTCAAGCTGACCTGCCAACGGTTGGCACTGGGCTGCTCCAGCACCAGCGCCACGACCCGCGACGGCAGGCTCGCTTCCAGCAAGCTGGAAATGGTCCGCATCAAGGGCGGCAACACGGCTTCCAGGTTGCCGTGCTGGTACGGCGCAATGCTGCCAACATCCTGATCGAGCGAGAACGTCAGCAAACTCCCCGCCAACTGGATAAGGCATTGATACACCTGCTCGGGGTGCCGAGCGGGCTGGGCCTTGAGGTCTGCCAGCACTGGCTGGAAGGTGTTCAAGGCATTGAGTAGCCAGAACAAGGTGACATCCGCCACGGCAAAATCGGCCATGCGCTGGTTGCTTTCACGCCGCATGCCCATCAGCCGCTCTCGCTTGGCTGAAAGCTGCGTCAGCAGGTTGTCCAACTGCGAAAGCAAACCTGGATGAGCATCGATACTCAGCAGCGGCGCAATGAACGCGCCATCCACCTCCCAACCACCCTGGGCGCCACGCACCAGGCGAGCCAGGGGGCATGTCAGGTAGTCGGCATTGTCATCATCAGCAAAACGCAGGCTCAAGGTGTGCTCAAGCACACCGATCGACTGCACTTCGTCACCGAACTGGTCCTGCACCTCGCGCCACACCTGGCGATAGCGCCTCGGACGATCCGCCGTACTGCCTTCGAACAGGCAGTTGTTGCCGTTGGCCTGCTCCAACGGCAAGGCCAGCAGCACCGTTGCGCTTTGCGCATCCTCCGGCCGATGCGCAAGTTCGATCGCCGCGGGTAACGGGTCGATACGATCAGTGTCGATCAACGTGCCATCCGGCATGCAGAGGCGAATGCAAGCTGCCTTGAGTTTGCCGAGAAGTAGCGCGTCCTTATCGAACGCCACTGCCTGTATGCCCCAAGGATGAACAAGGCCCAGTTGCATACAGAAACGGTTGGCCCACGATTCGAGGCGAGCTTGCTGTTGGAATTGTTGCGGTGACAACAGCATTCCCGAAGCCCATAACGGACGCGCAATATTCAAGGCATAGACTCCTGCAGCCGTGGTTACGATTTCGTCTTGGGCATTTGCGATACCAATGACAAGTTGATATCCATACCTTCCACTTGAAAGTGCGGCACGGCGAACAACTTGACCCGGAAGAAGCCAGGGTTGTCGTCAATGTCTTCGACGATCACCTTTGCCTCGCGTAAAGGATGTGAAGCTTGCAAGTCATCGCTCGGGTCGGTCATTTCAGTCACCAATCCGCCGACCCACTTGTTCAACTCCATTTCGAGCAAACGACGGTCTTTGGTCGTGCCAATGTTTTCTCGCTGGATCAGCTTCAAGTAATGGGCAATTCGCGACAGCAGGAAAACATAGGGCAAACGGGCGTTGATACGGCTATTGGCCGTCGCTTCGGCGGTATCGTAAATCGCGGGCTTATGCGCAGAGTTCGCCGAAAAGAAACACGCATAATCGCGATTCTTGTAATACGACAGCGGGATGAGGCCCAGGTTGGAGAATTCAAACTCACGGGTTTCTGGGATCATCACCTCGGAGGGGATTTTTACCTGGTTTCCCGTGCCCAGGTCATAAAGATGAATCGGCAGGTCGCTGACCGCACCGCCCGATTGCGGCCCACGAATTTGCACGCACCATCCGTTGGCGATAAAGCTCTTGACCATATTGGCGGCGAAGGCAAACGTGGCGTTTACCCAGAGGTACTTGCCATGGTCGGGGCCTTTGACCTTTTCCACGTAATTGAAAGCCCGCACCGGGCGCGTATCCGGGCCGTAAGGCAAGCGGCCCAATACCCGTGGCATCAACAGCCCCACGTAGCGCGCATCGTCGCTGGCGGCAAAACTCTGCCACTTGATGTACTCGGCGCGGTCCATGTAGTTGCCGATGTCCTTGATGGCAGCAACCTCCTCCATGCTTTCCTTGCCAAAGAAAGCTGGCCCCACCGCTCCCAGGAAGGGCATATGCGCAGCCGCCGCCACTTTCGAGATGCTGCGCAGCAGCGCGATGTCTTGCGGGCTGCGGTCGAACTCATAGTTGGACACTGCGGCGGCGATGGGCTCGCCTCCGGGCGTGTCGTACTCCTGCGTGTAGGTATGCAGGTACAAACCGCTCTGGGCGATTTCGGGTGCGTCGTCGAAATCCTGGACCAGGTGGGCTTTGCTGATATCCAGCAGTTCAATGCGCACGTTCTGGCGGAAGTCTGTCTGATCGACCAGTGACTTCGCGCCGCGCCAGGTTGATTCGACTCGCTGGAAGTCAGGGTGGTGCATTACCGCATCGAGCTGACGGCTGATTTGTGTATCCAGCGCTGCGATGTGCCTGTCGAGCAATGCCCTGTCGAGGCGCTCGACTTTCGACGACGCACCTTTGAGTAAATCGAGAAAGACACTGATGGATGCCGTCACGCGCGCGTCGGCACTCGCCTCCGAGAGCACCTCTACACTTTGAAACGCTTCAATCCCACCCATTTCGGCAAGCGGTTTGAGATTGATTCTTTCGAAAAGCGCGTGGTACACACCCTGACCTTCAGCCAATACCGTGCCGCTGCGCGTTTGCGCAGAAGTTTGTTTTTCGGACATTTCTAACTTCCTGTGATGGGGTCGAAGCGCGATCAATGCTCAGTGGGCGGGGCCAATGCCGTCAGTTCGTTGCGCAGGGCTTCGCTCAATGTTTCATCCCTGAGGATGCGCTCCAGCTCGGTGCGAAACGTGGCGTTGTCCAGCACATTGGCTTTCAATTCACGCAACAGATTGCGCATCGCCAGAAGCGCACGCAGCTGAGGAATTTGCCGCGCCACGTGTTCGGGTTCAAAATCCTTGATGCTTTGGAATTGCAACGCGACCGAGGTATCGGAGCCGTCGTCGAGCAACGTGTTTTCCACCACCATTTGCAACGTGGGCGAAAAGTCCGCCAGGACGTGATCGAAGTTATTCTTGTCGATATTGATTTTTGTTCTTTCTGAAAGGGGGCGCTGCTCCGCGCCGTTGCTGTAATCCCCCATCAACATGAGTTTCAGCGGTAGCTCAACCTTGCGTTGCGCACCGCCCGTATGCAGATCCAGCTTGATATTGACGCGTGCCTTTGGCACTTCGCCTTGAAAACTCTTCGAAGCCATAACCCCTCCCGAAATTTGGCGGGCCTGATGATGTCATTAGTTGAATATCGCTTCTTTCTAACGACAAGCGCCGCACCACCGGGTGACACCTTGGATGAAGTTTTCAAATCAATCTATAGTTGGGCCAAAAGATAGACCGGGCCTACATTTAATGGAAATTATTCCTACAGAAAACCTGTAGCAGGCAGTTATCGCGGAAACTTTCAATTGATTCACATCAATAAAAAGCGTCTGGAAGAAATTCGATAAAACCAGCGTCACTGAAACGTGAGGACGGTCAAGGACAAAGAGAGGGCGTCATGTGAAGTGCTGGCGGCTGCCACGTTCGGCTTTGGCCCTGGCAGGCCAAATTCCAGGCACAAAAAAAAGAGGCCCTTAGGCCTCTTCTTTGTGATCCCAGCGACGCACTGAAGATCGAATTTGGAGCGGGAAACGAGACTCGAACTCGCGACCCCGACCTTGGCAAGGTCGTGCTCTACCAACTGAGCTATTCCCGCGTCGTGATGGGCGCCATTCTACCGATATCTAAAATGGCGTCAACCCCTTGATTCAAAAAAGTTTTATTTCTGCTCCGAACCTTCGCGCAGGTGCGGCCAGGCGGCCAGCAGGTAGTGCACCATCGACCACAGGGTCAGCGCCGCCGCCACCAGCAGCAAGCCGTAGCCCAGCACCACCCAGAAGCTCACGATCGGCGGGTTGGCCAGCAGGATCACCAGCGCCAGCATCTGCGCCGCGGTCTTCCACTTGCCCAGGTTGGACACGGCCACATGCGCCCTCGCCCCCAGCTCGGCCATCCACTCGCGCAGGGCCGACACCACGATTTCGCGGCCGATGATTACGGCCGCCGGCAGGGTCAGCCAGAAGTTGGCGTGTACCTGCACCAGCAGCACAAGGGCCACGGCCACCATCAGCTTGTCGGCCACCGGGTCGAGGAAGGCGCCGAACGGCGTGCTCTGCTGCAGGCGGCGCGCCAGGTAGCCGTCCAGCCAGTCGGTGGCGGCGGCGATGGCGAACACCGTGCTGGCGGCCATGTAGCTCCAGTGATAGGGCACATAGAACAGCAGGATGAAGATCGGGATGAGCAGGACGCGTAGAACGGTGAGCAGGTTTGGAATATTCATCGGTACGACTGGCTGCGGGTTGAGCCCGGCATTCTACTCGCTATGCAGGCTGGCATAAATTGATTCGGCAAGCTTTTTACTGATGCCGGGGGCTTTGGCGATTTCGTCGATGCTGGCGCGGTTGAGCTCCTGCAGGCCGCCGAAATGTTTCAGCAGGTCGCGGCGGCGCTTGGGCCCTACCCCGGCCACGTCTTCCAGGGTCGACACGCGCCGGGCCTTGCCGCGCCGGGCGCGGTGGCCGGTGATGGCGAAGCGGTGGGCTTCGTCGCGGATCTGCTGGATCAGGTGCAGCGCCGGGTTGTCGCCCTTGAGGGTGAACTCGTGGGCCACGTCGTTGAGGTAGAGGGTTTCGAAACCGGCCTTGCGCGTCACGCCCTTGGCCACGCCCAGCAGGGTCAGGTCGGTGAAGGCCAGCTCCTGCATCACTTCGCGGGCCATGTTCAGCTGGCCCTTGCCGCCGTCCACCAGCAGCACGTCGGGCAGCTTGCCCTCGCCGTCCTTGATGCGCCCGTAGCGGCGGGTCAGGGCCTGGTGCATGGCGGCATAGTCGTCACCCGGGGTGACGCCTTCGATGTTGAAGCGCCGGTAATCGGATTTCAGCGGGCCTTCGGGGCCGAACACCACGCAGCTGGCCACCGTGGCTTCGCCGCTGGAATGGCTGATGTCGTAGCACTCCAGGCGCTGAGGCACTTCATCCAGGCCAAGCACCTCGGCCAGGGCCTCGAAGCGCGCGGCCATGTGCTGGCGGTTGGCCAGGCGGGCGTTGAGCGCCTGTTCGGCGTTGGTCACCGCCAGCTGCTGCCAGCGCGCGCGGGTGCCGCGCACCCGGTGGCTGATGCTCAGTTCGCGGCCGCGCAAGGTCTGCAGGGCCTCGGTGATGGCGGCGAAGTCTTCGTGCACCACGTTGACGATCAGCTCGCCCGGCAGCTCGCGCTCGGCGTTGCCCAGGTAGTACTGGGAGAGGAACGCGGCCATCACTTCGGCCACCTCCTCCTCGATGCCCACCTGCGGGAAGAAGTTCTTGCTGCCCAGCACCCGCCCGCCGCGCACGCTGATCAGGTGCACGCAGGCGCCCCCGGGGTTGACGAAGGCGGCGACCACGTCGACGTCACCGGAGCCGCCCTCGATGTACTGCTGGTCCTGCACCCGGCGCAGCAGGGCAATCTGGTCGCGAAGCTCGGCGGCCTTCTCGAAGTTCAGGGCCATGGCGGCCTTTTCCATCTCGGCGTTGAGCTCGTTGCCCAGCTGCTGGCTGCGGCCTTCGAGGAACATCACCGAGTGGCGCACGTCCTCGGCGTACTCCTCGGGCTCGACCAGGCCCACGCACGGCCCCTTGCAGCGCTTGATCTGGTACTGCAGGCACGGCCGGGTGCGGTTGGCGTAGTAGCTGTCTTCGCACTGACGCACCGAAAAGGCTTTTTGCAGCAGGCTCAGGCTTTCACGGATGGCGCCGGCGCTGGGGTATGGCCCGAAATAGCGGCCCTTGGCCTTTTTCGCCCCGCGGTGGATGCCCAGACGTGGGAATTGCCCGTCAGAAAGGAAGACATAAGGGTAGGATTTATCGTCGCGCAACAAAATGTTGTACGGCGGCCGCCACTCCTTGATCAGGTTCTGCTCGAGCAGCAGCGCCTCGGTCTCGTTGGCGGTGATGGTGGTTTCCACCTGGGCGATACGGCCCACCAGCGCGGCGGTTTTCGGCGCCAGGCCGGTCTTGCGGAAATAGCTGGCCAGGCGCTTCTTGAGGTTCTTCGCCTTGCCCACGTAGAGCAGGCGGGCTTGGGCGTCGAACATCCGGTAAACGCCCGGGCGACCACTGCAGGTCGCCAGGAATGCGCTGGCATCGAAATTCTGAGACATGAGGGTTTACAGGCTTGCGTCGACCATACCGTGGCGAACGGCCAGCAAGGTCAGTTCGACGTCGCTGGTGACCGAGAGTTTTTCAAAGATCCGATAACGGTAAGTATTGACGGTCTTGGGCGACAGGCACAACTTGTCGGAGATGATCTGCACCTTCTGGCAGCCAACGATCATCAGGGCAATCTGGATTTCCCGCTCCGACAACGCATCGAACGGCGAGCCTTGCGGCTGGAACGACTTGAGCGCCATCTGCTGGGCGATCTGCGGGCTGATGTAGCGCTGGCCGGCAAACGCCAGGCGGATGGCCTGGACCATTTCGTCGAGCCCCGCGCCCTTGGTCAGGTAGCCGGCGGCGCCAGCCTGCATCAGCCGCGTGGGGAACGGGTCTTCTTCGCACACGGTGACGGCCACCACCTTAATGTCGGGGTGGCTGCGCAGCATCTTGCGGGTGGCTTCCAGGCCGCCGATCCCAGGCATCTTCACGTCCATCAGCACGACGTCCGGCTTGAGCTCTCGGGCCAGCTTCAGCGCCGACTCCCCCGAATCCGCCTCGCCCACCACCTGCAGGCCGTCGATGTCGGCGAGCATGCGTGTAATACCGGTTCGTACCAGATCGTGGTCATCGACCACTAGGACCCTTATCAAGCAGACACCTCGTCAACAGGGCGATTGGATCCCGCCACCTTAACAAAATTTTTCAAGACGAACCTAGCGTAAAACTTCTGTCACACCTGACTGGCGCTCATGATGCCGGGGCCACGCCCCCTGGCCGTTCCTGCCCTCGCCCGCCAGGCGCTCGAGCAGATGCCCCAATGCCGCCTGGTCGGCGGCCGACAAGCGTCGAAACGCCCCCAGCAAACCGCTTTCTTGCGTGCTCAGGCTCTCCAGCGGCGCAGGCGTGCGCACACCGCTCAATACATAAAGTGCATCAACCCCCTTGGCCGCCAGCGACGCCAGGTAATCGAGCCGTGGCGTGCGCTCACCGCTTTCGTACTTGCCCTGGGCATTGGGCTCGACGCCGCCGATATCGCCAAACACCCGCTGGGTCATGCCCAGCCGCTCGCGCTCTTCCCTTAGCCGTGGACCGAGTCCGTTCATATGACGCTTCTCCTTTCCTTTAATCGTCATTGGGGCCTGCTCACCATCCTGTGCGCAGTTGCAGACTGCGTGGTCACTATGCCCCTGGTCAGCATCCGTCGCAAGCCAGTATTAGGCCATCAGGCATATCGCAGCAGCGGGCGCGAACCTGTTGTTAATCATGGGAAATAACAACTTGGGCCGCTGACAACAAACACCCACGGGGCGGAAAAACAGGGGGAACGCCATCGATCTGGCGCCATTAAGCCGGCATCAAGGAGGAAGAAGCTTTTTTGACGCCCAACTAACAGCAACTTTAACTCATTGATTTGTTTAGGTTTTTTAACTTTCACAGAGATAAATAAGGCGATTTGCAAATAAGCCAAGAGCAACGCTTGCAATAAAAATAAGAACGCATTTAGTCTGTAAATAGACCACTAAGAAACAGCCTGTAACGCCACTTCTGAGCGCGGCTTAATTCTGCGCGTCTGCCATTCGACAACTACTTGAACTGTGTATCTCGGCCGGCTTCGCCGCGCCTGGGGAGAGGGATCTATGAACATCAGTATCTTTGGACTTGGCTATGTCGGCGCGGTCTGCGCGGGTTGCCTTTCGGCCCGCGGCCACCATGTGCTGGGGGTGGACATTTCCCCGGCGAAAATCGAACTGATCAACCAGGGCAAGTCGCCCATCGTCGAGCCGGGCCTGGAGCAATTGCTGCTCGACGGCGTGCGCCAGGGCCGCCTGCGCGGCACCACCGATGTGCAGGCGGCCATCCTGGCCAGCGAAATGTCGCTGCTGTGCGTAGGCACGCCGAGCAAGAAGAATGGCGACCTCGACCTGGTCTACATGGAAGCGGTCTGCCGCGAAATCGGCGCGGCCCTGCGCGACAAGGGCAGCCGCCACACCGTGGTGGTGCGCAGCACCGTGCTGCCCGGCACCGTGAAGAACGTGGTCATCCCGATTCTGGAAAAAGCCTCCGGCAAGCGCGCCGGCGTCGACTTCGGCGTGGCGGTGAACCCGGAATTCCTGCGTGAAAGCACCGCCATCCAGGACTACGACTTCCCGGCCATGACCGTGATCGGCGAACTGGACAAGGCCTCGGGCGACCTGCTCGAGTCGCTGTACCAGGGCCTGGACGCACCGATCATCCGCAAGCCGATCGAAGTCGCCGAGATGATCAAGTACACCTGCAACGTGTGGCATGCCACCAAGGTCAGCTTCGCCAACGAGATCGGCAACATCGCCAAGGCCTCGGGCGTGGACGGCCGCGAGGTGATGGACGTGGTCTGCCAGGACTTCAAGCTCAACCTCTCGCGCTACTACCTGCGCCCAGGCTTCGCCTTCGGTGGCTCGTGCCTGCCCAAGGACGTGCGCGCCCTCACCTACCGTGCCAGCCAGCTCGACGTCGAGCACCCGCTGCTGGCCTCGATCATGGCCAGCAACCGCAACCAGGTGCAGAACGCCATCGACCTCATCGAGCGCCAGGACAAGCGCAAGGTCGCCCTGCTCGGCCTGAGCTTCAAGGCCGGCACCGACGACCTGCGCGAAAGCCCGCTGGTGGAACTGGCCGAGCGCTTGATCGGCAAGGGCTACCAGCTGCGCATCTTCGACTCCAACGTCGAATACGCCCGGGTGTTCGGGGCCAACCGCGAGTACATCGAATCGAAGATCCCGCATGTCTCGTCGCTGCTCAACAGCGACCTGCAGCAGGTGATCGATGACGCCGACGTGATCGTCCTGGGCAACAACGACGAGCGCTTCGCCCGTGCCCTGGAGGCCGGCAACGGCAAGCAGGTGATCGACCTGGTCGGCTTCATGCCAGGCATCAGCGACACCCACACCCAGGGCATCTGCTGGTAACCGCCACCCCGCACAGCAGCGCAACACCCCACGCAGGCCCCGGCCTGCGCGGGGCTTTGCGCGGGCGGCGGAAAACAGGAGTCATGGCTACATGGATCGACAGCAACCGCCCTTCGTGGCACCAGGCTACTTGCGCGCGGGCGCCAGCTTCTTCGCCTGGGCCTGCCTGGCCGGCCTGATCGCACTGGCATCGGAGATGGTCGCGCCGCAATACCTGGACCCGAACCATCACCTGTTCATCTTCATCATCGGCACCGTGGGCATGTGGCGCTATGGCAATGCCATCGTCCACTACCTGCGCGGCATGTACTTTTTGCACTGGCAGTTCCCGCGCCTGCGCCGGCGGGTCGAGCGCATGGGCGATGCGGCCTTGCCGTCGCACCTGTTCATGGTGGTGACCAGCTTTCGCATCCCCACCCACACCACCTTCAAGGTGTACCAGTCGGTGTTCCAGGAGGTGCAGCGGCTGAAGGTGCCGTGCACGGTGATCGCCTCGATCGTGGAAAAGGGCGACGAGACTTTCATCAAGGACATCATGCGCAACGAGGTGCAGGGCCGCGACGACATCAAGCTGGTGATCGTGCGTGCCCGCGGCACCGGCAAGCGTGATGGCCTGGCCCACGCCTTCCGCGCGCTTTCCCGGCAGATGCCGCTGGAAGACGCGGTGGTCGGCGTGGTCGACGGCGACACCATGATGCTGCCCGGCTGCGTCGAGCGCGCGGTCAAGCTGTTCGCCGTGCTGCCCGACGTTGGCGGCCTCACCACCAACGAGTTCTGCGAGGTCGAAGGCAGCCGCTGGATGCGCCAGTGGCACTCGATGCGCTTCGTCCAGCGGCACATCAACATGTGCTCCATGGCGCTGTCGCACCGGGTGCTGACGCTGACCGGGCGGCTGTCGTTCTTCCGCGCCTCGGTGATGATCGACCCGGCGTTCATCCGCGACGTCGAGGCCGACTTCCTCCAGCACTGGCGCCTGGGCCGCTTCCAGTTCCTCACCGGCGACGACAAGTCGAGCTGGCTGAGCCTGATGCGCGCCGGCTGGGACACCTTCTACGTGCCCGACAGCCACACCCTGACCGTCGAGCACCCACCCAGCGACAACTTCTGGGTGGCCACCCGCCAGCTGATGTTCCGCTGGTACGGCAACTCGCTGCGCCAGAACTTCCGCGCCACCGCCCTGCTTGGCCGGGCGCGGCTGGGGCTGTTCACCTTGTACGTGCTGCTCGACCAGCGGGTGTCGATGTGGACCTGCCTGATGGGCCTGACCGCCTCGGTGGTGGCCGGCCTGGTGTTCGGCATCCAGTACCTCTTGGTGTACCTGTTCTGGGTGCTGATCTCGCGCAGCCTGGTGACCGTGCTGTTCGTCTTCGCCGGCCACCCGGTCAGCCCGATGTACCCATTCGTTCTCTATTACAACCAGATCGTCGGTTCGCTGATGAAGGTCTACGCGATGTTCCACATGGACCAGCAAAGCTGGACGCGGCAGAAGACCACCCTGGCCACCGGTAGCGTCGACTTCGACGCCACCCTCAACCGCTGGTCCTCGAAGGCGATGCTGTGCTCATCGATCGCCATCTTCTTCGGGGTCATCACCGTTCTTTTGGAACTCACGCAACGTTAAGGAAAGGCGCCTGCACATGAGTAGCACGAACATTCCCGTGGCCCCGGGCAAGACAGCGGCCAACATCGTCCACGAGGCCATCGACGAGCGCCAGTACGTGCGCACCCGGATGAACGCCCGCGTACGCCTGAGCAGTGCCGGCCAGGCGCCGTTCGAAACGGCCCTGCAGGACATCTCCCTGGGCGGCCTGGGCCTGCGCCACGAGGCGCCGCTGACCATCGGCGCGCTGTACGACGCCTCGATCCGCCTGCGCCTGAACCAGGTCGACCTGAGCATCGACAGCAAGATCCGCATCGTCTCCCAGCGCGGCAGCGAAGTGGGCGCGCAGTTCGTCGAGCTCGATGCTCAGAAGCGCGACATCCTGCGCTACCTGATCAGCGCCTACATGTCGGGCGAAATCGCCGACATCAACGGCCTGTTCAACGTCATGCAGCGCGAAAACTACATCAAGGAGCGCAAGCACAAGTACGCCAGCGCCCGCACCCCGGGCGCGCGCCTCAAGGCCCTGGCCGGCACCCTGGCGTACACCGCCGCCGGTGTCGCGGCGCTGGCCTTCGTCGGCTACAAGGGCTACCTGCTGTTCTTCCGCATCCCGGCCGTGCAGGCCCAGGTGGCGGCCAACGCCCAGGTCATCAGCATGCCCGACAACGGCTACGTGAAGTACCTGCTGCCCGCCGACGCCAGCGAAGTGAAGGCAGGCCAACCGGTGGCGAACATCTCCACCCAGCTGGCCACCAGCTTCACCAGCCCGGCCGACATGAAGGCGGTGGCCGACCTCGCCCCCGGTGACCTGCAGGCCCTGCTCGGCCGCGCCACCATCGAGACGGTGATCAACAGCCCCTGCGACTGCCTGGTCTACTACCCCGGCCAGCGCCTGGACGGCTACGGCTACAAGCAGGCGCCGCTGCTGCACCTGCTGCCCAAGGACCAGGGCCTGTTCGTGCGCGCCAACGTGCCGTTCGACAAGCTTGCCGATGTCGACCGGGTGAAGTCGGTGGACATGCAGGTGTTCGGCCTCGACCAGCACTTCAGCGGCAAGGTGGTCGACGCCCGCGTCGATGAAACCAACCGCAACCTGGCGCTGACCATCCAGCCGGACACCCCGCTGCCGGCCGACGCCTACCAGAAAGCGGTGGCGGTCGACCTGTACCTGGGCCTGCCGTTCGGCGCTGCGCGCTGACTGGCCGAGGACTGACCCCATGAGCGTGAACATGCCGTCCCGCCTGCTGCTGGCAAGCCTGGCCCTGGCCTGCGCCAGCGCGGCCACTGCCGGGCAGAGCCTGGAACAGATCCGCTACGCGCTGTACAAGGACCCAGGCGCCGAGGTCACTGCCGACCTGCGCGAACTGGCGGCCCGTGGCGACCTGGCCAGTACCCTGCTGCTGGGCGATGTGCTGGCCGGGCGCGACGACGCCAGCCGCACGGAGGTGGTGGCGCTGTACCAGAAGGCCTTTGCCGACGGCCACGGCCTGGTGCCGGCGCTGGCCTCGCTGGCCCGCCTGATCGACCGCACGCCCAGCCTGCGCGAAGCGCAACGGCCCTGGGTGGCCCAGGCGCTGACGCGCTACCCGGCCAACCTCGACCCGCGCAACACCAGCACCACCCTCGAGGTGTTCCTGGCCTACCCGGAGCTGGTCGAGACCACCCAGGCCGCGCAACTGCTGGGCCTGTACGAACGCGCCTGCCTGCTCAACTGCCGCCCCGAGCTGTACCACGCGGTGCTGGCCGAGCGCCAGGGCGACCGCGCCAGCGCCGAGCGCTGGTACCGCCAGGCGGTGCAGGTGGATGTGCGTGCCATCGACCGCTACTACGCGTTCCTCGGCGAGCGCCAGGATCAGCTGTTCCCGGCCTTCACCGACCAGCTCGAGGCGCAGCGCGAGCAGTTGCCGGTGGAGATCGTGCACCGCATCGCCGCGCTGCTCGACAGCATCACCAGCGTGCAGCGCGCCGAGCTCGACGCCGACCGCTACGAGCGCCAGGCCGCCACCAGCACCCTGGAGAAGCTGCCACCGAGCCCCGAGCAACTGGCCCGCGACAAAGCCCAGGACGATGCCCTGAACCTGGCCAGCGCCCGCGTCCAGCGTTGGCGCGACGTGGCCGTGGCCCGCGGCTTCGTGCCGGCCATGGTGTCCAAGGCCAACTACATGATTTCCAACCCCACCGAGCACAACGCCGAGGAAACCCAGGCGCTGATCGACCAGGTGCGCGAGCGCGAACCGACCCGGGCCAAGGCCCTGCAGGCGCAGTTCTACATGGTCAACAACTGGCTGACCCTGGACCCGGACAAGGCCCGCGCCCTGATCGAGGAGCTGCGCGCCAGCCACTACCCGGGCGCCGGCCTGCTTGAGGCCGAGTACTACAGCAAGGGCGTGGCAGACCAGCCCGACCAGGAAAAGGCCCTGGCGCTGTTCCAGGCCGAAGCCGACAAGGGCAACACCGCCGCCTGGTACCGCATGGCCACGCTGCACGCCTATGGCCGCGCCCTGTGCCACGACCCGGTCAAGGCCTACACCTACGCCCGCGTCGCCCTGGACCTTGGCGAGCGCAGCGCGCGCAGCCTGCTCAAGCGCCTGGAGAAGACATTGCAAAAGGATGACATCGAGCGCGCCCTCGCCGCTCGCAACGGACTGTTCAAGGAGGCCACCCTGTGAAAGCGCACCACCCTCTGTTCGGCGCCCTGCTGGCCCTGGCCCCCTTGCCAGCGGCCCTGGCAAGCGAAGAAATCACCGGCCCGCAAGCCGACAGCAACGAGCCGGTGCGCGTCGCCGCCGCCGATGGCAGCGAGCCGGTCATCACCTCGGAGTTCTTCAACAAGCTCACCGTGCAGACCGGCTACGGCCCCGAGGACTCGCAGGTCGGCAGCGACCGCGAGTCGTTCTACAGCCTGCGCTACGAGCCGTCGTTCGCCTGGTACTCGCCGGAAAAGCGCTGGGCCAAGTGGATGGTCTACGGCCGCCTGTGGCTGAACTACGACTCCAGCCAGTCGAGCAACCTGACCAACGAAGCCAGCAACGGCAATGAGCGCGAGCAGCCCGAAGGCTGGTACGCCGAACTGCGCGAGCTGTACGTCAAGCGCAACCTGATCGGCGACGACCCGCGCTTCTCGGCCTCGCTGGGCCGCCAGCGGTTCTACGACGACTACGGCATCTGGTGGGACGACAGCCTCGAGTCGCTGCGCTTCAACTACCAGGACACCTTCAGCGAGGCGTTCTTCGCCGTCGGCCAGAAATTCCACAACTACAACACCGACGTCAACCGCCTGGCCGACAGCGAAGAGCGCACCACCTACCTGATGGGCCAGTACGCCTACCGCTGGAGCCCGAACAACCAGGTCGGCGTGCGCCTGATGCACGAGAACGACCACAGCGGCCACGACGCCGACGACCGCTACGACTTCAAGGGCATGCGCTACGGGCTGTTCTTCAAGGGCGACAACCTGGCCTACCCGGTGCTCAGCGACTACCACCTGGAGCTGGCGGCGCTGGACGGCAAGATGGACAACACCGACGGCAACGGCCAGACCAGCACCGGCCACAGCAGCAAGGGCTGGGCGGCCCTGGGCGAAGTCGGCAAGCGTTTCGACAGCCTGCCATGGACCCCACGCCTGGCCCTGCGCGGCGGCCTGACCGACAAGCCCAGCGACGAAAACGATGGCTTCCGCCTCAATGCCATCCAGTCCGACCGCATCACCCGCAGCGGCTCCTACAGCACCCGCCTGACCAGCTCGTTCGTCGCCCTCGACCTGCGCAACCTGAGCTACTACGGCCTGGCCGTGGAAACCCGGCCGACCCCGCGCAGCGCGCTGGATTTGCGGGTCACCCAGCTGAACCTGCGCGACGCCGATGGCACCCTGCCGATCCGCATGAACGGCGACCAGCGCGCCGAGCGCAACCGCGCCATCGCCCAGGGCAGCAACGGCAACGGGCGCAACGTCGGGCAGATGCTCGACCTCAACTACTACTGGAAGATGTTTCCGGTGGCCATCGACGGCAAGCACCTGGACGTCAACGCGCTGGTCAGCGCCAGTTACCTCAATGCCGGCAGCGCATTGGCAACCGGCGACGACTACCAGCTGAGCGTCGGCGTGGTCATCAGCTACTAAGGACGGGCCCTGCCATGATCTTCGCCTCCAATGTGTTCCTGTTCCTTTACCTGCCGCTGTTCCTGGCCGTGTACTTCCTGGCAAGGCCAAGCTGGCGCTCGACGGTGATCGTGGCCGCCAGCTACATCTTCTATGCCTGGTGGCGGCCGGACTTCCTGCTGCTGTTCGTCGGCATCACCTACTGGAACTACGCCTTCGGCCTGCGCATCAAGGCGCGCCTGGATGCCGGCGACAAGCGCTGGGCCCTGCGCCTGCTGTGGATCGGCGTGGCCGGCAACCTGGCGACCCTGGGCTACTTCAAGTACGCCAACTTCGGTGCCGAAGTACTGGCCCTGCTGCTGGCGCCGTTGGGCATCAACACCTGGACCCTGGAAAACATCTTCCTGCCGCTGGGCATCTCGTTCTACGTGTTCCACGCGCTGAGCTACATCGTCGACATCTACCGCAAGGACGCCACGCCCACCCGCAGCTTCATCGACTTCGCCGCCTTCGTCGCGCTGTTCCCGCACCTGGTGGCCGGGCCGATCCTGCGCTACAGCCAGCTGGCCCCGCAGCTGCGCGAGCGCAGCCATTCCCTGGAGCTGTTTTCGCTGGGCGTGTGCCGGTTCATGCTCGGCTTCATCATGAAGGTGCTGATCGCCGACCGCCTGGCGCCGATCAACGTGCTGTTCGTCAGCGAGGGCGCGCTGCAGTTCAGCGATGCCTGGTTCGGCCTGGTGATCTCCACGCTGCAGCTGTACTTCGACTTCGCCGGCTACAGCCACATGGCCCTGGGCCTGGCGTTGATGATGGGCTTTCGCTTCCCGGAAAACTTCAACCAGCCCTATGTGTCGCAGAGCATCACCGAGTTCTGGGCGCGCTGGCACATGACCCTGGCGCATTTTCTGCGCGACTACGTGTACATGCCGCTGGTGCGCAAGCGCGTGGCCGGCGCGCTGCCGGCGCTGGTCTGGACCATGCTGCTGTCGGGCCTGTGGCACGGGGCGAGCTTCGCCTTCATCTGCTGGGGGCTGTTCTTCGGCATCGGCATGGTCATCGAGCGCAAGTTCGGCCTGGCCACCAAGGTCACCACGCCCTACCGCCTGGGGCGCAACCTGCGCACCGCCCTGCTGATCGTGCTGAGCATGCCGCTGTTCTTCACCATGGACCTGCGCCACAGCCTGGACATCTACCAGGCGCTGTTCGGCTTCAACGGCTTCGGCTCGCTGCAGCTCTACGTGCTCGGCGCCTCGAAGATGGCCATGGCCTTTGCCCTGGTGGCGCTGGCCTGGCTGCTGCTGGCCGGGATCAACAACGTGCGCTTCTATGCCGGCAACAAGGAAGGCTACTTCATGCGCCATGTCGGCGCGCTGCACAGCGTGCTGCTGTGGGGCGGTTTCCTGTTGGCGCTGAGCAGCCTGGCGGCCAACTCCTTTTCGCCCTTCCTGTATTTCCAGTTCTAGGAGACGGCCATGTACCCGGTAATGAATTCGGCCAGCAAGGCCAATGGCCTGATCTTCGCCCTGGTGCTGGGGGCGATGTTCATCTATTCGCTGCCGCCGGTGGCGAGCTTCGCCCGCACCTCCACCGACACCTGGAACCTGTTCGTCGACGGCAAGCTGCTGCGCAAGTTCGAGCAGGCCTACGACAAGCGTTTCTTCCTGCGTGAGCCGTCGGTGCAGCTGTGGGCCGACGCCCAGTTCCACCTGTTCGGCGAAGGCACCAAGGGCGTGGTGCTGGGCAAGGATGGCTGGCTCTACACCAACCAGGAGTACCGCGTGCCCAACGACCTGGAGGCCAACCTGGGCAGCCAGCTGGAGCAGATCGCCAAGGTGCGGGCGCAACTGGCCGAGCACGGCAAGCAGCTGGTGATCCTGCCGCTGCCGATGAAGCTGGACGTGTACGCGGCGCATGCCGAACAGGCCTTCGACCCGCGGGTGAGCAGCCTCTACGACCGCTTTGTCGCCGAGCTGCAGCGCCGCCAGCTGGACGTGGTGCCGCTGCGCTCGGCGTTCCTGGCCAACCTCGACGGCCCGCAGCTGTTTCTCAAGTCCGACACCCACTGGAGCCCGGAAGGCGCGCGGTTATCGGCCTACGAGCTGGCGCGCCAGCGCCCGCAGCTGCTCGGTGACCAGGTGTACGTGTCGCACAAGGCCGGCGAGAAGAGCGTCAAGGGCGACCTGATGAACTACATCCAGTTCGACCACGCGCGCCTGGCGCCGCAGTTCGGCCCCAACCCGATCGCCCTGTACGAAACCCTCAAGGCCGAGCAGCAGGCCGACGACCTGTTCGCCGAGCAGGACCAGAGCCTGCTGCTGGTGGGCACCAGCTACAGCAAGATCGACGACTGGAATTTCGTCGGCTTTCTCAAGGAAGCGCTCAACCGCGACCTGTTGAGCATCGCCGTGGAAGCCCGCGGCCCGTTCGAGGCGATGAACCAGTTCCTGGCCAGCGACCAGCTGGCCAATGCGCAGATCGACACCGTGGTCTGGGAATTCCCCCTGCGCACCCTGCTTGCCCACCGGCCCGGCTCACTCAGCCGCAGCGCCACGCCGCAACATTTCTGACGAATCATGGAGAACCTGATGAAACTGACCCACCTGTTCGCTGCCATCGCCCTGGCCACCGCCAGCCACGCCACCCTGGCCGCCGAGGGCAATGCCGACCTGTATGACGCGGTGGCCCCGGCCGACTCGGCGTTCGTGCGCGTGCTCAACCTGTCCGACAGCAACATCGACGTGACCCTCAGCGGCAAGGTCAACCCGCAGCGGGTCGCCGCCGGCCAGCTCAGCGGCTACCGCTTCACCCCGGCAGGGGCGCACAAGATCGCCGTCGCCGGCAAGGCCATCGAGCCGCAGCTCAAGGCCAATGCCGCCAGCACCGTGGTGTATGACGGCAAGCAACTGACGCTGATCAGCGACAAGTACGTCAACGAGCCGAAAAAGGCCCAGATCGCCTTCTACAACCTGACCCCAGCCCAGGCTGCGCTGAAGACCTCCGATGGCAAGCACGAGGTGGTCGCCCCGCTCGCCAACGGCCAGACCGGCACGCGCATGGTCAACGAAATCAAGATCGACTTCGCCGCCTATGCCCAGGACACCAAGGTCGCCAGCTTCGACGAGCAGTTCCTCAAGAAGGGCCGCTCCTACAGCTATGTGCTGCTGCCGGGCAACCGCAGCATGACCCTGGCCAACAGCATCGACCCCACCGAGTGACGCCCACGCTGCAAGGATGAATGGCACATGAAGACGCTTCTAACCTCCGCCCTGGGCCTGGCCATGGCCGTGCTCAGCCTGCCCGGCCAGGCCGCGCCGGCGGGCAAGGCCGGCTGTGAAAACCTGCAGTGCATGGTCTGCCCGGCGCTGAGCGACCCGCAACGCTATGGCGAAGGGCGCATGAAGCTGATGCGCGAGATCGTGCCCGGCAAGGACCGCTGGCTGTTCCGCTCGATGGTCGACCTGACCAACGACTTCGGCATCCCCGCCCCCATGCGCCCGGAGTTCGCCCGCCTGATGCAGGCCTTCGAGCGCCAGGGCATCCATGTGGCCATGGCGATCCAGCCGACCCGCGGGCTGATGCACCGCGACAAGCTGCTGCCGGGGCAACTGCACGGCTTCGACTACGCCCGCGCCAGCAGCAACCTGGGCAGCTACCTGGGCCAGCTGCGCCAGGGCGGCGCGGTGGTGGCGCCGATGATGCAGCTGGTGCAGCAGCCGCCCGAGGGCGAGTACTTCTTCCGCCGCGACCACCACTGGACGCCCAACGGCGCCGAGGCCACGGCCAAGCTGATGGCCGAGGAAATCCGCCGGCAGCCGTTCTACGCCGGGCTGGCCAAGAAGGCCTACCGCACCGAGCCGGGCGTGATGGTGCCCAAGGACGGCACGCTGAACCTGGCGCTGAGCTACATCTGTGGCAACAACTACGGTTTCCAGTACGTGCGCGGCTACCAGACCATCCCCGAGGCCGCGGGCGCCGACGCCTTGTTCGACGAAGCGCCCGACCCCGAAGTGATCCTGGTCGGCGACAGTAACGCCGCCGCCCGTGAAGACGAGAGCAAGCAGTTCAACTTCGATGGCTACCTGAAGCAGTACCTGGGGGTGGACATCCTCAACTATGCCCTGCCGGGGGTGGGCGAGGATGGCTCGCTGCTGGAGTACCTGCTGTCTGGCGACTACAAGCCCAAGGCGCCGCCCAAGCTGATCGTCTGGGAACTGCCGGCCAACTACCGGCTCGACTCGCCGTTGATGTACCGCCAGCTGGTGCCTGCGGTGCAGGGCGGCTGCGCGGTGTCCAAGGAGGTGCTGGGGGCGAAGCTGCAGCGCCCGGCGCTGAAGGTGGGCGAGCGCATCGAGCTGCTGAGCAATGCCGGCAGTGGGCGCCAGTCGCTGAGCGGTTCGAAGGGGTTTCTCGACATTCGCCTGAGTGACAAGAACGTCAAGGACTTCTACATCATCGTCTATTACGACAATGGCGCGCGGGACAAGGTGTGGTTCCGCCGCGAGGCAGCGGTGACCGGGGGGCAGTATTACCTGGAGCTGAGCAAGGACCCGGCGTTTGCCGGGGCCAACTTGCTGTCGGTGTTCATGGAACCGACCAAGCCGGGGACAGTGGCTACCGATGTGGAGACGCGGCTGTGTCTGTGAAGAGTGTATTGCCGGGGCTGGGGCTGCTTTGCAGCCCTTTCGCGACACAAGGCCGCTCCTACAAGGATCGCGCGGCGCCTGTAGGAGCGGCCTTGCGTCGCGAAAGGGGCGCAACGCGCCCCCAGAACCTCGCGCTGCTGCTGGCCTTCTCCCTATGGCTCCCGCAAACCCAGGCCGCGCAATCCATCTGGCCCGCCCACAGCACCCCACAGTCGGCCATGATCGCCGACTACCGCACCCTGTCCTGCACCCAGGAGCCGCCCGCGCCCTACACCGGCACCCTGCACCTGCAAAGCAAGTACGACCAGCGCGATGCCAGCAAGTCGACCCTGCGCAGCAGCCCCGACGCCGACAGCGAGCGCATCGGCAAGCAGGTCAAGCAGTTCGTCGGCGGCCTGATCTACGCCAGCAAGCGCTTCCAGCGCGCCAAGAAGCCCCAGCAGGCCAACATGGCCCTGGCCTGCCAGGACCAATGGCTGCAGCGCTGGGCCGAAGCCGGCGCGCTGCTCAACCCCGATGCCAGCGGCACCGGCATGGCCGCACGCAAATGGGCGTTGGCGGCCATGGCCGGCAGCGTGCTGCTGACCCAGGCCGCCAGCGACGGCAAGCTGCAACTGAGCCCGGCGCAGAAAACCTGGTTCAGCCGCCTGGGCGAATTGGTGATCGCCGAATACGACCCACGCCGCACGGCCAAGGGCGTGTACTTCAACAACCACGACTACTGGGCGGCCTGGGCCGTGGCCGCCACCGGCATGCTGGTGGGCCGCGACGACTTCATCCAGTGGGCCGACGGCAACCTGCGCCGCGGCCTGGCCCAGGCAGTGCGCAGCAGCGACGGCAGCTATGCCTACCTGCCGCTGGAAGTGGCGCGCAGCAAGCTGGCCGCCACCTACAGCCAGTACGCGCTGGTACCGCTGGTGCTGCTGGCAGAATCGGCACGCGCCAATGGCCTGGGCTGGAGCGCCGAAGACCAGCACACCCTGGACCTGCTGGCCAACTTCGCCGCCCGCAGCGTGCTCGCCCCCGATGAGCTACCCGAACTCAAGGGCCAGGCACAAACCGACGTTGCGCCCTACAAGCTGGCCTGGCTGATCCCGTTCCTCGAGCGTAACCCCCGGCACGCCCTGGCGCGCCAGCTGTACGACAGCGAAGACGGCGAGGTGGACAACTACAGCCAGCTCGGTGGCCCGCTCAAACCCTTCTACTCGCCACTGCCCGGATCAAGGAGCTGAACCATGGCCGCCCTCGCCCGCTTTTCCCTCACCTGCCTGGCCGCCTTGTGCCTGGCCGGCACGGCCCAAGCCGCCAGCCAGGCGCTGCCGGCCAACCAGACGGTGACCCAGCTGACCCAGGACCAGCGCCAGCTCAAGGTCGAGCAGCTGCGCCAGCAGGTGCGCCAGGCCGTGGCCTTCCAGCAGGCCGAACGCCCGCGCCCGGCAGGCCGCGCCAGCGTCAGCCTGCAGCCGATGTTCTCGGCCCAGGCCGGCAGCTGGCCGTTCGAACCGTTCGTCAACAACGGCCTGTTCCGCGCCATCGCCGGCTACCAGGCGCATCACCCGCAGGTGGTGCAGCTGCGCGGCGGCAGCATCACCCTGGCGCAGTTGCACGATGCCCTTGGCGACCCGCGCATCCTCAAGCGCTACAAGGACGGCTACCTGCTCAGCTACCCGCTGCTGATCGCAGCCGATGCCGGGCTGGTGATCGAAGGCACCAGCCTGTACCTGTCGAGTTTTTCCGGCACCGCGCTGATCAACCAGGGCTGGCTGGGGCTCAACCAGTCGAGCCTGGAAAGCATGGCCGGCGAGCGCCCCGGCGCCACCGAACGCGCCTGGCGCCCGTTCGTGGTGGCCTGGGCCGGCAGCCACACCCAGGTGCTCGGTTCGACCCTCAAGCGCCTGGGCTACAACGCCAACCTCTCGCGCGGCCTGACCACCGCCCTGAGCGCCCAGCAGCCGGCGAGCACGCGCCTGGCCACGGTGCTGATCCGCGACAGCCACTTCAGCCAGATGTCCAGCGCGGTGGAGTTGCAGCACAGCCAGGCGACCATCGGCGCCAGCCAGTTCGAGCAGTCGCAGCAGTACGCCATCGACGTGCGCGACAGCCAGCTGAAGCTTGAGGGCAACCAGCTGCGCGGCATCGACAACAACAGCGGCGTGCGCCTGCGCGGGCAAACCCAGGCGCTGGTGCAAGGCAACCTGATCCTCGGCGCGGCCAAGGCGGCCATCGAGGTCAGCGAGCAGCAAGGGGCGGTGCTGTTGGCAGGCAATCGTATCGGCGACAGCCGTGGCAATGGCATCCAGTTGCGCAACCTGGCACCGACCGCGGCGGCGCCGCTGGTGATCGACGACAACCTGCTGGCCAGCAGCCAGGGCAGCGCGGTGGATGCCAGCGAGGTGGGCGCCGTGGCGTTGCTCGACAACCGGATTGGCAATACCTCGGAATATGCCGTGAGCGTGCGCAACGCCGCGCCGCTGCCGGGGCCGCTGGTGCTCAGCGGCAACCGCCTGGGCCAGGTGGGCAAGGCGCTGGTGCGGGTGGAGGGGGTGCGTGATGTGGTGCTGGGGGCGAACAGCTATGAGGGCAAGCCGTTGCTGCAGAACCTGTTGATTGGGGATTTGCTGCCGTTGCAGGGGCAGCTGCTGGAGGCCACTGTGCGCCAGGGGGGCACGGTGCGGGTGCAGCAGCAGTGATTGATCGGGCCCTATCGCCGGCAAGCCGGCTCCCACAGGAGCCTTCCGTGCCCATGCGATAGGTGTGGGAGCCGGCTTGCCGGCGATAGGGCCCGATCAGTTCACCCCACCACCCGCTGCATACGCACGAAACACTCATCCTCGCCCATCTCGACAAACCCATGGCGCAGGTACAGCCGCCGCGCCGGGTTGCTCTTGAACACCATCAACCTCAGCAACGGCAAGCGCCGCTGCCCGGCCCAAACGGCCAACTGCTCCAGCACCCAGCCGCCCACCCCGCGCCCACGCTGCTCTGGCCGCAAATGCAGCTCGCGAATGAACAGCGCCTGGCGGTCCTGGCTGAGGCTGCAGAAACCCAGCACGTTGTCCCCC
This sequence comes from Pseudomonas faucium, assembly GCF_021602585.1. Lineage (GTDB taxonomy): Bacteria > Pseudomonadota > Gammaproteobacteria > Pseudomonadales > Pseudomonadaceae > Aquipseudomonas > Aquipseudomonas faucium. The sequence goes on from NZ_BQIP01000005.1 coordinate 191,673, forward strand.
TCGACGATCAGCCACTGCTCGCGCCAGCCCCAGGCCTGGTCGAAGGCCTCTTCAACCCACAGCAGATCGAACTGGCGGTAATAAGGCAGCATCGCCCGGCGCGTGAGGTCGCGGGCGAAGGTGCAGTGCTGGTCGCCGGCGCGCTTGAGTTCAAGGGGCATAGCACACCGGCGAACTGCCCGGCGCGCGCCGTTCCCATTCCTCTTCGAGCCAGGCGGCCAGCACCTGGGCGTTGTTGTGCTCGGTGTCCTTGCCGGCATACAGCAGGGTCAGGTCACCCTTGGCCAGCCAGTCCAGCAGTGGATACCAGTGCTCGGGATGGGCTGCCAGCTCCTGCCGATAGCGCTGGGCGAACGCATTGAAATCGAGCTCGCCCTGGTGAAACGCCTTGCGCAATCGAGCCGACGGCGCCACCTCGCGCAGCCACTGGCCGTGCAACTCATCCTTGCGTTTGTTGCGCGGCCACAGGCGGTCGACCAGCACCCGCTGGCCATCGCCGGGGTCAGCCGCGTCATAGACGCGCTTGCAGCGAATCATGGGGTTCTCCTGCCTTTACCACTCGTCTTGAGCCTAGGTAATTCATTGACCGAGGTCACGTCCCGGTAACGAATTGTTTCTATGCTGACAGCCTTCGGCACCTTCGCCTGAAGCCACTCGGAGCCACCATGGCAACCCCGTCACTGGCCAGCCAGCCGCAACTGGCCCACCGCGATTCACGCCCGCAGCTGTCGCACAAACCCGGGCGCGCCACACTCTTTCTGTTCTTCGGCCTGCTCATGGCCGGCATCGCCTACACCGCCTGGAGCCTCAAGCAGGACGTCAGCGCCAGCGGCACGGTAATCACCACGGTCACGCCGTTTCTGCTGCTGGGCCTGGCGCTGTTGATCGCCCTGGGCTTCGAGTTCGTCAATGGCTTCCACGATACCGCCAATGCCGTGGCCACGGTGATCTACACCCACTCGCTGCCGGCGCCGGTGGCGGTGGTCTGGTCGGGGCTGTGCAATTTCCTCGGCGTGCTGCTTTCCAGCGGCGCGGTGGCCTTCGGCATCATTGCCCTGCTGCCGGTGGAGCTGATACTGCAGGTGGGCTCCACCGCGGGGTTCGCCATGGTCTTCGCCCTGCTGCTGGCCGCGATCATCTGGAACCTCGGCACCTGGTGGCTGGGCCTGCCGGCCTCGTCCTCGCACACCCTGATCGGCTCGATCATCGGCGTGGGCGTGGCCAACGCCCTGATGCATGGGCGTGACGGCACCAGCGGGGTGGACTGGGGCCAGGCCAGCAAGGTCGGCTACGCCCTGTTGTTCTCGCCCTTGATCGGCTTCGCCTGCGCCGCCCTGCTGCTGCTCGCCCTGCGCGCGCTGGTCAAGCGCAAGGAGCTGTACCAGGCACCGGAAGGCCGCACGCCGCCACCTTGGTGGATCCGTGGGGTGCTGATCCTCACCTGTACCGGGGTTTCCTTCGCCCACGGCTCCAACGACGGGCAAAAAGGCATGGGCCTGATCATGCTGATCCTGGTCGGTACCTTGCCGATGGCCTACGCGCTGAACAAGACCATGCCCAGCGAGCAGGCGCTGCAGTTCTCCGCCGTTGCCGAAGTGACCCGCCAGGCCCTGGTGCGCAGCGACCCGCGGCCGTTGCCCGGCGACCCGCGCCAGGTGCTGACCGCGTTCATCTCAGAGCCCAAGGCCAACCCGCAACTGGTGCCTGCCCTGGCCAGCCTCACCGGCATGATCGGCGAGGAAGTCAAAGGCTACGGTTCGCTCAAGCGGGTGCCGGCCGAGGCCATGGCCAACGTGCGCAATGACATGTACCTGACCAGCGAAGCGATCCGCCTGATGGAGAAAAACCAGCTGGTCAGCTTCGACGCCGACACCCGCAGCCACGTGCAATTGTTCAAGACCCAGCTCGACGACGCCACCCGCTACATCCCGCTGTGGGTCAAGGTGGCCGTGGCCATCGCCCTGGGCCTTGGGACCATGGTCGGCTGGCGGCGCATCGTGGTGACGGTGGGCGAGAAGATCGGCAAGACCCACCTGAGCTATGCCCAGGGCGCTTCGGCCGAGGTGGTGGCGATGTGCACCATCGGTGCTGCGGACATGTTCGGCCTGCCGGTTTCGACCACCCATGTGCTGAGCTCTGGCGTGGCCGGGACCATGGTCGCCAATGGCTCGGGGATTCAGAAACGCACGCTGATCAATTTGCTGATGGCCTGGGTGCTGACCTTGCCGGCGATAGGGCCAGACCTGCCCACATCAACCCGGAATCTTCAGCCCACGCTGCACCGCCGGCCGCTCGAGGAACCTGGCCAGCACCCGCTGCACTTCCTTGAACTCATCGAACCCCACCAGCTCCCGCGCGTTGTAGCGCTCCACCAGGTTGCGCACCCAGGGGAAGATGGCGATGTCGGCAATGCTGTAGTGCTCGACCATCCATTCGCGGCCCTTCAGGTGCCGGTCCAGCACGCCCAGCAAGCGCTTCGATTCGTTGACGTAGCGATCACGCGGGCGCTTGTCTTCGAAGTCCTTGCCGGCAAAGAAATGGAAGAAGCCGACCTGGCCGAACATCGGCCCGATGCCGCCCATCTGGAACATCAGCCACTGGATCGTCTGGTAGCGGGTGGCCGGGTCCTGGCTGAGCAGTTGCCCGCTCTTCTCGGCCAGGTACTGCAGGATCGCGCCCGACTCGAACAGCGGCAGCGGCTGGCCGCCCGGCCCGTTGGGGTCGAGGATCGCCGGGATTTTGTTGTTGGCACTGAGGGAGATGAACTCCGGGCTCATCTGCTCGTCGCTGTCGAAGCTGACCTTGTGCGCCTCGTAAGGCAGGCCGATCTCCTCCAGCATGATCGACACCTTCACCCCATTGGGCGTGGGCAACGAATACAACTGCAGGCGCTCGGGGTGCTGCGCGGGCCATTTGCGGGTGATGGGGAATGCGCTGAGATCGGTCATGGTCAACCTGTGCCAGGGAAGTGGAACTTGTCACTCTAGTGGCATCGCGCGCGGCTGACCATCACCGGCCTGTGCTCAGCTCGCCTGGCCGTGCGCCTTGAGCTTGAGCTTTTCGGTGTCGACGCGCACGAACACCGAGTCGGCGCTGACGGTGAGCACATCGCCGGCCCAGACCTCGCACAGCACACGGGTCTTGCGCCCCACTTCACCTTCGACGCGCGCCTTGAGCAGCAGCTCGACTCCCATCGGCGTGGGCTTGAGGTAGTTCACGCCCAGGCTGCCGGTGACGCAGTCGATACGCGGCAGGCTGCCGGGCTCGCGGCCCTCGGCGCGGTAGTGATAGGCCATGGCCGTCCAGTTGGAGTGGCAGTCGACCAGCATCGCCAGGAGCCCGCCGTAGACCAGGCCGGGCCAGCCGATGAAGCTGCTGTCGGGGTTGTGCCGGCACAACAGGTGGATACCATCGCTGTCCCAGTGGCTTTGCAGGTGCAGGCCGCTGGGGTGGGAGCAGCCGCAGCCGTAGCAGGTGCCTTCGGGCGCGGCCAGGGCCTGGAGGGAAAGGGTGTGCTCGTTCATACGCTTCCTGTGCTTGTTGGAATGGGGGCGCGCAACGCCCCCATTAAATCAGAAAGCTCAAGCCGTCTGCGCAACCACCTTGCCGCCCTTCTGGGTCAGCGACACCAGCAGGATGAACAGGGTTACCCCAGCGGTCATCAGCGTTTCGTAACGGTAGGCCTCGTTGAACAGCATGTAGCCGAGCACCAGCAAGATGGTGCCGATCACCAGCCAGGTGAGCCACGGGAACAGCCACATCTTCAGCTCCAGCGGCCGCCCTTCGCGGTCGGCACGGGCACGCATGCGCAGCTGCGACACGGCGATCACCAGGTACACCAGCAAGGCGATGGCGCCGGTGGTGGAGAGCAAAAAGCCGAACACCTTGCCGGGGAACACATAGTTGACGAAGCAGCCGGCAAAGCCTGCCAGGGTGGAGAGAAGCACCGCCACGGTCGGCACGCCCGCGCCGGAAATACGCTTGGTCATGCTCAGCGCCTGGCCGCGTGCGCCCAGCGAGTAGAGCATCCGCGAGGCGGTGTAGAGGCCGGAGTTCATGCAGCTGGTGACCGCCACCAGCACCACCAGGTCGACCAGCAGCTTGGCGCCCGGCACGTTGAGCACTTCCAGCACCCGCTGGAACGAGCCTACTGCCTTCAGGCCCGGGTCGTTCCACGCCACCAGCGACACCACCAGGAAGATCGACGCCAGGTAGAAGATCGCGATGCGGTACACCACCAGGTTGGTGGCGCGGCGGATCTTGTCTTTCGGGTTGGCGGTTTCATCGGCGGCGATGGTCACGATCTCGGCGCCGAAGAACGAGAAGATGGTGATCAGCACCCCGCCCAGCACCGTGCCGAAACCGTTGGGCATGAACCCGCCGTTATCCCACAGGCGGCTCACGCCGGACACTTCGGCCAGCGGCCAGAAGCCGAACACGGCCAGGCTGCAGACCGCGATGAAGGCGACGATGGCAATCACCTTGACCAGGGCGAACCAGTACTCGAATGCACCGAAGTTCTTCACGCTGACCAGGTTGGTGCCCGACAGCAGGAACATGATCAGGAAGGCGAACAGCCACGACGGCACCCCGGGGAAGTAGGCGTGCAGGATGTCTGCGCCGGCGATGGCCTCGACCGGGATGATCAGCACCCAGAACCACCAGTACAGCCAGCCGATGGTGAAGCCGGCCCAGGGGCCGATGGCCTCGGAGGCGTAGGTGGAGAACGAGCCGCTGTTGGGGTTGGCGATGGCCATTTCGCCGAGCATGCGCATCACCAGCAGCACCAGCAGGCCGGTCATTGCGTAGGAGATGAGGATGGCCGGGCCGGCGGTGGCGATGGCGTTGGACGAGCCGATGAACAGGCCGGCGCCGATGATGCCGGCGATGGAGATCATGGACACCTGACGCGATGTCAGGCCGTGCTGCAAGGAACGCTGTTTGTTGTTGTCTAGCGAAGCCATGGAGAACCCTCGAATGGGTCGGCCGCCACGCGGACGGCTGAAAAGTTGGAGCAGAATTCTTGTAGGTGTGTTGCTCTTTTTTCTTGTTCTGAAGTTGCCGGTCGCGCACTGACCTCCTCTTTGCATCACCGGTTGTAATCGTTGATCGAGGTCAGTATTAATCTATAGGCGCGGGTCAACAAACGACCTTTTCGAAGCACATGATTCCATTTGGGAATGAACTTCTTCCTTTTTTGCTCGGTAAATCCTTGCCATGTCCAAACGCCTGATGCCCTCCACCACCGCTTTGCAGTGCTTCGAAGCTGCCGCCCGCCACCTGAGCTTCACCCGCGCCGCCGAAGAGCTGCACCTGACCCAGAGCGCCGTGAGCAAGCAGGTGGCGCAGCTGGAGGAGATGCTCGCGCACTCGCTGTTCCAGCGCATTCGCAGGCGCCTGCACCTGACCCCGGCCGGCGCCCTGTACCTGGCCGAGGTGAACAAGATCCTCAACCAGATCGACATCTCCAGCCGCTACATCCTCAGCTACGGCGACGAAACCGAGGTGCTGCGCATCGCCACCCAGCCGACCTTCGGCGCGCGCTGGCTGGTGCCCAGGCTCAAGGGTTTCGGCGACCGCTACCCGCGCATCCACCTGGACATCCGCAACGAGCTGGAGCCGTTCGACCTGGTCCAGGCCAACGCCGACATCGCCTTCTTCTTCGGCCAGGGCACCTGGCCGGGGGCCACCTGCATCGAGCTGTTCAGCGAAGAGGTGGTGCCGGTGTGCGCCCCGGCGCTGCGCGCCCGGCACAGTTTCGACAGCGCCCAGGCGCTTACCGAGCACCGCCTGCTGCAGTGCGCCTCGCGCCCCGAGGCCTGGCACGAGTGGTTCCTGGGCCTTGGCCTGCACAGCCAGAACAGCTACCACGGGCCGCGCTTCGACACGTTCTACCTGTGCATCCGCGCGGCCATCGCCGGTTGCGGCATCGCCCTGATTCCGCGCTACCTGGTGGCCGAGGAGCTGAGCGAGGGCAAGCTGGTGGTGGCCTGGGACCACCCGGTGGCGAGCAACGGCCGGCACTTCATCGCCCATGCCGAGCATGCCGCCGAGGTGCCCAAGGTCAGGGCATTCGTGCAGTGGATTCGCGAGCGGGTGGCTGAGGGGGATTGAGCGCACCTGCACGGGCTCGAAGTTGTCGAGCACTTTGTGGGAGCGGGCTTGCCCCGCGAAGAGGCCGGCACAGAAAGATCACGAATCCAGGGAATGATCGCAATCAAATAATTCGTTTGCGGAATAATACCCCGGCACGCTTGGATAGTAAGAAACTCGAACAAGGTCCGCGTGCCCCATGAACCAGGAAAGTATCAGCCAATCCATTGCCATCGTTCACCCGATCACACTTTCCCATGGCCGCAATGCCGAAGTCTGGGATACCGACGGCAAACGTTACATCGACTTCGTCGGCGGTATCGGCGTACTCAACCTGGGCCATTGCAACCCGGCCGTGGTCGAGGCGATCCAGGCCCAGGCCACGCGCCTGACCCACTACGCCTTCAATGCCGCGCCCCACGGGCCGTACCTGGCGCTGATGGAGCAGCTGAGCGCCTTTGTCCCGGTCAGCTACCCACTGGCCGGCATGCTCACCAACAGCGGCGCGGAAGCGGCGGAAAACGCCCTGAAAGTCGCCCGCGGCGCCACCGGCAAGCGCGCCATCATCGCCTTCGACGGCGGGTTCCATGGGCGCACCCTGGCCACCCTCAACCTCAACGGCAAGGTCGCCCCTTACAAGCAGCGGGTCGGCGAACTGCCAGGGCCGGTCTACCACCTGCCCTACCCCAGCGCCGACACCGGGGTAACTTGCGAGCAGGCGCTAAAGGCCATGGAGCGGTTGTTCAGCGTGGAACTGGCGGTGGAGGACGTGGCCGCGTTCATCTTCGAACCGGTGCAGGGCGAAGGCGGCTTCCTGGCCCTGGACCCGGCGTTCGCCCAGGCCCTGCGCAGGTTCTGCGACGAGCAGGGGATCCTGATCATCATCGACGAAATCCAGTCTGGCTTCGGCCGTACCGGCCAGCGCTTCGCCTTCCCGCGCCTGGGGATCGAGCCCGACCTGCTGCTGCTGGCCAAGAGCATCGCCGGCGGCATGCCGCTGGGGGCGGTGGTCGGGCGCCAGGCGCTGATGTCGGCATTGCCCAAGGGCGGCCTGGGCGGCACCTACTCGGGCAACCCGATTGCCTGTGCCGCGGCGCTGGCGAGCCTGGCGCAGATGAGCGACGAAAACCTCGCCACCTGGGGCGAGCGCCAGGAGCAGGCGATCGTCAGCCGGGTGGCGCGCTGGCAAGGCCGCTTTGCATTCATCGGCCGCCTGACCGGGGTCGGCGCCATGCGCGGTATCGAGTTCGTCAATGCCGACGGCAGCCCGGCACCGGCGCTGCTGGCCAAGGTGATGGAAGCGGCGCGGGCCAAGGGGCTGCTGCTGATGCCCAGCGGCAAGGCGCGGCACATCATCCGCCTGCTGGCACCCTTGACCATCGAGGCCGAGGTGCTCGAGGAAGGCCTGGATATCCTCGAGCAATGCCTGGCGCAGCTGAGTTGAGGCTTACAGGCCCAGCTCGTCGGGGGTGAGCATGTCGGATTCGAAGGCGATCCAGCCGCCTTCGAGTTCGGCGTGGCCGTTGACGATCGGGCCGTAGTAGGTCAGGCCGTTGTCCAGGGTCACGCAGATGTGCGTGGCGGGTTTTTCGGGGGCCGCGAGCGTACCGACGAAATGCACCTTCTTCAGGGTTTCGGTCACCGCTTCGAGGCCGACGCGCATGCTGGGGTTCTCGGAGGCCTCGGTATCGCCGCCACGGTCTTCGGCGCTGATGGTCACGATGGCGGTGTACGGGTACTTGTTGCTCAAGCGGGGTTACCTCGGAGTCAGATGTAGGCTTGCGGGCGCGTAGAGTACGGCAGCCGTGCGCTGTTGTCTCTACTGGCCTCATCGCCGGCAAGCCGGCTCCCACACGGGCCCTGCCCTGGCACAACCGCATGGCCTCCCCCGCCCCGATCTGTTAGGGTGCCCGCCGATGCACGCCACACCACACGAGGACACCGAGTGAGCGCCGAAGAACCCCTGATCGCCGACCTGTTCGAGGTCGACAAACGCCTGACCCTCAAGCCCGTCGTGGACTTCAACAGCTACCTGCGCGCAGCCTTCGGCGAAGGCCCGTGCCGCTGCCACCGCTGCAGCGAAGGCGCTGACCCGAGCACCTACAGCCACGCCCACAGCTTCACCTTCGAAGGCCGCAGCTGGTACCGCCGTTTCGCCAGCACCGCCGGCAGCGATGTGGCCCAGGCGCTGAAAAAGGCCTGGCTGTCGTACACCAAGGCCGAACTGACCCTGGCCGGCACCCTCGATCTGGCCACCCTCAAGACCTTCACCGAGGCCGCCCTGCACGAGCGCCTGCTGGCCCTGCTGGCCGCCAGCGGCCTGGCCCGTGAAGTCGAAGGCGTTTGGTTGCTGCAAGCCCAGGCCGACTGACGGCCCGGCGGTAAAGCAGGATTCTCCCGCTCTGCTACCTTGGGAGAATCCGCATCGCCGCAGGTAGTCCGTCATGGCCCGTACAACGCCCATCGAGCTGTACCGCAATATCGGCATCGTCGCCCACGTGGACGCCGGCAAGACCACCACCACCGAGCGCATCCTCTTCTACACCGGGGTCAACCACAAGATGGGCGAGGTGCATGATGGCGCCGCGACCATGGACTGGATGGCCCAGGAGCAGGAACGCGGCATCACCATCACCTCGGCGGCGACCACGGCCTTCTGGCAAGGCTCGACCAAGCAGTTCGCCGACAAGTACCGCTTCAACATCATCGACACCCCCGGCCACGTCGACTTCACCATCGAGGTGGAGCGCTCGCTGCGCGTGCTCGACGGCGCGGTGGTGGTGTTCAGCGGCGCCGACGGGGTCGAGCCGCAGTCCGAGACGGTCTGGCGCCAGGCCAACAAGTACCACGTGCCGCGCCTGGCCTACATCAACAAGATGGACCGCCAGGGCGCCGACTTCCTGCGCGTGGTCAAGCAGATCGACAAGCGCCTGGGGCACCACCCGGTGCCGATCCAGCTGGCCATCGGCAGCGAGGAAAACTTCATCGGCCAGATCGACCTGGTGAAGATGAAGGCCATCTACTGGAACGAGGCCGACCAGGGCACCAGCTACCGCGAAGAAGAAATCCCCGCCGAGCTGCAGGCACTGGCCGACGAATGGCGCGAGCACATGCTCGAAGCCGCGGCCGACGCCAGCGACGAGCTGACCGCGAAGTTTCTCGACGGCGAGGAACTGACCATCGACGAGATCAAGGCCGCGCTGCGCCAGCGCACCATCGCCAACGAGATCGTGCCGACCATCCTCGGCTCCTCGTTCAAGAACAAGGGCGTGCCGCTGATGCTCGATGCCGTCATCGACTACCTGCCCGCGCCTTCGGAAATCCCGGCGATCAGGGGCACCGACCCCGACGACGAAGACAAACACCTGGAACGCCACGCCGACGACAAGGAGCCGTTCTCGGCCCTGGCCTTCAAGATCGCCACCGACCCGTTCGTCGGCACCCTCACCTTCGCCCGGGTCTATTCCGGGGTGCTCAGCTCCGGCAATGCCGTGCTCAACTCGGTCAAGGGCAAGAAGGAACGCATCGGCCGCATGGTGCAGATGCACGCCAACCAGCGCGCCGAGATCAAGGACGTGTGCGCCGGCGACATCGCCGCGCTGATCGGCATGAAGGACGTGACCACCGGCGACACCCTGTGCGACATCGACAAGCCGATCATCCTCGAGCGCATGGACTTTCCCGACCCGGTGATTTCCGTGGCGGTGGAGCCCAAGACCAAGGCCGACCAGGAGAAGATGGGCATTGCCCTGGGCAAGCTGGCCCAGGAAGACCCCTCGTTCCGTGTGCGCACCGACGAGGAAACCGCCCAGACCATCATCTCGGGCATGGGCGAGCTGCACCTGGACATCATCGTCGACCGCATGCGCCGCGAGTTCAACGTCGAGGCCAACATCGGCAAGCCCCAGGTGGCCTACCGCGAGAAGATCCGCAACACCTGCGAGATCGAGGGCCGCTTCGTTCGCCAGTCGGGCGGGCGCGGCCAGTACGGCCACTGCTGGATCCGCTTCGCGCCGGGCGATGAGGGCAAGGAAGGCCTGGAGTTCACCAACGAGATCGTCGGCGGCGTGGTGCCGCGCGAGTACATCCCGGCCATCCAGAAAGGCATCGAGGAGCAGATGAAGAACGGCGTGCTCGCCGGCTATCCGCTGATCAACCTCAAGGCGGCAGTGTTCGACGGCTCGTACCACGACGTCGACTCCAACGAGATGGCCTACAAGATCGCCGCCTCCATGGCCACCAAGCAGCTGTCGCAAAAAGGCGGCGCGGTGCTGCTGGAGCCGGTGATGAAGGTCGAGGTGGTGACGCCCGAGGAGTACCAGGGCGACATCATGGGCGACCTGAGCCGGCGCCGCGGGATGATCCAGGATGGCGACGAGACCCCGGCCGGCAAGGTGATCCGCGCCGAGGTGCCGCTGGGGGAGATGTTCGGCTATGCCACCTCGATGCGCTCGATGACCCAGGGGCGGGCCAGCTACACCATGGAGTTCACCCGCTATGCCGAGGCGCCGGCGAGTATCGTCGAATTGATCGTGAAAAAAACCAGCGGCAAGTGATCAGCCGAAGGCTTCGCCTTCGATCGCCGGCAAGCCGGCTCCCACAGGGATCTGCAGCGTTGCACTGATCGGTGTGGGAGCCGGCTTGCCGGCGATGGGGCTCAGTGCTGTTCGCCAGCCCGCTTCAGCAGCTTCTTGCAACGCTCCGACAAGTGCACCACGCGCAGGTGCTTGCCCGCCTTGGCATAACGCTCGCGCAAGGTCTGCAGGGCGGCGATCGCCGAATAGTCGACAAAGCTCAGGTGCTTGCAGTCCAGGGTCACCTTGGCCGGGTCGCTCGCGGCATCGAACTGGTTGAGAAACGCCGTGGTCGAGGCGAAGAACAGCGTGCCGTGCACCTGGTAGTGCTTGCTGCCCTCGGCATCTTCATGGCTTTCGGCATACAGCTCCCGCGCATGCTGCCAGGCGAAGTTGATCGCGGCGATGACGATGCCGAACAGCACCGCCGTGGCCAGGTCGGTGAACACGGTGACCACGGTCACCGCAATGATCGCCAGCACATCGCTCACCGGCACCTTGTGCAGCACCCGCAAGGACGCCCAGGCGAACGTCTGCTGGGCCACCACGAACATCACCCCCACCAGCGCCGCCAGCGGAATACGCTCGATCAACGGCGAGAGAAACAGCACGAACAGCAGGATCATCACCCCGGCGACCACGCCTGACAGCCGGCCACGGCCGTTGGAGCTGAGGTTGATCACGGTCTGCCCGATCATTGCGCAGCCGCCCATGCCGCCGCACAGGCCCGAGACCATGTTGGCCGCGCCCAAGGCCACGCACTCGCGGTCCGGGTAGCCGCGGCTCTCGGTGATTTCGTCGGTGAGGTTGAGGGTCAGCAGGGTTTCCAGCAGCCCGACCATGGCCATCAGCACCGCGTAGGGCGCGATGATCTTCAGGGTTTGCAGGTTCCAGGGCACCTGCGGCAGGGCCAGCGCCGGCAGGCCACCGGCGATGTGCGCCATGTCGCCGAGGGTGCGCGTGGGCAAGCCGAGCAGGTACACCAGCAAGCCGACCCCAAGGATCGCCACCAGCGCCGGCGGCACCGCACGGGTGAGCTTGGGCAGCAGGTAGACCACCAGCATGGTCAGCGCCACCAGGCCGATCATCAGGTACAGCGGCGCACCGCTGAGCCACTGCTCGCCCTGCTTGAAGTGCTCCAGCTGGGCCAGGGCGATGACGATCGCCAGGCCGTTGACGAAGCCGAGCATCACCGGGTACGGCACCAGGCGCACCAGCTTGCCCAGGCGCAGCAGCCCGAACAGGATCATCACCACCCCGCCCAGCAGCACCGTGGCCAGCAGGTACTGCGCGCCGTGCTGCACCACCAGGGCGACGATGACCACCGCCATCGAGCCCGCGGCGCCGGAAATCATCCCCGGCCGGCCGCCGAACAGTGCCGTCAGGGTGCAGATGATGAAGGCGCCATACAGGCCCATCAGCGGGTTGAGGTGGGCGACCAGGGCGAAGGCGATGCACTCGGGCACCAGGGCAAAAGACGTGGTCAGGCCGGCGAGCACGTCGGCACGAAGTCGAGCGGGTTTCATGGGAATCCTGTGATGGCGCCCACCCTCGAGCCAGGCATCTTCGCGGTAGATACCAGGGCCGAGGGCGAGCAAGAAACGAGGCGGCCGATGTTACGGAATTTGTCCGGCAGCAGCCACCTCGCCTTCTACCTCAGAACCACTGGCCAAAACGGCGGATGTACAGGGCCTTGATGGTCTGTGCCAGCACGCAGTAGCCCAGCAGGGTGGCTGCCAGCCAAGGGAAATAGGCCAGCGGCAGCGGCACCAGGCCGATCATCGCCCCCAGGGGCGAGAACGGGATGTAGATGCCCAGGCACATCACCAGGCCCGTGGCCAGGATCACCGGCAGCGCCGCGGTGCTCTGCACGAACGGCACCTTGCGGGTGCGCAGCATGTGCACCACCAAGGTCTGCGACAGCAGCCCCTCGACGAACCAGCCAGACTGGAACAGCGCCTGCATCTGCACGCTATTGGCGGCGAACACGTACCACATCACGGCGAACGTGGTGATATCGAACACCGACGAGGTCGGCCCGACCCAGCGCATGAAGCGGCCGATGTTGCGTGCATCCCATTGCCGTGGCTTGCGCAGGAAGTCCTGGTCCATGCGGTCCCACGGCAGCGCCAGCTGCGAGGCGTCATACAGCAGGTTCTGCAGCAGCAGCTGGATCGCCAGCATCGGCAGGAACGGCAGGAAGGCGCTGGCCACCAGGACCGAGAACACGTTGCCGAAGTTGGAGCTGGCCGTCATGCACAGGTACTTCATGATATTGCCAAAGGTTTCACGCCCTACCCGCACGCCATCGCCCAGCACCAGCAGGCTCTTGTCCAGCAGGATGATGTCGGCCGACTCCTTGGCGATGTCGGTGGCGCTGTCGACCGAAATACCGACGTCGGCATCGCGCAGGGCCGGGGCATCGTTGATACCGTCGCCAAGAAAGCCGACGGTATGGCCATTGCCCTGCAGGGCCTTGAGCACACGCGACTTCTGCAGCGGGGTGAGCCGGGCGAACACCGTGCGCCGCTCGACCTGCTCTGCCAGCTGCGGGTCATCCATGCTGTCGATGTCCTGGCCCAGCAGCGGTTCGCCGGGCGCCAGGCCCACTTCACGGCAGACCTTGCAGCACACCTGGGCGCTGTCGCCGGTCAGCACCTTCACGGCCACCCCTTGCTCGGCCAGGGCGGCAATGGACGGGCCGGCGCTGTCCTTGGGCGGGTCGAGGAAGGTCAGGAAGCCGCGAATCACCAGGTCGCGCTCATCCTCGGCGGCGTACTGCAGCTTGCCGTGATCGGCGCCCAGGGCACGGGTGCCGAGCAACAGCACGCGCAGGCCCTGCTCGTTCAGGGCCTCGGCCAAGGCCTGCAGCTGCGCCCGGCGCGGGCCGTCGAGCACGGCCTGCACAGCGCCTTGCTGAACATGGCTGGCGATGGCGAGCATTTCCTCAACGGCGCCCTTGCTGACCAGCAGCCGCTCGCCCAGGGCATCCTTGACCACCACCGACAGGCGCCGGCGAATGAAGTCGAAGGGCAGTTCATCGACCTTCGCATAGGCGAACGGTGCCTGGAACCCAGGCGTCTCGGCAGCGCAGCGCAGCACGGCCTGGTCCATCAGGTTCTTCACCCCGCTCTGGTGGTGGCTGTTGAGCCAGGCCAGCTCCAGCAACTGCGGGTCGGGCATGCCGCTGGGCGCCAGGCACTGCTCGAGGGTGATGCGGTCCTGGGTCAGGGTGCCGGTCTTGTCGGTGCACAGCACGTCCATCGAGCCGAAGTTCTGGATCGCGTTCAGGCGTTTCACCACCACCCGCCGCCGGGCCATGGCCACCGCGCCCTTGGCCAGGTTGGCGCTGACGATCATCGGTAGCATTTCCGGGGTCAGCCCCACCGCCACCGCCAGGGCGAACAGGAAGGCATCGCTCCAGTCGTGCTTGACCAGGCCGTTGAGCAGGAACACCACCGGCACCATCACCAGCATGAAACGGATCAACAGCCGGCTGACGCTGTTCACCCCACGGTCGAAGGCGGTCTGGCTGCGCGAACCGGCGATGGCCTTGGCCAGGGTGCCGAAATAGGTGCGCCGGCCCGTGGCCAGCACCACCGCACGGGCGTGCCCGCTGACCACGCTGGTGCCCATGAAGCAGACGTTGGCGGTTTCCAGCAGGCGCCCTTCACCGCCGGCGCTGTCGCTGACCGACTTGTGCACCACGTGCCCGAGGGTGTCGTACTTTTCCACGGGCAGCGCTTCGCCGGTGAGCACGGCCTGGCTGATGAACAGGTCACGCGATTCGATCAGGCGCACATCGGCGGGGATCATGTCGCCCGCGTGCAGCTGCACGATGTCGCCGACCACAAGCTCGGCCATCGGCACCTCGCGCAGGCGCGGCACCTGCCCCTGCTCCTGGCTGCGCGACACCGTGGCGGTGGTCCGCACCATGGCCTTGAGGGCTTCGGCCGCCTGGCTCGAACGGTATTCCTGGTAAAAACGCAGCAGGCTGCTGAGGCTGACCATGACCAGGATGATCAGCACCTTGGTCAAGTCGGCATCGTCCGCGTTGCCGGCGCGGATCGGCAGCCAGTAGTCGGTGACGAAGCTGAGCGCGGCAAGGGTCAGCAGCACATAGATGAAGGGGTTGTGCAGCGCCCCGAGCAATTGCCTGAAGGGCGTTTGCGGGGCGCCATGCAGCACTTCGTTGGCGCCATCGCGCAGCAGCCGGCTGGCGGCTTCGGCCTCGCTCAGGCCGTGCGGGTTGGCGCCGAGGTTTTCCAGGGTAGCGGCCAAGCCATCGGCGGCTTCGCGGGCCAATGGGCCCGAATGGGTGTTGCGGTCTTTGACGGTCATGGTCTGTGCTCCTGCCGTGGGAGGCAATGCGAAGCACGGACGCAGCACCGGCTAGCCAGTACGCGCGGGCACCTCGGATCGCAGTGTGAGACTTCGTCGGTCTGGCATGGGTGGGTTCACTTGCGTGGGTTGGAAACCCAAGCGTAGCGCGGCCAAGGGCGCACAGGGTGAAGCTGAAAAAGGTTTCATCATCGGCGCCGCAGTTGTGATCCAGACACGGCAAGAAGCCGGCAAATTTGCCATCATGTTGATTCCACCCGCGGAGACCATGGACATGCCGCTACGCCACCTTTTCGCTTCCCTGCTGCTGGCCGCCAGCCTGGCGGCCCAGGCAGCCACCGAAGTGCTGCCGCTGCAGCACCGCAGCAGCGCCGAACTGCTGCCCGCCGCCCAGTCCTTCATCGGCAAGGACGGCAGCGTCAGCGCCTTCGAGAACAAGCTGATCGTCAACGCCAGCCCCGAGCGCATCGACGACTTGCGCACCCTGCTGCAGCAGCTGGACACCGCACCCAAGCGCCTGTTGATCAGCGTCGACAACAACGACAGCAACTTCCAGGACGCGCGTGGCAATGGTCGCGTGATCCGCTACGGCACCAGCAACCGCGAAGGCGGGCTGCAGCAGGTGCAGGCCAGCGAAGGCCAGCCGGCGCTGATCCAGGTGGGCCAGAGCATCCCGATCACCAGCACCAGCACCGACGGCTATGGGCGTATCCAGAGCGACACCGAATACCGCAATGTGACCCAGGGTTTCTACGTCACGCCAAGTGTGAGCGGCGATACGGTTCGTCTGCAAATAAGCAGCAATAATGACCGAATCAGCCAGGAACGTGCCGATGTAGTGAAAGTGCAGAGCACCGACACGACCCTCACTGGCAAGCTCGGCGAATGGATCACCCTGGCAGGCTACAACCAGCAGTCCCAAGCGGACCGCAACCTGTCAAGCCGCACATACAGCACCCAGCGCGGTGAAAACATGACTTTGCGTGTCAAAGTCGACCTTCTCGACTGATCCCAGGCAAATCAAGGCCTCGACCCAAGGCCTTGAAACTGACCGGCAAGTCGCATCCGAGCGAAAATGTAGTAAGTGAAAAAAAGCACTACAAAACATTTGACAGGTACTTTTTCCCAAGGGCATGATGGCCTCGCTCCCGCTAATCAGGGGCCCTGGCAAGGGCCTTCGAGGCGTACTCCCAGCACCCCGGGAGGCACCTCGTGTCTATACGGCCCACAAGGCGGTTCGACGGGATTGCGACTGCAACGAAGAAGTTGTCCCGAGGGACGGAAGCGCATCACCGCAGTACTGGCAATCGCGTAGCACCGCAGCAAGGCAACCACGAGCCGACCTGCAGGCGCACACCTTCGCCCGGCCTGCACCTCCTTCCCCCTTCGAGCCTTCGCGTTCGCCGCCGCACTCCCCCGGACAGGACAGCCGCCACACCCCCTGATTCGCTTCGTGAGCATCAGCACAATTACCCCAAGATCGATGCGACGAGGTTTATTTCCATGGCACTGACACGCGAACAGCAAATTGCAGCCCTCGAGAAAGACTGGGCCGAAAACCCGCGCTGGAAAGGCGTGACCCGTACCTACACCGCCGCTGATGTCGTTCGCCTGCGTGGCTCCCTGCAGCCGGAGCACACCCTGGCCCGCCAGGGCGCAGAAAAACTGTGGAAGCTGGTCACCCAAGGTGCCCACCCGTCCTTCCGCCCAGAAAAAGATTTCGTCAACTGCATGGGCGCCCTGACCGGCGGCCAGGCAGTGCAGCAGGTCAAGGCCGGTATCCAGGCCATCTACCTGTCCGGCTGGCAGGTTGCCGCCGACAACAACTCGGCCGAGTCCATGTACCCTGACCAGTCGCTGTACCCGGTCGATTCGGTACCGACCGTGGTCAAGCGCATCAACAACTCGTTCCGCCGCGCCGACCAGATCCAGTGGAAAGCGGGCAAAAACCCGGGCGATGAAGGCTACATCGACTACTTCGCACCGATCGTGGCGGACGCCGAAGCCGGCTTCGGCGGCGTGCTGAACGCCTACGAGCTGATGAAGAACATGATCGAAGCAGGCGCCGCCGGCGTGCACTTCGAAGACCAGCTGGCCTCGGTGAAAAAATGCGGCCACATGGGCGGCAAGGTCCTGGTACCGACCCAGGAAGCCGTACAGAAGCTGGTTGCAGCGCGCCTGGCCGCTGACGTTTCGGGTGTGCCGACCATCATCCTGGCCCGTACCGACGCCAACGCCGCCGACCTGCTGACCAGCGACTGCGACCCTTATGACCAGCCGTTCGTGATTGGCGAGCGTACCCGTGAAGGCTTCTACAAGGTGCGTGCCGGCCTCGACCAGGCCATCGCACGCGGCCTGGCCTACGCCCCGTATGCCGACCTGATCTGGTGCGAAACCGCCAAGCCGGACCTGGACGAAGCCCGTCGCTTCGCCGAAGCGATCAAGAAGGAGTACCCGGACCAGATCCTGTCGTACAACTGCTCGCCTTCGTTCAACTGGAAGAAGAACCTGGACGACGCCACCATCGCCAAGTTCCAGCGCGAGCTCTCGGCCATGGGCTACAAGCACCAGTTCATCACCCTGGCCGGTATCCACAACATGTGGCACGGCATGTTCAACCTGGCGCACGACTACGCCCGCAACGACATGACCGCCTACGTGAAGCTGCAGGAACAAGAGTTCGCCGACGCCAGCAAGGGCTACACCTTCGTGGCTCACCAGCAGGAAGTCGGTACCGGCTACTTCGACGACATGACCACCGTGATCCAGGGTGGCGCTTCGTCGGTGACTGCACTGACCGGTTCGACCGAGGAAGAGCAGTTCCACTGATAGCAGTGGCTTGCTGAAAGAGGCCCGGGATTCGAAAGGATCCCGGGCCTTCTTTTTTGCTGCACTGGCCCTATCGCCGAACGCGCAGGTATTGGAGAGTCCTGTGGGAGCCGGCTTGCCGGCGATAGGGCCGAAGCAGAACCCAGGATCCAGACTATGCTTGTGGCAGCCCAGCAGCAAGGTCCGCCCATGCCCCGCCCAAGCCACTTGCTCATCATCGCTGCCGCAGCCGCCGCCCTCTATATATATGCACTGGCCACCGGCAACGCCCTGCTCGGCCTCTTGGCCAAGCCCATTCCGGTACTGGCCCTGATCGCCTGGATGCTCGGCGCGCCCGCCACCGCCTATCGGCGCTGGATCACCCTGGGCCTGGGCTTCTCGGTGCTCGGCGACATTCTGCTGGCCGTGCCTGGCGACCTGTTCGTGTTTGGCCTGGCCGCCTTCCTCTGTGCACACCTGGCCTACCTGCGGGCGTATTGCAGCAAGACCTTGCGCCCGGCACTGCCGGCACTGATATTGAGCGCCATCACCGGCATCACCCTGCTCGGCGTGCTGGCCAGCCACGGCCTCGGCCCGCTGTTGATCCCGGTGGCGCTGTACGCACTGGCCATCAGCGCCATGCTCTGGCGAGCTTTGGCCTGTGGAGGCGTCGCCGCGCTGGGCGCCTGCCTGTTCGTGTTCTCCGACAGCCTGATCGGCATCGACCGCTTCGTCAGCCCGTTCGCTGCCGCGCCCTACCTGATCATCCTCGCCTACTGGTTGGGCCAATGGGCGATTGCTTCGTCAGCCCAGCACGGCTTATCCGGCAAAGTATTGACCCAGAGCGGTGCGGGCGGTGTCGGAAACTGCTAGAACAAGAGTCTTTCGCATTTGCAAGTAGGGGGCTGACGGCAAATGAACTTGCAAGACTCAGGACAGGCAAAGTTTCAGGGATCAGGTTAAACGATATTAATTATCATTACCAAGTTAGCACTTCGTTACACCGGGCAAGAAACATAATTAACAAAACCGTGCGCAATGCCCGAATTTCAAGGCTTTCAGCCAGTTAGGACGGATTTTTATTCTTAATGCTACGAATAAATTTGCGACAGAAATTTTACTTGCACCGGGTTTACCCATAAAATCAGCGCGATTGATTCAGCTGCGACATTTGGTCACTGCACCTGCGACACCACGTCGCCGCTCTACTTATTTCAGACTGCAGAGCTGGGTCTCTGTATAAGGATCTCTAGCATGTCCGATTCGGCAGGACTCATCGCCCACAACTGGGGCTTTGCCATCTTCCTTTTGGGTGTCGTCGGCCTGTGTGCCTTCATGCTCGGCCTGTCCAGCCTGCTCGGTAGCAAGGCCTGGGGCCGCGCCAAGAACGAACCCTTCGAATCCGGCATGCTGCCCGTCGGCAGCGCTCGCCTGCGCCTGTCCGCCAAATTCTATCTGGTCGCGATGCTGTTCGTGATCTTCGATATCGAAGCCCTCTTTCTCTTTGCATGGTCTGTGTCCGTCCGCGAAAGCGGCTGGACCGGATTCGTCGAAGCACTCGTTTTCATAGCAATTCTGTTGGCAGGTCTTGTCTACCTATGGCGCGTCGGGGCACTTGATTGGGCTCCCGAAGGTCGTCGCAAGCGGCAAGCGAAGCTGAAACAATGAGGCTTTGGCATGCAATACAATCTCACCAGAATCGATCCGGATGCGCCCAACGAGCAGTACCCGGTCGGTGAACGGGAAACCGTCACCGATCAACTGCTAGAGGACCAGGTCCACAAGAACATCTTCATGGGCAAACTTGAAGATGTGCTGCGTGGCGCGGTCAACTGGGGTCGCAAGAACTCCCTCTGGCCGTACAACTTCGGCCTGTCCTGCTGCTACGTGGAAATGACCACGGCCTTCACGGCGCCCCACGACATCGCCCGCTTCGGCGCCGAAGTCATCCGGGCATCGCCGCGTCAGGCCGACTTCATGGTCATCGCCGGTACCTGCTTCGTGAAGATGGCGCCGATCATCCAGCGCCTGTACGAGCAGATGCTCGAGCCCAAGTGGGTCATCTCCATGGGTTCGTGCGCCAACTCCGGCGGCATGTACGACATCTACTCGGTCGTTCAGGGGGTCGACAAGTTCCTCCCCGTGGACGTCTATGTGCCCGGCTGCCCGCCGCGCCCTGAGGCTTTCCTGCAAGGCTTGATGCTGCTGCAGGAGTCGATCGGCCAAGAACGACGCCCGCTTTCCTGGGTTGTTGGTGATCAAGGCATTTACCGTGCCGAGATGCCAGCCCAGAAAGACCTGCGTCGTGAGCAGCGCATCGCCGTAACCAACCTGCGCAGCCCCGACGAAGTCTGATCCAGCGACCTGCCGCCCGCTCCTATTTGGGAGCCGGCGGCCTGGCTTCATTCTTAACGTTGACCCAAAGCGACCGAGACCATGACAGCGGACAACGCTATTTTCATTCCGCCCTACAAGGCTGACGACCAGGATGTGGTCGTCGAACTGAACAACCGTTTTGGCGCCGAAGCATTCGTCGCCCAGGAAACCCGCACCGGCATGCCCGTGCTGTGGGTCAAGCGCGCCCAGCTCAAAGAGGTGCTCAGCTTCCTGCGCGGTGTCGCCAAGCCCTACAGCATGCTGTACGACCTGCACGGCGTCGACGAGCGCCTGCGCACCCAGCGCCGCGGCCTGCCGGCCGCCGACTTCAGCGTGTTCTACCACCTGCTGTCGATCGAACGTAACAGCGACGTGATGATCAAGGTGTCGCTCAGCGAAGGCGACCTGAACCTGCCCACCGTGACCGGTATCTGGCCCAACGCCAACTGGTACGAGCGCGAAGTCTGGGACATGTTCGGCATCGACTTTGCCGGCCACCCGCACCTGAGCCGCATCATGATGCCGCCGACCTGGGAAGGTCACCCGCTGCGCAAGGACTACCCGGCCCGTGCCACCGAGTTCGACCCCTACAGCCTGACCCTGGCCAAGCAGCAGCTTGAAGAGGAATCGGCACGCTTCAACCCCGAAGCCTGGGGCATGAAGCGCCAGGGCGCCAACGAGGACTACATGTTCCTCAACCTCGGCCCCAACCACCCTTCGGCCCACGGCGCGTTCCGTATCGTCCTGCAGCTGGACGGCGAAGAGATCGTCGACTGCGTCCCGGACATCGGCTACCACCACCGTGGCGCCGAGAAGATGGCCGAGCGCCAGTCCTGGCACAGCTTCATCCCCTACACCGACCGCATCGACTACCTCGGCGGGGTGATGAACAACCTGCCGTACGTGCTCGCCGTCGAGAAGCTGGCGGGCATCAAGGTGCCGCAGAAGGTCGACGTGATCCGCATCATGCTGGCCGAGTTCTTCCGCATCACCAGCCACCTGCTGTTCCTGGGTACCTACATCCAGGACGTCGGCGCCATGACCCCGGTGTTCTTCACCTTCACCGACCGCCAGCGCGCCTACACCGTGATCGAAGCGATCACCGGTTTCCGCCTGCACCCGGCCTGGTACCGCATCGGTGGCGTCGCCCACGACCTGCCGCGCGGCTGGGACAAGCTGGTCAAGGACTTCGTCGAATGGCTGCCCAAGCGCCTCGACGAATACACCAAGGCTGCCCTGCAGAACAGCATCCTCAAGGGCCGTACCATCGGGGTTGCCGCGTACAACACCAAGGAAGCCCTGGAGTGGGGCACCACCGGTGCCGGCCTGCGTTCCACCGGTTGCGACTTCGACCTGCGCAAGGCTCGCCCGTACTCCGGCTACGAGAACTTCGAGTTCGAAGTGCCGCTGGCCCACAACGGCGATGCCTACGATCGTTGCATGGTCCGCGTCGAGGAGATGCGCCAGAGTATCCGCATCATCGACCAGTGCCTGCGCAACATGCCGGAAGGCCCGTACAAGGCGGACCACCCGCTGACCACGCCGCCGCCCAAAGAGCGCACCCTGCAGCACATCGAAACCTTGATCACGCACTTCCTGCAAGTCTCGTGGGGCCCGGTCATGCCGGCCAACGAGTCGTTCCAGATGATCGAAGCGACCAAGGGCATCAACAGCTACTACCTGACGAGCGATGGCGGCACCATGAGCTACCGCACCCGGATCCGTACCCCGAGCTACCCGCACCTGCAGCAGATCCCTTCGGTGATCAAAGGCAGCATGGTCGCCGACCTCATTGCGTACCTGGGCAGTATCGACTTCGTTATGGCTGACGTGGACCGCTAAGCATGAACAGCACGCTTATCCAGACTGACCGTTTCGCCCTGAGCGAAACCGAGCGCTCGGCCATCGAGCACGAGATGCACCACTACGAGGACCCGCGCGCGGCGTCCATCGAAGCCCTGAAGATCGTCCAGAAGGAACGTGGCTGGGTGCCGGACGGCGCCATCTACGCCATCGGCGAAGTGCTGGGCATCCCGGCCAGCGACGTCGAGGGTGTCGCCACCTTCTACAGCCAGATCTTCCGCCAGCCGGTCGGGCGCCACATCATCCGCGTGTGCGACAGCATGGTCTGCTACATCGGCGGCCACGAGTCGGTGGTCAGCCAGATCCAGAGCGAACTGGGCATCGGCCTGGGCCAGACCACCCCGGACGGCCGCTTCACCCTGCTGCCGGTGTGCTGCCTGGGCAACTGCGACAAGGCCCCGGCGCTGATGATCGACGACGACACCTTTGGCGACGTGCAGCCCGCTGGCGTCTCCAAGCTGCTGGAGGGTTACGTATGACCATCACTTCCTTCGGCCCGGCCAACCGCATTGCGCGCACCGCCGAAACCCACCCGCTGACCTGGCGCCTGCGTGACGACGGCGAGCCGGTCTGGCTGGCCGAGTACGAGTCCAAGAACGGCTACGCCGCTGCCCGCAAGGCACTGGCCGAGATGTCCGCCGACGACATCGTGCAGAGCGTCAAGGACTCCGGCCTCAAGGGCCGCGGTGGCGCAGGTTTCCCCACTGGCGTGAAGTGGGGCCTGATGCCCAAAGACGAATCCATGAACATCCGCTACCTGCTGTGCAACGCGGACGAAATGGAGCCGAACACCTGGAAGGACCGCATGCTGATGGAGCAACAGCCCCATCTGCTGGTCGAGGGCATGCTGATCAGCGCCCGCGCCCTGAAGGCCTACCGTGGCTACATCTTCCTGCGTGGCGAATACACCACCGCGGCGAAGAACCTCAACCGCGCCATCGATGAAGCCAAGGCCGCAGGCCTCTTGGGCAAGAACATCCTGGGCAGCGGCTTCGATTTCGAGCTGTTCGTGCACACCGGTGCCGGGCGCTACATCTGCGGTGAAGAAACCGCACTGATCAACTCGCTGGAAGGCCGCCGCGCCAACCCGCGCTCCAAGCCGCCCTTCCCTGCCGCCGTTGGCGTGTGGGGCAAGCCGACTTGCGTGAACAACGTCGAGACCCTGTGCAACGTGCCGGCGATCGTCGCCAACGGCAACGACTGGTACAAGTCGCTGGCCCGCGAAGGCAGCGAAGACCACGGCACCAAGCTGATGGGCTTCTCCGGCAAGGTGAAGAATCCGGGCCTGTGGGAACTGCCGTTCGGCGTCACCGCCCGCGAGCTGTTCGAAGACTACGCCGGCGGCATGCGCGATGGCTTCAAGCTCAAGTGCTGGCAGCCAGGCGGCGCCGGTACCGGCTTCCTGCTGCCCGAGCACCTCGACGCGCAGATGTACGCCGGTGGCATCGCCAAGGTCGGCACCCGCATGGGTACGGGCCTTGCCATGGCGGTCGACGACAGCGTCAACATGGTCTCGCTGCTGCGCAACATGGAAGAGTTCTTCGCCCGCGAATCGTGCGGCTGGTGCACCCCCTGCCGTGACGGCCTGCCGTGGAGCGTGAAGATGCTGCGCGCGCTGGAGAAAGGCCAGGGCCGCGCCGAAGACATCGAGACCCTGCTGGGTCTGGTCAACTTCCTCGGCCCAGGCCGTACCTTCTGTGCTCACGCACCGGGTGCCGTCGAGCCATTGGGCAGTGCCATCAAATACTTCCGCTCGGAGTTCGAGGCCGGTGTGGCGCCTGAAAGCGCTGGCACCCTGCGCCCGAACCTGGCGAAACCGATCGTGGTCGGCGCATAACAAGATGAAACACGGGTGGTCCGTGCCACCCGTCAGCCTGCAGGCTGGCCCGAGTGATCGAGGCGAGCCGCAGGCACACCGATTTCCATTAGCCACGCCCGCTCACGCGGGCCAACGAAGAACTTTGAACAATGGCCACTATCCACGTAGACGGCAAAGCGCTCGAAGTCAACGGTGCAGACAACCTGTTACAGGCGTGTCTGTCGCTCGGCCTCGACATCCCCTATTTCTGCTGGCACCCGGCGCTCGGTAGCGTTGGCGCCTGCCGGCAATGTGCGGTCAAGCAGTACACCGACGAGAACGACACCCGTGGTCGTATCGTCATGTCCTGCATGACCCCTGCCTCCGACGGCACCTGGATTTCCATCGACGATGACGAGTCCAAGGCGTTTCGCGCCAGCGTCGTCGAATGGCTGATGACCAACCACCCGCACGACTGCCCGGTGTGCGAGGAAGGCGGTCACTGCCACCTGCAGGACATGACGGTAATGACCGGCCACAACGAGCGCCGCTACCGTTTCACCAAGCGTACCCACCAGAACCAGGACCTCGGCCCGTTCATCGCCCACGAGATGAACCGCTGCATCGCCTGCTACCGCTGCGTGCGCTACTACAAGGACTATGCCGGTGGTACCGACCTGGGCGTCTACGGCGCCCACGACAACGTGTACTTCGGCCGCGTTGAAGACGGCGTGCTGGAAAGCGAATTCTCCGGCAACCTGACCGAGGTCTGCCCGACCGGCGTGTTCACCGACAAGACCCACTCCGAGCGCTACAACCGCAAGTGGGACATGCAGTTCGCCCCGAGCATCTGCCACGGCTGCTCCAGCGGCTGCAACATCAGCCCGGGCGAGCGCTACGGCGAACTGCGCCGCATCGAGAACCGCTTCAACGGCTCGGTCAACCAGTACTTCCTGTGCGACCGCGGCCGCTTCGGCTATGGCTACGTCAACCGCACCGACCGCCCGCGCCAGCCGTTCCTCGCCGATGGCACCAAGCTGGGCCTGGACGCCGCCCTGGACAAGGCCGCCGACCTGCTGCGCGGCCGCACCATCGTCGGTATCGGCTCGCCACGCGCCAGCCTCGAGAGCAACTACGGCCTGCGTGAGCTGGTCGGTGCCGAGTACTTCTACTCGGGTATCGAAGCCGGCGAACTGGCCCGCGTGCGCCTGGCCCTGAACGTGCTGAACAACAGCCCGCTGCCGGTGCCGACCCTGCGCGACATCGAAGACCACGACGCCGTGTTCGTGCTCGGCGAAGACCTGACCCAGACCGCTGCCCGCGTCGCCCTGGCCGTGCGCCAGGCCACCAAGGGCAAGGCCGAGGCCATGGCCGAATCGATGAAAGTGCAGCCGTGGCTCGACGCCGCGGTGAAGAACATCGGCCAGCACGCGCTGTACCCGCTGTTCATCGCTTCCCTGGCTGAAACCAAGCTCGACGACGTCGCCGAAGAGTGCGTGCACGCCTCCCCGGCCGACCTGGCCCGCATCGGCTTCGCCGTGGCCCACGCCATCGACCCGAGCGCCCCAGCAGTCGCCGGCCTGGACCAGGAAGCGCAAGCCCTGGCCCAGCGCATCGCCGATGCCCTGGTTGCCGCCAAGCGCCCGCTGGTCGTTGCCGGTACCTCGCTGGCCGACGCGGCGCTGATCGAAGCGGCCGCCAACATCGCCAAGGCCCTGAAGCTGCGCGAGAAGAACGGCTCGCTGAGCCTGGTCGTGCCTGAGGCCAACAGCCTGGGCATGGCGATGCTCGGCGGCGAGTCCGTCGATGCCGCGCTGGACGCGGTCATCAGCGGCAAGGCCGACGCCATCGTGGTACTGGAAAACGACCTGTACGCCCGCGTACCGGCCGCCAAGGTCGACGCAGCCCTGGCCGCGGCCAAGGTGGTGATCGTCGCCGACCACTCCAAGACCGCCACCCTGGACCGTGCCCACCTGGTGCTGCCGGCCGCCTCCTTCGCCGAAGGCGACGGTACCCTGGTCAGCCAGGAAGGCCGTGCCCAGCGCTTCTTCCAGGTGTTCGACCCGCAGTACCTGGACAGCAGCATCCAGATCCACGAAGGCTGGCGCTGGATGCACGCCCTGCGTGCCACCCTGCTGAACAAGCCGGTCGACTGGACCCAGCTGGACCACGTCACCAGCGCCTGCGCCGAAGCCGCCCCGCAACTGGCCGGCATCGTCAACGCAGCGCCAAGCGCCGCATTCCGCATCAAGGGCATGAAGCTTGCCCGTGAGCCGCTGCGCTACTCCGGCCGTACCGCCATGCGCGCCAACATCAGCGTGCACGAGCCGCGCACCCCGCAAGACAAGGACACCGCGTTCGCCTTCTCCATGGAAGGCTACTCGGGCTCCGCCGAGCCGCGCCAGCAGGTGCCGTTCGCCTGGTCGCCGGGCTGGAACTCGCCGCAGGCCTGGAACAAGTTCCAGGACGAAGTCGGTGGCCACCTGCGCGCCGGTGACCCGGGCGTGCGCCTGATCGAATCGCAGGGCGACCGCCTGAACTGGTTCAACGCCATCCCGGGCGCCTTCAACCCGGCCCGTGGCACCTGGACCGCGGTACCGTTCTTCCACCTGTTCGGCAGCGAAGAAAGCTCCTCGCGCGCCGCCCCAGTGCAAGAGCGCATCCCGGCTGCCTACGTGGCCCTGGCCAAGTCCGAAGCCGACCGCCTGGGCGTCAACGAGGGTGCCCTGCTGAGCCTGAACGTCGCCGGCGTTTCGCTGCGCCTGCCGCTGCGTATCAATGAAGAACTGGGCGCTGGCCTGGTTGCGTTGCCCAAAGGCCTGGCCGGCATTCCGCCTGCCATCTTCGGTGCATCCGTCGAAGGTCTGCAGGAGGCAGCACAATGAGCTGGTTCACCCCCGAAGTGATCGATGTGATCCTCACCGTGCTGCGGGCCATCGTGGTCCTGCTCGCGGTGGTGGTCTGCGGCGCGCTGCTCAGCTTCGTCGAGCGCCGCCTGCTGGGCTGGTGGCAGGACCGTTACGGCCCGAACCGCGTAGGCCCGTTCGGCATGTTCCAGATCGCTGCCGACATGCTGAAGATGTTCTTCAAGGAAGACTGGAACCCGCCCTTCGTCGACCGCGTGATCTTCACCCTGGCGCCAGTGGTGGCCATGAGCGCCCTGCTGATCGCCTTCGTGGTCATCCCGATCACCCCGACCTGGGGCGTCGCCGACCTGAACATCGGCCTGCTGTTCTTCTTCGCCATGGCCGGCCTGTCGGTCTATGCCGTGCTCTTCGCCGGCTGGTCGTCGAACAACAAGTACGCCCTGCTGGGCAGCTTGCGCGCGTCGGCACAGACCGTGTCGTACGAGGTGTTCCTGGGCCTGGCGCTGATGGGCGTGGTGGTGCAGGTGGGTTCGTTCAACATGCGCGACATCGTTGAATACCAGGCCCAGAACCTGTGGTTCATCATTCCGCAGTTCTTCGGCTTCTGCACCTTCTTCATCGCTGGCGTCGCCGTGACTCACCGTCACCCGTTCGACCAGCCGGAAGCGGAACAGGAACTGGCCGACGGCTACCACATCGAATATGCCGGCATGAAATGGGGCATGTTCTTCGTCGGCGAGTACATCGGCATCATCCTCATCTCGGCGCTGCTGGTAACTCTGTTCTTCGGCGGCTGGCACGGCCCGTTCGGCATCCTGCCGCAACTGTCGTTCCTGTGGTTCGCGCTGAAGACCGCGTTCTTCATCATGCTGTTCATCCTGCTGCGCGCCTCGATCCCGCGCCCACGCTATGACCAGGTGATGGACTTCAGCTGGAAGTTCTGCCTGCCGCTGACCCTGATCAATTTGCTGGTGACCGCTGCGATCGTGCTCTACAACACGCCAGCCGTCGCGGCCCAGTGAGGATTTGACCCATGTTCAAGTATATCGGCGACATCGTTAAGGGCACCGGCACCCAGCTGCGCAGCCTGGCAATGGTGTTCTCCCACGGGTTCCGCAAGCGCGACACCCTGCAATACCCCGAAGAGCCCGTGTACCTGCCGCCGCGCTACCGCGGCCGCATCGTCCTCACCCGCGACCCCGATGGCGAGGAGCGTTGCGTTGCCTGCAACCTCTGCGCGGTGGCCTGCCCGGTCGGCTGCATCTCGCTGCAGAAGGCCGAGACCGAGGACGGCCGCTGGTACCCGGAGTTCTTCCGCATCAACTTCTCGCGCTGCATCTTCTGCGGCCTGTGTGAAGAAGCGTGCCCGACCACCGCGATCCAGCTGACTCCGGATTTTGAAATGGCCGAGTTCAAGCGTCAGGACCTGGTGTACGAGAAAGAAGATCTGCTGATCTCCGGCCCCGGCAAGAACCCTGACTACAACTTCTACCGTGTTGCGGGTATGGCGATCGCTGGCAAGCCGAAAGGCTCTGCACAGAACGAAGCCGAGCCGATCAACGTGAAGAGCTTGCTCCCATAAGGACAGAAAGATGGAATTCGCTTTCTACTTCGCATCCGGGATCGCCGTGGTCTCCACCCTTCGGGTGGTTACCGGCACCAACCCCGTGCACGCCTTGCTTTACCTGATCATTTCGCTGATTTCCGTGGCCATGATCTTCTTCGCCCTGGGTGCGCCGTTCGCCGGCGCCCTGGAAGTGATCGCCTACGCCGGCGCCATCATGGTGCTGTTCGTGTTCGTGGTGATGATGCTCAACCTGGGGCCGGCTTCGGTCGCCCAGGAACGGGGCTGGCTCAAGCCCGGTATCTGGGCAGGGCCGGTGATCCTCGCCGCGCTGCTGCTGCTGGAGTTGCTGTACGTGCTGTTCGTCGCCCCGAGCGGCGCCGGCATCAGCGGCACCACCGTGGGCCCGAAAGAAGTGGGCATCAGCCTGTTCGGCCCGTACCTGCTGGTGGTCGAACTGGCGTCGATGCTGCTGCTCGCGGCGGCCGTCACTGCCTTCCACCTGGGCCGCAACGAGGCGAAGGAGTAAATCATGGGTGCTATCCCTCTCGAACACGGGCTCGCCGTCGCCGGCATCCTGTTCTGCTTAGGTCTGGTTGGCCTGATGGTCCGCCGCAACATCCTCTTCGTGCTCATGAGCCTGGAAGTCATGATGAACGCCTCTGCCCTGGCGTTCGTCGTCGCCGGTGCCCGTTGGGTCCAGCCCGACGGCCAGGTGATGTTCATTCTGGTGATCAGCCTGGCAGCCGCCGAGGCCAGCATTGGCCTGGCCATCCTGCTGCAGCTGTATCGCCGCTTCCACACTCTCGACATCGATGCTGCCAGTGAGATGCGCGGATGAACCTTCTCTTCCTGACTTTCGTCTTCCCCCTCGTCGGCTTCCTGCTGCTGTCGTTCTCGCGCGGGCGGTTCTCGGAGAACCTGTCCGCGCTGATCGGCGTCGGCTCGGTGGGCCTGTCGGCCGCCACCGCCGCCTATGTGATCTGGCAGTTCAATGTCGCCCCGCCTGAAGGCGGCGCGTACAGCCAGCTGCTGTGGCAGTGGATGTCGGTGGACGGCTTCGCGCCGAACTTCACCCTGTACCTGGACGGCCTGTCGGTCACCATGCTCGGCGTGGTCACCGGTGTCGGCTTCCTGATCCACCTGTTCGCCTCCTGGTACATGCGTGGCGAAGCCGGTTACTCGCGCTTCTTCTCGTACACCAACCTGTTCATCGCCAGCATGCTGTTCCTGATCCTCGGCGATAACCTGCTGTTCATCTACTTCGGCTGGGAAGGCGTGGGCCTGTGCTCGTACCTGTTGATCGGTTTCTACTACAGCAACCGCAACAACGGTAACGCGGCACTGAAGGCCTTCATCGTCACCCGTATCGGCGACGTGTTCATGGCCATCGGCCTGTTCATCCTGTTCGCCCAGCTGGGTACCCTGAACGTGCAGGAACTGCTGGTGCTGGCACCGCAGAAGTTCCAGGCGGGTGACACCTGGATGGTACTGGCGACCCTGATGCTGCTGGGTGGCGCGGTCGGTAAATCGGCCCAGCTGCCGCTGCAGACCTGGCTGGCCGACGCGATGGCAGGCCCGACCCCGGTTTCGGCACTGATCCACGCGGCAACCATGGTGACCGCGGGCGTGTACCTGATCGCCCGTACCAACGGCCTGTTCCTGCTGGCGCCGGACATCCTGCACCTGGTCGGTGTGGTCGGTGGTGTCACGCTGGTGCTGGCCGGCTTCGCCGCGCTGGTGCAGACCGACATCAAGCGTATCCTCGCCTACTCGACCATGAGCCAGATCGGCTACATGTTCCTGGCCCTGGGCGTTGGCGCCTGGGACGCGGCGATCTTCCACCTGATGACCCACGCCTTCTTCAAGGCCCTGCTGTTCCTTGCCTCGGGTGCGGTGATCGTTGCCTGCCACCACGAGCAGAACATCTTCAAGATGGGCGGCCTGTGGAAGAAACTGCCGCTGGCCTACGCCAGCTTCGTGGTCGGTGGCGCGGCCCTCGCGGCCCTGCCGATCGTGACCGTGGGCTTCTACTCCAAGGACGAGATCCTCTGGGAAGCCTTCGCCAGCGGCAACAGCGGCCTGCTGTACGCCGGCCTGGTCGGTGCCTTCATGACCTCGCTGTACACCTTCCGCCTGATCTTCATCGCCTTCCACGGCGAAGCCAAGACCGAAGCCCACGCCGGCCACGGCATCAGCCACTGGCTGCCACTGGGCGTGCTGATCGTGCTGTCGACCTTCGTCGGCGCCTGGATCACCCCGCCGCTGGCAGGCGTGCTGCCTGAAAGCGCCGGCCACGCCGGTGGTGAAGCCAAGCACGCGCTGGAAATCACCTCGGGCGCCATCGCTATCGCCGGTATCCTGCTGGCGGCGATGCTGTTCCTGGGCAAGCGTCGCCTGGTCTCGGCCATCGCCAACAGCGGCATCGGCCGCGTCCTGTCGGCCTGGTGGTTCGCCGCCTGGGGCTTCGACTGGATCTACGACAAGCTCTTCGTCAAACCTTACCTGCTGATCAGCCACATCCTGCGCAAGGACCCGGTTGACCGCAGCATCGGCCTGATCCCTCGGATGGCTCGCGGCGGCCACGTCGCCATGAGCAAGACCGAGACTGGCCAGCTGCGCTGGTACACCGCCTCGATCGCCGTCGGTGCCGTGCTGGTGCTCGGCGCCGTGGTAGTGGCCGCGGTATGACAATGAATCTTGCGACTTTGCCAAAGGAAACCAACCCGTCATGATTTTGCCTTGGCTGATCCTGATCCCCTTCATCGGCGGCTTCCTGTGCTGGCTGGGTGAGCGCTTCGGCGCCACCCTGCCGCGCTGGATCGCACTGCTGACCATGTCCCTGTTGCTCGGTATCGGCCTGTGGCTGTGGGGCACCGGCGACTACACCCTGGCCCCCGCTCCGGGCGCCGAACCTGCCTGGGCACTGGAATACAAGGTCCAGTGGATCAAGCGCTTCGGCATCAGCATCCACCTGGCCCTGGACGGCCTGTCGCTGCTGATGATCCTGCTCACCGGCCTGCTCGGTGTGCTCTCGGTACTGTGCTCCTGGAAAGAGATCCAGCGTCACGTCGGCTTCTTCCACCTCAACCTGATGTGGATCCTGGGCGGCGTGGTCGGTGTGTTCCTGGCCCTGGACCTGTTCCTGTTCTTCTTCTTCTGGGAAATGATGCTGGTGCCGATGTATTTCCTCATCGCGCTCTGGGGTCACAGCTCGGCAGACGGCAAAAAGACTCGGATCTACGCCGCCACCAAGTTCTTCATCTTCACCCAGGCCAGCGGCCTGATCATGCTGGTGGCGATCCTTGGCCTGGTGCTGGTCAACTACAACACCACCGGCGTGCTCACCTTCAACTACAGCGACCTGCTCAAGGCCGAACTGCCGGCCGGTGTCGAGTACGTGCTGATGCTGGGCTTCTTCATCGCCTTTGCGGTGAAGCTGCCGGTGGTGCCGTTCCACTCCTGGCTGCCTGACGCTCACGCCCAGGCACCGACCGCAGGTTCCGTGGACCTGGCCGGTATCCTGCTGAAGACGGCGGCCTACGGCCTGCTGCGTTTCGCCCTGCCGCTGTTCCCGAACGCCTCGGCCGAGTTCGCGCCGATCGCCATGACCCTGGGCCTGATCGGTATCTTCTACGGTGCCTTCCTGGCCTTCGCGCAAAGCGACATCAAGCGCCTGATCGCCTTCTCCAGCGTTTCGCACATGGGCTTCGTGCTGATCGGCATCTACTCCGGCAGCCAGCAGGCCCTGCAAGGCGCGGTGATCCAGATGCTGGCCCACGGCCTGTCGGCCGCCGCGCTGTTCATCCTGTCCGGCCAGCTGTACGAGCGCCTGCACACCCG
This sequence comes from Pseudomonas faucium, assembly GCF_021602585.1. GTDB lineage: Bacteria > Pseudomonadota > Gammaproteobacteria > Pseudomonadales > Pseudomonadaceae > Aquipseudomonas > Aquipseudomonas faucium. Next base: position 223,800 of record NZ_BQIP01000005.1, read on the forward strand.
TGACATGCGCCAGATGGGCGGCCTGTGGCACCGCATCGCCTACCTGCCAGCCATCAGCCTGTTCTTCGCCGCCGCCTCCCTGGGCCTGCCGGGTACCGGCAACTTCGTCGGCGAGTTCCTGATCCTGATCGGCAGCTTCGCCCATGTACCGTGGATCACCGTGATCGCCACCACCGGCCTGGTATTCGGTTCGGTGTACTCGCTGATCATGATCCACCGCGCCTACTTCGGCCCGGCCAAGGCCGACACCGTGCTGGCCGGCATGGACGGTCGCGAAATGATCATGGTCCTGGGCCTGGCGGTACTGCTGGTGCTGCTGGGCGTGTATCCGCAGCCGTTCCTCGACACCTCTGCCGCCACCATGAGTGGTGTGCAGCAGTGGCTCGGTTCCGCTTTCACTCAACTCGCTTCGGCCCGGTAAGAGCGCTATGGAATTCACCACTCAACACTTCATCGCATTGGCGCCGATGCTGATCACCACCATCACCACGGTGGTGGTGATGCTGGCGATCGCCTGGAAGCGCAACCACTCGCAGACCTTCCTGCTGTCCACCGTGGGGCTGAACCTGGCCCTGCTGTCGATCCTGCCGGCGCTGAAAGTCGCGCCGCTGGCGGTCACCCCGCTGATCACCATCGACAAGTTCGCCTGCCTGTACATGGCGATCATCCTGGTGGCCACACTGGCCTGCGTCACCCTCGCCCACGCCTACCTCGGCGAAGGCTCCAAGGGCTTCCCGGGCAACCGTGAAGAGCTGTACCTGCTGCTGCTGATGTCGGCCCTGGGCGGCCTGGTGCTGGTCAGCGCCAACCACCTGGCCGGCCTGTTCATCGGCCTTGAGCTGCTGTCGGTACCGGTCTACGGCCTGGTGGCGTATGCCTTCTTCAACAAGCGGTCGCTGGAAGCGGGCATCAAGTACATGGTGCTGTCGGCTGCCGGCTCCGCCTTCCTGCTGTTCGGCATGGCCTTGCTGTACGCCGACGCCGGCAGCCTGAGCTTCGACCAGATCGGCAAGGCCCTGGCCACCACCAGCCTGCCAAGCCTGCTGGCGCAACTGGGCCTGGGCATGATGCTGGTGGGCCTGGCCTTCAAGCTGTCGCTGGTACCGTTCCACCTGTGGACCCCGGACGTGTACGAAGGCGCCCCGGCGCCGGTCGCCGCGTTCCTGGCCACGGCCAGCAAGGTTGCGGTGTTCGCCGTGGTCGTGCGCCTGTTCATGATCTCCCCGGCTGCCAGCAGCGGCGTGCTGAGCACCGTACTGGCAGTCATCGCGGTGGCCTCGATCCTGATCGGCAACCTGCTGGCGCTGACCCAGAGCAACCTCAAGCGCCTGCTCGGTTACTCGTCCATCGCCCACTTCGGCTACCTGCTGATCGCCCTGGTCGCCAGCAAGGGCCTGGCCCTGGAAGCCATGGGCGTGTACCTGGTCACCTACGTGATCACAAGCCTTGGCGCATTCGGTGTCATCACCCTGATGTCTTCGCCTTACGGTGGCCGTGATGCCGATGCGCTGTACGAGTACCGCGGCCTGTTCTGGCGCCGCCCGTACCTGACTGCGGTGCTGACCGTGATGATGCTGTCGCTGGCGGGCATCCCGCTGACCGCAGGCTTCATCGGCAAGTTCTACATCATCGCCACCGGCGTCGAGTCGCAGCTGTGGTGGCTGGTCGGCGCCCTGGTGATCGGCAGTGCCATCGGCGTGTACTACTACCTGCGCGTGATGGTCACCCTGTACCTGGTAGAGCCGAACCTGCGTCGCCACGACGCCCCACTGAAGTGGGAACAGCGCACCGGTGGCGTGATGTTGCTGGCCATCGCCATCCTGGCGTTCGTGCTGGGCGTCTACCCGCAACCGCTGCTGGAGATGGTCCAGCAAGCAGGTCTGCAACTGATCGGTTGATCAGGATGTAAAAAAAAACACCCCGCTCTGCGGGGTGTTTTTTTATCTGCGTGAAACAGACTGGGCAGCGCGCTTTGGGGAACGCTGCCCAGAGGCAGCATCCTCCTCCCGCTGCAATGCGGTGTGGCGTTGCTCCCTACTGGCGGAGGGTAGGTGCACCTGTGGGTTGGGCATGCCACTGGGTGACAGTTCATGGGTCATTTCAAACTCCGCGCGCACCGACCACCCGCATGCCTCAGTGGTGCATTGCAGGTAGGCAACCCGTAAAAAAATATGTCGTCCTTCGCTGGTACGGATACGCATTCGGCTATTGCAATGGGGACAGACCAGCTTGTAAGTACTCACGGCACGTACCTGCTAATGGCTATTGGGCAAAAAAGCTGTAAGGCTGATCGACAAGTTGCCGCGCTATCAGCCAAATCGATAACGGTTTTTTTCATTACACTACTGCTCATGCCAGGATTTCTCCTTTAAACGAAACCGATGTATTCATAACGAGTATTTTAAGCCTAAGGAATATCTTTAAACCAGCCATGGATATTTGTAATGAGTAACCAATCGCTCGCCTCAGTACTGGCACGCCTAAAGCTTCTGACCGGTTCAGATACCGATGTTCAGCTAGCACGGGCCCTGGAAGTCAGCCCTCAGACACTGAGCAGCTGGAAGGTCCGCGACAGTATTCCGTACTCACTATGCGTATCCATCGCCCGAAAACATGGGTGCACACTCGATTGGCTGTTGATGGGAGAAACGCAAAACCCTTCGCCCGCCCAAACCGAAGACGGGTGGGAGAACGATGTGCTCGAGCGCTTGCGCAGCCTTTCATCGGCGGACCGGCAGGCCATCTTCCTGCACATCGAAGACAAGCATCGCATCCAGCGCCTCGAGCAACAGCTGCACGCGCTCGCCCAGCGCGCCCCGGGGCAGGCTTGAGGCTAACCGCGTCGGCGCCAGCGCTGGATCAGCTCGCGCACTTCCACCGTATCGAGCCAGACCAGCACCTTGAGCGTGATCGGTATCACTACCACTGCGGCGACGAAGGCGGCCATGCCGCGCGACAGCATGGGCGCCAGCGACTGCAGCAACGGCTCGAACAGATAACCGACGCCCAGGGTCAGAAACACCAGCATCAACTGCTTGCGTATTGACAGGCGCTTGCGCGAAACGATGTTCAAGCGATCCCGCGCGGCACTTACCAGCAAGGCCCCGAGCAACGCGCCCAGCAGCACGCGGCCTTCCGACGTCAACAACTCGACGACTGCGCCGACAGCATCCTTGAGTTCGTAGTCCTCAGCCATGTTCGACCTCCTCGGAAAATGCCCGGAAAAAGCGCTCCCCATGCAAGGTGCGCCACACAGCAGCGGCGATGAAACACCGGTAACACACCGACAGTGCACGCCCTTGAGTGTGCCCGGCCAGGTCTTCCAGGCGCTTGTAACCACGGGCCCGCAGTGCCGCCCGCCAGCGCGCGAACTCCTGGGCGGCAGCGATGCCAGCGCAGCGCACCGCCAATACCAGGCGCGCCTCGCTGACGTCGTCGCCAAGGCGCAATCGCTCACGCAATGCACGCAATTCGATGCGTGGCCAGAAAGGATCATGGCAATCGGGAAAATGTGCCTTGTTCATGGCCCCTGCGCCTTCAGTCGGCCGTTGAATCGGGATATCCATGTACGCCTCCTCAGGCTTCGGCCAACATGCCGTAGCGAATGGCCTTGATCACCGCCGCGATGCGGGTGGGGACAGCGAATTTGCGCAGGATGTTGGACACATGGAAATTGACCGTCGATTCCTTGCACTGCAGGATCTGGCCGATCTCCCACGAGCTCTTGCCATAGGCGCACCACAGCAGCACCTGCTGTTCTCGAGGCGTGAGGCGGACCGGCACATCGATTGCGCTGTCGGCAATCAATCGCTCACTGTTTTTCATCATCGAACTCCTCAACCATCGCCAACTGCGACAACCAATCGTGCTGCCGCCCTGCAATGCACATTACGAAGCGCCACTGCCCGGCACTACTCGCACGCTTTGTAGCACCTCGCCCTACAAGACTTGTCTTGAACCACGGCTGCAAAAGGCTGAAATTGCGCGTGCTCTGAACGTCATTTCGCTCGTCACAACGCCGTTGCCTGTCTGCCCTTCGCCTGGAGTTGTACGATGCGTCCTGTCTTGCCCCTTTCGTCATGCCTCGGCCTTGTGGCTGCTTTTTCTGCAGGGCCCGGCGCGGCAGCGCCCTCGCTCGAACTGGGCCAGCTGCTGATCAATGACCAGGAGCAAAGCGAGCTGGAGTACGCCCGCGAGCGCCTCCAGGCGATACCCGGCGCCAGCAACCTGGTGGACATGCAGCACGTCGAGCAGGGCCGGGTGGCCAGCAACCAGGATGTACTGGCCTACCAGCCCGGGGTGTTCGCCCAGTCGGCGGGCAACGATGGCATCAAGCTGTCGATCCGTGGCTCGGGCATCAACCGCGCACCCGGCGCCCACGGCTCCGGCGTGTACACGATGTTCGACGGCCTGCCCCTTACCGGCCCCGGCGGCACACCTTATGAATTGTTCGAGCCGCTGTGGCTGAGCCGCGCCGAGGTGCTGCGCGGCGCCAACGGCTTCGACCAGGGCGCCTTGGCCCTGGGCGGGGCGATCAACTACGTGACCCACACCGGCTACGATGCCGCGCCGCTGCAGGTGCGCTACGAGGCTGGCAGCCGCGGCTACCAGCACCGCCATGTCAGCTCCGGCCAGGTACTGGGCAACCTCGACTACTACGTGGCCCTGACCGACTCCGAATACGATGGCTACCAGGCCCACAGCAGCGGCAGCGCCAAGGGCATCGCCGCCAATATCGGCTACCGCTTCAACCCCAACCTGGAAACACGCTTCTACCTGCGCTACCGGGAAACCGAAAACGACCTGGCCGGGCGCCTGACCAAGCAGCAGATCAAGCACGACCCACGTGCCGCCAACGCCGCCTACCTGGCCCGCGACGACAGCCGCCCGCAACCGGGCAGCACCTGGGTCGGCAACAAGACCACCTTCTACCTTGAAGACGACGCCCGCGTGGAAGCCGGGCTGGTCTATCACGACTACCCGATGGATCTGCGCGAAGGCCCGATGCGCCTGAAGGTCGCCTACTCCGACGTCAGCGGCACGCTGAACTACCTGCGCCGCGACACGCTGCTGGGCCACGAGAGCAAGACCACGATCGGCTGGCGCACCACCAAGCACCTGCCCAACAGCGGCGCCTCGCAGTTTGCCCGCAGCAGCGGCGACAATTTCGGCGCCCGCGTGCGCGACTTCAGCTACCAGGGCTCGGACACGGTGCTGCACGTCGGCAACGACCTGGAGCTGATCCCCGACCTGTGGCTGACCACGGGCCTGGCGATGATCTACACCCGCCGCGAAAGTGACGTGACCTACCCCGCCAGTGGCGGCAAGGTCAGCCAGCATGACTGGGACTACGCGCCGCGCCTGGGGCTGCGATACGACATCAGCCCGGCCCTGCAGGTGTACGGCAACCTCAGCCGCTCGGTGGAGCCGCCGCACCCTTGGGCGCTGATCTGGAGTGCGCCGGTCAGCACCCAGCCGATCGAGATGCAGAACCAGACCGCCACCACCCTGGAGCTCGGCGCGCGCGGGGATTCGGCACTGGGCCGTTGGGACCTGGCCTGGTACTACTCGCAGGTTCGCCATGAACTGCTGGCCGTGGAGATCGTGCCGGGCGTGCTGCCCAAGGAGTTCAACGCCAGCGCCACGGTGCACCAGGGCGTCGAGGCGGGCCTGGACAGCACCCTCTGGGAACGCGCCGGCAGCGGCAAGTTGAGCCTGCGCCAGGCCTACACCTTCAGTGACTTCCATTACCGCGACGACGACCAGTTCGGCGACAACCGTCTGCCTGGCATCCCCATGCACTACTACCAGGCCGAGCTGCGCTACGACTGGCCGAGCGGTTTCTATGCCGGGGTCAATACGCAGATGGCGTCCAAGGTGCAGGTCGACTATGCCAACAGCTACCACGCCGACGCCTACGCGCTGCTGGGCGCTCGCCTGGGCTGGAACTCGCCCAAGCAGGACTGGCAAACCTGGCTGGACCTGCGCAACCTGACCAACGAGCGCTACGCGGCGACGGTGACGCCCGGCTACAACGACGCCGGGCAGGACATCGCCCGCTCGACGCCGGGGGAAGGGTTTGCTGCGTATGTGGGGGTTTCGTACAGCTTTCGCTGAAGCAGCCGCCTATTGAGGCAACTGCACCTGCGGCTTGGTGGCGGCGAAGATCGCCCAGCTCGACAAGAACAGGGCCGCGATCAACGGCCCGATCACGAAGCCGTTGAGCCCGAACACCGCCAGCCCGCCCAGGGTGGACACCAGGATCAGGTAGTCCGGCATCCGCGTGTCCTTGCCCACCAGGATCGGCCGCAGCACGTTGTCCACCAGGCCGATCACCAGCACGCCAAAGGCCGTCAGGATGATCCCCTGCAAAATCGCTCCCGTCAGCAGGAAGTAAGCGGCCACCGGCGCCCAGATGATCCCGGCGCCGACCGCCGGCAGCAGTGACAAGAACGCCATCATCACCGCCCAGACCAGTGCGCTGGGGATGTCCAGCACCCAGAAGATGAAGCCGCCCAGCGCCCCCTGGGTAATGGCCACCAGCACGTTGCCTTTCACCGTGGCCCGCACCACCCGGTTGAACTTCAATTGCAGCCTGCGCTTCTGGTGCTCGGGCAACGGCACGGCAAGGCGCACCTGGCGCGCCACCTCGGCGCCCTCGCGAAGAAAGAAGAACAACAGGTACACCATGATGCCGAAGCTCACCAGGAAGTCGAACGTGCCCTGGCCGAAGCTGTATGCCTGGCCGGCCAGCACCTGGCTGCCTTGCGTGGCCCACTTGGTGATCTTGTTCTGCAGGCCGTCGAGGTTGCCCATGCCCAGGCTGTCCAGGCCATGCTGGGCGAACGCCGGCAGCATGTGCTTGCCGCGCGTGACAAAACCGGCAATGTCCAGTTGCCCGCTTTCGATGCGCTGGTACAGGTTGGCGCCCTCCTGCACCAGCAGCGCGCTGGTGATGATGACCGGCAGCACCGCCACCACCAGGCAGACCAGCAAGGTGGTGGCGGCGGCAAGGTTGCGCCGCCGGCCGAAACGCAGCAGCAAATTGCGTTGCAACGGGGCGAACAGGATGCCGAGGATGACCGCCCAGAAGATCGCGCCGTAGTACGGCAGCAGAATCCAGACGAAGGCAAGCGTCACCAACGCCAGGAGTACGGCAAGGGCTTTGTTCTGCAGCGCGGTCGCGTTCATGGCGTTTCCTTCAGGGGCCTGAATAGTTAGTGCAGGCGATCACTGGAAAAGTGCCACTGACGCCTTGATTCAAATCAATACGCCCCCTGCGCCAACGCCCTAGGATCCGCGACTTTTGCCCCGGTGCGCCCATGACCCCGACCGCCAAGCCCGAACTGCTGGCCCCCGCCGGCACGCTCAAGACCATGCGCTACGCCTTCGCCTATGGCGCCGACGCCGTCTACGCCGGCCAGCCGCGCTACAGCCTGCGGGTGCGCAACAACGAATTCGACCACGCCAACCTGGCCCAGGGCATCGCCGAGGCGCATGCCCTGGGCAAGCGCTTCTACGTGGTGGTCAACATCGCGCCGCACAATGCCAAGCTCAAGACCTTCCTCAAGGACCTGGCACCGGTGGTGGCGATGGCGCCGGATGCGCTGATCATGTCCGACCCTGGCCTGATCATGCTGGTGCGCCAGCACTTCCCGCAGATGCCGGTGCACCTGTCGGTGCAGGCCAACACGGTCAACTGGGCCAGCGTGCAGTTCTGGCAGGGCCTGGGGTTGAGCCGGGTAATCCTGTCGCGCGAGCTGTCGCTGGAGGAGATCGAGGAAATTCGCCAGCAGGTGCCAAACATGGAGCTGGAGGTGTTCGTCCATGGCGCGCTGTGCATGGCCTACTCCGGGCGTTGCCTGCTGTCGGGCTACCTGAACAAGCGCGATGCCAACCAGGGCAGCTGCACCAATGCCTGCCGCTGGAAGTACCAGGCAACCCCGGCCAGCGAAAACGCCACCGGCGACATCGTGCAGCAGGTCGAACCGACCCTGGGCCTGGGGGCGCCGACCGACCAGGTGTTCCTGCTGCAGGAAAGCAACCGCCCCGGTACCGAACTGCCCGCCTTCGAAGACGAGCACGGCACCTACATCATGAACGCCAAGGACCTGCGCGCCATCCAGCACGTCGGGCGGCTGGCGGCCATGGGCGTGCATTCGCTGAAGATCGAGGGCCGCACCAAGTCGCACTTCTACTGCGCCCGTGCCGTGCAGTCGTACCGCCAGGCGATCGACGATGCCGTGGCTGGGCGGCCGTTCGACATGGCCCTGATGGACAACCTCGAATCCCTGGCCCAGCGCGGCTACACCGAAGGTTTCCTGCGCCGCCATGTGCACGACGAATACCAGAACTACCTGCGCGGCAACTCGCTGTCCGAGCGCCAGCAGTTCGTCGGCGAACTGACCGGGGCCCGGATTGACGGCCTGGCCGAGGTCAAGGTGAAGAACCGCTTTGCCGTGGGCGACCACCTGGAGCTGATGACCCCGCGCGGCAACTATCACTTCGACCTGCACCGCCTGTGCAACCGCCAGCAGCAGGCCATCGAGGTAGCGCCAGGCGACGGCCATGTGGTGTACCTGCCGATCCCCGAGCAGGTGCCGCTGGAGTTCGGCCTGCTGATGCGTGACCTCGGCCACGAGCAGCCGGCAGCGCTGCCTGACAATGCTGTAATCCCCGCCTCAGCCAGCTGACAGGCGCCACGGGCGACGATCGTGACTCTTCTGCATGAGGTCACGACATGTTGCCCACCCCTTCCCGCCGCACCTTCGTCAAAGGCCTGGGCGCCGCTGCCACGCTCGTGGGCCTGGGCCTGTGGCGGCCACTGGCCAATGCTGCCGATGGCCGCGCCCTGGCCGGCCAGCACTTCGAGCTGTACATCGGCCAGACCCCAGTCAACATCACCGGCCAGCCGCGCACGGCCCTGACCGTCAACGCCAGCCTGCCCGGGCCCGTGCTGCGCTGGCGCGAGGGCGACACCGTGACCTTGCGCGTGCGCAACCGGCTGGAGCAGGACACCTCGATCCACTGGCACGGCATCATCCTGCCCAGCGAGATGGACGGCGTGCCCGGGCTGAGCTTCGCCGGCATCGCCCCCGGCGGTGACTACCTGTACCGCTTTACCCTGCGCCAGAGCGGCACCTACTGGTACCACAGCCATTCCGGCCTGCAGGAGCAGGCCGGGGTGTATGGCGCGATCGTCATCGAGCCGCGCGAAGCCGAGATGCATCGTTACCAGCGTGACCATGTGCTGCTGTTCAGCGACTGGTCCGATCAAGCGCCCGAAGCGCTGCTGGCCACGCTGAAAACGCAGTCCGACGCCTTCAACTACCACAAGCGCACCCTGGGCGACTTCATCGACGACGTTGCCCAGAACGGCTGGCGCGACACCGTCGACGAGCGCCTGGCCTGGGCACGCATGCGCATGAGCCCCACCGACCTCGCCGACATCAGCGCCGCAGCCTACACCTACCTGCTCAACGGCCAGCCACCGGACGGCAATTTCACCTGCCTGTTCCAACCCGGCGAAACCGTGCGCCTGCGGCTGATCAACGCGTCGGCGATGACCTACTTCGATTTCCGCATTCCCGGCTTGCAGCTCACCGTGATCGCCGCCGACGGCCTTGCCGTGACGCCGGTGAAGGTGGACGAGCTGCGCATCGCCGTGGCCGAAACCTACGATGTGCTGGTAACCGTCGGCGACCTGCCCGCCTATACCCTGTTCGCCCAGAGCATGGACCGCAGCGGCTATGCCCGCGGCACCCTGGCCCGCGCGCTCGGCCTGCAGGCCGAGGTGCCGCAGCCCGACCCACGGCCGGTGCTGAGCATGGCCGACATGGGCCACGGCAACATGGCGGCGATGGACCACAGCAACATGGCGGGCATGGACCATAGCGCCATGGCGCCCATGCAGCAGCACCCGGCCAGCGAAATCGGCAACCCGCTGGTGGACATGCAGACCATGGCCCCGCGCGCCAACCTCGACGACCCGGGCATCGGCCTGCGCGGCAATGGCCGGCGGGTACTGACCTACGCCGACCTGCGCAGCCCCTACCCCGACCCGGATGGCCGCGAGCCCTCGCGGGACATCGAGCTGCACCTGACCGGGCACATGGAGCGCTTCGCCTGGTCGTTCGATGGCATCAAGTTCAGCGACGCCGAGCCGCTGCGCCTGGCCTACGGCGAGCGGGTGCGCATTACCCTGGTCAACGACACCATGATGACCCACCCCATCCACCTGCACGGCATGTGGAGCGACCTGGAGGACGAGCACGGGCGCTTCATGGTGCGCAAGCACACCGTCGACATCCCGCCCGGGAGCCGGCGCAGCTACCGGGTCAGTGCCGACGCCCTGGGCCGCTGGGCCTACCACTGCCACCTGCTTTACCACATGGAAACGGGCATGTTCCGCGAGGTACGCGTCGATGCATGAGATCAACAGGCACATCATCGGCAGCCTGGCCTTGCTGGCGCTGCTCAACAGCGAACGGGCAACGGCCGACGCCGCCCCCATGGCCAACCACCAGGTGCACGATCGCGCCATCAACTGGGCAGTGATCGTCGACCAGCTGGAGTACCAGCACTTCGAGAGCAGCAGCGCGCTGAACTGGAACGCCACGGCCTGGATCGGCGGCGATGTCGACCGCCTGTGGCTGCGCAGCGAGGGCGAGCGCGAGCAGGGCAAGACCCACAAGGCCGAACTGCAGGCGCTGTGGGGCCATGCCATCAGCCCCTGGTGGGAGCTGGTCGGCGGCCTGCGCCAGGATTTCAAGCCCGCCAGTGGCCAGGCCTGGGCGGCGTTCGGCATCCAGGGCACACCGCTGTATGGCCTGGAGCTGGAAGCCACGGCCTATGCCGGCGAGCGACAACAGACCGCGCTGCGCCTGGAGGCCGCTTACGCTATGCTGCTGACCAACCGCTGGATCCTCGAGCCAACCCTTGAAGCCAACCTTTACGGGCGCAACGCTGCAGCCCACGAGCAAGGCGCAGGGCTGGCCGACAGCGAAATCGGCCTGCGCCTGCGCTATGAAATCACCCGCGGCTTCGCCCCCTATATCGGCGTAAGCTTCAACCGCCTGCACGGCAACCGCGCCGACCAGGCCCGCGAACAGGGCGAAGACCTCGCCCAGACCCGCCTGGTGGCGGGGGTGCGCCTGCGTTTCTAAAGGAGTCGTTCGACCATGCTGCGTAAACACCTGATCACCTTCGGCCTGCTGGCCATCACCGGCCTGGCCCAGGCCGCCGAAACCATCGACGTCTACCGCGACCCCAACTGTGGCTGCTGCAAGGCCTGGATCAGCCACCTGCGCGACAACGGCTTCACCGTCAATGACCATGTCGAGCCGAACATGAGCGCGGTCAAGCAGCGCCTGGGCGTGGCGCCACGCCTGGCGTCGTGCCACACCGGGGTGATCGACGGCAAGTTCGTCGAAGGCCACGTGCCGGCCGAACAGGTGCGCCTCTTGGCCAAGCGCGCCGACCTCAAGGGCCTGGCCGTGCCCGGCATGCCCATGGGCTCGCCAGGCATGGAAATGGGTGACCACAAGGATGCCTACCAAGTCATCGGCGTGACCCAGGACGGCCAGGACACCGTGGTCGCCAACTACTGATGCTCAGCCTGGGGGCGCTGTTCCTCAGCGCCTTCGGCGCTGCCACCTTGCTGCCGCTGCAATCGGAGGCGGTGCTGGTGGGGTTGCTGCTGCGCCAGCCCGATGCCTGGCTGACCCTGTTGCTGGTCGCAACACTGGGCAATGTGCTCGGCTCGGTGGTCAACTGGCTGCTCGGCCGGGCCATCGAGCACCTGCGCCACCGGCGCTGGTTCCCGTTCAGCGCCCGCCAGCTGGAACGTGCCCAGCAGCGCTACCAGCGCTGGGGGCAGTGGTCGTTGCTGCTCAGCTGGATGCCGGTGATCGGCGACCCGCTGACCCTGATCGCCGGGATCATGCGCGAGCCGTTCTGGCGCTTCATGCTGCTGGTGACCCTGGCCAAGGCCGGGCGCTACATCGTCGTGGCACTGGTGACCCTGGGTTGGTTTCACACTTGGTGACACCTTTAACGTTTAAGGTGCTCCACTGACTGCTACAGTCGCCAATTCCTACATGGTCCTACACGGAGTGCCCCCATGCTGCGCGCAACCGCCCTGGCCCTGGCCTGCCTTGTCGGCGCCCCGGCCATCGCTGCCGAAACGCCCACCTACGGCAAGCAGCTCGAAGGCTTCAGCTATCCTCACCCACTCAAGCATTTCGACTTCCAGTCCCAGGGCCAGCCCCTGCAGATGGGCTACATGGATGTGCCTGCCAAGGGCCAGGCCAATGGCCGCAGCGTGGTGCTGATGCACGGCAAGAACTTCTGCGCCGCCACCTGGGAAACCACCATCGATGCCTTGAGCCAGGCGGGTTACCGGGTCGTCGCGGTGGACCAGGTGGGTTTCTGCACCTCGAGCAAGCCGGCGCATTACCAGTACAGCTTCCAGCAACTGGCCAGCAACACCCATGCCCTGCTCGAGCATCTGGGCATCGATAAGGTGGCCGTCCTCGGCCATTCCACCGGCGGCATGCTCGCCACCCGCTACGCGCTGATGTACCCGCAGCAGGTCGAGCGCCTGGCGATGGTCAACCCGATCGGCCTGGAAGACTGGAAGGCCCTCGGCGTGCCCTACCGCAGCGTCGATCAATGGTATGCCCGCGAACTCAAGCTCGATGCCGAGGGCGTGCGCGAATACGAGCGCAAAACCTATTACGCCGGGCGCTGGAAGCCGGAGTACGAGCGCTGGGTGCAGATGCTGGTGGGGCTGAACCAGGGGCCGGGGCATGAGGCGGTGGCGTGGAACTCGGCGCTGATCTACGACATGATCTTCACCCAGCCGGTGTACTACGAGTTCAAGGACTTGAAGATGCCGACCCTGCTGATGATCGGCGACCAGGACAGCACCGCCATCGGCAGTGACATCGCCCCGCCGCAGGTCAAGGCGCAGCTGGGCAAGTACGCGGTGCTTGGGCCACAGGTGGCGAAACTGATTCCCCACGGCGAGCTGGTGACCTTCGAAGGCATGGGGCATGCGCCGCAGATCGAGGAGCCGCGGCGCTTCAACCGCACCCTGGTGGAGTGGCTGGCGCGCTGAGCTGGCAACGCCCCGGGCTTCAGGCGAAGCGTTGCAGCTGCATCTCCCGCAGCCGGCTCAGGGTCCTTTGGAATGGGAACGCCAAGTACCCTTGGGTGTAGAGCGCATCCAGCGGTACCTGCGCCTCCAGGTACAAGGCCACGCGGCGGTCATAGCATTCGTCGACCAGGGCAATGAACCGGCGCACGGCGTCATCCTTGGGTGACAGGGCGGGCAACTCACGGTCGCCCGCCGCCACCCGCGCCGCGCCATCTTCGGTGCCCCGGGCGATACGCCCTTCGCGCTGGGCACCGCCCAGGGCCGGCACCCCCTCGACCAGGATCGCCGCAAAGCGGTCGCACAGGGCCATGAATTCCATGGCCGACAGCGGCTGCTCGCACAGGTCGGCAAAGCGGCACCAGATGGCCTCGGCGCTGTGGCGGATGACCTGAACCTGGCGTGTGCCGACCGACAGCGGCTCGGTGCTGCCAGGGCCCTGGGGGCTGAGCTGCTGGAAAACCGCCTGTAGCTGGCCCGGCCTGCCCGCTTCGGCCACCCAGTAACGTTGCCGCGCGGCGCCCGGATGCAGGCGGTGGTCCTGCTCGCCGGCCACCGGCAATACCTGCATGTGCCGCTCGATGGCGTGGATCGCGGGGAGAAAGCGTTCGCGGTTGAAGCCGTCGCGGTACAACTGCTCAGGCGGCTGGTTGGAGGTGGCCACCAGCAGAACGCCCTGGTCGAACAGCACCTGGAACAGCCGGCCGAGGATGATTGCATCGCCGATGTCGCTGACGAACAGTTCGTCGAAGCACAGTACGCGGATCTGCCCTGCCAGCTCGCGCGCCAGCGCCTGCAGCGGGTCGGCGGTGCCATTGAGCTGGAACAGGCGCTGGTGGACCCAGGCCATGAAATGGTGAAAGTGCTGGCGCCGCGCTGGCACGCTCAGGCAGCGGTGGAACAGGTCCATCAGCCAGGTCTTGCCGCGGCCTACCGGGCCCCAGAGGTAGAGGCCCTGGGTCGGGCGGCCTTTTTCGAGGGCTTCGAAGCAGGCCTGCAGCGCGTCGACGGCCTGGGCTTGCGCCGGGTCAGGGGCGTAGCCTTGGGCGGTGAGGGCTTGCTGGTAGAGCGATTTGGGATCGTGCGTCATGCGGCATTATGTTCACCGGCCCTATCGCCGGCAAGCCGGCTCCCACAGGTGCACCGCAGGTACACCACAGGTACACCACAGGGCTGGAGGTCTAGGGTGTACCTGTGGGAGCTGGCTTGCCAGCGATGGGGCCGGTGCAGGCCACATACCTGTTCAGCCGGCGTTGAGGCCGACTTTGAGCAACTGCCCATCCTTGGCGTCGGTCAGCACATATAGATAGCCATCCGGCCCTACCCGCACATCGCGGATGCGCGCCTTCAAATCGCCCAGCAAACGCTCTTCATGGACGATCTTGTCGCCATCGAGCTGCAAGCGGATCAGCTCCTGGGTCGCCAACGCGCCGATGAACAGGTTGTGGTCCCAGGCCTTGAAGGTAGGGCTGTCATAGAAGGCCATGCCGCTGATGCCGGGCGATTTTTCCCAGACATGGTGCGGGTCGACCATGCCATCGACATGCTTGCCCTTGGCCTCGGGAATCGGCAGCAACGAGTAGTTGATACCGTGCGTGGCGATCGGCCAGCCATAGTTCTTGCCGGCCTGCGGGATGTTGATCTCATCACCCCCGCGTGGGCCGTGCTCATGGGTCCAGAGCTTGCCGGTCCAGGGGTTGAGCGCGGCGCCCTGCTGGTTACGGTGGCCAAACGACCAGATTTCCGGGCGCACATTGGCGTTGCCGACGAAGGGGTTGTCCTTGGGCACTTCACCGTCGGGCAGGATGCGCACCACCTTGCCTTGCAGCTTGTCCAGGTCCTGGGCGGTCGGGCGCTGGTTGTTCTCGCCCAGGGCGATGAACAGGTAGCCGTCACGGTCGAACACCAGCCGCGAACCGAAGTGGTTGCCGACCGACAGCTTGGGCTGCTGGCGGAAAATCACGGTGAAGTTCTCCAGGCGTGCGCGGTCTTCGCTCAACTGGCCGCGGCCCACTGCAGTGCCGGCCTTGCCGTCGCTGCCTTCCTCGGCATAGGAGAGGTAGACCGTGCGGTCCTTGTCGAACTGCGGCGAAAGCACCACGTCGAGCAGGCCGCCCTGCCCCTCGGCCCAGACCTTGGGCACGCCGCTGATTGGCGCGCCGACCTTGCCTTCGGCGTTGACCAGGCGCAGGTTGCCGGGGCGTTCGGTGACCAGCATGTCCTTGCCGCCCGGCAGAAACGCCAACGCCCAGGGGTTGCGCAAGCCGTCGGCGACGGTACTGACGCTGAGCGTGCCCTCTTCACTGGGGAACTGCTGCTCGGATGCAGCCTGCGCCAACAATGGCAGCAAGGTAGCGGCGGCCAGCGTGGCCAGCCAGGTGGCTTTGTTCATGCACAATTCCTTTCGTGGAGGGCTCAGGGCACGCGTTGGCTGTCCCGCGGGGGCCGGGTGGGTTCCAGGTTGGGAGCCTGCTGTTGGCGGCGCAGGTTGTCGCCGTTGCCGATGCCACGGTTGTCGAGGCTGGGTGTGGGCTGGATGGGGACGGTCGAAGGCCCGCGCACCGGCGGGGTGGCGGGCATGCTGCCCTGGCGGCTGTTGGGGTTGGCACGCTGGATCGGGCTGTTGTACGGGTTGTTGTTGCTGGCGGCGAGCTTCAGGGGCTGCAGCGGGGCAGCCTGCACCGGCAGGCACAGCAAAAGGCCGATGGCCACGGCTGGCAATGTAAGGTTCATCCTCACCTCCTGTACGAAAAAGGCGCGCCTCGTGCGTTGGATAGCCTAAGGCGCGATGGGTTCGCGACAAAAGTGTGAATGCGATTCCTGATGTTTCAGTATGAACCTGCCAGGGTGGCCATGCAGCCGTTGTTACCGGGCGCTGTCGACCTTGTGCCGCACCGCATACAGGCACAGCATCTCCATCGCCAAGGTGGCACCGGCCAGGGCGGTGATGTCGGCATGGTCATAGGCCGGCGCGACTTCCACCAGGTCCATGCCCACCAGGTTGATGCCGCGCAGGCCGCCGAGTATTTCCAGCGCCTGCACCGTGCTCAGGCCGCCGCACACCGGCGTACCGGTGCCGGGCGCGTAGGCTGGGTCCAGGCAGTCGATGTCGAAGGTGAGGTACACCGGGCGCTCGCCCACCCGCTGGCGGATCGCCGCGATGATCGCCTCGGTGCCTTGGCGATGCACTTGCCGAGCGTCGAGGATGGCGAAGCCCTGGCTGTCGTCATTGGTGGTGCGCAGGCCGATCTGCACCGAGCAGGACGGGTCCACCAGGCCTTCGCGCGCGGCATGCCAGAACATGGTGCCATGGTCGATGCGCTTGCCCTCCTCGTCCGGCCAGGTGTCGCTGTGCGCATCGAAGTGGATCAACGCCAACGGGCCATGGCGCCGGGCATGGGCCTTGAGCAGCGGGTAGCTGATGAAATGGTCGCCGCCCAGGGTGAGCATCGCGCAGCCGGCTTCGAGGATATGGCTGGCATGCGCCTCAATGCTGCCTGGTACCGACTGCGGCGTGCCGCTGTCGAAGGCGCAGTCGCCATAGTCGATGACGGCCAGGTGGTCGAACGGGTCGAACGCCCACGGCCAGTGCCGGGCCCAGGCCTGCTGCACCGACGCGGCACGGATCGCCCGCGGCCCGAAGCGTGCACCCGGGCGGTTGCTGGTGGCGGTGTCGAACGGCACGCCGCTGACCACCACATCCACCCCGCGCAGGTCGCGGCTGTAGCGACGGCGCGAGAAACTGGTAATACCGGCGTAGGTACTTTCCGCAGCGGTGCCATACAGGCTGTCACGGGTCATGGCCTGGTCATTGTTCTGGGCTTGATCCACGGTCGGGCTCCTTGGTGGTCTGGGGGTTACTGGCGGGTGCGGAAGGCGGTCCACAGCCGGTTGCGCTGGCGCAGGTCGGACAGCGCCATGCTGCGGTCGGCATACAGGCGCTCGCGCACCGCCGCCGGCGGGTAGATGTCGGGGTCGTTGCGCACCGCCTCGTCAACCAGCGGTGTGGCGGCCTGGTTGGCGTTGGCGAAGAACAGCGCATTGGTCAGCGCGGCCACCGATTCGGGCTTGAGCATGAAGGCGATGAAGGCGCGGGCCGCCTCCGGGTGCGGTGCGTCCTTGGGGATGACCAGGTTGTCCTGCCAGACCAGCGTGCCTTCGCGCGGGATGCGATAGATCAGCTCGAACGGCTTGCCGGCGCGGCGCGCCTGGTCGGCGGCCATGGCCGCATCGCCGTTGTAGGTCAGCGCCAGGCACACGCTGCCGTTGGCCAGGTCGTTGATCTGCCGGCCGTTGGCGACATAGCTGATCGACGGCTGCAGCTGGTTCAACAGCTTCTGCGCCTGGGCAAGATCGGCCTTGTCCTGGCTGTACGGGTCCTTGCCGAGGTAGTTGAGCGCCACGCCGATCACTTCCTGCGGCGAGTCGGGCATGGCGATGCCGCATTCCTTCAGGCGGCTGGCGTATTCGGGTTTGAACAGCAGGTCGAGGCTGTCCATCGGCACATCGCCCAGGCGCTGGCGCACCGCCTCCACATTCACCCCCAGGCCCAGGGTGCCCCAGGTGTAGGGCACGGCATAGCGGTTACCCGGGTCGGCCTCGGCGAGCTTGCCCAGCAGGTCCTTGTCGAGGTTGGCATAGCCGGGCATGCCCTGGGCATCCAGCGGCTGCAGGGCGTTGGCCTTGAGCGCCCGGGCCAGCACGGTGGACGATGGCACCACCACGTCGTAGCCACTGCCGCCGGTGAGCAGCTTGGTTTCCAGCACCTCGGTGGTGTCGAAGGTGTCGTAGCGCACCTTGTAGCCAGTCTCGCGCTCGAAACGCTGCAACGTTTCCGGGGCGACGTAATCGGCCCAGCTATAGAGGTTGACGACCTTCTCTTCGGCCTGCAGCGGCAAGGCCAGGCACAGGGACAGCAGGCACAGCGACTTTCGCATGGCGGACACCTCGGGCAATGGGTGGATGCCGCCAGCATGCCAGCCGGGTTACATTGCAAGAATGGCAACTTTGCAAAGCTGACATTCACCAGGAGCAATGTGATGCTCGGACAACTGCACGACCCTGACCTGCACCTGTTGCGGCTGTTCGTCACTGTAGTCGAGGCCGGCGGCTTCAGCGCCGCGCAAGGCGTGTCGGGGCTGAGCCAGCCCACCATCAGCCAGCGCATGGCGCAGCTGGAGGCGCGCCTGGGCTATCGCCTGTGCAGCCGCGGCAAGCGTGGCTTCAGCCTGACGGAAAAGGGCCAACTGCTGCTGGAGGCGGCGCGCGGCTTGCTGCTGGACATCGAGCGCTTTCGCCAGCAGGCCAATGGCGTCGCTGGGCGCTTGCTTGGCACAGTGCGGGTCGGCATGGCGGAAAACCAGGACGCGGCCGTCAACCTGCGGCTGGCGCGGGCCATTTCACGCTTTCGCGAACGGGATGAGGCCGTGCAGCTGGAGCTGATCAGTGCGCCACCTGCGGAGCTTGAGCGCTTGCTGCTGGAGCAGCGCCTGGACTGCGCCATCAGCTACTTTTCCGGCAACCAGGCGGCGTTCGACTACCAGCCGTTGTTCGAGGAGCGCCAACGCTTGTACTGCGGCAAGGGGCATGCGCTGTTCGGCGCGGCGCAGGTAACTCGTGAGCAGTTGCTGGAAGCTGACCAGGTGCGCCACCCCTACCGCTTTCTCAAGGGTGGCGAGCCGTTCCAGAGCCGGCGCAGCATGGCCGTGGCCGAGCAGATCGAGAGTGTGCTGATGTTCATTCTGTCGGGGCGGCATGTGGGGTACCTGCCGTGCCACTGTGCCCAGGCGTGGGAGGAACAGGGGTTGCTGTGGGCGCTGGATGCCGAGTTGGACTTCGTGGTGCCGTTTACCTTGGCCAGGCATCGGGGGCAGGTGCCGGGGGAGGCGCAGCGGGCGTTTGCGCAGGATTTGCTGGCGGTGTTTGGTTGAGCGGTGGTTTGACTGGGCCGGCCCTATCGCCGGCAAGCCGGCTCCCACAGGCCCGCCACACCTTTCAGTCTTGTGTTGTACCCGTGGGAGCCGGCTTGCCGGCGATAGGGCCAGCAGATCAGTACGCCATGCTCCAGGTCAAGGTGTAGGTACGCCCCCGCCCTTGGTAGTCATAGAGGTACGCCGGGCCGTAGGTGGGCGAGTAGAACAGCGTCGCGCGCTGCCCCCAGACGGTGCTGTACTGCTTGTCCAGAAGGTTCTGGATGCCGGCGCTGAAGGTCCCGAAGCCGGTGTCCTGGCTGCCCAGCAGGTCGAAGGTGGTGTAGCCGTCGATCTCGTGGTCGGCATCATCCTTGAGGCTGAAGGCATGGTTGGCCTGCAGCCTGGCACTGCGCCCATCACCCTTCCAGCCAACGAACGCGGTGGACTTGGACAGCGAGGCATAACGCGCATCGCGCTTGATCCAGCCACCGTCGGCATCCTCTTCCTCGGAGCGGGTCAGGTGCAGCGTGCCGCCCGCTTCCCAGCCGCTCTGGAAATGCCGGGTCAAGGCACCTTCGAAGCCGAAGTCGCGGCTCTTCTGGTCTTCGACGTTGATGGTCAGCGTCTGCGAATCGACGTTGATGATCTTGTCCGACCAGATGTAGTACAGCGCTGCCTGGGCATCCCAGTCGAGGTCGGCGTAACGCCAGCCCAGCTCGACCTGGCGGCTCTTGATGCCGGCCAGCGGGTTGTCGGCCACGCTCAGGCCCGGCTTGCCGTAGTACTTGGCCGGGTCTGGCAGGTCGAAGCCCTCGCCGTAGTTGGTCCACACCTGGTGGCCGTTCTTGAAGTCGTAGATGGCACCGACGTTGTACAGGCTGACTTGGTAGTCGTTGCTGCCACCGGGCACGCCTTTGAAGTCGCTGACGTCCACATCCATCTGCTGGCGCCGGGCGCCGCCGGAGAGGGTGAGGTTGTCGGTGGCATGCCAGTCCAGCTGGCCATACACCGAGACGCCGTCCACGCGGTAGCTGGGGTAGCGGGCGGCCTTGCTCTGTTTGTCCAGGTCCAGGCCACCGCTTTCGGATGAGGTCTGGGCATCGAAGGTGGTCTGGTCGGCATTGAAGCGCTCGCGGTCCAGGTCGACGCCGTAGGTGAGCTTCAGCGTGTCCCACTGCTTGGCGAACAGGCCCTTGAGGCTGGTGACTTCGAAGTTCTGCTGCGAGGCGGCGAAATACACCCCGCGCGAGCCGGTTGGCGTGGCGCGGTTGTAGTACGGGAACGGGTAGAAGTTGTCGTCTTCCTTGCGATAGGACGCCTGCAGATAGAAGTCCTGGCCCAGCACGTCGGTGTGGTGGTAGTTGGCGTTGAGCAGCAGGCGCCGGGTGCGCGGCTCAAGGTCCGACGAATAGCCGCTGCGCAGTTCGGCGTCTTCAAGGTCGGAGGGCGCGTTGTAGTTGAGGTTGGGGAAGTAGATGCCGGTGCTGCCGTGGTTGCCGGAGTCGTAGTACTGGGCCAGCAAGTCGAGGCTTTGTTCGTCGGTGAGCTTCAGGCCAATCGTGCCGAGTACGTCGATGGTGCGGTTGTACTGCAGGTCGGTCTGGGTGTTGTCGATGAAGATCTGCTCGCCCGCGCCGTCGTAGAAGGCTTCGTTCTGCTCGCCGGAGATGCCCAGGCGGGCATTGACCCGCTCGTTGCCGCCGCTGATGGACTGGGCAAAACGGGTGGCCAGGTCATCGCTGTTGTTGAAGCCGCTGCTGGCGCCCAGCTGGGTCTCGAAGCGTGCCGGGCCCGGCTCGCCCTTCTTGGTGACGATGTTGATGATGCCGCCGGTGGCGCCGCCGCCATAAATGGCGCTGGCGCCGGAGAGCACTTCGACGCGCTCGACGTTGAACGGCGAAATGCTGTCGAACTGGCGCGAAAGCCCGCGCGAGCTGTTCTGGCTGACCCCGTCGATCATCACCAGCACGTTGCGCCCGCGCATGTTCTGGCCGTAGTTGGTGCGCCCTTCCGGCGCCAGGTCCAGGCCCGGAACCAGCTTGCCGATGGCTTCCTTGAGGCTCACCCCGCTGTCGATCTGCTCGCGCAGCTGCTGCTGGTCGACCACCCACACCGTGCCCGGGATTTCACTGATGGCGGTGCTGGTGCGCGAGGCGACGCTTACTTCGATGGGCTTGAGGTTGACTGCCTGGGGAGCGGCTGCGGCCTTGCTCAGGGTGACGGTGCGGGCATCGCTGAACTGCCAGGCCATGTCACTGCCGGCGAGCAATTGCGCCAGCGCCTGCTCGACGCTGTAGCTGCCCTGCAGGGCCGGGCTGGTCAGGCCCTGGACATCGGCGGTGGTGTACAGCAGGTGCAGCCCGGCCTGGTCGGCGAATGCGGTCAGCGCCTGGTCGAGGGATTGCGCGGGCAGGTCCAGCTGTACCTGGCGCGTTTCCATCGCGGCCTGCCCAGCTGGCGTGGCAGCCCACGCGTGCAGGGGGCCAGCGAAGACGGCCAGGGCGCTGCAGGACAGCAAGGCGTGATGGAAACGACCGCCGCGACGGTACGAAGGCATGGGCATGAGAGGCACGAATGAGCTTCCAGACAAGTCGTAAATGAGAATGAGTTGCTGATCAGTCCCACTACGACGATCTGGCTTGTACGAACTTGCAGTGCCAAATGAAAAATATTTCGATTATTTTTTAATGCTTCAGTACACCACTGCCAGCCATGGCAGATAAGTGACCTTGAGGCCGTAGCGTTGCTCGAGGGTGTGCAGCAGTGCCTGGGGTTCGCCCAGGTCGAACACACCACTGACTTCGAGTGCCGCCAGCTTGCTGTCGGAGAGCACGATGCGCCCGTGCTGGTAGCGCTCGAGTTCGGCCAGCACCTGCCCGAGCGGCTTGCCGTTGAAGATCAGCTTGCCGCGTTGCCAGGCGGTCTGCGCGCTGGCGTCGGGCGATACGGCCAGGTTTTGCGAGCCGGCCCGGGCATCGCCCTTGGCCAGCACCACGTGGCCGTCGCGGCGCACGCTGAAGGTCGCAGCATTGCCTTGCACGGGCTGCGCTGCGGTCTCGACCACAAAGGGCCGCGGATCCTCGGCGGTCTCGAACAGCGCCTCGCCGGCGCGCAACGTGACCCTGCGCTCGCTCGCGGTAAAGGCCACATTCAGGGCACTGGCGCTGTTGAGCACCACCCGCGAGCCGTCCGCCAAGGTGATGTGCTGCCGCTCGCCCATGGCGGTGTGATAGTCCGCCAGCCAGAGCGGCATCTGCTGCCAGCTGCCGTAGCCGGCCACCAGCAACACCAGGGACGCCGCGATGCCAGCCGCCCAGTGCCGCTTGGGCCGGCGCACGGGGGGCGCTTGGAAGGCTTGGGCCGTCGGCGTGTGGCCGAGGCTCTGCCACAGCGCCTCGGCTTCGCATGCCGCCTCGGCGTGCGCCGGGCTCAGCGCACGCCAGCGCAGGTAGCGCGCCTGGTCGGCCGCGCTGGCATTGCCCGAATGCAGCAGTACCTGCCAGTCGAGGGCATCGTCGGACAAATCGCTGATGGGCTGTGGCACAGGCATGCTCAAGGTGTCAGTCATGGTTATGTTTGAGCCAGTCGCGGCAATGGCGCAGGGCCTGGCCGATGTATTTTGCCACCATGCTCTCGGAGACGCCCAGTCGTTGTGCGATCTGCGCCTGGGTCAGGCCCTCGACGCGATTGAGCAGCAGGGCCTGGCGAGCCTTCTCGGGCAGCAGCAGCAAGCCTTCATCAAGAATCTTCAGGCGTTCGCGGGCCAACAGCGCCGCCTCCGGCGCCGGGGCCGGGCAGGCTACCTCGGCGCCACCATCGCTGTCCTCGTGGCTGGCGGCCAGGCGCTGCTCACGGCGCAAGGCGTCGATCGCAAGGTTACCCGCCACGCGGAAGATGAAACTGCGCGCGTGCAACACCGGCACCGCCTGCTCATCGATCTTCACCAGCTTGAGGTAGGTCTCCTGCGCCACGTCGGCAGCGCGCTGGCGATCGCTCATGCGCCGGGTCAGAAACTGCAGGAGGTCGTCGTAGTGCTCCTGGAAACTTGCCAGCAGACCAGACACGGGAGACGTCAGCATTGGGTGGAGGCACTGCCAGTAGGAGGAATTATCGGGCGTTAATGAGAAACAGTATCTTTCATAATGCCCGACACTTTCAACGCTACCGTGCATTTGCCACACTGCAGGCCTGACTCTGCTGGCAAGGTTCGCGCCCATGGCTCTGCGTTTGCGTCGTTACACCCGCCTTTTGCTGGTCTTGCTGATGGCGAGCGGGCTCAATGCCTGTGCGCTGTTCCAGGCCCGCGACCCGATCAACATCACCGTGATCGGCTTCGAACCGCTTGCGGGGCAGGAGCTGGAAATGCGCATGGCGGTGAAGATGCGCGTGCAAAACCCCAACGAACAGGCGATCGACTACAACGGCATCGCGCTGAACCTGGAAGTCAACGGCCAGCCCCTGGCCGCGGGCGTCAGCGACCAGCAGGGGCATATCGGCCGCTATGGGGAGCAAGTGGTCGTGGTGCCGATCAGCATCACGGCGTTCTCGTTCCTGCGCCAGGCTTATGGCCTGGGGCAGCTCGATACGCTGCAGGGCATGCCCTACGTGCTGCGCGGCAAACTCGCCGGTGGCCTGTTCGGTACCGTGCGGTTTACCGAGCAGGGCAAGCTCGACCTGCCCAAGGGCGCAAGCCTTGGCTGGTGAAGGTATCAGCGGTTGCCGCTGGCGGCCGCCATCATCTTGTTGACCTCGCTGCGCACCATGCTGGCGTACTCGGGAGGCGACATGGCGTCCAGTTCGGCGCGCACCCATTCGGCCCATTTGCCTTTGCGCCGGGGTTTTTCAGCAATCAGCCGGGCAGCCTCACCTTTGGCCTTGCCCAGGTTGTTCTGCCACAGCTCGAACAGCCGAGCTTTCTCTGCCTCGATCTGCGCCCGTTCCTGGAAGCTCTTGTTGGCCAGATTGAAACTCATGGAAATACCTGCCATTGAAAATGGCCGCTATCTTACACCTTGGCGGCGCATCATCGAAAACCGTCGCAACTTTCCGCACGCGCCGGCATCCATTGCTTATCCACCCCCATCGACGAGGACGAGTTCATGGCCCGTAAAACTGCCGCACTGACCGACAGCGACCAGATCAAGGATCAGGTATTCAGCGAGCTGCAATCACTGATCGAAGAGTCGGAGAAGCTGCTGAACGACAGCGCCGCGCTAGTCGGCGAAGAAGCCGATACCTTGCGCGCGCAAGTCAGCCTGAAACTGCGCCAGGCCCGGGAAGCCGCTGGCCAGGTGCGTGCCAAGGCGCAACCGGTGGTCGACGCCACCCAGGACTACATCGGCGGCCATCCGTGGCAGACCGTGGCGATTTCCGCCGGCTTCGGCCTGGTCATCGGCCTGTTGCTGGGTCGCCGCCCTTGAGCTGAATCAGGCGGCTTGCGCCATTGGAATACCGCTGTGGAAGCGGAGCTCCTGGTCGGGCGACTGGATCAGCTCGGCTTCCGCTTCCCTCACCAGCTCGACGCGCCGGGCGATGTCCGCCTCCTCTCCATAGTGATGGGCCAGCTTCAGGTAACCCTGGTAGTGGCGCGCCTCACTCTTCAACAAGCCGTGATAGAAGGTGCCCAGCTCTTCATCCAGGTGCGGCACCAAGGCGGCGAAACGCTCGCAGCTACGGGCCTCGATGAAAGCGCCCACGACCAGGGTATCCACCAGCTTCACCGGCTCATGGGCGCGTACCAGGCGGCGCAGGCCCGAGGCGTAGCGCCCTGCCGACACTGGCCGCAGCGGCACGCCGCGGCGCTTCATCAGGCGTAGCACCTGCTCGTGGTGCACCAGCTCTTCGCGCGCCAGGCGCGACATCATGTTGATCAGGTCCAGGTGAGTGTTGTACTTGGCGATCAAGCTCAAAGCAGTGCTCGCGGCCTTGAACTCACAGTTCTTGTGGTCGATCAGCAACGTCTCCTGGTCGGCGAGCGCCGCTTCGATCCAGGCGTCTGGCGTTGGGCAACCGAGGAAGGCTTCGATTTCGGGGATCAGGGACATAGAGGTGCAACCACACAGGACGGGCAGGACCGGCGATTATACCGGCGGCGCCAGGGATCTCCAGTGACTATGCTTGATGTACATCAAACGGCGGCGCAGCGGACGCCGACTATAGTCAGGCATTGGCCGCCACCTTTGAAGGGAGTTCACGCCCATGCAAGCTGTCCGTAGCATCCTTGTCGTCCTCGACCCCGAACATGCACACAGCCGTGCGCTCACCCGGGCCAAGCTGATTGCAGGGGTGACAGGTGCGCGCCTGCATCTGCTGATGTGCGACAAGAAGCATGACCACAGTGCCTTGCTCAGCCTGTTATCCAGCCAATTGCACGATGATGGCTACGATAACGTCACCCACGAGCAGACCTGGCATGACACGTTGCATGAATCGATCATCAAGGTGCAGGAGGCCGAAGGTTGCGAACTGGTGATCAAGGAGCATCGGCCAGACAACCCCCTGAAAAAGGCATTGCTCACGCCTAGCGATTGGAAATTGCTGCGCTTCTGCCCTTGTGCGGTGTTGATGGTCAAGAGCGAGCGGCCGTGGACAGGCGGCGTGATCCTCGCCGCGGTGGATGTCGGCAACCAGGATGACGACCATCGCAGGCTGCACGCGGACATCATCGATCATGGCTACGCGATTGCCGGCCTGGCCAAAGGGCATTTGCACGTCGTCAGCGCCCACCCCTCCCCCATGCTGTCGGCGTCGGACCCCGTGTACCAACTGAGCGAAACCATCGACAAGCGTTATCGGGAAGCGTGCAGTGCGTTCCAGGCGGAGTACGACATCAGTGAAGATCGCTTGCATGTCGAAGAGGGGCCGGCCGATGTGCTGATCCCACATTTCGAGAAGGCACTGGATGCGGTGGTCACGGTAATTGGCACCGTGGCGCGCACGGGCATCACCGGGGCCTTGATTGGCAATACGGCCGAGGTGGTATTGGATTCGCTGAAAGGCGATGTGCTGGTGCTCAAGAGCGAAGAAGCCACCGCGCACCTGGCAGAATTGGCCCGCGGTTAATATCTCCCGGAAGCCCGGAAAGACAAAACCCCTACCTGCTCGCGCAGATAGGGGTTTTGCGAAATGAATCTTGACGATGACCTACTCTCACATGGGGAAACCCCACACTACCATCGGCGATGCATCGTTTCACTGCTGAGTTCGGGATGGGATCAGGTGGTTCCAATGCTCTATGGTCGTCAAGAAATTCTGTTGCCAGAATGTCCAGATGGACAGCCCAGCGAATTCGGATATGTGATATTTGTGATGTTGCTTGCGAACTTTCGGTTCGTTTCGTCTTCACCACCGCAATCTGCGCTAGCAAATTGCTTGGGTGTTATATGGTCAAGCCTCACGGGCAATTAGTATTGGTTAGCTCAACGCCTCACAGCGCTTACACACCCAACCTATCAACGTCGTAGTCTTCGACGGCCCTTTAGGGGATTC
>NZ_BQIP01000006.1 GCF_021602585.1 Pseudomonas faucium
TCCCCCCCCCTTACCCCAGCGCCGCACACCCCGCCCGAAGGTGGCCTGCGCGAAGCCGTCGACGCCTACCAGCGCCAGGTGATCGACGCCTGCCTGCAGCGTCATCAGGACAACTGGGCAGCCGCCGCCCGCGAGCTGGGCCTGGACCGCGCCAACCTCAGCCGCCTGGCCCGGCGCCTGGGCCTTCGCTAGTACTTTCGTACCAAAGGATTAACCCATAAAGCCTCTGGTTGCTTCCCACCGGGCTGCTATATCTCCCTAAACACCGGTAGCAGGGCCGTTACACGGCCAAGCTGCGCGCACCCAGCCCCACTCGCAGGGCAGGGTGCGCCAGCCGGGGTCGCAGAAGCGATCCGTACCGCACACCAGCAGGGAGCATCCATGGACAACATCGTCGTCGCCGACAAGCAATCCGCCGTCGCCACCCAGAGCGCCTGGGGCAACATCACACTGAAAAGCCCAGGTGTCGTGCAGATGCCGGTGGCCCCCGACCAGGTGGCCACCGTCACCCGGCATGGCCAGGACCTGATCGTCACGCTCAAGTCCGGGGAAAAAATCACCGTCGGCAACTTCTTCGCCGTGGACCAGGCGGGCGTGGGCAGCGACATGGTGTTCGTCGGCGAAGACGGCACCCTGTGGCACGCCAACTATGACGCCACCGCCTTCACCGGTTTCACCTTCGACGAAGTGTCCTCGCTCGATGAGCTGGTGGCCGGTATCGGTGTCGCCGGCAGTGCCACGCCCACCTGGGCCATTGCCGGCCTCAGCCTGCTTGGCGTCGGCGGTGCGGCCGCGGCGGCCGACCACAGCGGTGGCGGCGGTGGCGGTGGCTCTGGCGATACCTCGCCGCCGGCCAGCGCCATCGACCTGCTGGTTTCAGCCGATGGCCTGCGCATCACCGGGCGCGGCGAAGCAGGCTCCACGGTCACGGTGCGCGATGCAGCGGGCAATGTGATCGGCACCGGCACGGTGGGTGCCGATGGCACCTTCAACGTGCCGTTGAGCACGCCCCAGCTCAATGGCGAAAACCTTGGCGTCACCCTCACCGATGGCGCCGGCAACAGCTCGCAGGTGGGCGTCATCACTGCGCCGGACACCACACCACCACAACCGCCCAGTGACCTGACGATCAACCCGCAAGGCACCACCCTCACCGGGCGCACCGAACCCGGCGCCAGCGTGCAAGTGCGCGGCCCCGACGGCACGCTGCTGGGCACCGGCGTTGCCGGCGCCGACGGCACCTTCAGCGTCACCTTGCAGCCACCCCAGACCGATGGCCAGGCCCTGCAGGTCACCGCCCAGGACCCCGCCGGCAACACCTCGGCGCCAGCAGGGGTCAACGCACCGGATGACGGGATCGGCAACCCTCCCGATACCACCGCGCCCGATGCGCCGACCGGCCTTGCGGTCAGCGCCGATGGTCGCGTGCTCACCGGGCGCGCCGAACCTGGCAGCACCGTGCGCATCATCGCTGCCGACGGCACCACCGTGCTGGGCACCGCCGTGGCGGGTGCCAACGGTGAGTTCAGCGTCACCCTCGACCCGCCTCAGGTCAGCGGCGAACAGCTGCAAGTGACCGCAACCGACGCTGCCGGCAATACCTCGGTGCCAGGCAACGTCACCGCCCCAGATGTCGACGGTGGCGACACCACGCCCCCCGATGCCCCCAGCAACCTGGTGCTCGGCCTGGCCGGTGCACAACTGAGCGGGCGCGGCGAAGCCGGCAGCACGGTGCAGGTACGCGACGCCGCCGGCAACGTGATTGCCACCGGCACGGTCGGTGCCGACGGCACGTTCCAGCTCACCCTTGCTCCACCTGTGAACAACGGCAGCACGCTGCAGGTAGTGCTCGTCGATGCGGCGGGCAACGTGTCGCCGCCCACCCCGATTACGTCGAGCGACCTGCAGCCGCCCGCGCAACCGACCGACCTGGCACTGGCCGGTGGCATCACCCTCACCGGCCATGGCGAGCCGGGCTCGACCGTGCAGGTGCGCGATGCCAATGGCACCTTGATCGGCACTGGCCAGGTCGCTGCCGACGGCACCTTCAGCCTCACCCTCAACCCCGCCCAGGCCAACGGCGAAACCCTCGACATTCGCCTGGTGGATGCCGCCGGCAACCGCTCCGCCGTACTTGAATTCCAAGCCCCGGACACCACCCCGCCGGGCCTGGTCAGCAATATCGTGGTTGGCAGCGGCGGCCTGCAACTGGCCGGCCGTGGCGAAGCCGGCGCCACCGTCGAGGTGCGCGATGCCAACGGCAACCTAATCGGCAGTGGCGTGGTCGGTGCCAACGGCACCTTCCTGATCGACCTCGACCCGGCCGTGCAGCCGGGCGCGCAACTGGACCTGGTGCAGATCGACAGCGCCGGCAACAGCTCCCCCGTGCTGGACTACCAGGTGCCGCTGACGGCAACCCCCGACAGCCCGAGCAACCTGGTCATCGCCGGCGACGGCAGCAGCATCAGCGGCACTGCCCCGGCCGGTAGCCGGGTGGAAGTGCACGACGCCAACGGTACCCTGGTGGGCACCATCGTAGTGGGCGCCGATGGCACCTTCACCGTTGCCCTGGTACCCCCGCAAGCTAATGGCCAGGTGCTCGACGTGATCGCGGTCGAAGGCAATGCCTCGTCGCTGCCGGTGCCGGTGTCCGCACCGGACATCACCGCCCCGGCCACCCCCGCCGAGCTGACCATCAGCGCCGATGGCAGCGTCGTCAGCGGCCGCGCCGAACCGGGCAGCACCGTGCGCATTCTCGCCGCCGATGGCACCACCGTGCTCGGTAGCGCGGTGGTAGGTGCCAGCGGCGCCTTCAGCATCACCCTGACGCCGCCGCAGGTCGACGGCGAACACCTGCAAGTGACCGCCACCGACCCCGCCGGCAATATCTCCACGGCCGGCAACGTCACCGCACCGGACATCGACGGCGGCGACACCACCCCGCCCGATGCCGCCAGCAATTTGGTGATCGGCTTGGCTGGCGCGCAACTCAGCGGCCGCGGCGAAGTGGGCAGCACCGTGCAGGTGCGCGATGCCGGCGGCAACCTGATCGCCACCGGCACAGTGGGCGCCGACGGCACCTTCCAGCTCACCCTTGCCCCGCCGGTGAACGACGGCAGCACCTTGCAGGTGGTGCTCGTCGATGCGGCGGGCAACGTGTCGCCGCCCGCCCCGGTGACCTCCAGCGACCTGCAGCCGCCTGCGCAACCGAGCGACCTGGCACTGGTCGACGGGATCACCCTCAGCGGCCGTGGCGAACCCGGCGCAACCGTGCAGGTGCATGATGCCAATGGCGCCCTGATCGGCACCGGCCAGGTCGGTGCCGACGGAACCTTCAGCCTCACCCTCACCCCCGCCCAGGCCAATGGCGAAACCCTCGACATCCGCCTGGTCGATGCCGCCGGTAACCGCTCTGCCGCGCTCGACTTCCAAGCCCCGGACATCACCGCGCCGGGCCTGGTCAGCAATATCGTGGTCGGCAGCGGCGGCCTGCAGCTGGCCGGCCGTGGCGAAGCCGGTGCCACGGTCGAGGTGCGCGATGCCGATGGCAACCTGATCGGCAGTGGCGTGGTCGCGGCCAACGGCACCTTCCTGATCAACCTCGACCCGGCCGTGCAGCCGGGCGCGCAACTGGACCTGGTGCAGATCGACAGCGCCGGCAACAGCTCCTCCGTGCTGGACTTCCAGGTGCCGCTGGCGGCAACCCCCGACAGCCCGAGCAACCTGGTGATCGCCGCTGACGGCAGCAGCATCAGCGGCAATGCCCCGGTCGGCAGCCGGGTCGAAGTGCATGATGCCAGCGGCAACGTGGTCGGCAGCATCGTAGTGGGTGCCGACGGCACCTTCACCGTTGCGCTGAACCCGGCGCAAGCCAACGGCCAACTGCTCGATGTGGTCGCGGTCGAAGGCAACGCCACCTCGCTGCCGGTGCCGGTGTCCGCACCCGACATCACCGCCCCCGCCGCCCCGGCCGACCTGACCGTCAGCGCCGACGGCAGCATGGTCAGTGGCCGTGCCGAGCCGGGCAGCACCGTGCGCGTGCTGGCTGCCGACGGCACCACCGTGCTGGGCAGTACCGTAGTGGGCGCCAATGGCGCCTTCAGCATCACCCTCACCCCGCCGCAGGTCGATGGCGAGCAGTTGCAGGTGACCGCTACCGATGGCGCCGGCAATACCTCCACGGCCGGCAACGTCACCGCGCCGGACATCGACGCTGGCGGTGGCGACACCACCCCGCCTGCGCCGGCCAGCAACCTGGTGATCAGCGCCGATGGGCGTACCGTGTCGGGCCGGGGCGAAATCGGCGCCACGGTCAAGGTGCTCGACGACCAGGGCCAGGTGATAGGCACCGGTACCGTGCAGGCAGATGGCAGCTTCAACCTGCAACTGACTGCCCCGGTGGTGAATGGCTCGTCGCTGCAAGTGACCCTGACCGACGCCGCCGGCAATGTCTCGCTCCCCAGCCCGCTGACCGCCCCGGACCTGATAGCCCCTGGCCAACCCAGCGGCCTCAGCCTGACCGACGGCCTGACCTTGGCGGGCAACGCCGAAGGCAACGCCCGTGTCGAAGTACGTGACGCCAACGGCACCCTGATCGGCAGCGCCATCGTTGCCGCGGACGGCACTTTCAGCCTCACCCTCAACCCGGCCCAGGCCAATGGCGAGATCCTGGACATCCGCGTGATCGATGCGGCGGGCAACAGCTCGGCGCCGCTGAGCTACACCGCCCCGGACATCACCCCGCCAGGGCTGGTCACCGATGTGCTGGTCGGCGCCGGCAGCGTGGCGCTTGCCGGCCGTGGCGAAGCGGGGGCCAAGGTTGAAGTGCGCGATGCCGACGGCAACCTCCTCGGCACCGGCACGGTAAATGCCAACGGCACCTTCCACATCGACCTCGACGGCCCTGTCAGTGCCGGTGAGGTCCTGGTCCTGGTGCAAACCGACGCCGCTGGCAACAGCTCCGTGGGCGCCAGCGTCATCGTGCCGCTCACCCCGCTGCCGCAAAGCCCTGCCGACCTCACCGTGGCCGCCGACGGCTCCAGCATCAGCGGCAGCGCCCCGGCCAACAGCCTGGTAGAAGTACACGATGCCGCCGGCAACCTGCTGGGCAGCGTCCAGGCGGGCGCCGATGGCCGCTTCAGCATCGTGCTCAACCCACCCCAGGCCAACGGCGAAGTGCTCGATGTAGTCGCCATCGTCGGCGGCAGCACCTCGTTGCCGACCCCGACCACGGCGCCCGACATCACCCCGCCCAACGCCGCCACCAACCTGCAGCTTGCCGCCGATGGGGTAACCCTCACCGGCCGCGGCGAACCCGGCGCCACCGTGCACGTCAGCAATGCCCAGGGCGACTTCCTGGGCGTCGCCGTGGTCGGCACCAACGGCGTATTCACCCTCACCCTGACGACGCCGCAGACCGACGGCCAGGTGCTGGACATTGTCCTCACCGACGGCGCCGGCAACAGCTCCACCGCCAACCTCACCGCCCCCGACCTGGACGGCCCGCTGCAACCCTCGGCGCTGGCCATCGACACGGCCGGCCTGCACCTCACAGGCGTTGGCCAGGTGGGCTCGACCATCACCGTGCGCGCTGCCGATGGCAGCGTGCTGGGCACCGCCGTGGTGGGCGCCGACGGGCGCTTCGACGTGACCCTCAACCAACCCCAGCGCAATGGCGAAAGCCTGAGCGTGGATGCCACCGACAGCCTCGGCAACAGCGCCGGCCCGGTCAGCTTCACGGCGCCGGACAGCACCCCGCCGCAAGCCGTGGTCGATCCACTCATCAATGCCAGCGGCACCACCGTCACCGGCACCGGCGAGCCAAACGCCACCGTCACCGTGCGCGGCCCGGACGGCAGCGTGCTGGGCACGGCGCAGGTCGCAGGCGACGGCAGCTTCAGCGTTACCCTTGCTACGCCACAGACCAACGGCCAGGCATTGACCGTTGAACAGAAAGACCCTACCGGCAACGTCTCTGCGTCTACCGCGCTGACCGCGCCGGACAGCGTGGCGCCCGGCACCCCTGGCGGCCTGAGCCTGTCGGCCGATGGCACGGTCGTTTCCGGTAGCGGCGAACCCGGCGCCCGGGTGCAAGTCACCGGCACCGGCGGCGTGCTGCTGGGCACTGCCGTGGTGGCGGCCGATGGCAGCTTCCACGTCACCCTCACCCCTGCGCAGCTGAACGGCCAGACCTTGTCGGTTACCCAGGCAGACGCCGCCGGCAACCTCTCCGGTGCCGGCACCCTGACCGCCAACGACCTGCAGGCACCCGAAATTGCCCATGACCTGGCCCTGAGCGCTGGCGGCTCTGTGCTCGGCGGCCAGGGTGAAGCCGGCGCCACGGTGACCGTTCGCAACGCCGCCGGGCAAGTGCTGGGAAGCGGCACGGTCGATCCGGACGGCACCTTCAGCATTATCCTGACGCCGGCCCAGGCCAACGGCCAAGCGCTGTCGGTGGTGCTGCAGGATGCCGCTGGCAACAACTCGCCATCCGCCACCATCACCGCCGCCGACACCACCGCGCCCACCACCCCGACCGGCCTGCAGGTCAGCGCCGATGGCACCCAGCTGCACGGTACCGGCGAAGTCGGCTCGACCGTGCAGGTGCGCAATGCCAATGGCGATTTGCTGGGCACCGTGGTGGTGCCTGCCGGTGGCAACTTCACCGTGACACTGGCGCCTGCACAGGTGGATGGCCAGCAACTGCAGGTCACCCTGACCGATGCGGCCAACAATGTTTCCACCGCTGGCCAAGCCACTGCCCCCGATCACACACCGCCGGCCCTGGTGGATGTGACCGTCAGCCCGGACGGCACCACCGTCAGCGGCAGCGCACCGGGTGCAAGCACGGTGACCATCACCAGCCCCAACGGCACCACCGCCGATGTACCGGTGGACGCCGATGGCAGCTTCAGCGTGACGCTCACGCCGCCACTCACCAATGGCCAGAGCGTCACCGTGGTGGTTTCGGATGCCGCCGGTAACGACACCACCACAACTATCAATGCCCCCGACACCACCCCACCTGCCCCTGCCAGCAACCTCACCGTGAGTGCAGATGGCAAGACCGTCGGCGGCACCGCCGAGCCCGGTAGCACCGTCACCGTGGAGAAGGGCGGCGTCGTGCTGGGCACTGCCACGGCAGGCCCGGACGGCACCTTCGTGATCGCCGTCGATCCGCCGCTGGTCACCAGCGATACCGTGCAGGTCGTGGTCACCGATAAGGCCGGCCTGGACTCCTCTACCGATCTCAACGGCCCTGCTGGCAACGAAGTGGCCACGCCAAGCGACCTGCAGATCAGTGCCGACGGCTTCCTGCTCACTGGCGAAGGTACCGTGGGCTCGCTGATCACCGTGACCTCTGGTGGCACCACGCTGGGTACCGCCGTGGTCGGCAGCGATGGCTTCTTCCGCGTGTTCTTCAGCAACGCCCAGCTCAACGCGCAAACCCTGCAGGTCACCGCCCGCGACGCACTCAGCGGCAAGCCCTCGGTGCCCGCCACCGTGGTGGCAGCGGACACCACCGCACCAGACGCACCGACCCAGCTGACCATCGACCGCGTCGGCAGCACCCTCACCGGCCATGGCGAAGTAGGCGCCACCGTGCGCGTGGTGGATGCCCAGGGCACAGTGCTGGGGACCGCGACCGTGGGCAGCAACGGGCTGTTCAGCGTCAGCCTGGTGCCCCCGCAGGCCAATGGCCAGACCCTCACCGTGACCCAGGCCGACGCGGCCGGCAACGTCTCACTCGCCGCAACCCAGCAAGCATTCGACCTGCAGGCGCCAAACGCGGCCACAGGCCTTAGCCTGAACAACGCCGCCACCGTGGTCAGCGGCCAGGGTGAAGCCGGCGCTACGGTCACCATCCGCGATGCCAGCGGCGCGATCCTGGCCACCGGCACGGTCAACCAGAGCGGCCAGTTCCAGATCACCCTGCCCAATGCACAAACCACCGGCAGCGCGCTGCAAGTCACCCTGACCGATGCCGCCGGCAACACCTCCGGCCCGGCCAGCGTGGCGACTCCCGACCGCACGCCTCCGGCAGCGGTCAGCGACGTTGCCCTCAGCGCCGATGGCAAGCAGTTGTCCGGCAGCGGCGAAGTGGGCGCCACCGTGCAAGTGCGCGATGCCGCCGGCAATGTGGTCGGCAGCGCCAGTGTGGGCGCCGACGGGCGCTTCACGGTGAGCTTCGACCCACCACAGAACAGCGGCCAGGCAATTGGCGTGAGCCAGGTGGACGCCGCCGGCAACACCTCGCCTGCCTTCACCCTGAGCACCCCGGACCTGACGCCGCCAGCGGCGCTGACGAACGTGGCGCTCAACAACAACGGCCTGACCATGACCGGCCTGGGCGAAGCCGGTGCCACCGTGACCGTGCGCGGCCCGGACGGCACCATCATCGGCACCGGCCTGGTGGCCGCCAACGGCAGCTTCACCCTGACCCTCACCAGTGCCCAGCTCAATGCCCAGCACCTGAGCGTGACCCAGACCGACGCCGGCAACAACACCTCGGCCGCCGTCGCCGTCACCGCGCCGGACCTCACCCCACCGGCCGCGCCAACCGCGCTGACCCTGGCCGGCAGCGGCCTGCAACTGAGCGGCCAGGCCGAAGCGGGCAGCACGGTCAATGTGCGCGACGCCGCAGGCAACCTGCTGGGCAGCGCCGTGGCCAACGCCAACGGCACCTTCCAGGTCACCCTCAACAGTGCCCAGACCAACGGCCAGACCTTGCAGGTGACCGCCACCGATGCCGCCGGCAACGTATCGGCCAGCGCACCCTACACCGCTGCCGACACCACCCCGCCCGCCGCAGTCGCCAACCTGGCCGTAGCGGCCAATGGCACGACCCTGACCGGTACCGGTGAAGCCGGTGCCACGGTCACCGTGCGCGCGCCCGATGGCAGCTCCCTGGGCACCGCCACGGTCGGCAGCGATGGCCGCTTCAGCGTCAACCTCTCGCCGGCCGCGTCTGCCGGTGAAAACCTCAGCGTGACCCAGACCGATGCGGCCCAGAACGTGTCGCCGCCGCAATCGGTCACCGCGCCCGGCAACCTGGCGCCGGATGCCCCTGACAACCTGGTGCTGTCGGCCAACGGCCTGGTGGTCACCGGCAGCGCGGCGCCGGGCAGCACGGTGAGTGTCTATGGCCCTGGCGGCGTGTTGCTGGGCATGGCGCCGGTCGGTAACGGCGGCACCTTCAGCGTCACCCTCGGCAGCGCCCAGGCCAACGGCGAAGTGCTCTCCGTCAGTGCCACCGGCCCTGACGGCAGCGCCTCGCTGCCGGCCACCTTGCAGGCACCGGACATCACCCCACCGCAACCGCTCACCAACCTGGTGCTGGGCAGCGACGGCCTGACCCTCAGCGGGCGCGGCGAAGCAGGCGCCACCGTCACCGTGATCGGTGAGGGCGGGACCGACCTGGGCACCGCCGTGGTCGATGCCAACGGCAATTTCAGCATTACCTTGAGCACCCCGCAGATCAACGGCGAGCGGCTCAGCGCCAGCCAGACGGACGCCGCGGGCAACGAGTCGAACAGCATCAGCCTCATCGCCCCTGACCACGTGCCACCCGCACCCGCCGCCAACCTTGCCTTCAGCGCCGGCGGCAGCCTGCTCAACGGCACCGGCGAAGCCGGCAGCACGGTGAAAGTGCTGGCCGCCGATGGCAGCGTGCTGGGCACGGCGGTGGTCCGTGGCGACGGCACCTTCCAGGTCAGCCTCGGCTCGCCCCAGGCCAACGGCCAGCAAGTGCAGGTGGTGTTGACCGACGCCGCCGGCAATCAGTCGCTGCCAAGCCCGATCACCGCGGCAGACACCACGCCACCCGCCGCCGTAACGGCGCTGGCGATTTCCAGCGACGGCGTTACCCTCACCGGCCGCGGCGAAGTGGGCGCGCTGGTGACCGTGCGCGATCCAGCCGGCAACCCCATCGGCACGGCGCTGGTCGATGCCAGCGGCCACTTCACCATCACCCTCAGCCCGGCGCTGGGCAACGCGGAGATCCTGAGCTTTACCCAGACCGACGCGGCCGGCAACGTGTCGGCCGTAGCGACCTTGCAGACCCCAGACTTCACCCCGCCGGCCCTGCTCACCAATGTGGCGATCAACGCCGATGGCAGCGTGGTCACCGGGCGCGGTGAAGTGGGTGCGACCGTCACCGTGACCAATGCCGCAGGCGCGGTACTGGGCACTACCGTGGTGCTCGCCGATGGCAGCTTCAGCGTCCAGCTGACGCCGCCGCAGATCAACCAGCAGGTGCTGTCGGTGCAGCAGGCCGACCCACCCGGCAACATCAGCCTGCCGGTCACGGTCGATGCCCCGGACCTGACGCCGCCTGCCGCGGCAGTGGGGCTGCACCTGAACGCTGGCGGCGACCAGCTCAGCGGTACCGGCGAAGCCGGCAGCACCGTGCGTGTCTACCTCGGCGCCGTGGAAGTCGGCACCGCCACGGTTGGCGCCAATGGCACCTTCGTCGTCAACCTCAACACACCGAAGCTCAATGGCGAACTGCTGCAAGTGAGCCTGACCGACGCCAGTGGCAACGTCTCGACGATCAGCACCATCACGGCGGTCGATATCACCCCACCGGCGGCCGTGGTTGCCTCGCTCAATGCCAGCGGCACGCAGCTTGTCGGCACTGGCGAAGCCGGCACTCGCGTCACCGTGATGAACAATCAGGGCGACCTGGTCGGCCAAGGTGTGGTCGATGCCAACGGCACCTTGGTGATTCACCTCAGCACGCCGCAGATCAACGGCCAAGTGCTGACCGTGATTGCCCAGGATGCCACCGGCAACCCTTCCCTGCCGCTGCAACTGACCGCGCCCGACCTGACCCCGCCGGTAGCACCCGGCAACCTCACCCTGACCGGCAATGGCACGTTGCTCAGCGGCACGGCAGAAGCGGGCACCGTCATCACCGTGCGCAACCCTGCCGGCACCGTAGTCGGTAGCATCACGGTAGGAGCAGAAGGTGAGTTCAACGTCGTACTGAGCCCGGCGCAGAACAACGGCCAGCTGCTGACGGTGATTTCCACCGACACGGCAGGCAATATCTCGCTGCCAGCCGAATACCAGACCATCGACACCTCCCCGCCCGCCGCCGTCACCAACCTTGCCATCAGCAATACCTATGACACCCTCACCGGGCGTGGCGAAGTGGGCGCGACCGTGACGGTCAGCTTCGGCGGCGCAGTGATTGGCACCGGCCGCGTCGACGGCGGCGGCAATTTCTCGATCAGCCTGCAACCGTCACCGGGCTCGGCTGCGACCCTGGCCGTTACCCAGACCGATGCCGCCAGCAACACCTCGGCGGTGGCCAGCTATGTCACGCCACTGGTGCCGCCACCGGAACCACCGATCAATGTGCTGCTGGCCGCCAACGGCCTGACCCTGACCGGTACTGCCGCCGCTGGCGCGTCGATCCGCGTCTACGATGCTGGCGGCAACCTGCTTGGCACTGGCCTGGCAAACCTCATCAACGGCGGCTTCTCGTTGACCCTCAACAGCGCCCAGCTCAACGGGCAACACTTGACCGTGACTGCCGTATCGCTGCTCGGTGGTGAGTCGCAGCCGGTGTTCGTCACCGCGACCGACACCACGCCGCCCCTCAACCCACTGGTTACTGCGCTGTCGGCCAACGGCCTGCTGCTCAGCGGTACCGGTGAGGCCGGCGCGACTGTCACCGTGCGCGATGCCTCCGGCAACGTGCTCGGCACTGGCCTGGTCAACGGCGCAGGGGCGTTCAGCATCAACCTCAACAGCGCCCAGCTCAACGGCCAGGTACTGAGCGTGAGCCAGGCCGATGCCGCGCAGAACGTGTCCGGCAGCACCAGCTTCACGGCACCGGATGTGCAGGCACCGATCCCGCCGAGCAACCTCATCCTCACCGGCGGCGGCGCCGTACTGACCGGTACTGGTGAGCCGGGCGCGACCGTCACCGTAACCGGCCCGGGTGGCTCGCTCGGCACTGCCGTGGTGCAAGCCAACGGCAGCTTCAGCATCACCCTCAGCAGCCCGCAGAACGATGGCCAACTGCTCACCGTGCTCCAGGCCGACGCCACTGGCAACAAGTCCGGCAGCGTCTCCATCACCGCGCCGGACACCACCCCGCCCGCCGCCCCCGTGGCAGCGATCAACGCCAACGGCACCACGGTGACCGGCTCCGGCCAGATCGGCAGCACGGTCACCGTGCGCAACAGTGCCGGCACCGTGCTCGGTACCGCCATCGTGGGCAGCAACGGCCTGTTCGTGGTCAGCCTGGCCGCGGCGCAGATCGACAACCAGGCGCTGAGCGTCACCCTCACCGACGGTGCGGGGAACGTCTCGACCGGCACGGCCCTGACCGCACCCGACCTCACCCCGCCTGCAGTCGCCGGCAACCTGGTGATCAGCGCCGACGGCAGCACCCTCACCGGCACCGGCGAGCCGGGTGCCACCGTCACCGTGCGCAGCGCCAGCGGCACCGTGCTGCAGACCGCGACCGTGCAGGGCAACGGCACCTTCACCGTGACCCTGAGCCCAGCCCAGGACAACGGCCAGGTGCTGTCGATCACCCTCACCGACCCACGCAACAACGTCTCCGGCAACGTCAACATCACCGCGCCCGACGTCGATGCCAACCTGCCGGTGATCGCCAGCGACAACCTGGCCACCGCCACGGTCAACCTGGCACCGGTGGTCGGTCACCAGACCTACAACGACAGCTTCACCACCTTGCTGTCCGGCTTCACCAAGACCTACACCTGGACGGTGGGTGCGGGCACCACGGTGGACCCGACCCTGACCCTGACCACCAACAGCGCCCTGGCGCTGCTCAATAACGCCACCTTCACCTTGCAGGTGAAAAATGCCGCCGGCGTCTGGGTGACCCTGGCCACCGGCAACAGCCAGGGCCTGCTGGACCTGATCCTGCTGCCGCTGGGCCAGGGCATCCGCGTCGATATCGGCGTGCTGCAGGCCGGCGACTACCGCCTCACCGTCGGCAGCGGCGGCATTGGCCTGGTGACCAACGTCACCACCACGCTGGACATCGATACCACCAGCCTGACGCAGTTCACCGGCACCGGCACGCCGCTGACCGGCAACGTCATCAGCGACCCTGGCGTGGATGGCAGCACCGACTCCCGTGGGCCGGACAACGGCGCCGTGCTGCAGGTATTGAAGAACGGCAGCTACGTCAACGCCGGCAGCGCCACCGAAGTGCAAGGCCTGTACGGCACCCTGGTGATCCGCGCCGACGGCACCTACACCTATACCCCCAACGGCACGCCATCGAGTGTCGGCAAGGTGGATGTGTTCAGCTACCAGCTGGTGCACAGCAACGGCCTGTCCGATAGCGCAACCCTCTATGTGCGCATCGACAGCCCGCAAGCCACGGAGATCTGGAACAGCAACAACCTTGGCGCGCCGGCCACGGTGGTGGATGCGGTCAACGATGTCGACAGCACCCACATCACCCTGGCCAACCGGGTCGACAGCAGCAGCAGCACCCTGGGTACGCTCAGCCTGCCGCTGATCGGCGGGCGCCAGGCCAACTACGACACCACGATCGCCGCCAACACCAGCGCCGACCTGCAAGTGGTGGTCAACTCCACCAACCTGCTGACCCTGCTCGGCAGTACCACCATCGCCCTGTACAAGCTCAACGCCAGCGGCCAGTACGTGCTGGTGCAGTCGGTACCGGGCAGCTCGCTGCTGACCCTGCTCGGCGGTGGCGCTGGCTACACCTTCACCGGCCAGGGCGCCGGCAGCTACCAGGTGCGCGTCAGCGCCAGCGGTATCGGGCTGCTCAGCTCGATCACCACCAGCCTCAACACCACCACCACGCACCTCACCGAGTTCGTGGTCAGCAACTACACCGCCGTCAGTGGCAACCTGATCACCGACCCCAACGGGGCCGACAACCTCGGCTCGTCGCTCACCGTGCTGAGCGTGCTGGTGGCCGGCAACACCTACGCCATCCCGGGCTACAACGGCATCACCGTGGCCGGCACCTATGGCTCGCTGCTGGTGCATGCCGACGGCAGCTACACCTACACCCTCAACAGTGGGCTCACCTCGGCGGTGGTCGGCCAGCACGACACCTTCACCTATGAGCTGACCCACCCCAACGGCACCAGCGACACCGCCACCCTGACCATCAACCTGGACAACGCGGCCGGCTTCACCGCTACCACCTCGATGCTCGCCGACAGCCTCGACGACGGCGTGGCCCTGGCCGCGGCGGCCGCAGCCAGCGACGTCATCGCCGGTACCGACGGCAACGACCACCTGGTGGGCAGCCAGGGTGGCCACATCACCCTGCAAGGCGGGGCCGGCGACGACACCCTGGTGGTGGTCGACCAGCAGTTCGCCAGCGTCGATGGCGGCACCGGCACCGATACCCTGCTGTGGGGCGGCGGCGATACCAGCATCGACCTGGGCAACCTGGTCGGGCGGGTGCACAACATCGAAGTCATCGACCTCAACGACACCAGCTCGGTCGCGCTGACCCTCAACCTGGCTGACGTGGTGGCCATCACCGAAACCGGCAAGGACACGCTGATCATCAAGGGCGATGACAAGGATTCGGTGCACCTCACGGACAACTGGGCGCTTACCGGCAACCAGGTCGCCGACGGCATCGACTATAACCAATACACGGCCCAGGAGGACCCAAGCCACCACCTGTGGGTACAAAACGGCATCCATGTCGTCTGAGGCCGCAGTAACCCGCCGGGCGCCACGCCCGGCGGCAAGGACGAACAGGCAGTAAGGGAATTTCGTGAAGCGACGCAGTCTGCTGTCTCCACTGATGACGGGAGCCTTCGGGCTCCTGGTACTGAACCTGCACCCGGTTGCCCACGCAGCCGATGATATAGACCCCGCACTGCGCAGCATCGGCCCGTCGCTGTTGCGCGATGCCCCCGACGCCATCCCTGCCCGCCCGCCGTCGGGCCTTGCTGCCAGCCCGGGCGACCGGCTGGGGCTGGCCGAGGCGGTGCTGGCCGCCGCGCAGTGGCACCCAAGCATCG
Organism: Pseudomonas faucium; assembly: GCF_021602585.1. Lineage (GTDB taxonomy): Bacteria > Pseudomonadota > Gammaproteobacteria > Pseudomonadales > Pseudomonadaceae > Aquipseudomonas > Aquipseudomonas faucium. Next base: position 15,012 of record NZ_BQIP01000006.1, read on the forward strand.
CCGAGGCCATCGGCAACCTGTACAAGCAGGGCGAAGGCATCAACGTTGCCAAGGCCGGTTACTACCCGCAGATATCCGGCGGCATCCGCACCGGTTACGACACCGGGTACGGCGGTGATCGCAACAGCCAGGCGCTGAACCTCTCGCTCAAACAGATGCTCTACGATTTCGGCAAGGTCGACAGCGCCGTCGACGCCGCCCACGCCGCCGCTGCCCGGGCCCAGGCCAACATCCTGCTGGTGGTCGACGACCTGGCGCGTGACACCGCCTACGCCTGGATCGAAACCCGCCGCTACGAGCAGCTGATGGTCATCGCCCGCGATCAGATCCGCGGCGTCGACGACATCGCCGGCATGGCCCGCCAGCGCAGCGACATGGGCGCCAGCACCCGCTCCGATGTGGTCCAGGCCGAATCGCGGGTGGAAGGCGCCCGGGCCACCCTGGAGGAATACCAGGCGCAGTACCAGCGCTGGCGCTCGATCCTCGCCGCCCTGCTGGGGCGCGTGTCGCCACCGGCCCTGGCCGAAGAAACCCCGCCCGAGCTGAACCAGGCCTGCAAGCGCCCAGGCGCCGGCGACGACCGCCTGCCCGCGGTGCTCATGGCCCTGGCCCTGCGCGCGCAGTCCAAGGCTGAGCTGGCCCAGGCCAAGGCCGAGGCCTACCCGACCCTGTCGCTGCAACCGCAGGTCAACCATTACCTGGACAACGACTACGACCGCGACAACCGCAGCCTCGACCGCACCCAGGCGGGCATCTACCTGAACCTGGAAGTGCCGATCTACCAGGGCGGCGCCATCAGTGCCCGCAGCCGCGCCGCAGGCTATGCCCTGACCGCAGCCGACTCGGCCGAAGACGCCGCCCGCCTGCAGGCGCGCCGCGGCCTGGCCGAAGCCATGGCGCAGACCTCCGGGCTGGGCCGCCGGCTCAATTCGCTGGAAGCGCGCCAGGTCAGCATCCAGGAGGCGCGCATGCTCTACGGCCGGCAGTACCTGGACCTGGGCACGCGGCCGCTGCTCGACCTGCTCAACGCCGAGCAGGAAATCTACCAGTCACGCTTCGAACTCGCCGGCACGCGCTCCGACCTGCTGCGCCTGGATGTCGACTGCCTGTACAACACGGGCGCCCTGCGCAGCGCCCTGGGCCTGGAAGGGCGCAACCTGCAAGGGGTGGAAATCGAGCCATGAACGATACCGTCAATCTGAGCCAGGCCAGTCAGCAGCAGCCCCCCGAACAGGCGGTGGCCCATCGGCCCGACCTCGGGCCGTGGCTCGAAGTCATGCTGCAGGTCGCCCATCACTACCGCCTCGACGTCTCGCCCCAGCGCATTCGCCTGGCGGCCGTGGAAGATGCCCGCCCGCTGGACGAGATCCTGCGCCATATGGCGCGCCAGGCGGGCCTGGCGCTGCGCTTCGTGCGCTTCGACGCCAAGGCCCTGAAGCAATGGCGCACGCCGCTGGTGCTGGAGCTCGACGACGGCCAGCTGGCCGTGGTCGAAGCGGTGACCGAGGAAAACGAGCTGGCCGTGGTGTTCGCCGGCGACCAGCGGCTGACCTCGCGCCTGCCCCGCTCGGCACTCGAAGGGCGTATCAACCGGGTGGCCTTGATGCGCCCGGCGCGGCCGCTGCGCGATGTGCGCACCGACGACTACACCGCCCCCTACGACCGCCACTGGTTCGCCCGCATCGTGCTGCGCGACCTGCGCCCTTACGGCCAGGTGATGGTCGCCTCGCTGGTGGCCAACGTGCTGGCCCTGGCGGGCGTGCTGTTTTCCATGCAGGTGTACGACCGGGTGATCCCGGCCGAATCGCTGCCCACCTTGTATGTGCTGTTCGGCGGGGTAGTGCTGGCGCTGGTGTTCGATTTCAGCATGCGCCTGCTGCGCCTGAAGGTCACCGACCTGCTCGGCAAGCGCGCCGACCTGCGTGTGTCGGACCTGGTCTACGGCCATGCCCTGCGCCTGCGCAACTCGGCGCGGCCGAAATCCACCGGCTCGTTCATCTCGCAGTTGCGCGAGCTGGAGTCGATCCGCGACCTGATCACCTCCAGCACCGCCACGGCCCTGGCCGACCTGCCGTTCTTCCTGCTGTTCCTGTTCGTGTTCTGGCTGATTGGCGGGGTGCTGGTGCTGATCCCGCTGGTGGCACTGCTGGCGATGGTGCTGCCGGGGCTGCTCGCGCAACGCCGGCTGGCGCGCCTGGCCAACGCCTCGATGCGCGAGTCGTCGCTGCGCAATGCCATGCTGGTGGAAAGCATCCAGGGCCTGGACGAGATCAAGGCGCTGCAGGCCGAAGCGCGTTTCGAGCGGCAGTGGAACCAGTACAACGCCGCCTGTGCCCACACCAACCTGCGCCTGCGCACCCTGACCAACGGCCTGGTGACCTGGACCCAGAACGTACAGGGCGCGGTGTTCGCCGTGGTGATCGTTATCGGTGCGCCCATGGTGATCGCCGGCGACCTCACCACCGGTAGCCTGGTGGCCGCCTCGATGCTGTCGTCGCGGATGATGGCGCCGCTGGCCCAGCTCACCCATGTGCTGACCCGCTGGCAGCAGGCCAAGGTGGCGCTGCAGGGCCTGGACAAGCTGATGCAGTCGCCGGTCGACCACCCCGAGGGCGAAGCCCGCGTGCACCTGCCGGCCATCCGCGGCGAGTACAGCCTGCGCCAGGCCAACTTCCGCTACGACGCCGAAGCGCCACCGGTGCTGAACATCGGCCAGCTCGACATCCAGCCGGGCGAACGCATCGCCGTGCTGGGGCGCAACGGCGCCGGCAAGTCGACCTTGCTGCAGGCCCTGGGCGGGGCCATGGACCTGGTCGAAGGCGAAGTCACCCTCGACGGCATTGCCCTGGCCCACCTCGACCCGGCCGACCTGCGCCGCGACGTCGGCCTGCTGCCCCAGTACGCACGGCTGTTCCACGGCACCCTGCGGGAAAACCTCACCCTCGGCGCCGGCCAGGCCAGCGACCAGGAGCTGGTGGCAGCGCTGGCCGCCACTGGCGCCCTGGACTTCGTCCGGCGCCTGCCCAAGGGCCTGGACCACCTGATCCTCGAAGGTGGCATAGGCCTGTCGGGCGGGCAGCGCCAGGCCCTGGTGCTGTCACGCCTGCTGGTGCGCCAGCCGCAGGTATTGCTGCTGGACGAGCCCACCGCCTCGCTGGACGACATGACCGAACGCAAGCTGCTCGACAACCTCGACCGCTTCTGCCAAGGCCGTACCCTGGTGATCGCCACCCACCGCTTGAGCGTGCTGCAGCGGGTCGATCGGATCATCGTGCTGGATGGCGGGCGCATCGTCATCGACGACAGCCGCGAAGCCGCCCTGGCAAAACTGCAAGGAGGCCAGGCATGAGCAACCACGAACTCCCCGCGTCCTACCTGGACGGCCAGGATGACCAGGCGGTGCTGCGCGCCGGGCGGGTCATCCTGCTCTGCGCGCTGATGCTGGCGGCGTTCCTCGGCTGGGCCGCCTGGTTCGAGGTGACCGAGGTGTCCACCGGCACCGGCAAGGTGATCCCCAGCTCGCGCGAGCAGGTGATCCAGTCGTTCGAGGGCGGCATCGTCGCCGAGATGAACGTGGCCGAGGGCGATCTGGTCGAGCGCGGCCAGGTGCTGGCCCAGCTCGACCCGACCAAGACCGCCTCCAGTGTCGGCGAGAGCGAGGCCAAGTACCGCGCGGCCAAGGCCAGCGTGGCGCGGCTGCGCGCCGAGGTCACCGGCAAGCCGCTGAGCTTCCCCGAGAGCCTGCGTGATTCCCCCGAGCTGATCGACGCCGAAACCGCCCTCTACGAAACCCGCAGGCGTGGCCTGGAGCAGACCCTGGCAGGTATCGAGGACTCGCTGCGGCTGGTGCGCAGCGAACTGAAGATCACCGAGAACCTGGCCAAGATGGGCGCTTCCAGCCGGGTCGAGGTGATCCGCCTGAACCGCCAGCGCTCGGAGCTGGAGCTCAAGGCCAACGAAGCCCGCTCCGACTACCTGGTGCGCGCCCGCGAAGAGCTGGCCAAGGCCAGCGCCGAGGCCGACAGCCTGTCGGAGGTGATCCGCGGGCGCAGCGATTCGCTGTCGCGCCTGACCTTGCGCTCGCCGGTGCGCGGCATCGTCAAGGACATCGAGGTCAACACCTTGGGCGGCGTGGTGCAGCCGGGTGGGCAGGTGATGAAGATCGTGCCGATGGACGAGCGGCTGCTGATCGAAACCCGCATCGCGCCACGGGACATCGCCTTCATCCACCCCGACCAGGCGGCCAAGGTGAAGATCAGTGCCTATGACTATTCGGTGTATGGCGGGCTGGACGGCAAGGTGGTGGGGATATCGCCCGACACCCTGCAAGATGAGGTGAAACCGGAAATCTACTATTACCGGGTGTTCATCCGCACCGAGCAGGACAGCCTGCAGAACAAGGCCGGCAAGCGCTTTGCCATCGTCCCGGGGATGATTGCCACGGTGGATATCCGCACCGGCGAGAAGACCATCCTCGACTACCTGATCAAACCGCTGAACCGCGCCCGCGAGGCCCTGCGCGAGCGCTGAGGGCCGCTGCGCGGCCATCGCCGGCAAGCTGGCTCCCACAGGGATTGGGGTGTGCTCGGTACCTGTGGGAGCCGGCTTGCCGGCGATAGGGCCCTCAACGGCTCGACCACGCTAAAGCCCCAGGCAAACAGGCCGATAACCCGTTATCCCCTGTTTCCCACCACGAAGGTCCCCATGGCCACGCAAAACGCTCGCGCGGACTCGCTGTCGCTGCTGCTGTTCACCCTGCGCAGCGGCAAGCTGATGGCAATCAACCTGCTCAAGGTCAGCGAGATCATCCCCTGCCCGCCATTGACCAAGCTGCCCGAATCGCACCCGCATGTGAAAGGCGTGGCCACCCTGCGCGGCAACTCGCTGTCGGTGATCGACCTGTCACGCGCCATCGGCGAACGCCCGCTGGCCGACCCCGACGGCGGCTGCCTGATCGTCACCGAGATCAGCCGCTCGCGCCAAGGCCTGCACGTGCAGGCGGTGAGCCGCATCGTCCACTGCCTGAGCACCGACATCAAACCGCCGCCCTTTGGCTCGGGCAACCGCTCGTACATCACCGGTGTGACCCGGGTGGACGACAACCTGGTGCAGGTGCTGGACATCGAGAAAGTCATCCACGCCATCGCCCCGCCCCAGCCCGTGGCGCACCCTGGCGAACTCGGCGAGGAAGACGCCAGCCTGCTGGCTGCCGCCAATATCCTGGTGGTGGACGACAGCCAGGTGGCCCTGCAGCAGTCGGTGCACACCCTGCGCAACCTCGGCATCGAGTGCCACACCGCGCGCAGTGCCAAGGATGCGATCAACGTGCTGCTGGAGCTGCAAGGCACCGCGCAGGAAATCAACATCATCGTCTCCGACATCGAAATGTCGGAAATGGATGGCTACGCCTTCACCCGCACCCTGCGCGAGACGCCGGACTTCCAGCACCTGTACATTCTCCTGCACACCTCGCTGGACAGCGTGATGAGCGGCGAGAAGGCCCGCCTGGCCGGGGCCAATGCCATCCTCACCAAGTTCTCCTCGCCCGAGCTCACCGACTGCCTGGTGGTCGCCGCGCGCACCGTGGTGTTTGCCGAGCGCTGAACAACCGTGTTGTTATATTCAGCGACAAACTCCTCGGCCCACGGCCGGGGATGACTCGGGCATAATTCGCGCCCCTCGGATCATTCGTCGGAACCGCGTCATGAAGTCCTACAGCTCCCTCCTCATCGCTTGCGCACTGTTCAGCGGCATTGCCCAGGCCTCCACCAGCCAGGCCTGGAACGAGCAGCGCCAGCAGATGCTCAAAGCCTGCCTGGCCGCCAGCCAGTTCAAGGATGCCCACGCTCGTGGCAAGCCGGCCGAATTCGATGACCAGGTCGGCTTCAGTGCCCTGCTGGTCGAAGGCGTCTACCCACAGAAGCACATGCAGCAGCGCACCGGCACCGAGCTGTGCCTGTACGACCGCCGCCAGCAACGCGCCTTCGTCAGCGAATGGAACCCTGACGCCAAGTGAACGAAAACCTGCGTTTTGCCTGTACCGGCTGCGGCAAGTGCTGCACCGGCCACCACGTGCCGCTGACCCTGGCTGAGTCGCGCCAATGGGCAGCTGCCGGCGGCCAGGTGGTGGTGTTGATCGAAGGGTTCGTGGCCGATGGCCCGGGCATGCCGGCCGACCAGCGCGAGCATGTGCTGCGCCGCTCGCACCCGGTGCCTTGCGGTGCGGGCGAGGTGCGCGTGGCGGTGACCTTCGCCGCGTTCAACCCCGGGCGTTGCCGCAACCTCGATGACAACGACCTGTGCACCATCTACGAAAACCGGCCACTGGTCTGCCGTATCTACCCGGTGGAAATCAACCCGCACATTCCACTGCGGCCCGAGAACAAGGACTGCCCGCCCGAAGCCTGGGAACAAGGCCCTGAGCTGATCCACGGCACGCAGCCGGTCGACCCGCAGCTGGCCGCCCTGGTGCAGGCCTCGCGCCAGGCCGACCGTGACGATATCGCGGCCAAGGTGGCGGTGTGCCAGGCGTTGGGGATGACCTGCAGTGCGCTCAAGGGCAATGGGTTTACCGCTTATTTGCCAGAGATGGCGGCGTTCGCGGCGGCGTTGCAGCAGGTGGCGGTGGCCGACGGTGCAGTGTGGACTTTGCATGTGAGCGATGGAGGTTTGGCAGCGGAGCTGCATGCGCTGGGCCTGCAGACCACCAGCGAAACACCGGTGTACTACGCCTTCATTGGGTTCTAGGTAGTCAGTACCGGCCCTATCGCCGGCAAGCCGGCTCCCACAGGTAACGCCGCAGATGTCGAGAACTGCGCTGTACCTGTGGGAGCCGGCTTGCCGGCGATAGGGCCGGTGCTGACACCCCACCCTGCGAAACTGTCAGCGCTGTCAGCCAGACGTCACGCTCCCGACCCGGTTCAGGGGCTATAAGCTTCAGTACAGACAACCATTTCCCCCCTCTTGGCCAAGGTGCCCGCGCCGATGCGACGTCCTTCCCGCTCTCTCCTCCTGGCCACCACGGCACTGCTCGCCCTGGCCGCATTGGGCATCTGGTACGGCCAACGGCACGAAGTGCCTGCCAGCCGTGCGCAAGCCGCCATCCCGGTCCGCGTGGTCAGCGTTGCCCAGCAGGACGTGCCGCGCTATGCCAGTGCCATCGGTTCGGTGCTGTCGCTGCACAGCGTCGAGGTGCGCCCGCAGGTCGAGGGCATCCTGACCCAGGTGCTGGTCAAGGAAGGCCAATGGGTCAAGGAAGGCGACCTGCTCGCCACCCTCGACGATCGCAGCATCAGCGCCTCGCTCGACCAGGCCCGCGCCCAGCTCGGCCAGAGCCAGGCACAGATCCAGGTGGCCGGGGTCGACCTCAAGCGCTACAAGCTGCTGAGCACCGATGACGGGGTGTCCAAGCAGACCCTCGACCAGCAACAGGCGCTGGTCAACCAGCTGCAGGCCACGGTCAAGGGCAACCAGGCGGCCATTGCCAACGCACAGGTGCAGCTTTCCTACACGCAGATCCGCTCGCCAGTTACAGGCCGCGTCGGCATCCGCAACGTCGACCCCGGCAACCTGGTGCGCACCAGCGATGCCCAGGGCCTGTTCAGCGTGACCCAGATCGACCCGATCGCCGTGGAATTCTCCCTGCCGCAACAAATGCTGCCGACCTTGCAAACCCTGCTCAAGGCGCCGACACCTGCGCACGTCGAGGCCTACATGGATGCCGACGGCGAGCGCAGCCTGCTGGGCGAAGGCCGCCTGGCACTGATCGACAACCAGATTTCCGCCAACACCGGCACGGTGCGGGTGAAGGCCGAGTTCGACAACAAGGACGGCCGCCTGTGGCCGGGTCAGCTGGTCACCGTGCGCCTGCGCACGGCGCTGGACGAAAACGCACTGGTGGTGCCGCCGCCGGTGGTGCAGCGCAGCATCGATGGCCACTTCGTCTACCGCGTGGAGGGCGACAAGGTCACCAGCGTGCCGGTCAAGGTGCTGTACCAGGACAGCACGCTGAACATCGTCGCCGGGGTCAAGGCCGGTGACCGCCTGGTGCTCGACGGCCAGTCGCGGCTCAAGCCCGGCGCCCGAGTCGAGATCACCCCAGACGCCCCGGCACCGGCCGAGATGGCCGACCGCAGGAGCCAGCCATGAACACCCGCAATGGCGTCTCGGCCTGGTGCATCGACCACCCCATCGCCACCCTGCTGCTGACCTTCGCCCTGGTGCTGCTGGGTGCCATCGCCTTCCCCCGCCTGCCGGTGGCGCCGCTGCCCGAGGCCGATTTCCCGACCATCCAGGTCACCGCCCAGTTGCCCGGTGCCAGCCCCGAGACCATGGCCTCGTCGGTGGCAACGCCGCTGGAAGTGCAGTTCAGCGCCATCCCCGGCATGACCCAGATGACCAGCAGCAGTGCCCTGGGCTCGACCACGCTGATCCTGCAGTTCACCCTGGACAAGAACATCGACACCGCCGCCCAGGAAGTGCAGGCAGCGATCAACACCGCCACCGCGCGCCTGCCCCAGGACCTGCCGAGCCCGCCGACCTGGCGCAAGGTCAACCCGGCCGACAGCCCGGTGCTGATCCTCACCGTCAGCTCCGCGCAGATGCCCGGCAACGAGCTCAGCGACTACGCCGAAACCCTGCTGGCCCGCCAGCTCAGCCAGATCGACGGGGTCGGCCTGATCAACATCACCGGGCAGCTGCGCCCGGCGATCCGGGTGCAGGCGCAGCCGGAGAAACTCGCGGCCATCGGCCTGACCCTGGCCGACGTGCGCCTGGCCATCCAGCAAACCAGCCTGAACCTGGCCAAGGGCGCGCTGTACGGCGAGCACAGCGTGTCGACCATCGCCGCCAACGACCAGCTGTTCCACCCCGAGGACTACGCCAAGCTGATCGTCAGCTACCGCAATGGCGCGCCGGTGCACCTGGCCGACGTGGCCAAGGTGATCAACGGCGCCGAGAACGCCTACGTCAAGGCCTGGTCCGGCGACCAGCCGGGGCTGAACCTGGTGATCTTCCGCCAGCCGGGGGCCAACATCGTCGACACCGTGGACCGGGTGCTCGACGCCCTGCCCCGGCTGCAGGAGATGCTGCCGGCCTCGGTCGAGGTATCGGTGCTGCAGGACCGCACCCAGACCATCCGCGCATCGCTGCATGAAGTGGAACTGACGCTGATGATCGCCGTGGCGCTGGTGATCGGGGTGATGGCGCTGTTCCTGCGCCAGTGGTCGGCCACCTTCATCGTCTCCAGCGTGCTCGGGGTGTCGCTGATCGCCAGCTGCGCGCTGATGTACGTGCTGGGCTTCAGCCTCAACAACCTGACCCTGGTGGCCATCGTCATCGCCGTGGGCTTCGTGGTCGATGACGCCATCGTCGTGGTGGAGAACATCCACCGTCACCTGGAGGCCGGCGACGACAGCCGCACGGCGGCGCTCAGGGGCGCCGGCGAGATCGGCTTCACCGTGGTGTCGATCAGCTTCTCGCTGATCGCCGCGTTCATTCCGCTGCTGTTCATGGGCGGCGTGGTCGGGCGCCTGTTCAAGGAGTTCGCCCTGACCGCCACGGCCACCATCCTGATCTCGGTAGTGGTGTCGCTGACCCTGGCGCCGACCCTCGCCGCCCTGTTCATGCGCCGCCCGCCCAGCGAGCACGGCGGCGGTTTCGGTGCGCGCCTGCTGGGCTGGTACGAAAGGGGCCTGGACCGCGCCCTGGCCCACCGGCGCCTGACCCTCGGTGTGTTCGGCATCACCCTGGCGCTGGCGGTGGCCGGCTATATCGGCATCCCCAAGGGCTTCTTCCCGCTGCAGGACACCGGCTTCATCCTCGGCACCACCGAGGCAGCGGCAGACGTTTCCTACCCCTCGATGATCGAAAAACACCTGGCGGTGGCGAAGATCATCGGTGATGACCCGGCCGTGCGCGCCTATTCGCACTCGGTCGGGGTCACCGGCAGCAACCAGACCATCGCCAACGGCCGCTTCTGGATTTCGCTCAAGCCCCGCGGCGAGCGCGACGTGTCGGCCAGCGAGTGGATCGACCGCATTCGCCCGAAACTCGCCCAGGTACCCGGCATCGTCCTGTACCTGCGCGCCGGCCAGGACATCAACCTCAGCTCCGGGCCATCGCGCACCCAGTACCAGTACGTGCTCAAGAGCAACGACGGCGTGGCCCTGAACCTGTGGACCCAGCGCCTGACCGAGCGCCTGAAGGAAAACCCGGCGTTTCGCGACCTGTCCAACGACCTGCAGCTGGGCGCCAGCGTCACGCGCATCGACATCGACCGCCAGGCCGCAGCGCGCTTCGGCCTGACCACCACCGACGTCGACCAGGCGCTGTACGACGCCTTCGGCCAGCGGCAGATCAGCGAATTCCAGACCGAAACCAACCAGTACAAGGTGATTCTCGAGCTCGATGCGCGCCAGCGCGGCAAGGCCGAAAGCCTCAACTTCTTCTACCTGCGCTCGCCGCTGACCAACGAGATGGTGCCGTTGTCGGCCCTGGCCCACGTGGCAGCGCCCAGCACCGGGCCGCTGTCGATCAGCCACGACGGCCTGTTCCCGGCCGCCAACCTGTCGTTCAACCTGGCGCCCGGCGTGGCCCTGGGCGATGCGGTGCAGATCCTCGAACGCACCCAGCGCGAACTGGGCATGCCCGACTCCATCGCCGGCAACTTCCAGGGCGCCGCCCAGGCCTTCCAGAGCTCGCTGTCGAGCCAGCCGTACCTGATCCTCGCCGCGCTGGTGGCGGTGTACATCATCCTCGGCGTGCTGTACGAAAGCTTCGTCCACCCGCTGACCATCATCTCGACGCTGCCCTCGGCGGGCCTGGGCGCGATCATCCTGCTCTGGGCCAGCGGGCAGGACTTCAGCATCATGGGCCTGATCGGCGTGGTGCTGCTGATCGGCATCGTCAAGAAGAACGGCATCCTGCTCATCGACTTCGCCCTCGAAGCCCAGCGCCACCAGGGCATGACACCCGAGCAGGCGATCCGCCAGGCGTGCCTGGTGCGCTTTCGCCCGATCATCATGACCACCCTGGCCGCGCTGCTCGGCGCGGTGCCGCTGATGTTCGGCTTCGGCACCGGCGCCGAACTGCGCCAGCCGCTGGGCATCGCCGTGGTCGGCGGCCTGTTGGTGAGCCAGGCGCTGACGCTGTTCACCACCCCGGTCATATACTTGGCCCTGGAGCGCCTGTTCCATCGCCGCCAGGCGGCCGCTGCGGCCGCGCCAAGTGCCAGCTGAGACAAGACCATGCGTGTGCTGATCATCGAAGACGAAGAAAAAACCGCCGACTACCTGCATCGCGGCCTGAGCGAGCAAGGCTTCACCGTCGACCTTGCACGCGACGGCATCGACGGGCTGCACATGGCCCTTGAAGGCGACTACGCAGTGATCGTGCTCGACGTGATGCTGCCGGGCCTGGATGGCTACGGCGTGCTGCGCGCCCTGCGCGCGCGCAAGCAGACGCCGGTGATCATGCTCACCGCCCGCGAGCGCGTCGAAGACCGCATCCATGGCCTGCGCGAAGGTGCCGACGACTACCTGGGCAAACCGTTCTCGTTCCTCGAACTGGTTGCCCGCCTGCAGGCCCTGACCCGCCGCAGCAGCAGCCACGAGCCGCTGCAGGTGCAGGTTGGCGACCTGTGGATCGACCTCATGGCGCGCAAGGCCAGCCGCGCCGGCACCCGCCTGGACCTGACCGCCAAGGAGTTCTCGCTGCTCAGCGTGCTGGCCCGGCGCCAGGGCGAGATCCTGTCCAAGACCGCCATCGCCGAGCTGGTCTGGGACATCAACTTCGACAGCGACGCGAATGTCGTCGAGGTCGCCATCAAACGCCTGCGCGCCAAGCTCGACGGGCCATTCGACAACAAGCTGCTGCACACCATCCGAGGCATGGGCTATGTCCTGGAAAACCGTGCCGGTTAACTCCATCGCCCTGCGCCTGTCGGCGCTGTTCATCCTGGTGGCGCTGGGGGTGTTCGTGCTGATCGGCTCGGCGCTGTATCGCCAGGTCGACCGCAGCCTCGACCTGCTGCCGGCGGCCGAGCTCGATGCGCGCTACAGCGTGCTCGAATCCACCCTCAACCGCTTCGGCACGCCCGAGCACTGGGCCAAGATCAGCAACAAGCTCAACTTGCTCAGCGAAGAAGACAAGCGCATCCGCTTCTGGGTGGTGAGCAGCAACCCGGCCTTCGAATACGGCCACCCCAGCGAGCTGGTGCGCGCGTTCGCCGAAGGCCCGCAAGGCATGCGCGACCTGCGCCTGCCCGAGCGCCCCTACGCGTACAAGGTGCTGGTCAGCGAACTGCCGGCCGTGGCCGAGCGCCCGCCGCTGCGCTTTCTGATCGGTATCGACACGGAAACCTTCTGGCAGGCGCAGCACAGCTTGCTGGTGGCCATCGTCGGGCTGGCGGTGCTGGGTGTGTTGCTGGCTTCGGTGCTGGGGTACTGGGTCGCCCGGATCGGCCTGCGCCCGCTGCTGGCGTTGTCCAACGAAGCCCAGGCGCTGGCCCCGCCGCGCCTGGACGGCCGCCTGCAAACCCACGACCTGGCGCCGGAGCTGGCGCAGTTCGCCGGCGCCTTCAACGCCGCCCTCGACCGGGTCAGCCAGGCCTATTCGCGGCTGGAGGCGTTCAACGCCGACGTCGCCCACGAATTGCGCTCGCCGCTGACCAACCTGATCGGCCAGACCCAGGTCGCGCTCACCCGCGGGCGCAGCGCCGAGCACTACTTCGAAGTGCTGCAATCGAACCTCGAAGAGCTCGAACGGCTGCGCAGCATCATCAACGACATGCTGTTCCTCGCCAGCGCCGACCAGGGCAGCAAGGCCACCGCCCTGACCCAGGTGTCACTGGCCGAGGAAGTCGCCACCACCCTCGACTACCTGGACTACATCCTCGAAGACGCCCAGGTCAGCGTGTCGGTCAGCGGCGACGCCCAGGCGCCGATCGAAAAAGCCCAGCTGCGCCGGGCGCTGATCAACCTGCTGAACAATGCCGTGCAACACACCGCGCCCAACCAGGTGATCCGCGTGCATATCGATGCCGGGGCGCAACAGGCCAGCATCGCCGTGAGCAACCCGGGGCCGGCCATCGACGATGCCCACCTGCCGCTGCTGTTCGAGCGTTTCTACCGGGTGGATGCGGCGCGCAGCAACAGTGGCGGCGGCAACCATGGCTTGGGCCTGGCCATCGTCAAAGCCATTGCGCTGATGCATGGGGGCGATGTTTTCGTTCAGAGCGAAGCCGGCGCCAATACCTTTGGCATTCGCCTGCCAAGCGCTCAAACACGCGGGTTTGGGGCGAAAGTCTAATTGCTTTTCCAGATGATCGTTACCTTTTGCGCAACAGTGCTTATCACCACGGACGCTGTTTCCAGGGCCATTAAACGACTAACTTTAGCCCTGTCCTCATTAGCACTTGCACCGCAAGAAGGTAGTTTCAAAATGTCCAACAGTATGGGTATTGCCAGCGTTTTCGTTCTGTCTTCCCTGTTGTTGTCGCCCCTGGCCATGGCTGAAGAGTCGCCGGCCTTCGTCGCCCGTAATGCTGAGCTTGCCGCTGTTCACCAAGATGCCCGCGAAGCTGTCGCCCACCAGGCAGACGCCGTAAAAGCCTCGGAACAGACCGCTTCCAAAGTTCAAAGCGATGCCAACGCGGACAGCTGATTGCTGTTCGCCGCTGCTCCAGATTTCCCTCGGCTACGCCATGGGCACCACCGGTGCCGATATGTTAGCCTTTTAAAGCCGCTGCCAATCAGCGGCTTTTTTTATGTGCTTTAACGATCAGCCCGGTTGTTACGTCTCTAACAAGAAAGTTGCACATTCAAAAAATAAAAACTGCCCCACCGCCCGACCAAAGGAGCTAGTACCGGTGCCTTCCGCGTTTCGTTTTACCCCGTTGTTCATTGCATTGACTGCAACGATGCCGTTCGCCGCCCAGGCAGATGAAGACAAGGCTGATGGCTTTATCGAAGGCTCGACGTTCAACCTGCATTTGCGTAATGCCTACTTCAACCGCAACAACCTCAACAGTGGCGTGCGCGACAAGCGCGAGTGGGGCCAGGGCGCAGTCGCCCGTTTCGAGTCCGGCTACACCCCTGGGGTGGTGGGTTTCGGCCTCGACGCCCATGCCATGCTGGGCCTGAAGCTCGACGGCGGTGGCGGCCATGCCGGCACCAGCATCCTGCCGTCGCACTACAAGGACGACGGTGAACTGGGCGCCGCCCCGCACTCGTTCTCCACGGCCGGCGCTGCGGTCAAGCTCAAGGCGTTCGACACCGAGCTCAAGGCCGGTGACCTGTTCCTCACCAACCCGGTGATCGCCGGCGGTGAAACCCGCATGCTGCCGCAGACCTTCCGCGGCGTGAGCCTGACCAATACCAGCATCGACGGGCTGCTGCTCGAAGGCGGCCAGGTCAGCTTCACCCACCCGTACAACCAGAGCGGCCACCGCCGCATCGACACCTACTACGGTGCGCTGGACGAACACGACAAGAGCAAGCACCTGAACTGGGCCGGCGCGTCCTGGAGCGGCACCGAGAACATCACCGCCAACCTGTATGCCGCTGAGCTGAAGGACATCTGGAACCAGTACTACGCCGACTTCGACTACACCTACGTGGTCAACGACCTGGTCAGCCTGAACCCGGGCGTGCACTTCTACCACACCCAGGACACCGGCCAGGCGCTGCTGGGCAAGATCGACAACAACACCTACAGCCTGCACTTCACGGTCAATGCCGGTTACCACAGCGTCACCGCCGCCTACCAGCGGGTCAACGGCAACACGCCGTTCGACTACATCAACCTGGGCGACAGCGTGTACCTGGACAACTCGCGCATGTACTCGGACTTCAACGCCCCGAACGAGCGTTCGTGGAAGCTGCAGTACGGCTACAACTTCGCCGGCGTCGGCATCCCAGGCCTGAGCACCACCGTATCGTACTCGCGCGGCGAGGCGGACCTGACCAAGGCCAGCCGCGACACCAGCCACTACGACTACTACCGCGCCGATGGCAAGAACGCCATGCACTGGGAGCGCGACCTGGACGTGAAATACGTGTTCCAGGAAGGCGACTTCAAGGACCTGTCGGTCCTGCTGCGCTATGCCACCCACCGCGGCAGCCAGGGCTATGCGTCGATCGACAGCAACAGCGACAACGACGAACTGCGGGTGATCGTCGATTATCCGGTGAACATCTTCTGACCCTTGCGGGAGCGGGTTCGCCCGCTCCCACGCACGATTCCGTCGGACAAATCTTGTTCGACAATCCCTGCACCCCTAGAATGTCGCCGCCGCAAATGGCCCTGCCTCAGCAGTAGCGCGCATGCCCACTCGATTACCGCGTCTCGCACTCTACAGGTCGCACCCCGAGCTGATCCTCAACCTGGGCAGTTGCCTTGCCGTGCTCGCGATCGTGGCCATCGTCAGCTACCTGCTGGCCCGCGAGCGTGACAGCGTCGAGCAATCGGCCATCCGCGCCTCGAACAACATCGTGCAACTGATCGAAAGCGACATCCTGCGCAATGCCGAACTCTACGATCAGTCCCTGCAGGGCCTGATCTGGGCGGTCAACCGCAAGGAGCTGCCCGAGATCCCCGGTGCGCTGCGCCAACGCCTGCTGTTCAACGAAGCCTTCGTCGACAAGAAACGCGGCGATGTGCTGTGGCTGGACAAGGCCGGCAATGTGGTGGGCGACTCCACCAGCATCGTGCCGCGCAAGGCCAACTTCGCCGACACCGGCGTGTTCAAAGCGCACCTGAACGACCCCAACCTCGGTTTGCTGGTGGGCCCGCCGTTCAAGGCGCGGCTGGGCGACCTGGACTGGTGCATCAGCTTCAGCCGGCGCATTTCCGGCCCCAACGGCGAGTTCGCAGGCTTGGCCGCAGGCGCCTTGCGCCTTTCCTATTTCAACGAACTGTTCCAGCGCCTGGACATCGGCGACGACAGCAGCATCAACCTGTTCAACGCCAATGGCCAGCTGCTCGCCCGGCAACCTACCCGGCCAGACGACCCGCTGATCGGCAGCAACTACCGCGAGCGGCCCAACTTCAAGCGCATGCTCGGCGAGCGCAGCGGCAGCTTCACGGCACGTTCGAGCACCACCGGGGACCAGCGCATGTTCACCTTCGCCCGGGTGGCCGACCTGCCGCTGATCGTGATGGTGGTGCACTCGGCCGACGAGGTGTTCGAGTCGTGGCGGCGCACCGCGATACTGGTCAGCGTGGCCACCGGCGTACTGTGCGTGGGCATCCTCTGGCTGACCTTGCTGCTGGGCCGTGAGCTACAGCGCCGTCACGAAGCCGAACAGAGCCTGGCGACCCTGGCCGCCACCGACAGCCTCACCGGCCTTGCCAACCGCCGCCGGCTGGACCAGGTGCTGCGCCTGGAATGGGCACGCGCCCAGCGCAACCGCAAGCCGCTGGCGGTGATGATGGTGGATGTGGATCATTTCAAGGCGTTCAACCAGCGCCATGGGCATGCCGGTGGCGACCATGCGCTGCGCGAGGTGGCCAAGGCCATCGAACAGTGCCTGCGCCGGCCTGCCGACCTGGCGGCGCGCTATGGGGGGGAGGAGTTTCAGGTGATCTTGCCGGAGACCGAGCTGCCGGGTGCGCTGCTGCTGGCAGAACGCATTCGCGCCAGCGTGGAAGGCTTGGCGCCGTTTGCCGATGATGCCCGTGCGGTGACGGTCAGCATCGGCATCGGCGTGTTCATCCCCGGCACCCAGCACGACCTGACCCGGGTGCTGGGTGATGCGGACGAAGCCCTCTACCGGGCCAAGGCCAAAGGCCGCAACCGAGTAGAGGGGCCAGCCGCTTAGGAGCGGGCGCGGGCAGCGTTGCGCAGCGCCTTTACCTGGTCGTGGTTGCGTTGCACGCCTTGCAGTTGCTTCTCGACCAGTGCGTAGCTCTGGTCGCTGGCAGCGCGGCCCAGCTTGACCAGCTTCTCGCGGGCTTCCTTGTAGGCCTTGAGGGCGTGGTCCTCGCCGCGCTCGACTTCGTTGAGCACCGCTTCTTCGTCCTTGCCGGTGACCATCGACTTGAGGTTGACCCAGCCGCGGTGCATGTCGCCGCTGATGCTGGTGGAGGTTTCCGGGTCACCGCCCAGGCGGCGCACTTCGCTTTGCAGCTCGGCGGCGGCACTGGAGCATTCGCCGGCGCGCTGCACGAAGAAGGCCTTGAGTTCCGGGTTCTTCACATCATCGGCCGAAGTCTTGAAACCCTTTTCGCCGTCCTTGCTGTACTCGATCAGGTCGTTGAGTACGTCGATCACGTCTTTGTTGGGGTTGCTCATGGTTTAACTCCTTGGCAGGTGATAGTCATGTAATCAGGAGCAGCCTTCGTGCCAAGCCTCACCCAAAAATAAAACTCTTTAAAATCAATTATTTACCATCAAAGGCAGGAATGTGTGAAACGGCGTTATGCATGATTGCCGCTTGGGCGCTCGTGCAGATTGCAGTATGGTCGGCGCTCTTCCCCTGCAGGCCTTACCCATGAAACCGGAAACCCTCGAACTGCTGGTCACGCGCACGATGCCTTTTGGCAAATACCAGGGGCGGATCATTGCCGACCTGCCGGGTGACTACCTGGCCTGGTTTGCGCGCAAGGGCTTTCCGGCGGGGGAACTGGGTGGGTTGCTGGCGTTGATGCACGAGGTCGACCATAACGGCCTGGGGGATTTGCTGGTGCCATTGCGGCAGAAGCATCGCAAATGAGGGGGCCAGTTTTGGCCCTATCGCCGGCAAGCCGGCTCCCACAGGGTAAACACAGGCCTTGAAGCCTGTGCTGTACCTGTGGGAGCCGGCTTGCCGGCGATGAGGCCCTCAACCCTTCACGGGCGCCACTGCCAGCTCCACCCGCTCGCTCTTCTTGATCACGGCATACACCACCGCCGTCAGCAAACTCCCCGCCACGATCGCCAGCAGGTACAGCAACGCGTGGTTGATCGCATTGGGTATCAGCAACACGAACAGCCCACCATGCGGCGCCATCAGCTTGCAGCCAAAGTACATCGACAGCGCCCCGGTCA
The DNA here is from genome assembly GCF_021602585.1 of Pseudomonas faucium. Taxonomy (GTDB): domain Bacteria; phylum Pseudomonadota; class Gammaproteobacteria; order Pseudomonadales; family Pseudomonadaceae; genus Aquipseudomonas; species Aquipseudomonas faucium. The sequence goes on from NZ_BQIP01000006.1 coordinate 33,040, forward strand.
ACGCCCCGCCGGCAATGCTCGCCGGGATCACCCGCAATGGGTCCTTGGCCGCGAACGGAATCGCCCCCTCCGAGATGAAGCACAAGCCCAGCGCCAACGCCGCCTTGCCCGCCTCGCGCTCGCTCTGGGCGAACTTGCGCCGGGCCAGGAAGGTGGCGATGCCCAGGCCGATCGGCGGCACCATGCCGGCGGCCATGGTCGCCGCCATCGGCGCATAGCTCGACGACGCCAGCAGCCCCACCGAGAAGGCATAGGCCGCCTTGTTGATCGGCCCGCCCAGGTCGACGCACATCATGCCGCCCAGCAGCAGGCCGAGCAGAATGGCGTTGGTGGTGCCCATGCTGTCGAGAAAATGCGTGAGCCCTTCGAGCATCGCCGCCACCGGCTGGCCGACCACGTAGATCATCACCAGGCCGGTGAACAGGCTGGCCAGCAGCGGAATGATCAGAATCGGCTTGAGCGCGTCGAGGCTGCTGGGCAGGCGCGCCCAGCGGGCGATCGCCTTGGCGCTGTAGCCGGCGAGAAAACCGGCGACGATGCCGCCGATGAAACCGGCGCCCAGGGTGCTCGCCAGCAAACCGCCGATCATGCCCGGCGCCAGGCCCGGGCGGTCGGCGATGGACCAGGCGATATAGCCCGCCAGCAGCGGCACCATCAGCTTGAACGCCGCCTCGCCGCCAATCTGCATCAGCGCGGCGGGCAAGGTGCCTGGCTCCTTGTAGGCCTCGATACCGAACACGAATGACAAGGCGATCAGCAGGCCGCCGGCCACCACCATCGGCAGCATGAACGACACGCCGGTGAGCAGGTGCTTGTAGACCCCGGCCTTCTCGGCCTTGGCCGCAGCCGGCGCGGCATCGCCTGCGCTTTCGACCTGGGCTTCGGCCAACGCCTTGTCCAGGGTTGCCCGCGCCTGCTTGAGCGCGATGCCGGTGCCGCAGCGGTAGATGCGCTTGCCGGCGAAGCGGGCTGTGGGCACTTCGATATCGGCGGCCAGCAGCACCACGTCGGCCTCGGCGATGGCCTGGGCCGAGAGTGGGTTGCGTGCACCGACCGAGCCTTGGGTTTCCACGGTCAGCGCATAGCCCAGTTGCTGCGCGGCCTGTTGCAGGGCCTCGGCGGCCATGAAGGTGTGCGCCACGCCGGTCGGGCAGGCGGTGACGGCAACCAGGCGCACGGCCGCCGCCGGTTGGGCGCTAGTGGGCGCGCCGGCGAGCACCTGCGCATTGACTGCCGCGCGGTCGAGAAACCCTTCGCGGTCGGCCAGCGCTTCGGCCGGCGTGCTCTGGTACACGCGCTTGCCGCTGAAGCGGCCCAGGTCGACCTGGCCGGTGCTGACCACCAGCACCCAGTCGGCCTCGGCAATTTGCGCGGCGCTGAGCTGGCGCTCGGGATGCTCGGCATCCACCACTTCGACGCAGGTTTTCCAGCCGCGGCGCTGGGCGGCGGCGGCCAGCAGGCGTGCACTGAGCACGCTGGACACCTGGCCGTTGGGGCAGGCGGTGACAATGGCAATGTTCATCGGCAACCCTCTTGTTGTTCTGTCAGTTGCACGGCGCCTTGCAGGCGCGCCAGGTGGTGCGGGTCGGCAATGCCGAAGCCGACCTGGGTCACCGCCAGCGCGGCGATGGCGGTGGCGCGGCGCAGGGTCTGGGACGCGGGTTCGCCCAACAGCAGGCCGTGGACCATGCCCGCCACCAGCGAATCGCCGGCGCCCACGGTACTGGCCACGCGTACCTGCGGTGGCCGCGCGTGCAGCGCCTGGCCTGCGGCAAACCAGCTGACCCCCTGCTCGCCCGCCGACACCACCACATGCTCCACGCCACTGGCCAGCAGCCGCTCGGCCGCGGCGCGCTGTTCGGCGCCGCTGCTCACGGTCAGGCCCAGTACCTCGCCCAGCTCTTCGGTGTTCGGCTTGACCAGCCACGGCGCGCTCTGCAGGCCGGCGCGCAGCGCTTCGCCGCTGCTGTCCAGGGCAACTTTCAGGCCCAGCGCCTTCAGTTGCTCGAGCAACTGGCGGAACCACTCCGGGCTGATGCCACGCGGCAGGCTGCCGGCCACCACCACCGCGTCATGCCCCGGCGCCATCGCTTGCAAGCGCCGCAGCAGCGCTGCGCAGGCAGCGTCATCGACCTGCGGGCCTTGCCCATTGATATCGGTGACGCGGCCATCGGCCTCCACCAGCTTGAGGTTGCTGCGGGTTTCGCCCGGCACGCGGACGAAGCAGTCGACGAACCCGCGCTGCTCGATCAACGCCTCGAATGGCTGCAGGTTGCCCTGGCCAAGGAAACCACCGACGGTCACGCTGTGCCCCAGGTCGGCCAGCACCTGGGCCACGTTCAGGCCCTTGCCGGCAGCATGGGTCTGCTGCTCGTGGGCGCGGTTGACCAGCCCGGGGCGCAGGGTGTCGAGGCTGACGGTGATGTCCAGGGCCGGGTTCAGGGTCAGGGTCAGGATCTTGGCCATTCAATAACGCTCCACCAGCGCGCGAACCGCCGCGGCGCTGTCTTGTTGCAGGGCCTCGCGCGCCAGGGCGCGGGCCGTCTGGTGATCGGCCTGGCGTACCAGTGCCTTGACTTCGGCAATGCTGCGCGCCGCCACGCTCAACTCGTCCACCTCCAGCCCCAGCAGCACCGCCACCGCCTGCGGGTCGGCGGCCAGCTCGCCGCACACGCCCACCCACTTGCCCTGGGCATGGGCGGCGCGCACGGTCATGTCGATCAGGCTCAGCACCGCCGGGTGCAGGCCGTCGGCCTGGGCCGAAAGGCTCGGGTGGCCACGGTCGATGGCCAGGGTGTACTGGGTCAGGTCGTTGGTGCCGATGCTGAAGAAGTCCACCTCGCGCGCAAGCTGTGGCGCCAGCAACGCCGCGGACGGCACCTCGACCATGATGCCCAGTTGCAGGTCGGCGACCGGGGTTTCCACGCGCAGGCGTTCGACCATCGCCCGCGCCTCGCGCCACTCATGCACCTGGCCGACCATGGGGAACATGATCCGCAGCGGGCGCTGGTCGGCGGCGCGCAGCAGGGCGCGCAACTGGTCTTCCATGATCTGCGGCCGCTGCAGGGTCAGGCGTACCCCACGCACGCCGAGGAACGGGTTGTCCTCGGCGGCGATCGGCCAATAGGGCAAGGGTTTGTCACCGCCCACATCGAGGGTGCGCACCACCAGCGGCCGCCCGCCCAGGCCATCGAGCACGCGGCGGTACTCGGCCTCCTGGGTGGCCACATCCGGCGCCTGGGGGTGGGCCATGAACAACAGTTCGGTGCGCAGCAGGCCAACACCTTCGGCGCCCTGCTCCACCACCTTGTCGATGCCGCTGCTCTGGCCGATGTTGGCGAACACTTCGACGGCGTGGCCGTCGCGGGTGACGGCCGGCGCGTGGCGCTCGGCCCAGGCGGCTTGCAGGCGTTGCTCACGCTGGTCGCGTTCGGCCAGCGCACGCTGCAATTCAGCGGCCGGCGGTGCGACGCTGAGCGTTCCGCGCTGGCCATCGAGCAGCAACGGGGTGCCGGCAGCAAGCTGCAGCACCGCCGCCCCCGCGCCGACCACCGCCGGAATGCCCAGGGCCCTGGCGACGATCGCGCTGTGGGCCGTGGCGCCGCCATGGGCGGTGACGATGCCGGCGACCCGCGCCGGGTCCAGCCGGGCCACATCGGAGGGGCCCACCTCGGCCATCACCAGCACATAAGGTTGCTCGGGCTCGGCCTGGGCCTGCACGCCACACAACTGCGCCAGCACGCGACGGCCGACATCGCGCAGGTCGGCGGCACGCTCGGCCAGCAACGCATCATGCAACGCCTCCTGCTGGCGCGCGGCCGTCTCGATCACTGCCATCCACGCCGCCGGCGCGCTCTCGCCCTGGGCCAGGCGCAGCTCGACATCGTCGCTCAGGGCCGGGTCGGCGAGCATTTCCTGGTGGGTGACGAAGATCTCGCCAATGGCCTTGTCGCTGCGCTGCACCAGCGCTTGCAGGTCGCTACCGACCACGGCCATGGCCTGCTGCAGCTTGTGCCGCTCCTGCGTGGGCGATTCGCCGCGCAGGGGGTAGTCGATTTCACGTTGCACGCAGACATGCGCCGGCCCGCTGGCAATGCCCGGTGCCGCGCCTACCGCCTGGATGCGGCTGCCTGCGGCCGGGGCCTGCAGGGCTTCGGCCGGCAGCGGCGCTGCCAGGCTTGCGGTGGCCGGCAGTGGCTCGACCTCCTCGCCCAAACCTTGCTCGATGGCCGCCAGCAGCGCCGGCAAGGCATCGCTGGCGATGGACGGCTCGGCGCTCAGCTCCAGCACTTGCCCGCGCCTGGCCCCCAGGCTGAGCAGCTTGCTCAGGCTCTTGACCGACACCGCCGGCTGCGCGCTGTCCACCAGGCGCAGGCGAATCTCGCCCTCGAAGCCCTTGGCCAGTTGCGCCAGGATCTTCGCCGGGCGGGCATGCAGGCCGTGGGGGTTGGCCAGGGCGATGCGCGCACTGGGCCAGTCAGCCGGCGCCTCGCCGCCCAGCACTTCGAGCACGGCGCGGCTGCTGGTGGCCTGGTACAGCGTCTGCCCGCGGCCTTCGATCAGCACTTCGCACAGGCGCTCGAGCAGCGCCTGATGCGCAGCGCCGAGGCTGGCCAGGCAGAACAGCCCGTTCAGCGGCTGGTCGCGGTAGCGCAGGGGCTGCTGCGGGGTGACGAAGGCCAGGCCCGGCTGGCGTACCTGGCGCTCGCTGTGCAACCACCACAGGCCCTCGCCCAGGGGCAGCGGCTCGGCCTGCTGGAGCACGGCGGCAAAGCCGCTGTCGACGCAACCGGCGCGTTGCAGCAGGCGTGCGCCGCGCCAGGCCAGTTCGTCGAAGTCCTCGGCGGGCAGGTTCAGGCCGACCAGCTGCGCGTCCAGGGCCAGTTCCTGCGGTGCGCTTTGCAGCAGTTTGAGCAACGCCTCGGCGGAGCTTGCCCGGCGCAAGGCTTCGGCCAGGTCGGTTTCGCCCAGGGCGCGGGTGAGCAGTTGCAGCAGGCGCAGGTGCTCGTCTGAGCGGGCGGCGATGCCGATGGCCAGGTACACCCGCTGGCCGTCACCCCAGTCGACGCCCTCGGGGAACTGCAGCAGGCGTACCCCGGTGGCGAACACCAGGTCGCGGGTCTGCGGGGTGCCATGGGGGATGGCGATGCCCTGGCCAAGGAAGGTGGAACCCTGCGCCTCGCGGGCTTGCAGGCCTTGCAGATAGCCATCGGCGACCAGGCCGTCGGCCACCAGCCGCTGCGCCAGCAGGCGCAGGGCCTCGGCTTTGTCGACAGCCGTCTGGCCCATGGCTATCTGCTCTTTGGCGAGCTCGAGCATGACCTTCTCCTTTTGCAGCCCCTTGGCGATAAATGCCGGGTACTGAGGTATTGTTGTGAAATTCGCGATTTCAGCCAGTTCAACGGCTGCGCATGAACGGCAGCGGCGGCAGAAAATTTTTAGCTGAAACGTTTAACCTGACCAAGCGGACACGTTACTCGATAATCTTCCGGGGAAAAAGCCCCATCCTGTCGGACAATTGCGACAATGGTCGTCTGCGCGTGGCAGCCTGGCCGGGTCAAACTACTCGGTCCTGTCCCACGATCAGCCCCGGTAATAACAAGGAAAATTCGGTGAAACTCAGCGATATCGCCCGTCTGGCCGGTGTGTCCGTGACCACTGCCAGTTACGTCATCAATGGCAAGGCTGAACAGCAGCGCATCAGCAACAGCACTGTCGAGCGCGTGCGCGCGGTGGTCGAGGCCCACGGCTTCACGCCCAACCCGCAGGCCGCTGGCCTGCGCAGCCGGCACACCCGCACCCTGGGCTTCATTCTCCCGGATCTGGAGAACCCCAGCTACGCCCGCATCGCCAAGCAGCTGGAACAGGGCGCCCGCGCCCGTGGCTACCAGTTGCTGATTGCCAGCAGTGACGACCAGCCAGACAGCGAGCGCCAATTGCAGCAACTGTTCCGCGCCCGTCGCTGCGATGCGCTGTTCGTCGCCAGCTGCCTGCCGCCCGAAGACGACAGCTACCGCGACCTGCAGGACAAAGGCCTGCCGGTGATCGCCATCGACCGGCGCCTGGACCCAGCGCACTTCTGCTCGGTCATCAGCGACGACCGCGATGCCAGCCGCCAGCTGGCCGACAGCTTGCTCGCCACCGCCCCACGCAGCATCGCCCTGATCGGCGCACGCCCGGAGCTGTCGGTCAGCCAGGCCCGCGCCGGTGGTTTCGACGAGGCCCTGCAAGGGTTTGCCGGTGACGTGCGGCGCTACCAGGGCGAAGCGTTCAGCCGCGAATGCGGCCAGCGCCTGATGCAGCAACTGATCGACGAGCTAGGCGGGCTGCCGGATGCCCTGGTGACCACCTCCTACGTGCTGCTGCAAGGGGTGTTCGACACCTTGCAGGCGCACCCTGCCGATTCGCGCCAGCTGCAACTGGGCACCTTCGGCGACAACCAGCTGCTCGACTTCCTGCCGCTGCCGGTCAACGCCATGGCCCAGCAGCATGGCCTGATCGCCGCCACCGCACTGGAGCTGGCCCTGGCCGCGATCGAGGAAAAACGCTACGAGCCCGGCGTGCACGCCATTGGCCGCACCTTCAAGCAACGCATCACTGCAGGCTGAACATGCGCCTGATCGACACCCACACCCACCTGGACTTCCCCGACTTCGACGCCGACCGCCCGCGCCTCTTGGCCAACGCGGCGGCGCGCGGGGTGCAGCGAATGGTGGTGCTGGGGGTGCATGAGGCCAATTTCCAGCGCGTGTGGGACCTGGCCTGCGCCGAGCCGAGCGTACAGGCGGCGCTGGGCTTGCACCCGGTGTACCTGGAGCAGCATCGTCCCGAGCACCTGGTGCAACTGCGCCAATGGCTGGAACGCCTGCACGGCGACCCGCGGCTGTGCGCCGTGGGCGAGTTCGGCCTGGACTACTACCTCGAAGGCCTCGACAAGCAGCGCCAGCAGGCGCTGTTCGAGGCGCAGTTGCAGATGGCCTGCGACTTCGCCTTGCCGGCGCTGCTGCATGTACGCCGCAGCCATGCCCAGGTGATCGCCACGCTCAAGCGTTACAAGCCGGCGCGGGCGGGGGTCATCCATGCCTTTGCCGGCAGTTACGAAGAGGCTCGCGAGTACATCAAGCTGGGCTTTCGGCTAGGGCTGGGCGGCGCGGCGACCTGGCCGCAGGCGCTGCGGTTGCGCAAGACCCTGGCGCGCTTGCCGCTTGAGAGCGTGGTGCTGGAGACCGACTCGCCGGACATGGCCCCGGCGATGTTTGCCGGGCAGCGCAACAGCCCGGAGCACTTGCCGGAAATTGCCGGGGCGTTGGCCGAGTTGATGGGGGTCGAGGTAGAGGCCCTGGCTGAAGCCAGCAGCAAGAATGCCTGCGAGCTGTTTGGTTGGTAGATGCTCCCACCTGACCCTGTAGGAGCCGGCTTGCCGGCGATAGGGCCGGCACTGCCCCCACCTAGACCTTGAACGCCCCGATCATCCGCTTCAATTCCACCACCTGCTGCGACAGCGCCCGGCTGGCATCCTCGGTCTGGCAGGCGCCTTGGGTGGTGTCCTGGGCCGCCCGGTTGATCGCCACGATGTTGCGGTCGATATCATGGGCCACCGCCGTCTGCTGCTCGACTGCCGCCGCAATCTGCTGGTTCTGCTCGACGATCCCCCCCACCGCCCCCAGGATGTTGCCCAGTGCCTGCTGCACCTGGCGCGCTTCATCCACCGTTGCCGCCGCCATCTGATGGCTGCTGCCCATCGCCCGCACAGCGGCACTAACCCCCTCCTGCAGGCGCTGGATCATCTGCGCGATCTGCGCCGTCGAGTCCTGGGTACGCCGGGCCAGGGTGCGTACCTCGTCGGCGACCACGGCAAAGCCACGGCCCTGTTCACCCGCCCTGGCTGCCTCGATCGCGGCATTGAGGGCCAACAGGTTGGTTTGCTCGGCAATGCTGCGGATCACCTCCAGCACCTGGCCGATCGCCTGGCTGTCGGTGGCCAGCTGGTTGATCGCCAGCACGGTCTGGTCGATTTCACCGGCCAGGCGGCCAATGCTGCCCTGCTGGCTTTCCACCAGGCTGCGGCCATTGGCGCTTTCATGGTTGACCTGCTGCGCGCCGTCGGCGGCCAGCGCCGCGCTGCGCGCCACCTCCTGGGCCGTGGCGCTCATCTGGTTCATCGCCGTGGCCACCTGCTCGATCTGCTCACGCTGGCCGCTGACCGCCTGGTTGCTGCGCGTCGACACCGACAGCACCTGGCCGGCCTGCTCCTCGACCGCCACCACGGTGCGGCCGACCTGGTCGATCAGGCCGCGGATACGCTGCACCGCTTCACTGAAATCCCGGCCCAGCTCGCCCAGTTCATCACGGCTGTGGGCGTGGAAACTGACCGTCATATCCCCCGCCGCCACCTTGCCCATGGCCCCGCCCAGCTTGCGCAGGGTGGCTCGGGTGGAGACGTAGAAGCCGCTGTAGAGGTAGACGATCAGGGCAAACACACCCGCCAGCAGCGTGACCAGGGCAATCATGCGCCAGCGCTGCTCGCCCAGGCGCTGTTGCAGTTGCCCCTGCAGATGGCCAACCACTGCCTCATTGAGGCGGTAGGTCTGGGCCATCAGCTCGCTCACCTGCTGGTAGAAGGCGGGCCAGGGCGCGTCCAGGGTTTCAGCCACCACCACGCGGTCCTCGAACAAGGCCGCCGCTTGCTTGACGGTCGCCTCGCTGGCCTGCGCCGCGGTGCCCAGGGCAGCCTTGGCGGCCGGGTCGGCGGCCAGCGCGTCGTCCACGCGCATGGCGTAATCCACGGCCAGGCGCTCCAGGCGTTGCAGCAAATCTTCGAAGCGGGCACTGCCGGAGGAGTCGATGAACCCCCGGCCCAACGCCGCAGCCCCCAGCGCACGCCCCTCGCCCAGGCTCTGGGTGACTTGCGCCGTTGCCACGCCAATCAACTCGCTCAACTGGCGCACCGAGGCCTGGCTGTCCTGGCTCAGCCCCGACTGGTTGGCGACCTGCCTGCTCAATACCTGGGCCTGGGCCAGCAGCTTGTCGAACAGCGCCGCCTTGCTCAGCAGGGAAGTTTCGCTGCGTGCGGCGACGAATGCGCCCGCCAGTTCTTCGAGCTTGGCCTGCGGCACGGCCTCGCCGCCCTTCAACGCGGCAAGCTGTGCCTGGACCTTGTCCTGCAGGGCCGCGATGCGCAATTCCAGGTCGACTGCCTGGCCGGACTGGCCGAGCACCACATTGATCTGCACCAGGTTGCCGAGGGTTTCCAGGTCGCCGCGCAGGGCCAGGCTGCTGCTCAGCGGGCCGATGCCCTGCAGTTCGGCGCGGGTGAACTGGAATTGGCGATAGGCATCGAGGACCAGGTAGGTGCTGGTGCCAAGCATGGGCAGGAAGAACAGGACGCTGACAAGGCTGAACTTCTGGCCGAAGCTCAGCCGGTTCATCAGTGCAATGGCCGGGTAGAGCGAACGCTTCACGGGCACCTCCAAGGATTCTTGTTGTTCTACAAGGGGTAGCACTAGGCCACCCTGTATAGCGCAGTTCGAACCGGAGGTTTGTAACTTAAGGTTAAGCGCCCCTCGCGGGAGGGCTCAGACCAGTACCGTCCACAAGGCAAAGCCGGCGTACCACAGCACGGCGCAGCGCAGCAGCAGGTCCCACAGGCTGTCCAGCCGGCCCAGGCCGCGCTGGCTGTCTTCCTGCTCGGGAATGTCGTCGGCAATTCGCCCGACCCTGGCCACCAGGTGCGCGGCGCTGATATGCCAGTTGAGCAGCTCGTGCAGCATGACCCGGGTGACCGCCAGGAAGTTGCCCACCAGGGCGAAGCTCAGGGCCAGCACCCGCACCGGCAGCCAGTCCAGCACATGCCGCAGCTGTTCGGCGCGGGCCTTGAGCGCCGGTTGGCCGCTGTGCTCGGCGGTCAACGCCAGCAGGCGGTAGGCCAGTGCAGCGCCCGGGCCCAGCACGAAGTACCAGAAGATCACCGCGAAAAAGCCCTGGTAGGCCTGCCACAAGAGGTTGCCCTGTACCCGCACCAGCAAGCTGTGCGGCTCGTCGGCCGCCAGCCCCAGGTCGCGCTCGGCCACGTGCAGCGCGCCCTGCTCGTCACCGCGCCGCCAGGCATCGCGAAACGGCCCGAGCGAGGCCTTGAAGTCGCCACGGCCGAGGCTGTAGATCAGCACCAGCAGGTGCACCGGCAGGGCCAGCAAGCCATAGGCAACCGGGTCGAGCACGTGCAGCAGCAATGCCAGCAGCGCCACCGGGGCCAGCACCAGAATGGCCAGGGTCCACCAGGGGTGCACCTTGCCGCTGCGCTCCAGGCGCACCAGTTCACCCAGGAAGAAGCCATCGCGTTGTACCTGATGGCGCAGGGCCGAGAACTTCTCGACCCACAGCGCCAGCATCAACACCAGAAAACTCATGCCTTGTCCTCGTTGTCCGTCACGGCGGCGCGGTAGCGCGGCCAATCGAATGCCGGGCCGGGGTCGGTCTTGCGCACCGGGGCGATGTCGCTGTGGCCCTGGATGCGGCGCTGGTCGATGGCCGGCCAGGCCGCCTGGATGTGCTGCGTCAGTTGCGCCAGCACGGCGTACTGGGCATCGGTGTAAGGCAGGTCATCGGTGCCTTCGAGCTCGATGCCGATGGAAAAGTCGTTGCAGCCCTCGCGCCCGTCGAAGCGTGAGACCCCGGCATGCCAGGCACGTTCGAGCAGCGACACGAACTGGGTGACGCCGCCGTCGCGCTCGACGAACAGGTGCGCCGAAACCGTCAGGTGGCTGATGCTGGCAAAGTAGGGATGTTCGTCGGGGTCGAGGCGGTTCTGGAAGAATTCCTGGACCTTGCCGCTGCCGAAGCAGGCGGGCGGCAGGCTGATGTTGTGGATCACCAGCAGAGAGATCGCTTCGCCTTCGGGGCGCGCATTGAAGTTCGGCGAGGGGCAGTGGGTGATTCCGTTTCCGTGAAACCAGCCAGTGGCACGGTCCAATAGCATGGGGCAGATCCTGAAAAGCGCCGGTACAGAACGGCAGTATGCCCTGCGCAGGCGACGCTTTGCATGTGAATCATTGTAATGCCGGTGGGCTACCAGCCTTCAGTGCACCTGCTGCTGACGCAGGCCATCGAGCACGGCCTCCAGCGCCCGTTCGAACAGCAGCCCGTCATCCAGCAGGCGCACTTCACCCAGGCGCAGGGCCTGGGCCAGGCCGGCGCTATTCCATTCGCGCACCTTCATGCCGGTGCGGTTGGCGAATACCAGGCGGTCGCTGCTGTCGATGCGGGCCACCAGCTTGCAGCGCAGCGGCTCGTCATCATCCAGCACCTCGACCCAGGCGCCGATACGCAGGCGCCGCACCATGCGCGATTGCGCGGCCTGTTCGTCGAGCGGGCGCAGCGGTGCACAGGCCGGCTCCTCGGCGATGGCCAGGACGATTTCCTCGGCCACCCGCACCTCTGCCAATGCAGGCTCGGCATCGCCCGCCGGCCAGGGCGAAGGCGTGCACGCACGCAGGTGCAGTTGCTCCAGTTGCAGGAAGAATTCGCGCGTGGCCGCCGAATCCAGCGCCACCCCGGCCAGGCCTTCGCGCAGCGCCTTGAGCAGGCCGGGCACCTGTTGCAGCAGGGCCTGGGGCTCGGGGTGCGGGGTGATGCTGGCGAGCAGCGTATCCATGGTCGCCAGGGCGTTGCGCCACTCCTGGGAGGCTTCGCCCTGCTTGAGCAGGGCCAGCAGCAACACCTGGCTCCAGGCCTGCACCAGCATCTGCACTACCGCCTGGGGCAGCACACGCCCGTGCAGGCGCTGGTTGAGCGCCTGCTGCACCTGCTGGCGGGCCTGCAAGGTGCGGGCGCGGCCCTCTTCGGCATCGCGGGTGCGTTGCTCGAGCAGTTCGTTGCGCCGGCGCTCGTCGTGGCTGAAGGCGAGGAAGTCTTCCAGCAGCTCGGCGAACAATGCCGGGGCTTGCGAGCCGTCATCGAGCAGGCGCTGGACGATGCGCTCGACGCGCACGTGCAGGCTGTCGCGCAGGCCTTCGCCAGCGGTGTCCCAGCCGATCGCCACGGCGGCGATCTCGTTGAGCAGGCGCCGCGCCGGGTGGCTGGCGCGGCTGAACAGGCCGTGGTCGACCAGCGCCACCTTGAGCAGCGGAATGTGCAGGCGCGCGAGCAGCGTGCGCAGGCTCTGCGGCAGGTTGTCGTCGGCCTGGATGTACTCGAACAGCAGGCCGACCAGGTTGATCATGTCTTCATCGGCGCCAGCGATGCGCCGGCGCGTGCCGCTGCGCACGCTGACCCGCAGCAGCAACTGCTCGAGCTGCTGGCCCAGCTCGAAATCATCCTCTTCGAGCGTGGCAGGCACGTAGCGCTGCAGGTGCGAGAGCAGGCGCAGGAGGTCGGCGGTATTGATCGGCTGGGCGCTGGCATGGGCTTGCAGGCGCGGCGCGATGCGCCCGCGTGTCGGCGCCAGGAGCACCTGCATCGAGGCGATGAAGGCCTGCCCGGCGCTATCTGCCCCAATGGCCTCGTCGGCCGGCAGATTGTCGGCGATGCGCCGCGTGCCCAGGCGGCGGTCGTCGGCACGCCGGCGCGGCGCCGGCTTGAGTTCGGGCAGCACGCCGGCGGCGGCCAGCAACTGGTTGGCCTCGCCATACAGCACGTCGATGTCGCGCAGCACATAACGCTCGAACAGCTTGAGCAGGATCAGCTTGACCCGCAGGCCAACGCCCAGGTTGCGCCCGGCATCGAGAAAGTAGCCGCACAGCGCGGCAGGCCCCAGCGGGTTGCGGCGCTCGCCGAAGGGCCGCTCGAGCAGGCTCTGCAAGCGCAGGCCCAGTTGCTCGAGGGCCAGCCCGTCACGCGACAGCACGCGCGCGACCATGCCTTCGACGGCCGCTTCACGTTCGCGTTGCGCCTTGTTGCCCAGGCTGTCGGCTTCGCCCAGCGGGTCGGCCTGGCCGATACGTGCGAAGGTGTCGTAGAAGGTGTCGAGAAAGCCGCGCTCGATGCTCTTGCGCTTCAGGCGCAGGTCGCGCATGGCTTCGAAGTAGAGGTTCTGGTCGTAGCGGTCGAGCGCCTTGTCGGCCATCTCGAAGAGGGTGTCGTCGGCGTTGTCGAACAAGGCTTGCAGGCCCTGGCGCAATTGCAGGGCAGCCTTGTCGCGCACCTGCAGGAGCAGCACCGGAAGGCAAGGCAGAGGCGTGCGTGCCCCTCGATCGATGGCGGCCGCCAAGGGCACCACCTTGCCTTCTTTCTGCATCCCGAACTCCTTGCTGGGTAATGTGCGATGGGGCGAAGCATCGTCAAAGCTATGACGCCAAATAGTAGGCGCCATTATCGGTAAAAAAGCTGACAGCTGCCAGCACCACTTGGTAGGCGGGGTTAAAGACCTGCATTTGCCGCAAATGCTCAGACGGCCTGACCAAAGGTCAGTGGCAAGGCCGCTGTACACGCCGGCCCCCTGCCCTATAATCGCCGGCATCTTGCTTGTGGAGCCGACCATGCCGAACCTACGCCTTGCCGACCTGACCGCCGAGATCGAAGCCAACGTGCGCCGCGCGCTGCTGGAGGACATTGGCAGTGGCGACATCACCGCGCAGCTGATCCCCGCCGAGCGCCTGGCCAAGGCCAGCATCATTACCCGCGAAGACTGCGTGATTGCCGGCACTGCCTGGGTCGATGCGGTGTTCCGCCAACTCGACCCGCGGGTGGCGGTGCATTGGCAGGTGGCCGACGGCGACCGTGCCCGCGCCAACCAGGCGCTGTTCCACCTCGAAGGGCCGGCCCGCTCGCTGCTCAGCGGCGAGCGCAGTGCGCTGAACTTCCTGCAGATGTTGTCGGGCGTGGCCACCCGGGCGCGGTTTCTAGCCGACATGGTGGACGGCACCCAGGTGCGCCTGCTCGACACCCGCAAGACCCTGCCGGGCCTGCGCCTGGCGCAGAAGTACGCAGTCACCTGCGGCGGTTGCGACAACCACCGCATCGGCCTGTTCGATGCCTTCCTGATCAAGGAAAACCACATCGCCGCCAGCGGTGGCGTGGCCGAGGCCGTGACCGCAGCGCACCGCATCGCGCCGGGCAAGCCGGTGGAAATCGAGGTGGAAAGCCTGGACGAACTGCGCCAGGCGCTGGCTGCCGGGGCCGACATCATCATGCTCGATGAGCTGAGCCTGGATGAAATGCGCGAGGCAGTGCGCATCACGGCGGGCAAGGCCAAGCTCGAAGCCAGTGGCGGGGTGACCGAGAGCACCCTGCGGGTGATTGCCGAGACCGGAGTGGACTACATCTCCATCGGTGCCATGACCAAGGATGTGAAAGCAGTGGACCTGTCGATGCGCTTGAGCCTTTGAACGGGCACGGCATAATCCACGCATGAAAAAACCGGCCAGAGGGCCGGTTTTTTCATGGGGCTTGGATCAGAACGAGGCGTTGGCCAGGCCGTCCAGGTAGCGCTCCACATCCAGCGCCGCCATGCAGCCGGCGCCTGCCGAGGTGATCGCCTGGCGGTAAACGTGGTCAGCCACGTCGCCTGCGGCGAACACGCCTTCGACGTTGGTGGCGGTGGCGTTGCCTTCACGGCCGCCGTTGACCACCAGGTAGCCGTCCTTCAGGGTCAGCTGGCCTTCGAACAGCGAGGTGTTCGGGGTGTGGCCGATGGCGATGAACACGCCGTCGACCTTGATTTCGTCGCTGCTGCCGTCGTTGTTTTTCAGGCGCGCACCGGTCACGCCCATGTTGTCACCCAGCACTTCGTCCAGGGTGGCGTTGAGCTTGAGCTCGATCTTGCCTTCGGCCACACGGGCGTGCAGCTTGTCGACCAGGATCTTCTCGGCGCGGAAGCTGTCGCGGCGGTGCACCAGGGTCACTTTGCTGGCGATGTTGGCCAGGTACAGCGCCTCTTCCACGGCAGTGTTGCCGCCGCCGATCACGGCCACCGGCTTGTTGCGGTAGAAGAAGCCGTCGCAGGTGGCGCAGGCGGAAACGCCCTTGCCCATGAACGCTTCTTCCGACGGCAGGCCCAGGTAGCGGGCGCTGGCGCCGGTGGCGATGATCAGCGCGTCGCAGGTGTAGCTGCCGCTGTCACCCTGCAGGGTGTAGGGCTTGTTGGCCAGGTCGACGGCGTTAATGTGGTCGAAGACGATCTCGGTCTCGAAACGCTCGGCGTGTTCCTGCATGCGCTGCATCAGTGCCGGGCCGGTCAGGCCATGGGGGTCGCCCGGCCAGTTGTCGACTTCGGTGGTGGTGGTCAGCTGGCCGCCCGCCTGCATGCCGGTGATCAGCAGCGGCTTGAGGTTGGCGCGGGCAGCATAGACCGCGGCGCTGTAACCGGCAGGGCCGGAACCGAGGATGATGACGCGCGAATGACGTACTTCAGACATGTCGAACTCCTGTCGAGCGGGCCGCAGAGGCCGGCATCGGGATACCGGGTGCGCCAGCAGGAAATTTAAAAAGGACCCACGCAGCACTTGGGGAAGGCTACAACGCGCAGGCCCAGAAAGCGGAAAGTTGAGCGCACTGTAGCGAGGTGGCAGAGATTAAGGAAATATCCTTCGACAATCCACCTCATAGGCATCCTCTATACACGGATTTCATCAGGGTAAAACTGCTCTATGGCATTTGTTACAGGTGGTTTCTTCATGATCACCTGCCTTTCGTCGGCGCGGCAAACTCGGTAAGGTCAGCGCGTTTTCCCTTCTGTTCGGAGCGTGTCGATGCAAGCCCCTGTCCTCTCTGGCCCCCAGTACCTGCGCGAAGGCCTGAAACTGGTGCTCAGCCCCGGTCTGCGGTTGTTCGTGCTGCTGCCGCTGGCGATCAACCTGCTGCTGTTCGGCGGCCTGGTGTACTTCGCCGGGCACCAGTTCAGCCTGTGGCTCGACGCCCTGATGCCGACCCTGCCCAGCTGGCTGAGCTTTCTCAGCTATATCCTCTGGCCGCTGTTCGTCGCCTTGCTGGTGCTGATGGTGTTCTTCACTTTCACCCTGGTGGCCAACGTCATCGCCGCGCCGTTCAACGGCTTTTTGGCGGAAAAGGTCGAGGTGGTGGTGCGTGGCCAGGACAACTTCCCGGCCTTCAGCTGGGCTGAACTGGCAGCCATGGTGCCGCGCACCCTCAGCCGCGAGATGCGCAAGCTCGGCTACTTCCTGCCACGGGCCATCGGCCTGTTCATCCTGTCGTTCATCCCGGTGGTCAATGTGATCGCCGCGCCGCTGTGGCTGATGTTCGGGGTGTGGATGATGGCCATCCAGTACATCGACTACCCGGCGGACAACAACAAGATGAGCTGGCAGGACATGCTCGCCTGGCTGCGCAGCAAGCGCTGGCAGAGCTTGGGCTTTGGCGGCATCACCTACCTGGCGCTGATGATTCCGGGGGTGAACGTGCTGATGATGCCGGCAGCGGTCGCCGGGGCTACGTTGTTCTGGGTGCGGGAACGCACGTGATAACTCCGTTTCATTGGGTAGATAGTTACATCACCCAACGCCATGGCGCCGGTTTCAATCGCCTCTGAACGCAATGGAGCGTTCGCCATCAGGAGGTTGCACAGATGATTGAAGACGACGACAAGGTACTTCCAGAAGCAGAAGTTGAAGAGGCAGTTGCAGAGTTGCCAGAAGAACCCGAGGCGGTCAGCGAGCCTGATGAGCCCAAGGGCCCCATTGACCTGCAGGGCCCATTGGCCGCGCTGACGCGCGATGCCCAGGACATGACCCGCGAACAACATGAAGCCTTCGACAAGGTTCAGATCAAAGCCTTCCATGCCCTCGACCAAGCGCTCTCGGAGCGAGGCCTCGGCGGTGCCCAGGCCAATCTGATTCTCGCTGACGATGAACAGTTTCCGGTGGCGATCTACCTGACCTGGGCGCTGATCACGGGGGAGTTGAACAAACCTGAGCCATTCGCCTATCAGGACCAAGACAGCCAGGACGCCAACGAAGACAGCGATGGCGCCTTCTGGAATGCCGTCGAAGCGGCCTTCGAGGCAATGCTGCAAATGCCGCCGATCGCCTGATACGCCCGGGCAAGGTCAGCCTTGATGACCTTGCCCCTCTTCGATGGCCGGTCAGTGATTCAACTGATTGGAAAACTGCCCCACCGCATCCACCACCTTCTTCGCCCCTTCCTGGATCTCGACGATCACCCCACCGGTATCCGCCGCCAGCGCCAGCCCTTGTTCGGCCTGGCGCTTGCTGGTGTCGATGATGTCCACCGCGGCCTGGGCCAGCTGCTCGTTCTGCTGCACCACCTTGGCGATTTCCTCGGTGGCGCTGCTGGTGCGAGACGCCAGCTGGCGCACTTCGTCGGCGACCACGGCAAAGCCACGGCCCTGCTCGCCGGCGCGGGCGGCCTCGATGGCGGCGTTGAGCGCCAGCAGGTTGGTCTGGCCGGCGATGTCGCTGATGGTCTTGATGATCGCGCCAATCACTTTCGACTGCTTGTCCAGCGCCTGGATGCCTTCGGCGGCGTCCTGCATCGAACCTTCCAGGCCGCGCATCACTTCGACGGTCTGGGTCACCACATCGGTGGCCTTGCGCGCGCTGTCGTCGGTTTCCAGCGAGGTGGTGTAGGCGATGTCGGCCGCCTGGGCCACGGCCTGTTCCTGGTTGACCTGGTCGGTGATGACGGTGGCGAACTTGACCACCTTGTACAGCACGTCATGGGCATCGAAGATCGGGTTGTAGGACGCTTCCAGCCACACCGTGCGGCCATGGGCATCGACGCGCTTGAAACGGTCGGCCACGTACTCGCCGCGGCGCAGCTTGTCCCAGAACGCCTGGTAGGCCATCGAATTGGCTTCTTCCGGTTCGCAGAATAGGCGGTGGTGCTTGCCGCGCACCTGCTCCAGGCTGTAGCCCACCGACTGCAGGAAGCGCTCGTTGGCAGTCAGCACCTGGCCTTCGAGGTTGAACTCGATCACCGCGGTGGAGCGCATCAGCGCCTTGATCAGGCTCTCGTGCTCGCGCGAGGTTTCGATGGTGCGGGTCAGGTCGCTGGAGTGCATGGAAAAGTGCTTGATGCGCCCGTCACTGGTCTTCACCGGTTGCAGGATCGAGCGCAGCCAGGCCTCTTCGCCATTGCCGCGCAGCAGGCGAAACGCGCCATTGAGGTGCTCGCCACGGGTGATGGCGCTTTTCATGCGCTGGTAGAAGTCGAGCTTCTTCACGTGCGCGGGCACGATGTCTTCGATGTTGCGCCCGATCAGCTGCTCGGCACGGTACAGCATCTCTTTCTCGAAATTGCCGTTGACCTCCTCGATACGCCCCTGCGGATCGAGCTGCAGCACCAGCATTTCGCTGTCCAGGCTGCTCTTGACCTGTTCCACGGACCACAGGTCTTCACGCAGTTGCTGGATTTCTTTCTTGAGCTTGCTGTTGAACATTACCGCTCTCCCGGAGCGCATCACCTGATCGAATGCATCTTCATCGGCTGCCTGGCGGCACTTCTTGAGCGGCTTGAAAGGAAATATTCACACCGCTGAAACTGCCGGAAAGCAGGCGTCATCTGCCCGTCACATGGCTGTCACTTGGGCGCAATGCAGCCGGCGGAAACTTTTTGTCATGAATACACCTGCCCTACGCATCACCCTGGTCAGCGAGACCTTCCCACCCGAGATCAATGGGGTGGCCAATACCCTTGGCCGCCTCAGCGAGGGGCTGCGCCAGCGTGGCCATCACGTGGAGATCGTGCGGCCGCGCCAGGCGGGCGAGGCGCCTGTGGATAACGACCAGCAGCTGCTGCTCTGCCGTGGCTGGGCGCTGCCCGGCTACCCCGGCCTGCAGTGGGGCGAGGTGTCGATGCACAGTTTGCTGCGACGCTGGCGCAAGCAGCGCCCGGATGTGCTGTACATCGCCACCGAAGGCCCGCTGGGGCTCAGCGCGCTGCGCGCAGCAAGGCGCCTGGGGGTGGCGGTGGTCAGCGGTTTCCACACCAACTTCCCACAGTATTCCGGCCAATATGGCCTGGGGCTGCTGGCGCGGCTGCTCACCCACTACTTGCGCTGGTTCCACCGGCGCACCGCCGCCACGCTGGTGCCCAGTGCCAGCCAACGCCTGGAGCTGGAACGGCGCGGCTTCGAGCGCCTGGCCCTGATGGCCCGCGGCGTCGATGCCTGCCTGTTCAGCCCGGCGCGGCGCAGCCAGGCGCTGCGCGAAGCCTGGGGGCTGGGCGCGGATGACATTGCCGTGGTGCATGTCGGGCGGCTGGCTGCGGAGAAGAACCTGGCGCTGCTGCGCCCGTGCCTGGCGGCACTGCAGAAAACTTATCCACAGCAGCGCATGCGCTTGATCGTGGTGGGTGACGGGCCGCAACGCGCGGCCCTCGAGCAGCAACTGCCAGAGGCGATTTTCTGTGGTGTGCAGCGGGGTGAGGCACTGGCTGAGCATTACGCCAGTGGCGACCTGTTCCTGTTCCCGAGCCTGACCGAAACCTTCGGCAACGTGGTGCTCGAAGCCATGGCCTCAGGCCTGGCGGTGGTCGCCTACGACGAAGCCGCCGCCGCCCAGCATATCCGCCATGGCCACAGCGGTGCCCTGGCCATGCCGGGCGACCAGGCCGCCTTCATCGATGCGGCCTGCTGGTTGCTCGAAGAAGGCGAAACCTTGCGCCGGGTGCGCCTGAACGCGCGCCAGCACGCCAGCCGCCAAGGCTGGCCGGCGATCGTCGAGCAGTTCGAAATGCACCTGAGCCATGCCTGCCACGCGTTGCCCACCGGCAACCAGGTGGCAGACCCTGCGCTGGCCATCAAGCCAGGGTCGCCAGCGCCTCGCGGCTGAACGGCAGCACGTCGGCCTCGCGGCCCTGGCGCACCTTCTGCGCCCATTCGGCGTCCACCAGCAAGGCCCGGCCAACGGCCACCAGGTCGAACTCCTCATCGCCCAGTCGGCGCAACAGGCCTTCCAGGCTGGCCGGCTTGGCCACCTTGTCGGTGTCGACCATGAACTGCAGGAACTCGCCATCGAGGCCCACGCTGCCCACGGTGATGGTCGGCTTGCCGGTCAATTGGCGGGTCCAGCCGGCCAGGTTCAATGGCGAACCCTCGAACTCCGGTTCCCAGAAGCGCCGGGTGGAGCAGTGGAAGATATCCACACCCGCGTCGGCCAGCGGCTTGAGGAACGCAGCCAGGTCTTCCGGAGTTTCAACCAGACGGGCGCTGTAGTCCTGCTGCTTCCACTGCGAGAAGCGCAAGATGATCGGGAAGTCCGGCCCTACCGCCGCCCGCACCGCCTGGATCAGCTCGATGGCGAAGCGCGAGCGGCCGGCCAGGTCGCCGCCGTATTCATCGTCGCGGCGGTTGCTGGCCGCCCAGAAGAACTGGTCGATCAGGTAGCCATGGGCGCCGTGGATTTCCACGCCGTCCATGCCGATGGCCTGGGCATCGCGGGCGGCCTGGGCGAAGGCGGCGATCACTTCGCGGATATCGTCGTGGCTCATGCCGTGCACCATGACCTGGCCGTCCTTGACCTTTTCGCTCGGCCCGTAGCCCGGCACGCTGGCGTCCGGCTCAGTGCCCAGGCGGCGCACCGCGCCCACATGCCACAGCTGCGGCACGATGCGCCCGCCTTCGGCATGCACCGCGTCGACCACCTGCTTCCAGCCGGCCAGGGCATCTTCGCCGTGGAAGCGCGGGACATTGGGGTAACCGTTGGCGGCCTTGTGCGCGACCGTGGTGCCTTCGGTGATGATCAGGCCCACGCCGGCAGCGGCGCGGCGGCGGTAGTAATCGACCACGCCTGCGTGGGGCACGCCACCGGGGCAGAAGGTACGGGTCATCGGCGCCATGACGACGCGGGTCGGCAGCTGGAGTGCGCCGAGGGTGAAGGGCTGGAACAGCGGATTGGTGGACATGGGCGCTTCCGTCTGGGGAGGAAATGCGCCTGAGGTTAGGGGCAGCGGGTGGCTGAGCCCAGCATCATTGATTTGAGTGATTCTGCTGTATCGCCGGCAAGCCGGCTCCGTGCGGGAGCCGGCTTGCCGGCGACTGGGGCGCGAAGCGGCCCCGGATGCTCAGCCCAGGGCCTTCTCGATGGCCTGCACCACCGTCGGGTCATCCGGCGCAGTGCGCGGGGCAAAGCGCGCCAGCACCCGCCCATCCTTGCCTACCAGGAACTTCTCGAAGTTCCAGCTGATATCCCCCGGGAATTCCGCCCCCTCGCCTGCCAGCAAGCGGTAAAGCGCATGGCGCTGCGGGCCGTTGACCTCGAGCTTGGCGCCCAGCGGGAAGCTCACCCCGTAATTGAGGCTGCAGAATTCCTGGATGTCCTTTTCGCTGCCAGGCTCCTGGCCGGCGAACTGGTTGCAGGGCAGGCCCAGCACATTGAAGCCCTTGCCCTTGAACTGCTGCTGGAGTTTCTCCAGCGAGGCGTATTGCGGCGTCAGGCCACACTTGGAGGCGACATTGACCACCAGCACCACCTGGCCCTTGAACGGTGCCAGGGGCAGGTCCTGGCCATTCAGCGCCTTCAATGTCAGGTCGTGGAATGCACTCATGTTGAAATCCCCTCTCAGGTTCCCGGTTGCCGCAAGGGCGAATCGCGCCCACTAAAAAGGCGCTCATCCAAGCCGTGCACCTCCCTGGGGGAGGCAAGCCGGCTTGTCCGAGCGCCTGGCGACTTTCTGAGCTTAGCGCAGAAAATCAGTGGTGATGGCCACCTTCGCCATGGATGTGCTTGTGAGCGATTTCTTCTTCGCTGGCATCACGCACGTCGACGACCTTGACCTTGAAGTTCAGGCGCTGGCCAGCCAGTGGGTGGTTGCCGTCAACGGTGACGTCGTCGCCGTCGATGTCGCGGATGGTGACGATCTGCATCTGGCCGTCCGGCGCCGAGGCGTGGAACTGCATGCCGACTTCCAGCTCGTCGACACCTTCGAACAGGCTGCGGTTGAGGGTGCTGACCAGCTCGGCCAGGTATTCGCCGTAAGCCTCTTCCGGCTCGATGGCAACTTCCAGTTCGTCACCGGCTTGCTTGCCTTCCAGCGCCTTTTCCAGGCCCGGGATGATGTTGGCGGCACCGTGCAGGTATACCAGCGGCGCACCGCCGGAGGAGCTGTCAATCACCTCCCCGGCGTCGTTGGTCAGGGTATAGTCGATGGAGACAGCCTTGTTGGCGGCGATCAGCATGGGGTAAGACCTTTTGCATAAGAATGTAGAACGCACAAGTGTAACCAAGGCATCGCCTGATTGCGAACGCACCTCGGACGAGGGGCGACCCACCAGTCGGATCACCGGCTTCCACCAGGACCAAGAGGGCCACTGGGTGGTCGAGCTGTCCTGCGGCCACACCCAGCACCTGCGCCACCAGCCGCCGTGGCAGGCACGCCCGTGGGTGCTCGACCCGGCGCAACGCGCGCAGCGCATCGGCCAGGCTTTCGCCTGTGGCTGGTGTGCACAGGGGGCCGATAGCGCTACCCTTGGCCGTTGATTCCTTGCAACGCTTATTTCGAGAAGCACATGCAGACATTTTTCATCGCGCCGACCGACTTTGGTGTCGGCCTGACCTCCATCAGCCTGGGCCTGGTGCGCACCCTGGAGCGCGCCGGGCTGAAGGTCGGCTTCTTCAAGCCGATTGCCCAGCCGCACCCTGGCGACACCGGCCCGGAGCGCTCCACCGAGCTGGTCGCCCGCACCCACGGCATCAAGCCGCCCATGCCTCTGAGCCTGGCCCAGGTCGAGCGCATGCTCGGCGATGGCCAGCTCGACGAACTGCTCGAAGCGATCATCCGCCTCTACCAGCAAGCCTGCGTCGGCAACGACGTGGTGGTGGTCGAAGGCATGGTGCCCACGCGCCATGCCAGCTATGCGGCGCGGGTCAACCTGCACCTGGCCAAGAGCCTGGATGCCGAGGTGATCCTGGTGTCGGCACCGGAAAACGAAGTGCTCAGCGAGCTGTCCGGGCGCGTCGAGCTGCAGGCCCAGCTGTTCGGTGGCCCGCGTGACCCGAAAGTGCTCGGCGTGATCCTCAACAAGGTGCGCACCGACGAAAGCATGGCCGACTTCGCCACGCGCCTGCGCGAGCATTCGCCGCTGCTGCGCGGCAACGACTTCCGCCTGCTCGGCTGCATCCCCTACCAGCCCGAGCTGAACGCCCCGCGCACCCGCGATGTGGCCGAACTGCTCGGTGCCCAGGTGCTCAATGCCGGCGACTACGAGCAGCGCCGCATGAACAAGATCATCATCTGCGCACGCACCGTGGCCAATACCGTGCCGCTGCTCACCCCAGGCACCCTGGTGGTCACCCCGGGCGATCGCGACGACATCATCCTCGCCGTGAGCCTGGCGGCGATCAACGGCGTGCCGCTGGCCGGCCTGCTGCTGACCAGCGACAGCAAGCCCGATGCGCGCATTCTGGGTT
The DNA here is from genome assembly GCF_021602585.1 of Pseudomonas faucium. Lineage (GTDB taxonomy): Bacteria > Pseudomonadota > Gammaproteobacteria > Pseudomonadales > Pseudomonadaceae > Aquipseudomonas > Aquipseudomonas faucium. Next base: position 56,358 of record NZ_BQIP01000006.1, read on the forward strand.
TGTGCCGTGGCGCCCTGCAGGCGGGGCTGCCGATCCTGTCGGTCAGCACCGGCTCTTACGACACCGCCAACCAGCTCAATTCGCTGAACCGGGAAATTCCGGTGGATGACCGCGAGCGCGCCGAGTTCATCACCGATTTCGTCGCCAGCCACCTCGATGCCGCCTGGCTGCACCAGCGTTGCGGCACCCCGCGCGAGCTGCGCCTGTCGCCGGCGGTGTTCCGCTATCAGTTGATCCAGCGCGCCCAACAGGCCAACAAGCGCATCGTCCTGCCCGAAGGGGCCGAGCCTTTGCTGGTGCAGGCTGCGGCGATCTGCCAGGCGCGCGGCATCGCCCGCTGCGTGCTGCTGGCCAAGCCCGAGGAAGTCGAGGCGGTGGCCCGGGCCCAGGGCATCACCCTGCCGGCCGACCTTGAGGTGCTCGACCCGGAGCTGATTCGCGGGCGCTACGTGGAACCGATGGTCGAGTTGCGCAAGAGCAAGAACCTCAACGCGCCCATGGCCGAACAGCAGCTCGAGGACCCGGTGGTGATCGGCACCATGATGCTGGCACTGGATGAGGTCGACGGGCTGGTCTCGGGCCTGGTGCACTCCACCGCCAATACCATTCGCCCTGCCCTGCAGCTGATCAAGACCGCACCGGGCGCCAGCCTGGTGTCGTCGGTGTACTTCATGCTGTTCCCCGAGCAGGTGCTGGTGTACGGCGACTGCGTGATGAACCCGCACCCCAGTGCCGACGAGCTGGCGGAAATCGCCCGGCAGAGCGCCGAATCGGCACTTGCCTTCGGCATCGCGCCGCGGGTGGCGATGATCAGTTACTCAAGCGACTCGGCAAGCGACGAGGAAGTGGAGAAGGTGCGCGAAGCCACGCGCCTGGCGCAAACCACGGACCAGGGCCTGCTGATCGACGGGCCGCTGCAGTACGACGCTGCCGCCAACCCGGACATTGCCCGCCAGCTGGCGCCGCAAAGCCCGGTAGCCGGGCGTGCGACGGTGTTCGTGTTCCCCGACCTGAATACCGGCAACACCACCCACAAGGCAGTGCAGCGCAGCACCGACGGGGTCAGCCTGGGGCCGATGCTGCAAGGCTTGCGCAAGCCGGTGAACGACTTGCCCCGAGGGGCGCAGGTGGACGATATCGTGCATACCATCGCCCTGACCGCGATTCAGGCCAGCACCCGGCAGTAAAAGCAATGGGGCCGCGATGCGGCCCCATTGGGTTCGGTCAGGGGTACTGCTGTACCTGCCCTTGCTGGTCGTACTGAGCGCCCGGGATCGGCTTCAGGTTGACCTCGACGCGGCGGTTCTGCGCCCGGCCATTGGCGTCGGCGTTGCTGGCGATCGGCTGGTCCGGGCCCATGCCACGTACCGAGACGCGCGAAGCATCGACACCCTGCGAGGTCAGGTAGCTGCTGACCGCCTGGGCACGGCGCTGGGACAGGTCCATGTTGTGCTGGCGGCTGCCGGTGCTGTCGGTGAAGCCAACCACTTCGATGGTGTTCTGGTTGAACTGCTTGAACGAGTTCGCCAGGTTGTTCAGCGGCGAGTAGAAGCTTGGGGCGATGTTCGCCGAGTCGGTGGCGAAGGTGATATTGCCCGGCATGATCAGCTTGATCTGGTCGCCCTGGCGCTGCACTTCGACGCCGGTGTTGGCCATCTGCGCGCGCAGCTCGGCTTCCTGCTTGTCGGCGTAGTAGCCATAGCCTGCGGCCGCGGCGCCCACTGCGGCGGCGCCGATCAGGGCACCTTTGCCGCGGTTGTTGTGGTCGATGGCAGCACCGGCGATGGCGCCGGCCAGCGCGCCCAGGCCGCCGTACTTGGCGGTCTTGCTCATCCCTGTGGAGCCGCCTTGTGCCTGACCTTGGCTGTCATAAGGGTTCTGGCTCGCGCAGCCGGTCATCAAGGCTGCAGCGGTTGCGACGATAATCAGACGACGCATGGTGAACATGGACAAGCTCCTACAAAAATTCAGTTGTGCGGCAGATCGCAGATGGATCGATGCCAGCCTTGGATCACATGAAGGCGAATTAATTCCATAAAAACATGTTCATACGGATTCATGCCCGCACGAACGGGTTCTCGCGCATCTCGTCACCCAAGCGGGTATCGGGGCCGTGGCCGGTGACCACGATCGCGTCTTCATCCAGGCGATACAGCCGCTCCTTGATCGACCGAACGATAGCCCGTTGGTCGCCACCCCACAAATCGGTGCGGCCAATGCCCCGGCGGAACAAGGTGTCACCGGCGATCAGCAGCTTGGCGTCGGCGAACCAGAAGCTCATTGAGCCCGGGGTGTGCCCCGGCGTGTGCAAGGCGACGCCGCAGCCGCAGGCCAGCTCCTCGTCGTCACCCAGCCAGCGGTCTGGCGGCGGCACTGGCGTGTAGGGCACGCCGAACATCTGGCATTGCATTTCCAGGTTGTCCCACAGCGCCTGGTCAGCCTTGTGCAGGTGCAAGGTGGCGCCGGTGAGTTCCTTGAGTTTGCCGGACGCGAGGAAGTGATCGAAGTGCGCGTGGGTGTGGATGATGCTCACCAGGGTCAGGCCGTGGGCCTGCAGGCGGGCGAGGATCTTCTCCGGGTCGCCGCCCGGGTCGACGACGATGGCCTTGCGCGTGAGCGGGTCGCCGATCAGCGTGCAGTTGCACTGCAGGGGGCCGACGGGGAAGGTTTCGCGGATGAGGGCTAGCGGTGTGTTTTCCATGAGCGTCAATCAATCGAATAGCGTTTGAATGCGAGCCAGCGCGTCGAGGATCACCCCCTCAGGAACCGACTCGATGCGTTTGGCGCCTCGGGCTTCAAGGTCGACCGTGCGAAGCTGGTTGCAGAGCATCACGCCTTGGGTCTGCGTGCCCGCGCCGCTGAGGGTAACGGCAAATCCGGCATGCCTGGCGAAGTCCGCGCCTTGGGATATGGGTACGATCACGGCAAGGCCCGAGGCATTGAAGGCAGCCGGCGAAATCACCAACGCCGGGCGCCCACTGCCCTGCTGCTCGCGACCTAGCGTAGGGTCGAGATTGACACGCACGATATCGCCTCTGCCGAACCCGACCCGCCTCACACTTCACGCCCCACTGGAGGCATGGCGTTCCAGCCGGCCATGTCCTCGGGCTCCGGCGCGTTCAGGTCACATTGCGCCATCAGCTCTTCGAGGGTGTATTTGGGCTTGGGCCTGACGGGTTTGAGCACCAGCGTTTCGCCTGCAGTGTCCAGGCTCAGGGTAGAGCCGACACCGAGGCGCATTTGTTTGAGGACGGTCGACGGCAGGCGAATGGCGGCGCTGTTGCCCCATTGCTGAATTTTGATCTGCATGAGTATCTCCCAAGGTAGATACATAGTAGAAACCCTCCAAGTGATTGCAAGTGAAATGTAGAAACGGCGTATCTACAGTTTCGCTCGCCCAGCAGCAAAAAAAGCCTGGATCTCACCAGCGAGAGCTTCCACACGAAGTCTTGGGAAACGGCCTACAAATGCTCAGTCGGCGTTCAAGGCAAATACAACTTGAACAACCCACCCCCAAGCGTCCCGCCATTGGAAATCTCGATCCGCCCACGCACCCCGTCACGCTCATGCAACGCCGCGATGCGCGCCGCAAAGTACAGCCCAAGCCCGGTGCTGCCGCCCTGCGCCTCGATGCCCTGCACGTAATCCTGCTGCCGCTCGAGCATGCGCGCCGGGTAACCGGGGCCGTCGTCGTTGACGCTGATGACCAGGTGATCGTTTTCTTCGCCAATGCTGATCAACAACGCATGCCCGGCATAGCGCGTGGCATTGGTGACCACGTTGGCGATCACCGAGGCCACCAGCTCGCGGTCGAAGAAGCCCAGCGGGTTGTCGCTGTCGATGCGCCAGGTAGCGAGGATGTCGTTGTGCTCCAGCACTTGCTGGTGGGCCGCCAGCTGAGCTTCGATGAAGTCATCCAGCTCGTGGTAGTCCGGGCAGATCGGCAGCTGGTTGACGCCCAGCTTGTACAACCCGAGCAGCTGCACCAGCATACCGTTGAGGTGGCGGAACTCGTGCTCGATCACGCCTTGCTCGGTACCGCCGCGCAGGTCTTCGGGCAGGCGCGCCAGCCACTGGTCGTGGGACTGGATCAGCGCTGACAGCGAGTTTTTCAGGTCGTGCACGGTGGAGGCGATCACCGTGGAAAAATCCAGCCCCTGATTGTCCTGGCTCATGCGCCGAACACCTTGATGTGCAATTTGCGATAGCGGTCGTAGCGGCTGTCGCTGGCGGGGATACCGGCCACGCTGGTCAGGCAGGCGCGGCACTCCTGGAGGATGGCCGGCGGCGTGGCTTCGCCACCGATGCGCAGCAGTGCCTGGGCGGTGTTGAGCGCGATGCTGATGTTCTTCGGCTGCAACGACAGGGCCTTGCGGAACATCTGCAACGCTTCGTTGAGTTGCCCGGCCTGGTAGCTGCGTACCCCCTGGCGGTTGAGGTCGACCGCCTCGGTGACCGCGCCGAGCACGCTCGGGTCGTCGGTCAGCTTGGCCACGCTCTGCATCACCTTGGGGTCATCGCCGTAGGTTTCCACGCAGCCTTTGAGGATGGTGCTGCCGGCGCTTTCCTGGCCCAGTGACTGCAACTGCCTGGCCACGGTCAAGGCCGCCTCGACCGAGAAGAACTGGTCCATCTTGTCCAGCCGGCCAATGGCCTGCTCGGTGAGCTTGGCGGCCGTTTCGGCATCGCCGGCCTGCTGCAGGCTGGCAGCTTTCATCAAGCGCGCACGCACCTGCAGGCCCTGGTCGTCGGCGTTGTCCTTGGCCACTTCGCTGAGCACGGTGTTGATCTCGACGCGGGTACGCGCGTCCAGGCCGAAACCGGCGTTCTTGTTCATCAGCGCCTGGACCAGCCCAAGGTTGCTTTCAGCGTCCTTGTAGCGCGAGCTCTGGCCCTGGTTGACCGCATGGCGAAACGCCTTGGAAGCGCTCTCGAAATCTTCGTTGTCCAGCGCCAGCTTGCCCAGCGTGGCCTGGCGGCGCACTGCCAGCGGCGACAGGCGCACCGCTTCTTCGAGCATGTTCTGCGCACGCTTGGTGTCGCCCTGGGCGACCAGCACATCGGCCATGCCGTCGTACAGGCCGGGCATGATCGGGAAGGCCTTGAGCGCCTGCTCGTACACCCCCTGGGCCTGGGCGTGCTGGCCGCGCTTGTGCATCAGGCTGCCCAGCGCGGCATACACCCAGGGCTGCGGGCGGCTGGCGAGGATGGTCTTGAGAAACTTCTCCAGCTCCTCGAAGCGGTTCAGCGCACGCAAGGCATCGGCCCGGTAGCGCAAGCACAGCGGCGCGAAGCGCGGGTCTTTCTTGCACAGCTCGGCACAGGCCGCCAGCACCTCGGCCGGGCGGCCGCGGTCCAGGGCCTGGAGAATCGGCTTGAGCAAGGTCTTGCGCTGGGTCAGCTTGTCCAGGCGCTGGGCCAGGCCGACGCGGTTGAACGGCTTGGTCAGGTAGGCGTCCGGCTCATGCTCGAGGGCGCTGAGCACGATCGCCTGGCTGCTTTCGGCGGTGACCATGATGAACACGCACTCATGGCTGATCAGCTTGTCGAGGATCATGTCCTCGAGCACCTGCTGGCCGTTCTTCTTGCCGTCACCCAGGTGGAAGTCCTGGAGAATGAAGTCGTAACGCTTCTGCCCGCACATGCGCAGGGCTTGCTCACCGCTGTCGGCAGTGTCCACGTCACGCACGCCCAGCTCGCGCAGCATGGAACGTGTCGAGGTGCGGAAGTCGGTGAAGTCGTCGACGATCAGAAAGCTCTTTTGCCCGTACTGCAGCATCAACTCGACCTGTGTTGGAGGATGGGAGTGCGGCGATGCCTATACCGCCAAATCCTGTATCGGCCGCTGGTCGGGAAATATGAGGGTACTGCACGCAACGCTGAACGATAGCCTCAGGCCAGCAGGCCCAGCGACTTGGCCCGGGCCACCGCCTGGGTTCGACGCTCCACGCCCAGCTTGCTGTTGATGTGGCTGGCGTGGGTTTTGACGGTGTGCAGGGAAATGAACAACCGCTCGCTGATCTGCTGGTTGGAACAGCCCTGGGCAATCAGCTCCAGCACTGCCAGCTCACGGCCGCTCAGCGCTTCGCCAGCACCCGCGGCGGGCATGGCGAGCTCGGGCAGGTGCGCCAGCAGCTTGGCCTGAACCTGGCAAGCCGGCTGCGCAAGCAGCTGCTCTCGCAGCCATGCCGGATGCAGTTCTATCAGCCGCTGGAACGGCAGCAACACCCCGCCACGGGCTGCTGCCAGGGCCATTGGCAACTGCCCGGCAGCCTCGCCCTCGCGCCCGTCGGCCAGCAGCAGGAGCATCCACTGGCACGCCGCGCTCAAGGCCAGCAACATGCCGCCCGTGGCCTGGCCGCGCTCGACCAGGGCACATAGGCGTACCTCGGCCTCGTCGCTGCGCCCCTGTACCCGCTCGAGCAGCGCCTGCTGCAACTCGATGTGCAAGGGCAGCAAGGGGTGGAACTCCGGCGCCGCCGCCGGATGCTCGCCGCCATAGGTCTGCCCCAGGCGCAGCAACCACGACTCGGCAAGGTCGGTACGCCCCTGGGCCAGCCACAGCTCGCATTTGACCAGGGTAATCATGGCCAGGTAGAAGATCGGGGGCACGTCCCAGATGTGCATCAGCCGCTCGGCCTCGGCCAGCTCGGCGAACGCCTCGGCATAGTGGCCCTCGCGGCCATCGAGCGCGGCGATCACGCAGTGGCCGATGAGCACGCTGATGTCGCGACAGGCACGCGCCTCGCCCAGCCCGGCCCGCAGGCGCGCACGCCCCTGGGCCGGCTGCAGGCGCGAAACCAGCAGGTAGCCTTCGTACAGGGTCAAGCGCGCGCGCACGGCATACAGGCGCTGCGCCGGCAACCCCTGCAGACGCTGCAACCCCTGGCTCACCTCCTCCAGTGCCCGCAGCACCTCGCCACGGGCATGCAGCACGCGGGCGCGGTCGTAGTGCGCCAGGGCCTCGAACAATGGGTTGCCGACACGCTGCGCCAGCTCGAGCGCTTCGCGGTTCCAGCCCCGCGCACGCCAGTAGTCGGCATCGGCGATGGCCAGGTTCGACAGCGTCGACAGGCACACCAGCCGTTGCCCATAGCGCTTGCACGGCAGGCTCTGCAGCGCTTCGCTGCAATAGGCCAGGGTGCGCTGACGATCACCACGGCCACGGGCGATGACCCCGCTCAATGCCAGCCACTGCGCCAGCATCGACTTCTGCGCCGTGGCCGAAGGCGCGGGCAGGAAGCGGCTGAGGTTGCTCGCCAGTTCTTCTGCGGCATCCAGCTGGCAAGCCAGGCCCAGGGCCCAGCTGTACAGCACGATCAGCCGCGGGGTGCTGATCAGCAGGCTGTCGGGCAGGTCCATCTTCCAGCGCAGCAGCATGCCGACGTTCTGCTCGGCCAGCAGTTGCTCCTCCGAAAGGCTCTGCACCAGGTTGGCGGCAACGTCCAGGTGGCCGGCGCGCAGAGCCTGCTCCACGGCTTCGTCGAGCAGGCCCTGGGCCTGGAACCAGCGGCAGGCACGCAGGTGCAGGCGAGCCAGCGGCTCGCTGGACTGGCGGCTGCGCAGCAGGTCGGAGAACAGGTGGTGATAACGGTACCACTGGCCATGCTCGTCGAGCGGCACCAGAAATACCTGGTGTGCCTGCAGGAAACGCAGGATCACGGCGCTGTCATGGCGCTCGCGCAGGGCATCGCACAGTTCCGCGCAGAAACGCTCCTGGCACGCGGTGTCGAACAGAAAGGCCTGCACGTCCTGCGGCAGGATGTCGATGACTTCTTCGAGCAGGTAGTCGCGAATCAGCCCCTCGCCCCCGTGCAGCGCCTGGGGCAAGGCATGCTCGTCGCCGCTTTCGCTGGCGGCCAGTTGCCAGAAGCGCAGCCCGGCCACCCAGCCGTCGCTGCGCTGGATCAGGTTGTCCAGGGCCTGGCCGCGCAGCCCGGTCGGCTGGCAGCCGATGACGGCCAGCGCCTCATCGGCGGTCAGGCGCAGGTCCTGTTCGTTGAGTTCGGTCAGTTGCCGCGACAGGCGCAGCCGTGCCAGGTGCCAGTCCGGGCGCTGGCGGCTGGTGATGAGCAACACCAGGCCGCTTGGCAGGTGGTTGAGGAAAAACTGCAGGCAGCGGTCGAGTACCGCCCCCTGGGCCAGGTGATAGTCGTCCAGTACCAGCAGCAAGGGCGTATCGGCCTGCAGGTAGAGCCCCAGCTCGTCGAGCAGGCCGTCGAGCCACTCCTCGAAGGCGAAGGGCTGATGGCGCTGGCGCATCTTCAGCAGGCCCATGGCCTGCCCGCCCAGGGCCGGGCAGTACTGCTGCAGGCCTTCGAGCAGGCGCTCGAGGAAGCGGCCAGGGTCGGCATCGCGCTGGCTCAGGCCAAGCCACAGGCTGCGCCAGTGAGCAGGCAAGGCCTCGCAGAACTCGATGGCCAGGGAGCTTTTGCCGAACCCCGCCGGGGCGTTGACCAGCAGCAGGCGCCCGGCAAGGCCCGCGTGCAGGCGCTGGCACAAGCGCGCACGCGCGACGTGGCCTTCCGGTAATGGCGGCCGGAAGAAACGCCCGTCCAGCAGGCCCATGGCCTGGCTGGCGAATCCATGCGTACGGGACAGATCTGTCATGGCCGGCTCGTTATGATTGGAAGACAACGGCGGTACGGATTGTTGCGAGACTAGCCGGTAACGCAGCGCATTTGAAGACAATGGGCGCCATTACCCAGGAAAAGACTGCGACAAAACGCAACATGGCTGATAGACAGCGGCTGCCACAAGGGTTTGGCGGGGTATTCAGCGCAGTGATTGCCCAGGCAGAACAGAAACGCCCCGGCAAGCCGGGGCGTTCTGGGAGATCACACGGAGGGGGTTAGTGCTTCAACGAATACCGGTCTGGCGCAGCGCGGCAGGCTGGAAGTCGGCCTTGCTGGCACTGAAGCCGAAGTCGTAGGAGCGCTTCTCTTCGTTCTTCATGCCCAGGGCCAGGTAACGGCCCGATTGCAGGTCGTAGATGGCTTCCAGGGTGTACCACGGCACCTGCACGTTGTAGTAGTCCTGGGAATGCGCCTCGGAAACGCGCCACAGCTGGTTGCGCCCGTCATACTGGTCGATCACCGCGGCTTGCCAGGTATCCTCGTCGATATAGAAGTCACGCTTGGCGTAGATATGCCGCTGGCTCGGCTTGAGCGTCGCAACCACATGCCATACCCGGCGCAGCTCGTAACGGGTCAGGTCCTGGTTGATGTGGCCGGCCTTGATGATGTCGGTGTACTTGAGCTTCGGGTCGTCGAGCTTGTAGGCGTTGGAGGCGATGTACAGCTCCTTCTTGCCTTCGAGCTTCCAGTCGTAGCGGTCTGGCGCACCGTTGAACATGTCCAGGTTGTCCGAGGTACGCAGGCCATCGGCAGCGGTACCCGGGCCGTCGTAAGACACCTGCGGCGCCTTGCGCACCCGGCGCTGGCCGGCGTTGTAGATCCACGCCTGGCGTGGCTCCTTGACCTGGTCGAGGGTCTCGTACACCAGCAGCACGGTACCGGCCAGGCGTGCCGGCGCGGTCACTTCCTGCTTGAAGTAGAAGAGGATGTTGCCCGGGTTGTTCGGGTCGTAATCCTTCATCTTGTCGCGGAACACGAACTGGTCGGAGAAGTACACCGGGTTGAAGGTGCCGTTCACTTGTGGCGTTGCCTGGGTCACCAGACGGCTGACGCTGCCGCCTCGGTAGCGGGTGATGTGGTTCCAGATCACCTCCAGGCCACTTTTGGGGATCGGGAACGGCACGGCGGTCTGGAAGTTGTTCAGGCCGTTGCCGCCCTCGACCAGGGTGGTGCTGGTGGCGTTCTTCTTGATGGCGGCGAACACATCGTCAGGCACGGTGGCGCCACGGTGAGTCTTGTACACCGGGATCCTGTAGGTGTCCGGGTAGCGCTTGAACATCGCCACCTGGCCCGGCGACAGCTTGTCCTTGTACTGCTCGACGTTCTGCGCGGTGATGGTGAACAGCGGTTTTTCGCTGCCATAAGGGTCGGCAAGGAAGCCCTTGGCGTCGACGCTGCCCGCGGTCTTGGACAGTGGCTGCCACGGGCCGATGGAGCCATCGGCGTTACCGGCCTTTTCCGCGCCCATCGGAGTCAGGGTAGTGCCCAGCTTGGCCGCTTCGTCAGCGGAAACCGCAGCCATGACGCCGGTCGCCAGCAGGGACAGGCCCAGCACACCGGCTTGCAGCAGACTTCTGGTCTTGTTCATGTCGTGTCGTCCTGGATCTGTGTGCTTAGAAGTTCACGCCGAAGCTGAGGGCGACGAAGTCGCGATCATCCACGGTGCTGTACTTGCCGTCGAAGAAGTTGGTGTACGACAGGCTGGCGGTGTAGGTGTTCAGGTACTCCGCGTCCAGGCCAAGGCTGACTGCCTTGCGGCCTTCCTCGAAGTTGCCGCCTGGGCCTGGCGAGTAACCGGACACGTCATGCGACCAGGCCACGTTCGGCTTGAGGTTGATGCCGGCGAACACGTCGTTGTAGTCCCAGATGACCCGCGCGCGGTAACCCCAGGAGGTGCTGGTGGTGTAGCCGTCGTTTTCGCACTTGCGGTTCAGGTTGGTGGTCGAGGCCCCTGGGCCTGCACCGGCGATGGTGCTGGCATTGAGCGCCTGGCAGGTGTCGGCACCGCCGGTGGCGGGCAGCGGGCCGGGGCCGAACACCGGGTCACGGCCATAGCGGGTTTCGTGGGCGTTCTCCAGGCCACCGACATGGGTGACGCCCAGTTCACCGACCACGGTCATGCGGCTGGCGCCCATCACCTGGTCGAAGAAGTGCGTCAGGGTGGTCTGGAACTGGGTGATTTCCTTGCGGTTATAGCCGTGCAGGTCCTGGCCTGGCGTGCCGTTGAGCAGCGATGCGTTGGCCAGCGCCCCACCAATCGGCCGCACGCCGGCGAACAGGATGTCGGTGGTGTTCAACTGCACCGGCGCGTTCGGCCGGTAGCTGAGTTCACCGCTCCACGCGGTGCCGGTGGGCAAGGTGGTGGAGAAGCTCAGGCCATACAGGCGGATATCCTCGGGGTACTCGACGAAGTACTTCGAGTTGCCGGCCACGATCAGCGGCGCCAGTGCCCGCAGTTGCGGCGGCAGCTGGCTGAGGCCGGCGAACACCGATGGCGAGGCGCCGGTGGCGCTGAAGATCGGCGCGCGGCTGTGGTAGTTCATGAAGTAGGCACCGAACTCGGTGTCCAGCGGTTCGAACATGTAGCGCATGGCCACGCCGAACTGGCCGCTGTCGCGGGCATCGCGGTCGGCGCCACGGGCCACCATCACGCCTTCTTCGTTGATGTTCACGCCGCGGCTGGCGAGGAACTGCTGGGCCGCTGCCGGCACGGTACGGCTGCTGTTGAGCACGCGCAGGTTGTCGCTGCAGCCATCGGCGATGATGTCGGGCTGGGAGAAGAAGGTGCCGCAGTTGTCGACGACGGTCTGGTCCCATTCGATCTGGTAGAAGGCTTCGGCCGACAGGTTGTCGGTGAGGCTCTGCGAGATGTAGAACATGTTGACCGGGATCAGGCCTTCCTTGATCTCGGCGCCGGGGCGGCGGAAGGCGGCCACGTCGATCGGGTTGATCGAGTTGATGCCGCCGCCGATGAAGGTACTTTCACCCCAGTTCACCACCTGCTTGCCCAGGCGCACCGAGCCCGGCTGATCGCCGATCGAGTAGTTGTGGTAGACGAAGGCGTCGAGCAGTTGGGCGCCGGAGGACTTGGCGCCTTCCTTGCGGCCGGAGTCGCTGATGTCCTTGAACGGGCGGCTTTCATCCTTGAGCTCGAAGTCGTACCAGTACTTGCCACGCACGAACACGCCGGTGTCGCCGTACTTGAGCTCAAGGTCATGGATGCCCTTGAAGATCTTCGAGAAGGTTTCGCCCTTCTTGAAGTTGAGGTGGCCATCGTCAGAGGTTTGCGACAGGCCCTTGCCGCCATTGTTGACGCCGATCAGGTTCTTGTTCGGGTTGGCCGTCGACCAGCTGGCCCCGACGGAAAGCGACGAGTCGAACTGGCCCTCGATTTCACCGATGTTGAAACTGACCGCAAAAGCAGGACTTGCGAGCGTGGAAGCAAGGCTGACGGCCAAAGGCAGCTTGGCCCGGCGCCAGAACGTGTTTGCAGATGTCATCGACGCTACTCCATGTACTTTTTTGTTATGGCAGTGAGTCCTTTCAAGAACGGCCCGAGCGACCGGTATGCGGGCTTGCACCCGCAGCGACACGTGTTGCGCGTGTCGCCCTCCCCCATTCCTGAAAATCCCCTGGCCCCGACTATAGCCAGCAGGCACAGGTGCTTGATCCCTCTAAAGTGTGATTTGCGCGCTGCGGCGCCATTTCATCCTGAAGTTATCCAGGCTGGGCATTGGCAACGCTCAAGCATGGCGTAATTTTCTCGTTTGGCAAGGCACCAGCCGCTCTAGCGTGCGGGTCGCGTTATGACGCACGCGACCCGCCGCAGGCTCATACGGTCGACAGGAAGGCGCTGTTGCTGGCCTGCCACTGGACGATGTCCTGGCGGATGCGCTTCTTGTCGAGCTTGCCGACACTGGTCTTGGGAATTTCAGTAACAACGGCGATCTGGCTGGGAATTGCCCACTTGTTGATGCGCCCTTCCTCGACGAATGGCTTGAGGTGATCCTTCAGCGTCCTGGCATCGATGACCTGGCCGTCACGCGCCACCAGCAAGGCGAACGGCCGCTCGCCCCACTGCGGGTCGGCCACCCCGACCACGGCCACTTCGCGCACGGCGGGGTGGCGGCTGATCAGGTCTTCGAGGTCGAGGGAGGAAATCCACTCGCCACCGGTCTTGATCACATCCTTGATGCGGTCGCGGATATCGATGTAGCCCATGCCGTCCAGCGTGGCGACGTCACCGGTGTGCAGCCAGCCGCCCTGCCACAGCTCCTCGCTCTTTTCCGGCTCCTTGAAGTAGCCCATGGTCAGCCAGGGCGCGCGCAGCACCAGCTCGCCCTGGGTCTCGCCATCGGCGGGCAGGAAGTTGCCTTCGCCATCGACGATCGCCGCCTCCACCAGCGGCACCGGCACACCGGCCTTGATCCGGTAGCTGACGCGCTCGTCCTCGCTGCCTGCCTGCAGCTCATCGTTGAGGTGCGCGGCCGAGATCAACGGGCAAGTTTCGGACATGCCGTAGGCCGCCGTCAGCTGGATGCCACGGGCCAGCGCGGCCTGGTACAGCGAACGGTTGAGCGCGCTGCCGCCGATGATGATCTTCCAGCCGCCGAAGTCCTGGCCTTGCGAGCTCGGGCAGTTGAGCAGCATCTGCAGGATGGTCGGCACGCAGTGGGAGAAGGTGACCTTCTCTTCGCGCCACAGCTTGATCAGCATGTCCGGTTCGTATCGCCCGGGGTAGACCTGCTTCATGCCCAGCATGGTGGCTGCATAGGGGATGCCCCAGGCATGCACGTGGAACATCGGCGTGATCGGCATGTAGACGTCGTTGCTGCCCAGCAGGCGCACGCTGTCGATGCTGCCGGTGACCGAGGCCTCGGCGAGGGTGTGCAGCACCAACTGGCGATGGGTGAAGTACACGCCCTTGGGGTTGCCGGTGGTGCCGGTGGTGTAGAAGGTGGTGGCCACCGAGTTTTCGTCGAAATCCGGGAAGTCGTACTGCGGGCTGGCGGCGGCGAGCAGCTGCTCGTACTCGCCCACCAGGTTGGGCAGCTCGGCGGTCTTGCTCGGGCCGTCGGTCAGCAGCAGGGTCTTGTCGACCGTGGTCAGTTGCCCGGCGATGGCCTGGTACAGGCCGACGAAATCGCTGTTGACCAGCACCACGCGGTCTTCGGCGTGGTTCATGGTGTAGAGGATCTGCTCGGGAGACAGGCGCACGTTGATGGTGTGCACCACGGCGCCGATCATCGGGATGGCGAACATGCATTCCAGGTAGCGGTGGCTGTCCCAGTCCATCACCGCCACGGTGTCACCGGCCTTGACCCCGGCCTCGGTCAGCACGTTGGCAAGCCGCGCGATGCGCTCGCCCAGTTGTGGATAGGTCAGCCGCAGCTGGTCGCGGTAGACGATTTCGCGGGTTTTTTCGTAGCGGCTGCCGGACATCAGCAGGCGCTTGATCAACAGGGGGAACGAATAGGCGCCCTCGGCGGGCTTGATGATGCGGGTCTGCAGCATGGGTATCCCTTCTTGAAAAGCGAGCCGGACAAGTCAGGGAACAACTGTAGTTCGCCATTGTGACGACCAAATCAGCCGAAGGAATGATTTGGCGGCAGAAGGTATGAGTGGCATTGTGCGGGTTGCCCCCTCTTTGCCATTGCCTCTGGAGCCTTACCGATGCCCAGCCCGCGTCGCGCCGTGTTTCTCGACCACCAGTCCCTGGACCTCGGGGACCTCGACCTGTCCCCGCTGCACGCTCAGTTCGACGAACTGCAGCTGTTCGCCGCAACCCGCCCCGACCAGGTCGCCGAACGCCTGCAGGGCGCGGTCGCGGTGGTGAGCAACAAAGTCATGCTCGACGCCCAGGCGCTGGCCGCCAACCCTCAGCTCAAGCTGATCCTGGTCGCCGCCACCGGCACCAACAACGTCGACATGGCCGCGGCACGCGCCCAGGGCATCACCGTGTGCAACTGCCAAGGCTACGGCACGCCCTCGGTGGCCCAGCACACCCTGGCCCTGCTGCTGGCACTGGCCACGCGCCTGTGCGACTACAACCAGGCCGTGGCAGACGGGCAATGGGCCAAGGCCAGCCAGTTCTGCCTGCTGGACTTCCCGATCATCGAGCTGGAGGGCAAGACCCTCGGCCTGCTCGGCCATGGTGAGCTGGGCGGCGCCGTGGCGCGCCTGGCCGAGGCCTTCGGCATGCGCGTGCTGAGCGGGCAGATCCCCGGCCGCCCGGCGCGTGACGACCGCCTGGCGCTGGATGAACTGCTGCCGCAGGTGGATGCCCTGACCTTGCACTGCCCCCTCAACGACCACACCCGGCACATGATTGGCGCCCGCGAGCTGGCCTTGCTCAAGCCCGGTGCGCTGGTGGTCAACACCGCGCGCGGCGGGCTGATCGACGAACAGGCGCTGGCAGACGCCCTGCGCAACGGCCACCTGGGCGGCGCCGCCACCGACGTGCTCAGCGTCGAGCCGCCGACCCAGGGCAACCCGCTGCTGGCGGCAGGCATCCCGCGCCTGATCATCACCCCGCACAGCGCCTGGGGCGCGGTGGAGTCGCGCCAGCGTATCGTCGGCCAGCTCAGCGAGAACGCCCAGGCCTTCTTCGCCGGCCAGCCGCGCCGCGTGGTCAGCTGAGCGCAGCGACCGGCTCTGCTACACTGCGCCACTTTTTTCAGGAGGCGTCGTCCATGGACCCGCGCAGTGAAGTGTTGCTCCGCCAGGCGGACCTGTTCCAGGGCCCGCTGCTGCTCGCCGGCGCCCCCGCCGACGACCTGCTCGGCCAGTTGCCCAAGGCCCATGGCTGGACCTGGCACGCGGGCGATCAGGCCATGCTCGACAGCCGCTTCGCCGGGCGCAGCCACTATGGCGTGGAGGCTCCGCCGGTGGCTTTCGAGGCGGCCGTGCTGTTCCTGCCCAAGTCCCGCGAGCTGGCCGCCTACCTGCTCAACGCCCTGGCCTCGCGCCTGGCGGGCCGTGAACTCTACCTGGTGGGCGAAAAGCGCGGCGGCATCGAAGGCGCGGCCAAGCAGCTGCAGGCATTCGGCAAGCCGCGCAAGCTCGACAGCGCCCGCCACTGCCAGCTGTGGCAGGTGACCGTGGAACAGGCGCCTGAAGCCAAGCCGCTGGAAAGCCTGGCCGAGCACTTCACCCTCGAGCTGGAAGACGGCCCGCTGCAGATCGTCAGCCTGCCGGGTGTGTTCAGCCACGGCCGCCTCGACCGCGGCACCGCGCTGCTGCTCAAGCACCTGGACAACCTGCCGGCCGGCCATGTGCTGGATTTTGGCTGCGGCGCCGGGGTGCTTGGGGCAACGGTCAAGCGGCGCTATCCACAAAGCCAGGTCACCCTGCTGGATGTGGACGCCTTCGCGGTGGCCGCCAGCCGCCTGACCTTGGCGGCCAACCAGCTGCAAGGCGAGGTCATCAGCGGCGATGGCATCGACGCTGCACCGCGTGACCTGAGCCTGATCCTGAGCAACCCGCCGTTCCATACCGGCGTGCATACCAATTACCAGGCCTCGGAAAACCTGCTGAAAAAATCCGGCGAACATCTGCGAAAAGGCGGCGAAATGCGCCTGGTAGCGAACAGCTTCCTGCGCTACCAGCCGCTGATCGAAGGGGCCCTGGGCAACTGCCAGACCTGCGCCGAAGCCGATGGCTTTCGCATCTACCGGGCCACACGTGGATAGAAACAGGGCTTGCCGAAAGCGTTTCGCCTAGGCAGAATCCGCACCGTCCTAGGGGAGTAGTCTCCCGCGAGCGCCTTGCTCGCCCGGCACGCGTCAACACACTTGGCCCACAGGCCATGGCGCGTGCGACCCACGATCTGCGCAGACAGGTCCAGGGTTTGACAAGACCTATGACACGCACACCTTACCCGGGGCGGGGAGGCTGTACGTGTCATAGCCGTGTCGACCCGCCCCCGTAGGAATCCTGATGCTGGAATCTCTGTTGGTCCCCACCGCCATCGTTGCCCTCGCCGAAATCGGCGACAAGACGCAATTGCTCGCGCTCATCCTCGCTGCCCGTTTTCGCAAGCCCTGGCCAATCATCGCCGGCATCATCGCCGCGACCCTGGCCAACCATGCCGCCGCTGGCGCGGTAGGTGCCTGGGTCAGCGGGTTCTTCACCGAGACGACTTTGCACTGGATCCTTGCCGCGAGCTTCACCGCCACGGCGCTGTGGACCTTGGTGCCGGACAAGATGGACGACGACGAGAACCCGGCGCGCCGCTTCGGCCCGTTTTTGACCACGCTGATCGCGTTCTTCCTGGCGGAAATCGGCGACAAGACCCAGGTCGCCACGGTGATGCTGGCGGCGCAGTATCCGCACCTGATCATGGTCATCATCGGTACCACCCTGGGCATGCTGATTGCCAACGTGCCGGTGGTGCTGGCGGGTAACTTCGCGGCGGAGAAACTGCCGCTGACACTGATTCGCCGCCTGGCGGCAGCTGCCTTCATCGTGCTGGCCGTGGTGGCCGTGTACTCGGCGATGAAGACCAGTGGCTGGGTGGGGTAACTGCAATTTGGCGCCGCGCTGCGGCCCATCGCCGGCAAGCCGGCCCCCACAGGGTATTGGGTGTGGGAGCCGGCTTGCCGGCGATGGGCTGCAAGGCAGCCCCAAGGCGAACTTACTTCTTGGCCGCTTCGTACAACGGCATCACCTTGGGAATCGCTGCCTGCAGCGAGGCGATCCGGCTTGCCGACGCAGGGTGAGTGCTCATGAACTCGGGCGGTGCACCTTCGGACGCCTTGCTCATCTTGTTCCACAGGGTGATCGCGGCGTTCGGGTCATAGCCGGCACGCGCCGACAGCTCGAGGCCGATGAGGTCGGCTTCGTTCTCGTTGGCGCGGCTGTTGGGCAGGGTCATGGCGTAGTTCACCACCTGGTCTGCCAGGGCGATGCTGTCCTGGCCGAGGCCAAACAGCGCACCGGCGCCCTGGCGCGCCATTTCCACGCCATAGGCCTTGGACATCGCTTCACGGCTGTGCTCGCGCAAGGCGTGGGCAATTTCGTGGCCGACCACGGCGGCGATCTCGGCATCGGTCAGCTTGAGCTGATCGATCAGGCCGGTGTAGACGATGATCTTGCCGCCGGGGCCGCAGTTGGCGTTGAGCTCATCGCTCTTGATCACGTTGACTTCCCATTGCCACTGCGCAGCATCCGGGCGGAACTTCGGCGCCTGGGCGATCAGCCGGTCGGCGATGGCCTGGACACGCTTGGCATCGTTGCTGGACTTGTCCAGCACGCCTTTGCTCGACGCCTCGCCAAGGGTCTGCTGGTACGACTGGGCGTACATCTGGTTGACCTCAGCGGTCGACAGCATGCTGAACATGTACTGCTTGCGCTCGACGCCGACAGCGCCGCCGCTGGTGGTATTCACTGCCTGGCAGCCGGCCAGCAGGATGCCAGCACTCAACAGGCTGACGACAAAAGACTTACGCATGAAAACACTCCCTTTTTACATGCGCCGTATCCTAGGCCGAGTCGCCTGGGCCTGCCATAGCCGCAGGGAAGATTTCTTCAGCTGCATCGGCCAGCCCATCAGGCCGGGGTCAGGCACTCCGGGGCATCCAGCTTGGGATCATTGACGAAATTGGCCAGCGCTCGCTCGCGCAGCGTGGCCGGGGGGCTGGCCAGCAACTCGTGCAAACGTGGCAGCGGCGTTTCAGGGTCCAGCCACGCGGCCTGGCCGGCGTCATCGAGAATCAGCGGCCGGCGCTGGTTCATCGCCGCCTGGGTCACCACCGCGCAACTCAACCACACCTGATCCTGCACCGGATACGCCTCCCACACCGCAGCGAAATACAGCGATGAGCCCTCCCCCGGCGTCAACCAGTAAGGCCGCTTGCGCACCGTGCCACGCCACTCGTAGAAACCATTGGCCGGCATCAGGCAGCGCCGCTGGCGAAACGCCTCGCGGAACATCGGCTGTTCAGCCAGGGTCTCGGCACGGGCGTGGGCAGGTGTACGGGAAAGGTCGGTTAGCCAGGCCGGCGTCAGGCCCCAGCGCGCCATGGCCACTTGCATCTGGCCGTCGAGCTGGCGCTGGATCAGCACCGAGCCGCCGGGCGAGATGTTCCACTGCGCCGGCTGGCCGGCAGGGAAACCTGGCAACCCGGCGAGCGCCTGGGGCCAGCGAAACAGGGCGTAGCGTCCACACATGGGCGAATTCGAAACCTAGCAGATCAAGGTACCGGGATAACTCTCCGGTTCGTCGCCGGCAAGCGGCTGGGCGCCATTGTACGCATCGATCAGCTGCCGTGCGTAACCGGCCTGCTCATTGGGCACCGCCAGGCCCAGCAAACCCTGCATCGGCAGCTCGCCGACGCCGCCCATCAGGTCACGACCGACCAGGTGCACCTCGACCCCCTCGCTGGCCAGCATGCCGACCAGCATCTCGGCCTCCAGCAGGTTTTCCGGTTCGTAGATCCGTTGCATCAAGCATCGTCCTCGCGTCTGACTTCGAGCATCCATTCGTCACCATGCACCTGCAGGATGAACACCACGGGCTGGCAACAAACCTGACAATCTTCGGTGTAGACCTGATCGCCAGCGGAAAGGTCGACGGTGGTCTCTACCCGCTCGCCACAATAGGGGCAATCATAGAAGTCGGTTTCCAGCATCGCGGCCTCCGCGGTGACTTATGCGTATAATTGCCGGTCTGTTTACAGGGCCTGCGTGTGTCCGAGCCGTTTTTCGGGCCCCACCCCTACCTTATTACCCTAGCCGTTTCCAACAAGAGAGCATGATGGGCGAATTCGATGCCATCCGACCGTACGACGACGCTGAGGTCCCTGCCGTTCTGGCACGCCTGCTCAGCGACCCGGCATTTCTCGATATCCTCACCCACTTCCGCTTCCCGCGCGCCGCTGGCGCCCTCGGCTGGTTGCTCAAGCCGCTGATCGCCCGGCGCCTGCGCAAGGAATTCGCCGGCGTCAGCTGCGTGTCCACGCTGCAGGACAAGGTCGAGTACTACGTCGACCAGACCATCGAGCGCGCCACCGACGGCGTCACCTACTCCGGCGTCGAGCAGCTCAAGTCGGGCACGGCCTACCTGTTTCTGGCCAACCACCGCGACATCGTCATGGACCCGGCCTTCGTCAACTACGCGGTGTACCACGCAGGCCTGCCCACGCCGCGCATCGCCATTGGCGACAACCTGCTGCAAAAGCCGTTCGTCAGCGACATGATGCGCCTGAACAAGAGCTTCATCGTCCACCGCTCGATCACCGGGCGGCGGGAAAAGCTTGCGGCCTACCAGCTGCTGTCGGCCTACATCAACCATTCGATCCGCAACGACGGCACCTCGATCTGGATCGCCCAGGCCGAAGGGCGGGCCAAGGACGGCGACGACCGCACCGATTCGGCGATCCTCAAGATGTTCCACATGAGCCGCAAGGACGAGCCGTTCGGCAGCGTGATCCAGGGCCTGAACCTGATACCGGTGTCGATCAGCTACGAATACGACCCTTGCGACCAGGCCAAGGCACGCGAGCTGTACATCCGCGCCACCACCGGCACCTACAAGAAGGCCCCGGGCGAGGACGACAACAGCATCGCCAAGGGCATTACCGGCTACAAGGGCCGCGTGCACATCAACTTTGCCGCGCCAGTCACCGACTACTACGAAGACACCAAGCAGCTGGCCCAGGAAATCGATCGGCAGATCCTCGGCGGCTACCGGCTGTTCCCGGTGCACTACCTGGCTTATGCGATGTGGAGCGAGAAGGACGAGGCACTGCAGGTGCCGAGGGCCGAGCAGGTGTTCCCGGCCGAGGAGCTGGCCAAGGCCAAGGAAGAATGGCAACGCCGCCTGGATGCCTGCCCCGAGGAGCAGCGGCCGTACCTGGTGCTGCAGTATGCGACCCCGGTGCGCAACCAGTATCAGGTCAGGCAGCAGGCGCCGGTGGCCTGAGGCTTTGGGGCTGCTTTGCAGCCCTTTCGCGACACAAGGCCGCTCCTACAGGTAACGCGTAACCCTTGTAGGAGCGGCCTTGTGTCGCGAAAGGGCCGCAAAGCGGCCCCAAAATATCAGACCCAGGTACTGAACCAAGACAGCATCAAGGCCAAGGCCAAGCAAGAGAACCCAAGGATGTAGAAGTAGCGCGGCACGCGCTGGTCGAACGCATCCACCACCCCCTCCTCTACCGCCAGGCTCTCGCGGGCATCGGCCTCGCGCCGCCGCGCACTGTGCAGCAGCAAGCCGCCCGGGCAGGTCATCAACAGCGCCAGCAGATTGATCAGTTTGGTCGGGTGGGCGGACAAAAAGCCCCAGAGCACTTGCAACGACATCACGCAACCTCGGACAGAACGACAGCGAAGGCAGGCATTCTACCGAAGTCCACCCTGCGCGCCCGGCCATGGCGACCAACTGTCACTTAATTTCATCTGTCACATGCTCGTCATCAGAACAGGCCACCCTGTCGGCCTCTTCTGATACCGGAGCTTGTTCATGCTGCATGCCGAAAACCAGGATCGTCTCTATCTCGTGGCCCAGAGCGATGAGCAACAGGCGCTGATCGACGGTTTTGCGATCAATGTCCAGGACCGCCAGTGGCTGGTCTACTGCGCCCTGGGCGGGCATGTGCACCATGACCTGCCGGAAGTGGACATGCTCACCGGCGTCAGCGTGCTGGATTTTCATATCGAAGCCGCTTGATGCAGGCGTAGAAAACAAAAAGCCCGCTGCCTGAACCCAGGCAGCGGGCTTTTCGATGTGCAGCGCCGGGCTTACTCGCCCAGCACCTGCCCGATGGTCGGGTCCTTGAACAGGCGGGTCAGCGCATCGCTGAGCACATCACCCACCAGCTTGGTGTTGGTTTCCTGGTTCGGCGCCATGCCGAAGCGCTGGTCCAGCGAAGCGCCGTAGCGGCCGCTGTAACGGCGGTTGGCATTGGCCACGTCGGCACGGAAGGTGGCACCGATGGTGGCCTCGGTCACGTACAGGTTGTCCTTGGGCGATTGGTACTTGAGCTCGGCCAGGGTCACGGTCAGCTGTGGCGCGTTGTAGGCGTTGGGCGTCGGGGTGAAGCCCAGCAGGCGCACGGCAGCTTCGGCCTGGGCCTGAAGCTTGGGCACCACATCGTTGCCGTTGACGCTGATGGTGCTGGTTTCAGGGTACATGCCACCCCGGGTGCCCAGCGACTGCGAAGCCCGGCCATCGACCACCTTGACCACCACCGGCTGGCCGTGGCCGACCGGTGCGAGCTGGGCATTGAGCTTGGGTTGCGGGCTGAGTTGTTGCGGGCTGTGGGCACAACCGACCAGGCTGAGGCTGGCCACGGCGATCAAACCGAACAACAGACGTTGCAACATGCGCGTTTCTCCAGAAAATGCGGCAAAGGCCCACAGTATACCTAGCCGAGGGCTGACCAGTCATCGGCCCGGCACCCCTGTCACAATCGTTTCATGGCGGCAACGTTATCCTTGCGCCAAGCCCTAATGCACAGGACTCGCTGCCATGGCCTCGTTTTGGACCTTGCTCTTCCAACGCCCGCGCGACAACTGCTATGCCCGCCTCGACGACCAGGGCAAGTGCCTTGCATTCAAGCAATGCCGCCAGCCGCCAGGGGGCAGTGGCTGGGTGCAGATCGGCGAAATCCACCTGGCCTGGCTGGGCCGCGAGCTGCCCGCCGAAGCGCGGGTTTGCAGCCATGCAAACCGCCGCTGGCAGCAGCGCAGCCTGCCAGCCTGACAAACGCTGCAATAAAAACCACGAATTACGACCTTTCTGCCCGCGACATCGCTATAATCTCCCCCCGATTATAAGGACGTCTCCTGATCGGGCCCCGCACCTGCCGCTTGACCCCGGCACCTTCACCGCCCCAGCCCACAGAGAGCCTTCCACTCAGGTCTTGCAACGGCTGTCGTGCCTGCTTTTCCGGCCCTTCGCACTGCATGAACCTGTGGGTTGCCATCGCGCAGTCCCCTTTTGAGGTTCACGTCTCCAAAAGAGCGTGAAAAAACGGTTTTTCACAACTTCACGAGAGTGTGGCGAGCAATGAACAGTCTGGCATGTGCAAAAGCGGCAGATGTGTCCCGAACAGCCCTGAACAGGCGGCTAAAACGCTCATTCCCAATGGGTGATTGAGGCCGTTCCATAGCGCACGCACGACACCTTGACCATAAGTCGAATTGCCGCACCCGTGGCAAACGGCGTTCAATACCTGAACCCAAAGACTGATTGGCGGTGTCCGCGGAAGTTGCAAGAACTGCGAAGAGTCGGACATGGCGATCCTGGCGACCCTGGGGTCCTATGCTGTCAATTAGGTAGCTGTAGATTGTGGAGACGCGTTAAATGGCGCAGAACGAATCGGTTGATGTAGTACTGGTAGGCGCGGGCATCATGAGTGCCACCCTGGCCGTACTGCTCAAGGAGCTTGACCCGACCCTGAAGCTTGAGGTCGTCGAGGCGATGGATTCCGGGGCCGCGGAAAGCTCCAACCCCTGGAACAACGCAGGTACCGGCCACGCCGGCCTGTGCGAGCTGAACTACACGCCGCAGGCTGCCGATGGCAGCATCGACATCAAGAAGGCGGTGCACATCAACACCCAGTTCGAGGTCTCGCGCCAGTTCTGGGCCTACCTGAGCAAGAAAGGCAACTTCGGCTCGGCGCGTGCCTTCATCAACCCTGTCCCGCACCTGAGCTACGTCGAAGGTGACAAGGGTGTGGCCTTCCTCAAGAAGCGTTTCGAGATGCTCAAGCAGCATCACGCCTTCGCCGAGATGGAATACACCGAAGACAAGGCCGTGATGAACGACTGGATGCCGCTGATGATGCCCGGCCGCCCGGCCGACCAGCACATCGCCGCCACCCGCGTGACCAAAGGCACCGACGTCAACTTCGGCGCCCTGACCAACAAGCTGCTCAAGCTGCTGGGCGACTCTGCCGATGCGCAGGTCAAGTACAGCAAGAAGGTCGTCGGCCTGCGCCGTAACGGCAGCGGCTGGACCGTCAGCATCAAGGACGTCAACAGCGGCGGCAGCCGCGAAGTCGACGCCCGCTTCGTGTTCCTCGGCGCCGGTGGCGCGGCCCTGCCGCTGCTGCAACTGTCGGGCATCCCGGAGAGCAAAGGCTTCGGCGGCTTCCCGGTCAGCGGCCAGTGGCTGCGTTGCGACAACCCGGAAATCGTCAAGCAGCACCAGGCCAAGGTCTACAGCCAGGCCGCGGTCGGCGCACCGCCGATGTCGGTGCCGCACCTGGACACCCGCGTGGTGGACGGCAAGACTTCGCTGCTGTTCGGCCCGTACGCAGGCTTCACCACCAAGTTCCTCAAGCACGGTTCGCTGATGGACCTGCCGCTGTCGGTACGCATGGGCAACATCGGCCCGATGCTGGCCGTGGCCCGCGACAACATGGACCTGACCAAGTACCTGGTCAGCGAAGTGATGCAGTCGATGGAGCAGCGCCTGGAATCCCTGCGTCGCTTCTACCCAGAGGCCAAGGCAGAAGACTGGCGCCTGGAAGTGGCCGGCCAGCGCGTGCAGATCATCAAGAAAGACCCGAAGAAAGGCGGCATCCTGCAGTTCGGCACCGAGCTGGTCTCGGCCCAGGACGGCAGCCTGGCGGCACTGCTCGGCGCTTCGCCGGGCGCGTCGGTGACCGTGTCGATCATGCTCGAGCTGATCGAGCGCTGCTTCCCCGAGCAGGCCAAAGGTGCCTGGGCTGCCAAGCTCAAGGAAATCTTCCCGGCCCGCGAGAAGGTCCTGGCGACCGATGCAGCCCTGTACCACAAGATCAGCGCCGAGAACGATGCGGCGCTGGAACTGGTGGAAGACAGCCCGGCCAAGCATTACGCCTGAACCGGCTGAAACGAAAAAACGCCCCGCGGGGCGTTTTTTTGTGCCTGCTGCCTCGGCGCCGGGTCAGCCACGGGCCTTGGCGATGATCTCGACATACTCAGGCGCATTGCGCTGGTCGGCGATCTGCTCGACGAAGGTCTTGCCGTGCTCGTCCTTGCCATCGAGGTCATAGCCGGCCTCGACGAAGAAGCCGACGAACCGCTCGAAGTCATCCACGCGCAGACCACGGTAGGCCTTGACCAGCTTGTGCAGCGACGGCGAGGTCACGCCATCGGCCGGCTCGAACTGGAGGAACGTCTTGACGTAGTCATCGCTGATCTCGTCACCAATCACCTGCTTCTTGTCTTTGCGCATTGCCGGCTCCAACTGGACCATCACGGGATTTCGAAGGCCGGCAGTTTACCCCCCACAGGCCGCGCGCCTCAACGCGTACGTACGGTGCCGGTGTGCAGGTCGGCCCAGACATGGCCGTTGGCATAGGTGAGGAACTGCACGTACACGGTCTCGTTGCGCAGCAGGTCCATGATCACCCGGTAATCGCTGGCCGGGTAATTGAGGTTCAAGGTACGGGATTTTTCGTCATAGACCGGCTTCTTCAAGCTCTTGCCCGCTTCGCCATCGAAGGTCAGCAGCACCTGGCCGATGGTGGCGCCCTTGCTCAGCGGCTTGCCCTTGAGGCGCATCTGCAGCGAGGCGGTGATCGGGATAGGCTGCTGGTCGGACTGGCGCTGGGCACCGACCACTACCGAATAATCGGTCACTTGCAACAGTTGCTGGGCGGTGGGCGCTTGCTGGCGCAGGGCCTGGTCATCGGGCGGGAGGAATTGGCTGTGCAGGGGGGCGGCGGCGAGCGGCAGGCTCACCGCCAGCAGCAGGGGAAGAATCGCGCGCATGTGAGGCTCCTTGGCATGAAGGCGCACTCTAGCACGCGCCCCAAGGGCGCAATCAATCGAACTGGGCGATCATCCAGGCGTGATAGTCGGCCACACCGGGCTCACCTTCACGGGGCGCCCAATGGGCATGCTCGCCCTCTCCCAACTGGCGATACGGGCCGGCCTTGCACTCGAACAGCACGCTGTCTGCCTCCAGCACCACCAGCCCATGGTAGATCCCGGGCGGCAGGTCGACCCCCAGGCACTCGCCACCCGCCTCGAGCAGGCGCTTGCCGGTGACGTTGCCCAGCTCGTCGAACACCAGCAGGCCCAGGCGGCCCTTGAGCGCCAGCAGGGTCTCTGCCTTGTCGTCGCTCAGGTGCCGGTGCGGCGGGATGTAGGTGGACGGCTGCAAGCCAACCGCCAGGCGGTGGCAAGGGTCATCCATCTCGTGGAAATTGTGGTGATGCCGCCCACGCGGGGCATCGGCGGCTTTCAGCGCCAGCCCGGCAAACAGCGATTGGTCGATGAAGGCGGGCTGATTCATGATTACATTCCCTTGACGGCGAAGATGCCGTTTGCGTTGCGCCAGTAAGCTTTATAGTCCATGCCATAACCAAAGATATAGCGGTCCACGCAGGACAGGCCTACATAGGTGGCTTTCAGGTCAGGGCTGGCCTTGCGGTCGTGGTCCTTGTCGATCAGCACGGCAGTGTGCACCGAGCGGGCACCGGCGTGCTTGCAGAACTCGATGATGGCACTGAGGGTGTGGCCTTCGTCGAGGATGTCGTCGACGATCAGCACGTCGCGGTCGATGAACGACACTTCAGGCTTGGCCTTCCAGAACAGCTCGCCGCCGCTGGTCTGGTTGCGGTAGCGGGTGGCGTGCAGGTACGAGGCTTCCAGCGGGAACTGCAGGTGGGTCAGCAGTTTGCCGGCGAAGATCAGGCCGCCGTTCATCACGCAGAACACCACCGGGTTCTTGTCGTGCAGGTCCTTGCAGATCTGCTCGCCGACTTTGGCGATGGCCGCTTCCACTTCGGCTTCGTTGTACAGGCAGTCTGCCTCGCGCATGACTTGACGGATGTGCTCGAGATCAGCGGACATGGCGCTCTCCGGGGGGTGCATTTTGGAAAAGCGGGCAAAGGTACGCATCCGCTCGTCACAGATCAAGCATTTATGGACTAACGTGCAAAAGGACTGCACGACAGCAAAGGCTGAATAGATTAACCTAGCGCGGTTTTTTTGCCCGCCTTTCGGAGCCCTCTATGCCCACTCGTGAGATCCGCCATCCGCTGATCCGCCACAAGCTCGGCCTCATGCGCCGTGCCGACATCAGCACCAAGAATTTTCGCGAACTCGCCCAGGAAGTCGGCGCTCTTCTGACCTACGAAGCCACCCAGGACCTGCCCCTCGAAAGCTACGAGATCGATGGCTGGTGTGGCAAGGTTCAGGTGGAAAAAATCGCCGGCAAGAAGATTACCGTGGTGCCGATCCTGCGCGCCGGTATCGGCATGCTCGACGGCGTGCTCAGCCTGATCCCGGGCGCCAAGGTCAGTGCCGTCGGCGTCGCGCGTAACGAAGAAACCCTCGAAGCGCACACCTACCTGGAAAAGCTCGCGCCGGACATCAACCAGCGCCTGGCGCTGATCATCGACCCGATGCTGGCCACCGGCAACTCGATGGTCGCCACCATCGACCTGCTGAAGAAGGCCGGCTGCAAGGAAATCCGCGCCATGGTCCTGGTCGCGGCACCCGAAGGCATCGCCATGGTGGAAAAAGCCCACCCGGACGTGCGCATCTACACCGCCTCGATCGATCAGCGCCTGAACGAGCACGGCTACATCGTGCCGGGCCTGGGCGATGCCGGTGACAAGATCTTCGGCACCAAGCAGAAGGACGCCTGACCATGCAGGACGGCTTCAACGACCCGCTCTGGCGCCAGGTCGTTTCGGGCGCGCAGATGCTCTTCGTGGCATTTGGCGCGCTGGTGCTGATGCCGCTGATCACCGGCCTCGATCCGAACGTGGCGCTGTTCACCGCCGGTATCGGCACCCTGCTGTTCCAGCTGGTCACCGGCCGTCAGGTGCCGGTGTTCCTGGCATCGAGCTTCGCCTTCATCACCCCGATCATCCTCGCCAAGGGCCAGTTCGGCCTGGCCGAGACCATGGGCGGCGTGATGGCTGCAGGTTTCGTGTACACCTTCATGGGCCTGATGGTGAAGATCAAGGGCACCGGGTTCATCGACCGCATGCTGCCTCCGGTGGTCATCGGCCCGGTGATCATCTCCATCGGCCTGGCCATGGCGCCGATCGCCGCCAACATGGCGATGGGCAAGGGCGGGGATGGTGCAGTGCTGATGCCGTACAAGACCGCCATGCTGATCTCCATGCCGGCGCTGCTCACCACCCTGATCGTCGCGGTCTTCGGCAAAGGCATCTTCCGCCTGGTGCCGATCATTTCCGGCGTGCTGGTCGGCTTTGCCCTGTCGTTCGCCTTCGGCGTGGTCGACACCGCCAAGATCGCTGCCGCGCCTTGGCTGGAGCTGCCCAACTTCACCGCGCCAGCGTTCAACTGGCAGGCCATCTTGTTCATCGTTCCAGTTGCCCTGGCACCGGCGATCGAGCACATCGGCGGGGTCATCGCGGTGGGCAGCGTCACCGGTCGTGACTACCTGAAAAAGCCGGGGCTGCATCGCACCCTGCTGGGTGACGGCCTGGCGACCACGGCAGCCGGCCTGTTCGGCGGCCCGCCCAACACCACCTATGCCGAAGTGACCGGCGCGGTGATGCTGACCAAGAACTACAACCCGAAAATCATGACCTGGGCGGCGATCTTCGCCATCACCCTGGCCTTCATCGGCAAGTTCGGTGCGCTGTTGCAGAGCATTCCGGTGCCGGTGATGGGCGGCATCCTCTGCCTGCTGTTCGGTTCGATCGCGGCGGTGGGCATGAACACCATGATCCGCCACAAGGTCGACCTGGCCGAGGCGCGCAACCTGGTGATCGTTTCGGTGACGCTGGTGTTCGGTATCGGCGGCGTGCTGATCGGCAGCGGCGACGGCCCGGACGACTGGGGCCTGAAAGGTATCGCCCTGTGCGCCATCGTGGCCATTGCGCTGAACCTGATCCTGCCGGGCAACGACAGCTGGAAGCACAAGAAGCTGGATGATCAGTTGCCTTGAGGAATTGACCTCGCGCGCGCGGGGGTTGTGATGGCCCTATCGCCGGCAAGCCGGCGATAGGGCCATCACAACCAGCGGTAAAATCAGGCCTTCTCGCACATCCCCGCCAGCACCCTCACCCACTCCGGGTGATCATTCAGGCAAGGCACCAGCACCAATTCCTCGCCCCCCGCCTCGATGAACTGCTCCTTGCCCCGATCGCCGATCTCTTCGAGCGTCTCGATGCAGTCGGCCACGAACGCCGGGCACATCACCAGCAGCTTCTTCACCCCAGCCTTGGCCAATTCATCCAGGCGCGTCTCGGTATACGGCTCGATCCACTTGGCCCGCCCCAACCGCGACTGGAACGACACCGACCACTTGCCATCGGCAATGCCCATCTTCGCCGCAAAGGCCTTGGCCGTGGCCAGGCACTGGCCGCGGTAGCACACCGCACGCATCTCGGCGCTGGCGCCCGCGCAGCAGTCGGCCGCCTGGAAATCGTGCTTGCCGGTGGGGTCGAGCTTTTTCAGGTGCCGTTCCGGCAGGCCATGGAAGCTCAGCAGCAGGTGATCGTAGTCCTGTTGCAGGTGCGGCCTGGCACTGGCGGCCAGCGCCTCGATGTATGCCGGGTGATCGTAGAACGGCTGCAGCACACGCATCTCAAGCGGCAGCTGGCCGGCGGCAATCGCCTGCCTGGCCTGCTCCACCACCGTGGTCACGGTGCTGTCGGCGAACTGTGGATAAAGCGGCGCCAGGGTGACCTTGCGCACCCCCTGAGCAGCCAGGCGCGCGAGCACGTCCGGCAGCGCCGGCTGGCCATAGCGCATGGCCATCTCCACCGGGCCATGGGGCCAGTGCTCGACCATCGCCGCCTGCAACCGGCGGGTCAGCACCACCAGCGGCGAGCCTTCGTCCCACCAGATCGAGGCGTAGGCATGGGCGGACTGTTCCGGGCGCTTGATCAGGATCAGCGAGACCAGCAACCGCCGCACCGGCCAGGGCAGGTCGATCACGTAAGGATCCATCAGGAACTGGTTGAGGTAACGGCGCACATCGGCCACCGAAGTGGAGGCCGGGGAACCCAGGTTGACCAGCAGCAGGGCGTGATCGGTCATGCAGCGTCCTATGTCAGAGGCGGCTGGACAGATTGTCCAGGGCCGATTGCAGATCGTTGAAGCGGAAGGTGAAGCCCGCTGCCAGCAGGCGCACCGGGCGCGCCCGCTGGCCGCCGAGCAGCAAGGTCGACAGCTCGCCAAGCCCGGCCTTGAGCAGCAGCCCAGGCATGGGCATGAACGCCGGCCGATGCAAGGCACGGCCCAGGCGCCTGGCGAACTCGCGGTTGCGCACCGGCTCTGGCGCGCAGGCATTATAAGGACCGCTGGTGTCCTTGTGCTGCAAGAGAAAATCAATCAGGGCGACCTGGTCGTCTATATGGACCCACGGCATCCACTGCCGCCCATTGCCCAGAGGCCCGCCGAGCCCCAGCTTGAACGGCAGGCGCAGGCGCGACAAAAAGCCGCCGTCGCTGGCCAGTACCAGCCCGGTACGCACCAGCACCACGCGAACCCCGAAGCGCTGCGCACGCTGGGCGGTTTCTTCCCAGGCGATGCACAGCTGGCTGGCGAAATCTTCGCGCACCGGTTGCGAAGCCTCGGTCAGCTCCCGTTCGCCGCCATCGCCGTACCAACCCACGGCAGAGCCGGATATCAACACCTCAGGGCGCTGCTCTCGGCTTTGCAACCAGGCCAGCAACTGCTCGGTAAGGGTGATGCGGCTGGCCCACAGCAACTGGCGCCGGCCCGCCGTCCACGGCCGGTCGGCAATCGGCGCACCGGCCAGGTTGACGATGGCGTCCACCGGGTCGTCCGCCGCCAGCTCCTGCAACTGGGCAATACCGCGCACGCCCCTGCCGCACAGGCGTGGCACCTGATCAGGGCGGCGGCTCCAGACACTGATCCGATGGCCCTGGCCGAGCCAGAACTGGCACAGGTGCTGGCCGATCAAGCCGGTACCACCTGTCAGCAATATATGCATGGCTGTGTCCTCGCAGAGTGCGGCGATGGTCTATTTTTAACAACAAGGCACTTTTTTAACCAAACGCTCTCGGATAAACATAGGCCACCCTGCCCTATAAGCGGAATAACCTTATACAAACATTGTGCATTGTACAGGTTTGCCTGACAGCGTAGTCTGCGTACAGCAAGGTTCGAAGAGGCCATCATGACAGTACCTATTGCCATCATCGGTGCCGGTATCGCCGGCCTTTCCGCAGCCCAGGCCCTGCAAAAGGCCGGGCAGTCCGTACACTTGTTCGACAAAGGCCACGGCAGTGGCGGGCGCATGGCCAGCAAGCGCAGCGAAGCCGGTGCCCTCGACCTTGGCGCACAGTACTTCACCGCCCGCGACCGGCGTTTCGTCGAACAGGTGCAGCACTGGGTGGAAGCGGGCTGGGCCGAGCAATGGAAGCCTCAGCTGTACAACTACCGCGACGGCGAACTCACCCCCTCCCCCGACGAACAGACCCGCTGGGTCGGCGTGCCGCGCATGAGCGCGATCACCCGCGGCCTGCTCAAGGACGTGACGGTGAACTTCGGCTGCCGCATCGCCGAAGTGTTTCGCGGCAAACAGTACTGGCACCTGCAAGACACCGAAGGCTGCAGCCATGGCCCTTACAGCCGCGTGGTGATTGCCGTGCCCGCGCCTCAGGCCACGCCATTGCTGGCCGCCACTCCCAAGCTCGCGGCAGTGGCCGCGGGCGTTGTGATGGAGCCGACCTGGGCCGTCGCCCTGGCCTTCCAGACCCCGCTGGACACGCCGATGCAAGGCTGCTTCGTGCAGGACAACCCGCTCGACTGGCTCGCCCGCAACCGCAGCAAGCCCGGCCGCGACGCACAGCTGGACACCTGGGTGCTGCATGCCACCTCGGACTGGAGCAAACAGCACATCGACCTGGCCAAGGAAGAAGTGATCGAACAGCTCTGGGGCGAATTCGCCGAGCTGGTCGGCTGCGTGGTCCCCGCACCGAGCTTCGCCCTGGCCCATCGCTGGCTCTATGCACGGCCCGCC
Source organism: Pseudomonas faucium (assembly GCF_021602585.1). GTDB lineage: Bacteria > Pseudomonadota > Gammaproteobacteria > Pseudomonadales > Pseudomonadaceae > Aquipseudomonas > Aquipseudomonas faucium. Next base: position 87,909 of record NZ_BQIP01000006.1, read on the forward strand.
GGCAACCATGAATGGGGCGCGCTGGCCGATGCCGACCAGGGGCTGTACGCCTGCGGCGACTGGTGCTTGTCCGGCCGCGTCGAGGGCGCCTGGCTCAGCGGCCAGGAAGCCGCACGGCGGCTGCTGGAGCACCTCGAATAGCCTGTACTGGAAAGCTATACAAAAAATACTACTTGCATAAGTTTGTGGCTATGCTGGAATAAACTTGTACACGCCGAACCACATGTACAAGTTTATTCCGGAGATTGCCATGCCCGACATCGCCGCCACCCCCAAGCCTCGCATCGCCATCAGCGCCTGCCTGACAGGGCACAGCGTGCGCTACAACGGCGGGCACAAAAGCTCCGACCTGTGCCGCGAGCAACTGCAGGCGCACTTCGATTGGCTGCCGGTCTGCCCGGAAGTCGCGATTGGCCTGGGCATACCGCGCGACCCGATACGCCTGGTCGGCGACCCCGAGCACCCCGCCGTGGTCGGCACGCGCAACCCCGAGATGAACGTGACCGCGCCGCTGCGCCAGTACGGCGAGCAGATGGCCAGCGAGCTGGATGACATCTGCGGCTACATCTTCATGCAGAAATCCCCCTCCTGCGGCCTGGAACGGGTCAAGGTCTACCAGGACAACGGCCACCCCGCCTCCCAGGGTGGTACCGGCGCCTACGCGGCGGCGTTCTGCGCCCTGCGCCCGGACCTGCCAGTGGAAGAAGAAGGCCGCCTGCACGACCCGGTGCTGCGGGAGAACTTCATCAGCCGCGTGTATGCCTATGCCGACTGGCAGCATCTGCTGGCCCAGGGCCTGAGCCGCGGCGCCCTGGTGCGCTTCCACTCACGCTACAAGTACCTGCTGATGGCCAACAACCCGCACGCCTATCGCCAGCTTGGCCGCCTGCTCGGCAGCATGAGCCGCGATGACGACCCGCAGGTAATCGGGCCACGCTACTTCAGCCAGCTGATGCAGGCCCTGCGCCGATGCGCCAGCCGAGGCACCCATGGCAACGTACTGCAGCACTTGAGTGGCTACTTCAAGCACGCACTGACGCAGCAGGACAAAGCCGAACTGCAGCACATCATCGACCAGTACCAGCAAGGCGTCGTACCCCTGGTGGTGCCGCTGACCTTGCTCAAGCACCACCTGCGCAAACACCCCGACCCTTACCTGCAAGAGCAGGCCTACCTGCAACCACACCCCGACACCCTGGGGCTGCGCAATGCGGTCTGACGAACTTCTGCCGATCGGTGAACTGGCCCGCCTCACCGGCGTGAACCCGGTAACCCTGCGTGCCTGGGAGCGGCGCTATGGCCTGCTCAAACCGCAGCGCACCGCCAAGGGCCATCGCTTGTACCCAAGCGAGCAGGTCGAGCGGGTCAAAGCGATCCTCGCCTGGCTGCAGCGCGGTGCATCGGTGGGCCAGGTCCGCGACCTGCTCGACAAGCCCGCCGCCGTTGCCCCCCAGGGCGACTGGCAGGCGCGCCAGGCACAGCTGATCGAGGCCATTGCCAACCTTTCCCAGCGCGCCCTCGACCAGCAATTGAACCAGGCCATGGCGCTCTACCCTGCCATCACCTTGTGCGAACAGCTGCTGCTGCCGTTGCTGGACAGCCTGGCACTGCGCTGGCGCAGCTATTTCAATGCCCAGCTCGAGCAGGTGTTCTTCCACACCTGGCTACGCAGCAAGCTGGGCGCCCGCGTCTACCACGACAACCTGCTGCTGCAGGGGCCTGCGGTACTGCTCGCCGAAGACGCCGGGCAGCCCTTCGACCCTGGCCTGTGGCTGTGCGCCTGGCTGCTGACCAGCAATGGCATCCCGGTCGAAGTGCTGGAGCAGCCCGTCAGCGGTGCACTGCTGCAGCGCGCGGTCAGCGTATTGCAACCGCGAGCGCTGCTGCTGCACCTGGGGCCGCGAATCGATGCCAAAGCCCTGCAACGCACGCTGCAGGGCATTACCTGCGTGAAATTGCTCGGGGGCGCCACGGTGTCCCTTCATCGCGCACAACTGCAATCTTTCGAACTTTCCCATCTGTACCTGTTCGACAGTCCACAGGCAGCATTGCGTTTGCTGCAACACCCTGAACACCCGCCTGCCGAGATGACTTGACCATGCAATTGATCTGGTTGCGCACTGACCTGCGCATCGACGACAACACCGCCCTGAGCGCCGCCGCCGAGCGAGGCCCGGTAGTGGCCCTGTGGCTGGCCAGCCCGGGCCAGTGGCAGGCCCATGATGATGCGCCGTGCAAGGTCGACTTCTGGCTGCGCAACCTGCGCGACCTGCGCCACTCGCTGGACGCGCTCAACATCCCGCTGCTGATCCGCAAGATCGACACCTGGGATGAAGCCGCCGCCAGCGTGCTCGAGGTTTGCCGCCAGCACGCCATCGAGGCGGTGCACTGGAACGATGAATACGGCATCAACGAGCAGCGGCGCGACCAGGCTACCCGCAAGCACCTGCAGGCAGCCGGCATCCAGGCCCACAGCTACCTGGACCAGCTGCTGTTTCGCCCCGGCACACTGCTGACCCGTGCGGGCGACTACTTCCAGGTGTTCGGCCAGTTCAAGAAAGCCTGCCTCGAGCACCTGCACCGCAGCCTGCCGGCACTGGCCCCGCGGGTGAAAGCACAAGCGCCGCTGGACATCGCCAGCGACCCGATCCCGCAACATATCGACGGTTTCGAAAAGCCACCCCGCGCCCTCAGCGACCACTGGCCTGCCGGCGAAACACAAGCGCAAGCGCGGCTGACGCGGTTTCTCGACGAAACCGTGGAGGACTACCAGCACCTGCGCGACCTGCCCGCCGTACCCGGCACCAGCCAGCTCTCGGCTTACCTGGCCGCCGGCGTGATATCGCCCCGGCAATGCCTGCATGCGGCCCTGGCCAGCAACCGGGGCGAATTCGACAGCGGCAGCAGCGGCATCCAGACCTGGATCAACGAGCTGCTTTGGCGTGAGTTCTACAAGCACATCCTCAGCGGTTATCCACAGGTGTCACGGCACCGCGCCTTCCGCGCCCACACCGAGGCCCTGCCCTGGCGCGATGCCCCCGACGACCTGCAAGCCTGGAAAGAGGGGCGCACCGGTTTCCCGCTGATCGACGCCGCCATGCGCCAACTGCTGCATACCGGCTGGATGCACAACCGCCTGCGCATGGTGGTGGCCATGTTCCTCAGCAAGAACCTGCTGATCGACTGGCGCCTGGGCGAGCGCCACTTCATGCGCCACCTGATCGACGGTGACCTGGCTGCCAACAATGGCGGCTGGCAGTGGAGCGCCTCCACCGGCACCGACGCCGTGCCCTATTTCCGGCTGTTCAACCCCATTTCCCAGTCACAGCGCTTCGACCCACAAGGGCGCTTTATCCGCCAATGGTTACCAGAATTGAGCCTTTGCGATAACAAAACTATTCATCAGCCGATGAAATCGGCGGATCTGTTGTCTATCAATAGCTATTACAGTCCAATCGTCGATCTCGGAAGTAGTCGTCAGCGTGCACTGGAGGCGTTCAAAAGCCTTCCACGCCGGCAGGAGCAGAGGGCAGCATATTGAATAACTCGCGAACGTTCTGGGTCACGGGAGCAACCAACGGGCTGGGCTTGGCCTTGGTCGAGCGATTGCTCGAACTGGGCCACCGGGTTGCCGCCAGCGGCAAGGACGGCGAAGCACTGGATGCCTTGGCCTCGCGCCACGGCAGCAAGCTGCTGCGCCTGCCCTGGCAGTTGCACGATGAGGAGCAGGCGGCCAGCGCCTGCCAGCAGCTGTGCCATGCCTGGGGCACGCTGGACAGCCTGATCATCAATGCCGGCACCAGTGATTACCTGGCCGACGATGTAGCCGACAGCGAGCTGTTCGAGACCATCGTCAGCAGCAACCAACTGGCCGGTGAACATTGCCTGAGCAAGGTCCTGCCGTTGCTGGCCAAGGGCGATTCACCGCAAGTGATGGCCATCTTCAACCGCTATTCGGCGTTGCAGCTGCATTCACCCACCCAGGTAAGCGCAGGCTGGAACAACATGCCCCAGTGGCTGCGCGAGGAACGTGACGAGCTTGAGGAGCTGGGGATCGACCTGACGGTGGTGGCGCCACATTCACTCAAGACCCCGGTGACCTCCGCCCAGGCCGCCCCCGATGCCTGGACGCCACAGAGTGCCGCAGAGGAATTGCTGCGGCGCTTGCCGCTGCGTGAACCTGAACTGGTGCTGGAGGTACTCGACTTGAGTGCCTTGTGGCCACTGTCACGCTGATGCTATTGCTCGAAGCGCTGCACCGGGCTCGCTTCGTGCCACAGCACAGGCAGGACGCTGCTCAGCGACCGAGGCTCGGCACTGCTCCAGAACGCCGCCGGCTGCGCGGGCCCTTCGGCCAGCAGGTCGCGGGCGGCCAGCAGGCGTTGCAGCTGGCGCGCCACGGCAGCACCGGTGTCGATGATCGCCACGTCGGCGGGCACCATGGTCGCCAGCAGCGGGCGCAGGAAGGGGTAATGCGTGCAGCCGAGGATCAGCGTGTCGCAACCGGCGGCCAGCAACGGCTGCACATAGCCTTGCAGCAGCTGGCGCAACGGCGCGCTGTCCAGGTCGCCCGTCTCGATCAACTCGACCAGCCCTGGGCAGGGCTGGGTGACCACCTGCACATCACTGGCGAAACGGTCGAGCAACGCTGCAAACTTGGCGCTTTGCAGGGTGCCGGTGGTGGCCAGTACCCCGACTACGCCAGTACGGGTGGCAGCGGCAGCCGGCTTGACGGCAGGCTCCATGCACACCAGCGGCCAGTCGGGGTAGCGCTCACGCAGGTCGGCCGCCGCCGCCACTGTCGCCGTGTTGCAGGCCAACACCAGGGCCTTGGCCCCCTGGGCGCGGAAGAATTCGGCAATGCGCCGGCAACGCTCGCGGATGTACTCCGGGGATTTCTCGCCATAGGGCACATGGCCGCAATCGGCCACGTAGCGTAGCGATTCGTTGGGCAGTAGGCGCTGGATCTCGGCCAGTACCGACAAGCCGCCGACGCCCGAGTCCATCACGCCGACCGGCGCCGAGCGCTCAAGCATCGCGCTGCCCGCACACGGCGCAGGCCGGGTCGCGCTTGACCCGCAGTTCGCGCAGGCGGGTGCCGAGGGCATCGATCAGCAGCAGCCGGCCCACCAGCGGCTCGCCAAAACCGGCCAGCAACTTCATCGCCTCCAGCGCCTGCAGGCTACCGACCAGGCCGACCAGCGGGCCGATCACCCCTGCCTCGCTGCAGGTCAGCTCGGCTTCGCTGCCATGGCCATACAGGCAGTGGTAGCAAGGGCTGTAGTCACGCCGTGGGTCGAACACCGACAACTGCCCTTCCAGGCGAATCGCCGCGCCGCTGACCAGCGGCTTGCCCTTGGCGAAACAGGCGGCGTTGACCGCCTCGCGGGTGGCGAAGTTGTCGGAGCAGTCGAGCACCAGGTCCACCGCCGCCACGGCGGCGGCCAGGGAATCTTCATCCAGCGCCTGGCGGTGGGCCACCAGGCTGATCTCGGGGTTGATCGCCTGCAGGCGCTGCAGCGCCGAGTCCACCTTGCTCATGCCAACGCTGTCGCTGTCATGCATGACCTGGCGCTGCAGGTTGGTCAGGTCGACGGTATCGAAGTCGGCAAGGTGCAGTTCACCCACCCCCGCCGCGGCCAGGTACAGCGCCACCGGCGAGCCGAGCCCACCCAGCCCGACGATCAGCGCCTTGCTGCGCTTGAGCCGCAGTTGGCCGTCGATATCGACCTGTGCCAGCAGAATCTGCCGGCTGTAACGCAACAGTTCCTGATCGCTCAACATGGCAGACGCCCCAAGGAAATACGTTCATGGCCACCAAGGTCGGTGCGGCTGGCAACCTCGATGAAACCTTGCCCGGCCAGCAGCTCGCGCACGGCCGCAGCCTGGTCGTAACCATGTTCGAGCAGCAGCCAGCCCCCTGGCAACAGGTAACCTGGCGCCTGGCTGACGATCAGCCGCAGGTCGTCCAGGCCGTCGGCCCCGGCGACCAGCGCGCTGCTGGGCTCGAAGCGCACATCGCCAGCGACCAGGTGCGGGTCTTCGGCGGCGATGTAGGGCGGGTTGCTCAGGATCATGTCGAAGCGCTGGCCGGCCAGGTTGCCGAACCAGTGGCTGGCCAGCACCTGCACATTGCCAAGGCCCAGGCGCTGACGATTGCGCTCGGCCAGGGCCACCGCCTCGTCCACCCGGTCCACGGCCGTGACCTGCCAGGCCGGGCATTCGCTGGCCAGGGCCAGGGCGATGGCTCCGGTGCCGGTGCCAAGGTCGAGCACCCGCGCGGGGGCCGCCGGCTGCAGCTCGAGCGCCGTTTCCACCAGCAATTCGGTGTCGGGGCGCGGAATCAGCGTGTGCGGGGCCACCTCCAGGTCGAGCTTCCAGAAGCCCTGCTGCCCGAGGATGTAGGCCACCGGCTCGCCGCCGCGGCGGCGCGCCAGGTAGCCGGCGTAGGTGTCGGCATCTTCACTGCTGACGATGCGCTCGGGCCAGGTGTGCAGGTAGCTGCGCGACTTGCCGATGGCAGCGGCCAGCAGCAGTTCGGCATCCAGGCGCTCGGTCGGCGAGTCTGGCAACTGCGCGTTGCGCAGCAAGCTGGCAATGATGGTCATCAGTCCCCCAGGGCGGCCAGTTGGTCGGCCTGGTATTCGGCCAGCAAAGGTTCGATCACGGCGTCCACACCCCCGGCGAGGATGTCGTCGAGGGAGTACAGGGTCAGGTTGATGCGATGGTCGGTGACCCGGCCCTGTGGGTAGTTGTAGGTGCGGATGCGCTCGGAGCGGTCACCCGACCCCACCAGCAGCTTGCGCTCGCTGGCGATGGCGTTCTGCGCGGCGCTGGTCTGCATGTCGTTGAGCTTGGCCGACAGCCAGGACATGGCGCGCGCACGGTTCTTGTGCTGCGAACGCTCTTCCTGGCACTCGACCACGATGCCGGTAGGCAAGTGGGTGATGCGGATCGCCGAGTCGGTCTTGTTGACGTGCTGGCCGCCGGCACCGGAGGCGCGGTAGGTGTCCACGCGCAGGTCGGCCGGGTTGATCTCGATGGCCACTTGTTCGTCAGGCTCGGGCAGCACCGCCACGGTGCAGGCCGAGGTGTGGATGCGGCCCTGGGATTCGGTTTCCGGCACCCGTTGCACACGGTGCGCGCCAGACTCGAACTTGAGCTTGCCGTACACGCTGTCGCCTTCGACGCGGGCAATGATCTCTTTGTAGCCGCCGTGCTCGCCTTCGTTCTCCGAAAGAATCTCCAGGCGCCAGCCACGCCGCTCGGCGTAGCGCGAATACATGCGGAACAGGTCGCCCGAGAAGATCGCCGCCTCGTCGCCACCGGTGCCGGCGCGGATTTCCAGGAACACGTTGCGCCCGTCGTTGGGGTCCTTGGGCAGCAGCATGCGCTGCAGCTGCGACTCCAGGCCAAGCAGCTGTTCCTTGGCTTCGCGCACCTCGTCCACGGCCATTTCGCGCAGGTCGGGGTCGGCGTCCTTGAGCAGCGCCTGGGCGCCCTCGAGGTCATCCTGCACCTTGCGCCAGGCCTGGTAGGCGCCGATCACCGGCTCTACTTCGGCGTATTCGCGCGAATAGGCGCGAAAGCGCGTCTGGTCGGATATGACTTCGGCGTCACCAAGCAGCGCGGTGAGTTCCTCGAAGCGGTCCTGGAGCGTGTCCAGTTTGTTCAGCAGCGACGCTTTCATTGCGGGGATTTGTCCGTCGAGCCCTCGTTGAGGGCAAAGAGTTCCTGGGCCATGGCCAGCGCATCGAGGCGGCCCTCGGCCGAGAGCTTTTTCAGTTGCACGCTGGGCGCATGCAGGAGTTTGTTGGTCAGCCCCCGGGCCAGTTGGGCCAGTACGTCTTCGGGGTTGCCGCCGTTGGCCAGCAGGCGCTGGGCCTTTTGCAGTTCTTCGTCGCGCAGGCGCTCGCTTTGCTGGCGGTAGGCGCGCAGCACGTCCACCGCGGCCAGCTCGCGCAGGCGCGCCATGAAGTCCTCGGCGCCTACCGACACCAGCTCTTCGGCAGCCTGGGCCGCGCCCTGGCGGCTCTTGAGGTTTTCAGCGACCACTTCGTGCAGGTCATCGACGGTGTACAGGTAGACGTCGTCGAGCTCGCCGACTTCCGGCTCGATGTCGCGCGGCACGGCGATATCGACCATGAAGATCGGCTTGTGCCGGCGCTGCTTCAGCGCGCTTTCCACGGCGCCCTTGCCGAGGATCGGCAACTGGCTGGCGGTGGAGCTGATGACGATGTCGCTGTGGGCCAGCTCCTGGGGAATATCGGCCAGCAGCACGGCATGGGCACCGAACTGCTCGGCGAGGGTGCTGGCCCGCTCCAGGGTACGGTTGGCCACGACGATGCGGCGCACGCCCTGCTCATGCAGGTGGCGGGCAACCAGGGTGATGGTTTCGCCGGCCCCGATCAGCAGCGCCTGGCTGCGGCCCAGGTCGCTGAAGATCTGCTTGGCCAGGCTCACCGCAGCGAAGGCCACCGACACCGGGTTTTCGCCGATCGCGGTGTCGGTGCGCACCTGCTTGGCGGCGCTGAAGGTGGCCTGGAACAGGCGCCCGAGCAGCGGGCCGATGGTGCCGGCCTCACGCGCGACGGCGTAGGCCGACTTCATCTGGCCGAGGATCTGCGGCTCGCCCAGCACCAGCGAGTCGAGGCCCGAAGCCACCCGCATCATGTGCCTGACGGCGTCGTGCTCCTCGTGGACGTAGGCACTGGCGCGCAGCTCGTCCAGGCTCAGCCGGTGGTATTCGGCCAGCCACTTGAGCACAGCGTCGGAAGACAGGTGGTCCTGCTCTATATAGAGCTCGCTGCGGTTGCAGGTGGACAGGATCGCCGCCTCACGGCTGGCGGTCAGTCGGCAGAGCTGCTGCAGGGCGTCGACCAGCTGCTCTGGGGTAAACGCCACGCGCTCGCGTACGTCTACCGAGGCAGTCTTATGGTTGATACCAAGTGCAAGAAAGGCCATGCAAGGTCGCTGGTTGTGACGGGAAGCCGATAATTGTCCTCTTTCGCAGGTTTTAGAACAACCACCGTTCGCTATTGGGCTGATAGCACCTGCCTGGGCGGTGCCCTGCCTAACGCCAGCATCACCCTTCTATCGCTGATAATTCTCGAAGGCCTCACAAGGTATTTCGAACGAGGTTAATGCAATAGTGAAAGAGGCGAGCGGACCAGGCATTGACAGTAGCATGCTCGCCTCAACAAAGCCTGGCAGCCTCACTCTCTGGCCTCCCCCTTCGACCTATCCCCCAGAACCTCCACCCACCCGAATGGTCCGACCCTTACAGCCCCGCGCTGTAAACCACGACCTTCGCAGGTGGGTTTGCCCCCGCGCTTGTGTCATCATGCTCCGACCGCCGGTAAGTCTTCTAAGCCTCCTTATATGAACAGACCTTACGCATTGCTGCTTGCCTTCGCCCTGCTCCAGGGCTGCCAGAGCCTGGCCCCGAAAAGTGCCGAGCCTCCCGTCGCCGAGGCCGGCAAAGGCGAGGCGCAAAAGCCCGTGGTGTATGGGTCGTTCACGCAAGACACGCTGTACAGCCTGCTGGTCGCCGAGCTTGCCGGGCAGCGCAACCGTTTCGACATCGCCCTGGCCAACTACACCGACCAGGCCGCCAAGACCCAGGACCCCGGCGTGTCCGAGCGCGCCTACCGCATCGCCGAGTACCTCGGCGCCGATGAGCCGGCGCTGGACAATGCCCTGGTCTGGGCCCGCAACGACCCGCAGAACCTCGACGCCCAGCGCGCCGCCGCCATCCAGCTGGCGCGCGCCGGCCGCTACGACGACTCCATGACCTATATGGAGAAGGTGCTGCAGGGCCAAGGCGACACCCACTTCGACTTCCTCGCCCTGTCGGCCGCCGAAACCGACCAGAGCACCCGCGACGGCCTGATGCAAAGCTTCGACCGCCTGCTGGTCAAATACCCGGACAACAGCCAACTGGTGTTCGGCAAAGCCTTGCTGTTGAACCAGGACGGCAAGGCCGAAGAGGCCCTGGAGCTGCTCGAAGCACACCCATCGAATGATGGCGAAATCGCCCCGATCCTGCTCCGCGCCCGCCTGCTCCAGGCCCTGGACCGCGGCTCCGAGGCACTGCCGCTGCTGCGCGGGGCGATCCGCGACAACCCCGACGACAAGCGCCTGCGCCTGACCTACGCGCGCACGCTGGTCGAACAGGACCGCATGGCCGACGCCAAGGCCGAGTTCATCAGCCTGGTGCAGGAATACCCCGATGACGACGAGCTGCGTTACTCCCTGGCCCTGGTGTGCCTGGAGAACAAGGACTGGGACGAGGCCGAGAGCTACCTGCGCGAGCTGATCGAACGCGACAGCAACGTCGATGCCGCGCACCTGAACCTGGGCCGTATCGCCGAGGAACGCCACGACCCGGCGGGCGCCCTGCGCGAATATGCCCTGGTCGGCCCCGGCCCCGATTACCTGCCGGCGCAACTGCGCCAGGCCGACATCCTCATCGCCAACGGCCGCGGCACCGAAGCCTCGCGCCAGCTCGCCGCCGCCCGCGAGGCGCAGCCGGAGATCGCCGTCCAGCTCTACCTGATCGAGTCGGAGAGCTACAGCAACAACAACAAGGACGCCCAGGCCAACCAGGTGCTGCAGCAAGCCCTGCAGCACTACCCGGACGACCTCAACCTGCTCTACACCCGCGCCATGCTGGCCGAAAAGCGTGACGACCTGCCGCAGATGGAGAAAGACCTGCGCGCCATCATCGCCCGCGAGCCGGAAAACGCCATGGCCCTGAACGCCCTGGGCTACACCCTGGCTGACCGCACCACCCGCTATGCCGAAGCCAAGGCGCTGATCGACAAGGCCCACCAGCTCACCCCGGACGACCCCGCCGTGCTCGACAGCCTCGGCTGGGTCGCCTATCGCCTGGGCAACCTCGACGAAGCCGAACGCTACCTGCGCCAGGCGCTGGAGCGCTTCCCCGACCATGAAGTGGCCGCCCACCTGGGCGAAGTCCTCTGGGCCAACGGCAAGCGCCGCGAAGCCCGCCAGGTCTGGGCCAAGGCCTTCGAGGCCCAGCCAGACAGCCCTATCCTGCGCAAGACGGTATTGCGCCTGACCGGATCCGAGACCCTTTAACGCCATGTTCTTGCGCCATTGCATCACCTTCACCCTGATTGCCCTGCTGGCCGGCTGTGCCGGCTTCGGTAGCCGCGAAGCCCTGCAGGGCCACGGCGACCCACAGCAGTGGCGTGCCCATAAAGAGCAGTTGAGCAGCCTCGACGGCTGGCAGATCAACGGCAAGGTCGGCATCCGCGCCCCGCGCGACTCCGGCAGCGGCACCTTGTTCTGGCTGCAACGCCAGGACTACTACGACATTCGCCTGGCCGGCCCGCTCGGCCGTGGCGCCGCACGCCTGACCGGCCGCCCCGGCGGCGTGGTGCTGGAAGTGGCCAACCAGGGCCGCTTCGAAGCCACCAGCCCCGAGGCGCTGTTGGAAGAACAGCTCGGCTGGCAACTGCCGGTGTCGCACCTGGTCTGGTGGGTCCGCGGCCTGCCCGCCCCCGACAGCAAGAGCAAGCTGACCCTGGACGGCGACAGCCGCCTGGCCAGCCTCGAGCAGGATGGCTGGCAGGTGCAGTACCTGAGCTACACCGAGCAGAACGGCTACTGGCTGCCCGAGCGCCTGAAGCTGCACGGCAAGGACCTGGACGTGACCCTGGTGGTCAAGGACTGGCAACCTCGCCAGCTGGGGCACTGAGCCATGCACGAACTTACCCTGCCCGCCCCGGCCAAGCTGAATCTGTGGCTGCACATCATCGGCCGCCGCCCCGACGGCTACCACGAGCTGGAAACCGTGTTCCAGTTCCTCGACCACGGCGACGAGCTGACCTTCGCCGTGCGTGACGATGGCGTCATTCACCTGCACACCGAAATCGCGGCGGTGCCCCACGACAGCAACCTGATCGTGCGCGCCGCGCGCAAGTTGCAGGAACAGTCCGGCACGCGCCTGGGCGCCGACATCTGGCTGAACAAGGTATTGCCCATGGGCGGCGGCATCGGCGGCGGCAGCTCGGATGCCGCCACTACCCTGCTGGCACTGGCGCACCTGTGGCAACTGGATTGGGACGAAGATCGCCTGGCAGCGCTGGGCCTGACGCTGGGTGCCGACGTGCCGGTATTCGTGCGCGGCCACGCCGCCTTCGCCCAGGGCGTGGGCGAGCAACTCACCCCGGTCGACCCGCACGAGCCCTGGTATGTCGTGCTGGTGCCGCAAGTGTCTGTCAGCACAGTAGAAATTTTTTCACATCCGCAGTTGACACGTGATTCCCTCCCCCTTAAGATGCGCCCCGTTCCCGAGGGAAACAGTCGAAATGACTGCCAACCGGTGGTAGAGCAGAGTTACCCAGAAGTTCGCAATGCGTTGAATTCATTGGGTAAATTCACAGATGCTCGGCTTACCGGAACTGGAAGTTGTGTGTTTGGGGCCTTCCCAAGCAAAGCCGAAGCTGATAAAGTTCTGGCCCTTCTTTCAGTGACCCAAACAGGGTTTGTGGCGAAAGGAAGCAATGTTTCGATGTTGCATCGCAAGCTGCAAAGTCTGGTCAAGAAGTCGAGTGCCTAGCGCTCGCAGCAACAGATACAGGGGCGTCGCCAAGCGGTAAGGCAGCAGGTTTTGATCCTGCCATGCGTTGGTTCGAATCCAGCCGCCCCTGCCATTTTCCTTATACTCATCCAGGTATACCCTCAGCCTTCAGGTACTGCGCGTGTCCAAGATGATGGTCTTTACGGGGAACGCTAACCCCGATCTGGCTCGGCGTGTCGTACGTCAGCTGCATATCCCTCTCGGTGACGTCTCTGTCGGTAAATTCTCCGACGGCGAGATCAGCACTGAGATCAATGAAAATGTCCGCGGTAAAGACGTCTTCATTATTCAGCCGACCTGTGCCCCGACCAACGATAACCTGATGGAACTGGTAGTGATGGCCGATGCCTTCCGCCGCTCCTCAGCATCCCGAATCACCGCCGTGATTCCTTACTTCGGATATGCCCGCCAGGACCGCCGTCCGCGTTCGGCACGTGTAGCCATCAGCGCCAAAGTCGTCGCTGACATGCTCACTGTCGTCGGTATCGACCGTGTACTCACCGTCGATCTGCACGCTGACCAGATCCAAGGCTTCTTCGATATCCCCGTCGACAACATCTACGGCTCGCCCGTACTGGTTGACGATATCGAAGACCAGCGTTTCGAGAACCTGATGATCGTTTCCCCGGACATCGGTGGTGTCGTGCGCGCACGTGCCGTCGCCAAGTCCCTGGGTGTCGATCTGGGTATCATCGACAAGCGCCGTGAAAAGGCTAACCACTCCGAGGTCATGCACATCATCGGCGACGTCGAAGGGCGCACTTGCATCCTGGTAGACGACATGGTCGACACCGCCGGCACCCTGTGCCACGCGGCCAAGGCCCTGAAAGAACACGGCGCTGCCAAGGTTTACGCCTATTGCACGCACCCTGTCCTGTCGGGCCGCGCGATCGAGAACATCGAGAAGTCGGTACTGGACGAGCTGGTGGTGACCAACACCGTTCCGCTGTCAGCCGCTGCTCAAGCCTGTGACCGTATCCGCCAGCTGGATATCGCACCGGTTGTCGCTGAAGCGGTACGCCGCATCAGCAACGAAGAATCGATCAGCGCGATGTTCCGCTAAGCGGAACCCGTGTTGATGTGAAGCGCCCCGCCCCAGCATTCGTTGGGGCGGGGCTTTTTTGCCATCCCCGTTGGCGCTGGTCGCAAACGCCCTCGGGGGGCTATTTTGGAGAAACAAAATGACTGATTTCACTCTGAACGCCCAAGCGCGTACTGACCTGGGGAAAGGTGCGAGCCGCCGCCTGCGTCACTCGCTGAACATCCCGGCCGTTGTATACGGTGGCGATAAAGAAGCCCAATCCCTGACCATCGTGGCCAAGGAAATCGCCAAGCTGTTCGAAAACGAAGCTGCCTTCAGCCACGTGATCGAACTGAACGTCGACGGCACCAAGCAGAACGTCGTGGTCAAGGCCATGCAGCGCCACCCGGCCAAAGGCTTCATCATGCACGCCGACTTCGTTCGCGTCGTTGCTGGCCAGAAGCTGACCGCCAAGGTTCCGGTTCACTTCGTCGGCGAAGAAGCGCCGGTCAAGAAAGGCGGCGAGATCTCCCACGTCGTTTCCGAGATCGAAGTTTCCTGCGAAGCCAAAGACCTGCCAGAGTTCATCGAAGTTGACCTGGCCAAGGCTGAAATCGGCACCATCATCCACCTGTCGGACCTGAAAGCTCCGAAAGGCGTAGAGTTCGTCGCTCTGGCCCACGGTGATGACAAAGCTGTTGCCAACGTTCACGCTCCACGCGTTGCACCAGAAGCTGAAGCAGGCGCCGCTGAGTAATCCACTCGCGCGCCGGTGTTGATCGGGTTACAGTGCCGCGCGCCCTGTAACCCACCAACTCCAAGGAAGAGCCCCTGACGTGACCGCCATCCAGTTGATCGTTGGCCTGGGTAACCCCGGCCCCGAATACGAACAGACCCGGCATAACGCAGGGGCTCTTTTCGTTGAACGCATTGCCAGCGCCCAGCGCGTCTGCTTGACCGCTGACCGCAAGTATTTCGGCCTGACGGCTAAATTCAGCCATCAGGGCAACGACGTTCGTCTGCTCATCCCCACCACCTACATGAACCGTAGCGGCCAGTCCGTGGCGGCCTTGGCCAATTTCTTCCGCATCAAGCCGGAAGCGATCCTGGTGGCGCATGACGAACTCGACCTGCCTCCGGGCGTCGCCAAGCTCAAGCGCGGCGGTGGCCATGGTGGGCACAACGGCCTGCGCGACATCATCGCGCAGCTCGGCAACCAGAACGACTTCCACCGCCTGCGGCTTGGCATTGGCCACCCGGGCGACGCCAAACTGGTCTCCAACTTCGTCCTGGGCCGCGCGCCGCGCGCCGAGCAGGAGAAGCTCGACGCCAGCATCGATTTTGCCCTCGGCGTGCTGCCGGATGTGCTCGCCGGCGATTTCGCCAAGGCGATGCGCGAGCTGCACAGCCAGAAGGCCTGATTTCCTAGAGAGGGGAATACCCATGGGTTTCAATTGCGGCATCGTCGGCCTGCCCAACGTCGGCAAGTCCACCCTGTTCAACGCCCTGACCAAGTCTGGCATCGCGGCGGAGAACTTCCCTTTCTGCACCATCGAGCCGAACAGCGGCATCGTGCCGATGCCCGACGCGCGCCTGGCGGCGCTGGCGGAAATCGTCAAGCCCAACCGCATCCTGCCGACCACCATGGAGTTCGTCGACATCGCAGGCCTGGTGGCCGGTGCTTCGAAGGGTGAAGGCCTGGGCAACAAGTTCCTCGCCAACATCCGCGAGACCGACGCCATCGCCCACGTGGTGCGCTGCTTCGAAGACGAGAACGTGATTCACGTTTCCAACAGCGTCGACCCCAAGCGCGACATCGAGATCATCGACCTGGAGCTGATCTTCGCCGACCTCGACAGCTGCGAGAAGCAACTGCAGAAGGTTGCCCGCAACGCCAAGGGCGGCGACAAGGACGCCCTGGCGCAGAAGGCCATCCTGGAAAAACTGATCCCGCACTTCACCGAAGGCAAGCCGGCGCGCAGCCTGATGAAGAACATGGCTGACGACGAGAAGGCCGTCATCCGTGGCTTCCACCTGCTGACCAGCAAGCCTGTGATGTACATCGCCAACGTTGCCGAAGACGGCTTCGACAACAACCCGCACCTGGACGTGGTCAAGGCCATCGCCGAGGAAGAAGGCGCGGTGGTGGTGCCGGTGTGCAACAAGATCGAAGCCGAAATCGCCGAGCTCGACGACGGCGAGGAAAAGGACATGTTCCTCGAGGCCCTGGGCCTGGAAGAGCCTGGCCTGAACCGCGTGATCCGCGCCGGTTACGAGCTGCTGAACCTGCAGACCTACTTCACTGCCGGCGTGCAGGAAGTGCGTGCCTGGACCGTGCGCGTCGGCGCCACCGCGCCGCAGGCCGCTGGCGTGATCCACACCGACTTCGAAAAAGGCTTCATCCGCGCCGAAGTGGTGGCCTATGACGACTTCATCCAGTTCAAGGGTGAAAGCGGTGCCAAGGAAGCCGGCAAATGGCGCCTGGAAGGCAAGGACTACATCGTCAAGGACGGCGATGTGATGCACTTCCGCTTCAACGTATAACGCAACACCTGCGGCGCCCCCTTCGCCGGCAAGCCGGCTTCCACAGCAATGGCACTGTCCTCGAGAACAGTGACCAACCTGTGGGAGCCGGCTTGCCGGCGAAGGGGGCGCCGCCGTTTCCGCCCTCCGTACACTAAGCTGACTCTCGGAAGAGCCCAGCGCGGTTGATGCGCCCTCTTCCCGGAGCCTCGACCATGCCTCAAACCCCACCCCGCCCCCGCTTCGACTGGCAACGCTGGTTACCCGGCCTGGCCACCCTCATGCATTACCAGCTGGCCTGGCTGCCCAAGGACATCGCCGCAGGCCTTGTACTGACCACCATGCTGGTGCCCGTGGGCATCGCCTACGCCGAAGCGTCCGGGGTTCCCGGCATCTATGGCCTCTACGCCACCATCATCCCGCTGCTGGCCTACGCCCTGTTCGGCCCCAGCCGCATCCTCGTGCTCGGCCCGGACTCGGCATTGGCTGCGCCGATCCTGGCCGTGGTGGTGCAATACGCGGCCAGCGACCCGCAGCGAGCGATCGCCATCGCCAGCATGATGGCCCTGGTGGCCGGCGCCTTCTGCGTGATCGCCGGGTTGCTGCGCCTGGGCTTCATCACCGAATTGCTGTCCAAACCGATCCGCTATGGCTACATGAATGGCATCGCCCTGACCGTGCTGATCAGCCAGCTGCCCAAGCTGTTCGGCCTTTCCGTCGACAGCCAAGGGCCGCTTCGCGACCTCTGGCACCTGGCCCAGGCGTTGTTGGCTGGGAAAGGGCACTGGCCGAGTTTTGCCATTGGCGCCGGGTGCCTCGCGCTGATCCTGTTGCTCAAGCCGTTCAAGCGCCTGCCAGGCATCCTGATCGCCGTGGTGCTGGCGACGTTGGCGGTGAGCCTGTTCAAGCTCGACCAGCTCGGCGTGAAAGTGCTCGGCCAACTGCCGCAGGGGCTGCCGAGCCTGGTCTTGCCCTGGGTGACCGACATCGACCTGGTGGAGGTGCTGCTGGGCGGCATCGCCGTGGCCCTGGTGTCGTTCGCCGACACCAGCGTGCTGTCACGCACCTACGCGGCGCGCCTTAAGACCCCGGTCGACCCGAACCAGGAGATGTTCGGCCTGGGCGTGGCGAACCTGGCTGCCGGCCTGTTCCAGGGCATCCCCATCAGCAGCAGTTCGTCGCGTACACCGGTGGCGGAAGCGGCGGGCTCGAAAACCCAGCTGACCGGCATCATCGGTGCGCTGGCGGTCACCCTGCTGCTGCTGGTGGCACCCAACCTGATGCAGCACCTGCCCACCAGCGCACTGGCCGCCGTGGTGATTGCCGCGGCGCTGGGGCTGTTCGAGTTTGCCGACCTCAAGCGCATCTTCCGCATGCAGCAATGGGAATTCTGGCTGTCGTTCACCTGCTTCGTCGGGGTTGCGGTGTTCGGTGCCATCCCCGGCATCTGCATTGCCGTGGCGATCTCGGTGATCGAGTTTCTCTGGGACGGCTGGCGCCCGCATTACGCCGTGCTCGGGCGGGTCGACGGCACCCGCGGTTACCATGACGTGCAACGTTATCCACAGGCGCGGCGCATCCCGGGGTTCGTGCTGCTGCGCTGGGATGCGCCGCTGTTCTTTGCCAATGCCGAGCAGTTTCAGAACACGGTGCTGGGCGCCGTGGATGAGTCCCCTACCCCGGTGCAACGGTTGGTGATCGCGGCGGAGCCTGTAACCAGCATCGACGTCACCTCCGCCGACATGCTCGCCGAGCTGGACCGGGCGCTGGAGGCACGCGGGGTGGAGCTGCAGTTTGCCGAGATGAAAGACCCGGTGAAGGACAAGATGAAGCGGTTCGGGTTGTTCCAGCACATGGGCGAGACCGCGTTCCACCCCACTGTCGGGGCTGCTGTGGATGCTTATCTGGAAGAGGCCGGGGTGGACTGGAAGCCCTAGGTTGGCAGTCCCGGCCCTATCGCCGGCAAGCCGGCTCCCACAGGTGAGCAAGGCGCTATACCTGTGGGAGCCGGCTTGCCGGCGATAGGGCCGGAACGGGCAACTAAACAGCCCGCACCCTGCGCCGATCGATCCAGCTCACCATGGCACTGGCATACACCGACACCGCAAGAAACAACGCCATGCGCACGGCAAAGGCCCGGTACACATCCTGCCCTCCCGCACTGTCCTGCACTGATTGCCCCAGCAATATCAGCATCGTCGTCAGGCAACTCACCCAGTAACCCGGGCTATGCCGGGTCGCCACCACGCGGTACAGCCGCCGCGCCTGCCACAAGGTGAACAGCAGCACCCAGAGGAAAAACATCCACAGGTGCACGAACACACTCAACGCCCCCCACATCAGTATCGCAAGCACCCCGGCCAGCAAGGTCGAGCCAATCAGCTCGCGGCTGGCGTGGCGGGCGCGGGTTTCCTCGGCCTGCTGGCCCAGGCTCACCGACTTCATGATCAGTGGCATGAACGAGTCCGGCGCAATCAGCGCCAGCAGAAACGCCGGCATGACGATCAGCGTGGCGCGCAGGGCGACCCAGCTCACATCCGCGCTGGCAAGCGACGGCGGCGACGGCTGTGCAGGCGCATCCAGGGGCTCGGGAAACAGCACGTGGGCAACTGCGCTCCCGAGCACCGCCAGCAACATGCCCTTGGCCAACGCCTCGACCACCGACAAAGCCAGGGTGAAATCGCCGGTGCCGGCTGCAGCGATCATGGTCAGGCCGATCACCAGCAGGTTGGCCAGCAGGCCATTGCCCCCCTTGAGCGCATAGCGCAGCACCAGGAACACGCCGACGCCGACCAGCAGCACCCCACTCACCGGCGCGTGGCGCAGCAGCGGAATCAGCAACAGGCCGCTGCCGCAAGCGAGCAGCACCAGTACGGCCAGCAGCGGTGCAGCGCGCAAGGGCAGCGGCTGGCTGCGCATGGCCAGCAGCAACAGCGCGAACACCGGCGCCAGGATCGGTATTGGCAACCCCAGGCCGAAGCTCGCCGCCAGGCACAGCGCCACGCCCCAGGCCAGGCGCAGCGCACGCAGGCGGCGCAGCTCAATAGGCATAGGCCAGCCAGCTCATCAGCCACATGAACAGCCGGCCCAGCAGGTTCAGCGGGTTGCCCTCGCCGGGCAATGCCATGACTTCTGCCTGGCCGCCCACGCGCAGGCCGGAGCGGTCCTGCAACTGGTCGCGGTCGAGTTCGACGATCACCGGAAAGCGCTGCGCCGAGCGCAACCACTCGCGGCTGTTCTGCACCGTCGGCAAGCTGCCCGGTGGCGTGCTCTGGCCAACGCTCACGCCATAGCCGATGCTGCGCACCCGCCCTTTCAGCACTTGGCCCGGCATCGAATCGAGCACCACCAGCACCGGCACCCCCGGGCGCAGCCGGCCCAGGTTGTTCTCGGTCATGTCGGCACTGATCCACACGTCATGGATGGCGATCAGGGTCATCATCGGCGTGCCGGCGCCCACGTAGTGGCCGACGTCGGTACGCAGGTCGGTGATCAGCCCGTTGGCTTCAGCACGCACCACGGTGCGGGCAAGGTCCAGCCGGGCCTTTTCGACAGTGGCCGCCGCGCTGCGCAGCTGTGCGTTGTCGGCCTCGCCACCGCCTTGCTGTTCACGCGCCCGGGCCACTTCGGCGCGGGCCGATGCCACCTTGCTGATGGCCTGGTCGCGGGTGGCCTGGGCGCCTTCCAGGCGGCGCACCGACACCGTGCCCGGGTCTTCCTCGATCAGCCGCTTGAGCCGCTCGGCATCCTGGCGCGCCTTGCGCTCGTTGGCCTGGGCCGCCAGCAGCGCCGCCTGGGCCGAATCGATGCCGGCGGTGTTGGCACCGATCTGCCGGCGCACGGTATCGAGGTCGGCCTCGGCGCGCGCCAGGGCGATACGGTACTGCTCCTGGTCCAGTTCGAACAACACGTCGCCGCGCTGCACCTCCTGGTTGTTGCCCACCGCCACGCGCGTGACCGCCCCGGCGACCTCGGCCGCCACCGGCACCACGTAGGCCTGCAGGCGGGCCTGCTGGGTATAGGGTGTGAAGCGGTCGGCGAGCAGGTACCAGACCAGGCTCACGACGATGACCAACAGCACCCAGCGCATGCCGCGGTCCGGGGCTGGGGCGTGTGCGGGGGGCGTTTGCTTGTTGTCGCTCATTGGCTTCCACCCTGTTCAGGGGCGTCGAGCAGATCGCCCCAGTCGGTACGTTGTTGCATCTGCTGACGCGTTGCGGGGTCGATGGGCGCGTGGCGGGTATCCCAGCCGCCGCCCAGCGCCTTGTACAAATTCACCAGGCTGCTCACCGCATTGCCGCGGCTGACCAGGTAGCCATCCTGCTGCTGCAGCAACAGTTGCTGGGCATCGAGCACGCGCTGGAAGTCGGCGAAGCCTTCGCGGTATTGCGAGCTGGCCAGGTTCAACGAGCGCTGCGCCGCCTGCGAAGCATCCTGGCGGATGGTTGCACTCTGCAGCGAGCGCACCAGGCCGCTGGCGGCATCGTCGGCCTCGCGCGCCGCTTCGCGCACGCCCTGGTGGTACAGCTCGAGCAGTTGCTGCAGGCGCGCATCCTCCACGCGCACGGCGTTCTTGCGCCGGCCGTAGTCGAACGGGTTCCAGATCAGGCTCGGCCCGGCTGCCAGGTCGAAGCTGTTGGGCAGGTGGCTGGCCGAGGCGAAGCTCCAGCCGATGCTGCCGAGCAGGCTGATCTGTGGATAAAGGTCCGCTTCGGCGACCCCGACCAGGGCCGACTGCGCCGCCACTGCCTGCTCGGCGGCGCGCACATCCGGGCGGCGCAGCAGCAGGTTGGCGGGTACGTCCTGCAGCACGGCGCGGTCGGGCAGCGGCAACTGGCCGTGCCGCGCCTGCAGCTCCGGCAGCGGCCCAGGCGGGCGGCCGAGCAGCGAGCAGAGCACGTTATGCAGGGCATTGAGCTGGTTCTCGAACTCGGGGATGGTGGCCTGGGTGGCCAGGTACTGGGTGCGCGCCTGCTGCCAGTCCAGCTCGTCGTTCTCGCCGTGGCGGAACAGCCGTTCGGTGATTTCCAGGCTACGCGCCTGGCGCCTGGCGTTCTCCACGGCAATCGCCAGGCGCGCTTCGGTGGTGCGCACGGCGAAGTAGGTATCGGCCACCTGGGCACGCAGCAGCACCATGGCGTCGGCGTAGTTGGCCTGGGAGGCGAAGTAGGCCGCGTCGGCGCTTTCGATGGCGCGGCTGAAGCGCCCCCAGAAGTCGATTTCCCAGCCGATGTCGAAGCCCGCGCTGGACTGCCAGAACACCGAGTCGCGGGCGCTGGCGGTACCCGACTGGTTCTGCTTGAGGTACAGGCTTTGCGCACGCAGCTGCTGCAGCTGTGGATAACGCCCGGTCTGCACGATGGCCAGCTGGGCGCGGGCCTCGGCGATGCGCAGGCCGGCAACCCGCAGGTTGCTGTTGTGGGCGTCGGCTTCGGCGATCAGTGCATCCAGGGTAGGGTCGGCGAACACCGCCCACCACTGCTGCAGGTCTGGCGCCGCGGCGGGCCGCCCGGCCTGGTCCAGCAGTGGCGTGTTCCAGCTCGCCAGCCAAGGGTCCTGCGGCGGCTGGAAATCCGGGCCGACCTGGGTGCAGCCGGCCAGCAGGGCAAGCAGGCTGACGGCATGGCACGCAGCAGGCCAGGTGCCGCGATGCCTCACGCGCCCGGCTCGGCAGGGGTTTCCGGTACCTGCAGCGCCACCCACTGCCAGAACAGCACGTAGGTCACGCCGAGAATCACCGGGCCGATGAACAGGCCGATGATGCCCTTGACCACCATGCCGCCCAACGCCCCGATCAGCACCACCGGCATCGGCACATCCACCCCGCGCCCCAGCAGCATCGGCTTGAGCACGTTGTCGGCAAGGCCGGCGACGAAGGTGTAGATGGCGAAGAAGATGGTCGCGGCGGTGAAACCCTCGGCATGAAACACATACAGGATCACCGGCAGCGTGACCAAGGTCGCCGGCGCCTGGGCAATGCCCAGCATGAGCACGGCGATGGCCAGCATCCCGGCCCCGGGCACGCCCTTGACCACGAAGCCGACGCCGATCAGCAGCATCTGGATGAAGGCGATGCCGATCACCCCCTGGGCCACCGCGCGAATGGTCGCGGTGCACAACTTGGCCAGCGGCTTGCCGCGCTCCTCACCGGAAACGCGCATGGCAATGCGTTGCGAGGCGATCTCGCCACGGGCGCCGAAGGCCATGATCACCCCGGAGATGATGATCGCCCCGATGAACAGCAAAAAGGCTGCGCCCGCGCTGGCTGCAGCGCCGAGCACCGTCAGCCCCGCGCCCTTCAGATAGGGCATCAGGTTGTTCATGATCGGCGCCAGGCTCTGCGAGGCCGACAGCCAGAAGGCATGCAGCTTCGGCCCGATCAACGGCCAGCTGGCCACCGAGTCGGGCGGCGTCGGCACGCTCCAGGCGCCGCTCTTGAGCAGGGTCACCAGGCTGTCCACCGATTCGCCGATGGACACCACCACCAGGTAGATCGGCACCAGCAGCACCACCAGCACCAGCAGCACCACCAGGGTCGCCGCGTAGCCGTCCTTGAGCCCGGTGCCGTTCTTGATGCGCTGCTGCAAGGGGTACAGCGTGACCGCCAGGATCACCGCCCACAGCATCAGTTCGAGAAATGGCTGGAACACCTGGAAGGAGAAGATCACCAACGTGGCAACCAACCCCGCCTTGATCAGCACATCGAGCAGGCCCCGCGACAGCGCGCTGTCCAGCTTGAATCCTTGTTGCATGGTTGAATCTCCAGACATACAGGGCGCCATGTGGCGCCATTCATTCGCCCGTTCCGGGTGCACCCTGGGGGTCAGGGCTGTCCCGCAATTGACGCGCCAGGGCCAGCATCACCACCGGCACCACGGCCATCGACAGGGTGATGGCGAGCACCAGCAGGTCGTGCACCTGCCGCGTCAGCACCTGATGATCGAGCGCCAGCTTGAACACCACGAAGGCGAATTCACCGCCCGATGCCAGCACCACGCCCAGGCACAGCGCCTGCGGCCGGTTCAGCCCGCCGGCAGAGCGCCCCAGGGCGAACAACAGCGGCATCTTCACGCTGACCAGCAGCAGGGTCAGCCCAAGCACCGCCAGGGGCATGGAGAACAGCAGACGCAGGTCGGCGCTCATGCCCACGCCGACGAAGAACAGCCCCAGCAGCAAGCCCTTGAGTGGTTCGATCTGGGTTTCCAGCTCATGGCGAAATGGCGATTCGGCCATCAGCACCCCGGCCAGGAAGGCGCCCAGGGCCATGGACACCCCGACATGCTCCATCACCCAGGCGGTGCCCAGCACCACCAGCAATGCAGTGGCAGTGGACAGCTCGGGCAGCCCGGAGCCGACGGTCCATTTGAACACCGGCGTCAGCAGGTAACGGCCCGTGATGATCACCACGCCAATGCCAGCGGCAACCGCCAGCATCGGCCAGTTGCGTTCGTCGGCCACGCTGGCGCCGCCGCCGAGCAGCGGCACCACGGCAATCAGCGGGATCGCGGCGATGTCCTGGAACAGCAGGATGGCCACGGCCAAGCGGCCGTGCGGCTTGCCCAAGTCCTTGCGCTCGGCCAGCACTTGCAGGCCGAAGGCGGTGGACGACAGCGCCAGGCCCACGCCCAGCACGATCGCCGCCGCCTTCGACTGGCCGAACAGCCAGTACGCCAGCGCGCCCAGCACCACGGCCGTCAGCCCCACCTGCAGCGAGCCGATGCCGAACAACGCCCGGCGCATGGTCCACAAGCGGCGGGGCGAGAGCTCCAGGCCGATCACGAACAACAGCATGACCACGCCCATTTCCGAGAGGCGGGCGACGTTGTCCGGGTTGCCCAGCAAGCCAAGGACCGAAGGCCCAATCAGAATGCCGGCCAGCAGGTAGCCGGGCACTGCGCCCATTTTCAAGCGTTGCGCCAGCGGTACCAGAAGCACCACGGCCAACAGGAAAACGACTGTCGCCTGTAGCAGGCTGCCATCGTGCGGCATCGATCAGCCCCCCTGGAGCATCAGGTGGGAATCAGAAGCGCTCTTCGATCACTTTGAAGGGATAGGGCACCGACTTGTACTTGCCGATCTTGCCGCGCTTGGGCAGCTTGACCACCTGCTCGCGGGTGATGTCCTTGTAGGGCACGCGTGTCAGCAGGTGGCTGATGATGTTCAGCCGGGCGCGCCGCTTGTCATCGGAATGGGCCATGAACCAGGGCGCCCAGGAGGAATCGGAGGCGGCGAACATCGCGTCACGGGCGCGGGTGTAATCGTCCCAGCGGCTGTACGACTTGAGGTCCATGGGCGACAGCTTCCACAGCTTGCGCCCGTCATTGATACGGTCCTGCAGGCGGCGGGTCTGCTCCTCGGGGCTGACTTCCAGCCAGTACTTGATGAGGATGATCCCCGACTCGACCATCAGTTTTTCCAGCAGCGGCACCACGGCCAGAAACTTGTCGGCCTGCTCTTCGGTGCAAAAGCCCATGACCCGCTCGACCCCGGCGCGGTTGTACCAGCTGCGGTCGAAGATCACCACCTCGCCGGCGGCCGGCAGGTGGTTGAGGTAGCGCTGGGCGTACATCTGGGTCTTTTCCCGCTCGGTCGGCGCCGGCAGCGCCACCACGCGGAACACCCGCGGGCTGACGCGCTCGGTGATGGCCTTGATGGTGCCGCCCTTGCCCGCACCGTCGCGGCCCTCGAACAGGATGCACACCTTCAGGCCCTTGGCGACCACCCATTCCTGCAGTTTCACCAGTTCGACATGCAGGTTCTTCAGGTCTTTTTCATAAGCCTTGCCCGTGAGCTTTTCCGCGGGGGCAGTGTGGCCTTTGTTCCTGGACGTCTTGGACATGTCGGGCTCCTGGCAGCGAATGAAGAGTGAGTATGGTCGATCCACGGGAATTAGCCGTTTCGCTGGCAATTGCAGCGAGCGATGACGCCACTCGGTCGGCGCGGGATAGAAGCCCGGAAAAACGTTTGATACTAATCAAAAATAATTTTTGAGGCTTTGAGGGCGGTGGCGGCCCCTTCGCGGGGCAAGCCCGCTCCCACAGGCCTTGCACTGCGCCCCAGCTCGGCAGGGTAACTGTGGGAGCGGGCTTACCCCGTGAAAGGGCCCCCACTGGAAGCACACGCTCTTCAAGCTGGCTCCAGGGTCACCCACCAGCGTGCCAGGTAGCGGGCACTGACCGGCAAAATGGCCCACTGCTCACCTCGATGCCTTAGCCAAGCACCCGCCGATACCGTTGGGTCGGGCTACGAGGAGACGCGGGCTCAGTCATCTCGATCAGCCCAGCAGCCAGAGCAGGTTTCAGATAGGTTTTGCTGAAGGTGGGGCGATGGGAAAGCCCCAAGCGCTGCATCAGCTCACTGGATCTCAAGGCCATCCCAGGGGGCAGAATAGTCAGGAGCTTCGATACTTGGTCGGTTACTTGATCGGTTACTTGATCGGTCGTTACGGCTTCGACCAATGCCTGCAAGAGTGCACCCAACATGAACTCGACAAATGGCGTTGCCTCAGCGGCTTGATCAGCTGCGGCTAGAGCCGCGTAATAGGCATCCTGCTGCTCGCGAATAACGCTTTCCACAGGCAGGAACGCCATGACAGGCCGCCAGTGGCTAAGCAGCAGTGTCTGCCACAGACGGCCCATCCTGCCGTTGCCATCTGCGAATGGGTGAATGAATTCGAATTCGTAATGGAAAACGCAGCTAACGATCAATGGGTGCCATGCGCTCCGGCCCAAGCGATCGGTCCTGCATGTTAAGACCGCGTTCGCCTGCGCTGCACCTTATGCCACCGCAGTTAAAGGGGTAAAGAATCATGGAAAATTGGTTCAGAAAATCCTGAACTAATTATTTCCCCCCAGCGATTTTTCCCCCTGGCACTCCCCACCAGAATCGCTTCACCACAATCACAATAACCGTGAGGCCACTCCCGTGGACCAGACACTCCAGGTACGGCAGGCTGCCGCCGACCTCGTCGCCGCCTTCGCCAGCAACGACACCGCCCGCTACTTCGCCTGTTTCAGCGAAGACGCCACCTTCCTCTTCCACACCCTGGCGCAACCGCTGCTGTCGCGCCGTGCCTATGAAGACCTCTGGGCCCAATGGCAAGCCGAGGGCTTTGCCGTGCTCGGCTGCAGGTCGAGCAACGTGCAGGTGAGCCTGCAGGGCGAGGTGGCGATCTTCATGCACGATGTGGCCACGCACATCCGTATCGCCGGCGAGGAACACCAACTCGACGAGCGCGAGACCATCGTCTTCCGCCGCCAGGGCGAACGCTGGCTGGCGTGCCACGAGCACCTGTCGGTGGTCAGCGCCGCCTGATCCCTCTTCTACGCGGCCTTGCCGCCCTGCCAACGCACCCACAATAGGGCCCGTGCACCGCACCGGCCTACAACTAACGCGCTGGAGCATCACCATGAGCCACTCGACCGGTATCGAGACCAATGGCGTCGAACAGATCCCCGACGATCAACGCGACGCCTCCCCGCTTGACCTGTTCCGCCTGATCTTCGGCGGCGCCAACACCTTCGCCACCGCCGTGCTGGGGAGCTTCCCGGTCTTGTTCGGGCTGTCGTTCCAGGCCGGGGTCTGGGCGATCCTGCTCGGGGTCGGCGTGGGCGCGCTGATCCTTGCGCCCATGGGCCTGTTCGGGGCGCTCAACGGCACCAACAACGCCGTGTCGTCCGGCGCCCACTTCGGCGTGCACGGGCGCATCGTCGGCTCGTTCCTGTCGCTGCTGACCGCCGTGGCGTTCTTTTCGCTGTCGGTGTGGAGCTCTGGCGATGCCCTGGTCGGGGGCGCCAAGCGCCTGGCCGGGCTGCCGGAAAGCGACCTGACCCTGGGCCTGGCCTACGGCCTGTTCGCCGTGCTGGTGCTGGTGGTGTGCATCTTTGGCTTCCGCTTCATGCTGTGGGTCAACAAGATCGCCGTGTGGGCATCGAGCCTGCTGTTCCTGTTGGGTATCGTCGCCTTCGCCGGGCCGTTCGACGCCGGCTACGCCGGTACCGTCAACCTCGGCCAGGCCGGTTTCTGGGCCGCTTTCGTCGGCGCAGCGATTCTGGCCATGAGCAACCCGGTGTCGTTCGGCGCCTTCCTTGGCGACTGGTCGCGCTACATCCCGCGCCAGACCCCCAAGGCGCGCATCATGCTGGCGGTGATCGCCGCCCAGGGCGCCACGCTGATCCCGTTCCTGTTCGGCCTGTGCACCGCCACCCTGGTGGCCAGCCAGGCTCCGGACTACATCGCCGCCAACAACTACGTCGGCGGCCTGCTGGCCGTGGCGCCGAGCTGGTTCTTCCTGCCGGTGTGCCTGATTGCCGTGATCGGCGGCATGTCCACCGGCACCACCGCGCTGTACGGCACCGGCCTGGACATGTCCAGCGTGTTCCCGCGCCTGCTCAGCCGCGCCGGCGCCACCTTGCTGATCGGTGTGCTGGCCATCGGTTTCATCTTCGTCGGCCGCTTCACCTTCAACCTGGTGCAGAGCGTGTCGACCTTCGCCGTGCTGATCATCACCTGCACCAGCCCGTGGATGGTGATCATGATCCTCGGCCTGATCACCCGTCGCGGCTTCTACCACGCCGACGACCTGCAGGTATTCACCCGCGGCCAGCGCGGCGGCCACTACTGGTTCCTGCATGGCTGGAACTGGCGCGGCATGGGGGCGTGGATCCCCAGCGCGGCGGTCGGCCTGTGCTTCGTCAACCTGCCGGGGCAGTTCGTCGGCCCACTGGGCGACCTGGCCGGCGGCATCGACCTGAGCCTGCCGGTCACCCTGGGCATCGCCTGCGTGCTGTACCTGCTGCTGCTCAACCTGTTCCCCGAACCTGCTGGCGTGTACGGCCCCAATGGCCCGCGCTGGGTGCGCAGCAAAAGCACCCGGCACATGCCCGTGACCACTGCCGAAATGGCCTGACTGGAATCTGACCATGACCACTTCCCACTACATCGCTGGCCGCTGGGTCGAAGGCCAGGGCAGCGACTGCATCACCGTGCATGACCCGGCCCTGGGCGTGCCCTTTGCCGAAATGATGGCCGCCAGCGTCGCCCAGGTGGACCAGGCCGTTGCCGCAGCCCGCGATGCCCTGCCCTCCTGGAAAGCCCTCAGCGCCGGCACCCGCGCGGCGTTTCTGCGTGGCTTTGCCGAGCAGCTCGGCCAGCGCCGCGAAGCGCTGATCGCCTTGCAGATGCGCAACAACGGCAAGCCGCGCCACGAGGCTGAAATCGACCTGGACGACGCCATTGCCACCTTCGCCTACTACGCGCAACTGGCCGAGCAGTTGCCGGAAAAGAACCGCGAAGTGCCCCTGGCCGCCCCCGGCTTCACCGCCCGCACGCGCCTGGAGCCGGTGGGCGTGGTCGGCCTGATCGTGCCGTGGAACTTCCCCCTGGTGACCAGCGCCTGGAAGCTCGCCCCGGCCCTGGCCGCAGGCTGCACCGTGGTGCTCAAGCCCTCGGAAGTCACCCCGCTGATCGAGCAGGCCTACGGCCAGATCGCCGACACCCTGGGCCTGCCGGCCGGCGTGCTGAACATCGTCAACGGCAAGGCCGAAACCGGCGCCGCCCTGAGCAGCCACAACGGCCTGGACAAGCTGTCGTTCACCGGTAGCAATAGTGTCGGCAGCCAGGTGATGCGCAGCGCTTCGGCGCAGTGCCGGCCGGTGACCCTGGAGCTGGGCGGCAAGTCGGCGATCGTGGTGTTCGATGACTGCGACGTCGACCAGGCGGTGGAATGGATCGTCGCCGGCATCACCTGGAACGCCGGGCAGATGTGCTCGGCCACCTCGCGCCTGCTGGTGCAGGACGGCATCGCCGATGCCCTGCTGCCGCGCCTGCAACAGGCAATGGAAAAACTGCGCGTGGGCAACCCGCTGAGCGAAGAAGTGGACATGGGGCCGCTGACCAGCCAGGCGCAATGGCTGAAGGTGGCCAGCTACTTCGCCACCGCCCGCGAAGAAGGCCTGCAGTGCCTGGCCGGCGGCAAGGCGCTGGACCGCGACGGCTGGTTCGTCAGCCCCACGCTATATGCCGACGTACCCAAGCAAAGTCGCCTGTGGAGCGAGGAAATCTTCGGCCCGGTGCTGTGCGCACGGCGCTTCGCCAGCGAAGAGCAGGCGATTGCCGAGGCCAACGACAGCCGCTTCGGCCTGGTGGCCACCGTCTGCTCGGCAGACCTGGCACGCGCCGAGCGCGTGGCCGATGCGCTGGAAGTGGGCCATGTGTGGATCAACTCGGTGCAGGCGGTGTTCGTCGAAACGTCCTGGGGCGGCACCAAGGGCAGCGGGATCGGGCGTGAACTCGGGCCTTGGGGGTTGTCGGGGTATCTGTCGGTGAAGCATGTGACGCGCTGCCTGGGCTGACGACCGCAGCGGGCCTATCGCCGGCAAGCCGGCTCCCACAGGGGTACCACATGCCTTGGGCGCTGTGGCATACCTGTGGGAGCCGGCTTGCCGGCGATGAACATCACGCCGGCTCGTCAGCCGGCCGCGCCCCTTCCTGCACCAGCACCATGCTCTGCGGCGAAGACAAGGCAATGCCCTCGTCGCGCAACTGCCCAAGGATGGTGAACAGCAAGTCGCTGCGCGCCCCCGACACCTGCCGCGGCGACGCCACGTAACCACTCACCCCTATCACCATGCCATTGCTGGTCAGGTCCTTGAAGGTGACCGACGGCGATGGCGCATCGAGCACCGCCTCGTGCTCGTGGTACGCCTTGAGCAACACCTCGCGCACGCGGTTGGCATCGGTCTCCAGGGGCAGGGTCAGGGTAATGCCGACCACGCCCAGGGCATTGCCCATGGTCACGTTGCGCACGTTCTGCGAGATGAACTGCGAGTTGGGCACGATCACCGTGGAGCGGTCGGACATCTGGATCTCGGTGGCGCGCACGTTGATCCGGCGGATGTCGCCCTCGACGCCGGCCAGGCTCACCCAGTCGCCCACCTTCACCGGGCGCTCGGTGAGCAGGATCAGGCCGGAAATGAAGTTCTGCACGATCTGCTGCAAGCCGAAACCGATACCCACCGACAACGCACTGACCACCCAGGTCAGGCTGGTGAGGTTGATGTGCAGCGTCGACATCACCAGCATGGCCAGGAACAGGAAGCCCAGGTAACCCACCAGGGTCACCAGCGAGGCGCGCATGCCGGCGTCCATGTCGGTATCGGGCAGCAGGCGTTCGCTCAGCCAGCGCTTGATCACGCGAATGGCGAACAGGCCACCGAAGAAGATCGCCATGGCCAGCAGGATGTCCTGCGGCACGATGTTCAGGTTGCCGAGCAGCTTGCCACCGGTACCGTCCCAATCGCCCAGGCTCAGCAACAGCTCGCTGGGGCTGGTGCCCGAAGGCATCAGCGCCAGCAGCAGGGCCAGCAGCAACAGCACGGTGCGGGCGATGCCGCTGAGGATGGTGCTGGCCTGCGCCTGATGGCGCGGTGCCAGGCCCAAGGTCGAGGCCAGCGCCAGGCCGCCAGGCTGGCGGGGCGACAGCAACGTCTCGCACAGGTCGCCGAGGAAGGTGGTCAACAGGTAGGCGCAGGTGGCCACCACGCTGATCCACAACAGCTTGGCCGCGAGGAAATACGCCAGGGTCAGGTAGCCGGCCAGCAAGGCCAGGGTGATCAGCGCGACCCACACCACCAGCACGAACGGCAGCAACCCGGCCAGGCCGGTGGCGCGCTCCAGTTGGTGGATGCGCCGGGTGCGGCGGTAGCGCACCAGCGCCGCCGAAAAGATCACCACCACCACCAGCGCGGTCAGGCCGTTGGTGGCCACGGTCAGCGCAAGGCTGGTGCCGATCACGCTGTTGATGCGCTCCATGGTCAACATCACCATCAGCGCCAGGGCCAGTATCTTGGGGAACCAGCCAAGGGCGCTGGCCACTTCGTCGGCGATCGGCGGCAGGCGCCACGACGGGCGCTGCAGCATCAACATGGCGCGGCCCAGGCCCGAGATGAAGGCGCTGAACACCACCAGGGCAAGGATGTGGTTGGTCAGGCTGGCGACATCGGAGCCCAGCTCGGAGCTGCTTTCCAGGCCCCAGCGCAACAACGACACGGAACCGGCGATGGTGCCCAGGGTGGCCAGGCTCACGCTCAGCGCCAGGGCGCTGCGGCGCAGGCGGCCTTCAGGCAGCCAGCGCACCATGGCGTCGGCGAGCAGGCGTTCGAGCACGCGGCGCACCAGGGTCCAGACCAAAATCGCCGCCACCAGGCTGGTGATGAAGAACCAGCGGTGCTCGGGGCTCAAGGCGCTGGCCACGGCATCGGCGGCCTCGCCGCGCAGGTCGCGCAGGCGCATGACGTCATCGTCGGTGGGGCGGATCAACGACTTCCAGAAGGCCGGGGTCAGCGGGCTGGTGGCGCGGCTGGTGACCTGGGAGTTGAACTGGCTGCGGCGCAGGTTGACGATCTGGGTGGACAGGTCGCGGGCCGACTGGGTCAGCTTGGCGGCCTGCTCCTGCTCGGCGAGCAGCGCTTTCTTCTCGGCTTCGAGCTCCTTGCGCTGCAAGGTCAGGCTCTGCGCCTCGTCCGGTTGCGGCGGGCCGATGACCTTGAGCTTGTCGTCGAGCTTCTGCACATCGGCGGCGCGCAAGGTGCTCAAGGCATCTGCCTGGCGCTGGACCTGCATGGCGCCCAGGCGCAACTGCGACAACAGGTCGTCGTTGGCATTGCTGGTCACGCCCTGGCGAATCTGGTCGAGCCGGTCGTTGAGCTGCGCGTAGCTGGCGTCCTCCTCCAGCATCGGCAGTTCGGCTGCGGCCAGGGTGGACACCGGGGTGGCGGGTGCCGACCAGGCCGGGCTGGCCAATGCCAGCATCAGGGTCATGACACCCAGGTAAAAACGGGCAAGGCAGAAACGCCTCATCGAATGTTCCTCTTTACATTTCGATCAGGCGGTGGATTCTACGCGGCTTGTGGCCAACAGAAGAGTGCCGTTGCTCGCAACAATCCTGCGCCATTGCCCCGAAGCTGAAGAAAGTGGCTACCGCTTCAGTCCGTCACGGCGCGCAGCCTGCCCGCCCGGCGGTACGACTGCCGGGCAAAGCACACGAACAGCCCGGCCATGATCGCCAGCGCCATCGGCAGCCCGTGTGGCGCCACATCCATCGCCGCGCCGCTGAGCAGCGGCCCGATCAGGCTGCCGACACCCCACAGCAGGCCGACGCTGGCATTGGCCGTGACCAGGTCCTGGCCCTTGAAGCGCTGCCCGATCAACACCAGCGCCAGGGTATAGATGCCCCCCGCCACTGCGCCCAGCACCACCAGCAACGGCCACAGCAGCCAGGTCATGTCCAGCAGCCAGGGCAAGGCGATGCCAATCGCCATCGCCACCAGCCCGCACACCAGGTGCAGCCCGGTGCGCTCGACCCGGTCGGCCAGCCAGCCCAGGGGCAGCTGGAAGACCATGTCACCGGCGAACACCACGGTCACCATCAGCGCCGCCACACCCACGGCAAAGCCATGGCTGGTGGCATACACCGGCAGCAGCGACAGCACCACCGCATCGAAGAACGAGAAAAACAGCACCGCCACGCACAGCGCCGGCGCCACTCGGAAGAACCCGGCCAGGCCGAAGCTCTTCTCGCCTTCATCGCCATGCTCGACGTGATCGTTTGGCACCGTGAACAGGATGCACAGCAAGGCCAGGCCGTAGCACACCGTCACCACCCCGGTGATCCACGGGCTGTCGGCGCCGAGCAGCGCCAGCAGCGCCGGGCCCAGCACCTGGAAG
Organism: Pseudomonas faucium; assembly: GCF_021602585.1. GTDB lineage: Bacteria > Pseudomonadota > Gammaproteobacteria > Pseudomonadales > Pseudomonadaceae > Aquipseudomonas > Aquipseudomonas faucium. Next base: position 120,788 of record NZ_BQIP01000006.1, read on the forward strand.
CCGGTGAAGCTGGTGGCGTACAGCGCCATGATCTTGCCGCGGTTGTGGTCGGGGCACAGTTCGTTGACCCAGGACTCGCCGAGGATGATGGCGATGCCCATGCCGATGCCCAGCCCCAGGCGCAGCACGGCCAGCAGCCACAGCGAATCGAATGCCGATTCCAGCAGGGCGATGCTGACCGTGCACAGGCTGAAGCACAGCAGGTAGATGGTGCGCCGGGTCAGCAGCCGGCAGCAGCTGTCGACCATGAATGCCGAGAGCATCATGCCGGCAGCGGGAATGGCTGAGATGATGCCGATTTCCAGGGTGCCGGCACCGGCTTCGTGCAGGCGCAACGACACCAGCGGCAGGCTGGCCCCCAGGCTGAAGCCAACCACCGAAACGGCGAACAGAAGGCCCGCCAGCAAACGCATGTTCATGTACCACTCCAAGCAAAAACCGAAAAGACGCGCAAATACAGGCGCCCACGCGCACGCCGGGACGGCGGATGGCGCAGGGGCGCGGTCAGTTCAGGGCAAGGTGTGGCGAGAAGGTGAAGGCAAACAGCACGCTGCGCCGACGCTTGAGCACCGTGTCGCTCGGCCACGCGCGACGCATGGCCTGGAGGGCAGGCTGGCGGGCATGGGGGAGGCTTTGGGTACGGCGCATTGCTTGGTTACTACGCAGGTGGGGGGAAAAGAGGCGGCACTCTAGGCCAAGGCTGGTTGGATCGTCAATTGTTGGGGCCGCTTTGCGGCCCTTTCGCGACACAAGGCCGCTCCTACAGATATGCGCGTGGCTCTGTAGGAGCGGCCTTGTGTCGCGAAAGGGCTGCAACGCAGCCCCAACCCTTTCAGCGCTTGCCAGTATTGGGCAAAAACACCGCCAGCAAGCCAAACAACGGCAAGAACGAGCACAGCCCATACACGTACTCGATACCGCGCAAATCCGCCAGGTACCCCAGCAGCGCCGCGCCAATCCCGCCAAAGCCGAACATCAGCCCGAAGAAGATCCCGGCAATCATCCCCACACTCCCCGGCACCAGCTCCTGGGCATACACCACGATCGCCGAAAACGCCGAGGCCAGGATGAAGCCGATCACCACGCTGAGCACGGTGGTCCAGAACAGGTCGGCATAGGGCAGCGCCAGGGTGAACGGCGCCACCCCCAGGATCGAGAACCAGATCACCGCCTTGCGCCCGATGCGGTCACCGATCGGCCCGCCGAAGAAGGTGCCGGCCGCCACCGCGCCGAGGAACAGGAACAGGTGCAGCTGCGAGCTGGCCACCGACAGGCCGAACTTCTCGATCAGGTAGAAGGTGAAGTAGCTGGTGAAGCTGGCCATATAGAAGTACTTGGAGAACACCAGCAGGCCCAGCACGATCAAGGCCGCGATCACCCGCTGGCGAGAAATGCCATGGGTGGCCTGCACTGCCTTGCGGGCCTTGGCCTGGTTGAGGTGCTCCTTGTACCAGCGGCGCAGCATCAGGGTCACGGCGAAGAACAGCAATCCGGCCACGCCGAACCAGGCCACGTGGGTCTGGCCGAAGGGGATGACGATGGCCGCCGCCAGCAGCGGGCCGAACGCGGAGCCGGCATTGCCGCCCACCTGGAAGGTCGACTGGGCCAGGCCAAAGCGCCCGCCCGAGGCCAGCCGCGCGATCCGCGAGGTTTCCGGGTGGAAGGTCGAAGAACCGATACCCACCAGCGCCGACGCCAGGAGAATCATCGGGAAGCTGCCGACGAACGCCAGCATGACGATGCCCACCAGGGTGCACAAAGTGCCCAGCGGCAGCAGGTTCGGCGCTGGCCGGCGGTCGGTGAAGAAGCCGACCCAGGGCTGCAGCAGCGAGGCGGTGACCTGGAACGTCAGGGTAATCAGGCCGATCTGGGCGAAGCTCAGGTTGTAGTTGGCCTTGAGCATCGGGTAGATCGCCGGCAGCACCGACTGGATAAGGTCGTTGATCAGGTGCGCCAGGGCGCAGAAGGCGATGATGCGCATCACCAGCGGGTTGGCTTGGCTCGCCGAACCGGTGCTGGCGGAGGGGGTGCTGCTGATGGCCATGGGCTTGGATTCCGTCCGCTGGGTTGGGATCCGATTATCGGGAAACAAATAGATACATAGCTACCTTTTTTATCCCTCTGTCGTCGCGTACTTGTAAATGGTTCTCAATATAATTAGCATCTTCGCTCGACATCCCCCGTAATCGTTGGGCGAAACCGCCCTTATGCGAGCACACCGACCCATGAGCCCGATGCCCGCCACGCAGATTCAGGCCGATCCCCAGCAGGAAGCTCTGGAATGGTTTTCACGCCTGCGCCAACCCGGCTGCGATGAGCGCGAACGCCAGGCCTTCGCCCAGTGGTGCCAGGCGCCGCTCAATGCCCACGCCTATGCCGAGCTCGAAGCCTGCTGGCAGCAGCTGCAGGCGCCCCCTGCCCGGCCGCGGCCGCAGCTGGTCGTGCTGAAGCGCAGCCGCCTGGGCCTGCTGCTGGGCGTGCTGTTTCTGCTGCTGCTCGGGGCGCTGGCGTACCTGTACTGGCCACTGATGCAGCGCCTGGGCAGCGAGCTGCACACCGACGCCGGCGAGCGCCGCAGCCAGCGCCTGGCCGATGGCTCGACCCTGCACCTGGACAGCGCCAGCGCGATGAATGTGGATTTGCGCGGGCGCACGCGGCACCTGCAGCTGGTGCAGGGCCAGGTGTACCTGGAGGTGAAGCTCGACGGCCGCGCCCTGGAGGTGCAGGTGGACGATGCGCGCATCCAGGTGTTCGGCACCCGGTTGATGGTGGCGCGCCATGCCGGGCATGACGAGCTGGTGGTGTTCAACGGCAAGGCGATGATCGTTCAGGGCGCCGACCAGCGCATGCTCGGCGCAGGCGAGCGGGTGACATTCAACGAGGCGCGGATCGGCTCGGTGCAGAAGGCCGATGTAAAGGCTGCAGACGCCTGGCGCTCAGGCCAACTGCACGCCGCCGAGATGCCGCTTGGCCAGGTCATCGAACGCCTGGCCAGTTACCAGGGCCGGCGCGTGTGGCTGCTGGATGAACAAGTGGCCTACCGGCGCGTGAGTGGCGATTTCAACCTCGACCGCCCCGGCGAAACCCTCGCGGCCCTGGCTGGCGCGCAGCAGCTGCAGCTCCATGACGTGCTCGGCCAGTGGCTGATCGTGCGCTAGCACCGGCCTTGGCGGCTAAGTTTTTGAAAGCGTGTAAATTTTTTTTGAAATGAGTGTTGACACAGGGTCATCACAAGGGAATAATGCGCGCCATCGGCTACATAGCTCAGTTGGTTAGAGCATAGCATTCATAATGCTGGGGTCCGGGGTTCAAGTCCCTGTGTAGCCACCAAACTTGAAAAGGGCTTACCGCAAGGTAGGCCCTTTTCTTTTGCCTGAAGAAAAGTTCAACGCCCTCCCCTCAGCGCACGCCGGCCACCACCACGGCCAGGCCCAGCCCGATCAATGCCACGCCGATCACCCGGTCGACCACCCGTTGGCGCTCGATCATCGCCTTGCGTAGCCCCGCACTCGAGAAGAACACCGCCACCAGGCTGAACCACGCCCAGTGGGCGAACGACATGAACGCGCCATAGGCGAAATCCAGCGCCAGGGGCGCGCCCGGCTGCACCACCTGGGTGTAGGCGCTGATCACGAACAGCATGGTCTTGGGGTTCAGTGCGTTGGTCAGGAAGCCGGTGCGCAGCACGGCCAGCAGGCTCGCCCCCGATGCCTGCCCCTCCAGGCTCAGGCGCGCGGTGTTGGTGAGCGACTGGTAGCCCAGGTAGATCAGGTAGCCCGCGCCGAGCACCTTCATGGCCAGGAACAGCGCCGGGCTCTGGCTGATGATCACGGCGATGCCCAGCACCGTGTACAGCACGTGCACCTGCACGCCCAGGGCAATGCCCACTGCCGCCGCGAGGCCAGCCTTGCGGCCCTGGGCATAACTGCTGCGGGTGACCATGGCGAAATCGGCGCCGGGGCTGATCACGGCCAGGATGGTGAATAGGGCTACGGCGAGTAGTTCGGTCACGGGAAAGCGTCCTTGATAGGCGATGAAAATGCACAGAGGCGCTGATTATCGAGGGCGGATAATTTCTGGAAAATCGATTTATAGTGGCGCTGATCTGCTAGTTTTTTTCACAGATATTTATTGCCCCGCGAAGAGGCCCGCACTGACAACACAGGCCCCCTATGAAACTGCCCCCACTCAGCGCCTTGCGCTACTTCGACATTGCCGCCGAAACCGAAAGCTTCGTGCGCGCCGCCGAGCGCCTGCACGTCACCCACGGCGCAGTCAGCCGCCAGGTGCGCCTGCTCGAGGAAAGCCTGGGCATCGAGCTGTTCGAGCGGCGCAACCGCGCCCTGTTCCTCACCCCCGCCGGCCGCACCCTGCATGGCACCACCCAGGCGATCTTCGAACAACTCGAAGGCGCCGTGCAGCGCCTGCAGCAGCAGGAACGCGACAATGTGCTGGTGCTGTCCTGCGAACCGACCATTGCCATGCGCTGGCTGATCCCGCGCCTGCCCCGCTTCCACGCCGCACACCCAGACTTGCACCTGCACCTGGTGGCCGCCGGCGGCCCGGTGGACTTCGCGCGCAACGGTATCGACCTGGCGCTGCGCCGCGATGACTTCCACTGGCCAGGCAGCGTGCACAGCCGCAAGGTCTGCGACGAATGGATCGGCCCGGTTTGCCGCGATGGCGGCACCCCGCTCGAAGGCCAGCGCCTGCTACACAGCAGCACCCGCCCAAGCGCCTGGCCCGACTGGCTGCGCCTGAGCGGCCAGCCGTTGCGCCGCAGCCAACGCAGCGATTACCAGCACTTCTACCTGTCGCTGCAGGCCGCCAGCGCAGGCCTGGGCCTGGCCATCGCCTCGGCACTGATGGTGCGCGACGAACTCGACAGCGGGCAGTTGCACGCCCCCTTCGGCTTCCTGCGCGATGGCTCCAGCTACCACCTGCTCAGCCCGCAGCCGCTAGGCGATGGCGGCAAGCGCCAGCGCTTCGCCGACTGGGTGGCCGGCGAAAGCCAGGCCTGCCTCGCTCAGCTGGGTTTGACGCAGAACGACGAGCCGGCGCTGCCATCGCCGCCCCAGGTGCGGTAACCGGCTGTGTCGATGTGGATGCGCCCCGTGGGGTAACGCCCCAGGCCCATGTTCCAGGCCTGCCCGTATTGCTGCCAGAAGCGGCACAGCGGGTTGGGGTCGGCCCCGCCCGGCAGCAGCATGTCGACCGCGAAGGCACGGCTATGGGCGCTGCCCACGGCGCCGCCGGCGCAACGGTTGAGGCTGGGTTCGCGGTAGGCGGACACCACCTCGAACTGGCGCAGGATGCCTTGCTCGCCCAGGGCCTTGAGCAGCGCCAGCGTCGAGCGCACCGCCGGCCAGTTGGCAGACGGCGGCACGGCAAACGGTGAAGCCCGGCACAGCTTCCAGTCCGAGGCCGAGCGCAGCAGCTGGTGAATCGGTACCACGCCATACAGGCGGGCCTGCACCAGCATTTCACGAAAGGGCCGGGTCTGATGGTCCCCGGCCCACTGGGCGAACATCCACAGGTCACGCTCATCGGCCTGGGCCGTGCCCATCAGCAACGCCAGCGCCATCAACCCGCCTTTTGCACGTTTCATTCCTGCTCCCCCTGCTCCACCATGAGCACGGCCGCCAACCCTGGCGGCTGCTGACAAGGAGTTAAGCATGCACAAGATGGCCTTACCGAGCCTGGCCGCCCTCGCCTTCAGCGGCGTGGCCCTGGCAGATGCGCGCATCGACCTGGGCGACAGCCAGCGCGTCACCCGCCTGTTCGCCTACCCCAACAACTGCCACGTGATCTGCTTTCGCGACTGGACGCTGGAGCAGACCGTCGAGCACTACCTGACCCAGAGCGTGCGCCGCGATGGCCACGCCAACGCACAGGTGCAGGTGAGCCGCCAGGGTGACCGGCTGCACGCGACCATCAGCCAGGTGCCCGCCAGCTATGCCGAGCCGCTGCGCCAGCTGCTCGCCAGCGGCGAGCTGGCCTACCAGGGCGCCAGCCAGCTGAACAAGGACGGCAAATGGGCCTACGACTGGTACCTGTTCCTGCCGCTGGGCATGGCCCTGCAGAACCGGCGCAGCATCGAACTGCTGCACTTCCCGCCCGACTATTCGCTGACCCAGGCCCAGGACTACCTGCGCTCCAACACCACCGACCGCTGGGCCGAGTTGCTGACCTTCAACGGTGTGCCAGCCAACCAGACAGCGGCCTACCAGACCATCATCGACATCGCCCCGATCGCCGCACCGGCCAGCGCAGGCGACGCCCTGAAAGGCACCTACAGCTACTTCAAGGACTATCAGCTGCGCATGGTCAGGGAAATGGCCCTGCAAGACGCCAGCAAGCCCCTGCCGATGGTGGCCTTCGGCGCTCCGGTGCGCAGCTGGATCCAGCAGCAGTACGGGCCACAGGTGGCTGTGCTGGGCCTGGTCGGCATCAGCCCGCAAGCAGGCGCCACGGTTCCGGTGCTGGGCGCGAACCACCCCAGCGCGATCTGGTATGCGGCAGACAAGGACAGCCACGGCGGCAACCAGGACGAGGCCGATGCGGCGGGGCTGAAGATGATGGGCCAGGACCTGACGGCGGCGTGCTGGCAGGCGGGAATGGGGCGTAATCAACAAGCCGATGCCCGCTCGACCCTGCAGGAGTGCTCGAACAAGTGGCAGGTGGCGCAGAAGAAGCAGACCTGCGAGCTGTTCTTCCGCACCGTGCGCCAGTACACGCCGGAGCAGGCGGCGGCCAAGTGCAATAGCGGGGGCGTGAAAAGAAGCCTGATGGATTTGCGCAAGCCGGTCGAGGGAGTGCAGGGGCTTTGATCGGTATTGCCTGTACCGGCCCTATCGCCGGCAAGCCGGCTCCCACGCTGATCCTGAGGCTTGTGGGATCCCTGTGGGAGCCGGCTTGCCGGCGATAGGGCCGCGACGATCAGTCTTCGAGCAAGGTGCAGGCCATCACCAGCGCATCCTCGCGCCCGCCCGCCACCGGGTAGTAATCCCGCCGCCGGCCAATTTCATTGAAGCCATAGCGCTCGTACAACCGATACGCCGACTGGTTGCTGGCCCGCACTTCCAGGAAGCACTCCCGGCCATTGAGCTGGTAGGCCCGCGCCATCAGGTGCTCGAGCAGGCGCAAGCCCAGGCCGCAGCCCTGGTTCTCGGGCTTGACGGTGATATTGAGCAGGTGCGCCTCGTCGATGATCACGTTGATCACCCCATGCCCCACCTGCTGCTGGCCATCGAACATCAACCACACTTCGTAGGACTTGAGCGCATCCTGGAAGATGCCGCGGGTCCAGGGGTGGCTGAACGCGGCATATTCGATCTTAAGCACGGCATCCAGATCCGCCTCGGTCATCGGGCGGAAACTGATCGAGTCACTCATTCAACGCTCTTCCAGCGCGCCATCAGCTGGCGCATCGCTTGCCAGACGTCCGCCTTGCGCTGCGGCTCGTCCATCAACAGTTCAAGGCCCGGCAACGCCCAGGCATCGCCCAGGCCGTCGAGCTTCAGGGCTTGGTAATAGGCCGTGTCGTCGACGCCGGCGGCGAAGCGCAGCGCCGGCAGGCCGACCAGCCACAGGCAGGTGCAGGGGGCCTCTTCCAGGCGCGCCTGGACGAAGCCCTGGACGAAATCACGCGCCGCATCCGGCCCCTGGTCCATGTTGCCGCGCACCAGCAGCGGCCAGCGCACCGGCTCGCCGATGATCTGCGGCGCCTCCGGCAGGCCCGCGGCGCGCAGCATGTCCTTGAGCAGCAGGTAGGACGGGTCGCGGCTCTGGAACGGCTGGCCGGTGGCCAGTTCCACCAGCAGCAGGCAGCTGCCGGCGCGCAGCAGTTGCAGCGAGAAACGCGGCGGCGGCACCGGCGCCGGGCGTGGCGCGGGGGCCTGCGGCTCGGCCTCGACGGGCTTGGCAACCGGCTTGGGCGTGCTGCCTGGGCGTGGGATTTCGATTTTCGGGCGTTCGACGGAACGCGCCTGGGGCGCGGCCGGCGCCTCGCTTGCTGGCGCGGCGGCTGGCCTGCTCTGGAACTCGGCTTCTTCCACCGGAACCTGCGGCATCAGCAGCTCGGGGCGCGACGGTGCGGCGAACGGCAGTTCGGCGCGCGGCAGCCAATGCACCACTTGCATGGCGGAAAGGAAGGCGCGGCGGCGGGGCTCGGTCAGCAAGGCACGGGTATCCGGGGGGAACAAACAGTCGGGCATTCTAACGCTGTTGGCCAGCGAGCGCCGCAACTGGTCGGCAGAAAGTTGTTGCCTGCACCGGCCCCATCGCCGGCAAGCCGGCTCCCACAGGGCTCGGTGGTGTACCTGTGGGAGCCGGCTTGCCGGCGATGGGGCCGGTGAATCCCCCAGATAAATCAGGGTTATGCCTCATTACAGACCAAGGGGTGAAATCCTCCCCCCCGGATGCAGTACAATCGCCCCCTTTTTACTTGGCAACGAGTAGACGCCAATGATCGAACCCAAGCGCGTCCTGCGCGCCCTAGCCGAACACTGGGCCCTGATCGAGCCGCTGTGCGAGCGCTTCGACCAAGGCACCCTGAGCCTGGTCGAACTGCGCCAGCAACTGGGCCGCCAGCAAGTGGAAAGCACGCCGCAGGACATCACCCAGCTGCTCGACGTGTGGATCCGCCTGGATATCCTGGTGCCGGTGGCCAAGAGCCCGAACCGTTTCGAGCTCAACGCCCAGATCCACGACTTCCTCGCCTACCTGCGCCGCGAGCACCGCCTGGGCCTGTGCCTGGAGATCGAGGCCTACCTGCGCCACCTGGAGCGCCTGGCCGGGCACATCCAGGATGCCTTCGACAACCGCGACAGCGACGACCTGGCCCGCCAGCTGCGCCTGCTCGACATGCGCGTGCGCGACGTGCTCAAGAAGCTCGACAACGACGAGCAGGCGCTGGTGGCCGTGGCCGAACGGGCCAAGACCAGCAACCGCCAGATCCCGCTGCGCCAGCGCTACGCCGAAGTACTGGCGACCTGGGACGAGTACGTCGAGCCGATGATCCAGCTGGTCAACGCCGACGGCGCCTTCGAACAGGGCGTGCGCAAGGTCGAGACCGTGCTGCTCAAGCTGCTGGGCGAGCAGGCACGCCTGGGCCACCTGGTCGACGACGACATGCTGCTGCGCACCCACGCGCGCATCCTGGAGATGCAGACCAGCGCCCAGCTGACCCTGCGCCACGCCCGCGAACTGCTGCTGCCGCTGCGTGAAGAAGCGCGCCGGCACAACGCCGTGACCCGCGGCGCCGCACTGGCGCTGTCGGTGATCCGGCGCAAGGGCATCGATGCCGTGCCCCAGGCCGCCATGCCGCTGTTCACCCGCCCGCAGAGCACCTTCCTCGGCAGCGCCAGCCAGGTCGAGGCGTATGTCTACGCCCTGGCCCGCTTCGAGCCGAAACCGGCCAAGTTCCCCAAGGCCCACAAGACCCACAGCGGCCCGTTGCCGCGCGCGCCACGCACGGTCAAGGAAATGCTCGAGCGCTGCGAAGACGCCCTGCCGCTGCCCGACCTGATGGTCTGGCTGCTGGAGCAGGAGCCCGAAGGCGCCACCGACGAACTGCTGTACTGGTTCTCGCGCCTGTCGCGGGAGAAGCGCTTCAAGCGCGAGCGCCTGGACCGTCGCGACTACACCACCCACGAACACCTGGTCAGCCTGCGCTCGTTCGCCCTGTCGTCCAGCCGCCAAGCGCAACCTGAAACCAACGCGAGCCCAGCCAATGCATCTTGATCTCTCCGAACTGTCCCAGCTCGCGCCGATCTTCCGCGAGCTGTTCAAAGGTTTCCACGTCAGCCGCCGCGACCCGGAAATGTACGCCCAGCTGTCGAACTTCCAGGACCAGTACCGCACCCTGTTCAAGGCCCTGGGCTTCGAGCTGGTGTGCGATACCCGCGGCTTCTACTACTTCGTCCCCGAGCAGGCCGCCGCCCAGGTCAACAAGACTGCCCAGCGCCTGTCGCTGTTCACCTTCATCCTGGTCGAGCACCTGGCCGACCAGGGCCGCGACCCGATGGCCGTGCTCGACGGCGGCAGCATCGGCCGCGACGAGTTGCCATCGCTGCTGGACAAGTACCGCGACCTGTTCCTGCAGGCCGAGGTGCAAACCGTCGAAGAGCTGGAAGAAAAGATCATGCGCCGCATGACCCAGCTGGGCTTCGCCCATGAGGAAGGCGGCATCTACCGCTTCCTGCCGCCGATGCACCGCTTCCTCGACGTGTGCCTGTCGGTGCAGCAGGACCGCGACCTGGCCGCCAGCCTGCACAGCGACCTGCCGCTGCCGACCCCGGTGCTGGTCGAGGAAGAAAGCCCCGAGGAACTGGCGCGCACCGACGACCCGCTCGACCTGACCCCGTTCGAGGCCGAGGAAAGCGAAGAAGAGGCCCTGGCCCGGGCGATCCGCGAAGAGCAACAGGAGATTGATGCATGAGCCAGGAACGCTACGGCATCCGCCGCTTCGCACTGCTCAACACCGCCGGCTACAGCCTTGGCCTGTTCCCCCTGGAACAACCGCTGTCGGTCTATGGCGCCAACAACCTGGGTAAATCGGCGTCGATCAACGCCCTGCAGTTCCCGATCCTGGCGCGCATGTCGGACATGAGCTTCGGCAAGTACAGCCTGGAGCAGTCGCGCCGCTTCTACTTCGCCAGCGACACCTCGTACATCCTCTGCGAACTGAACTTGCCCCACGGCCCGCACGTGATCGGCGTGGTCGGCCGCGGCCCGGGCGGCGGTTTCGGCCACCAGTTCTTCGCCTACAAAGGTGAGCTGGACCTGGCTCACTACCAGAAGAACGACACCTGCCTGCGCCAGAAAGAGCTGTTCACCAACCTCGAGCGCCTGGGCCTGAAAGCCTACGAGCTCAAGCCGGACGAGCTGCGCCGGCTGCTGGTCGGCGGCCACACCTCGGTGCCGCTGGACCTGACCATGATCCCGCTGCGCTCGACCAGCGAGCAGAGCCTGAAAACCTTCCGCGCACTGTTCATCAACCTGCTGCACATGCGCGAAATCACTGCCGCCAAGCTCAAGCAGCTGTTCCTCGATGCTTTCGAGCACAGCCTGCGCTCGGGCAGCGTCGACTACATCGCCGCTTGCGAAGAAGCCTTCCGCGACGTGCGCCGCATGGAACAGGACTACAACGCCCTGGTCGCCGCCGGCCCGTTGGTCGAGGCCCTGGCCGGCGGCGTGGCCCAGCGCGACATCCTGCGCGGCAAGCTGCACCGCCTTTCGCCATTGCTCGACAACCTGCTGGGCACCTGGCAGGAATACGCCATGGCGCGCAAGGAAGAGCTGGTGATCCAGGCCGAGCACTACCGCGGCGAGCAGGACCGCCTGCAGAACGACCAGCGCGGCGGCACCCAGGAGCTGATGCGCCTGGAGCGTGAAATCACCGGCATCCAGCGCTGGCTGGGCGAGCTGTCGGTGCTCAAGCACCGCTTCGCCCTGGTCGATGACGTCAAGGTCCTGGAGCAGCAACTGCTGGCGGCCAAGGACGCCCACGACGAGCTGGCCGGCGCCCTGGCCCAATCGCGCCAGTTCTCCGCCGAAGACCTCGACGAGCGCGTGCGCGACCTGGAAAAACGCCTCAAGCAGGTCAAGCAGCAGCTCGACCACGCCGACAACAACAGCTACGCACGCCTGCGCGAAGAGTTCTCGCAGCAGGACGTCGACCGCCTGATGCGCCTGTTCAACGGCGCGCTGTTCAGCCTGCCGCTGGGTGAGCGCGGCATCGAGCTGGACGACAGCGACCTGTGGGTCAAATCCCTGGAAGCGGTGCTCGATGGCTTCAAGGGCGAGCGCTTCGAAGCCCCCGGCATCTCCATCGACATCTCGCACATCGACCCACCGGCCCTGCAGGCCCTGGCCGACCGCGCGGCCCTGCGCGACCAGAAGGACCGCCTGGAGCGCGAGCTCAAGCAGCTCAAGACCCAGCAGTCGGTTGCCGCCGACCGCAACGCCTCCAAGGCCCAGACCGAGGCGCTGTACCAGCAGGTGCTGGACGCCCAGAAGGCCCTGGAAGACTACCGCCGCAGCGAAACCCTGGCCGCCGAGGAGCCGGAGAAGCTCGAGCAACTGGCGCAGCTCGAAGCCGCCCAGGACGAGCTCAAGCGCTCCAGCGATGCCTTCACCGAGCGCGTCCAGCAGCTGTCGGCCAAGCTGCAGCTGGTCGGCCGCCAGATCGGCGACCTGGAGTCCAAGCAGCGCACCCTGGAAGACGCCCTGCGCCGTCGCCAGCTGCTGCCAGCCGACCTGCCGTTCGGCACGCCGTTCATGGAAGCGGTCGACGACTCCATGGACAACCTGCTGCCGCTGCTCAACGACTACCAGGACAGCTGGCAGGGCCTGCAGCGCGTCGACAACCAGATCGAGGCGCTGTACGCCCAGGTGCGCCTCAAGGGCGTGGCCAAGTTCGACAGCGAAGACGATATGGAGCGCCGCCTGCAGCTGCTGGTGAACGCCTACGCGCACCGCACCGACGAAGCCCTGACCCTGGCCAAGGCGCGCCGCGCCGCAGTCACCGACATCGCCCGGACCTTGCGCAACATCCGCAGCGACTACGACAGCCTCGAGCACCAGCTGGCCCTGTTCAACCGCGAGATCAACAAGCGCCAGGTATCGAACCTGGAGAGCTTCCGCGTGGTGCTGGCGCCGAACAAGGAAGCGCTCAAGCACATCGACCAGATCATCCACAGCGCCGGCCAGTACGAGGAAGGCGAGACCCTGTCGGTGTTCGACCTGACGCAAAGCGCAGAGCAGGACCACAAGAACGAAGAGGCCAAGGAATACCTGGCGCGGCTGGTGGCGGCCAACCACAACCAGCTGGGCCTGAAGGACCTGTTCGAGCTGGCGTTCGAGATCACCAAGATCAACAGCCAGCCGGTGATCCACGCCGACATCGACGGTGCAGCCTCCAACGGCACCACCATGACCATCAAGGCGCTGACCAACATGTACCTGTTGCTGCACCTGATGGACCGCGACCTGGCCGGGCGCATTCGCCTGCCGTACTACCTCGACGAGGCGGCGGACATCGACGAACGCAACCAGGCGGCGTTGCTGGAGACCAGCCTGCAGCTGGGCTTCGTGCCGATTCTGGCGAGCGTGAAGCCGCAGGTGTCGGCGCGGGTGGCGATCGATCTGGAAGGTGGCAGCGGGCCGAATGGCATCTACATCGACGAGGCCGACTGGAAGTACATCAGCCGGCTGGATGAGGTGAAGGCGATCGTGCGTGAGGATGAGGCCGAGGAATTGGCCTGATCGGTGTAACGGGGCCGCTTTGCGGCCCTTTCGCGACACAAGGCCGCTCCTACAGGGGCATGCGTAATCCTGTAGGAGCGGCCTTGTGTCGCGAAAGGAGGCCAAAGGCCTCCCCTAGGGCATCAATGCGCCCAAGGCAGGATCGGAATCGCCGTCACCGCATTCTGCGGGCTGCCTTCGATCATGCGGTCGCTATACACCAGGTACACCAGCGTATTGCGCTTCTTGTCCAGAAAACGCACCACCTGCATGGTCTTGAACACCAGCGAGGTGCGCTCCTTGAACACCTCCTCACCGTCCTTCAAGTCCCCCTTGAAGCTGATCGGCCCCACCTGACGGCAGGCGATCGACGCCTCCGCCCGGTCCTCGGCCAGCCCCAGGCCACCCTTCACACCGCCAGTCTTGGCCCGCGACAGGTAGCAGGTCACACCCTCGACCCTGGGGTCGTCGAACGCCTCGACGACGATGCGATCGTTCGGCCCGACGAACTTGAACACGGTGGACACCTGGCCGATTTCCTCGGCCCCGGCCACCATCGGCAAGGCCAGCGCCAGCACCGCCAACGCACGTGTGAGCAGGCTCATACCAGCACCAAGTTGTCGCGGTGCACCAGCTCCGGCTCTGCGCTGTAGCCGAGCAGGGCCTCGATGGCATCGGACGGCTGGCCAATGATCTTCTGCGCTTCCAGCGCGCTGTAGTTGGCCAGGCCACGGGCCACTTCAAGGCCATCGGGGCCGACGCAGACCACCATCTCGCCACGGCGGAAACTGCCCTGCACGGTCTTCACGCCGACCGGCAGCAGGCTCTTGTTGGCGGCACGCAGCGCCTGCACGGCACCGGCGTCGAGCACCAGGGTGCCGCGGGTTTGCAGGTGGCCGGCCAGCCACTGCTTGCGCGCTGCCAGCATGCCGCGCTCGGGCGACAGCAGCGTGCCCAGGCGTTCGCCGGCCTTGAGGCGGTCGAGCACGCGCTCGATGCGCCCGCCAATGATGATGGTGTGGGCACCGGAACGGGCTGCCAGGCGCGCGGCGCGCAGCTTGGTCTGCATGCCGCCACGGCCCAGGGCGCCGCCGGTACCGCCGGCCACGGCGTCGAGCGACGGGTCGTCGGCGCGGGCTTCGTAGATCAGCTGGGCTTCGGGGTTGTTGCGCGGGTCGGCGTCGAACATGCCGTCGCGGTCGGTGAGGATCACCAGCAGGTCGGCTTCGACCAGGTTGGCCACCAGCGCGGCCAGGGTGTCGTTGTCGCCGAAACGGATCTCGTCGGTGACTACGGTGTCGTTCTCGTTGATCACCGGCACCACGCCGAGGTCGACCAGGGTACGCAAGGTGCTGCGGGCGTTGAGGTAACGCTTGCGGTCGGACAGGTCGTCGTGGGTCAGGAGGATCTGCGCGGTGTGCTTGCCGTGCTCGCCGAAGCTCGACTCCCAGGCTTGCACCAGGCGCATCTGGCCGATCGAGGCAGCCGCCTGCAGCTCGTTCATCGCGCTCGGTCGCGAGCTCCAGCCCAGCTGGCTCATGCCCGCTGCCACGGCCCCGGAGGAGACCAGCACCAACTCCACGCCCGCCTCACGCAGCGCGACCATCTGCTCGACCCACACGGCCATGGCGCCGCGGTCGAGGCCCTTGCCATCCGCCGTGAGCAGCGCACTACCGATCTTCACGACCCAGCGCTTGGCGCCAGTCACCTTGCTTCGCATCTTGTCTTCCAACCTATGTCGAATCTGTAGATACCGTAGATACAAAAACGCCGCTCCAAAGAGCGGCGTTTAGTGTACTGCAACCGATCAGTCGCGCACGTAAATGATTTCCGGGCCGTCTTCGTCGTCCTCGAAATCATCGTCCCAGGCATCGTCGTCGCCGATGTCGTGCACGCTCTTGACGCCGGTACGGCGCAGGGTGCGCGCGTCGTCCAGGGCCTGCAGCTGGGCACGGGCTTCGTCTTCGATGCGCTGGTCGAGCTCGGCCAGCTCCTCGGCGTAGGCCGGGTCGTTGGCCAGGCGGTCGGCGCGGTCTTCGATGTAGCGCATCAGGTCGTGGCTGAGCTGCTCGGTGCCCTGCTTGGCGATGGCCGAGATCACGTAGACCGGGCCTTCCCACTGCAGGCGCTCGACCACTTCCTTGACCCGCTCGTCACGCTCGTCGTCCATCAGCATGTCGGCCTTGTTCAGCACCAGCCAGCGCTCGCGGTCGGTCAGCGACGGGCTGAAGCGGGTCAGCTCGTTGATGATCACCTCGGCGGCATCGGCCGGGCTGCTGCCATCGAGCGGCGCCAGGTCGACCAGGTGCAGCAGCACGCGGGTACGCGCCAGGTGCTTGAGGAAGCGAATACCCAGGCCGGCACCGTCGGAGGCGCCTTCGATCAGGCCGGGGATGTCGGCGATGACGAAGCTCTTCCAGCGGTCGACGCTGACCACGCCCAGGTTCGGCACCAGGGTGGTGAACGGGTAGTCGGCGACTTTCGGCTTGGCGGCCGACACCGAACGGATGAAGGTGCTCTTGCCGGCATTCGGCAAACCGAGCAGGCCGACGTCGGCCAGTACCTTCAGCTCCATCTTCAGGTCGCGCTGGTCACCTGGCTTGCCGGGGGTGGTCTGGCGCGGCGCACGGTTGGTGCTGGACTTGAAACGGGTGTTGCCCAGGCCGTGCCAGCCGCCTTGGGCGACCATCAGCTTCTGGCCCGGAGTGACCAGGTCACCGATCACTTCCTGGGTCGAGGCGTCGATCACGGTGGTGCCGACCGGCACGCGCAGGAACAGGTCTTCACCCTTCTTGCCGGTGCAGTCGGTGCTGCCACCGTTGGAGCCGCGCTGGGCTTCGTGGTGACGGGTGTAGCGGTAGTCGACCAGGGTGTTGAGGTTTTCGTCGGCCACCATGTACACCGAACCACCATCACCACCGTCGCCGCCGTTGGGGCCACCGTTCTCGATGAACTTCTCGCGACGGAAGCTCATGCAACCGTTGCCGCCGTCACCGGCCTTGACCCGAATGGATACTTCGTCAACAAACTTCATTCAAAAACCGCCTCTCGTCGACCGACGAGCTGAATACCTAAAAAACCTGAGGCTCTTGCAAAAATGAGCGCGGCGGCCCCGTACGACCGTAGAAACCCACGCCGGCAGCCCATACAAACAGCTTTGCAAGAGGCTCACCACAAACGAAAAAGCCCCGTCGCATGACGGGGCTTCTGGAGCGACGTCGCGATTAAGCGGCGACGATGCTCACGTAACGGCGGTTGAACTCGCCTTTCTTCTCGAACTTGATCACGCCTTCGATCTTGGCGAACAGGGTGTGATCCTTGCCCATGCCAACGCCGTAACCGGCGTGGAACTGGGTGCCGCGCTGACGGACGATGATGTTGCCGGCCTTGACGACCTGGCTGCCATACATCTTCACGCCAAGGCGTTTCGATTCTGAGTCGCGACCGTTACGGGTACTACCACCAGCCTTCTTGTGAGCCATGGTTCAATTCTCCAAATAAATTCAGGGGATCTAGGGGATTAAGCCTGGATGCCGGTGATTTTGATCTCGGTGAACCACTGGCGGTGGCCCATACGCTTCATGTGGTGCTTACGGCGACGGAACTTGATGATGCGTACTTTATCGTGACGGCCTTGCGAAACGACTTCGGCAACAACTTTAGCGCCAGCGACGACTGGAGCGCCGATGGTGACTTCTTCACCGTTGGCAACCAGCAGAACGCGATCGAAAGTCACGGATTCGCCAGTGGCGACTTCCAGCTTTTCGATCTTGAGGAATTCACCTTCAGCGACTTTGTACTGCTTGCCGCCGGTAACGATTACTGCGTAAGACATGGGTATTTCTCCGATAATCCTGCTCACCCAGCGCTTTATATGATGAGTATTGGCTGGCATGGCTGCATGGGGCTGGAACGGCCCGGTGCAATTGCGTAAGGCAGGTGCTGCCCAGGAAGTTAGGGTGCGCGATTGTACGCAACCGCGCCTGGCCTTGCAAGTGCCGGCCCCGGCCCACGGGCAGCGCGCCTTGACACACCGGAACCCGCGACCTAGCATGCCGCGCAACCTCAATGGAGCAGCCGATGCAACCCCAAACCTTCTACCGCGCGGTAGCTGACGATTTCAGCGCCGTCGACGAGATCATCAAGAAGCAGCTGACCTCGCGCGTGCCGCTGGTATCGAAGATCGGCGACTATATCACCTCGGCCGGCGGCAAGCGCCTGCGTCCCCTGCTGGTGCTGCTCTGCGGCAAGGCCCTGGGCCGCGAGGGCGACGACCTGCGCCTGCTGGCGGCGACCATCGAATTCCTGCACACCGCCACCCTGCTGCATGACGACGTGGTCGACATGTCCGGCATGCGCCGTGGCCGCTCCACCGCCAACGCGCTGTGGGGCAACGCGCCGAGCGTGCTGGTGGGCGACTTCCTTTATTCGCGCTCGTTCGAAATGATGGTCGAGCTGGGCTCGATGCCGGTCATGCAGATCTTGTCCAAGGCCACCCGGGTGATCGCCGAGGGCGAAGTGCTGCAGCTGTCGCGCGTGCGCGATGCCAGCACCACCGAGGAAGTCTACATGGACGTCATCCGCGGCAAGACCGCGATGCTGTTCGAAGCCTCGACCCACAGCGCCGCCGCGCTGGCCCAGGCGAGCGAAGCACAGCGCGAGGCCCTGCGCACCTTCGGCGACCACCTGGGCGTGGCCTTCCAGCTGGTCGACGACCTGCTCGACTACAAGGGCGATTCGCAGACCCTGGGCAAGAACGTCGGCGACGACCTGGCCGAAGGCAAGCCGACCCTGCCGCTGATCTACACCATGCGCGAAGGCACGCCTGAACAGGCAGCGCTGGTGCGCAAGGCGATCCAGAAGGGTGGCCTGGAAGACCTGGAGCAGATCCGCGAGGCGGTGGAAGCCTCCGGTGCGCTGGACTACACCGCGCAGCTGGCTCGCGACTACGTGGCCAAGGCCATCGAGTGCCTGGAAGTGCTGCCGGCCAGCGAGTATCGGGATGCGCTGGTCGAGCTGAGTGAATTTGCCGTAGCGCGCACGCACTGATAGCGCGTCGCCCTCTTCGCGGGACAAGCCCGCTCCCACAGGCCGCCACAACGAGGCACCTGGGGGAGCGGGCTTGTCCCGCGATGCTTTTGGGCAGACGAAAACACATCTTGCAAAAAACCTTATACAATATGCGCCTTTACCGCCTGTCTGTTTAAGGAACTGAAGTGAGCACTCTGCCAGCCTGTCCGAAATGCAATTCCGAATACACCTATGAGGATGGCACTCAGCTGATCTGCCCCGAATGCGCCCACGAGTGGTCGGCCAACGGCGAAGCCGAAGCGGCCAGCGACGATGTGGTGAAGAAGGACTCGGTCGGTAACGTGCTGCAGGACGGCGACACCGTCACCGTGATCAAGGACCTCAAGGTCAAGGGTTCGTCCCTGGTGGTCAAGGTCGGCACCAAGGTCAAGAACATCCGCCTGTGCGACGGCGACCACGACATCGACTGCAAGATCGACGGCATCGGCGCCATGAAGCTGAAGTCGGAATTCGTGCGTAAGGTCTGATTGCACAAATCCGCCAATTGGCACTTGCTATTCTGATAATAAGAATTATTCTCATTGGAACCGCTATCCAAGGAGAATAGCCATGACTTATCTGATAGACGCCTGGCTGGACCGCCCCCACCCCTACCTGCGCATTCTTCACCGGGAAACCGGTGAGGTGTGCGCCGTGCTCGAAGAAGAAGCGCTGGATGAATTGCGCGACCAGGGCGACCTGGACCTCGACGGGCTGAACTCGAGCGAGCCGGTGGTGCTCAAGGAGCTGGTGCGAAACCTGTTTCTGTTCTGCTATGCACGGGCGCTGCGCCCTGGGGGGACGGACTGGAATTGAGGCCGGCAGGGCCGGCCTCATCGCCGGCAAGCCGGCTCCCACAGGCACATCAACTACCTGTGGGAGCGGGCTTGCCCCGCGAGGGGGCCGCAAAGCGGCCCCAGGGGCATTACAGAACGTCGAGCAGCTCGACGTCGAACACCAGCACGCTGTGCGGCGGGATGCTGCCAACGCCTTGGGCGCCGTAGGCCAGCTCGCTCGGCACGTACAGGCGCCATTTGCTGCCAGCGTTCATCAGTTGCAGGGCTTCGGTCCAGCCAGCGATCACGCCGCCAACCGGGAATTCGGCAGGCTGGCCACGATCGTAGGAGCTGTCGAACACGGTGCCGTCGATCAGGGTGCCGTGGTAGTGGGTGCGAACGTTGCTCTCGCGGGTCGGCTTGGCGCCTTCACCGGCGGTCAGCACTTCGAACTGCAGGCCCGAAGCCAGGGTGGTGATGCCATCGCGCTTGGCGTTCTCTACCAAAAATTCCTTGCCGGCAGCAGCGGCGGCTTCGGCCTTGGCGGCAGCTTCGGCTTGCATCAGTTCACGGATGACTTTGAAGCTGGCCGACAGGTCGGCTTCGCTGACGCGGCTGTCGGCGCCGTTGAAGGCGTCGGTCAGGCCAGCCAGAATGGCGTCCAGGCTGACGCCCGGTGGCGGGTTGTCGCGCAGTTGGCCGCCCAGCTGACGGCCGATGCCGTAGCTGACGCGAGTTTCGTCGGTGGACAGGTTGAGTTCGGACATGGTCGTGCTCCACTGCAGGGCGCAGTGCAGCCGCGCCCTTGATGAAAAGGGCGAGCAGCCTAGCACACTGGGCCGCTGCGAGCAGCTACCAGGCAGAACGCTGGGAAATCGGCACTTTGAGGTCTTCTTCCGGGTGGCTGCCCATGCCGCACATTTCATCCTGCACGGACCAGTGCACCAGGTTCATGGAGACCATCGGGATGGTCTGCAGCACCTTGCGCGCATCCTCCACCGAACGCACCCGCAGGCGCTTGCCGCGGGTATCGGCCAGGGGGTGGGCATGGCCCTTGACCCGGGCCTCGATCAGGTAGTCGCCGCCTTCGATGGCAATCAGGTTGACTTCGTCGACATGGCCGGCCCTGGCCTCGGTATTGAGCTGATGCAGGTTCATGAGAGCACCTCGCTGGTGGGAACCACGCATGAGTGCTCATTTTTTGTACGGGGGCGGGGAATACACAAGGCATAACTGACGCCGCTCGTCAGTTGGACCGCGCTGGCCCCATCGCCGGCAAGCCGGCTCCCACACAGGTTTGGGGGGGTATCTCTGTGGGAGCCATGGGGCTCAGTGCTTGGTGAGCTTGTCCAGGTAGCCCATGCAGAAGGCCGAGACCACGAAGGTCATGTGGATGATCACGTACCACATCAGGTAATCGGTGGAGATGTTCTGCGCATCCATGAACACCCGCAGCAGGTGAATGGACGAAATCGCCACGATCGAGGCGGCCACCTTCATCTTCAGCGACGAGGAGTCCATCTTGCCCAGCCAGTTGAGCTTCTCCTTGCTTTCGTCGATGTCCAGCTGCGACACGAAGTTCTCGTAGCCGGAGATCATCACCATCACCAGCAGGCCGCCCACCAGCGACATGTCGATCAGCGAGAGGATCACCAGGATCAGGTCGGCTTCGCTCAGGGCAAAGACGTTGGGCAGGACGTGGATCACTTCCTGGAAGAATTTCAGCGCCAGGGCCAGCAGGCCGAGGGACAAACCGAAGTAGATGGGGGCGAGCAGCCAGCGCGAGGCATACATCGCGTTTTCGAGAATACGTTCCATGGAGGGTTTGGGACTCGTCAGGTGACTGGAAAAGCGAGCGCGAGTATAGCCAGCCACCTGTGACAGCAAAAGCCCACACCCCAGCCACTCAGGATTCAGGATGGAACTGGTAATCCCCAAGGTTGCGACAGCGCTCGCCATTGATGCGCCGTAGCTGGGCCTGCAGGTGCAAGGTCCAGATCTGCGGCCCCTCGGTCACCTGGTACCCATGCAGGGTCAGGCTGTCGACGATGGCATTGAGCACCGACTCGGCCACCAGCGGCCCATGGAAAGGCCCCTGCGCCTTGATTGCCGAGGGTTGCTCGCCAGACATGCCGGCGGCGAACAGCAAGGTCCACATGCCGTTGTCCCCGGCCAGCGGGCGGATGCTGCATTCGATGCGAGTCACCAGGCCCAGGCACTGGCGAGTAAGGCTGAGGTTGCGCATGGCCGCGTCCCCTCCAATGAGCCCTGTTCAGCCTGAAACTCCCAGGCTGTTTCCATCCTGAACGCTGATGCCGTCCTTAAGTTCCAGCATAGAAGAACGGCACAGAAAGATGGAAAACCGGCGCTGAACGGTAGCACATGGCCGCCAGCGCCGATTTATTGACTCAGGCAGGTTTCGCCTGGGCAATCACCTCTTCCAGGCGTTCCTTTTCCGCCTTCTCGATCTCTTCCTCGCTGATCATCTCGGCGATCTCGCGCAAGCGCTCGACCACCCGGGCGTTGACGCTGCCTTCGGTGAACTGGCCCTTGTCGTCCAGCTCGCCGGCGTCCTCGCCCACCAGCAGGCTCAGTGCCTCGTCGGCCTGGCTGACCGCGTAGACATGGAACTGGCCATTCTCCACCGCCTGCAACACGCGCTCATCGAGCATCAAGGTGGCGACGTTGGCGCGCGGGATGATCACCCCCTGCTCGCCCGTCAGGCCACGGGCCTCGCAGAGGCGGAAGAAGCCCTCGATCTTCTCGTTGACCCCACCCACCGCCTGCACTTCACCGAACTGGTTGATCGAGCCGGTGATGGCGAAGCACTGCTTGAGCGGCGTGCGCGACAGCGCCGAGATCAGCGTGCAGGCCTCACCCAGGGATGCGCTGTCACCGTCCACGTAGCCGTAGGACTGCTCCAGGGCGATGCTGGCGGAAATCGCCAGGGGGAATTCCTGGGCATAGCGGCTGCCCAGGTAACCGGTGAGGATCATCACCCCCTTGGAGTGGATCGGCTGGCCCAGGTTGACCTCGCGCTCGATGTCGACGATGCCGCTGCCGCCCGGGTAGACGGTGGCGGAAATCCGCGCCGGCATGCCGAACGCCGAGTCGCCTACTTCCAGCACGGTAAGGCCATTGCACTTGCCGATCGCCGCGCCTTCGCTGTCGATCAGGATGATGCCGGCGAGCATGTCGTCGAGCACCCGCTGCGAAACGCGGCCGGTGCGCGTGGCCTTGGCCTTGAGCGCGCGCTCGATGTGGCCGGCGTCGGTCATCTCGTCGCTGGCCAGGTGGCGAATGAAATCGGCCTCGCTGACCAGCTGGAACAGGTCGCCGATGCGCGCCGACAGGCGCGACTGGTTTTCCGCCAGGCGCGCACTGTAGGTGGCCAGGCGCGCCACCGCATCGCTGGTCAGCGGCGCCATGCCCTCCTCGTTGGTGCGGGTACGCAGCAACTGGGCGAACTGCTCCAGGTTCTCGTCGACCATGGGCATGTCTTCGTCGAAGTCCACCAGCACCCGGAACATCTCCTGGAAGTCCGAGTCGTGGTCCTGCAGCGCGTAGTACAGCTGGCGCGAGCCGATGATCACCAGCTTGACGTTGAGCGGGATCATCTGCGGCGTCAGGCTGACCGTGGCGACCCGGCCCAGCTCGCCCAATGGCGACTCCATCTTCAGCTTGCGCGACTGCAGGGCGCGCTTGAGCGCATCCCAGACGAACGGCTCGCCGAGCATCTTCTCCGCTTCAAGGATCAGGAAGCCGCCATTGGCGCGGTGCAGCGCACCCGGGCGCAGCTGGCGGTAGGAGGTGTACAGCGCGCCCTGGTCGGTGCTGTATTCGATGCGGCCGAACAGGTTGTCGTAGGTGGGATGCGGCTCGAACACCACCGGCGCGCCGCCGTCGGCATAGTGGCCCACCACCAGGCTCGGGGCGTACTGCTCTTCGAGCAGCTTGCGCGCCACGGCGTCGGTCTTGCTGTCGTCGACCAGTTGCTCGACCACGGTGCGCAGCAAATTCAACTGCACCGACTGCAGGTAGGCACACACGGCCGCGTTCTCGGCGTACTTTTCCGACAACGGCGCCAGCAGTGGCTGCAGGGCCAGGGTGATGGTTTCTTCGTTGAGCTGGCGCAGCTGGTTGTTCGACTCGCGCTTCCACTGCGGCAGGCTGGCCAGTTCTTCGTTCAGGCGCTCCTCGAGCAGGGCGATGTCTTCATGGAACTGTTCGCGCACCGCTTCCGGCAGCTGGGCGAATTCGGCTTCGTCCAGCGCCTTGCCGTCGGCCATCGGGGTGAAGGCGACGTTGCTGGCGTCGCGGTACAGGGCCACGTCCTTTTCCAGCGACGCGCGCTCGATCACATCCAGGGCGCGGTCGTAACGCTGGTTGAAGGCGCGGTCGATGGCGCCCTTCTTCTGCTGGTACGACGGGTGCTCGAACACCGCCGGGAAGGTGGCCAGCAGGTTGTCGATCAGCCCGCCCATGTCGCTGATGAACTCCGCGGCGCTGCCCGAAGGCAACTCCAGGGCCCGCGGCTCGCGGGTGTCGTCGAAGTGGTTGACGTAGACCCAGTCGGCCGGGGTCTGCTGGCGCTTGCCCTCGGCCTTGAGGTAGCGCTTGACGAACGAGAAGCGGCCGGTGCCGGGCTCGCCCATCACGTACACGTTGTAGCCAGGGCGTGGCATGGCCACGCCGAACTGCAGGGCCTCGACAGCACGCTCCTGGCCCAGGACACCACGAAACGGCTCCAGATCGTCGGTATGGGTAAAGGCAAACTGCTCGGGGGAGAAACGCCGGGTCAGGGCTTCAGGCGCAAGACGCAGGCGCGCAGCGACAGGATCGGGCATTGGGTTTCCTTACTTCGGCGGGGCAGATACGCAGCATTCTGGCGCCGCCCGCGCGCGCCTTGCAAGGCTCGGCCGGACTTTATGTCGCAGGCGCGCTGGCGTAGTTCAGAAGCAAATTTTTCGCAATGAATGACGCAACCTTTAGATCGTGCCTAAACTCCAAGCTGCGCGGGTGGGTGAAACGCTTTCCCGACTTGGCAACCGAGTTGCCAGAAACCCTGACCCTTGGTTAAGACAAATAGAGAACAAATGCTATGAAACGGATTCTTCTGGGTACTCTGTTCACCGTGGTCTCCCTCAACGCCATGGCCGAAGCGCCAGGTGGCCCGAATTGCGGCTGGGGCAACATGCTGTTCGAAGGCCAGCGCGGCACTCCGGCTCACTTCCTCGCTTCCACCACCAACGGCACCTCCGGCAACGCCACCTTCGGCATGACCTCCGGCACCAACGGCTGCTCCACCAAGGCCTCGCTGACCTATGGCGGCAAGTCCTGGTTCGCCATGAACGGCATGATGAACGAGCTGTCCGAAGACATGGCCATGGGCCAGGGCGAAGCCCTGACCACCTATGCCGTGGTCCTCGGCGTGGCACCGGAAGACCGCGGCTACTTCGCTTCGGTCGCCCATCAGCACTTCAACCAGATCTTCAGCAGCGCCGACGTGACTGCCGAGACTGTGCACAGCAACACCCTGGCCGTTCTGAAGAGCGACCCACGCCTGGCCAAGTACGCTACCGAGGCCTAAGCGCAGCTACTCCCGCCCCACCCCGGGGCGGGTTTCGCCTTTTCGGCATCGTTTAGAAGTAGTTGCCCGATATGCTCAAACGCTTCGCTTACCTGGCGCTGTGTGTCTGCGCCCACGTCCAGGCTGCACCGGTGCTGGACGACGCCCGCGTGCAACAACTGGCCAACACCCCCTACTGGATCGCCCTGGGCCACTACGAAACCGCCAAGCTCGGCGGCTGGCGCAGCTATGTGGACGATCACGCCTACTTCCTCGCCGAAGATGGCGCGCACCACCCGGACCAGGAACTGCGCGCCACGGTACAGGCGCTGTACGCCCCGGCCGAGCTGGGCGACAAGCACGCCCAGTGCGTGTTCCCCGCGCGCACCCGCTGGCTGCGCGAGCAGCTTGGCCTGCAAGGCCTGCCGCAACCGGACTGCCAGGAATTCAAGACCTGGTACAAGTCGATCGACCCGCACAGCGCCGCGTTGATCTTCCCGGCCGCCTACCTGAACAGCCCCTCCTCGATGTTTGGCCACACCCTGCTGCGCATCGACCAGTCCAACACCCGCAGCGACGACACCACGCTGCTGAGCTATGCCATCAACTTCGGCGCCTACATCGAAGGCAGCGACAACAGCATCCTGTATGCCTGGAAGGGCCTGATGGGCGGCTATCCCGGCCTGTTCGCACTGATGCCTTACCAGGAAAAACTCTCCGAATACCGCAGCCTGGAAAACCGCGACCTGTGGGAATACCAGCTGGACCTGACGCCGGAAGAAACCGGGCGCATGGTCGAACACGTGTGGGAACTCAAGCAGATCCAGTTCGACTATTTCTTCTTCGACGAAAACTGCTCCTACCGCCTGCTGGAGTTGCTGCAGGTGGCCCGGCCGAGCCTGGACCTGACCTCGCAGTTCCCGCTCACCGCCATCCCCACCGACACGGTCAAAGCCGTCAAGCAGTCGGGGCTGGTGGCCAGCGAAACCTACCGCCCTTCGCGCGAGCGCGAGCTGCTGGCCCGCGCCGAGCCGCTGGACGCTGACGAAAAACGCCAGGTGCTTGCCGTGAGTGCCGACACCGCGCAACTGCAAAGCCCTGCCTTCACCGCCCTGCCCCGCGAGCGCCAGGCGCTGGTGCAGGATGCCGCGTACCGCCTGGAGCGTTACCGGGCCAACGGCCAGGAGCGCGACCCTGGCCAGGCCACCCGCAGCTTCGAGCTGCTGCGGGCGATCAACCGCAACCCGCCGCCGCCGCTGCAGATCGAACGCCCTGGCCTGCCGGAAGACGGCCACGACTCGCGCACCTGGCAACTGGGCGTCGGCACCCGCGAAGACCGCGCCTACGCCGAGTACGGCCTGCGCATGGCCTACCACGACCTCAACGACAACGCCTACGGCTTCCCGCTGGGCGCGCAGATCGAGATCCTCCAGCTCAAGCTGCGCCAGTACGAAGGCAACGACTGGCAGGTGCAGCGCCTGGACCTGGCCACCATCCGCTCGCTGACACCCCGCAACGAGCTGCTCAAGCCCTGGTCGTGGCAAGTGGCCGGCGGCCTGGAGCGGGTGCCGGGCAAGCATGACGACGAGGTGCTGGTGAGCCATGTGAACGGTGGCGCCGGCGGCACCTGGCAGTTGGCCGATGGCTTGCTGGGCTTTGCCCTGGGCACCGTGCGGGTCGAGCACCACAACGACTTCGCCCAGTTCATCGCCCCGGCGGCGGGGTTCAATGGCGGCCTGCTGTGGCGCAACGGGCTGGGCAACCTGACGCTGGAGGCCAAGGGCGACTACTTCACCAATGGCGAGGTGCGGCGCAGCGTGAGCTTGAACCAGCAGTGGGAGATCAGCCAGAACCTGGGGTTGAGGCTCAGTGCTGCGCGGGAATTCAGCCACCTGGCCACGGCGCAGAACGAGGTGATGCTGGAGCTCAAGTGGTATCACTATTGAGGGTGACTGTACTGGCCCTATCGCCGGCAAGCCGGCTCCCACAATGGATCTCACAGCCCTGAGACCTGTGTGGGAGCCGGCTTGCCGGCGATAGGGCCAGCACAAGCAACAATGTGAACCAACCGACGCTTTTGACACCGTTTTGACAGCTCCACGACAAATGCCCACCTAGACTTTCGCGTATCACTCAGAGGGTCTGGAAGGTCATGTCGCGGTACTGGTTCGGCGTATGCATCGCCTTGTTGCTGTCAGGTTGCGAAACCACCCACGAGCAGATGCTCAGCCAAGGTTACCCCCCCTCCTACGCCGACGGCTTCCAGGACGGCTGCAGCAGTGGCCGCCAGGCCGCCGGGGTCATGGCCGGCGACTTTCGCAAGGATGTCCCGCGCTACCTGCACAACCGCCAGTACGAAACCGGCTGGGACGATGGCTTTCGCCAGTGCAACGCCATGAAGAACAGCGAGGACGAACGCCAGTACCGAGACCGCTACTGGGACGAACGCGACCGCGAATGGCAGCAGGAAAAGGACCGCGACGCCGCACGTGCCTACCGCCACGAGTAGGTCGCAAACGGGCATTCGTTGAAACCCGCAGCCTGTCACCATGGTCTCCAGCACAAGGAGGCCCACCCATGAGCCGAGCATTCGTCAACGAAGACCAGGCCGCCGCCCAGGCCGACCAACCGGTGGAGCGGCGCGTCAGCGACCAGCCCAATTACCTCACCGCCAGTGGCCTGCGCCAGCTGCAACAGCGCGTGGCCGAGCTCAATGCCCTGCGCAACCAATTGCAGGGCCAGGGTGAAGGCGCAGACAAGCAGCGCCTGGCCGACACCGAGCGCGACCTGCGCTATTTCAGCGCCCGGGTGCAAAGCGCGCAGGTGGTGCCCGCCGCTACCTCGCTGAGCAAGGTGCAGATCGGTAGCCGTGTGAGCTTTGTCGATGAACAGGGCCAGGCGCATGAGGTGCGGCTGGTGGGGGAGGATGAGGCCGATGCCGGCCGCGGGCTGATCAACTGGGGCTCACCGCTGGGGCGGGCGCTGCTGGGCGCCAGCCCCGGCGATGAAGTGGTGTGGCGACGACCTGCGGGTGATCAATCGATCGAGGTCGTCGCCATCGCGCCTGATGCTTAAACCACGCCCTGGGCCAGCATGGCGTCGGCGACCTTGACGAAGCCGGCGATGTTGGCGCCCTTCACGTAGTTGATCTTGCCATCGGCCTCTTCGCCGTAATGCACGCAGGCATGGTGAATCGACTGCATGATGTTGTGCAGCTTGCTGTCCACTTCACCTGCGGTCCACAACAGGCGCATGGCGTTCTGCGACATCTCCAGGCCCGACACGGCCACGCCCCCGGCGTTGGAGGCCTTGCCCGGGGCATACAGGATGCCGGCGTCGATGAAGATATCCACAGCCTCCAGGGTGGTCGGCATGTTGGCGCCTTCGGCCACGCAGATGCAGCCGTTGCGCAGCAGGGTGCGGGCGTCTTCGCTGTCCAGCTCGTTCTGCGTGGCGCATGGCAGGGCGATGTCGCACGGCAGGCTCCACGGGGTCTGGCCCTTGCGGAACTCAAGGCCGAAGCGCTCGGCCAGCTCGCTGATACGGCCGCGCTTGACGTTCTTGAGCTCCATCAGCGCATCCCACTGCTCGTCGGTCAGGCCCGCTTCGGCGTACAGGGTGCCTTCGGAGTCCGACAGCGAGATGACCTTGCCGCCCAGGTCCATGACCTTGCGCGCAGCGTACTGGGCCACGTTGCCCGAACCCGAGACCGCCACGCGGCGGCCATCGATGCGCAGGTTCTGGCGCTTGAGCATTTCTTCGGCGAAGTACACGCAGCCGTAGCCGGTGGCCTCAGGGCGGATCAGGCTGCCGCCGTAGGTCATGCCCTTGCCGGTGAGCACCGAGGTGAACTGGTTGGCCAGGCGCTTGTACTGGCCGAACATGAAGCCGATTTCGCGCGCGCCCACGCCGATGTCACCGGCCGGCACGTCGAGGTCGGCGCCGATGTGGCGGTACAGCTCGCTCATGAAGGCCTGGCAGAAGCGCATGACTTCGGCGTCGCTCTTGCCCTTGGGGTCGAAGTCCGAGCCGCCCTTGCCGCCGCCCATGGGCAGCGAGGTGAGGGAGTTCTTGAAGACCTGCTCGAAGGCCAGGAACTTCAGCACGCCCAGGTTCACCGACGGGTGGAAGCGCAGGCCGCCCTTGTACGGGCCGATGGCGCTGCTCATCTGGATGCGGTAGCCGCGGTTGACCTGCACCTTGCCCTGGTCATCGACCCACGATACGCGGAACAGCACGGCGCGCTCAGGCTCGACCATGCGTTCGAGAATGCCGGCTTGCAGGTAGTGAGGGTTGGCTTCGAGGAAGGGCCAGAGGCTGCGCAGCACCTCTTCGACGGCCTGGTGGAATTCGGGCTGGGCCGGGTCGCGTTGCTTCAGGCGCGCGAGGAAGTGGTCGACGGATTCGATCATGGTAGACATCTCACCAAGAGGATTGGACTTATTGGTTTTTTTCGCAATGTACCAAGAAGCAATCGCACTGGAATAGGGCGCGATGTCGTTTTTTTGAAAATATTTGGTGCGTTTTATATAAATGTATACAAAACACCAGGCCTTATGTTTGCAGGTCTGGCCTCTTCGCGGGGCAAGCCGCTACCACAGGGAGGCGGGCACAAGCCAAGAATCTTGCGGTTTTTCTGGGGGAGCGGGCTTGCCCCGCGAAGGGGCCACTGCCCTTTTATGCCAGGCACAAAAATGGGGCCCCGAAGGGCCCCATCCTTGTGCAGCAGAAACCGGCTTACTGGGCCAGCTTCTTGTGCCGTACCCGGTGCGGCTGGGCAGCAGCATCGCCCAGGCGCTTCTTGCGGTCGGCTTCGTACTCGGTGTAGTTGCCCTCGAAGAACACCACGTTCGAGTCGTCCTCGTAGGCCAGGATGTGGGTGGCCACACGGTCCAGGAACCAACGGTCGTGGGAAATCACGATCGCGGCACCCGGGAAGTCCAGCAGGGCTTCTTCCAGCGAACGCAGGGTTTCGACGTCGAGGTCGTTGGACGGTTCGTCGAGCAGCAGGACGTTGCCGCCCTCCTTCAGGGTCAGGGCCAGGTGCAGGCGGCCACGCTCACCACCGGAGAGGTCCTTGACGAACTTCTGCTGGTCACCGCCCTTGAAGTTGAAGCGGCCAACGTAGGTGCGCGACGGGATCTCGTAGTTGCCGATGCGGATCATGTCGGAGCCGTCGGAAATCTGCTGGAACACGGTCTTGGCGCCATCCAGGTCCTCGCGGCTCTGGTCCACGCAGGCCAGCTGCACGGTTTCGCCGATCTCGATGCTGCCCGAGTCCGGTTGCTCCTTGCCCATCAGCATGCGGAACAGGGTCGACTTACCGGCGCCGTTACCACCGATCACGCCGACGATGGCGCCCTTAGGCATGGCGAACGACAGGTTGTCGATCAGCACGCGGTCGCCGTAGCCCTTGCTGACGTTCTTGAACTCGATGACCTTGTCGCCCAGGCGCGGGCCGGCCGGGATGTAGATCTCGTTGGTTTCGCTGCGCTTCTGGAATTCCTGCGACTGCATTTCTTCGAAGCGCTGCAGACGGGCCTTGGATTTGGACTGGCGAGCCTTGGCGCCTTTGCGCACCCACTCCAGTTCCTCTTTCATGGCCTTCTCGTGGGCGCTCTGCTGCTTGGATTCCTGCGCCAGGCGGTCCGACTTGGCTTCCAGCCAGCCCGAGTAGTTGCCTTCGTACGGGATGCCGGCGCCGCGGTCCAGCTCGAGGATCCAGCCGGCGACGTTGTCGAGGAAGTAACGGTCGTGGGTAATGGCTACCACGGTGCCCGGGAAGTCGTGCAGGAAGCGCTCGAGCCAGGCCACCGAGTCGGCGTCCAGGTGGTTGGTCGGTTCGTCGAGCAGCAGCATGTCGGGGGCCGACAGCAGCAGGCGGCACAGCGCCACACGGCGCTTCTCGCCACCGGACAGGTGCTCGATGCGCGCATCCCAGGCCGGCAGGCGCAGGGCGTCGGCGGCGACGTCCAGCTGGCGCTCCAGGTTGTGGCCGTCGGCGGCCTGCAGGATGGCTTCGAGCTTGGCCTGCTCGGCGGCCAGCTTGTCGAAGTCGGCATCCGGTTCGGCGTAGGCGGCGTAGACCTCGTCCAGGCGCGCCTGGGCGTCCTTGATCACGCTGACCGCTTCCTCGACCACTTCGCGCACGGACTTGTTCGGGTCCAGTTGCGGCTCCTGCGGCAGGTAGCCAACGTTGATGTCGGGCATCGGACGGGCTTCGCCGTCGAATTCCTTGTCGACGCCCGCCATGATCCGCAGCAGGGTCGACTTACCCGCGCCGTTCAGGCCGAGTACGCCGATCTTGGCGCCTGGGAAGAACGACAGGGAAATATTCTTGAGAATTTCCCGCTTCGGCGGCACGACCTTGCTCAGCCGATGCATGGTGTAGACGTATGAACCTGTTTGGCCGTGTTTGTCACCTTTTGCCATCTTTGGATTACCTTTGAGTCAATGATTACGCGGCTTCGGAGAGATTCCAAGCCTGCGACTGAAAATTGGTGAAAGTCATGTCTAGGTTTGAGCCAGCACCGATTCGTTACTATACTCAAAAAAAGTTATGTTTTGGAGAAGAATCGTGGGTCACCAGATCATAGAAATAAGGATCAATGGTGCTAGAAGAAAGGTATTGGTGCAAGAGCACATTCCTGCTTACTACCCGAACCTATATGTGACCCTTGAGCAATCAAGACGGGCATTAAACACGCAACAAAAATATTTGGAACACATCGGGCTATTTGAAGATTTTTTAAAGTTTGAGTCGATCGATTTGATCGCCCGCTTGGAAGAGAGACCAACGTCTCGCTACCTTACAGATGACGAGATTTCCCGCTTTGTCGCTGATGCTGCACTTAACAAGTCGACGCTCGCTAAAAAATTTGCTGGAATCCGCATGTTACCAACGGCTTACTCAACAGTTGGCAGCACACACGCACAGCAGAGACTTGAAGCTGTGCGTGACTACACAATATTTCTTTATGACAAGCTTGGTGAGGAAGCGACACGGGGAGCGGCAATAGACGATATTGTAAGTCGTCTTAACAGGAAGATAAAAGCAGCCAAGCCTTCCTGGAAAAAGACCTCCAACAATGACATCAAAGGCCTGTCGACTGCAGAGCGAGATCGCCTATTAGAAATTATGCATCCAGAAAGCGCAACCAACCCATTTGCTAACAAAGCAATAAAACTTCGAAATTATATAATTTTGTTACTAGGCATTGATATGGGCCTGCGCCGTTCCGAAATGCTCTTGATCAAAGTTGGAGATATCCGGTGGCATAGCAGAGAGCTTTCAGTAATCAACCTCATAAATGAGGAAATTGATCCGCGCACGTTAGCCCCCCAATTCAAAACACACGAGCGTATTCTGGAGATGGGCGACGACCTTGCTTGGGCTCTTAAGCGATATATCGATACTTATCGAACTTCCAATGAGCAAACGTCTGAGGCGAAAAAACACCCTTTTCTGCTTGTCTCTCATAGACGGAATGAGGGCAAGCCACTAAGTGTTAAAGCGCTTGATGGCATTCTACCTCGGGTTGGGAAAGCCGTGCCGGAACTGGCACATGTTCATCCCCATGTGTTGCGTCATGATGCGGTCTACACTCTTCTAGAAAGCATGCGGGATGAGTTGGATATCCTTACGCCCGAGGACCGAACAACCAAGGTGCAAAAAGTACTAACTTATGCTTTCGGATGGAGCCATGGTTCTCATATGCCCAGCCTTTACGGAGCGAAATTCTGGAGAGAAGAAGCGAATAAAGCAATGAGAAAGCGCTCGGATAGATTCAAGACTATCAGAGATAGCGTTAATACAAAAAACCGCGAGGAAGGCTTACAAAGTGAATCCGTCGACTTCAGCACTTAAAGTACCCACCCAGAGCAGTTTAAGCACTTGGCTCGACACTCCACGCCTTGCCAGATGCGGCGATTTTTTCACTCCGTCCCAGCCAATGTGGTGGCCGGATAGATCATGCCGCTCAGCAATCAATTGGCAGTCCGCAATTTTTTGCGTTCCTAATAATTGGCAAGGTTGGTTGCACGCCGCCTTGGCCTACCGTATGGCAGAAGTTTCCCAGGGAACCATGGGTGTAGTAACGTCTGTCCTATCGCGCGCTGCTCTAGCCGGGCTAGACCCCCTCAACGATGATCAGCTGATAGATCTACGCGAACGCTTCAACATGGGGGAGTTCTCCAGTCTTGTCGGTTTTATGGAGTTTTGGCAAAAATGTGAATCCCTAGAACAGCGTCCGTCACATGCTCTTCTAAAAGCTTATAAATCAACCCCCAGAAAGAAGCGAATAAAAAATGATGTCATCATGAGCTTAGATCCTGAACAGGGCCCATTCACGCAGGTAGAACAAGACTCTCTGCATCATTGGGCGCATGAGCAGTTCTGTCATGGAAATCTGGATCCAGAGCGCTACCTCTATCTGCGCTTGCTAATGATCTACGGGCAGCGGGGGACACAGATTCGCATGGTAGTTTTTGATGATTTCATGAAGACTGATCAAGGCTACCAAATACGAATATTCTGGGCCAAGCAAAAAGGCGATGAAGCTGGATGGCGAGAAAAATTCGAAATCTTCAATTTGGACGAAGATCTTTATAATACTGTGCAAGCATACAAGGCGATCATACAAACCAGCCTTGAGCAAGAGTATCCCGGAAGGGCGGAGTGGAACAAGGCCATTAAGCACGTACCTCTTTTTCGCCGAAAATTATCCTATGAAGAGAAAAGTAATAGGTTAGGCGCTGTAATAGTTGACCTACCTGATTTAAGAGATCTTGAGCTTTCTCCCCTGGCAAAATTCCATGTCGCCGCCGGAGTTGCTAGAGAGTGGTTAGTGCAAATGGAAGGGATGCTGGGGTTTCCCATCTCGACGCGTACACATCAGCCCTTGAAAATTTCCAGAGGTCATCGCTTCAAGCACACACTCGGTACCGATCTTTCGAATGCTGGGCTGGATGAATGGTCAATCGCTAGCGCACTCATGCATTCCAACACTCGGACCGTTCGAAAATATCGAGCGGTATCAGCTGAGTTAATGAAGCTGATAGACGATAAGATGAGTGATCATCTCGCACTTGTTGTAGGAGCTTTTAAGGGCTCCATTGTACCGGATCGCGCGTCCGCCAAAAATGGGCAACGCCTAGACCGCCAAATTGAGGATCTTGCCGTCTGCGGCGCCGATAGTTCCTGCTATCTGGATGCACCGTTTACGTGTTACGGCTGCATTAAATTCCAGCCGCTGCTTGACGCGGATCACAGTGCCGCGCTTGCGCGACTTGAAAGCCGCCGAGCGCAAACCATCAATCACGACAAAATTACCGGAGTGTTATGGGACCGTGCCATCCTTGCCTGTCGCAAAGTGATTCTTGATTGCAATGCGCAGCGCGCGCGAGGAATAAGTGTAGGACCTTACGAATGAGCACTATCGTCGATTTTAAACCGCTCAACCATGCCGATGCTAAGGCACAACTGGATGCCTTTATCATCTGGGCTCAGATAGTTTTGCCCAAGGGAGTTGCCTATCAAAGAGTTCACGCGGGCATTCAATGGGATATGGATTCATGGCATGACTCAGGAATTCCCAGCTGCGCATTTACTGCGTATAAATCACCCAGAAATACAAATTCAAACTCAAAAGTTTTCATGCAATCCTCATTCATGGATTTCGCCAAAGCAATTATCGTTCACTACAGAGTATTTCAAGGAAAAAAATCAGCGAAAGATATGCTGTATGGCACCAGAATCCTTGAAGCCGCACTCCTGGAACTAACAGGCACTAGTGACGTAACAAAAACTTCAGCGGCGGTATGCAATAGAGCGTGTGAGCATCTGACAATCGATTACCCACGTGGCAATAGCGCGTACAGCATCAGCAAATATCTTGAGAAGATTGTCTTATTCATGGGAAACAAAGGGCTACTCGCAAAGCCCTTTCGATGGGTATCGCCGCTCCGGTACAAAGATTCAGGCACGTTAAAGGAGCAGCAGGCCAATAGCGAGCGAAAACTACCGAGCCGTGAGTCTATTCAAGCCTTAGGCGAAATTTTTAATAATGACATAACCAGCCCATTAGACATCATAACCGTCTCTGCCTGCGCTCTTTTGCTTAGCCAACCAGGTCGTATTGGTGAGCTAGCCGATGTTGAGCATGACTGCGTAGTCTTCAAAACTGACGCTGAGGGCGGGCAACGCATGTTCCTCCGCTGGTATGCGGAGAAAGGTTTCGGAGCGACTACCAAGCCTGTTGTGACAGGCATGGAATCCTCAATCGAACGTGTATTAAAACTCTTGATACCAATCACTGATGAAGCCCGAGCATATGCGGCATGGCTTGAGGACCATCCTCATGATTTTCCGCCGCATAGTGATTTACCGATCAAGGGGCCAGATGAGCCATTATCTTATGAGGAAGCTTGTGCAGCGCTGAAAATTATTTATACAGGCCGATACGCTGCGAGAACACTTTTCAAAGATCAATGGCTCAATTCCCTGTCAAATCGCAGAGCTTTAAGCCCTGACGCCCAGACAGTATTGGATGAAATAAGAGAAGGCTGGGACATCAGTAAAGGGCAGCGTGTCTATGAAAACGGTAAACTGAACCGCTTTGAATTTACAGATAAAGCCGTTATCACGTTACGAAAACTGAATATTCTCATTCGTGAAAAATATCTACCTAAGCACTTTCCCTTTACCACACCTGCTGAGGACGGTAAAAAGCGCGTGAAGTATCGTGATGCGCTGTTTACCGTGCGAACAGGCTCTCTGCCCAATGAAACAAAGAGCCCCGTCGCAATGCAGCGGGACTTTGGAGTTGAAATCTCCGCCAGCCATGTTCGGATGGTGGCCCAGCTAGGAGGCGCTTCACATTCGCAAAGCATCTTCCAGCGGCACGGATACGGAGAGCTCAAGGTGAACACTCATGCTTTTCGTCATGAGCTGAATACGGAGATGCATCGGGCGGGACTTTCACAACTGCTAATTGATGCATTTTCAGGACGCACTAACCAGGGTTCAGTTTATAATCATGAAAGCATCAAAGAACGCACCCAGGCTGTGGCGGCGGTTCACCCAAAGACCAAGCAGAGCAACACAGCGAAGTGTTTTGAAAAAATTGTGACCAATCAGCCAATTAAGCTCAGCGAGCTAGTTGATCTTAGCGAAAGCGATCAGGATCGCATTATACATAGAACTCACCTAGGCCTGTGCATTCACTCGTTTGAGAGTGAGCCTTGCCCTAAAATGGGCGCATGTCTAACTTGTGGAAACTTGGGATGCATCAAAGGTGATGATGTAAGGCTAGCCAACCTGAAAGAGGAGAGATTATATCTGAAACAGCGTTATGCGCATGCGGTTGCTGCTGAAGCCAGAGAGGTCTTTGGCGCATCTGAATGGTGCAAAAAAACAGCATTGGACCTGCTCAAGTGCGATGCATTGATCAAAGTTTTAGAAAACCCTGAGCTCAAAAACGGCGACATTGTGTGGAATAGCGATAACGGTTGGAACCTGACAAAAAATGCTGCCGCCATGGCAGGATTGATTGACGCAAAATCAATAACAGAGCCGACACAAACGGCATTGCCATCGTTAAAAGATCTGTCAGCCATGCTGGACAATATTGAGGTATAGCAATGGGACACTTAACAAAAAATGACGAAGTTCGCATAATTAAGCTGATTGAAGACTGGGCAGAGCCAAAGTTAACATGGCCCCTTCTAGTAGATGTTTGCAAAAAGAAGCTCAATATCAGTCGCGCGCGTCAGTCCTTAATGAAATTGCCAGCGGTGAATATGGCAATGAAGTATCGTAAGGCTGCACTCAAGGCTCCGACTGAGAAGCCTGGGTGGATTAAAGACATTCATCTTGCAAACGAGCGTATTGAAAAGCTGACTGAAGCTAATCAGCAGCTAAAGGCTATCAATCAGCAGCTTCTTACCCGCTTCCTCACATGGCAGGCAAACGCTGATATGCATGGTTTATCTCAATCAATCTTAGATCGGCCACTGATTCAATTCAAAAAGTAATGAGGAAGCCGAGCTCTAGAAATTGCAACTCAGCCCCGCGGCTAAGCGTCAGATCAACCAGGATCCATAGAGGCTGGGCGAGATCAAGAGACTTTCGCGCTAACCCTTTGAATGGTGAAGGACCTGGGGTCCGAGCGTGCAACCGCTCTCAATCAAAGGTGCGTAATTTCGCCTCGCGACAACAGCCCGCCGGACAGCCTCTGATTTGCACAGCGCCCATGAGAATTGGTTTTACTGAACTATTGACGAATTACCTACGTGATTTAAGAGCGCTCTGCGCCATCGCGAACGGAGGAATCGTAGCTCTGAAGCATGCGAATTAAGCCGTATGATCGGCCTGTAATGCGAAATAAAGTCCCTCTAAAAAAAATTTTAAACGGGCGTATTTTCTAGGCTTCACAGACACGCCTCATGCTTTGGTGTTCCACTGGATCAACCTGGCGCTATTGAAGGGGCTGAGCATGGCGTGCGCGCCTCGGCTGCTGCTGCGTTGGCACAACTGAGGTTCTCTGTAAAATACCCCGTAAAATGCTCGGGAAGCTGTGAGTATGCGAAGCGCAGAAAGGTCCGTGAGCAAGCCAACCCCAGCTGAAATAGTGCCTGCGGGATGCAGCTTGTAAACCACTTTTTTTACCTGTAAACCACATAGGTTTACAGGTAAAAAAAGTGGTTTACACGGCCTTCGCTGCCCGCGGCGGATGACAGCTGTTGGCCGTTAACTGCCCGCAGGCAAAGGCAGCTTCGGGTCGAGAGTAGCCAGTCGCGACGGACCGCTTTCGACCCACAGCCGCCGTTAGAGACATGCAGCAATCGGCCTAAAGCCCCCATCTGAAGAGCAATAGATGATCGCTTGGTTGCCGTTACGGGCATCCCCTTTGAGCTTCAGGGGCCAACGCGCCCCATTCCTCCCAGAGAAAGCAGGTGACCTATGCGCCTTGAGGCCTGCTTCATGTTCTCTATCAGGGAAGGTACGTCACAGTCTTCCTTGCGGTACTGCGGTATCGTCGCAGAGATTGAGCCAGCAATCTGCCCATCGATGAAAATCGGAACGCCGATACCAAAGGCGCCTAGAACCCGTTCACCATCACCCACCGACCATCCTCGCTCTCTGATCGACTGAAGGTCAGCCCGAAGCTTGGAGTGCGAAGTGATTGTCGCATCGGTGAGTTTCTCCAGTTTCAAGCCCTCAGCAAAATCTGCTGGCAAGTGGGCCAGCACAGCCTTACCGGCGCCACCGGCATACAGCGGGACATCAACCCCAGTTTCCAGTTTGTACTGGATAGGCCTCCAGCCTTGAGTAACATCAAGGAACTGGGCTTTGGAGGTAGTTCCGTCAAACGAGAGATACGCGATTGTTTCTCCCGTTTCCTTCACCAGAGAATCGACTATGGACTTGCAGAGCTTCACCGGAGAGTAGGTTTCATTGCTGAGTAGTGCAGCCCACTGGTGTAGCCGGGCAGCCGGGTAAATCACCTGCCCGTCGATATGGATCAAACGTTCAAGGGTGGCAGATTCAATAATTTTCTTGGCAGTTGCCGCATTGCATTGCAACTGGGCGGCCATGCCCAATCTGCATTTGTACCCATTGGGCTCCGCGCACACCAACTGCAGCAGCCCCTCAAGCCGGGCAACAATAGCACTGTCTCCATCGCTGACTACCTCACGACCGAAGCTATCCGACACGCCTACTGCCTGTGATAACCGATCAGCAACCTCATCAAGTTTGGCCCGGGCGGCATGTCGTACCTTGGCATCAAGGCCCCCAAGATCGTGAAGCGATACCGAAATCACCAGCCCCGGTGCCAACCTCCTCACCACCATGGAGACCGCTGAGGGAAACTCGGACTCCGAGATGCTTTGGGGTGGTTCGATCGGTGTTTGGCGAGGTGGGATGTCATCCGGCGACGGATGCTTTCGAAGGAACTCACTGAACCCTCTACCGATATCTCCGAACTCCAAGGGGAAGGGATTTCCGCTCTTCGGTCTGAAGAACAAGGTGGCCGGGGCTTCACCACAGTGAAGAACGTAGTAGCCGTTCAAATGCGGCGCATAGACCGACAGTAAGGCTGCTTGCTTTGCACTCTCCGCCAAGCCATCGAGGAGATGCCGAGCTGTATTCACCAAAGCACTGCGATTATTCAAGGCGTGCATCAGTACCCTGAAGCGCGGGCCCACTCGATACTTTCCAACCCCCTCTTCAACCGCAAAATTTCGGTCAACCAAGGCCACCAAGATGCGGTTGACGGTACTTCTGCTCTCTCCAAGATCGTGGGCTAGCTCTCTTACGCCCCACGCGTCTCCATCCGCTCGTCTGACCAAAGCATCCATTACCTCAATCAATCGACCGTGGCTGGATGTGGCTGCAGGGGCTTTGGAAGCCAGAATTTGAGAGGGCGCGATAGGCATTTGATCAGCTTGCTGAGCATCAAGAAGGCTCCATTTTGTGCCGGTTTCGAGCCGCAGGGCAATCACCGCCTGTTGACAATAACGCTGGGCGCGAGGATTCTTAAAAAAACAAAACAGGACACTGTCCCATTTTTTAAAGAATGGACGTGATCCACAAAGTGGAGTGACCTATGAATAACAACAATACGTTGACGGAGTCCGTCGCTATGCCTGAGCCTGGAATCGAACGCAAGACCAAAGCCAAGAAGGCTACCGCTGCTGCGGTATTCGGGACGTTCGTTGAGTATTACGACTTCAGCATCTACGGATACCTTGCTGCCACCCTTGCCTTGGTCTTCTTCCCATCAGACGACCCGACAACAGGCCTGCTCAATACCTTCCTGGTTTTCGGCTCTGCATTCCTCGTCCGCCCGATTGGCGCTGTAGCGTTCGGTTGGCTGGGGGACAAGGTAGGACGCCGCGCTAGCCTGATCGCGAGCATCACCCTGATGGGGGCTGCTGCGACACTCATCGGCCTGCTGCCTGGCTATGCGCAAATCGGCGTCTGGGCCCCCATCCTCCTCGTTGCACTTCGCATGCTGCAGGGCTTCTCTGCCGGCGGGGAAATTGGCGGTGCGGCTAGCTACATCCGTGAGTGGGCTCCAGCCAATCGTCGCTCGCTATACATCTCTTTCCTGCCGTCGATTGCTCAGTTTGGTAAAGGTCTTGCCGCAGCCATCGCCGGCCTTGCAGCTGCATGGCTGACCGACCCACAGATGGCTGATTGGGGTTGGCGTATTCCGTTCCTGTTGGCACTGCCGCTGGGCATCATCGGCCTGTGGATGCGCCTGGGCATCGAAGACAGCCCGGAATTCGAATCGAAAAAAGCCGAGGAGAACAAAGAACACAGCGCACCTTTCGCTGAGCTCGTGCGCGACTACATGCGCCCGCTCACTAAGGTCATGATGATCTCCCTAGTGCAGAACATCGGCACCTACATCGGCACCGTTTTCATCGCTGCGTACTTCAGCTCAATCCTCGGCTACTCGAAGGGACAGGCTTCCACTATCGTTCTGGTGGCTGTCAGCTTTGCAGCCCTGATGATTCCGTTAGCAGGTCACCTCGGGTCGATCATTGGCAGTAAAGCCGTGCTCCGCCTAGCTTATCTCGGCTACGCCGTTCTTTCCGTTCCATCGTTCCTGCTGATGCAGCAAGGCCAGGTAAGCATGGCCATGGCCGGTCTGGCCTTGGGAATGATTCCTTACGCGCTTTGCCTGGCCGGCACCTACTCGGTCATGCCTGAGTTCTTCCCTACCCACGTTCGCCACACCGGGGTCGCCTTTGGCCACAGCGTCGGTGCCGTTATCGGCGGCGGCATTGGGCCTTTCATGGCGACCTGGCTGATCGGCGCCACCGGCAACCAGACGGCTCCCGCTTTCATCCTGAGCGGTGCCGGAGTTCTGGGCCTGATCGTGCTGTGGACTGTCCGCAGCCAAGCAGCTGCCGACGACAAAAAACATCAATTCGCCTGAGTACTACCGCATGCCTCTCATTTACGTCACCAGCCCCATTCACGAAACAATCCTCAGCCGACTTTCGGATGTCGGGGAAGTGCGTCTCGGCTACGGCCCTAATGCCGTTGGGTATGAAGAAATCCGTAATCAGGTGGCTGCCGTGTTTTTGCGTGGCGGCCACATCAGCGCTGAAATGATCGCTGCCTCGCCCAAGCTGCGGATTGTTGCTCGCCATGGCGCCGGCTATGACAACGTCGATTACAAAGCAGCCGCCGACCACGGGGTTTGGGTCACGAACACTCCAGGTGCAAACCAGCGCAGCGTGATTGAGCATGTCTTCGCGTTGCTCTTGTCGCTGTGCCGCAAGCTGCCGCTGGCATCCGAACAAACCCGCAATCGGGTCTGGGCAGAAGACCGCCTTTCGCTGACCGGTATCGAACTCGAAGGACGCACTTTGGGCCTGGTGGGGTTCGGCAACATAGGCTCCAGCGTTGCACCTGTTGCTGAAGCCTTCGGCATGAAAGTGATATTTACCGACCCCGCCATCGACCCGAGCTCAGACAGCCGCTGGGTAGACTTCGACACCCTCCTGTCTACGGCTGATGTCGTGAGCCTGCATGTCCCTCTGCTGGAAACCACTCGCAACCTGATCGGAGCACCTGAGTTCGCCAGGATGAAAGACGGCGCAATGCTGATTAACACCAGTCGTGGTGGTGTTGTCGACGAGCAAGCACTGGTCGACGCCCTCAAGAGCGGAAAGCTGGCTGGCGCGGGGGCTGATGTACTCGCTGCCGAGAACATCGACATGATCA
This sequence comes from Pseudomonas faucium, assembly GCF_021602585.1. Taxonomy (GTDB): domain Bacteria; phylum Pseudomonadota; class Gammaproteobacteria; order Pseudomonadales; family Pseudomonadaceae; genus Aquipseudomonas; species Aquipseudomonas faucium. The sequence goes on from NZ_BQIP01000006.1 coordinate 162,195, forward strand.
AGCCGTTCGACCATACCACGCCGGACATCGCGAACACGCCCAACCTGATCGTCACTGCCCACGTCGCCGGCCAGACCGATGAATCGTTGATGCGCGTAGGCATGAGCGCACTGGAGGCCATAGCCGCCGTACTCAAGGGCGAAGCACCTGCTCACCCAGTCAACCAGCCTGTGCCGAAATCGTTCAGCTAAGCCTTTTTCCGAACTGGAGGTATTCAATGTTCATCAATGTGTCCGATGAGTCGATCACCGTTAATGCCACCTGGGAGCGAGCTGACTTGACGTTGATCGAGGAAATCTCGCATTACCCGGTGGCACTCATCGGCGACGTACTCCACCGCATGGGCATGATGGCTTCGGCTATTCGCCACACCGCCGGTAAATCTACGTTCTTCGGCACCATCTTGCCGCTGAACACTCGCGAGGGTGACAATCTCGCTATCCATCGTGCGTTGGACGAGGCACAGCCAGGGGATGTACTGGTCATCAACGGCAACAGCGAAGTGAACCGCTCAGTGTTCGGTGATTTGCTCGGTGAGATCTGCCTAGCCAAGCAGGTTGCAGCGGTCGTCATCGATGGCGCGGTACGTGACATTGAAGAACTCGACAGCATGGGGCTGCCTATCTACGCCCGTGCAGTAAACCCAGCAGGCCCCTCAAAATGGGGCCCAGGCCAGGTCGGCGTTCCAGTCGCCTGCGGTAATGTCGTTTGCTATCCAGGTGATGCCATTATCGGTGACCGGGATGGCATCATCGTAGTTGCTCGCAGCCTCCTGCCAAACTTGGCCGAGAGGGTGAAGCTCCAGGACGGCTACGAAAACAGCTTCCGCGAAAAAGTACGGGCAAGCGTACGCTAAACGCACATAACCCTTCGTAGATAGCGGCCTCCCACGCCTCGGCATTTCCGCACCGAGTGGCCGCTATCTACACCCCCGTTATCTGCTGAGTGAATCAGCTTTCGATAACGAGAAGTTGCCCGGTCGATCCCGACACGATCGTATTGGTTACCACATCAACAGGTCGTAAATCACGCTCACCTGAGGGCAGTGAATCGCCCCCGGTTTTGTCCGTCGTGAGTGTATACACGCAGGTCACTGAAATCCAAGCACTGATCAATGCCGCGCATTAGGCCGAATGCTGGCCAACGCAAGAGGCCGCTTAGGGTCGATAGCTGTCAGTCGTTGATGACCGGTCTCGACCCATAGCAGCCTTACGGGACAGCTAGTGCCCATGCTTATTTTTATGATTGTGTTTGTGGCGATGTCCATCATCGTTGGCCAAACTGTTGCCAACTGCACCTCCCGCCGCACCTCCCAGTCCTGCGCCGATCAAGCCACCGGTAGAACCACCAACGCTGTTGCCAATTACTTGACCGCCCACAGCCCCAAGCCCTCCTCCAATAGCTGACTCTGTCTTGTTGCCGTGTTTGGCCGTCATTGCACCGCCGGCTGCACCACCGATACCTGCGCCGATTGCGGCACCTGTGCTGCCACCTACGGCCTGGCCTGCAACACTTCCGAGGGCGCCGCCAAGCCCTCCCCCAATAGCCGTATTAGTTGTTTCATCGGCGAATACATAAAGAGATACAAAAAGACTCAACGCAACGACACACAATGATCTACGCATCGGACAGACCTCCGAAAATTCATGAGAGAAGTAAAGTCTGTGGCGCCGATATGATCGGGTCAATGTGTAGTCGGTGGTGCCTTAATCTCGATCAATCAATTGACGAAAAGGTCTCCGTCTGTCCAGCAATTTTCTGCCTGGTTATGCGTTCTGTTGAATTTCAAAGCAGCTGTGGGAGCGGGCTCGCCCGCTCATGGGGGCGCAGTTAATCGCGGTTTGGACTAATCCAAATTCCTAGCTAGCCTATCTAAGCAGCAAGAATCTTTCGCTGGCAGTTGCCGAACCGGTACAGCGTGTCCACTCAAAAGGAGCTTGTAATGACATTATTCGCGAAACCGTTCGGCACCTACGGCCGCTCTGTGTCGGCGGGCAGACTCTGGAAACTCAGTTCGACTTTCTTCCTGGCGAGCGCCATTGCCATTGCTTCGCAGGCGTGGGCGGAAGAAAAGGCCAAACCAGCCACAGATGCAACGAAGGCGGCTAACGACGCGCTTCTAAAGGAACTGCCATTTAACGACAAGACTTCCTTCGAGCTGGCCCACAAGGGCTTTATCGCTCCTTTGCCTGCGGAGCCGATCAAGGGCCCCTCCGGCAACATGATCTGGGACCCGGCTAAGTATGGTTTCATTAAGGAAGGTACAACAGCACCGGCCTCCACCAACCCGAGCCTGTGGCGGCAGTCGCAGCTGATCAACATTTCCGGCCTGTTCGAGGTAACCGACGGTCTTTACCAGGTGCGAAACTACGACCTGTCAAACATGACCATCGTCGAGGGCAAGGAAGGCATCACCATCATGGACCCGCTGATCTCCTCGGAAACCGCCAAGGCGGCCCTGGAGTTGTACTACAAGCATCGGCCGAAGAAGCCGGTGGTCGCGGTGATCTACACCCACAGCCACGTCGACCATTATGGCGGGGTGCGCGGCGTGATCAATGAGGACGACGTCAAAGCCGGCAAGGTCAAGATCTACGCTCCCAAAGGCTTCCTCGAACATGCCGTGGCCGAGAACGTCATGGCCGGTACCGCGATGAGCCGTCGTGCCAGCTACATGTACGGCAACCTGCTGCCGCCAAATGAAACCGGTCAGCTGGGTGCAGGCTTGGGGACCACCACCTCCGCCGGTACCGTGACCCTGATCCCGCCGACCGACATCATCGAGAAAACCGGTGAGAAGCACGTGATCGACGGTCTGACATACGAGTTCCTCTACGCGCCAGGCAGCGAGGCGCCGGCGGAGATGCTCTTTTACATCAAGGAGAAAAAGGCTCTCAACACCGCCGAAGACTCTACCCATACACTGCACAACACTTACTCGCTGCGCGGCGCGAAGATTCGCGAACCGCTGCCGTGGTCCAAGTACCTCAACGAAACCTTGAAGCTGTGGGGGGATGACGTACAGGTGATGTACGCCATGCACCACTGGCCGGTCTGGGGCAACAAGGAAGTAAAAGATCAGCTGTCGTCCCAGCGCGACATGTACCGCTACATCAACGACGAGACCTTGCGTCTGGCGAACAAGGGCTACACCATGACCGAGATCGCCGAGCAGGTGAAGCTGCCTCCGTCGATCGCCAACCGCTTCTCCAACCGTGGTTACTACGGCTCGCTGAACCACAACGTCAAAGCCACCTATGTATTGCACTTGGGCTGGTTCATCGGCAACCCTGCCACCTTGTGGGAGCTGCCGCCGGATGAGCAAGCCAAGCGCTACGTCGACATGATGGGCGGTGCCGACGCAGTGCTGAAAAAGGCCAAGGAGTACTACGACAAGGGTGACTATCGCTGGGTGGCCGAGGTGGTCAACCACGTGGTGTTCGCCGACCCAAGCAACCAGGCAGCGAAGAACCTGCAAGCTGACACGCTGGAGCAATTGGGTTACCAGGCCGAGAGCGGCCCGTGGCGCAACTTCTACCTGACCGGTGCCCAGGAGCTGCGTAACGGCGTGCAGAAATTGCCAACCCCGGACACCGCCAGCCCCGACACCGTCAAGGCAATGGACCTAGACCTGTTCTTCGACTTCCTGGCCATGCGCCTGAAAGGGCCTGAGGTGGGCGACAAGCACATCACCCTGAACCTGGACTTCACCGACCTGAAGCAGAAGTACACGCTGGAGATGGTCAACGGTGTACTCAATCACACCGAAGGCATGCAAGCCAAAGACGCCGACGCGACCATTACTCTGACCCGCGACACCTTGAACAACATCATGCTCAAGCAGACCACGCTGAAAGACGCGGTCAGCAAAGGCGACGTGAAGGTCAACGGCAACGAGGGCAAGCTTGAGGAGTTGATGAGCTACATGGACAACTTCGACTTCTGGTTCCCGATAGTCACACCTTGATTGCTCCCTTGACGCAGTTGGGCGTCAAGCAGGACACCGATTATTCGGTGTCCTGCTCTTTTTAAAGTGTGGAGTAAGGGACTATGAGCACGACATCTCCAGTCAACCTTGCAAAAAGGTTGGTGCCCGCAACACTGCTTTGTTTGTCGCTCCACAGCAACAATGTGCTGGCCGGCGGCATCTTCATATATGAGGCCGGACAGGAAAGCAACGGCTTGGCCAACGCCGGCTCGGCGGCGCTAGCGACAGATCCCAGTGTGCTGATGAGTAACCCCGCCGGCATCGCGCTGCTACCTGGCACGCAGATCAGCGCCAATGCACAGGTGATCTTCGGAGACATTGGCTTCTCCCGTGGCAGTAACAACCAGTTTGATGGCAACGAGGGCGGCAACGCCTTGCAGTATTTGCCGGGGGCCAGCCTTTTCATCAGCCATCAAATCGACGAGCGCTCGGCCATCGGTTTCGGCATGTACGGGAACTTCGGCCTGGCCCTGGATTATGACGATGACTGGACTGGGCGCTATTTTACCCAGGAGTCAGCAGTGATCGGAGTGTCATTCCAACCAACATTTGCCTACAGGTTTACCGACGATCTCACTCTAGGCATCGGCCCGCGCATGATGCTTGGTTATTTCCGTACCGAGATGGCCATCGATAACAGCCTGTTGGGGCTGGTTGACCGCCCAGACGGCCAGCTTGAGTACAAGGACACCGACTTCGGCATGGGCGTGAACTTGGGCCTGATGTACCAGCTTGATCCGCGCACGCGCCTGGGCTTCGCCTATACCAGCAAGGTGAAGTTGGAGTTCGAGGACAGCCCGCACGTCAGCGACATCAACAACCCGATCATCAACGCTGCACTGAACCGCCTGGCCGTGGATACCCTGGAACTGGACATGAATGTTCCGCAGACGGTGACTTTCAGCGTGGCCCACCAACTCGATGAGCAGTGGACCCTGCTGGGCAGTCTGGGTTGGCAGGATTGGAGCGACTTCGGCGATATCGGCGTGGAAGTGGACGCCAACGCCGCAGACGTCAGCCGCACGGTCGACCGCAAATACAAGGACACCTGGCATGCCTCGGTCGGTGCTCAGTACCAGATGAGCAAACAACTGCGCTGGAGCTTCGGCGTGGGCTACGACAGTTCGGCTGTCGATGACAAGGATCGTACTGTCGACAACCCGATGGGGGAAGCCTGGCGCTTCGCGACCGGGGTGAACTACCAGGTCGAGGAAGGCTTGGATTTGCATGTGGCCTACACCTTGGTCTGGCTCGGCGACATGGACGTAGAGCAGACCAAAGCGCGCTCCGGCAACTCCCTGTCGGGCAGTTATGACAATGCCGCCCTGCACATCATTGGCGGCGGAGTGACATGGCGCTTCTGACGCATTGAACGCTGAAGACCATTTACCGCAAAGGAGAGGCTGTATGAAGAGCAAATCGTTGGTTGCAACAGTGTGCCTCGCATCGCTGCTGCTGCATGGCTGTGCCAGCAAGTACGTGGAGCCGGACCAGTACTCGGGCTTTCTGAAAGACTACAGCAAACTCAAGGAGGATAAATCGCCATCGGGCGCGGCGGTCATGCGCTGGATCAAGCCTGGAGTTGATGTCAGCCAGTTCAGCAGTGTGTATGTCGAGCCCAGCCAGTACTACCCAAAGCCACAGCCAACTGAAAAGATCCCGCAGCAAACGTTGACCGGGATTACCCAGTACTACGACCAGGCGTTGAAAACCCAGTTCTCCAAAGCCTTGCCGTTGGCCACCAGCCCAGGACCAGGCGTGCTGGTGGTACGTCCGGCAATTACAGGGGTAAGTGCCAAAACCAAGGGGCTGCGTCCTTATGAAGTGATTCCGATCGCGCTGGTCGCTGCTGGTATCAGCACGGCCACCGGTATCCGCGACCAAGACACCAGTGTTGCCACCGAGGCTGCGTTCATCGATGGTCGCTCCAATGAAGTCGTCGCCGAGGTGGTACGCAAAGGCGCCGGTACCGATCTTGAAAACTCCTCGCAAGTAATGCAGGCCAAGGATGCTCGCGTGGTGCTCGATGGTTGGGCGAGAGACATGGTCAATGCATTCCAGGCGCTGAAAAAATAGCTCGTATGTCCTCCTGGCGTGCCGGCTGCGGCAGGAGGACCTAGAGGCTTTGAGTAGTCTTCAAGTGAGACGCTTCACTTACTGGAGGTGCGACAATGAGTACCGTGTTGCTAAAGCTCAAACATGAATTCATGAAGGTACTTCCCCCAACCTTGTTCTTCTTTGTGATCCTGCACATCGTGGCGCTGATTCGTGCACTGATGATCAAGGGCTCAGGGGTCGAGTTGCCTGTTTCAGCTTCCGTGCTGATCGCGTCCATGGTCCTCGGCAAGTCGGTACTCGTTGCTGACATGCTGCCGTTCATCAATCGATTTCCCGACAAGCCCCTGATCTGGAACGTCGCCTGGAAAACCGCAATGTATGCCTTGGTAGCCCTGATCGTTCACTATCTAGAGCGACTGTACGATTACTGGAAAGAGGCGCCCGGGTTCGTCGATGCCAATACATTGTTATGGTCGTCGATGAACTGGCCACGCTTCTGGGCGATTCAGATCCTGTTGATTACCCTGATCTTCATGTACTGCGTCATCGCAGAATTGGCACGAGTGATTGGTCGTGATCGACTGAAAATGATGTTCATCGGCCCACTGCCGCCAAAAACGGCTGAATCTACGGAGGGCAGCTGAGGAGTCAGTCACTGGTTCAGGGAGAATTCTCAGGGGGATGCTCGAACGTCCGCTATGGGTCGATAGCTGCCAGTCGTAGATGGCTGCTTTCGACCCGAAGCTGCCTGTCGCCAGGCTTGAGCGACCCCTGTGGGGAGTGGGTTTACCCTCGAAGAATTCAACGCGGTAATGGCACCGGCTCCATCGGTGTTCGCGGGTCAAACCCGCTCCCACAGGTCCCCGCTTAATCGACAAGTCATGTGCTATTCGGAGCTTATTCTGTCTGAAACAGTGCTACTTGAGTGGGTATCCGCATAGGGTCGGTTAGCGCCTCTGGATCGGGCTGAGCATCCTTGTCCTCCCGCACCTGGAGGACAAGCCATGAATGCCATTACGACCAGCCGCCATCAGCTTGGGACAAAGGAAAAATTGGTCGGGTAGAAAGCTCCGCTCCGATTGAAAGATATCTGGGCCATTCGGTTAAGACTCAAATCACACCGCCTGTCCGACATCCCTCCTACCGGCCATGGCGGTGCCGTGACCGCTGGGATAGGTCCAGGCTCAGGTTGTAGTTCGTCATGACTCAGGTACCGCTAAGCTGGCGAAGCTTCAGCCCTTGTCAAGAATTTCCCCCCTAACGCGAGCCAATAGTTCGTCCAAATTGCCTCCAGATTGCAGCAAAAAACTTTCGGCCAAGATGCTAAGTGGGTGCACGCCGATCATTTCTGCAATTGAGGTCAGCTTGTTGACCGTTACAGCTTTCATACCTCGCTCCAGGGAGCTAATGTAGGTTCGACTGCTGATGCTGCCGAAGTCCTCTTGGGTAAAGCCCTTGCGGAGGCGAGCATTGCGTAATGCCTGACCTACAGCATCATTCAGTTCCATTTGCGACTCCTGCAAAAGGAACGATGAAGCGTCATTGAACACTAAAGGACTACAATCTATAGTGTTCATTTTTGGTTCGAGGTAGCCCGTATGTTCGTGACCCATCCAGGCGCTGAGCTACGCGGTAACCTGCGATTCGCTGACGGCAGCAGGCAATGGGCGATCGTCGAGCAGGAGCTGGCCGTACCTTGGCTGTATGTGTGCATAACCCAGTTAGATGAGAGCTTCGATTTTCAGCGCATGATGCTAGTTTCGTGCGTGGAGCATTTTCGTCAGCTGCTGGAAGGGCTTCCGGCCAGCGCAACCGTGACGCGCATCATGAGCGTTTTGCCCAGCCAGGATGGCTCCGGAATGTGGTCCATGGTGCCTGTTCAGGCAATCGAATTGAGTGAGCAAGATGAACGACCAATGTTCATGATCAAGCTTGCCAACGACCTGCACTACGAGGAACCGGTCAGGATGCAGACGTCACTTCCCGATCAGCGGATAATATATCGCGCAGAATGACGTGACCGTCATCTATAACCGCGAATTGCAAAGCTACGCCCTAGCTTAACCTGTGAGCATGTACTAAATCGCAAAGGCGTTATGATCCACCAAAATCACTACTTATGCGGCCAACTTGGAACACCCAAGGATTATGATCTAGCGCGAAACTCTGCGAACATTTCGCTCTTGGCTTTAGCCTCCATTTCCTCAGTATAGCCATATCGTCGGGCTATTGGCATTGTGATCGAATCAAGTTTAGCTGCAGCCTCACGAAAAAGCTCAGTCGCCTCTTGCAATTCCTCTATCATGTCGGAGCGACCCGACTCATGCATGAATTCGATAGCTCTACTAGAAAAATAACTATGTGCAAGCCAGTTCCGCCTTTGCAACACCGACCCAAGTAGAGTCGAAACTTCTTCAGTGGGCTGCCCTTCGTTTTTGAGCTTTTGAAGCAGTCTCCCCATAGTTTTACCGAGTTCGACTTCCTCATACCTGTCGAAATCCGAAGCCCACTCAGCCGCGTTACTAAACCCCTTCAGCTTTTTAGGAAAAAACTCCAAAAACATGAGATGAATAAACATGGACTGCTCTACACATTGAGACCAGTACATGGCCAATCCATAGTAAGCATAAACATCGCGCACCTGCTCCTCTTCATTCATATTATTCGCACCCCATCAAATTCCTCATGATCTACAAGAAGTCAGGAAGCGCCCACCTAAATTCTCAAGTGTTCGGAGCTTCTCATCTTCCACGCTGGCGATGAATAGTTGAAAAAAAATCCTTAAGCCGCTGCGATTTATTAAATGTTTTCTTCTCCGGCGCGGACTGGAATCCTGACAACCAGCTTTCGTAGTCCTCGTCCTTCGGCAACAAACCTTCCTGCTCCGCCTTTTCCCAGGCGAAGCTACTAACACCTAGAGACTCTTCCCGAAACTCTTTCTTGTATTTCTTGGCTACGTGAATGCCGTGTTTTCGAAGGTCGTCACAAAGCTTCATGCTGAAAAAAATTGCATCATTTGTATACAATGATAGCGCCTGAACATAGCATCCATACTCTAGATTAGCCTTACCTTTCGCATAAGGAATGCCAAAGTAAAAGTGATGTATTTCTGCTCCCGCTGGCAGCCTATCCTCTTTGATTATTAAGATAAGCTCGTTCCGCCCCTTTAGGGCGTCATTCAAATTTTTCACAGCATCAGCTAATGCTGTAACCGACGCGATAGCTCGTCCTGTAGTGGATATTTTTCCCATTACGATATCTTGAAGGGCTGAGATGGGTGGCGTGATCTCATCCAGCCGATTAAGATTAGGCGCCATCTGAAAAGCAGTTGGTCCGTTGCCCATAGCCACTTTTTGCTTGTAAAGCTCGAAGGCTTTGCAGTCTTCATCGTACGATTCTTTCATTGCCTTGATATGCTGCTTCTTGAGTGCGTAAGCAAGATTAGCAATCGTATGCGCCAGCATAATACCAGTATTGGTGCTCCGCAGCTCTTTCTGTAATTCGTCGCGAAGTTTGCTCCTACCCGCAATTCGCTGAGCTGCCCAAGCACCAAGCCACGCACCGATCAACGCTGTAATGAGGGCTGCCGTAGCTGTCATAATGAACGGGAACCATTCGAATTTATCCCAAAAATCCGATTTCGTTCCCCACGATGCAGAGGCTGTAAACACACCGTTGACTGGTTCCCACAACCCCGCCATTGAAACTCCCTCATGCTATTCGCGACATATAGCCAACAATCATAGTAGTAGCCCATTAAATGTGATAGAGCTGGTGAGAACAAGCGGGTGCCCTACCGGCATTGGGCAACCTTTACTCTCAAAATAGCAACTAGGAGGAGCCACCATAATGCGTACTTCAGTTGGTGTGGTGGCCCCGTCAACTAAGCGTAAACAACAGAGCTCTGGCTAGACGCTCTCGCTTTGCAAACTATATCGCGGCCCGCTGACGTGCCTCCTCTCTTGTCTGCAACTGCAGAGCCAGGGTGGCTTGAATCTCGGTGTATAATTGTGCCTGCTCGTTATCGCGGTCTGACACCGTCACTACAAGCGCGTAGGGCTCTTCAACCAGCACATCCGGATGATTCCACTCCCGATCCTGGCGAATTACCACCACGAACCACTTCTCGTCCGGATTGCGCTGCTTAAAGGTCCATTTTGAGGACTGCACAGTGCCTCTGCTTCTCAGCTGCGCAGAGATATCCCGATTGGTCGCTGCATCGTCATTTCGTGTCTCTGCTTCGTCCTGGTTTTCCTTGTTGAAGTGAGCCTGCACTTCATCAAGCGACTTACCTTTGACCAACCTGTAGCTAATCTGCGTGGCAAGATAATCCAACCGCGTGGTTCTCACAGCTGGCGAATAAGCGAGAGTCACGCTCAATTCCCTCAGCCCTCTCGCTTTGCGCAGATAAGACGCTGGCAGTGGCAACTCGAAGAACTGACAGGCGTCTTTTTCAATCGTCTCCTCGCACATTAGCACGACGCAGTGATCCGAGGATCGGAACAAATCGCTTTCGTTCACCTGCCCATAGCCGGCAACGTCGCGAGAAATCTCACGGTTATAGGTGGCTTTGTTGACCTTGTATCCCTTCCTCATTTCGTCAGAGAAAGTGGTCTCAATCTCGCTCGGCAGCGAGGCATGATTCACCAGCATCGCTCGAAGCAAGTTAGCCGAGGCGTCCGGATATTCATTGAGTAAACGGCCGGAAAGGTAGGTGATGTAGGGGGCAGAGAAGCTCGTACCGCAGATTTCTTTGAACAGCGTATTGCCCTGAAACTGGTAGTTCAAGGTCAGAACACCCAGGCCGCGCATTTCCGTCTTCCACTGGCTATTCCTGAAATGCACCGGGCACGCCAGGTTTCCTCCATGAGCCACCAGCTCCGGCTTCAACGCGCCTTTAACCGACGGGCCATGACGCGTGAATGGCGATGGCTGATTCTCACAGGAAGGAGATAGCTGATGAATTTCAGGATAACGCTGACTGTCCACGGTAGCATCGTGTCGAGCAATACTCCCGACCGTTAGCACGTTCATTGCCGGTGCTGGATCAATGATGACGCTGGTCTCGTGCAACAGGTACTCGGGGTACTCTTCGCGCCAGCTATTGATAGGTACAGCAGGGTCAGATGACCCCATGAAATTACCGGTCGAGACTACGAACAGGACGTTGTGCTTACGCGCAAGCACATCCAGGATGTAAGCCAACCCGCGAACGTGGCTGCCGTCATAGGGAGCATTACTGTTCCCCAATGAAAGGTTGAAAATTCTGCACCCTAAACCTACGAAGTGCTCAACAGCCTCCGTCAGAGTGGCCTCAACGGTGTGCTCGTCGTAAATAGGATTCTCGGTATCTGGGCATTTCCGCATGACCTTGCCGTTATAGAGCCAAAACTCCGGCCGCCAGTAGTTACTGCGGTCACAAGCTTCAACGTCACCATACAGAGCGATGCCGGCTACAGCGGTACCGTGCCCCACTTCATCGAATTCGTCTTGGCCTTCAACGAATGATTCACTCTCGGCAATTGCGGATCTAAGAAGTGGATGGTTGGTGTTGATCCCACTGTCGAGAATGCATACTCGTGCTGCTTCGAGGGCAGGTTGCGGAATGTTGCCTGGAAGCTCAGATATATCTCGGTTCAGCTGGGCATAAGTGATGCCGGTCTGCGGTATCCGATCGACCAGACGCACATCGCTGTGATTCAAAAGCAGGTCAGCCTGCGCCTGAGTAGTTTCAACGCGATACATGACCAAGCTGTCGTAATTCAGCTTGTGCACAGTCTGGATACCAGACTCTTCCAACCATTTCTCAAAACCCGTGACGAGGCGAATCCGCGCTGGATGATTCATGACGTAGTGAGGCCATAGCTCAACATCCAGCTTAAAGTTCTCGCCATCTGGGAGGCCAAGATTGCGCAGCGCCCAGCTCTTCCTATCCTCTGCAGACCAGGCATCAATACCCTCGATGGCTTCGAGAATCTGCTTATAGCTTACGGTTTGACCCAGGACGCCGAGCTTGTTCAGGTGGTCTTGGAAAACCGCTAAGCCCTGCTCGGTGGCGAACACGACGCACACCTGCTTGCCTTCCTGACTGATGAACTCCAAGCCATGCTTTTGGAGATTTTCGAAGGTCATCGCGCCGTCATACTGCAACTTAAGCACGAAAGGGGAGTTTTCTGCGGACTTAATTTGCTGGCGCGCAATGCCTGCGGCAGTGGCGAAGTAGCCGTTCAGCTTTTGACCATGCCCGCGCAAGTCACCTCGTTTGGCGAACTTTGGCGGATTTTTTGTCCGGCGGGCATTGTCGAGATTTTCGCGCTCAAAGCTCAGGTGCTTGTACGTTGCCATTCATCATCCTTGACTGCAGCGGATCAGTGTTTTCGAAGCCCCTCTCGCACCAATGCACTACGAAGCTCTTTGATGGTGAGGAACTCTTGGTTTCGCAATATCATACGCTTAATGGCACGCCGAACAACTCGTTCGACATCGGCACCACTTTTCCCTTCAAGCTCTGCCAGCAACTCGCCGTCATCTAGCTCAAATTGTCGGCGAATACCCCGCAACTTTAGCTGCAACAATGCGGTAAGCTGTTTTCTATCAGGAAGTGGAAATTCAATGGCGTCATCAAACCGGCGCCAAATTGCTGAGTCAAGAATACTTTCGTGGTTGGTCGCTGCCAAAATGAGGCTCTGGCCATCGTAAGCATCCATCATCTGCAATACAGCATTGACCACACGGCGGAGCTCACCGTGATCAGAACTATCACCACGCTCTTTGCCAATCGCATCAAACTCGTCAAACAAAACAACCAACTGATGCTTCGAAATGAACTCAAACACCTTTCGCAGGTTGGCGGCAGTTTCTCCGAGGAACGACGACACCAGTGCGTCGAGCCGCACGATAGCCAATGGCCGGTCCAGCTCGAAGGCGATCACTTCGGCCGCAAGAGTCTTACCGCAACCTGGTGGACCGAAGAAAATGACCTTGCCTGAGGGCTTCATACCGTAGCTGCGAAGGACCTCAGAGCGGCGATGCTCCTCAAGCATCTCCTCGATCATGACGGCACTGCTTTCAGGTAGGATGATCTCTTCGAGCGATCGCTTGGGCGGCCTAATATCGAGAAGCGGAAGTCCACGCTCCTTATCTACAGGAATGTCAGCGGTAAATTGCGGTTTACGTGCAGACTGAACATGCATGTCGCCGCCGTAAAGAATCTGTTCCAGATCATTGGCCAGAAGGTGGTGCTGTTTTTGCCGCTCTTCTTCGATAATAGCTTCCGAAGCACGACGGAAGGCCGCCTGATCCCCGAGTGTTCCGGCCTTGAAGAGCTGCCGTAGTATTTTTCCGTTAGCCATTTGATAGGTCCTGCAATTAGGTTGTTTCTCAGAGTCGTCAACTCATGAAACCAATTCTTGCCCTAAGCAGTACAACTAACAGGCTGAATCAATGAGAGCTAACATGAACGGACTCCTTTCCAATAATCACTATAGTGCAAACTCTAAAAACTCTTACACTAAGCCTACTGCAAGAGTATCGCCTAGGGTGGCTATTTGTCCAGTATTTCCAAAGCCTCAGCTCGGATTTTCAATGACAGTCGACGAGCGGCTTTGCTTGCGAGGACGATGAGCCGCCCTCTGTAAAAACGCCACTCCAAGGATAGTCAGATACCCGCACACCCAGCATGCTGGCCGGGAGAACCTGCAAGCATCTGCAACTAGATAACTTTCTCGCTAAAACTAGAACGTCGAACACTAAGCATGATCCATGCGTGCACCACAACACCTAAAAATTCTGCAATCTTATACCGTTATCAAACTTCTCAGCTGTTTGTTCAGCCTGCAGGGTGCTTAAGACCTGTAATTGAAGAGATTGGAGTTGCGCTACACATGCGATGACCGGCGAAGCGGGCTTGGTGCCAGATGAAAAAGTTAAGTTTCGAGGCTACATCTGGCCCGAAAAGCGCCAAAAGTTTACTAAAAAATTATACAAAGCAACGTTTTTACATTTCTTGCCGTTGCCGACAGGCTGGAGCCCAGAATTCTAGGGGGGAAAATTCTCAATCACAAAACGCAACCAAAAACTAATAGCGCAGATCGGGGTATTGAGCCAAAACCAAGCCCTCTAAATAGATAGATAAAGACATCGACGATCGCCCCGGCAAGTGGCCCGGGCGATGTGTTTACGGGGTGTGATTGAACAAAGGCGACCATTCTACGCCAACCTGCGGCGTTTCACAGGGTGGTCGGATGGTGGGGCGGGTTGGGGCCGCTTCGCGGCCCATTCGCCGGCAAGCCGGCTCCCACAGAAGGCCTGTGGCGAACCTGTGGCTGCCGGCTGCCACAGAAGGCCCTTGGCGAACCCGTGGGAGCCGGCTTGCCGGCGATGAGGCCAGCACAGCCTCACATGAATCAGACGTGACGCTGCTTGGCCTTGCCCCGCGGCAACCGGCAACGGTCACCCTGCTCGGCCAGGCGCGCGGCATAGGCGGCCTTGACGCTGAAGCCGCCGCTGCGGGCAGGCTGTTCAACGGCCTTGGCCGGCTTGGCGGCGGGCGCGCTGGCGGCCTTGGCCGCAGGTTTGGCCGCGGCCACGACCTCGGCCGGTGCTGCAGCCGCCTTGGCGGTCTTGCGCAGTTCGGCCAGCGACGGCGTCTTGTTTTTCGCGGCAGCTGCCGCTTCAGGCTTGACCAGCGAGCGCTGGCACGACTTGCACGATACGTCCTCGGTCACGGCAGTGCTGACAAGGGTCTGACTGCTGCGCCCACAGGCGGAATCGAGGCCATTGGTGGAAAAGTGAGTAACCAAAAGCGAACATCTCCGAAGCGTTGTCATTGAAGCGGCCGGCATTCTCGCACAGGAAGCAGGGTCTTGCCGAACCCAGCGCCGGCACCACGACTACCGGCAATCGATGACCGGGCTGGCACTTTGCCATAATGCCAGGCATGCTAGCCCGTTTCGGGTGTCCGGCCTTATAGTGCGCCACCACGGTCCCGGCCCCTGTAGGCACCGGCATGCACCGTGCATAACAAAACCTGCCATCGCCAGCCCAATCGCAGGACCAACGCTTGACCAATCTCAATCATCCGTCGTCGCTGTGCCCTGCAACCTCGGCTCCGGTCGCGTCCCTGCGCGGTTCGGTAAAGGGTGCGTTGGCCCTGCTCGCGCTGGTGTTGCTGGGCCTGCTGCTGTGGCAACTGTTCGCCCAGTTCAGCCATACCCAGGACGACCAGCGCCAGCAGAACCTGGAAGCCAGCGCCGAGCTTGCCGACCACCTGACCCTGAACATGGCGCTCAAGGCCCAGCAGGCGCTGAATGTGGTACAGCCCTACGTCAAGGCGCCGACACCGGCCGCCCTACCGAGCCTGGTCGCCACCTTGCGCGAACGCCTGCCGAGCCTGCGCGAGCTGGCCTGGATCGACCACAGCGGGCAGCTGCGCGGCGACAGCCTGGCCGGCAGCCCCGACCGCCAACTGATTGACGAGCTGCTGACGCTGAACCAGGGCCAGGGCTTCTTCTTCTCCAACTCGCCCGACAACCGCACGATCTACCTGCTGCTGCGCCAAACCAGCGAACAGGACCGCGGCTACTGGCTGCTGCGCCTGTCCAGCGACTACTACCAGGCCCTCACCGTGCACCTGGACGGCCCCAGCCACCCACTGTGGCTGCTGGAAAACAGCCGCAGCGGCGAGGTGCTGCAGCGCCATGGCCCGGTGGCCACCAGCAACGAGCCGCTACAAAGCGTGATGCTGGCCTTCATCGACAACAGCACCTGGCAGCTGCGCGGCCTGTTCGACGCGGGCCTTGCGCGCCAGAAGCTGCTGCCGGCGCTGCTCGGCAAATGCCTGCTGGCGCTGTTCTGCGCGCTGCTGCCGGTACTGGCGCTGATCAACATGCGCCGCCGCCAACGCGCCTTGCAGGAAGACCGCCGGCGCTACCAGGAAATCTTCGAAGGCACAGGCGTGGCCCTGTGCGTGCTCGACCTGTCCAGCCTGCCCGGCCAGCTCGACCGCTACCACCTGCGCAACCTCGCCGCGCTCAAGCAGAGCCTGGCCCTGGACGGCAACCTGCGCCGCACGCTGCTGCAGGAGCTGAAGATCACCGAAATCAACCAGGTGGCGCGCCAGCTGCTCAACGTCGACTGCCACGAAGGCGCCTGGCAGCGGCTGATCGACGGCAGCGGCGATGGCCGCGACAGCGTGGGCATGCAGCTGATCGACGCGCTGATCGAACAGCGCCCTTCGCTGGAGCTGGAAGTGCGCCTGCCAGCGCCGCTGGGCGGCGAGTTACACCTGTGGCTGATGGCGCGCCTGCCGCAGCAGCGCCGCGACTACCAGGCAGTGATCCTGAGCATCAGCGACATCACCAGCCGCAAGCAGGTGGAGCTGTCGCTGCTGGAGCGCGAAAGCTTCTGGTCGGACGTGGTGCGAACCGTGCCCGACCAGCTGTACGTCCAGGACGTGCTCAACCAGCGGATGATCTTCAGCAACCGCCACCTCGGCGAAACCCTGGGCTACAACCGCATCGAGCTGGCGCAGATGGGCGAGCGCTTCTGGGAGCTGCTGCTGCACCCCGAAGACGCCGCCAGCTACCAGGCCATGCGCCAGCAGCAGCGCGACACCGGCCACAGCCAGGCGCTGCACACCCAGCTGCGCTTCCGCCACCGCGACGGCGGCTGGCGCTGCTACGACATCCGCGAACAAGTGCTGACCCGCGACAGCGACGGCCTGGTCACGCGCATCATCGGCGTGGGCAAGGACGTCACCGTGCAGATCGAGGCCAGCCAGTCGCTGCGCGACAGCGAACAGCGCTACCGCATGCTCGCCGAAAGCATCAGCGACGTGATCTTCTCCACCGACAGCAAGCTGCAGCTCAACTACGTCAGCCCCTCGGTGCAGGCCGTGCTGGGCTACCCGGCCGACTGGATCTTCGACAACGGCTGGCAGTCGATCATCGCCAACCCCGCCCAGCTCACCGGCATCTACAGCCTGATGGAACGGGTCAGCCGGGCCATGGGCGACAGCGAAGAGCTGGCGCAGTTGCGCCAGCGCCTGCCGACCCAGCTGTTCCTGTTCGACTGCCTGCGCGCCGATGGCCGCAAGATCCCCATCGAACTGCGCCTGGTGCTGATCTGGGACGACCACGAGCGCTTCGAAGGCGTGCTCGGCGTGGGCCGCGACATCAGCCAGCAGCGCCGCGCGGAAAAAGACCTGCGCATGGCCGCCACGGTTTTCGAGCACTCCACCTCGGCCATCCTCATCACCGACCCGGCCGGCTACATCGTGCAGGCCAACGAAGCGTTCAGCCGGGTCAGCGGCTATGCGGTGAGCGAGGTGCTCGACCAACTGCCCGGCATGCTCACCGTCGACGAACAGCAGGAAGGCCACCTGCGCTACGTGGTCAAGCAACTGCACCAGCGCGGCAGCTGGGAAGGCGAAGTGTGGCTCAAGCGCCGCGACGGCGAGCGCTACCCGGCGTGGGTCGGCATTACCGCGGTGCTGGACGACGAAGGCGACCTGGCCAGCTACGTGTGCTTCTTCACCGACATCAGCGAGCGCAAGGCCAGCGAACAGCGCATCCACCGCCTGGCCTACTACGACGCCCTCACCCACCTGCCCAACCGCACGCTGTTCCAGGACCGCCTGCACACCGCCCTGCAACAGGCCGAGCGGCAGAAGGCGTGGGTGGTGCTGATGTTCCTCGACCTCGACCGCTTCAAGCCGATCAACGACTCCCTCGGCCACGCCGCGGGCGACCGCATGCTCAAGGACATGGCCCTGCGCCTGCTGGCCTGCGTCGACGACGACGACACCGTGGCGCGCATGGGCGGCGACGAGTTCACCCTGCTGCTGCAGCCGCGCGCCACCCGCGAGATGGCGCTGAACCGCGCCATCCACGTGGCCGAGAACATCCTCGGCAGCCTGGTGCGCCCGTTCGTGCTGGAGAACCGCGAGTTCTTCGTCACCGCCAGCATCGGCATCGCCCTCAGCCCGCAGGACGGCAGCGAGCTGAGCCAGCTGATGAAGAACGCCGACACCGCCATGTACCACGCCAAGGAGCGCGGCAAGAACAACTTCCAGTTCTACCAGGCCGAGATGAACGCCAGCGCCCTGGAGCGCCTGGAGCTGGAAAGCGACCTGCGCCATGCCCTGGAGCAGAACGAGTTCATCCTCTACTACCAGCCGCAGTTCAGCGGCGACGGCAAGCGCCTGACCGGTGCCGAGGCGCTGCTGCGCTGGCGCCACCCGACTCGCGGCCTGGTGCCACCGGGCGACTTCATCCCGGTGATCGAAGAGCTGGGCCTGGTGGTAGACGTCGGCGACTGGGTGCTGCGCGAAGCCAGCCGCCAGCTCAAGGCCTGGCACAAGGCCAAGGTGCGCGTGCCGAAGGTGTCAGTGAACATCTCGGCGCGGCAGTTCTCCGATGGCCAGCTAGGCAACCGCATCGCCACCATCCTCGAGGAAACCGGGCTGCCGCCGGCGTGCCTGGAGCTGGAGCTGACCGAAAGCATCCTGATGCGCGATGTGAACGAGGCGATGCAGATTCTCGACAGCCTGAAGGTGCTGGGCCTGAGCATCGCGGTCGACGACTTCGGCACCGGCTATTCATCGCTCAACTACCTCAAGCAGTTCCCCATCGACGTGCTGAAGATCGACCGCACCTTCGTCGACGGCCTGCCCGAAGGCGAGCAGGACGCGCAGATTGCCCGGGCGATCATCGCCATGGCCCACAGCCTGAACCTGGCGGTGATCGCCGAGGGCGTGGAAACCCACGAGCAGCTGGAGTTCTTGCGCGAGCATGGCTGCGACGAGGTGCAGGGCTACCTGTTCGGCCGGCCGATGCCGGCCAACCAGTTCGAGGCGCAGTTCTCCAACGAGACGCTGTTCATGTTCCATTGAGGGAGCCTGCTCAGCGGAGCGGGAGGGGGCTTTGAGGCGGGCGCGGTCCTTGTGGGAGCCGGCTTGCCGGCGATGGGGGCAAAGCCCCCCAAAACCGGACCTCAGAGTCAACTCCCGCCCCCACGCCAGCCCAGGCGCGGCGCGGGATGCAACATGAAGCCCATTGGTCCGCGACTTGACGCCAGTTCATATGCCAGGCGCGAATCAATCGGTTAGAATGCCCCCCCAATCCCGCCCGATCCTTGAGGACCGTTATGTTCAGCCGTGATTTGACCATTGCCAAGTACGACGCCGAGCTCTTCGAAGCCATGCAGCAAGAAGCTCTGCGCCAGGAAGAGCATATCGAGCTGATCGCTTCGGAAAACTACACCAGCCCCGCCGTCATGGAAGCCCAGGGTTCGGTGCTGACCAACAAGTACGCCGAAGGCTACCCAGGCAAGCGCTACTACGGTGGTTGCGAGTACGTCGACGTGGTCGAGCAACTGGCCATCGACCGCGCCAAGGAGCTGTTCGGCGCCGACTACGCCAACGTCCAGCCGCACGCCGGCTCCCAGGCCAACGCTGCCGTCTACCTGGCCCTGCTGTCGGCCGGTGACACCATCCTGGGCATGAGCCTGGCCCACGGTGGCCACCTGACCCACGGCGCTTCCGTCAGCTCCTCGGGCAAGCTGTACAACGCCATCCAGTACGGCATCGACGCCAACGGCCTGATCGACTACGACGAAGTCGAGCGCCTGGCTGTGGAACACAAGCCGAAGATGATCGTTGCCGGCTTCTCGGCCTACTCGCAGGTGCTGGACTTCCCGCGCTTCCGCGCCATCGCCGACAAGGTAGGCGCCTACCTGTTCGTCGACATGGCCCACGTCGCCGGCCTGGTTGCCGCTGGCGTGTACCCGAACCCGGTGCCGTTCGCCGACGTGGTCACCACCACCACCCACAAGACCCTGCGCGGCCCGCGTGGCGGCCTGATCCTGGCCCGTGCCAACGCCGACATCGAGAAGAAGCTGAACTCCGCTGTCTTCCCAGGCGCCCAGGGCGGCCCGCTGGAGCACGTGATCGCCGCCAAGGCCATCTGCTTCAAAGAAGCCCTGCAGCCTGAGTTCAAGGCTTACCAGCAGCAAGTGGTGAAGAACGCCCAGGCCATGGCCAGCGTGTTCATCGAGCGCGGTTTCGACGTGGTTTCCGGCGGTACCGAGAACCACCTGTTCCTGCTGTCGCTGATCAAGCAGGAAATCTCCGGTAAAGACGCCGACGCCGCCCTGGGCAAGGCCTTCATCACCGTCAACAAGAACTCGGTACCGAACGACCCACGTTCGCCGTTCGTCACCTCGGGCCTGCGTTTCGGCACCCCAGCCGTCACCACCCGTGGTTTCAAGGAAGCCGAGTGCAAGGAACTGGCCGGCTGGATCTGCGACATCCTCGCCGACCTGAACAACGACGCCGTCATCGACGCCGTGCGTGAAAAGGTCAAGGCCATCTGCAAGAAGCTGCCGGTTTACGGCAACTGATCGGCAACCGCCTGATGTGAAAAAGCCCGGCCTAGTGCCGGGCTTTTTCGTACCTGGGCGCGGAAGCCGTTCCGCATGGGCTGCCCCGCCTGGGCCGCCTAGCCTTGGCGCTCCTTCAACCTGGAGCACGCCCATGAGCACCGATATCGACCGCTCGTTCATCGCTACCCTGCAACACGACGGATCGCCGATCAACGTCTTCGACACCATGACCACCGGCCCTGTGATACTCGCAAGCCCGTACCAGGCCCCGGCCTTCACCCTCGACGGCACACGCACACTGGGCTTGCTCAATGGCAACGAGGATGACTGGCAACATGGCCGGGAGATGGGGCTGGTCACCTTCGACAAAGGCCCGACACCTGACCCCTTGATGCTCTACTTCCGCTACAGCCAGGCGGGCTACCGGCTCTACGTGCGCAGTGGCAGGCACCTGGGCGAAGGCGTGTTCTGCGATGCCTATGGCGTGGTGAACAGCCAACCGATCGAAGCGCCCGATCCCGCTTTGTGGCACGTGACCCTTGAACAAAACGGCGAGCCTTTCGACCTGACTGAAACCGAGGGCGACAGCCACGATATTCAACTGACCAATCTCCACGGCCACCCACTGCAGGTTCACGGCCTGTATCCCGTAGGTGGTTACCTGACTTGCTACCCTGCGGCGCGCAAGAGCACGCTGCGGCTGATCATCCTGGCGCGCAACATCGATTGGCTGAACGCCGATTGACCGCCCCCAAGCCCAGCCCTGCAGGCGCGTGGTGCGCCTGCAGGGCCTCCACATTTGACGCGCCCCTGCCGCCTTTTCGTATTAACCTGTGCCGTTTCAGCCCCCTATGCACAGGCCCCGCTTTGACCAGAGAGCAACTCGAAACCCAGCAGATCCCGATCTACTTCGCCGCCGTGCTCGCCGCCGTCGCCTTCGGCCTGCTGGCCCCCGGCAGCGCACAGCACCTCGAAGCCCTGGTCACCCCCGCCATTGCCGTGCTGATGTATGCGATGTTCCTGCAGATCCCCTTCCTCGACCTGCGCCAGGGCCTGGGCAACCGCCGCTTCATGGCCGCCCTGCTGCTCGCCAACTTCATCCTCGTGCCACTGCTGGTCTGGGCCATTACCCGCGGCCTGGTGGCCCACCCGGCGATCCTCATCGGCGCCCTGCTGGTGTTGCTGACCCCGTGCATCGACTACGTGGTGGTGTTCACCCACATCGGCAAAGGCGAATCCCGCCTGACCCTCGCCGCCACGCCCGTGCTGCTGTTGGTGCAGCTGGTGCTGCTGCCGGTGTACCTGGCGCTGATGCTCGGCGACGGCAGCGAGGTGACGATTGCCATCGCACCGTTCGTGGAAGCCTTCGTGTTGCTGATCGTGTTGCCGATGGTCCTCGCCGTGCTCACCAGCGCCGGCGCTCGGCGTTCGCACGCGGTGTCGGCGTGGAATGATGGCTGGGCGTGGATGCCGGTGCCGGCGATGGCACTGGTGCTGGTGGCGGTGATCGGCTCGCAGATTGCCGTGGTGTGGCGTGATTTCGACCGGTTGTTGCCGGTGATTCCGGTGTATGTCGGCTTCATGTTGCTGGCGCCGGTGCTGGGCTTTATCGCCGCGCGGCTGTTGCGCTTGCCGGTGGCCGAAGCGCGCTCGGTCACCTTCAGTGCCTCCACCCGCAACTCGCTGGTGGTGTTGCCACTGGCCCTGGCCCTGCCGGAAGACCTGCGCGGCCTAGCCGCAGCGGCAGTAATTACCCAGACGCTGGTGGAGTTGGTGAGTGAGCTGATCTACGTGCGCGTAGCACCAACACTAATCCGCTAGCCCCTCTGTGTGCCCCTGTTGGCTCCTGCTGGCTTCTGTGGGAGCGGGCTTGTCCCGCGAACACCGGCAAAGCCGGTGCCATCCAACACCTTGCTCGTACCTAAGGCCCGCTGTCACAGCAAAGCCACTTTCAAGGTAGCGGCGATGAACATGTGAAAGCGGGCCACCCTGATTATCCCTCCCCTTCTTCCTCCATCAACGAGCTCACCTTCCCACACTGCTCACTGGCCAACCGGCTGATGATCCGAATCGCCTGGTGGATGCCAGCGGTGTTGCGAAAACTCAGATGAGGGTTGTGCTCGCACTCGAGCATCTCGTCGTGCTGCACCAAGGCTTCGCCTAGCAGCTCGAGCGTCCAGGCGTAGCTTTGGATGGTGGATAAGCGTTCGTGGTCAGTCATGGGGCACCTGCCTTGGGCTTGGGCGCGATGTGTTGCAGATGGGGTAGAAACGGTGGGGTTTGGGAGGCGCCGGAGGGGTGCGGCGGCGGAGAACGAATGCGAGGTTCCTGGATAGATTTAAGGTGAGCATGCATGAGGTCCTTTTCGGTTAAAGAACCACGCTGACCGTCGCCAAACGGTTAGGGTGGCAGCTGTACGCAGGTTGGCGAACCGAGGAAAAGGAACCCGGCAGACCCGAAGGTCTCCCACGCACAGCCGCCATTACACGAAACTGCGAACGCAAAAAAAGCGCCTGCAATCGTGATCGGGGCGCCGTTGCGCCTTTTCGTACGGGTCGCCAAACCCGGTCGCG
The DNA here is from genome assembly GCF_021602585.1 of Pseudomonas faucium. GTDB lineage: Bacteria > Pseudomonadota > Gammaproteobacteria > Pseudomonadales > Pseudomonadaceae > Aquipseudomonas > Aquipseudomonas faucium. Next base: position 185,196 of record NZ_BQIP01000006.1, read on the forward strand.
GAGTTTGCCGCGGCCTCGGCAATCTATCCCTGTGTGGCTGTTTACGCAAGTTCCTCGGGACACCAAAACGCTACACGCATCGTGGGAAATTACGGCGTTTAGTATTGGCTCTCACGCACCTTGCAGGTATAAAGCACTTTGCCACTAGCCAAACCAGCTTTAGGAGAGGGGTCTTCATGAGAACAGCCCTCACCTTCCGCGATGCATCTCCACGCAACATGGCGTGAAGACTCTGAGAAGAAGATCATGAGCGATAATGGAAAATCAATTTTGGATCTCAGCAACCTCACCCAACCAGCCTCAATATTGATTGAGAAAATATCAAACGCGATAGGCGTATTATACGAACCAAAAAAAATAATTAAACTTGCGCAAGCACAAGCCCATGCTGACCTAATAAAATTCAACAGCAAAGCGCAACTTTCGGAACTAGAACAAAGAGCAATACACAACTTAATACAGCGCGAAACAATAAAACAGGACAACATCGAAAAAATCACTGCAAATGCGATCTTGTCGTTGCCCCCAGACGCCAATCCAGAGGACATCAGCAAGGACTGGCTGAGCTATTTTTTTAATCACTGCGACTCTGTGAGCGAACCAGAAATGCAGCGCGTATGGGGAGAGATTCTTGCAAGAAAATCCTCTGACCCTTCAAGCTACTCAAAAAAAACGATTAGCACTCTCGGCATATTAGAAAGCGATGACGCAGAAATTTTCACCAGATTTTGCTCCTTTGCTTTAACTCAAGAGGGCTCACCGGAGCTTTATATCCTAGACACTGACGACAGCTACTTCCGCGACCAAAATATAAATTACGGCTCAGCGTTGCATTTGGAGTTCTTAGGACTCATTCACTACTCATCTGAGGGGTTTGCGCTGTCCCTTGCCCCTGAAAACAATGAAAACACACCAGAAGACTGTCATACAGTCTCCATGAAATATTTTGAAAGGGAACTTGAAATAATAGTCCCTCGAACGAATATGGATAACTTATCTGAAGACAGGATTCAAATCTCCACAGGCCAAGTAAATTTCACTACCGTTGGCCAAGAGCTATTCACTCTCTGCCGTGCCGTCCCTTCTGCCACTTTTATTGATTACCTGAGAAAAAAACTTAAAGCGCAAAAGACTCAGATAGTTGAAATAATCTAACCCCATTCTCAGGCGCTTACACCGCGCAGCCTGACGGAAAAGCGAGCTCTCGTAGAAACTCTGCTGCGTCAGGGCTTTGCGAAGCGGATGGCATATTCCGTGACGTCGCTTCGCGGCTAAACCCGTTCCTACGGGCCATGAAACGCGTTGTTCATATCTGTTTTCCATCCATCACGGCTTATCAAGGGGCTCAGGAATAAAGCCCTGTTCTCTCAACGCTTTGATCACCCCACGTATCAGGTAATTGTTGGAGAAACCGATCGTGTACTGCCTTGAACCTGGGCTAACCGGTACAAGCATACCCTGGTCCACCAGCTTCCTGATCTGGTAGGTCCGTTGACTGGACGTGAGCTTGGGCAAAACCTCGGCAATGTCGGCAGATTTAACGACCTTCATTTTTATCGCACTCGTCAGAATCTGCTCCTCTACTTCAGTGATCCACTCCCGACTGCGCGCAAAGCTCACCGCTGGAAACAAGATACTTTTCGTGAGATAGCCATAGTTGGTGAGCTTATCCACCTTTTCCAGCTCGTCGCGAATGCCCTGCAGAACGTAGATACACCACGACTCCAAGCCCGCCGTGGTACCGGTGTGGGCCATCCCCAGCATGGTGTAGTAGTTCTCCCGATCATTGCAGAACACCGCCGTGGGGTTCAGCACCCTTCCGCCCACATTCACATTGAAGCCGTACTTCATCAGCAGCGCGTAAGTGAGCAGCCTCACCACGCGCCCGTTGCCATTCCCGAAGGGGTGGATCCAGCCGAAACGGTGGTGCGCCAACGCGACTTTCATTAACGCATATTTCGGGGAGTCGTCACGATTGATGAAACTGACCAGTTCCTGCATGTATTGAGGCACCAGCACGGCATCCGGCCGGGTGTGTTCCGACTGGGAGATCCTGACCGGGCCTTCACGGTAGGCCCCGGGGGTCTTGTCTCCCTCGCGGCGCAAACCGAGCACGGTCATGGCATGCAGCTCTCGGATGGTGTGCTCCGTCAGGGCTACATCAGGCTTCATCACCTCTTCGATGTAGTCCATGGCTTTCTCGATATTGGCGATCTCCAGCAACTGGTCGGTGCTTTCGGCCTTGCCTTCGACCTTGCTGTCGATGTAGTCCGCCAGTGTGGTGTGGTTACCCTCGATTCGAGCGGATCCCAAGCTCTCCAGCGTGTGGAACAAGTCCTTGAGCTGGAAGAAAACCTGCGGTGGCGTATCGCCCTCCAGCCTCAGCCTGCGCAGGAATTCAAGCTCGCTCAGCACGTCAACCAGAGGCGAGTCGAAGGACGGGTTCAGCAGCTGGAGATCGTGATGAGAAAACGTGGCCATCTAGACATTATCTCTAAACAGGAAAACAACTATCATTAAAATTTTCGCAAAACACCCCGAAAATATTGGGTGAAAGCTGAGCTCAAGGTAAGCATTATCTTGAAAGCCGTGCAACCGGAAGTGAAAAGCGGCCTACCGTTAACTCGAAACTAGTCGTGAGCTGGAGCGGCCAGAAGGGGAATGATAGAGACAAAAAAACCCGCACAAGGCGGGCTTTTTTGGAGGGGCCGGAAACAAGGAAAGCTGCATCGGGCCAACTGAATATGGTGCGGAGACAGGAGTCGGATAAGGGCCCAAGGGCCCAAGGGCCCAAGGGCATGATTTCAAACATTATTATTATTGAAGATATCTGATTCTATCCCTAAAACTACCTCAAACAATCTGTACGGCTGCTCGCAGGGAAAAATCGAAAAAGCAGGAAAAAACACAGCTTAAAGTCCGAACTTATGGCATATAGACATAAACTGAAAAGTGATCCACCGAACGCGTAACAACGGCCCGACAATATCTTGCCACATATTCGAATACATGGCTTCGACCACAGCCACCAATCGCAACTAGCAGCTGTGGACTATGTAAACTCTATTAAAATCCGCTACCTGGCTCAGACTACTCACTGCCAATAGATGATCACAATTACAACCTATGAAACTATGAGAGAAGTTGAGCACTATACTTAATTCGGCATCAGATCAGCTCAAATTTTCCGAGCTTCGATACCACACAAGTCTGCCCCATCTACTATCTCAAAATACTCCACATCACTACCAATGAATTCACTAACAAGATTTCTGTAGTGCTGCTTCCGATCATTACTCATCCTCATCCCAAACACAACCTGACTCAAAGCACCAGGGAAGTCAAACAACCCATGACTCTCCTCTACGTATCGCCACTCCTTCTCATACTCCCAGACAGGGGTCTTAGTACTTATTGCCGCTCTAAACACATCATCTTCAAATGACACTCTCTGAACATTAGGCATACCGCTCCCGGGAGCCATAATTTGCACTTCATTTTTAAAGCCATTTTTGAACATAGGTTTTTCTCTAGCATAACTCACAGGCAAGCAATGCCTAGAACTTGCCAACTTGGAGCCTGGTGTGATTGAAAACCCAAGCGCTATGCCTTGATGGCAAGCACCATAGTGCGCCCACATCAACTCACTACAGCAAGTCTCACTAAGACTGAATATACCAACTGCAGAAATTCGGGTGCGCATATCCTTGAATACACTTTCAGGTCTAGATAGCTGTATCCCATGCTCGGAATACAGTTCTCGCATGGCCTTCATCTTCCTAGGATGATCTAATTTTTTTAGGCGCTTCAACCATTGTTTGGTTTCTCGCTCACTCAGAGAAAGGATATTTTTAGGAGGTTCAAAAAATGGCGGACGAGCTATCATACCCATTAACTGGGCCCCTTCCATGGCTCGGATATTACTAGCTTCCCACTCCTTAGGAATTTCACCAATTCGGCATTCTAGAGGATCATTCAGCTGAGCCGCTGATGATAACCAAATTTTCTTTTCTTTAAAAATACTCTCTGTGCGCCCAGAGTCATCCCTGTACTTGAATAAAACATTAGGGATGGGTTTTTCACCGCTAGCCATCGATAACACCCGTACACTCCATGAGAATTCATAAAATTTCTAACCACTAACTAGCCGAGCCGGCACTGCAGAACAACATAAAACAGAATTATTATAACCCAACAAATTCCGTTACGCATAGCATTATAATGCCATACCAAAACTTATCTCTCGCGATATCTATAGCCCCTTCAAAAGCATCGGTTTTTCTTAACTGGCGACAGCTATCTCCCTAGCACGTTACCAACTTTTGCTCATTGGGGCCGACCGTGAAAACAATATGGGCATCCTTATCCACCCGAACACCCATGACTTTTCCAACCGACTAGCGAGCAGCCGCACAGTCAGTAAGTAGTAGTACCGCGTCGCCTCACTCCGCCCGTTTAGACGACGATCGAGAAACCAAGACAAATGCTTTCTCTGCCAAGCCCAAGGTGTTTCTCGTTGCCAGCGCTTTGCGATTTCAGTCTGGATAGTTTTCGCCTGGCGCAAATGGCGTTGCCGGGTCGCGTGCGATCCGTTCAGCACGCCAGACAGGAACAGTTCCATGTCGAAATGTCTGCTCATGGCCGGCCACCAATGTAGGCCGCGACAACATTGATCCGACCATGCCCCAGTTCATAGCTAATTTGTCGTCGGGCCTCACGATCAAGGTCCCTTACCACCTGGTAGCGTTGGCCGCCGTAGATAGGTGCGTGGTGTTGGGTGATTTGCTCATAACGCTCGCATGCGTACGCCGCACGTAGCTCGTGGAAGCCCTTGAGGTTGAGTGCATGCAGGATGTCCCGCGCCGGGCGGATAATTTGTTGCAGAAGACTTAGGTAGCTTTCGTATGGCGCAATCATGTTGCGGCTACCCGCAGGCAAAACCTGCTGTGCAAACCCAAGCGCCTCGCGAACATGGTCGTTCACCGCAATCCACCGTGGCGCCGATGCGCCGGCGCGGCCGCCTTTGGTGCCATCCTGAATGTTAATCCTACCTAGATCGTTAGCCTCACGGCTTAGTCGTGGCAGATCCGCCAAGATGGCCTCCCGCAAACGCATGCCGGTGGCTCGCGTTAACAGAACAATTGCGGCGGCCCGTTGCTGATGATGGAGGCAAAGCGCATGGGCGATCTGCTGAACCTGTTCGCGGTCTTGGCCTTGCGGCACCGATTGGCGAACGCCAGTGCGCTTCATGCCCAACGCCTTGCTCAGGCTGGACAATTTCACGCACTGATCACCGCGAAGCGCCGCCATGGTTCTGTTAACGCTGGATAGCCGGTTTTGTGCGGTGCTGACGGCGAGGTCACCGCGCCCAACTAGGTCACGCAGATACGCCGCATAGTCGGCCAACACTTTTCGATCAATGTGCCGCGCATCATTGATACCGGGCCCTTGTTCGGAGCGGCACCATTTCACGAATGCCTGCCACCGATCAGTGTGCGCCTTGACCGTGCCGTAATGACCGCCGCCGAACATGTCTTTCAGCGCCTGCCGCCCTGCGTAGCTCAACTGCCTGCCATAGCCGAAATTACGACCATCGCGTCTACCCACCAATGCCATATTGGTCACCTCATCTGCCGTTCTCCGATCCTCGCCCCACGTCATCCCGCCAAGAATGTTGAGTGTTATCAGGGATCAAGGCCCCTGCGACCTGTGGGGAATGTCCACTACGCGGGACTGACGGCTCCTTACAACCGGGAGCAAGGGCATCTCATGATCTGGCCTCCTTAACACCGTTGCCGGTGGGCGGGTGGAGGCAGTGCTGGCTGACTAAATCAGCGCCTGAAGATCCTGAGCCGGGTGAATGCAGCAATGCGATGACTGGGGCATGCCTGATTGTCAGTCAGGTGCAGTCCATTCCCTGGTCTGCGGCACCATCATCTACAAGGCTGTTGCTGGTGACATCGGCGTTTGTCACGCCGATTGTCACGAGGGGGATTGCCGCAAAGCCATGTGCGATCAGGGCTGCAGCAGTGTTAGAAGTGCCCGTCTCTTTCCAGAAAAAGAGACGGGCACAGGTTGGCGCAAGATTCGGCCAAGCGGATAGGCTGCTGCAGCGCAGCGAGATACGGTGTTTCTAGCGCACGAGGGCCACATGTGTAAGAGCATCCATCACCGGGGAGGCGACCGGGCGAGCTGCCGAATGCGAATCGCCCTTGGGGAGAACCACCGCGAGAGCGGCGTGACCTTGAAGGCTCGGGTCACCTGGGGGGCTGTCAACGACAGCCTTTGCACTGTCTTTTCTACGCCCGCAATCCGAGAGGGTCAAGCGACTCGCCGGCTGGATTTTGCGGTTGAAAATTGCATTGGGCGTGTACGGAATCCCGTGACTTCCAGTGGCCGATTGGGTGCTTTTGATTTTTTAGGTGAGGTCCATCCAAACAGGGCGGCTGTGCAGCCCTGTTTGGATGGACCCGCATGGAAAGCAGATCATCGAAACCTCAAAGCCGTGCGTTGGATCGTGCGCTCACTGCCAGCGTCCGGGCACCCCGTCTTGCGGAGATGACCCGGATGCCGATCTCAAGAATGTGCCGACGCAGCGGGCCTGCCGGCGCCGGCACGCATATCCGCGGACTCGGTCGCAGCCAAATGGTGTCGATGCGGACCAACGTATCAGCTCTCAGAAAATGCTGGTACGAGCAGGAGCATTGTCGGCGGGCCAACTCACGTTGATGGGCGTGCATGGATGCTGGATTTCAATGCAAATGCTGGGAGGTTGAGCTTGTGATCCAGGCGAGAGCATCTGACTATGTGGGTGACCAAGCAGATGGCGCATAGCGATTGGGCTATGATTGCGAAGGTTTTTGGTAGGTGGATGCCTTCCGATGTAGATGCCGCAGCATCCAAGGCTGTCTACCAGTTCGAAGAACAAGCAAACGGCAAAAACCTCCGAGCGGTTGAAGGCGAAATGCCATGCTTGAGGTATAGTGCGCACCTGACGTATGGATGGGATGCCTATGAGCCACCGTGTAGTAGAATTGCACTGCATCATGCCAATCGAGAATCTTCCATCAGTGTTCCAGCACGGAATTCTCTGCCACGACCGAGCTGCAGCGCTTCCGCATTCATCGGTAGCCGCCCAAGCAATTCAGGATCGTAGGGTAGGCAAGACAGTCCCAAACGGAATGCGTCTGCATCAGTATGCGAATCTTTATTTTTGCGCCCGCAATCCAATGCTATACCTCAGGAAAAATGCTCATCCAGACCTTTGTGTTGTCAGGGTCAGCCGTGGAGTGCTAGAGCTCCCCAATGTAGTAGTGAGCGACCAGAATGCTGCCTCGGACTACGTAAGGTTTCATTCCTATCCTGACGGTATGGCAAGAATCAATTTCGACTACGTGTTCGCGGACTCCTGGAAAGATCAGGAACAGATTGTCGAATGGCAAAAAAAGGCTGCGAAATGTGCTGAAACCCTTGTTCCTGGGGCTGTGGCCCCTGGCTACATCACAGGGTTCTACACTTGTGACGACCCAACGAAGCAAAAAGTTGAGACTGTACTCGCTGGGTTGAACTGGCGAATCCCAGTAACGTCCAACCCTCATCTTTTCTTCAGGTGAACAGCGTGATCAGAGTTCTTATAGGCGACATGTTCCAAAGCAACGCGCAGACGTTGGTCAATACCGTGAACTGCGTCGGCGTGATGGGCAAGGGCGTAGCATTAGAATTCAAAAAACGCTGGCCGGGCCTAATGCAAGACTACGTGGAAAGATGCTCACAAAAGCTTGTCAAACCCGGCATACCTTACATTTACACGGACATCCTCGGAACTTCAATTATAAATTTTCCAACCAAAGACCACTGGCGCTCCCCCTCCAAACTGGTGGACATACAAAACGGGCTAGTGATTTTTGTTGAAAACTATAAAACATGGAATATCACATCCGTAGCCTTTCCTCCTTTGGGTTGTGGAAATGGCGGACTGGAGTGGGAACTGATAGGGCCAATCATGTATAAGATGCTTTCGAAGATTGACATTCCGGTGGAAATGTACGCACCATTTGGTACTCCAGTGAGCCAACTCACTACCGACTTTCTTAGCCCGTCACAGCAAAATCTTTTCGAAGTATCTTCGCACAAAGGCTCGAAAAACCAGAAGATAAATCCAAACTGGATTGTGCTATTAGAAGTTCTACACCAACTTGAGTCTCAACCATACGCACCTAAAGTTGGACGTACCATTTTTCAAAAAATTTGTCATGCCATCACAGCTTTGGGCGTTGACACCAATCTAGACTTCAAAAAAGCAAGCTACGGTCCTTTCTCTGAAGAAGTACAAAAGCTTTTGAGCACCTTAGCGAACGCGAATCTCATAAGTGAAGTTCAATTAGGACGAATGAATTCACTAAGAACTGGGCCAGAATATAAATCTGCGCGCGATAAATTTAAAGATGTACTACAACGCAACGATAGTAAAATATCAAAAACCGTTGATCTTTTTAGTAGAATTAAAAACACAGAACAAGCTGAAGAAGTGGCGACCGTTTTTTATGCGGTAAGCAAGCTCAAAGAAGACCAGAAAGTTACAATTGTGCCTGAGCGAGAGGTTTTTGATTTCGTCCTGTCGTGGAAGAAGGCTTGGAATACCGAATCCAAACGAGAAGCTATCGCCTCTGCGATCCGTAGTCTTGCGATCCTTGGATGGATTCGAGTCAGCTCCAGTGACTGCCTACCAGTAGCGAAGATCAGCTGTGACGAGTTTAGTTTCTGCTAAATGACAGCATTTCACCGCAAGCCCTCCCATTTTTAATTGGTTCGGGCTCAAAGAGTGAGGGGGTGCACAATCAAGATTTTGTTGCCCCCTACCTCAGTTAAACACGAGCTGCAATGGCTGCGATCTGGGTAGTGAACTCGTGTATTTCACCAATAACCGACTGCAAGTGATGACTAGTGTCATAAGCGATCCAATCAGTTGGGCTACCTACTATCTTACCTAAACTACATTGCTTGATCATGGCATCGCCCCAGCTGAAGTTGGGCTGCCTGTAGTGAAGTGAGCTCACAATTGTTTTCGCAAGGGTTTGACTTTGAGCAAAGCCGCCCTCGCCTTTCACAGAGTGACCGCGAACTACAAAGAATGCATTATTTACTGTATATCTAATCTTAGCATTCATATTTGGCGCAATATTATCTGAAGACCGAGGACTCCTGACTCCATAATCACCAAAATAGAGAGAGGCTCGCGGATTAGCGGATAGAAAACCTTTCCATACAATCATTTCCTTTCGCTGAACCAAGCCACTTGAGTCGCGATCTTTTACTGCTTTATCAATAGTGTCTGGTATCGAACTTGCGTTTATGATGATTTTCTCAAAACCTAGGCCTTTCATGTGCCCGTAAGCAGACTCTATGACTTCCATCAGTTCCTGCATTGGCAACCTGGTCACATCGCCGATATCAATGATTACTGGAGTGCTGGACTCATTCAGCCCCGCACTCAGTATCATATCTTCAATTATCTCGTTGAGGTGATCAGGGTCTCCAAGGTCCTCAATAGCCAAGTTATCCAGCCTGATACAGAAAAATGCGTCATTCGGCAAATCCATAGCCTTGATGGTTTCTCGGTACTCTACCGCATCCCATCTGTCATATCCGATCACAGGGCAAACAACAACCCCCACGTCGTTCAGCCTATTGCAAACATAACTCAATACTTGTTCACCACCTTCGGTAGTGAACTCGGTAGGCCATTGCGAGACATCGAGCATTACGCGCTTACCCCTAAATACCTCAGCGATCTCATGCGCACGCTTATCTAGATAGTACTCATAAGGGGTAACGCTTTTCTTACATGCGACTTCAAGATCTCTACCTTCAAGCTTGGTGATCTCAAATATAGGCGTACAACGCTCAAACGAAGACTTGTCCAACTTTTTCAAGTAAGACAGCGCCTCCATCTCACCAGATTTAGCTCGAACGATGGGGAAATACTGATTATTCATATTTCATACCTCATAGATTTTCGAGTTGAGCCCTAACCATTCCTTGGCCTATTAGATCGGTAAACTGGTTATAATTACCCGCTTCTTTTCTAAGGCGACCAGCTATAATCGCTGGGTGTATCTTAAGCTCTTTAGCTAAGTTAATAATCGTCTCTCTGCTTGGTTTCAAATATGCATCGGTACGCTTCCACATCGCCCGGGGTATGAATGCATCTCGTGCTATTCTATTAGCCTCTGACTCTCTTTTGTCGGTGCTGCCGTGCTCCAAATCATCTAGGATAGCTTCACTGGCGTCATCGATATGTTTCCAAACGTGGACCATTTCATGCACCAGAGTAAACCAGAAATTGTCGACCCTGTCATACCTCAAGGTCAGCGCAATAATAGGGGTACCGTCTACCTCTTTAAGAGCAGCACCATCAAGCATTGTACCTTTTAGCTGAGGCTCAATAATTACTGCTATACCATGTTTTTTAAGCAACTCCACTGCCATTCGAGGCCCTTCCTCAAAACGACTGAGCTGAACGACCTCTTTGATTAAGGCTTCACCGACTTTTGTCTTATCGTACTCCGGAAGCTCACTTTTCATCTGCCGCGTTCTTTGTATAACCCTAGCCAGCCATGCATAAAGCGCATAAGTTGTCGTTGGAGTAGGTGAGTCACCTGAAAGCGTACGCCGGAAAGAAGCTCCACTTTCTTGCAGCCCCATTTCCGCTATAAATCCCTGAACGATGTCCTCTACAGCTTTCTTTGTTTTACTAGTGATGGTGTCAATCCAGCCCCTAGCAACCATTTCCTTAACAGGGAACTTTGACCAGTCTACATTAGACTTATTTTGGCTGCTCCCAACTTCATCAAGCCCAACCAAGGTGTCAGCTGAAATACCAAGCCCTACTGCCAGAGCTCTAATCATAGGCACTGTGAGAGGTCGTTTCCTCGCTAATACTTCTGACACTCTACTTCTGGTCCCAAAATATGGAACCAAATCGGCTTGCTTCAATCCCTTTTCGGTCATACGAAAAAGAATAGCGTCAATTGGATCAGGAGCCTCTACTGGATATTTTTGCTTCTCATAGTCCTCTATGAGCATCGAAAGCAGTTCGAGCCTATCACTTTCCTCCGAACCAAGTCTCGGAGAAGAAATTATCAGAGAATGCACCTCATGAAAGTATTCGAGGTATTGTTCCTCTGTTTTGATAATTTTAGGGCTCAAGATTTTCATAATTTTTTCACTATTGCAGTGATTATTGCAATTCCTTGGGCAAAAGCGATCTTCAACTCTAAGAATGTGTTGGACTCACAGATAGAGAAGAGAAAGGTATCTTCGGAAGTTGAAAGGGCATTAGGGTACTGTTCGAGTAGCTCGGCTGGAACCTTCCACTTTGCGTGACCGATCTCACTCACCCATACACAAATCCATTTGCGGATATGCTCGCTTTCCCCCTGAAGAGGAGGCAGTTTCTCTCTACCAAGCAATCTCATGATCGTCGCTTTGTTCCCAATTTGGGAACAAGCTACCTCAACCCCTACCACACGTCAAGGGAGTGTTCCCAAATTGCGAACAAAAGCCGGCTGCCACACGCACCTCGTTACGCTCACGAGAAAAGACGAGCTGACTTACACGCTGAATTTCTATCTTCCCCAGGAGATACTGGCGATAAACCTGCCTCTTTACGCTAGCGGGTCAGGGCAGATAAATCTGCAAGGAATTGGCGGCACACGCTCAACCGGCGTAATTTAAGCAATTGATTCATAAGGTTTTTGTTGTGAAATCACCAATCAAATACATGCACGGGCGTGTTTTCTTACCTGCTATCCGATAAATAAGCTCACTCGACTGCGCCACGCCTCGCTCTGAGGCGAGAAACGTTTGCCCCGGTCTGATTCGCGAACTCATGCGGCGAGATATGCTCCTGCCGGTTCGCTTCGAGGTAACGGCTCCACCAGCTCATGATCATTCGCCGTTCCTCCAGGAACTCAGCCTTGTGGATATACGCCGCCCGAACATTGTTGCGCTCCCTGTGGCTCATCTGCCGCTCGATAGCCGTCTCTGACCACAGCCCGGATTCGACCAAGGCACTGCACGCTATGGAGCGAAAGCCATGCCCGCAAATTTCGGTCTTGGTGTCGTAGCCCATGTTCCGCAAAGCGCTATTGACCGTGTTCTCGGACATTGGCTTCCACGAGCGAGCGTCACTGGTGAACACCAGATCGAAGTACCCCGTGATCCCATGAATCTGTTCGAGCAACGCCACCGCTTGCGGTGAAAGCGGGACCAGATGGATGTCGCCCGCCATCTTCGTGCCTCTGGTCGAATACGGGACGCCATCCAAAGCGGGCCGCGTGTCAGGTATCTCCCATATGCCGCGCTTAAGAGCGAACTCACTCCAACGTGCGAAGCGCAATTCGCTGGACCGGACAAACACATGCAGGGACAGCATGACGGTCAGCCGAGTCAGCGTACGTCCCTTGTAGTTCTCGATGCGGTCCATCAACTCAGGCAGACGTGACAGCGGGAGTGCAGGCCGGTGCGTAACCCGTGGCGCGCTGATGAAGCCCTCAAGGTCATATGCAGGGTTCACGGTGATCAACCTCAGTCGCTTCGCCTCACGCATGATGCTCTGAAGGTAGTTTTGTACCCTTAAGGCCACATCGATCGTGCCGCGCTTCTTGATCGCCTCAAGCGGCTGCATGAGGTCGAAGGTATCCAGATCAACGATGGCGCGTGCGCCTAGCAGCGGGAATACGTGAGTCTTCAAACGACTCAGAACGGTCCTCGAATGGCCAGGCGCCCACTTCACGGACATTTCCTTATGCCAGTCCAAGGCAACGCGCTCGAATGTGTGGCCTCTGACAACCGCCTCGGCCTTGGCCTGTTGCTTGGACTCAATCGGATCAATGCCCTCAGCCAGCATCCGCTTGGTCTCCAGACGCTTCTGCCGAGCATCTGCGAGACCAATAACGGGATAGTTGCCAAACGAGGTCAGCCCCTCTCGCCCATCCGGTTTCACATACCGGAAGCGCCAGCCTTTGCGGCCATTGGGGTAAACGAGGAGGTAAAGACCGTCGCCATCGAAAAGCTTGTAGCCGCGGTCAGTAGGTTTGGCCGAACGGCAGGCGGTGTCGGTCAGGGGAGCAGTAGTACGAGCCATAAGGGTAAACCCCTTTATCGAATCGACTTTATCCCAAACGTTACCCCTAAATCGGCTGGCAGCTGTCGGATTCCGACGGAATGCCATAACGAAAAAACCCGCCAGAAGGCGGGTTTTACGGGGGTTCCAGAGATTTTGGTAGCCTTCGCTGGAACCTGAACTGGTGCCGGAGACAGGAATCGAACCTGCGACCTTCGCGTTACGAGTGCGCTGCTCTACCGACTGAGCTACACCGGCGTGTAGCGCAACGTACCACTGCCGCAGCCGTTACGCAAACCCCTGTTTCCCCTCGCTAATTCCCCTGCCCTCAAGCTCCCTTGCAGCCCGTCGGCGCAAGGTCTTCCTCGATGTTGGTCGCGCAGCTCCAGCCGGTGGCCGAGCGGGTCAGGGTGAGGGTCTTGCCGAGCACGATGGCCGGTGCATCGGCCAGGGTGCAGCCGATGGTGGCGCTGCCATTGGCGGCGCTGCCCTGGGCGGTGATGGCGCAATGGGACGTGGCCGCCTGGCCGCCCAGGGCGGCGACGTCGGCCACGTCCTTGCCTTCGTTCAGGCGCAGGTCCATCGCGGTCTTCAGCGCGGAGATTTCCAGCAGGCCGGCGGACGCTTTGGCGCGGGCCTGGTGGTTGGTGTACATCGGGATGGCGATGGTCGCCAGAATGCCGATGATCGCCACGACGATCATCAGTTCGATCAGGGTGATACCGCGTTGCCCTTTCATGAACGTTTTCCTTTTTGATTCGCATACTCGGTGGGGTCAGGCTCGACCCCAGACTCGCAGCGGCGCAGTAGGCCTGAACGGACACCTTTTGTCACCCCTGCCCGTCTGGGCGTCATGCTCGCTGAACTACTCTAGTGAGCCTCAGGGAAGCGTGCCCCTCCAAGGACGCGGCAAGCTGTTTCCAGGCTTGTCGCAACGGCAAAAAGGACCTTTGCATGAAGCATTCGACTCAGCGATACGCCTGGCACGGCACCGATGCCAGTGGCGCAGCCGTCAGTGGCCAAACGCGTGGGCGCAGCCCGGCGTATGTGCGCGCCGGGCTGTTGCATCAGGGGATTCACGTTGCGCATTTACGCGCCGTTGGCGAGTGGGCCTGGCGCTGGCCGAAGGGGCGGGGCAAATGCGACCCGGCGGGCTTCAGCCGGCAGTTGGCGACATTGCTGAAAGCGGGTGTGCCGCTGCTGCAGGCGTTCGAGGTGATGGGCCGCAGCGGCTGCGATGCCGGGCAGGCGGCGTTGCTGCAGCGCTTGCAACAGGATGTGGGCGCGGGGCTTGGGCTGGCGGATGCCTTGCAGCGTCACCCGGCCTGGTTCGATGCGTTGTACTGCAACCTGGTGCGGGTGGGCGAGCAGTCCGGCACGCTGGACCGGCAACTCGAACAGCTGGCGGCGATGCTGGAGCAGCGTCAGGCGCTGCACAAGAAACTGCGCAAGGCGATGCTCTATCCGCTGCTGCTGTTGCTGACAGGCCTGGGGGTGTCGGCAATCTTGTTGCTGGAAGTGATTCCGCGTTTCCAGGCGCTGTTCGCGGGCTTTGATGCGCCGCTGCCTGCCTTCACGCAGTGGGTCATCGACTTGTCCACAGGGCTGGGGCGTGTGGCGCCGCTGTTGTTGATAACTGCCGTTGTGCTCTGCCTGGGTGGGCGTGCGCTGTATCGCAAGCATGTGCCGGCCCGCCTGTGGATATCTCGGCAGGCGCTGCGTGTGCCGGTATTCGGCACGCTGCTCGGGCAAGCCGCCCTGGCGCGCTTCGCCCGCAGCCTGGGCACGGCGTATACCGCCGGGGTGCCGTTGCTGGATGCACTGGGCACGGTGGCCGGGGCCTGCGGGGGCGACTTGCAGCAACGGGCCGTACTGCGCCTGCGCCAGGGCATGGCCAATGGGCAGGGGCTGCACCAGGCGATGACGGCCGAGCCGATGTTTCCACCCCTGCTGATACAACTCACCGCCATCGGCGAATCCAGCGGCACGCTGGAGCAGATGCTGGATAAAGCCGCCAGCCATTACGAGGAACAGGTCAGCCAGGCGCTGGAGCAGTTGACCAGCCTGCTCGAGCCGGCCATCGTGGCGGTCCTGGGCGTGCTGGTAGGCGGCCTGGTGGTGGCGATGTACCTGCCGATCTTTCAGTTGGGTAGCTTGATCTGAACATGACTTTATGGACTTTGCTGGCTGAACAGCCGGCGTACTTCATCACCTTGGCGACCTTGCTCGGCCTATTGGTGGGCAGCTTCATCAATGTGCTGGCGTATCGCCTGCCGATCATGCTGGAGCGCCAATGGCAGCGGGAGGCCCAGGAGGTACTGGGGCTTGAACCTCACCGGCACGAGCGCTTCGACTTGTGCCTGCCTGCATCCCACTGCCCGCATTGTGCGCATCGCATTCGGGCGTGGGAGAACATCCCCCTGCTGAGTTACCTGATGCTGCGCGGGCGCTGCTCGGCCTGCAAAGGCGCCATCAGTGCCAGGTATCCGCTGGTGGAAACCGTTTGTGCGGCGCTATCGCTGGTGGTGGCCTGGCACTTCGGCCCCTCGCTCGCGGCGTTGTTCGCACTGCTTTTGACCTGGAGCCTGCTGGCCCTGAGCCTGATCGATGCCGACCACGGCCTGCTGCCGGATGTGCTGGTGCTGCCGGTGCTGTGGCTGGGGCTGATCGTCAACGCCTGCGGCATCTTCGTGCCGCTGAGCCATGCCTTGTGGGGCGCGGTGGCCGGGTATCTGAGCCTGTGGACGGTGTACTGGCTGTTCAAGCTGGTGACCGGCAAGGAAGGCATGGGCTATGGCGACTTCAAGCTGCTGGCCCTGATCGGCGCCTGGGCGGGCTGGCAGGTACTGCCCCTGACCCTGCTGCTGTCGTCGGTGCTGGGGGCGGTAATCGGCCTGAGTTTGCTGCGCCTGCGCCAACGCCCGGTGAGCATGGCGATACCCTTTGGCCCTTATCTGGCCATTGCGGGGTGGATTGCTGTGCTCTGGGGTGATGAAATATACGCTTCCTACCTGCAACTGCTTGGATTCTGATGACCACTGCGGCCTTCACACCTTGGATTCTCGGCCTTACCGGCGGCATCGGCAGCGGCAAGAGCGCAGCCGCCGAACGCTTCGTCGAACTTGGCGTGCACCTGGTCGATGCCGACCAGGCGGCGCGTTGGGTCGTCGAACCCGGCCGCCCGGCCCTGGCCAGCATCGTCGAGCGCTTCGGCCCCGGCGTGTTGCTGGAAGATGGCCAGCTCGATCGCGCCGCCCTGCGCCAGTTGATCTTCGCCGACCCGGCGCAGCGCAAATGGCTGGAGCAGCTGCTGCACCCGCTGATCGGGCAGGAGATTTTCAGTTACCTGGCCAAGGCGCAGTCGCCTTATGCGGTGTATGTGTCGCCGCTGCTGATCGAGTCTGGCCAGCACTTGAAGACCCAGCGTGTGCTGGTGATCGATGCGCCCCAGGCATTGCAGGTGGCGCGCACCTTGCAGCGTGACAACACCAGCGCCGAGCAGGTGCAGGCGATTCTCGACGCCCAACTGGCCCGCGAGGAGCGCCTGCGCCATGCCGATGATGTGGTGGTGAATGACGGCGACCTGGCGGCTTTGCACCAGCAGATCGACCGTTTGCACCACTTTTACCTGACTTTACGAGGAGGCCAGCCATGAGCAAGCCATTGACCGTCGATTGCCCGACCTGTGGCGCACCTGTGGAATGGAACGAGAAGAGCGCGTTCCGGCCGTTCTGTTCCGATCGCTGCAAATTGATCGACCTGGGGGCCTGGGCGGCCGAGGAGCACAAGATTCCGGGGGCTGAAGAGTCCGAGGATGAGCTGTATTCAGGGGATCTGGAGCCTCGGCACTAAGCCTGTAGGAGCGGCCTTGTGTCGCGAAAGGGCCGCGCAGCGGCCCCCAAGATTTCCCCGCAATGTCAAAGATCCGGGGGCCGCTTTGCGGCCCTTTCGCGGCACAAGGCCGCTCCTACACGCGGCTTCATACCGCGTAGATCACCGCTCATCCTCCTTCCACGGCGCCTGCAGATACCGGGTGCGGTTGAACGTCTCCAGCCATTCTGGGCAAAACACCACCAGCGCACTGATCACCATGCCGTTGATGAACGCCTCCGGGAACATCATCAGCCACAGGTAGCCCACAAAGTCGCTCAACCACTCCGGCATGGCGAAACGCCCATCCAGCCACAGCAAACCCAGCGCCGCCAACACGCAGACCAGCACCGTGAGCGCAGCCGGGAAAAACCCCGAGCAGAAGATGTACACGAACAGGTTGCGCGGCTGCGCCCGCTCGACCAGCAGGGCACACACCTCGGTAATCAGCACCGGCAAACCCACCAGCAACAACCCGTTCACCCCCAGCGCGGCCAGGTCCTGCCGCCCCAGCGCCAGCAACCCGAGCTGGGCGAAGAAGCCCCCCAGAATCGCCAGCGGCCAATCCAGCAGCAGGGTCACGGCCGTCATGCCGATGAAGTGGTACGACACCCCGGTATCGAAGTCGCGCCGCACCAGCCACAGGGCAAACAGGCAGAACACCGTGCCAAACAGCAGGTGCTGCCGGCGCCGGTCGGTGAACAGCTCCACCCAGCGGGTACGGCTGGCCGCCCACACCAACAAAGGCACATAACCCAGCCAGCCAAGGCTTAGGCTGGTATCGGACAACACCTGCGCGCTGATCACCTGAGGCATACCCCTTGCCGGCCTGTGGATAAGCTTGAGTCTACACCCATTGAAAACAGCATCTTATCGTCATGGATTAGCGACTAAGCTTGTGGCATGGATGACTCAGACTACCTGCGCCTGCTCACCATCCAGGCCGAACAAGCCAATGCCTTCCTCTCCAATGCACGCAAGTGGGAGCGGGAGCGTTGGGTATGCCAGCGCCTGCTGCAGGGGCTGAACATCCCCTATCGCAGCGAGGATTTCACCCCGGCTGGCCAGGAGCCGCCGGACGTGCTGTTCCGCGATGCGGCCTTCGAGGTGTTTTTCGTGCTCGATGAAGGGCGCCGGCTCAATGACGAATGGCGCGAAGAATTGCAGCGCAGGCGCAGCGCCTTCTCCCTGGCCCAGCTGGTGCGCCGCGAAGCGCGGCCCCGGCGCATCGCCGCCAGCGAGCTGCTGGCGCGCCTGGCCCCGACCTTGCGCAAGAAGGCGCACAACTACCGCGAACGCGGGCTGGAGCTCAACGAGCTGGACATCATCGCCTTCGCCAGCCTCAAGCGCGAGGTGCTCGACCTCAACACCCACTTCCCGCCGCCCACCGAATACCTGCGCCAGGGCTGGCGGTCGCTGTCGCTGGTGGGGCCGACCTTCGCCCGGGTGCTGTTCGCCCACCCCGATGCGCCGGATTTCTTGCGCGGCAACCTGGGGCGCAGCATCGTGTTCGACGTGGGCATCAGTCTTTGATCCAGTGCCGAGAGTCTTTGCGATGGCGTACACTCGGCGCCAGGGATAGAAAGCATTATCATTTGTTTCAAGCGCTTGCATGAACGCTGTAGCGTGCATGCAGTCACAAACGTCTACCTGACGAGGCCCACCATGACCAGCCGCCTGAATCCTGAAGATCAGCGTCGTGTCGATGAGTATCTGCGAGCCCCCCAGCATCAAGTCGAGCGCAGGCCCTTCCGGCCTTGGTTGCTCCTTGCGCTGGTGCTGGCGGTGACCATCGGGTTGGGCCTCATCAGCCGCCTGCTGAGTGGACTGGTGCTATGAGCTGCCTTGCGCTCGCCCTCCCCTCGTGCAGTTTGCGGCCGGCCGGCACGGCCACGGATTCCGTAAACCTTATGAGATATTCCCATGACTCATCGCATCGTGATTGTCGGCGGCGGCGCCGGCGGCCTGGAACTGGCGACCCGCCTGGGTAAAAGCCTGGGCAAGCGCAAGCAGGCCGAGATCACCCTGGTCGACGCCAACCTCACGCACATCTGGAAGCCGCTGCTGCACGAAGTGGCCGCCGGCTCGCTCAACTCCTCGGAAGACGAACTGAACTACGTGGCCCAGGCCAAGTGGAACCACTTCAACTTCCAGCTGGGGCGCATGAGCGGCCTGGACCGTGAAGGCAAGCAGATTCAACTGGCCGCCACCCTCGACGAAGAGGGCCGCGAGCTGCTGCCTGCGCGCACCCTGGCCTACGACACCCTGGTGATCGCCGTGGGCAGCAACACCAACGACTTCGGCACCCTGGGCGCGGCGCAGCACTGCCTGTTCCTGGACACCCGCAAGCAGGCCGAGCGCTTCCACCAGCAACTGCTCAACCACTACCTGCGTGCCCACGCAGGCGACGTGGCCAGCGAGCAGATCAGCGTGGCAATCGTCGGCGCCGGTGCCACCGGTGTCGAGTTGGCGGCCGAACTGCACCACGCGGCCCACGAGCTGGCAGCCTATGGCCTGGACCGCATCCAGCCCAAGGACATGCACATCACCCTGATCGAAGCCGGCCCGCGGGTCCTGCCTGCCCTGCCCGAGCGCATCAGCGTGCCGGTGCACAAGACGCTGGAAAAACTCGGCGTGAAAGTGCTGACCAATGCCGCGGTCAGCGAAGTGACCGAGGACGGGCTGAAAACCAAGGATGGCGAAGTGATCCAGGCCAGCCTGAAGGTGTGGGCGGCGGGTATCCGTGCGCCGGGCTTCCTCAAGGACATCGATGGCCTGGAAACCAACCGCATCAACCAGCTGGTGGTCAAGCCAACCCTGCAGACCACCCGCGACGACAACATCTTCGCCTTCGGTGACTGCGCCGCCTGCCCGCAACCGGGTAGCGACCGCAACGTACCGCCTCGGGCGCAGGCGGCACACCAGCAGGCTTCGATGCTGGCGCAGAGCCTGAAGGCGCGGCTGGAGAACAAAGCCCTGCCCACTTACGAGTACAAGGATTACGGCTCGCTGGTGTCGCTGTCGCGCTTCTCGGCGGTGGGCAACCTGATGGGTAACCTGATGGGCAGCGTGAAACTGGAAGGCTGGCTGGCGCGGATGTTCTATGTGTCGCTGTACCGCATGCACCAGATGGCGCTGTTTGGGTTCTTCCGCACGGCGCTGATGATGCTGGGCAGCAAGATTGGGCGCGGCACCGAGCCGCGGTTGAAGCTGCACTGATGTAGCGAGCGGCATGAGGCCAGGTTGTCTGCACTGGCCTCATCGCCGGCAAGCCGGCTCCCACAGGGGCATGCGAACTGCACCGAAAGGTGCATTTTTTTTGCGTGGGATAAATTCTAGGCAAAAGAAAAAGGGCATCTCTTTCGAGATGCCCTCTTTACATGGTGGGTCGTGTAGGATTCGAACCTACGACCAATTGGTTAAAAGCCAACTGCTCTACCAACTGAGCTAACGACCCTGAAAATGGTCGGGGTGAGGGGATTCGAACTCCTGACATCCTGCTCCCAAAGCAGGCGCGCTACCGGACTGCGCTACACCCCGAGATTGGCTCCGCGACCTGGACTCGAACCAGGGACCCAATGATTAACAGTCATTTGCTCTACCGACTGAGCTATCGCGGAACTGAACTTCGGTACAACTTCGAAGGCTGTGTTAGCTTCGAACTCTTTAGCTTCTTCGCTTTCGCTTTGTCGCTGCTGAGGCCGGCTATTCTACATTCTTCGTTTTGCTTGTCAACCCCTTTTTTTCATTCAACTTACTGATTTGTAAGTTGTTTTGCGATCACCGTTGTTGCTGGTGATTCGCTTAGTGGCTGACAACGCGGCGTATATTAGGGGCACTCGATTTTAGATGCAAGCAAAAATTTCAAAATTTTCAGCAAGTTATCAAAAAAGGTTGGGAGGCCCAGGTTTTGCGGGGTTTGGGCGGACCCCTTCGCCGGCAAGCCGGCTCCCACACTGACCGCAGCTCGGCTTCGAAAGCATGTGGGAGCTGGCTTGCCGGCGATGGGGCCCGGCCCATTCAGGCAAAAAAAAGCCCCGCAGAAGCGGGGCTAGTTTTTTCAAGCAGCGTTATCAGGCAAACACGATGTCCTCGCCTTGCACCGTGGCAGTGATCGCCGAACCCGGCAGGAACTTGCCAGACAGGATCAGTTGCGCCAACGGGTTCTCGATCCAGCGCTGGATTGCCCGCTTCAGCGGCCGTGCGCCGTACACCGGGTCGTAACCTACGGCAATCAGCTTGTCCAACGCCTCCGGGCTCAGGCTCAGCGACAGTTCGCGCTCCAGCAAACGGCTGCGCAGGCGGCCCAGCTGGATCTCGGTGATACCGGCGATCTGCTCGCGGCCCAGTGGCTCGAACACCACCACTTCGTCGATACGGTTGATGAACTCCGGACGGAAGTGCGCACCCACCGCATCCATCACCGCCGCACGCTGTGCCTCGCGGTCGCCTGCCAGTTCCTGGATCTGCGCCGAGCCCAGGTTGGACGTCATCACGATCACCGTGTTGCGGAAGTCCACCGTGCGCCCGTGGCTGTCGGTCAGGCGGCCGTCTTCCAGCACCTGCAGCAGCACGTTGAACACATCCGGGTGGGCTTTTTCCACCTCGTCCAGCAGCACCACCGAGTAAGGCTTGCGCCGTACCGCTTCGGTCAGGTAACCGCCCTCTTCATAACCTACATACCCTGGTGGGGCGCCGATCAGGCGAGCCACGGAGTGTTTCTCCATGAACTCGGACATGTCGATGCGCACCATGGCCTCTTCGGTGTCGAACAGGAACTCGGCCAGCGCCTTGCACAGCTCGGTCTTGCCCACCCCGGTCGGGCCGAGGAACAGGAACGAGCCACTGGGCCGGTTCGGGTCGGACAGGCCGGCACGCGAACGGCGCACGGCGTTGGCCACGGCAGTCACGGCTTCGTTCTGGCCGATCACGCGCTGGTGCAGCAGGTCTTCCATCTTCAGCAGCTTCTCGCGCTCGCCTTCGAGCATCTTGGCCACCGGGATGCCGGTCCATTTGGAAACCACTTCGGCGATTTCTTCCTCGGTCACCTTGTTGCGCAGCAGCTGGTTTTCCGTCTTGCCGTGCTGGTCGACCATCTGCAGGCTGCGCTCCAGGTCCGGGATCACCCCGTACTGCAGCTCGGCCATGCGGTTCAGGTCGCCTTTGCGGCGGGCGGCGTCCAGCTCCTGGCGGGCCTGCTCGATCTTTTGCTGGATCTGCGCCGAGCCCTGCACTTCGGCTTTCTCCGAGGCCCAGATTTCTTCCAGGTCGGAGTATTCACGCTCGAGCCGCTCGATTTCCTCGGTGAGCTTCTCCAGGCGTTTTTTCGCGGCCTCGTCTTCTTCCTTCTTCAGCGCCTGGGATTCCACCTTCAGCTGAATCAGGCGACGGTCGAGGCGGTCGAGCACTTCCGGCTTGGAGTCGATCTCCATGCGGATGCGGCTGGCCGCTTCGTCGATCAGGTCGATGGCCTTGTCCGGCAGCTGGCGGTCGGTGATGTAGCGATGGCTGAGCTTGGCCGCAGCAATGATCGCGCCGTCGGTGATGGCCACCTTGTGGTGCACTTCATAGCGCTCTTTAAGGCCACGCAGGATGGCGATGGTGTCTTCCTCGCTCGGCTCTTCCACCAGCACCTTCTGGAAGCGGCGCTCCAGGGCTGCGTCCTTCTCGATGAACTGGCGGTACTCGTTGAGCGTGGTGGCACCGACGCAGTGCAGCTCGCCACGGGCCAGGGCCGGCTTGAGCATGTTGCCGGCGTCCATGGCGCCTTCGCCTTTACCGGCGCCGACCATGGTGTGCAGCTCGTCGATGAACAGGATGATCTGGCCTTCCTGCTTGGACAGCTCGTTGAGCAAGCCTTTGAGGCGCTCTTCGAACTCGCCGCGGTACTTGGCACCGGCGATCAGCGCACCCATGTCCAGCGCCAGCAGGCGCTTGCCCTTGAGGCCGTCGGGTACTTCGCCGTTGATGATGCGCTGGGCCAGGCCCTCGGCGATGGCGGTCTTGCCCACGCCGGGCTCACCGATCAACACCGGGTTGTTCTTGGTACGGCGCTGCAGCACCTGCACGGTGCGGCGGATTTCGTCGTCACGGCCGATCACCGGGTCCAGCTTGCCCTCTTCGGCGCGCTTGGTCAGGTCGACGGTGTACTTGTCCAGCGCCTGGCGCGATTCCTCGGCGTTGGCGTCATTCACCGCCGCGCCGCCGCGCAGGTTGTTGATGGCGTTTTCCAGGGCCTTCTTGGTCACGCCCTGGCTCAGCAGCAGTTTGCCGAGCTTGCTGTTTTCATCCATGGCAGCCAGCACCACCAGTTCGCTGGAGATGAACTGGTCGCCCTTCTGCTGGGCCAGGCGGTCGGCCTGGTTGAGCAGGCGCGCCAGGTCCTGCGACATGTTCACGTCGCCGGTGGGGTTCTGGATTTTCGGTAGTTGGTCGAGTTCTTTGACCAATGCCTGGCGCAGGCCGTTGATGTCGAAACCGACTTGCATCAACAGGGGCTTGATGGAGCCACCCTGCTGCTCGATCAGCGCCTGCAGCAGGTGCACCGGTTCGATGGCTGGGTGGTCCATGCCAACGGCCAGGGATTGGGCATCGGATATTGCAAGTTGCAGCTTGCTGGTCAAACGGTCTATTCGCATGGGGATACCTTCCTGTAAGGGCAGGTCGGAGCGATGGACAGCACCTTTAATGAAGAAACCTGCCTGAGATGACCTTATAGATAAGGTTGATTCTGGAAGATTCAAGCGTAGCGGGGTTGACTGGGGTCAGCTTGATGGATTAGCGGGGGCTTCATCGCGGATAAATCCGCTCCTACAGTACCGTGGTGTTTGTAGGAGCGGATTTATCCGCGATAAGGCCGGTACAGGCTAGCGAGGATCCAGCCAGACGAGCGAAGCAAAACGCCCGCCCTGCGGGGTACGGCGATAGGAAAAGAACCGTTCATCCGAAACCGTGCAATAACCACCACCATAAACGGCAGTCACCCCACACGCCGCCAGGCGAATGCGCGCCAGCTCATAGATGTCGGCCATCAGCTTGCCCGGCCGCTCGCCGTCGACAAACGCCCTGGCCGCCTCGGGGTGCACCGCTGTGAAGGCATCGCGCACTTCCAGCCCCACCTCGAACGCCTGCGGGCCGATGGCCGGGCCCAGCCAGACCAGCACCTCTTCAGGCGCCACGCCCAGGCGATCGAAGGTGGCTTCCAGCACGCCACCGGCCAACCCGCGCCAGCCGGCATGGGCGGCTGCCACACGGGTACCGGCGCGGTCGCAGAACAGCGCAGGCAGGCAATCGGCAGTCATCACGGTGCAGGCAATGCCAGGCTGGTCGGTCCAGCTGGCATCGGCTTCGGCCACAACGGCAGGGTTGGCGTCCGCCACCACCAGCCCATGCACCTGCTTGAGCCAGGCGGGCTGGATGGCGAACTCGCCACTCAGGCGCTGGCGGTTCTCGGCGACCGCGGCCGGGTCATCGCCCACGTGGTCGCCGAGGTTGAAGGTTTCGTAGGGCGGCAGGCTGATGCCGCCCTGGCGGGTGGTGACACAGGCGCGTACCGAGGCCGGGGCCGGCCAGTCGGGGAACAGCAGCGACTGCGTCAGGCCACTCATCCGATAAACGCCTCGCGGTCCTGGTTCAGCAGCGACAACAGCCAGGTGAAGTCGTCCGGCAGGGGCGAGGCCCATTCCATGCGTTCACCGGTGGTCGGGTGGTCCAGTGCCAGGAAACGTGCGTGCAGAGCCTGGCGCGGGAAGTTCTTCACCGCCTCGACCATGGCCACGCTGGCCGCCGGCGGAATGCGGAAGCGCACGCCGTACGTCTGGTCGCCGACCAGCGGATACCCCACATGCGCCATGTGCACACGAATCTGGTGGGTACGCCCGGTTTCCAGCTTCACCCGCACATGGGTGTGCGAACGGAAGCGCTTGAGCACGCGGTAGTGGCTGACCGCAGGCTTGCCGCCTTCAGTCACCGCCATGCGCTGGCGCACGCCACCGTGACGGCCGATCGGGGCATCGATCTTGCCCCCGGCGATCACCACGCCCACCACGATGCACTCGTAGATCCGGCTGACCGTGCGGCTTTGCAGCTGCTCGACCAGCTTGGTCTGCGCCTGCAGGGTCTTGGCCACCACCATCAGGCCGGTGGTGTCCTTGTCCAGGCGGTGGACAATGCCCGCGCGCGGCACGTTGATGATATCCGGCACATGGTGCAGCAGCGCATTGAGCAAGGTGCCACTGGCATGCCCGGCAGCCGGGTGCACGACCAGGCCGGCCGGCTTGTTGATCACCATGATCTGGTCGTCTTCGTAGACGATGTCCAGCTCGATGTCTTCGGCCACCCACTCGCCCTGGGCCTCTTGTTCGGCCTGCAGAACGAGCAGCGAGCCGCCATGGACGGTATCTCGAGGGCGCACGACCGCACCATCGACCGTCAGGCGGCCCTCTTTGATCCACGAAGTAAGCCGCGAACGCGAGTACTCGGCGAACAATTGGGCGGCGACCTGGTCGAGGCGTTGACCGCCCAGTTCGGACGGTACCTCTGCGCTAAGTTGAATGATCTCGGACATGCTCGATTCGGCGGGCGTACAGCCTTTGGTTTCGGCTGCACGCTTGTGGTTAAATACGGCTTCTTTTGTCCCGGGGTTGGCCGGGGCGCTCATCATAACAGGACGGCACCGCCCAAGACAGCGGCCGTCAAAGGGACGCAAGCCGCCATGCAAGTGAAACACCTGCTGCTGATCGCCATCCTCGGGCTCACCGCGGCCTGTTCCTCCAATAAGGAAGTCATCGACGAGAACCTCAGCGAGGCCGAGCTGTACCAGCAGGCCCAGGCTGACCTGGACAACTCCAGCTACACCAGTGCGGTGAACAAGCTGAAGGCCCTGGAGTCGCGCTACCCGTTCGGCCGCTACGCCGACCAGGCGCAGCTCGAGCTGATCTACGCCAACTACAAGAACTCCGAGCCCGAGGCTGCCAAGTCGGCTGCCGAGCGCTTCATCCGCCTGCACCCGCAGCACCCGAACGTCGACTACGCCTACTACCTCAAGGGCCTGACCTCGTTCGACCAGGACCGTGGCCTGCTGGCGCGCTTCCTGCCGCTGGACATGACCAAGCGTGACCCAGGTGCCGCCCGCGACTCGTACAACGAGTTCGCCCAGCTCACCAGCCGCTTCCCCAACAGCCGCTACGCGCCCGATGCCAAGCAGCGCATGATCTACCTGCGCAACCTGCTGGCCGCCTACGAAATCCACGTGGCCGACTACTACCTGGGCCGCCAGGCCTACGTTGCCGCCGCCAACCGTGGCCGCTACGTGGTCGAGAACTTCCAGGAAACCCCATCGGTCGGCGACGGCCTGGCAGTGATGGTCGAGGCCTACCAGAAGATGCACCTGGACGAGCTGGCCAACACCAGCCTGGAAACCC
Source organism: Pseudomonas faucium (assembly GCF_021602585.1). Lineage (GTDB taxonomy): Bacteria > Pseudomonadota > Gammaproteobacteria > Pseudomonadales > Pseudomonadaceae > Aquipseudomonas > Aquipseudomonas faucium. Next base: position 211,614 of record NZ_BQIP01000006.1, read on the forward strand.
TCAAGCTCAACTACCCCGACCACCCGAGCCTGGTCGATGGCCAGTTCCAGCCCAAGCAGACCGAGTCCGATGGCCGCAGCTGGCTGTCCAAGGCCACCCTGGGCCTGATCGAGACCGACGCACCGCTGCCGCCGGGCGAAACCCGCGCCAACCAGGACGTGGTCAAGCAGTTCCAGGACGCCCGCTCGGAAATGCCTGAATCGCTGCTGCCCAAGGACGAGAATGGCGACCCGATCCTGCCGGAAGGCCCGAAAGAGGCCGAGAAGGACCGTTCGTGGTTCAGCTACATGACCTTTGGCCTGTTCGACTGAGCCATGCGTCACTAGAAAGGGAGGCCCCAGGCCTCCCTTTTTTATTGGCGGCGTCCTAGACTGACGCCTTCATCACTCGACAAGCTGGACACCATGGTTCGCCTACTTTTCTGGATCGCCCTGATCGCCGCCGCGTTCTGGCTGTGGCGCAAGTTCAAGATCAGCCAGCAGTCGCACGCCGAGCCCAAACTCGACGCGCCCTTGCAGATGGTGCGCTGCGCCCATTGCGGCGTGCACCTGCCCAATGACCGGGCGCTGCACCGCGGTAACGAGTGGTACTGCAGCCCCGCGCACCTTGAGCAAGGGCCCGGGCGCCACTAAGCCTCCCCTCACTCGCTGTAGGAGCGGCCTCGTGTCGCGAAAGGGCTGCGCAGCAGCCCCAGAATCTATGCACCACCGCAAAATCCTGGGGCTGCTACGCAGCCCTTTCGCGACACAAGGCCGCTCCTACACGTTTGCGACCTAATCGTTCCATTTACGACCCCTCCCCCGCGCCAGCATTGACCCACCCCGGCAAAATTCGCTAAATCCTATTTATCCGCATAAATATGAAAAATAGCGAAATGCTCAAACCCAAACGCAAGCGCCAGAAGCTTTCAGACATGATCGTCGAATCGGTCAAGCGCTCGATCGTCACCGAAGCCTTGCACCCCGGCGACCGCCTGCCCACCGAGCGCGAGCTGATGGAGCACTTCGAATGCTCCAAGGGCACCGCCCGCGAGGCGCTCAAAGCCCTGGAAGTCGAAGGCCTGGTCAGTACCCGCACCGGCCCCAGCGGCGGCGCCTACCTCGCCGAAGTCGGCACGGAACCGGCCAGCCGCGCACTGCGCAACTACCTGCACTTCCAGCACCTGGACGGCGAGCAGGTGTACCAGCTGCGCAAGGTCATCGAAGTGGAGCTGGCGGTATCGGTGATGGGCCAGCTCAGCGAGGCGGACTACGCCGCGCTGCAGGCCAACATCGACTTCTGCAGCACCCCGGAAGACAGCGAGCAAGGCCAGCGCGAACAGCGCCTGGCGGAGCTGGAGTTCCATACCCTGCTGGCGCACCGCTGCCCCAACCCACTGCTGCGCTTCATGGCGGTGTTCCTCAACGACCTGCTGCGCGACCTGGTGGTGCTGAAAAAGGCCTACCTGCCCAAGCGCCAGCAGTTCGCCGCCGCCAACATCGACTACCACAAGCAACTGATGCTGGCCCTGCGCGCCAGCGACGAGCCCGCTGTACGCCGGCTGATGCACGAGCACATGTGCGACGCCGAGCACCACATGACCGCCCTTGAAGGCGAGGTCGCCCGCCACTTCCTGCTGGAGTTCGAACACAACCACTGATCCGCCTGTACAGAGGCCTGCACACAGGCCCGGCCGTACCCGCTTTGTCATTGCCACTCCTGCCTAATAACCACAACCAAGGAGTTACCCATGCAAAGACGTACCCTGCTCAAGGCAGGCCTTGCCCTGGGTGCCTTAGGTAGCCTCCCCTTCGGAGCGCACCGGGCATTCGCCAACGAACCGCTGACCTTCTACGGGCTCAAGTCCATGTCCGGTGCCTTCGCCAGCTATGGCAAGTATGCCGACATGGGCTCGCGCCTGGCCATCGCCGAATACCCACAGCTGCTCGGCCGCCCGCTCAAGTACAAAGTCATCGACACCGAAGGCAACGCCGGCAAGGCGGTGCGCAAGGTACAGGAAGCCATTGGCCAGGATGGCGCGCGCTTCTTCCAGGGCTGCACCCTGTCGTCCTCGGCGCTGGCGGTGTCGAAGGAAATCCACAAGGCCGGCGGCGTGTTCATGACCCCGGTCGGCGCCGACGAAATCACCGGCAAGGACTGCAACGCCTCGACCTTCCGCTGGTCGGTGCCCACCTACGGCGCCATCCGCGAGACCCTGGTGCCGATGATTCGCCAGCTGCCCCAGGCCAAGCGCTGGTACACCATCACCCCGCAATACGTGTTCGGCGACGCCCTGCTGGACAACGCGCGCAAGGTGTTCGCCGAGTTCGGCGTGGAACACATCGGCAACAGCTACCACTCGCTGCAGGAGCAGGAGTTCTCCGGCTACCTGACCAACGCCATCGCCGCCAAGCCCGACGTGCTGGTGCTGCTCAACTTCGGCAGCCAGTCGTCCAACGCCCTGCGCCAGGCGGTGAACTTCGGCATCAAGGAGCGCATGAAAGTGCTGCTGGTGTGGTCGGCCGGGCTCGACCAGTTCCAGGAGCTGGGCAGCGACGTGCTCGAGGGCGTGTACCTGGGCGCGCAGTACTGGCACCAGGTCGACACGCCGCTGAACAAGCAGTTGGTGGCGGCCACCCGCAAGGCCTACGGCATCAACCCCAACTACCCGCTGGCGGCCGACTACATCGGCACCAAGGTCATGCTCGAGGCCATCGGCAAGGCTGGCAGCTTCGAGGGCGCCGCCGTTTCCGCCGCCTTGCAGGGCATGCACTTCCAGGGCCCGACCGGCGATGAGCTGATCCGCCCCGGCGACCACCAGGTGATGAAGGATTACTACCTGCTGCGCGGCAAGCCCCAGGGGCAGATGCGCGACGAAGACGACCTGGCCGAAGTGATCAGCGCCGGCCGCTCGTTCGTCGAGGTCGACCACACCGGTTGCGCCCTGGCCTGAAGCCGCGGCGTTAGTCAAACACACCCGTACAGGCAGCCGCACCGCGCGCTGTCGAGGGCACGCTCATGCTCGATTTGTACCTGTTCCAACTGCTCAACGGCCTGGGGCTGGGGATGATCTACTTCCTCATCGCCGTGGGCCTGACGATCATTTTCGGCCTGCTCAACTTCGTCAACTTCGCCCATGGCGCGTTCTTTTTGCTCGGCGCCTACCTGTGCTACACCGCCGTGGCCATCACCGGCAACTTCTGGCTGGCGCTGCTGATCGCGCCGCTGGCCGTGGCGGCACTGGCCTGGGCGGTGGAGCGCCTGTTGATCAAACGCATCTACCACCTGCCGCACACCTTCCAGATCCTCGTCACCCTGGGCATAGCGCTGATCATCCAGGAGGCCTCGGTGCTGATCTGGGGCCCGGTGGGCAAGAACATCGCCGTGCCGCCCGAGCTGCGCGGGGTGCTGATCATCGGCGACTTCATCTACCCCTACTACCGGCTGTTCCTGATCGGCTTCGCCGCGCTGATCGGCGTGGGCCTGTGGTTGCTGCTCGAGCGCACCCGCTTCGGGGCCCTGGTGCGTGCCGGCAGTGAAAGCACCGAAACCGTGTCGCTGCTGGGCACCAACATCTTCCGCCTGTTCTCCCTGACCTTCGCCCTGGGCGTGGGCCTGGCCGGAGTCGCCGGGGTGCTGTTCGCCCCGCTGCGCGGCGCCCAGCCGTTCGTCGGCCCGGAAATCCTCGGCATCGCCTTCGTGGTGGTGGTGATCGGCGGCATGGGCTCGTTCGGTGGCGCCCTGGTGGGTGGCCTGCTGGTGGGCGTGGTGCAAAGCATGATGACCAGCCTCTGGCCGCAAGGCGCCAGCCTGATGATCTACGGCGCCATGGCGGCGGTGATCCTGGTACGTCCCTACGGCCTGTTCGGGAGAGCATGACAATGAGCGAGAAAAATCCATTGCCCGTGGCCAAGGGCCGCGCGCCAGCCCTGCTGTTGCTGGTGGTCGCAAGCCTAGTGGCGCTGCCGCTGGTGCTGCCGTCGGCCACCCTGGCCACCGAGATCCTGATCTTTGCCCTGGCGGCGCTGGCCTGCAACCTGCTGCTGGGCTACACCGGCCTGCTGTCGTTCGGCCAGGGCATCTTCTTCGGCGTGGGCGCCTATGGCGCGGCGCTGCTGATGATCCACCTCAAATGGGGGATGTTCGGCGCGTTGCTGGGCGCAGCACTGTTCGGCGCCTTCCTCGCCTTGCTGGTGGGGGCCTTGGCGATCCGCCGCAAGGGCATCTACTTCGTCATGCTGACCCTGGCCTTCAGCCAGATGGCCTACTTCCTGGCCTACACCCTGAGCAGCTGGACCGGCGGTGACAACGGCCTGCTCGACGTGCCGCGGCCGAACATCGAGATCGCCGGCCACGTGCTGGTCGACCTGGGCGACCCTCGGCACTTCTACGTGTTCGTCGCGGTGCTGTTCCTGCTGATCTTCGCCGGCGCCCTGCGGGTGATCCGCTCGCCCTTCGGCAGCACCCTGCTGGCCATTCGCGAGAACGAAACCCGCGCCGCCGCCATCGGCTACGACACCCGCCACTTCAAGATCCTGGTGTTCATGCTGTCCGGCGCCATCACCGGTATCGCCGGGGCGCTCTACGCGATGCTGCTGCACTTTGCGCCGCTGTCGAACATCGACCTGATGATGAGCGAGAACATTCTGATCATGACCATCGTCGGCGGCACCGGCTCGCTGTTCGGCTCGTTGCTCGGTGCCGGCGCCATCGTGGTGCTGGGCGATGTGCTGTCGGAGCTGTGGCCACGCTGGCTGATGCTGCTGGGGGCGATCCTGATCCTGGTGGTGGTGTTCATGCGCGGTGGCCTGTGGGGCGGCCTGGCCGACCTGGGCAAACGCCTGCAACCCTCGCGCCGGGCCGCCGCCAAAGCGCCCGCCAAGAGCAAGGAGACCCTGTGATGAGCGACTACCTCCTGCAAACCCGCAACCTCGAGCTGGCCTACGGGCCGTTCAAGGCCGTGGCCGGCGTCGACCTGAACGTGCGCGCCGGCACCATCCACACGGTCATCGGCCCCAATGGCGCCGGCAAGACCAGCCTGTTCCACTGCCTGACCGGTGAACGCCAGGCCACCGCCGGCAAGATCCTGCTCAACGGCCAGGACATCATCCGCAAGCCGTCCCACGGCCGGGTGGCGCTGGGCATGGCCCGCTCGTTCCAGCTCACCAGCCTGTTCCAGAACCTCTCGGTGCGCGAGAACCTGCGCCTGGCCGCCCAGGGCCGCGACGGCCTGGGCGCGCTGAACTTCTGGCGCAGCGTGGAGCACAAGCGCAGCCACTGGGACACCGCCGACCAGGTGCTCGAACGCCTGAAACTGACTGCCCGCGCCGACACCCTGGCCGGCGAGCTGTCGCACGGCCAGCAACGGGTGCTGGAGGTGGGCATGTCGATCTGCGCCAAGCCCACCTTGCTGATGCTCGACGAGCCCACCTCGGGCATGGGCATCGACGACATCCCGGTGATGACCGCGCTGATCAGCGACCTGGGCCGCGACCACACGGTGCTGCTGATCGAGCACAACATGAGCATCGTCATGTCGATCAGCCAGCGCATCACCGTCATGAGCCACGGCCAGATCCTGGTCGAGGGCACCCCGGAACAGGTGCGCAACGACGAGCGCGTGCGCACCGCCTACCTTGGAGAGGCCGCCTGATGCTCAACGTCGAATCGATCCATTCCTACTACGACAAGAGCCATGTGCTCGAAGGGGTTTCGCTGCAGGTGGGCGATGGCGAGCTGGTGACCCTGCTGGGGCGCAACGGCGCCGGCAAGACCACCACCCTGCGCAGCATCCTCGGCATCGTCCGGCCGCGCCAGGGGCAGATCAGCTTCAACGGCCAGCAGCTGGTCGGCCGCGAGATCTTCGATATCGCCCGCCAAGGCATCGCCCTGGTGCCCGAGCATCGCGGCATCTTTCGCCAGCTCAGTGTCGAGGAAAACCTGAAGATTGCCGTGCGCAAGGACAGCCGCTGGCAGCTGGAGGATGTGTACGGCATGTTCCCGCGGCTCAAGGAACGCCGGCGCAACGGCGGCTTCGCCCTCTCCGGCGGCGAGCAGCAGATGCTGGCCATCGCCCGCGCGCTGCTCAACGACCCCAAGCTGCTGATTCTCGACGAGCCCACCGAAGGCCTGGCGCCGGTGATCGTCGACGAGCTGGTGAAGATTTTGCGGCGGATCAAGGGCGAAGGCCTGTCGATCTTGCTGGTGGAGCAGAACCTGATGGTCTGCGACGCCCTCGCCGACCGCCATTACGTGCTCGAACAAGGCCGCGTCGCCTACCAGGGCAGCGCCGCCCAGTTCCGCGAAGACCCGAGCATCAAGAACCGCTACCTGGCCCTGAGTGCCTGAAAGGAGAATGCCCATGAACACCCGCATCGATCCCTCGCAGCACCTGCTCGGCCAGGGCGCGCTGGCCAACCGCGAACGCCTCTGGCAATCGCTGATGGACCTGGCCCAGCTCGGCGCCACCGCCAAGGGCGGCGTGTGCCGCCTGGCCCTGACCGACCTCGACCGCCAGGCCCGCGACCTGTTCGTGCGCTGGTGCAGCGAGGCCGGCTGCACGGTCAGCGTCGACGCCATCGGTAACATCTTCGCCCGCCGCCCGGGGCGCAACCCGGCCTTGCCACCGGTGATGACCGGCAGCCATATCGACACCCAGCCCACTGGCGGCAAGTTCGATGGCTGCTACGGGGTGATGGCCGGGCTGGAGGTGATGCGCACCCTCAACGACCTGAACCTGACCACCGAAGCGCCGCTGGAGGTGGTGGTGTGGACCAACGAGGAAGGCTCGCGCTTCCCGCCGTGCATGATGGGCTCGGGGGTGTTCGCCGGTAAGTTCGGCCTGCAGGAAACCCTCGACAAGGTCGATGACCAGGGCCTGTCGGTGGGCGCCGAGCTGGCGCGTATCGGCTATGCCGGCCCGCGCGTGCCGACCGGGCACCCGGTAGGGGCGTACTTCGAGGCGCATATCGAGCAGGGCCCGGTGCTGGAAGACCAGCGCACCACCATCGGCGTGGTCCAGGGTTGCCTGGGGCAGAAGTGGTTCGACCTGGTGCTCACCGGCGTCGAGGCCCACGCCGGCCCCACGCCGATGCACCTGCGCAAGGATGCGCTGGTCGGCGCCGCCGAAGTGGTGGCGGCGGTCAACCGCGTGGCCCATGCCCACCAGCCGCATGCCTGTGGCACGGTCGGCTGCCTGAGCCTGCACCCGGGCTCGCGCAACGTCATCCCCGGCCAGGTGAACATGACAATCGACCTGCGCCACCTCGACCCCGGCCACCTGCAGGCGATGGTCGATGAGGTGCGCGCGGCCATCGAAAGCAGCGCGGCCAGGCACGGCCTGCGCTTCGAGCTGACCCCCACCGCCGACTTCCCGCCGCTGTACTTTGCCGAGCAGTGCGTCGATGCCGTGCGCCAGGGCGCGCGCGAGCTGGGCCTGAGCCACATGGACATCGTCAGCGGCGCCGGCCACGACGCGATCTTCCTCGCCGAACTCGGCCCGGCCGGGATGATCTTCGTGCCGTGCGAAGGCGGCATCAGCCACAACGAAATCGAAAACGCCGCGCCACAGGACCTGGCCGACGGCTGTGATGTACTGCTGCGCGCCATGTTCCAGGCCGCCAACCAGGGAGCCCGTTGAGATGACCAGCAAGACCGCAATCGGAGCATTCACCGCCACCGAGCTGCTCGACCTGTACCAGCGCCGGCAACTGTCGCCGGTCGAGGTGGTCGACGACGTGCTGACGCGCATCGACCAGCACAACCCGGCGGTCAACGCCTACTGCCATGTCGACGCCGAAGGCGCCCGCACCGCTGCCCGCGCCAGCGAGCAGCGCTGGCAGCGCGGCGAGCCCTGCGGCCGGCTGGACGGCGTACCGGCCTCGATCAAGGACCTGACGCTGACCTGCGGCATGCCCACGCGCAAGGGCTCGCACACCACCTCGGCGGCCGGCCCGTGGGACGTGGATGCCCCGTTCAGCGCGTTCATGCGGGGCGCGGGCGCGGTGCTGGTGGGCAAGACCACCACCCCCGAGTTCGGCTGGAAGGGCGTGACCGACAACCCGCTGTACGGCATTACCCGCAACCCCTGGGACACCCGCCTGACCGCCGGCGGCTCGTCCGGTGGCGCGGCCGCTGCCGCCGCGCTGAACCTGGGCGTGCTGCACCAGGGCAGTGATGCCGGGGGGTCGATCCGCATCCCCTGCGCGTTCACCGGCACCTTCGGCATCAAGCCCACCTTTGGCTACGTGCCGCAGTGGCCAGCCAGCGCCATGACCGTGCTCTCGCACCTGGGGCCGATGACGCGCACGGTCGACGATGCGGTGCTGATGCTCGACTGCGTGGCCCGCCCCGATGCCCGCGACGGGCTGGCCGGCGCCGCCCGGCAGGCGCCCTGGCTGGGCCAGGAACAGAACCTCAGCGGCGTGCGCATCGCCTACAGCGCCGACTTTGGCTACATCCAGGTCGACCCGCAGATCCAGGCGCTGGTGGCGCAAGCGGTACAGCGCCTGGCGCGCCTGGGGGCGCAGGTGGAGGAAGTGGACCCGGGCTTCAACGACCCGCTGGAAGTGTTCAATACCCTGTGGTTCGCTGGCGCGGCGCGGTTGGCCAGCAGTTTCAGCGAACAACAGCGGGCGCAGCTCGACCCCGGGCTGCGCTGGATTGCCGAACAGGGCGCACGCATCAGCCTGAGCGAATACACATTGGCGCTGGAGGCGCGGGCCGAGCTGATTGCCAAGATGAATGCGTTCCACCAGCGGTATGACGTGCTGGTTTCACCGATGATGCCGTTGGTGGCGTTCGAGGCGGGGCACAACGTGCCGCCGGGGTCGGGGATGGCGCAGTGGATGGAGTGGACGCCGTTCAGCTACCCGTTCAACCTGACCCAGCAGCCGGCGGCGTCGGTGCCGTGCGGGTTTACCCGCGAGGGGTTGCCGGTGGGCTTGCAGGTGGTGGCCGGGCGCTTTGCCGATGAGCAGGTGCTGCGGGTGTGCAAGGTGTATGAGCAGCATTATCCGAGCCGGCATTTGCAGGTGCCGATTACGGCCTGAGGCCACGTTGGCCCCATCGCCGGCAAGCCGGCTCCCACAGGTGCAACGCAGGCTTTGAGAGCGGTGCTATCCCTGTGGGAGCCGGCTTGCCGGCGAATGGCCCGCACAGCGGGCCCGGCTGTTTCAGCCCAAGCGCCCTTCAGGTGTATAAGGCGCCGGCTCGATAATCGGCTCAGCCCCCGTCAGCAAATCAGCGAACAACTGGCACGAAGCCGGCGCCAGCACCAACCCATTACGGTAATGCCCGCAGTTCAACCACAGCCCCTCATGCCCCGGCACCCGCCCAATATAAGGCACACCTTCAGGCGACCCAGGCCGCAACCCGGCCCAGTGCCCAACCACTTCAGCACCCTCGAGCTCCGGCAGCAATTCGATCGCCGACGCCTTCAGGCTGGCCAACGCCTCCTCGGTCGGGGTCTTGTCGTAGCCGGCGTGCTCCAGGGTACTGCCGACCAGAACATGCCCATCCCGCCGCGGGATCGCATAACGCCCCTTGGCCAGCACCATGCTCGGCAGGAAGTCCTCGGCGCACTTGAACAGAATCATCTGGCCCTTCACCGGCTCCACCGGCAACTCAAGGCCAAGCGTGCGCAGCAGGTCACCACTCCAGGCGCCAGCACTGAGCACCACGTCATCGGCCGGCAGCACACCCTCTTCTGTCTGCACGCCGGTGACACGCCCACTCTCCTGAACAAAACCGGTGATCTGGCAGTGCTCGCGCAAGGTCACGTTGGGCAACGCCTGCAGCGCGGCCTTGAGCGACTTGACCAACCGCGGGTTGCGCACGTTGGCCACACCCGCCATGAAAATCGCCCGCTTGAAGCCCGGGCCCAGCACCGGCACGGCATCGTACGCTGCCGAGATATCCACGGCGCTCAGCGGCCGCCCCTCGCGCTTGGCCCAGGCCAGGGCCTCGGCTTCGTCGTCCAGGTCGAGCCAGTACAGGCCGGTGGTGTGCACCTCGGGGTCGAGGCCGGTGCTGGCGAACAGGCGCTCGCCCAGCTGCGGATAAAAGTCCTGCGACCAGTGCGCCAGGGCGGTCACCGCCGGGCTGTAGCGCCAAGGGTACAGGGGCGAGACGATACCGCCACCGGCCCAGGACGACTCGCGGCCGACCTCGCCCTGGTCGCACACCACCACCTGCCCGACTTTCGCCGCCAGGTTGAACGCCGTCAGCAGGCCGATCACCCCGCCACCGACCACCACTACTTGCTTGCTCATCTGTCGATCCAACACCTGAAGTAAAACCGCGATGCACGGGCATCATTGAGCCTTCAGCTTCCCCAGCAGCGTTCAGCAGCCTCGACGCCGCCCGGATTGCTGCGCACCAGCGCCTGGTCGAGCTGGTAGTCGCCACAGCGGTCATCGGCCATCAGGCCATGCGGCAAGCGTTGGGCGAGCAGCGTGAAGGTGTCGCTGCCGCGAATGGCCTGCAGGCGGTAATGGCGGTTGGCGACCGGCAATGCCGGGTCGCCCTCGGCGTACTGGCCGGTGCGCACGCGATGCTGCTCAAGGCGCAGGGCGGCGTCATGCAGCAGGCCGACCGCTTCGTTGCGTCCGGCTCGCCGCAGCTGTTCGCTGTAACTGGGGTAGGCAATGGCTGCCAGAATGCCGATGACGGCCATGACAATCAACAACTCGATCAGGCTCAGGCCTTGCTGCATGTCAGTCTTCCCTCAGTCGCTGGCGCCAGAGGATGCGCCGGGGGGCCTGGGCTTGCGCGGTTGGCACGGCATAGACGGCTTCCAGCACCTGCCTGGCTGGCAGTTGCCGGCTGACTGCCGTTACCCGGTACAGGGTGACGTGTTCACCTGCCGGCGTATGCGCGGCCTTATCCGTAACTCCCAGGTTCTGTAGTTGGTAATAGCCGCTCGACGTGCTTAGCCACGTGCCTCGCAGTTCGTGCGGATGCGACGGCGGCGGGCATGCCTGGCATATCGCGGGCGGCGCACGTCGGACGTGATCCACACCCACCAACAGCACCGCTTCAGCCGCTTCTAGCGCCTGCAGGCTGTCACGCAGAGAACTGCTCATTCGGGTTTCCTGCAACGCGGCGCGCAAGGATGAAACCGCCAGCAAACCGAGCAGCAGGCTCAACACCAGGGCCAGCAGCAGGGCCACACCTCGCTGGCGGCTCATGGGAAGACCAACGTATTACGCAGCGCCACGCTCAAAGCATGCTGCTGTTCAAGCTTCAGAGTTGGCTCATACAACGTCAGTAGCAGATCGACCCGCTCGCCAAGTGGCGTGCGCACATGGGTCACCCGCATCTCTCGCACATGGTCGACCAAGGGCTGAGGATTGTTGCGTCGGGTGAGCCTCAGCGTGGTGCCGTCGAGCGCATAGCGATGGCGGCTGATAGGGATCGCCATCAGCGCGTTCGTATGCTGACGGCGCCCGCTGTAGACCTGCGCCTCGCTGCTGCAGTCGGTCAGCAAGGTCCAGTCCGGTGCACCGGCAAAACCGGGTAACTCGGCAACCACCAGGTCCAGGCTGGACGGGCCAATGTGCAGCGGCCGGGTCATCGAAATCATCAGGCGCCAGACGCAGACACCCGAACATGCCGGCCATGCGCAGATCCTGAGCCATGCGCAGCAAGGCCAGGCGGGCATCATCCTGCAGGCGCAGCGCTGCGTCTTGCAGGCGCCAGGCGTGATAGACAGAGGCGAACAACTGGCTGCCCGCCGCCAGCACCATCAGCCCGATGGCCAGCGCCAATAGGGCTTCAAATAAACCGAAACCGCTCTGCAGGCGCCTCATGGCTGGCGCCGCTCATGCTCGCTGTGCGCCGCAAGCGCCACCTGCGCCTCGAGCGTTGCAGCACCGGTGGCCTGCAAAGCCTTCACCTGCAAAGCTGCTGCAGCGAGTACTGCCACTGCCACCACCAGCATGGCCAACAGCACTTCCAACAATGTCATGCCGTGTTGATCGTTGTGCATCCTTGCACCTCCTGCGATTTTTCCTGCATTTACCTTCAACGCTGCCGACTGGACCGACTTCCCTACCAGCATGAAGCTTCAGCGAAGCACTTGCTGGGGAGGACTGCACGGTGAAGCAACAGGGCGTAACACTGCTTCAAATGATGTTGGCGCTGGGGCTGGCCACATTGCTGACACAACTGGGCATGCCGGCCTACACCCGATTTAGCGATGACCTGCACAGAGCAGCCGCCGCGCGGGATTTGGCACAGGCACTGCGTAGCGCACGCAGCCACGCACTGCTGCAAAGCCAGCCAGTGATGGTGCAATCTTTGGAAAACGATTGGGGCAAAGGTTGGCGAGTGCTGCTGGAACATAACCAGCAAGTACTGCGCGAGCATCGCCTGCCACGGCCGATGAACATCGCCGTGAATATCGATGAGCAGGTGAGGTTCAGTGCGCTGGGTGTGCCGCTAGGAAGAAACAACGGGCTGCTGGGCGGCAGACTGGAGCTTTGCGAAAAGCCTTTCGCGCCGAGCCAATATCGGGTGGTGCTGGCTACCAGCGGCCGGGTCAGCCTGCGCACCGATGAGCTCGAGAACTCCCTGTGCGCAGGCCGCTGATCAGATCAGCGAGCGAACCCGCAGCTCTTTGGGCATGGAGAACGTGATGTTCTCCGGGCGCCCATCGAGCTCTTCGGCGCCAGTGGCGCCCCAGGCCTTGAGCTGGTCGATCACCCCACGCACCAGCACTTCGGGCGCCGAAGCACCGGCGGTAATGCCGATCCGCGCGGCCTCGTCGAACCAGCTGCGCTGCATGTCCTCGGCACCATCGATCAGGTAGGCCGGGGTGCCCATGCGCTCGGCCAGCTCGCGCAGGCGGTTGGAGTTGGAGCTGTTCGGGCTGCCCACCACCAGCACCACATCGCACTCGTCAGCCAGTTGCTTGACCGCATCCTGGCGGTTCTGGGTGGCGTAGCAGATGTCGTCCTTGCGCGGGCCACCGATGTTCGGGAAGCGCGCACGCAGGGCATCGATGACGCGGCTGGTGTCGTCCATCGACAACGTGGTCTGGGTGACGAAGGCCAGGTGGTCCGGGTCGTTCACCTGCAGCCTGGCGACATCCTCTTCGTCTTCGACGAGGTAGATGGCGCCGCCGTTGCTGGCGTCGTACTGGCCCATGGTGCCTTCGACTTCCGGGTGCCCTTCGTGGCCGATCAGGATGGTTTCGCGGCCATCGCGGCTGTACTTGGCCACTTCGATATGCACCTTGGTGACCAGCGGGCAGGTCGCGTCGAACACCTTCAGGCCACGGCCGGCGGCTTCCTGGCGCACGGCCTGGGAAACGCCATGGGCACTGAAGATGACGATGACATCGTCCGGCACCTGGTCCAGCTCTTCGACGAAGATGGCGCCGCGGTTGCGCAGGTCTTCCACCACGAACTTGTTGTGCACCACTTCATGGCGCACATAGATCGGCGGGCCGAAGACTTCCAGCGCGCGGTTGACGATCTCGATCGCCCGGTCGACCCCCGCGCAGAAGCCGCGTGGGTTGGCGAGTTTGATTTGCATGCTCGGCTCCAGGCTTACAGGGCCTTCACCTCGAGGATCTCCACCTCGAAGGTCAGGGTCTTGCCAGCCAGTGGGTGATTGAAGTCGATGGTCACCTGGTCGTCATCGAACGCTTTGACCACACCCGGCAGCTCGGTGTTGGCGGCGTCGTTGAAGATGATCAGCAGCCCTTCGGACAACTCCATGCCCTCGAAGTTGGACCGTGGCATGACCTGCACGTTCTGCGGGTTGGGCTGGCCGAAGGCATTCTCCGGCGCCACCACCACGGTGCGCTTGTCGCCGGCCTTGAAGCCGAACAGCGCGCTCTCGAAGCCAGGCAGCAGGTTGCCGTCACCGACCTTGAAGGTGGCCGGGGCCTTGTCGAACGTGCTGTCGACGGTGTCGCCGTTTTCCAGGTGCAGCGCGAAGTGCAGGGTGACTTCGGTGTTCTGGCCGATACGGGTGTCAGTCATGGACCGGATCCTCGGACTTCTTGCTCTTGAACATATCCAGCGCCAGCATCACCGCACCAACGGTGATGGCGCTGTCGGCCAGGTTGAAGGCCGGGAAGTAATGGGTGTTCTTCCAGTGCACCAGGATGAAGTCGACCACGTGGCCAAGCACGATGCGGTCGTACAGGTTGCCCAGCGCACCGCCCAGCACCAATGCCAGGGCCACCGCCAGCCAGGTCTCGCCACGCCCCAGGCGCTTGAGCCAGACCACCAGCACGCCACTGACCACCACGGCGATCAGGGCGAACAGCCAGCGCTGCCAGCCGGCACCGTCGGCCAGGAAGCTGAATGCCGCGCCAGTGTTGTAGGCCAAGGTCCAGCTGAAGTAGTCGGGAATGACCACGATCTGCTGGTACATGCTCAGGGCGTTGTTGAAGTACAGCTTGCTGGCCTGGTCGAGGACCAGGACCAGCAGGCTGAGCCAGAGCCAGGCAAGGCGCCCGAAGCGCCCCGCTGCAGGGTTAGGCATAGTGGCGCACCTCGCCCGAGCCGCTCAGGTTGTCGACGCAACGGCTGCAGATTTCCGGATGCTCCGGGTGGCTGCCGACGTCGGCGCGGAAGTGCCAGCAACGGCCGCACTTGGCGTGGCCGGACTTGACCACTTTGAGCTTCAGGCCTTCGACTTCGGTGGCCACGGCATCGGCCGGGGCCTGGGCGAACGGCACCACGCTGGCGGCGGAGGTGATCAGCACGAAGCGCAGCTCATCGCCCAGCTTGCCCAGGTCGGCGCTCAGGCCTTCTTCGGCGAACAGGGTGACTTCGGCCTGCAGGTTGCCGCCAATGACCTTGGCGGTACGCTGGTTTTCCAGCTCCTTGTTGACCGCCGCCTTGACGGCCATCACACGGTCCCAGTACGCACGGTCCAGCTCGGTGCCTGCGGGCAGCTCGCTCAGGCCCTGGTACCAGCCGTTGAGCATCACCGACTCGTTGCGCTCGCCTGGCAGGTACTGCCAGATTTCGTCGGCGGTGAAGGCCAGGATCGGCGCGATCCAGCGCACCAGCGCTTCGCTGATGTGGTACAGCGCGGTCTGGCAGGAACGGCGGGCGACACTGTTGGCGCCGGTGGTGTACTGGCGGTCCTTGATGATGTCGAGGTAGAAGCCACCCAGCTCCTGCACGCAGAAGTTGTGGATCTTCGAGTAGACGTTCCAGAAGCGGTATTCGCCATAGTGCTCTTCCAGCTCGCGCTGCAGCAGCAGGGTGCGGTCAACCGCCCAGCGGTCCAGCGCCAGCATGTCCTCTGGGGCCAGCAGGTCGCGGGCCGGGTCGAAGCCAGACAGGTTGGAGAGCAGGAAGCGCGCGGTGTTGCGGATACGCCGGTAGGCATCGGCGCTGCGCTGCAGGATCTGCTCGGAAACAGCCATCTCGCCGGAATAGTCGGTGGCCGAAACCCACAGGCGCAGGATGTCGGCACCCAGGGTGTTGTTGACCTTCTCCGGCTCGATGGTGTTGCCCAGCGACTTGGACATCTTGCGGCCGCTTTCGTCCACGGTGAAGCCGTGGGTCAGCAGCTCGCGGTATGGCGCGTGGTTGTCGATGGCGCAACCGGTCAGCAAGGAGGAGTGGAACCAGCCACGGTGCTGGTCGGAGCCTTCCAGGTAGAGGTCGGCGACCGGGCCGGTGGCGTGGCCGATGTCGTGCGAGCCGCGCAGCACGTGCCAGTGGGTGGTGCCGGAGTCGAACCACACGTCCAGGGTGTCGCTGATCTTGTCGTACTGGCCGGCTTCTTCACCCAGCAGTTCGGCGGCGTCCAGCTTGAACCAGGCCTCGATGCCCTCTTGCTCGACACGCTTGGCCACCGCTTCCATCAGCTCGACGGTGCGCGGGTGCAGCTCGCCGCTCTGCTTGTGCAGGAAGAACGGGATCGGCACGCCCCAGTTGCGCTGACGCGAGATGCACCAGTCTGGGCGGTTGGCGATCATCGAGTGCAGGCGCGCCTGGCCCCAGGCCGGGACGAACTTGGTGTCTTCGATAGCCTTGAGCGCACGCTCGCGCAGCGGCTCGCCGGTGCTCGGCTGCTTGTCCATGCCGACGAACCACTGCGCGGTGGCGCGGTAGATCAGCGGGGTCTTGTGGCGCCAGCAGTGCATGTAGCTGTGGCTGATGGTTTCGGTGTGCATCAGCGCACCGACTTCGCTCAGCTTCTCGACGATGGCCGGGTTGGCCTTCCAGATGAACTGGCCGCCGAAGAACGCCAGCGACTCCACGTACACGCCGTTGCTCTGCACCGGGGTGAGGATGTCGTCGTTGACCATGCCGTAGCGCTTGCAGGTGACGAAGTCGTCCTCACCATAGGCCGGCGCGGAGTGGACCACGCCAGTGCCAGCGCCCAGCTCGACGTAATCGGCCAGATAGATCGGCGACAGGCGGTCGTAGAACGGGTGGCGGAAGTTGACCAGCTCCAGGGCCGAACCCTGGGCGGTGGCGAGCACCGTACCTTCCAGGTTGTAGCGCTTGAGGCACGACTCGACCAGCTCTTCGGCCAGCACCAGCAGGCGCTCGCCGGTGTCGACCAGGGCGTACTTGAACTCCGGGTGGATGTTCAGCGCCTGGTTGGCGGGGATGGTCCACGGGGTGGTGGTCCAGATCACGATGGCGGCGGGCTTGGCCAGCGCTGGCAGGCCGAAGGCGGCAGCCAGCTTGTCGGCGTCGGCGACCGGGAAGGCCACGTCGATGGTCTGGGACTTCTTGTCGGCGTATTCGACTTCAGCCTCGGCCAGGGCCGAACCGCAATCGAAGCACCAGTTCACAGGCTTGAGGCCCTTGAACACGAAACCTTGCTTGACCATCTCGGCCAGGGCGCGGATTTCACCGGCCTCGTTGGCGAAGTTCATGGTCTTGTAGGGGTTGTCCCAGTCGCCCAGCACACCCAGGCGGATGAACTCGGTCTTCTGCCCTTCGATCTGCTCGGCGGCATACTCGCGGCACAGCTCGCGGGTGCGGTCGGCGGTCAGGTGCTTGCCGTGGGTGACCTCGACCTTGTGCTCGATCGGCAGGCCGTGGCAGTCCCAGCCCGGTACGTAGGGCGCGTCGAAGCCCGACAGGGTCTTGGAGCGGACGATCATGTCCTTGAGAATCTTGTTCAGCGCATGACCGATGTGAATCTTGCCGTTGGCATAAGGCGGGCCGTCGTGCAGGACGAACTTGGGACGATCCTTGCCAATCTCGCGCAGCTTCCGGTACAGGCCAATGCTGTCCCAGCGCTGCAGAATCTGCGGTTCGCGCTGAGGCAGGCCGGCCTTCATGGGGAAGGCGGTGTCCGGAAGGTTAAGCGTGGCTTTGTAGTCGGTCATTTCAGGCTCTTCGTTAGCGGTTGAGCGTGCCAATGTGCACGTGCGGCGGCGATATCCGCATCGATCGCCGACTTCAGCGCCTCCAGGGAGGCGAATCGCTGCTCTTCACGCAGCTTGTGGTGGAATTCCACCGTCAGGCGCCGGCCATACAGATCGCCGGCATAATCCAGTAGATGTATCTCGAGGTGCGGGCGGCCGTCACCGGCCACGGTAGGGCGCACCCCGATGTTGCCGACACCCGGCCAGGCCTTGCCGTCGATCTCGATGCTGGCCAGGTACACCCCGGACAGCGGCACGCGACGCCGCTTGAGCTGGATGTTGGCGGTGGGCGTGCCGAGCTGGCGGGCCAGCTTCTGGCCGTGCAACACGCGCCCGGTGATGCGATAAGGGCGGCCCAGCAGGTGCTCGGCGAGCTCGAAGTTGCCTTCGCACAGCGCCTTGCGCACCTCGGTGCTGCTGACCCGCAGGCCATCCTGGATCACCGTGTTGGCAGCCTCGACGGTGAACCCGTACTGCTGGCCGGCACCGACCAGGAAGGCGAAGTCGCCGGCCCGGTCGCAGCCGAAGCGAAAGTCATCGCCCACCTCGAGGTGGCGCACGCCCAGGCCGTCGACCAGGATCGCCTTGACGAATTCATCGGCGCTGAGCTTGCTCAGGCGCTGGTTGAAGGCCAGGCACAGCACCCGGTCGATGCCTTCTGCGGCCAGCAGCTCGACCTTGTCGCGCAGGCGCGCCAGGCGGGCCGGTGCGGTGTCGGGCGCAAAGTACTCGCGCGGCTGTGGCTCGAAGATCACCACGCAGGTCGGCAGGCCCAACGCCTGGCCGCGCTCGCGCAGGCGCGCCAGGATTGCCTGGTGGCCACGGTGAACCCCGTCGAAGTTGCCAATGGTGGCGACACAGCCCCGGTGCTCGGGGCGCAGGTTGTGAAGACCTCGAACCAGCTGCATAACGCGCTTCTTGCTCATAAAGTGGCCGATTATAACCACACCCGGGCGCTGGTGACAGGCAGCAGCGCCCGGGTGTGGCGTGGAATGCGAAAAACCGACGCCTGACCCGCCTTGTGCCTCAGTGCAGGGCCTTGCGGGCGAAATGCCGGGGCCTGAAGCCGCACAGGTAGAGGCAGCCGAAATAGGTCACCACGCCCGCCGCGATCAACCCGCCCAGGCGCATGAAGCGCGCCAGCATGTTGCCTTGGTCCCAGGCCGGCAGGTAGTGCATGCCCAGCAACAGCACCGCCGACATCAGCGTCACCGCCAGCACCAGCTTGAGCAGGTACAGCATCCAGCCCGGCTGCGGCTCGAACAACCGCTGGCTGCGCAGCTTCCAGAACAGCAGGCCGGCATTGAGGCAGGCACCGAGGCTGATCGCCAGGGCCAGGCCGGCGTGCTTGAGCGGGCCGATCAGCGCCAGGTTGAACAGCTGGGTGCAGACCAGGGTGAAGATCGCGATCTTCACCGGCGTGCGGATATTCTGCTGCGCATAGAAGCCCGGTGCCAGTACCTTGACCAGAATGATTGCCAGCAGGCCCACCGAATAGGCGATCAATGCACGCTGGGTCATGGCCGCATCGAAGGCGCTGAACTTGCCGTACTGGAACAAGGCCACGGTCAGCGGCTCGGCGAGGATCGCCAGGGCCAGGGTGCAGGGCAAAACCAGCAGGAAGCACAGGCGCAGGCCCCAGTCCATGATCCGCGAGTACTCCTCACGGTCCTTGTTGGCGTAGGTCTTGGCCAGGGTCGGCAGCAAGATGGTGCCCAGCGCCACGCCGAGCACGCCCGAGGGCAGCTCCATCAGGCGGTCGGCGTAGTACATCCACGACACTGAGCCTGCCACCAGGAAGGAGGCGAAGATGGTGTTGATGATCAGCGAGATCTGGCTGACCGAGACCCCGAGAATCGCCGGCAGCATCTGCTTGAGCACCCGCCATACGCCGGTGTCGCGCAGGTTCAGGCGCGGCAGCACGAGCATGCCGATCCTCTTCAGCGCCGGCAGCTGGTACAGCAGCTGCGCCAGGCCACCGGCCAGCACACCCCAGGCCAGGGCCATGATCGGCGGGTCGAAGTACGGCGTGAGCAGCACGGCGAAGGCAATCATCGCCACGTTCAGCAAGGTCGGGGTGAAGGCCGGCACCGAGAAGCGGTTCCAGGTATTGAGGATTGCCCCGGCCAGGGACGACAGCGAGATCAGCAATATATAAGGAAACGTCACCCGCAGCAGGGCGGTGGTCAGCTCGTATTTTTCGGCGCTGTCGACGAAACCGGGCGCCGTGGCCCACACCACCCAGGGCGCAGCCAGGATGCCGACGGCGGTAACCAGCGCCAGTACCAGCGTCAGCAGGCCGCTGACATAGGCAATGAACGTGCGCGTGGCCTCTTCGCCCTGCTGGGTCTTGTATTCGGCAAGAATGGGCACGAAGGCCTGGGAGAAGGCCCCTTCGGCGAATATCCGCCGCAACAGGTTGGGCAGCTTGAAGGCGATGAAAAAGGCGTCGGTGGCAACGCCGGCACCGAACACGCGGGCCAGAATCGTATCGCGCACGAAGCCCAACACCCTGGAAATCATGGTGATGGAGCTGACTGCAGCCAGGGATTTGAGCAGATTCATCGAAAAGATTCACGCCAATGACAGAGGACGCTGCATGTGGCGTCCGAATGTGCGATACTCCCGCGCCTTCGCAGGGGAGCCAAAAATTCCCGAGTTTACAGGTCGTGCAGCAGAAAGGAATTCTTTCCCTCCTGTTGGTGCACCGCTCGGCGGAACCCTGCAGGTGGCCTTGACATCCGCTCGACTGATCGGCATGATTCGCGGCCTATTTTGTTTGCTATTTACCTAAAGTCTTTCGAGGAGCTCGACGGTGGCCAACACACCTTCCGCCAAGAAACGTGCAAAACAGGCTGAGAAGCGTCGCAGCCACAACGCCAGCCTGCGTTCCATGGTCCGCACCTACATCAAGAATGTAGTTAAAGCCATCGACGCAAAAGACGCCGAAAAAGCGCAAGCCGCTTACGTTCTGGCTGTACCAGTAATCGACCGTATGGCCGACAAAGGTATCATCCACAAGAACAAAGCTGCTCGCCACAAAGGCCGTCTGAATGGCCACATCAAGGCGCTGAAAGAAGCTGCAGCTGCCTAAGCGACGTTCTTGTCGAAAAACCGACCCTAGGGTCGGTTTTTTATTGCCTGCGATTTGATGAGCTTGCCTGTACCGCCCTCATCGCCGGCAAGCCGGCTCCTACACTGTGGGAGCCGGCTTGCCGGCGATTGGGCCGCATAGCGGCCCCACTCCATTACTTGGCGATCTGAATCTTCGGCGCCCACTGCAGCCATTGATCCTCAGGTTTCTCGAACAAGGCAAAGGTCTGCTGCGGTCGAGCCGGGTTGCCCATCTGCTCGCCATCGGGCGTGGCAAAGGCAATACCGCCATCTATCAGCGTTTCCAGCGACTCGGTACGCACCGTCGCGCCCTTGAACAAGCCCCAGTCGAAGCCGAACCCGCTGCTGTTCCAGAATCGGCTACCACTGCGCACCAACGCGGCATAGCGCGGCTCGATCAGGATATGGATCAGCACCCGGTCGGCACTCTGGCCCAGCTCGAAGCCGGTAACCTTGCCCACGGCCACCTCGCGATAGGTCACCGGCACGCCAGGCTTGATCGAACCTCGTCGAGGCGCGCTCAAGGTCAGCGGCAGGCCTACCTCCTGGCCAACCACCTCCGGCGCCTGGGCCAACGCGATGAAGTCGCGCTGCGCACCCCGGTCCTTGGCTGATGGCTGCACTTCCAGGTATTGGCCACCAATCAAGGTGTCGAGGTTTTCGGTACGCACCAAGCCAAGCGCCGGCTTGACCACCCAGAACTGGGTGCCCACCCGGGCGATGCGGTCAGCCGCCTCAGTGATGCGCGCTCGCAGCACCACCGCCTGCAGGTCCTGGGTCAGGTCGACGCTTTCCACGCTGCCCACGTCCAGGCCGCGGAAGCGGATTGGCGTGCCCGGCTTGAGGCCGTCGGCGCGATCGACGCGGATGGTGACCAGCGTGCCGCTGCGGTTCACCGCCTCCTGGCTCTCCAGCAGGCGGAAACGCGGGATACGGCGCTTGAGCGCAACATTCGGGGTCGGCGTATCGAAGGCGATACCACCAGCCATCAGGGTCTGCAGCGATTCACTCTTGATCTTGATGCCCGATAGGCCGCCCGTGAGGGTGATGCCACTGACGTTCCAGAAGCGCGACGATCCGTTGACCAGGTTTTCGTATTCCTTCTCGATGTGCACACCGATCAGGATGCGATTGCTGTTGCGGGCGAACTGGTAGCTCTGCACGCTGCCGACCTTCACCTGGCGATACATCACCGGGCTGCCGACCTCCAGCGAGCCCAGGGTGTCGGCGAACAGCACCATGTGCAGGCCGGGTGCCTTGAGGTCGAGTGGCGGCGCCTTGGGCCTGGCCTCGAACTCGCGCTGCGGCGTGGCGCCCTTCTCACCCGGGCGGATGGCGATGTAGTTACCCTTGACCAGGGCCTCCAGGCCGGTGATGCCCGCCAGCGAGATGGACGGCTTGACCACCCAGAACTGCGTGCCGTCGACCAGATAGTCTTCGGTCAGCGGGTCCAGGGTCAGCTCGGCCATGGCGCTGGCCAGGTTGTCTTCCATTTTCAGCGCTTTCAGCGAACCGACCTGAATGCCTTTGTACATCACCGGCGTGCGCCCGGCCTGCAGGCCTTCGTAGTCGTTCAGCTTGACCTTGACGCGAATGCCCGCCTGGGCAGCGTCGAAGTCTTCATACAGGCGGAACGGCAGGCTCGGGTCGGTGGGCGGGCTGTCCTTGCGGTACTCGGGGGTAGCGAAGGCGATACCGCCGGCGACGATGCTGGACAACGATTCGCTGCGCACCTTCACCCCGGACAGGTCGGCGTCGATGCTGATGCCGCTGGCATTCCAGAAGCGCGTGTGCTTGCGCACCAGGCTGGCGTAGGCCGGCTCGATGAATACCTTGACCTCGACCGTGCTCTGGTCGTCGGAGAGGCGGTAGCTCTTCACCCGGCCGACCTGGATCTGCTTGTAGAACACCGGGCTGTCGCGGTTGAGCGAGCCCAGGCGGTCAGCCTTGAGCGTCAGGTGCAGGCCTGGCTCGTTGTCCGACAGCGGCGGCGCCACTTTCAACGCGGTGAAGCGCTTGGTTCGCTCACCTTCACCTGGACTGACGGCAATGTAGTTGCCTGACACCAGCGTCTCGAGCCCGGAGATACCCGCCAGGCTGACACTGGGCTTGACCAGCCAGAAGCGCGTGCCCTTGTTCAGGTGAGGCTCTGCGGCCTTGTTCATCTCGATGGTGGCGATGACGCCCTGCTTCTCGCCCTTGGCGTCGAGCACCAGGCTCTTCACCTTGCCGACCGGCATGCCCTTGTAGATGACTTCGGTCTTGTTGGCGACGATCCCCTCACCGCTTTCGAAACGCACCTCGATTTCCACGCCGGCATCGCGGTACGCCTGCCAGGCCAGCCAACCGCCGATCATCAGCGCGATCAGCGGCAGAATCCAGATTGCCGACCAATTGGAGGCGGGGCGGGTTTTGGCGGTTGGCAAGTCACTCATGGTCGTCATCCGACTCCGTGTTATCCCAAATCAGTCGGGGATCGAAAGTTAAAGCGGCAAGCATCGTGAGAATCACCACAGTTGCGAAGGCGACAGCGCCCAGGTTGGCTTCGACACTGGCGATGCGGCCGAAATTCACCACTGCCACCAGAATGGCAATGACGAAGATGTCCAGCATGGACCAGCGCCCTATGAACTCGATGAAGCGGTACATCAGGATTCGTTGCCGCGCCGACAAGGGTTGGCGGCGCTGCACGGAGTACAGCAGCAGGCCGATGCCGATCAGCTTGAAGGTCGGCACCAGGATACTGGCGATGAACACCACCGCGGCAATCGGCAGCATGCCGTGCTTGAGCAGGGCGATGACGCCGGACATGATGGTGTCCGGGCTGCCCTGCCCCAGCGCGCTGACGGTCATGATCGGCAGCACGTTGGCGGGAATGTACAGAATCGATGCCGCGATGAGCAGCGCCCAGGTCCGCACGATGCTGTTGGGCCGGCGTGCGTGCACGATGGCGCCGCAGCGCGTGCAGGTCTGCGTGCCTTGCTCGCTGTCCTGGCGGTTCAGTTCATGGCATTCGTTGCAAACCACAATGCCTGCATCAATCGCCCGCATGCAGATCCTCCCCCGACAATGCACTCCAGATCTGGTGTGGCGACATCACCACTTCGAGCCAGACCTGGATCAGCAGCAGGCTGATGAAACAGAACAGACCCAGGCCTATGCTCAGCTCGGCCAGGTCCACGAGTTTGACGATGGCAACCAGCACGCCCATGAAGTAGACCTCGAGCATGCCCCAGTCACGTAGATGGTGATAGATGCGGTAGCAGAGCAGGCCATAGCTGCGGCCGATGTCCAGGCGGATGCTCAACAGCACCGCCAGCTGGCACAGCAGCTTGAGCAAGGGTATGGCCATGCTGCACAGGAAGACCACGATGGCAACGCCGCGCATCTCGGAGTTGTACAAGCCCACTACACCGGTCCAGACCGTATCGTCCGAAGTCTGGCCAAGCAGATGCAACTGCATGATCGGCAGGAAGTTGGCGGGCACGAATAGCAACAGCGCGGTCAGCACCAGGGCAAGGCTGCGGTTGACCACATTGTGCCGGTGGGCATACAGCTCGTAGCCACAGCGCGGGCATTGGGCTTTTTCGTCATGCTGCAGCACCGGCTTGCGCATCAGCAGGTCGCACTCGTGACAGGCGACCAGCTCATCCAGCGGCAACTGCTCTAGGGCTTCGGTTTCGGGCATCTGGGGATTCTGAATAGGTACGTCGGACTATTCTAGTGGCCCCGCACGAAATGTGGGAGGCGACGAAGGCCCGAGTTTTCGAAGTAGAAAGACAAAACCCCTACCTGCTCGCGCAGATAGGGGTTTTGCGAAATGAATCTTGACGATGACCTACTCTCACATGGGGAAACCCCACACTACCATCGGCGATGCATCGTTTCACTGCTGAGTTCG
>NZ_BQIP01000007.1 GCF_021602585.1 Pseudomonas faucium
CACGCAGGCCCTCGTCATCCTGTCCCGGAAATTAGCCAGAATTGCGTTCGCCCTGATGAAAAACCAAAGCGAATACATCAGTAACGGGGGCAAAAAACTTTGCCCCCAACCATAGAATCTCCCACAGGCAACCCCACAGCACTTGAGATCTGTGGGGTACGTGTGGGAGCCGGCTTGCCGGCGATAGGGCCAGTACTGGCGCAACACAACCAGCGACCATGCGTCGCGCCCCCAGACACCCCCCTGCCAACCCCCGGCAACTCCGCTATCATGCCCGGCACGTTCCACCTCGCGAGTCCGTCATGCGCCGCCTGTTTTTCCTGCTGTTCCTGCTGCTGGCCGCCCCTGCCTTCGCCACGGGCCTGCTCGACAACCGCCCCAGCGCCACCCTCGGCGCCGCCTCGCTGTCCAACGGTGCCGACTTCCTGCCGGTGCACGAGGCCTTCAAGCTCGACCTGATCCAGGCCGACGCGCACAGCATCAAGCTGCGCTTCGTCGCCACCGAGGGCTACTACCTCTACCGCCATCGTTTCCAGTTCCGCACCGAGCCTGCGGACATCGCCCTGGGCACGCCGAACATCCCCAAGGGCGACGCCAAGCACGACGAGTTCTTCGGCGACGTGGAGGTCTACCACGGCGTGCTCGACATCGAACTGCCGCGCACCGACGCCCGCGCCTTCACCTTGCTGGTGGGCTACCAGGGCTGTGCCGACAAGGGATTGTGCTACCCACCCGAGACCGAACGGCTGAGCATCGATGGCGAAGGTGGCGCAGTGCCGGCCAGCGGTGAACAGGCCTGGAGCTGGAAGTCGTTGCTGCTGTTCTTCCTCGCCGGGGTCGGCCTGACCTTCACGCCCTGCGTGCTGCCCATGCTGCCGATCCTCTCCGGCGTGGTGCTGCGCGGCCAGGTCGGCGGCCCGCGTGGCCTTGCGCTGTCGCTGGCGTACATCCTGCCGATGGCGGCCAGCTTCGCCGTGCTGGGCGCATTGATGGGGCTGTTCGGCGCGGGCCTGAACCTGCAGGCGCGGCTGCAATCGGCCTGGGTGCTGGTGCCGTTCGCGCTGTTCTTCGTGCTGTTCGCCCTGGCCATGTTCGGCCTGTTCGAGCTGAAACTGCCGCAAGCCCTGAGCAACCGCCTGGACAGCGTGGCCAACCGCACCAAGGGCGGCTCGCTACTGGGCGCTGCAGTGCTTGGCGTGCTGTCGAGCCTGCTGGTGTCGCCGTGCGTCTCGGCGCCGCTGGCCGGCGCCCTGCTTTATATCAGTGCCAGCGGCGATGCCCTGGGCGGTGCGCTCAAACTGTTCGCCCTGGGCCTGGGCATGGGCGCGCCGCTGCTGCTGGTGGCCACAGGCGGCGCGGCCTGGCTGCCGAAGAGCGGCCCTTGGCTGAACACAGTGAAAAACGCCATCGGCGTATTGCTGCTGGGCCTGGCCATCGGCCTGCTCAGCCGCGTGCTGCCCGGGCCTGCGACCTTGTTGCTGGTCGGCTTGCTGGCCGCCGGCGTGGCGCTGTTCCTCGGCGCCCTGGAGTTCGTGATCAAGACGCCACGCCAACGCCTGGCCCAACTGCTTGGCCTGGCCTTGCTGGTGTACGCCCTGGCCTGCTGGTATGGCGCACTGAGCGGCCAGGGCGACCCGCTGCGCCCGCTGCCGCCGCCCAGCGTTGCCACTGCCAGCAGTGGCCCAGCCCAGCAAAGCGCCTGGCAAACCATCACCACGCCCGCAGCCCTGGACGCCGCCCTGGCGCAAGCCAAGGCCAGCGGCCAGCCGGTGCTGCTGGACTGGTACGCCGACTGGTGCATCAGCTGCAAGGTGATCGAGCACGAAGTGCTCAACGCCCCCCCGGTGCAAGCCCAGTTGGGCGCCTTCAAACTGCTGCGTTTCGACATCACCCAGAGCAACGCCGAGCAGCGCACCCTGCTCGACCGCTACCAGTTGTTCGGCCCACCGGCGCTGCTGTTCTTTGCCGCGAACGGCAGCGAAATGACCACTGATCGGGTGATTGGCGAGATAAACGCCGTCGATTTCGCCGACGTTCTTGCGCGCGTGCGCGGCAAACTCGGTCTATAACTTCCCGCGAGCCGGCAACTTTCTGCGCATGAGTGACCAGATTTAATTATTTGGTCACATACTTCGCGCGAACCTCGGACATCGTGCTGGCTATTGCCGGGAACTGGACACTTGCCGTCGCTTTACGGCACACTCGCCGCGCTGTGTCGAATTGCCCTACAAATCCAAGGAATCCGCAGATGGCAACCCTACTGGTGCTTCACGGCCCCAACCTGAACCTGCTCGGTACCCGGGAACCTGGCCACTACGGCGCCATGACCCTGGCCCAGATCAACCAGGACCTGGAGCAGCGAGCCCGCGCCGCTGGTCACCATCTGCAGTACCTGCAGAGCAATGCCGAGTACGAACTGATCGACCGTATTCATGCCGCACGCAACGAGGGTGTGGACTTCATCCTGATCAATCCGGCTGCTTTCACCCACACAAGCGTCGCATTACGTGACGCATTGCTTGCGGTGAGCATCCCATTCATCGAAGTGCACCTGTCCAACGTGCACAAACGCGAACCGTTCCGTCACCACTCCTACTTTTCCGATGTCGCCGTAGGGGTGATCTGCGGCCTGGGCGCCAGCGGTTATCGCCTGGCCCTGGAGTCCGCGCTGGAACAACTGGCTGCCAACGCACAGCCCTGATGATTGCGACCTTGGCCCACGTGGGCCGGGGTTCGAGAGAAACGTCTCAGATACGTTTTTAAATTACGCCCCCTGACCGAACCTTTGGGAGTTGATGATTAATGGATATCCGTAAAGTCAAGAAACTGATCGAGTTGCTGGAAGAGTCTGGCATCGACGAACTGGAGATCAAGGAAGGCGAAGAGTCGGTCCGTATCAGCCGTCACAGCAAGACCCCAGCTGCCCAGCAGTTCTACGCACCAGCCCCGATGGCTGCCGCCCCTGTCGCAGCGCCTGCTGCCGCTGCTGCCCCGGTTGCCGAAGCTGCCGCTGCCGCCCCAGCCCTCAAAGGCACCGTGGTCCGCTCGCCAATGGTCGGCACCTTCTACCGCAAGCCTTCGCCGACCTCGCCGAACTTCGCTGAAGTTGGCCAGAGCGTGAAGAAAGGCGACACCCTGTGCATCGTCGAAGCGATGAAGATGATGAACCACATCGAAGCCGATGTCGGCGGTGTCATCGACGCCATCCTGGTGGAAGACGGTCAGCCGGTTGAGTTCGACCAGCCGCTGTTCACCATCGTTTGATTCGCGGAGAGCCAACGATGTCTGGGAAGCTGGAAAAAGTCCTGATCGCCAACCGCGGGGAAATTGCCCTGCGGATCCTGCGTGCCTGCAAAGAGCTGGGCATCAAGACCGTCGCCGTGCACTCCACGGCCGACCGCGAACTGATGCACCTGGGCCTGGCAGACGAGTCGGTCTGCATTGGTCCTGCTTCGTCCAAAGATTCGTACCTGCACATCCCGGCGATCATCGCCGCGGCTGAAGTGACAGGCGCCACCGCCATTCACCCTGGCTACGGCTTCCTGGCGGAAAACGCCGACTTCGCCGAGCAGGTGGAGAAATCCGGTTTCGCCTTCATCGGCCCGAAAGCCGACACCATTCGCCTGATGGGCGACAAGGTTTCGGCCAAGGACGCGATGATCAAGACCGGCGTACCGACCGTACCAGGCTCCGATGGCCCGCTGCCCGAAGACGAGGAGGTCGCCCTGGCGATCGCCCGTGACGTCGGCTACCCGGTGATCATCAAGGCCGCCGGTGGCGGTGGTGGTCGCGGCATGCGCGTGGTGCACAAGGAAGAGGACCTGATCGCCTCGGCCAAGCTCACCCGTACCGAAGCCGGCGCTGCCTTCGGCAACCCGATGGTCTACCTGGAGAAGTTCCTGACCAACCCACGCCACGTGGAAGTTCAGGTGCTGTCCGACGGCCAGGGCAACGCCATCCACCTGGGCGACCGCGACTGCTCGCTGCAGCGCCGTCACCAGAAGGTACTGGAAGAAGCACCGGCCCCGGGCATCGATGAGAAGGCCCGCCAGGAAGTCTTCAAGCGTTGCGTCGATGCGTGCGTCGAGATCGGCTACCGCGGTGCCGGTACCTTCGAGTTCCTGTACGAGAACGGCCGTTTCTACTTCATCGAGATGAACACCCGCGTGCAGGTTGAGCACCCGGTGTCGGAAATGGTCACCGGTATCGACATCGTCAAGGAGATGCTCAGCATCGCCGCTGGCAACAAGCTGTCGATCCGCCAGGAAGACGTGGTCATCCGTGGCCACTCGCTGGAATGCCGTATCAACGCCGAAGACCCGAAGAAGTTCATCCCGAGCCCCGGCAAGGTGAAGCACTTCCACGCCCCAGGCGGCAACGGCGTGCGCGTAGATTCGCACCTGTACAGCGGCTACTCGGTTCCGCCGAACTACGACTCGCTGATCGGCAAGCTGATCACCTACGGCAAGGACCGCGACGAAGCCATGGCGCGCATGCGCAATGCCCTGGACGAGATCGTCGTCGACGGCATCAAGACCAACATCCCGCTGCACCGCGACCTGGTGCGTGATGAAGGTTTCTGCAAAGGCGGCGTCAACATCCACTACCTCGAGCACAAACTGGCCAACCAGGAGTGATCGCGTTAGCGTGATGCATGAAAACCCCGGCCCAGTGCCGGGGTTTTTTATTGCCTGGCAGGTGCTCATCGCCGGCAAGCCGGCTCCCACAGGAACTGCGCCAACTCAAGTGCAGCGATAATCCTGTGGGAGCGGGCTTGCCCCGCGAAGAAGGCGACACGCACGCGCGCCCCTGCTCTACAAACCCCCTGCACTCGCGTAAACTGCCAGCCTTCGCGCAGCCTCGGGCTGCCCCTGTCGATTTACCAAAGGTGCCCGCCATGCCTTGGCTGCAAGTACGCCTGGCCATCAGCCCGGAACAAGCCGAAACCTACGAAGACGCCCTGCTCGAAGTCGGCGCCGTCTCGGTCACGTTCATGGATGCCGAAGACCAGCCGATCTTCGAACCCGACCTCAACACCACCCCGCTGTGGTCGCACACCCACTTGCTGGCCCTGTTCGAAGCGCACGCCCAGCCTGAAGCGGTGTTCGCCCACCTGCGCCTGCTGACCAACGCCGAACTGCCCGAGCACCACGCCGAGGTGATCGAGGACCAGGACTGGGAACGCAGCTGGATGGACAACTTCCAGCCGATGCGTTTCGGTCAGCGCCTGTGGATCGTGCCGAGCTGGCACGAGGCGCCGGAAAAGGACGCGGTCAACCTGCTGCTCGACCCGGGCCTGGCCTTTGGCACCGGCACCCACCCGACCACCGCCTTGTGCCTGGAATGGCTCGACGGCCAGCAGATGCAAGGCACCCAGGTGCTCGACTTCGGCTGCGGCTCGGGCATCCTGGCCATCGCCGCGCTGCTGCTCGGCGCCCGTGAGGCGGTCGGTACCGACATCGACGTGCAGGCCCTGGAAGCTTCGCGCGACAACGCCCAGCGCAACGGCATCAGCGATGACAAGTTCGCCCTGTACCTGCCCGAGCAGATGCCGGCCATGCAGGCCGACGTACTGGTCGCCAACATCCTCGCAGGGCCGCTGGTCTCGCTGGCGCCGCAACTGTCGGGGCTGGTTCGCCCAGGTGGCTTGCTGGCGCTGTCGGGCATCCTCGCCGAACAGGGTGAGGAAGTGGCCGCCGCCTACGCCGCCGACTTCGAGCTGGACCCGATCGTCGTACGCGACGGCTGGGTGCGCATCAGTGGTCGCCGCCGCTAAGCGGGCCTAGACTTAACCTCTGCACAGCCCCCCGGATCGCCGCATGACCGACAGTTTCGTCACCCAGTGCCCGCATTGCCAGACCAGCTTTCGCGTCACTCACCACCAGCTGAGCGTAGCGCGCGGCGTGGTGCGCTGCGGGCATTGCCTGCAGGTGTTCAATGCGGCGAAGCAGTTGCTCGAGCAGACCCGCGCCAAGGCCGGCGGCGAGCCTGCTGCAGCGCCTGCACCAGCAGCGCTGGTCGAGCCCGTGGCGGCGCCGGTACCGGAGCCGGCCCCTGTCGTGCGCCCGCCGGTCGAACCCGAGGATTGGGCCGCCACCGCGCAAGCCCTGGACGAGCTCGACCTGGACCAGGAACTGGCGCGCCTGGAGCGCCGCAGCAAGCCTGAGGAACCGCGCCCTGCCGCACCCTCGCAGGCCTTGCAGGCGCGGCGCGACGAGCCGGCCGGCGACGAGGATGACGATGCGCTGTTCGGCACCGCCACCGACGAGCACCCGGAGACCCCAGCCCATCACGCGCCCGCCCCGGTATTGCTGGAGCAGGAGCCACTGGACCTGGAGCCGGCCCCCGGTGATCGCACCGAGCCGACCCTGGGCACCAACCTGGACCTGGACCTCGAAGACGAGCGTGCCGCGCCTGCCGAGCCCGAGCGTTTCGACGAGCCGCATGCCAGCGACGACGATGACGTCATCCATGCAAAAGGCCTGAGCGCCCGGGATGACGACGAAATGGACATCCATCTGTCGGCGCGCGATGACGAGCCTGTCGAGCCGCTGCCCGGCGAGCGCCTGGAGCCTGGCTTTGCCGCCAAGGCCGAGCGCCCCTCGCGCAAGGAACCGCTGGTCGACGTGGTCGATGACCCGCTGCAACTGGGCTGGGAAAAACCCAAGCCCAACTGGGGCAAGCGCCTGCTGTGGGGCGTGCTGACCCTGCTGGCCGCAGGCCTTTTGGCATTCCAGTACGTGTGGTTCCACTTCGACGAAATGGCCCGCCAGGACCAGTACCGGCCGATCTTTCAGCAACTGTGCCCGATGTTGGGCTGCCAGGTGCCGACCCGCGTCGATATCGCGCGCATCAAGAGCAGCAACCTGGTGGTGCGCAGCCACCCGGACTTCAAGGGCGCGCTGATCGTCGACGCGATCATCTACAACCGTGCCCCGTTCGCCCAGCCGTTCCCGCTGCTGGAGCTGCGTTTCGCCGACCTCAACGGCCAGCTCATCGCCAGCCGTCGCTTCAAACCCAGCGAATACCTCTCCGGCGAGTTGGCCGGGCGTGGCGAAATGCCCAGCCAGACGCCGATCCACATCGCCCTGGACATCCTCGACCCGGGCCCCAAGGCCGTGAACTACAGCCTCAGCTTCCGCTCCCCCGAATAACCAGTGCCCCGCAGCCTGCCCTGCGGGGGCCTGCAAAGGCGCTCGGTTTGCGTTAGGGCATAAGCCGACAACTGTTCAGAATTTATCCAAATCCATCTTTATCCGGTCACCGAGAGCGGGTATCATGCCAACCCTTTTTCGACTCCAATGATTCGGCCCCACAACAGGGAACACCTATGTCGGCGGTACGCATCGGCCCATACACACTACGCAACAACCTGATCCTCGCGCCCATGGCCGGGGTCACGGACCAGCCTTTCCGTACACTTTGCCAGCGCCTGGGCGCGGGCATGGTGGTGTCGGAGATGGTCAGCAGCGACATGAGCCTGTGGAACAGCCGCAAGTCGAGCCTGCGCCGCATCCACGAAGGTGATCCCGAGCCACGCTCGGTACAGATCGCCGGTGGCGATGCGCAGATGATGGCGGCGGCGGCCCGGGCCAACGTCGAGGCGGGTGCCCAGATCATCGATATCAACATGGGCTGCCCGGCAAAAAAAGTCTGCAACAAAGCTGCAGGCTCTGCTTTATTGAGAGATGAAGCTTTGGTCAGCGAGATCCTCCACGCCGTGGTCGGTGCGGTGGACGTCCCGGTGACCCTGAAGATTCGTACCGGCTGGGACCGGGCGAACAAGAACGGCCTGAACGTGGCGAAGCTCGCCGAACAGGCCGGCATCCAGGCGCTGGCGGTGCATGGCCGCACACGCGCCGACCTGTACACCGGCGAAGCCGAATACGACACCATCGCTGCCATCAAGCAGGCGGTGTCCATCCCGGTTTTTGCCAACGGCGATATCACTTCGCCAGAAAAGGCCCGGGCGGTGCTGGACGCCACCGGGGTCGACGGTCTGCTGATCGGCCGGGCCGCCCAAGGGCGCCCCTGGATCTTTCGCGAGATCGCGCATTACCTGGCGACCGGCGAGCACCTGCCTGCCGCCAAGCTGGACGAAGTGGAACGAATCCTGCTGGAGCACCTGGCTGCGCTGCACGCCTTCTATGGCGATGTGATGGGCGTTCGTATCGCCCGCAAGCACGTTGGCTGGTACCTGGCAACACGACCCGGCGGCAAGGAGTTTCGCTCCCGGTTCAACGCTTTGGAAGACACACAAGCGCAGTGCGCCAACGTTCGCGAGTACTTCAGCGAACGTCGACAGAGCCTTGAGACAGAGGACGAACAAGGGGTGGCCGCATGACGATGATGACCGAGACATTAGTGAGTGGAACAACGCCCGTGAGCGACAACGCCAACCTCAAACAGCACCTCAACACGCCGAGCGAAGAGGGCCAGACCCTTCGCGACAGCGTCGAGAAGGCGCTGCACAACTACTTCGCACACCTGGAAGGCGCAACCGTCACTGACGTGTACAACCTGGTGCTCTCCGAAGTCGAGGCGCCCCTGCTCGAGAGCGTGATGAATTACGTCAAGGGCAACCAGACCAAGGCCAGCGAGATGCTCGGGCTCAACCGAGGCACCCTGCGCAAGAAGCTCAAGCAGTACGACTTGCTGTAAGCCAGAATCCCAATCAGAAAAGGCGGCTCCCTGAACAGAGGCGCCTTTTTTGCTGACTCCACCGCGTTATTGGAATCCGAAATGACCGACCAGACTACCCGCCTGCCAGTCCGCCGCGCCCTGATCAGCGTCTCCGACAAGACCGGTATCCTCGAATTCGCTCGTGAGCTGCAACAGCTCGGTGTCGAGATCCTGTCCACCGGCGGCACCTACAAGCTGCTCAAGGACAACGGCGTGAACGCGGTGGAAGTGGCCGACTACACTGGCTTCGCCGAAATGATGGATGGCCGGGTCAAGACCCTGCACCCGAAGATCCACGGTGGCATCCTCGGCCGTCGCGGCGTCGACGACGCCATCATGAACGAGCACGGCATCAAGCCGATCGACCTGGTCGCCGTCAACCTGTACCCGTTCGAAGCCACCATCGCCAAGCCTGGCTGTGACCTGCCGACCGCCATCGAGAACATCGACATCGGCGGCCCGACCATGGTCCGTTCGGCAGCCAAGAACCACAAGGACGTGGCCATCGTGGTCAATGCCAGCGACTACGCCAGCGTCCTCGAAGGCCTCAAGGCCGGTGGCCTGACCTACGCCCAGCGCTTCGACCTGATGCTCAAGGCGTTCGAGCACACCGCCGCCTACGACGGCATGATCGCCAACTACATGGGCACCATCGACCAGGCCAAGGACACGCTGTCCACCGAAGCGCGCAGCGAATTCCCGCGCACCTTCAACAGCCAGTTCGTCAAGGCCCAGGAAATGCGCTACGGCGAGAACCCGCACCAGAGCGCGGCGTTCTACGTTGAAGCGAAAAAAGGCGAGGCCAGCGTTTCCACCGCCATCCAGCTGCAGGGCAAGGAGCTGTCGTTCAACAACGTGGCCGACACCGATGCCGCGCTGGAGTGCGTGAAGAGCTTCGTCAAGCCGGCCTGCGTCATCGTCAAGCACGCCAACCCGTGCGGCGTGGCCGTGGTGCCTGAAGACGAAGGCGGCATCCGCAAGGCCTACGACCTGGCCTACGCCACCGACACCGAGTCGGCGTTCGGCGGCATCATCGCCTTCAACCGCGAGCTGGACGGCGAAACCGCCAAGGCCATCGTCGAGCGCCAGTTCGTCGAAGTGATCATCGCCCCGAAAATCTCCCAGGCTGCCCGCGACGTGGTCGCGGCCAAGCAGAACGTGCGCCTGCTCGAGTGCGGCGAGTGGCCTGCCGAGCGTGCTGCCGGTTGGGACTTCAAGCGCGTCAACGGTGGCCTGCTGGTGCAGAGCCGCGACAACGGCATGATCACCGCCGAAGATTTGAAGATCGTCACCAAGCGTGCACCGACCGAGCAAGAGATCCACGACCTGGTGTTCGCCTGGAAAGTGGCCAAGTTCGTCAAGTCCAACGCCATCGTCTACGCCAAGCAGCGCCAGACCATCGGCGTCGGCGCCGGCCAGATGAGCCGCGTCAACTCCGCCCGCATTGCTGCCATCAAGGCCGAGCATGCTGGCCTGCAGGTGCAGGGCGCGGTGATGGCCTCGGATGCGTTCTTCCCGTTCCGTGATGGCATCGACAATGCGGCTAAAGTGGGTATCAGCGCCGTGATCCAGCCGGGTGGTTCGATGCGTGATGCTGAAGTCATCGCCGCTGCCGACGAAGCCGGCATCGCGATGGTGTTCACCGGCATGCGCCACTTCCGCCACTAATCAAGATGGCCGGGCGATCCCCGGCCCTGTAGGAGCGGCCTTGCGTCGCGAAGGGCCGCAAAGCGGCCCCAGGTTTCAAGCATCGCCGCATGAACCCTGGGGCTGCCTTGCAGCCCTTTCGCGACACAAGGCCGCTCCTACAGGGAACGAGGATCGCCGCCAAACAGAGGTTTTGACATGAAAGTTTTGATCATCGGCAGCGGCGGCCGTGAGCACGCCCTGGCCTGGAAAGTCGCCCAGGACCCACGCGTCGAGAAAGTCTTCGTTGCCCCGGGCAACGCCGGCACCGCCATCGAAGCCAAGTGCGAGAACGTCGCCATCGACGTCACCGCCCTCGAGCAACTGGCCGATTTCGCCGAGAAGAACGTCGACCTGACCATCGTCGGCCCAGAAGCGCCACTGGTCATTGGCGTCGTCGACCTGTTCCGCAGCCGCGGCCTGGACTGCTTCGGCCCGACCAAGGGCGCGGCCCAGCTGGAAGGCTCCAAGGCCTTTACCAAGGATTTCCTGGCACGCCACAAGATCCCGACCGCCGACTACCAGAACTTCACCGAGATCGAGCCAGCCCTGGCCTACCTGAAGGAAAAGGGCGCGCCGATCGTGATCAAGGCCGACGGCCTGGCCGCAGGCAAGGGCGTGATCGTCGCCATGACCCTGCAGGAAGCCGAAGACGCCGTGCGTGACATGCTCGCCGGCAACGCCTTCGGTGACGCAGGTTCGCGCGTGGTGATCGAAGAGTTCCTCGACGGCGAGGAAGCCAGCTTCATCGTCATGGTCGACGGCCACAACGTGCTGCCCATGGCCACCAGCCAGGACCACAAGCGCGTCGGCGACCAGGACACCGGCCCCAACACCGGCGGCATGGGTGCCTACTCCCCGGCGCCGGTGGTCACCGCCGACGTGCACCAGCGCGTGATGGACCAGGTGATCTGGCCGACCGTGCGCGGCATGGCCGAGGAAGGCAACGTGTACACCGGCTTCCTGTATGCCGGCCTGATGATCGACAAGGCGGGCAACCCCAAGGTCATCGAGTTCAACTGCCGCTTCGGCGACCCTGAAACCCAGCCGGTCATGCTGCGCCTGGAGTCGAGCCTGGTGCTGCTGATCGAAGCCGCCTTCGCCAAGGCCCTGGACAAGGTCGAGGCCCAGTGGGACCCGCGCCCGAGCCTGGGCGTGGTGCTGGCCGCCGGTGGCTACCCGGGCGACTACGCCAAGGGCGAGGTGATCAACGGCCTGGATGCAGCCGCCAAGATCGAAGGCAAGGTGTTCCACGCCGGCACTTCGCTCAAGGATGGCCAAGTGGTCAGCAACGGCGGCCGCGTGCTCTGCGCCACCGCCATGGGCGCCAGCGTGGCCGACGCCCAGCAGCAGGCCTACCGCCTGGCCAAGGAAGTGTCCTGGAACGGTAGCTTCTACCGCACCGACATCGGCTACCGGGCCATCGCCCGCGAGCGCGGTGAACACCAGCAGTAAGTTTTACCGAATGGCCGCTGCGCCTTGCGCATGCGGCATTCGGCTCGTCGACGAGGCCCCACTGGGGCCTTGCCTTCGACTTGGCGCGCCGCGCATAGTTAATACCCGGCACATCGGCTAGGAAGGGATCTCGTAGTGCGTCGGCTTCGGATTGCCACAGCTCTGATCGTCAGCTTGCTGACCTTGCTCTGCCTGCTCCCGGCTTCGGCCGAGCAAGGCGGTGGCTGGTCCGTTCTGCTCGACGAACAGGCCAACCTGCAATTGAGCGATGTGCGTTCCGATCGCTATCGCAGCCAGTTCAGCCCCACCACCCTCGGCGAACTCGATGCCGCCCCTGCCGAACAGGCACTGTGGCTGCATTACCGCCTGGAACCGGGTGACCAGGAGCAACTGCTGCGGGTATTCGCCCCCGACCTCTCGCACCTGGACCTGTACGCCCTCGATGGCGACAAGTTGCTGCGCCAGCTGCGCCATGGCCGCCAGGCCGGCAATGCCAGCCCAACCCTGCGCGGCAGCGACCATGTACTGCCACTGCCCAACAGCACGCACCCGCTGGATATCTACCTGCGCCTGGTCTCCGAGCACCAGCTGCGCCCGGCCATCAGCCTCGAGCCTGCGGCCGTGGCCGCCTCCGACCACAGCCTGCCGTTGCTGTTCGGCATGCTCTTCGGCGGTTTGCTGATGCTGATCCTGCACAACCTGATCCGCTTCCTCTACACCCGCTCCAGCACCACCCTGATTCTTGCCCTGTACCACGGCCTGATGCTGCTCAGCGGCCTGATCCTGCTCAACCTCAGCGGCCCCTGGTGGCACCTGTGGCACAGCGCACAAACCCCGGCCGCCTACCTCACACTCGTGCTGGCGGGCCTGGCGGGGTTGTATTTCACCCAGCACTTCTTCGCCCCCTGCCGCTCGCCGCGGCTCGACCGCCTGCTGCAGGGCGAAATGCTGGTCACTGCGGTCAGCGGGCTGATCCTGCTGTTCGTCGACACCCTGCCGCTCAACCTGATGACCTATGCCCTGCTGGCCCTGGGCAGCCTGACCATGCTGCTGGTCAGCAGCTACCACTGGTACAAGGGCTACACGCCGGCACGGCTGTTCAGCCTGGCCATGCTGGTGTTCAACCTCGGTGGCCTGGTGCTGCTGCCGGCCCTGCTGGGCCTCACCCGCACCTCCACGCCATGGCTGCTGTGCATCCTCATGGGCCTGACGGTGGTGTGCGGGCTGCTGCTCAACCTGGCCGTCAGCGAGCGCCTGCGGCGCATGAGCGAAGAGCGTTTCAGCGCCAGCCGGGCGCTGGCCGCCAGCGATGCCGAAATCAATGCCAAGGCCGAGTTCCTCGCCAAGATCAGCCACGAAATCCGCACCCCCATGAACGGCGTGCTGGGCATGACCGAGCTGCTGCTGGGCACGCCGCTGTCGGTCAAGCAGCGCGACTACGTGCAGACCATCCACAGCGCCGGCAACGAACTGCTCACGCTGATCAACGAGATTCTCGACATTTCCAAGCTCGAATCGCGGCAGATCGAACTGGACGACGTGCAGTTCGACCTCAACGCCCTGATCGAAGATTGCCTGAACATCTTCCGGGCCAAGGCCGAGCAGCAGAACATCGAGCTGATCAGCTTCACCCAGCCGCAGGTACCGAGGGTGATCAGCGGCGACCCGACGCGCCTGCGCCAGGCCCTGTCGAGCCTGCTGGAAAACGCCCTGAAGAACACCGACCAGGGCGAGATCCTGCTGGTGGTGGCGCTGGACCAGCGCGGCGAAGTGCCACGCCTGCGCATCGCCGTGCAGGACAGCGGCGAGCCGCTGCCGGCCGCCGAGCGCGAAGCCCTGCTGCAGGCCGAACTGCACAGCCACCACTTCCTTTCCAGCAACAAGCTCGGTGGCCACCTGGGCCTGGTGATCGCCAAGCAGCTCATCGGCCTGATGCAGGGCGAGTTCGGCATCAAGAGCAGCACCAGCATGGGCAACACCCTGTGGCTGACCCTGCCGCTCGACCCCTCGCGCCTGGAGCAGCCGCCGGCCGACCTCGACGGCCCGCTGCGCGACGCCCGGGTGCTGGTGGTGGACGACAACGACACCTGCCGCAAGGTGCTGGTGCAACAGTGCAGCGCCTGGGGCATGAATGTCAGCGCGGTGCCATCCGGCAAGGAAGCGCTGGCCCTGCTGCGGACCAAGGCGCACCTGCGCGACTACTTCGACGCGGTGCTGCTCGACCAGAACATGCCTGGCATGACCGGCATGCAGCTGGCGGCCAAGATCAAGGAAGACCCGAGCCTGAACCACGACATCCTGGTGGTGATGCTCACCGGCATCAGCAACGCGCCGAGCAAGGTCATCGCCCGCAACGCCGGGGTCAAGCGCATCCTCGCCAAGCCGGTGGCCGGCTACACCCTGAAGACCACCCTGGCCGAAGAACTGGCCCAGCGCGGCCGCGAGCAGGCGGTGCCGAGCAGCGTGGCGAACACGCCATCGGCGCCGGAGCTTCCGGGGGATTTCCGCGTGCTGGTGGCCGAAGACAACAGCATCTCGACCAAGGTGATCCGCGGCATGCTGGGCAAGCTGAACCTCGACCCGGACACCGCCAGCAACGGCGAAGAAGCCCTGCAGGCGATGAAGGCCCAGCGCTATGACCTGGTGTTGATGGACTGCGAAATGCCGATTCTCGATGGCTTCTCCGCGACCCAGCAGCTGCGCGACTGGGAGCTGGCCAACCAGCGCCGGCGCACGCCGGTCGTGGCCCTGACCGCGCACATCCTGGCCGAGCACAAGGAGCGCGCGCGCCTGGCCGGCATGGATGGGCACATGGCCAAGCCGGTGGAGCTTTCGCAGCTGCGCGAGCTGATCCAGTACTGGGCCAGGCAGCGCGAAGCCAAGGCTGACGATCCGCTGCATACCTCCTGAACTATAGTGGCTGCATCCCCCGCGTCACGGGTAAGCCCTGCCCTCGACGGCCCTGCCAGGAATCGCGCTCATGCTCCATGAGTTGTTCAGTGTCTACCTCAAGATGCTCGTGCTCTACAGCCCATTCTTCGTGCTGTCGTGCTTCATCAGCCTGACCCGCGGCCACTCCAGCAAGGAGCGCAAGCAGCTGGCCTGGAAGGTGGCCTTTGCGGCGCTGGTTGCCAGCGTGCTGTTGTATCTGTTCGGCCGGGTGATCTTCGGCATCTTCGGCATCACCGCCGACGCCTTTCGCATCGGCGCCGGCAGCGTGCTGTTCATCTCGGCCCTGAGCATGGCCCAGGGCAAGCCGGCCGTTCAGGCCGACAACGTGCAGCAGGATGTGACCATCGTGCCGCTGACCATCCCGCTCACGGTAGGCCCCGGCACCATCGGTGCACTGCTGGTGATGGGCGTGGGGCAACCGCATTGGGACGACAAGCTGCTGGCGATCATCAGCATTGCCCTGGCCAGCTTCACCGTGGGCCTGGTGCTGTACCTCTCGCATGGCATCGAGCGCATCCTCGGCGACCAGGGCCTGCAGATCGTCAGCCGGCTGATGGGGTTGTTCGTCTGCGCGCTGGCGGCGCAGATCATCTTTACCGGGATCAAGGGCTACCTGCTGCCCTAGATCTCCATCTCATGGATGTCCTTGAGCGACATCACGTGCAGCCCTCGCTCGACCTTGCTGCGCCAAAGCAGGTCGAACTGCAGGGTATTGAAGCGCACCAGCTCGGCGTTGACCCGCATGTTGCGCCGCTCGCGAAACAGAAAGCCCGCCGTGAAGGCCGAACCCTCCCCCGCTTCGTGATACAGGACGATGTCAACGTAATTGCTACTCGAAGGCGCGCAGGACAACAGCTGAAATTGCGCGCGCTGATTGCTGTGTGACTCGAAATTCAGCAATGGCTGGCCGTTTCTTTTCAGCGCTTCGAACGTCAGTGACATGTGGCTGGCGTGCGCTTGCCCGGCGACGGCACCGATCCTGGCCAGCACCTGCTCGACCTTTATCGCACGCTGTGGATCAGGCCAGTGGACCTGTTCTGCCGACCTCGCGTCCGTGCCCAGGTGCATCAACTTTCTCAGGTAATAGCGGTACTGCGCTTCGGCCGATTCGTGCGGCACGTCATTCATGGTCGCATCCTCGGCCCACAACGACGCCAGCTTCACCGCCTCGCGCTGACGCGGGTTGGTTCCAGGGAGCAAGGACACCAGGCTGCCACCCACCACGACGGCTTCATGTCGGTCCATGGCTAGCCTCCTGTTCGAGCAGGCCCAGCTGCCTGATGTGTTTGCCATGCTCGCTGGACTCGAGCACGGCGTGCAGCTTGCGGTGATCAGATTCAGACACGTAGTCGCTCAGTATCACAACGCTTTCGCGCAGGTCGATCCCTTTCGCCAAACCGTCTTGGGCCAGCCCGCAGAGATCGATCGATGGGCCCGGTAACAGAACGCCCAGTTCATGGACGACGCCGCTTTTGGCCACGGTGAATGAATTCAGGCACTGCTGCGCCGGATTCTGGGTCAGCTGGGTAACGGCCGCTTGCAGATAGCCGGATAGGCCGGGGTGGCGTGCCTGCAACCTGTCCCTGAGCAAATTCAGCGGCAAGGCGACGGCACTCTCCTGGTAATCGCTGTGACTGCGGGTGAGAACCCAGCCACGCTCCTCCAATGCCGTGCGGTAGCCGCTGTACCAACGCGCATAGTTGGCAAAACGTGAGCCATTGAGCTTGTCTGAATGCAGCTGGGCGTACAGCAGAGAGTCCAGCGCGTACTGCCTTTGTGGCAGCGCTGCCTGCGCGACCAGCAAGGCCGTGCCGCCAGCGAGCCACAGGGAATAGCTTTCCTTACTCATCGAAATACCTCGAGTTTCAAGCGCAGAAAAAGAAAACGGGGCCATCAGGCCCCGCTGCAGATCAGATCTCGAATTCGCTGACGGCCTTAACTGCCTTGTCGATGAGCTTGCCTTCGATCGACGCCCGCACCTCGTCGGTGTACACCACCTCGTTGAAGCTCAGCACGACCGAACCGCTGTACCGCTCCGTGCTCGAGCTCCTCCACTCGAACACCAGGGTATCCAGGTCGTTTTCGCTCGGCGAAGCACTGAAGGCGTTCACCAGCATGAACAGTTCACCCTCGGGAGTTTCGATACAGGCCGCCAGGCCCGTGGTCGAGACCGGGTGGCCCTTGATGTTCTGCTTGTAGATTTCCTGCGCTTCGGTGATGCCGCCCAGCGCCTCCAGGCCCTTGCCGATCAACTGGGTGATGGCCTCGCCCAAGGGGCCGCCGAGCAAGGCCTGGCCCGCGGCACTGGCGACCTTGAAGGCCACCGGCCCCAGGGTCAGCGAGCGGCTTTGGTCGTAGTCACGCTCGTAGGAGCGCTTGCCCACCACCCAGCCACAGGTGCGCATCACTTCCAGGAACTTGTTGAACCAGGCCTCGGATTCGCCATCGCGATCGTGCTGCTTGGAAGCCACGCGAGAGGCGAACTGGAAGGTGGTTTTGGCATCGCGGCGTTTTTGCGCGGAAATGCCAGCGCTCAGCGCGAGGAGG
Source organism: Pseudomonas faucium (assembly GCF_021602585.1). Lineage (GTDB taxonomy): Bacteria > Pseudomonadota > Gammaproteobacteria > Pseudomonadales > Pseudomonadaceae > Aquipseudomonas > Aquipseudomonas faucium. The sequence continues at coordinate 17,323 of NZ_BQIP01000007.1, forward strand.
GATTGTTCGACGACGGCGATGCTGTCGCCACTGACAGGGTTTTGATCGGTCATGTGCAGAGTACCTTGAAGGCCCCGACGGGGATCGTCGAGGGGCCTTCACCCTATGCTGCAAATGACGGGGGAGCAGGCATGACCCGTTTCCCTTGGTGCTCAGCCTGCGCTCGGATACCAGCGCGGCGTGTACACCCACTGGGTGCCATCGGCCTTGGGGAACTGGCAGGTAGTGGAGGACCCCAGCAGCACCATGGTGCGCATGTCGACCATCTCCGGCACCAGCTCGGCCAGCGACACCACCTTGAGCGTCTGCCCCGGCCTACCGATGTCACGGCCAAGGACTACAGGTGTATTCCCCTCCCGGTGCCGACGCACAACCTCCAGCGCCCGCCCAAGCTGGTGCGGCCTGGATTTGGAAATCGGGTTGTAGAAGGCCAGTACCAGGTCGGCCTGGGCCGCCAGGTCCAGGCGTTTTTCGATGATTGACCAGGGCTTGAGGTTATCCGACAGCGACATCACGCAGAAGTCATGCCCCAGCGGCGCACCGGCCTGGGCAGCGGTGGCCAGCGACGCTGAAACCCCCGGCAGCATTTGCAGGTCGACACGGTGCCAGGCCGGGTCGTCGGATGCGTGCAGCGCTTCGAGCACTGCGGCAGCCATGGCGAACACGCCCGGGTCGCCCGACGACACCACCACCACCGAACGGCCTTGGGCGGCGAGCTCGAAGGCATGCCTGGCGCGCTGCATTTCTTCACGGTTGTCGGTGCAGTGCAGCACCTGGTCGTCGCGGAACGGGCCGGCCATGCGCACATAGGTTTCATAGCCCAGCACGTCTTCGGCACGCGCCAGCTCGGCCTTCACCGCAGGCACCATCAGTTCGGCGGCGCCCGGGCCAAGGCCGATCACTGCCAGGCGGCCACGGCGGCGACCGACCCGGGCCACATCGACAGGTGCCGGGGCGATGGCGATGACCATGTCCGCCTGCTCCACCAGCGTGGCGCCCGGTATTTCGTCGGCCAGCAGGCTGGCCAGGCTGGCGGAAGGCGGCGCAAACCGCAGGCCCACGCCAAGTGCCGCAGCCGCTTCATGCAGCGCGGGCTCGGCCATCAAGGTATCGACGGCCAGCAGGCAAGCCAGAGCCTGCTCCGCCAGGCCGGCCTCGCGCAGCGCATCGCGAATCCGCGCCAGCAGATCCGGCCCGGCTTCGGCAAGCGCCACCACCAGCGAGCGGCGGTGGATCAGCAACTCGTCGCGGCTGGCCGGGCGTGCATCGCAGCCCACATGAATGGTGCGCTGGGCACTGTCGCTGGCCGGCAACTGAGCCTGCAGCAACCAGGGCGCGTCGCCTTCGACACGCACCGCTTCGCCCGCCAGCAGGTCGGAGACGAAGCGCTTGCCCTGCTCGATATCCGCCAAGGCATAGCCTTCGGGCGGGTTCAGCAGGCAGGTGCCAAAGCGCAGCTCGCCACTGGTGGTGATGGCTGCCGCCACGCCCAGCGCGTCGCCCAGCTCGCGGGCCATGACGTTGACGCCACTCAGCCCGCCAAGCAGCGGCACCACGGCGCTGCCGTCCTCGGCCACTGCCAGCACCGGCGGCTCCTCGCCCTTCTCGCCAAGCAGGCTGGCAAGGCTGCGGATGACGATGCCTGCCGCGCACAAGGCGACGATCGGCGTGCCCTGCAGGTACAGCGCGCGCAGCGTGTCGCCGAACGCCTGGTAATACGCCTCGGCGCCTTCGACCCGGCCACTGAGGCCGTGAATCGTCGCCGCCGGATAGCGCTGCTGGATCCGTTGCGCCGTGGCCAGGCTGCCCGGGCCGAGGACGATGATTGCCGGGGCGCTGTGCATGCTCATCCCTGCCATTTTTCACCCGGCACGATGATCAGCGAGAAGTAAGGCGAGGATTGCGGGTCGACCTCGTCCAGCGGCACGATCTTCTGGTTGGCCATGGTGGCGCGCTCGACGTACAGCGCACGCCCGTCCAGGCCCAGTTCCACCAGCACCTCACGTACCTTGGGGAAGTTGCGCCCAAGCTTCATGATCACCGCCGCATCGGCGTCGGCCAGGCGCCGCTTGAGCTCCTCGGCAGGCAGCACGCCCGACAGCACCGACAAGCTCTGGTTGCGATACACCAGCGGTGCGCCCAGCACCGAAGCGCCGCCTAGCATCGAGCAGACGCCCGGGATCACTTCGGCCTCGAAGCGCTGCGCCAGGCGGTCATGCAGGTACATGTAGGAGCCGTAGAAGAACGGGTCGCCCTCGCAGATCACCGCCACGTCGCGCCCGGCGTCCAGGTGTTCGGCCACCTGCACGCTGGCTTCATCGTAGAAGTCGCTGATCACCTGCTCGTAGGACAGCGGCGCCGGCAGCGCCTCGGTGGTCACCGGGTACACCAGCGGCAACAGGGCCTGTTCGCCTTGCAGGTGCGCCTCGATGATGCCAAAGGCATTGCCACGCTTGCCCTTGGCCACGAAGTAGGCGACTACCGGGGCCTCGCGCAACAGGCGCAGGGCTTTGACGGTGATCAGTTCAGGGTCGCCCGGGCCTACGCCCAGGCCCAGCAGACGTCCGCGCGGCGCCATCATTCCACCTCCGTGGCCAGGGCGTTGACTGCGGCAGCAGCCATCGCGCTGCCGCCCAGGCGGCCCTGCATGATCACGAACGGCACGCCGCGGCTGTCGGCGGCGAGCATCGCCTTGGACTCTGCCGCGCCAACGAAGCCGACCGGGAAACCGAGGATCAGCGCAGGCTTGGGTGCGCCGGCGTCAAGCATTTCCAGCAGGTAGAACAGCGCGGTCGGCGCGTTGCCGATCACCACCACGCTGCCTTCCAGGTGCGACCGCCACAGCTCCAGCGCCACCGCCGAGCGGGTGTTGCCGGCGTCCTTGGCCAGGCCCGGGACGCTGGGGTCGCGCAGGGTGCAGATGACCTGGTTGTTGGCCGGCAGGCGCGCACGGGTGATGCCTTCGGCCACCATGTGCGCATCGCAGAGGATCGGCGCGCCGTTGGCCAGGGCTTCACGCCCGGCACGGCCGGCACCTTCGGAGAACTGCAGGCCGTCGATCGCCTCGACCATGCCGCAGGCGTGGATCACCCGCACGGCCAGCTTTTCCAGGTCGGCGGGAATCCGCTCGAGCCGGGCTTCCTCGCGGATGATCCGGAAGGAATTGCGATAGATCTCCTGACCATCGCGGATGTAGTCAATCATCAAGGTGCTCCGTCGGCAGGGCGAGCATGGCGCCTGCTTCATTCAAGGTGAGGTCGGTGGCGCGCAGGGCACCGAAGCCCGGTTGGCGCGCGTCACGCACATAGAGGTCGTAGCGGCCCGGGGCACGGGCCAGCAGGGTGGCCGGGGCGGCATGGGCCATGGCACAGGAGCGGGCGCAGCCCGACAGGTGCACGCTGGCCGGGGCGCCTGCGGGCAGCAGCGCCGACAACGCCAGCGCGTCGGCCTTGGTCTGCCCGAGCGCCTTGGCGCAGCCGCTGGCACCGGTGCAGGCGACGATGCGCGCCAGGGGTTCGTGGGCGTGACACAGCAGGCCCAGGGCCGACAGCGTGCGCTGGGCCTGCGCCAGGCCGGCGGGGTCGATGTTGGTCAGCACCAGGCTCTGCCAAGGGCTCAGGCGCACGCTGGCGTCGCCTAGTTCGCGGGCGACCTGGGCGATGCCTCGCAGCATCGCGGGGGTGAACCTGCCCAGCGGTGGCGCCACGCCCAGGGCCAGGCCCTGCTGCTGGTCGATGGCGCCCAGCCATGGGCTTGGAGCCGCCTCACGGCGCCAGCCGAGCACGGCCGCATCGCGGCGCACCTGCAGGCCAAGGCCATCGACGAACCGGTCGGCGGGGCACGCCTGCAGCAACTGGCGCATGCGCGCCTGCTCGGGGGTCGCCAGGTCGAGGAAGCGTTCGAGCACCGCCCGCACCAGCGCCAGGCCCTGCGCCAGCGGTACGGCGCCGAGCACGCGACCACTGGCCGGGCTGCCGGCCAGGCCAAATGCCAGCCAGGTCTGCTGCTCGAGGCGCAAGGCGCAGAGCCACAGGTCGTGGGGGTGTTCGAGCATGGCCAGGCCTTCGCCGCCGTCCAGCTGCACGGCAAACTTGGCCGACAGCTGGTGAAAGCGTGGCGTGCCTTGCAGCAGGTCGAGAATCTGCCCGGCCAGCGGCCGCACATCCAGCAGCATCGACGGGTCATGCCCGGCCAAGGGGCTGAGCATCAGGTTGCGCACATCATCGCTGGCCGCATCCCGTGGGCCGAGCCCGGCTGCCAGCAGGCTGTCGAGCAACCCTGCGTGGTCGTTGCCGATGCCGCGAATCTGCAGGTTGCTGCGGTTGGTCGCCTCGATCACCCCCGAGGCATAGCGCTCGGCCGCCCCCGCCACCGCCTCGGCCTGCTCGGCCAGCAGCAGGCCGCCGGGCAGCTTGATGCGGCAGATGCCGCCGTCACGGGCACTGACGATACGCCACAACCCCGGGCAGGCCGAGGGACGGGGCGAAACGGTAGGGGTATGGACCTGCTTCAAAGGGGCGTCCGGCAATCGCTGAAAATGCGCTTGAGTGTAGAAGGCGCGGTATTATGCCTGCTTTGTCCGGCGGCATGAAAAGCCGGTGGTCGCGGATGATGGGCGGATTGGATCGAATGGCACCCTGGCTGACAGTAATAGGCATTGGCGAAGAAGGTTTCAGCGGCCTGGGCAAGCAGGCCCGGCGCGCCTTGCTGGGCGCTTCGCGGATCATCGGCAGCCCTCGCCAGCTGGCCTTGCTGCCGCGCTGCATCAGTGGCGCGCGGCAGGACTGGCCAAGCCCGTTTTCCCTGGCCCCGGTGCTGGCACTGCGCGGCGAGCCGGTGTGCGTGCTGGCCAGCGGCGACCCGATGTTCTACGGCGTGGGCGCCAGCCTTGCACGGCAGGTCGCGGCCGAAGAAATGCAGGTGCTGTCGATGCCCTCCTCCTGTGCCCTGGCCGCCGCGCGCCTTGGCTGGCCACTGCAGGAGGTGCAGGTGGTGTCGGTGGTGGCGCGCCCGCTGGCTGCGCTCAATGCCCACCTGTACAGCGGGATGCGCCTGCTGGTGCTGAGCAATGATGGCGACAGCCCCGCGGCCATCGCGGCGCTGCTGCGCAAACGCGGCTTCGGGCCGAGCCGCCTGCAGGTGTTCGAACACCTGGGTGGGCCGGCCGAGCGCCAGCTTTCGGGCAGTGCCGACGATTGGCCCTACCCGGCGGCGGCCGCGCTCAACCTGGTCGCCATCGAATGCCAGGCCACGGCGGATGCACCGCGCCTGTCGCGCCTGGCCGGCTTGCCAGACACCGCGTTCCGCCACGATGGCCAGCTGACCAAGCGCGATGTGCGCGCAATCACCCTCGCCCGCCTGGCGCCACAGCCGGGCGAACTGCTGTGGGACGTGGGCGCCGGCTGCGGCTCGATCGGCATCGAATGGATGCGCGCCCATCCTGCCTGCCGGGCAGTGGCGATCGAGGCCGATGAAGGCCGCCAGGGTTTCATCGAACACAATCGCGACGCCCTGGGCGTGCCCGGGCTGCAACTGGTGCGGGGCAAGGCGCCGGATGCGCTGAGCGCGCTTGAGCGCCCGGATGCGATCTTCATCGGCGGCGGCGTCACCCGCGAAGGCGTACTGGCGCTGTGCTGGGAGCGCCTGCGCCCGGGCGGGCGCCTGGTGGCCAATGCCGTGACCTTGCAAAGCGAACTGGCCCTGGCGCATTTTCGCGAACGACACGGCGGCGAACTGACCCGCATCCATGTTGCCCAGGCCCAGCCCCTGGGCGCCTTCGATACCTGGCGCCAGGCCTTGCCGATCACCTTGCTCGAGGTGGTGAAACCCGTCGATGCGTGAAGAAACCCGCGAACAACCGGCCCCGCTGCGCAGTGGCCTGACCACCGGCAGCTGCGCCACCGCCACCAGCCTGGCGGCGGCGCGCCTGCTGCTCACCGGCCAGGTGGATGACGCCGTGAGCATCACCCTGCCCAAGGGCAAGGTGGTGCAGATGCGCCTTGAGTTCTGCCGCCGCGACGGCGAGCGGGCCGAAGCCGGCACGCTCAAGGATGCCGGGGACGACCCGGATGTCACCCACGGCGCGCTGCTCTACAGCCAGGTGCGCCTGGTGGCTGAGCCGGGCGTGCGTTTCGTCGCCGGGCTTGGCGTAGGCACGGTCACGCGCCCAGGCCTGGTGCTGGCCGTGGGTGAGCCTGCGATCAACCCGGTGCCCCGGCGGATGATCGGCGAGCACCTGCAGCAGCTGGCCCAGGACTGCGCCTACCCGGGCGGTTTCGAAGTCACGGTGAACGTGCAAGACGGCGAAGCGCTGGCCCTCAAGACCATGAACCCGCGCCTGGGCATTCTCGGCGGGCTGTCGATCCTCGGCACCAGCGGCATCGTGCGGCCGTTCTCGTGCTCGGCGTACATCGCCTCGATCCACCAGGGCATCGACGTGGCCCACACCAATGGCTACCGCCACATCGCCGCCTGCACCGGCAACGCCAGCGAAGACACCATGCGCCGGGTCTACGGCCTGCCGGAAATCGCCCTGATCGAGATGGGCGACTTCGTCGGCGCGGTGCTCAAGCACCTGCGCAAGGTGCCGGTGCCACGCCTGAGCCTGTGCGGCGGCTTCGGCAAGATCAGCAAGCTGGCCGCCGGGCACATGGACCTGCACAGCCGCCATTCGAGCATCGACCTGCCGCAGCTGGCCGGCTGGGCAGCGGACGTGGGCGCCGATGCACACTTGCAGGCGGCGATCATTGCTGCCAACACCAGCCAGCAGGCCCTGGCCCTGGCTCACGCGGCCGGAGTCGCCCTGGGTGATGCGGTGTGCGCCCATGCCCTGGCCTTCGCCCGCAGCGTGGTGCCGGCGCAGGTGCAGGTGGAAGTGTTCGCCATCGACCGCCAGGGCGGCATCGTCGGCAAGGCGGGTGTGCAATGAGCCGGCGCATCCTGCTGCTCGGTGGCGTCACCGAAGCTTTGGCCATCGCCCGCCAGCTTGGGCCGGAACATGTCTACAGCCTGGCCGGAATCGGCCGGGTGCCACAGGACCTCACCTGCCAGGTGCGGGTCGGCGGCTACGGCGGCGCCGAGGGCCTGGCCCGCTACCTGCGCGAGGCGGGCATCACCATGCTGATCGATGCCACCCACCCCTACGCCGCGCAGATCAGCCGCAATGCTGCCAGCGCCGCCCGCGCCGTCGGCATCCCCTGCTGGGCCTTGCGCCGCCCGGCCTGGCAGGCGCAGCCCGGTGATGACTGGCGTGAAGTGGCGGACTGGGCGGGGCTGATCGAGGCACTCAAGCCCTTCCACAGGCCGTTGTTCACCTTGGGGCGAGAGCCGTTGCAGCATCTCGACGAGATACCCTCGGAGCAGTTCTGGACCCTGCGGGCGCTGGAGGCCTGCCCCGGCAATGAACGCTGCGAGGTGATCGGCGCGCGGGGGCCGTTTCAGCTCGATGACGAGCGGGCCTTGTTTGCCCGCAGGGGGATCGATGTGCTGGTCAGCAAGAACAGCGGCAGCGTGGCGACCGAACCGAAGCTCGAGGTGGCGAGGGAGCTTGGCGTGCCTGTGTTGATACTGCAGCGCCCGACGCTGCCCGAAGTCGACTTGACGTTCGCCCGTGCTGATCTGCTGCTGGCCAGACTCGAGCCCTGAACGCTCAGGCGGCTAGCACTCCCACATTTCCTACAGCTTTTGTGACCATTGCCCACCATTTACCCAGACAGATCTGAGTGGCCATTGGCTTCTGGACGGCATTAGACTCTAGCCCCCTCCCCGGAAGGCGTCACTCATATGGAAATGCAATGGTGGATCTGGCTGGTGTTCGGCATCGGCCTGATTCTGCTCGAACTGGTCCTGCCCACGTTCTTCATCATCTGGTTCGGCATCGGTGCCGTGCTGGTTTCCCTCATCGCCCTGGCCGCCCCCAGCCTGCAGCTGGATATGCAGGTGCTGCTGTGGGTGCTGTTCTCCTCGGCCACCACGTTGCTCTGGTTCAAGCTGTTCAAGCGCAAGCAGCCTGATGTGCGCTGGACCGCCGACAGCGTGATCGGCGAGGTCGGATTGCTGACCAGCGCCGTTTCGCAATTCCAGAAGGGCCGGGTGCGCTTCCAGAAGCCGCTGCTGGGCAACGAGGAGTGGGTGTGCATCGCCGACAGCGATATCCCCGCCGGCGAGCGTGTGCGGCTCGTCGCCATCGAAGGTAATACCGCCCGGGTCATTCGGGCCTGATCTCGCAACTAAAAGGAAGTTTGCATAATGACCAGCCTCATCGTCGTAGCCGTCATAGCCCTGTTCGTCCTGGTCACCGTGTTCAAGGGGGTACGCATCGTGCCCCAGGGCGAGGAGTGGATCGTCGAGCGCCTGGGCCGCTACCACAGCACCCTCAAGCCGGGCCTCAACATCGTCATCCCGTACATGGACGTGGTCGCCTACCGCCTGCCGACCAAGGACATCATCCTCGATGTGCAGGAGCAGGAAATCATCACCCGCGACAACGCCGTGATCGTCGCCAACGCCCTGTGCTTCGCCAAGGTGGTCGACCCGCAGAAAGCGTCCTATGGCGTGCAGAACTTCTCGTTCGCCGTCACCAGCCTGACCATGACCTCGCTGCGCGCCATCGTCGGCGCCATGGACCTGGACGAAGCGCTGTCGAGCCGCGAGCAGATCAAGGCGCGCCTGCGCGAGGCGATGTCCGAGCAGACCGAAGACTGGGGCGTGACCGTGCGCTCGGTGGAAATCCAGGACATCAAGCCGTCCGAGAACATGCAGCTGGCCATGGAGCGCCAGGCCGCCGCCGAGCGTGAGCGCAAGGCCGACGTGACCCGTGCCGAAGGCGCCAAGCAGGCCGCAATCCTCGAAGCCGAGGCACGCCTGCAGTCGGCCAAGCTCGATGCCGAAGCGCAGATCAACCTGGCCGAAGCCTCGGCGCGCGCCATCTCGCTGGTCAAGGAAGCGGTGGGCAACGAGACGGTGCCGGCCATGTACCTGCTGGGCGAGCGCTATGTGGGGGCCATGGAGAACTTGGCCAGCAGCAGCAATGCCAAGGTCGTGGTGCTGCCTGCGGACCTGCAGGAGACCGTGCGTGGCTTGATGGGGCGTAACAAGGCTTGATGGCTGTATCGCCCCTATCGCCGGCAAGCCGGCTCCCACAGGTATCCACACTGCTCTCAAAGCCCGTGGAGCACCTGTGGGAGCCGGCTTGCCGGCGATAGGGGCTGCGCAGCGGTCCAGATCACACCACCCACCTGCGTCACTTCACCGCACCCCGGCATTTTTACCTATACTCCGCCGTACAATAGCCACCACGATTCCTGACCGGATCTCTCCATGCCCCCACGTCGGCACATCGCCTGGATAGCCTGCCTCGCAGTGCTGTTCAACCTGCTGGCCATGCCGCTGTCTTCTGCCGCGCCCAAGGGCCCGGCCGAGCAGCTGCTGTGGGGGGCTTTCTGTTCCAGCGTGGCCGGCAAGGCCAAGGTCGACGTACAGGCCCTGGCCAAAATCGACCTCGGCTCGCAAAGCGACGACCATTCCAACATGCAGCACTGCTGGTGCTGCTCCGGCGCCGCACCGCTGCTGGCATTGCCAGGCTACCCGCCGCAATTGCACAACCCGCCCACGCTGCTGGCCGGGTTCACCCCACCGCCCTCCCGCTATCAGCCCACGCCGCGCCAGTTATGGCCTGCGCTCAATCCCCGCGCCTCTCCCCTGGCCTGAGTTCATCACGCTGTCTGCCTGAACCTGAACAGAACGGAGATCCACCCATGCTCAAGCAAGCTCTCGTAGTGGCCGCATTGCTGCTGCCCGGCGCCTTCGCCAATGCCCACGAATACACCGTGGGCGACCTGCACATCGCCCACCCCTGGTCGCTGGAACTGCCACCCAACGCGCCCAATGTCGCGGCGTACTTCGTCGTGCACAACAACGGCAAGGCCGATGACCGCCTGCTGAGCGTCGACAGCCCCATCACCGCCGACGCGCAGCTGCACGAGCATGTCATGAGCAGCAACGGCGCCATGAAGATGCAGCAGGTCCAGAGCGTGGTGGTGCCCGCCGGCAAGGACCTGGTCTTCGCCCCCAGCGCCTACCACGTGATGCTCATGCAGCCCAAGGACCGCAGCCTGCTCAGCGACGGCAAGCGCTTCCCGCTGACCCTGCACTTCGAGAAGGCCGGCAACATTACCGTCGATGTCGCCGTGCAGAAGCAGCCGCCGGCCGACCAGCCGCAAGGTCATGAACACGCCCACTGACCGCTAGCTGACAGGCGCTCGCACCATGAGCCTGCCGCGCAACCGTCTCAGCCGTACCTCCCGCCCTGACCGCAGGCGCGTCGGGGGCGGCTGGCTGAGCCTGTTCGCCATGTGGATGATCTTCATCGGCCCGCTGGTTTCCCAGTCGATGCCGATGGGCCACCACGCCGGCATGAACATGCCGATGGAGATGCCCATGGCCGCTGGCCATGAGCATGCCAGCGACGCACATCATGGCCACGGCAACGATGGCCAGCTGCATGTGATGTGGGAAAAGTGCGGCTACTGCAGCCTGTTGTTCAACTGCCCGGCATTACCGCAAACCCTCAGCCCGCTCAGCGCGGCCAGCGTCACCCCCGCTACCCCAGGCCCCACCGCGACACACCAGGGCCACGCCCGGCAGGCCGTGTTTCCCGGTGCGCGCAGCCGCGCGCCACCCGCCTCGATCAACGTCTGAAACCCCATATTTGCTGCACGGAGCCAGGAGGCTTCGCGCTTACTCATGACTGATCGACGGAATTCCTATGTCCGGTTGTACCCCTGCTTTTGCCTATGCATTCAAAGGCACCCTCGCCGCCCTTTGCGGCTCGCTGCTGGCGCCCATGGCCCTGGCCGCCGACCCTGGCCACGAAGGCCATGAACACGACCTGGCCGAGCTGAGCCCGACAGTGATCACCGCTATCGCGCCCAGCTCGCCGCTGACCGTGGTCACCAACCCGAAGGACCCACGCCAGCCAGTGCCGGCCAGCGACGGCGCCGACTACCTCAAGACCATCCCCGGCTTCTCGGCAATCCGCGCCGGTGGCACCAACGGCGACCCGGTGTTGCGCGGCATGTTCGGCTCGCGCCTGAACATCCTCACCAACGGCGGGGTGATGCTCGGTGCCTGCCCTAACCGCATGGACGCGCCAACGTCCTACATCTCGCCGGAAACCTACGACCGCCTCACCGTGATCAAAGGCCCGCAAAGCGTGATCTGGGGCCCCGGTGGCTCGGCCGGGACCATCCTCTTCGAACGTGAACCGGAGAAGTTCGGCGCCCTCGGCAGCCGCGTCAACGCCAGCCTCCTGGCCGGCTCCAACGGCCGCTTCGACAAGCTGATCGACGTCGCCGCCGGCAACAGCCAGGCCTACGCGCGCTTCGTCGGCAACCAGTCGCATTCCGATGACTACCAGGACGGCAGCGGCGATACCGTGCCCTCGCGCTGGGACAAGTGGAACGGCGACGTGACCCTGGGCTGGACCCCCGACCAGGACACCTTGCTGGAACTCACCGCCGGCAAGGGCGACGGCGAGGCGCGCTATGCCGGGCGTGGCATGGACGGTGCGCAGTTCAAGCGCGAAAGCCTGGGCCTGCGCTTCGAGAAGTCCAACCTCGGCGAAGTGCTCGACAAGATCGAGGCGCAGGTCTACTACAACTACGCCGACCACGTGATGGACAACTACACCCTGCGCACCCCCTCGGGCATGGGCATGATGGCCGGGCCAATGGCCGCCGCCGTCGACCGCCGCACCCTGGGCGCACGCATCAAGGCTACCTGGCGCTGGGCCGATGTGCAGCTGATCAGCGGCATCGACGCGCAGACCAACGAGCACCGCGGGCGCAGCGCCATGGGCGTCGACGCCTACAAGGACAAGCCCTGGGAAAAGGACGCCGACTTCCACAACTACGGCGCCTTCGGCGAGCTCACCTGGTACGCCACCGGCCAGGACCGCCTGATCACCGGCGCCCGCCTGGACCGCGCCTCGGCCCGGGATTTTCGCGATGACAGCGCCACCAACGGCGACACCCGCGCCGACACCTTGCCCAGCGGCTTCGTGCGCTACGAGCACGACCTGGCGGCTTTGCCTGCCACCACCTACATCGGCCTGGGCCATGCCCAGCGCTTCCCCGACTACTGGGAGCTGTTCTCCCCCGACCAGGGCCCTACCGGCTCCACCAATGCCTTCGACAGCATCAAGCCGGAGAAGACCACCCAGCTCGACTTCGGCATCCAGTACCGCGACGAGCGCCTGGACGCCTGGGCCTCGGGCTATGTCGGGCAGGTGCGCGACTACATCCTGTTCGACTACCGCAGCGCCATGATGGGCATGAGCAGCACCCAGGCGCAGAACATCGACGCCCGCATCATGGGCGGCGAACTGGGCGCGGCCTACAAGCTGACCGAGAGCTGGAAGGCCGATGCCACCCTGGCCTACGCCTGGGGCAAGAACAGCAGCGACGGCAAGGCACTGCCGCAGATGCCGCCGCTGGAAAGCCGCCTGGGCCTGACCTACAGCCGCGACACCTGGAGCGCCGGGGCGCTCTGGCGACTGGTGGCAGCGCAGAACCGCATCGCCGAGAACCAGGGCAACGTGGTCGGCAAGGACTACGAGAAGAGCGCAGGTTTCGGCGTGTTCTCGCTCAACGGCGCCTACAAGGTGAACAACAACCTCAAGCTCAGCGCCGGCGTCGACAACCTGTTCGACAAGACCTACGCCGAACACCTGAACCTGGCCGGCAACGCCGGGTTCGGCTACCCGGCCATGGACCCACAACCTTTGAACGAACCAGGCAGGACCTTCTGGACCAAGGTCGACCTGAGCTTCTGACGCTAACCAAAGGCGCGGCCCCGGGCCGCGCCCCTTGCGGGTAAAAACTGGAGGTTCCCATGAGAGGAACACGCGTGTCCTTCTACAACCTGGCCTGGCGCTGGCACTTCTATGCCGGGCTGTTCGTCGCCCCGTTCATGATCCTGCTGGCGATCACCGGGATCATCTACCTGTTCAAGCCGCAGCTCGACCCGTTGCTGTATCGCGAGCTGATGGTGGTCGAAGCCGGCCATCACCGCCAGGGCGCCGACCTGATGCTGGCCGAAGTGCGCCAGGCCTACCCCAAGGGCCACGTCGGCCAGTACCTGCCACCGGTCGACGCCGAACGCAGCGCGCAGTTCGTGGTGCATGACGCTGGCCGCGAGCTGAATGTGTTCGTCGACCCCTACAGCGGCAAGATCCTCGGCGAGCAGGATGCCAAGCAGAACCTGCAGGCCATCGCCCGCGCCCTGCACGGCGAGCTGATGGTCGGCACGGTCGGCGACCGCCTGGTGGAGCTGGCCGCCGGCTGGGGCATCGTGCTGGTGGTGTCCGGCCTGTACCTGTGGTGGCCACGTGGGCGCGGCAGCGCTGGCGTGCTGTGGCCGCGCCTGGGGGCCAAAGGCCGGGTGTTCTGGCGCGACCTGCATGCCGTGACCGGTTTCTGGGGTTCGGCGCTGCTGCTGTTGATGCTGCTCAGCGGCATGACCTGGACCGGGCTGTGGGGCAAGCAATATGCCGACCTGTGGAACCGCTTCCCGGCGGCCATGTGGAATGACGTGCCCAAGTCCGACCAGCAGGCCCGTGAACTCAACAGCGCCCACCGCCAGACCGTGCCGTGGGCCATGGAGAACACGCCGATGCCACAGTCCGGCGCGCACGCCGAGCATGCCGGGCACCCTGGCATGTCGAACATGCCGGCAGCGCCGCAGGTGAACTTGCAGCAGGTGGAAGACGTGGCCAATGCACGCCGCGTCGAGCCGGGTTACAGCATTACCCTGCCGACCACGGCAGAGGGCGTCTACACCGTGGCGGTGTTCGCCGACGACCCACGCAACGACGCCACAATGCATATCGATCAATACACCGGCAAGGTGCTGGCCGATGTGCGCTGGCAGGACTACAGCCCGGTTGCCCGGGCGACCGAGCTGGGTGTGATGCTGCATGAAGGCAAGATGTTCGGGGCGCTGAACCAGGTCGTCATTCTGCTGGTGTGCCTGATGATTCTGCTGGGCTCGGTGAGCGGGCTGGTGATGTGGTGGAAGCGCCGGCCTGAAGGTGGCCTGGGCGTACCGCCGCTGCGCCATGACCTGCCGCGCTGGAAGACCGCGGTGGGGGTGATGCTGGTGCTGGGGGTGATGTTCCCGCTGGTGGGGGTGTCGATGGTGGTGATGTGGGTGGTGGATTGCTGGGTCTTGCGTCGGCGTCGGGTGCTGGCTAGCGCTTGAGGGCCTTGGGGCTGCTTTGCAGCCCTTTCGCGACACAAGGCCGCTCCTACAGACGAACGCGTAGTGCTGTAGGAGCGGCCTTGTGTCGCGAAAGGGCCGCAAAGCGGCCCCCTGCGCCGCAAAACTCGAGTCGATCTGTCGCGCCCCGATCTGGGACGCTCGTGTTAGCCTACTCGGCTTTCAGAAAAAGACTGACCCTCAATGGAATGCAGCCAATGACCCCAACCCCTCCTGCTGAAGACCAGCACCTGCAGCGCAACCTGACCAACCGCCACATCCAGCTGATCGCCATCGGCGGCGCCATCGGCACCGGCCTGTTCATGGGTTCGGGCAAGACCATCAGCCTGGCGGGGCCGTCGATCATCTTCGTCTACATGATCATCGGCTTCATGCTGTTCTTCGTCATGCGCGCCATGGGCGAACTGCTGCTGTCGAACCTCAACTACAAATCGTTCATCGACTTCTCCGCCGACCTGCTCGGCCCCTGGGCCGGCTATTTCACCGGCTGGACCTACTGGTTCTGCTGGGTGGTCACCGGCATCGCCGACGTGGTGGCGATCGCCGCCTACACGCAGTTCTGGTTCCCCGACCTGCCGCAATGGATACCGGCGCTGACCTGCGTGGCGGTGCTGCTGTCGTTGAACCTGGTGACCGTGAAGATGTTCGGCGAGCTGGAGTTCTGGTTCGCCCTGATCAAGATCGTCGCCATCCTCGGCCTGGTCGCCACCGGCCTGTACATGGTCATCAGCGGCTTCGAATCGCCGAGCGGGCGCACCGCGCAGCTGGCCAACCTGTGGAATGACGGCGGCATGTTCCCCAATGGCCTGATGGGCTTTTTCGCCGGCTTCCAGATTGCCGTGTTCGCCTTCGTCGGCATCGAGCTGGTCGGCACCACCGCCGCCGAAGCGAAAAACCCCGAGCGCACCCTGCCGCGGGCGATCAACTCGATCCCGATCCGCATCATCGTCTTCTACGTGCTGGCGCTGATCGCGATCATGGCCGTGACCCCATGGCGCGACGTGGTGCCGGGCAAGAGCCCGTTCGTCGAGCTGTTCGTGCTGGCCGGCCTGCCGGCGGCGGCGAGCATCATCAACTTCGTGGTGCTGACCTCGGCCGCCTCGTCGGCCAACAGCGGCGTGTTCTCCACCAGCCGCATGCTCTACGGCCTGGCCCAGGAAGGCGATGCACCGCGAGCGTTCGAGAAGCTGTCGCGCCGCGCGGTGCCTGCCAACGGCCTGTACTTCTCCTGCACCTGCCTGTTGCTGGGCGCGGTGCTGATCTACCTGGTGCCCAACGTGGTCGAGGCGTTCACCCTGGTGACCACGGTGTCGGCGGTGCTGTTCATGTTCGTCTGGACGCTGATCCTGCTGTCGTACCTGAAGTACCGCAAGCATCGCGCAGCGCTGCACCAGGCCTCGAACTACAAGATGCCGGGCGGGCGCTTCATGTGCTTCGTGTGCCTGGCGTTCTTCGCCTTCATTCTGGTGTTGCTGAGTCTTGAAGACGACACCCGTGCGGCGCTGCTGGTGACGCCGATCTGGTTCGTGCTGCTGGCGGTGACTTATCAGTTTGTGCGCAGCAAGCGGCATCCGCGCACGGCTGTGCGTAACGGCTGATTCTGCAAGGGGCTGCTTTGCAGCCCAATCGCCGGCAAGCCGGCTCCCACAGGTACAGCGTTGCTCTCAAGAACAATGCAATCCTTGTGGGAGCTGGCTTGCCAGCGATGGGCCGCGCAGCGGCCCCAATGCTGTGCACACAGATCCACCAGGCACCAAGCTGGATCCACTTCACGCCCTAATACCTCGCACAACCCCTCTACTGCGCACCTTCCGCCACTCGGCACACCCCTTGCAATGCCCTCCCCGCTTGGCCAACACCCTAAAAAACTCAGCGGAGAGAGCACATGAAGCGTCGCAGTCTGATCAAGGCTTTTACCCTCAGCGCATCGATCGCGGCGATGGGCCTGAGCTGGAGCATCCAGGCCGCCGACACCATCAAGGTCGGCATCCTGCATTCGCTGTCGGGCACCATGGCGATCTCCGAGACGTCGCTCAAGGACATGGCGCTGATGACCATCGACGAGATCAACGCCAAGGGCGGGGTCAACGGCAAGCTGCTCGAGCCGGTGGTGGTGGACCCTGCGTCCAACTGGCCGCTGTTCGCCGAAAAGAGCCGCCAGCTGCTGAGCCAGGACAAGGTCGCGGTGGTGTTCGGCTGCTGGACCTCGGTGTCGCGCAAATCCGTGTTGCCGGTGTTCGAAGAGCTCAACGGCCTGCTGTTCTACCCGGTGCAGTACGAGGGTGAAGAGATGTCGCCCAACGTGTTCTACACCGGCGCGGCGCCCAACCAGCAAGCCATCCCGGCCGTGGAATACCTGATGAGCGAAGACGGCGGCAGCGCCAGGCGCTTCTTCCTGCTGGGCACCGACTACGTCTACCCGCGCACCACCAACAAGATCCTGCGCGCCTTCCTGCACAGCAAAGGCGTGGCCGACAAGGACATCGAGGAGGTGTACACGCCGTTCGGCCACGCCGATTACCAGACCATCGTCGCCAACATCAAGAAGTTCTCCGCCGGCGGCAAGACGGCGGTGATCTCCACCGTCAACGGCGACTCCAACGTGCCGTTCTACAAGGAGCTGGCCAACCAGGGCCTGAAGGCCACCGAAGTGCCGGTGGTGGCGTTCTCGGTGGGCGAAGAAGAGCTGCGCGGCATCGACACCAAGCCGCTGGTGGGCCACCTGGCGGCGTGGAACTACTTCGAGTCGGTGGATAACCCGGTGAACCAGAAGTTCGTCGCCGACTGGAAGGCCTACGCCAAGGCCAAGGGCCTGCCGGGCGCCGACAAGGCCGTGACCAACGACCCGATGGAAGCCACCTACGTGGGTATCCACCTGTGGGCGCAAGCGGTGGAAAAGGCCAAGTCCACCGATGTCGACAAGGTACGCGAGGCGCTGGCCGGGCAGAGTTTCCAGGCACCGTCGGGCTTTACCCTGACCATGGACAAGACCAACCACCACCTGCACAAGCCGGTGATGATCGGCGAGATTCAGGATGACGGGCAGTTCAGTGTGGTGTGGGAGACCGAGCAGCCGCTGCGGGCGCAGCCGTGGAGCCCGTTCATTCCGGGCAATGACAAGCGGCCTGATTACGCGGTGAAAGGTAACTGAGTGCACTGGGGCTGCTGTGCAGCCCAATCGCTGGCAAGCCAGCTCCTACAGGAGTTCCACAGCCCTTTGGGCGATGGCGGCGCCTGTGGGAGCCGGCTTGCCGGCGATGAATCCACCGCTGATTCCCAGGATTGCCCGCATGCTCAAACTCCTGCTCATCCTCCTCCTCTTGCTGCCCCTGGCCACCCAGGCCAGCGAGGGCGAATTTTTCCTCACCGCCAAGCCCACCGAGCAGGCTCAACTGCTCGAAAGCTGGGCGGCGCAACCCGACCCCGCGCGCCTGGCACTGCTGGAAAACCTGCGCCAGGGCCGCATCGCCGCCGATGACACCCGCAAACTGCGCCTGAACAACCGCCTGCGCGGCCTGATCGATAACGCCTTGGCCAGCCACCAGTTGCTCAGCGACAAGGCTGACACCCGCCTGGCCGCCGCCCAGCAATTGCAAAAAAGCGCCCAACCCGCCCAGGTGGCCTTCCTCGACCGGCGCTTCGCCAGCGAGCCCGACGCCGCCGTGCATGCCGCCCTGGCGCTGGCCCTGGCCAACCTGCAACTGGGCGCCAGCGAACCTGCGGTACGCCTGGCCGCCGTGCGCCTGCTCGGCGAAACCGGCGACCCGTTGGCCCGCACGCGCCTGGAAGCCCTGCTGCAACCCGGAGCAGAAACCGACCCCGGCGTGCGCACCGCCGCAGAAACCAGCCTGGCCCAGGTCAAGCGCAAGCTACTGGCCGGCGAACTGCTCGGCCAGGCCTTCAGCGGCCTGTCGCTGGGCTCGATCCTGCTGCTGGCGGCCCTGGGCCTGGCGATCACCTTCGGCCTGCTGGGGGTGATCAACATGGCCCATGGCGAGATGCTGATGCTCGGCGCCTACAGCACCTACATGGTCCAGGTGCTGCTGCAGCGCTACGCCCCCGGCGCCATCGAGTTCTACCCGCTGATCGCCCTGCCGGTGGCCTTCGCCGTCAGCGCCGGGGTCGGCATGGCGCTGGAGCGCACGGTCATCCGCCACCTCTACGGCCGCCCGCTGGAAACCCTGCTGGCGACCTGGGGCATCAGCCTGATCCTGATCCAGGCCATCCGCCTGCTGTTCGGCGCGCAGAACGTCGAAGTCAGCAACCCGGCCTGGCTGTCCGGCGGCATCCAGCTGCTGCCCAACCTGGTGCTGCCCTACAACCGCCTGGTGATCATCGGCTTCGCCCTGGCCGTGGTGCTGCTCACCTGGCTGCTGCTCAACCGCACGCGGCTGGGCCTGAACGTGCGTGCGGTCACCCAGAACCGCAACATGGCGGCCTGCTGCGGGGTGCCGACCGGGCGCGTCGACATGCTTGCCTTCGGCCTGGGCTCCGGCATCGCCGGGCTCGGCGGCGTGGCCCTGAGCCAGGTCGGCAACGTCGGCCCGGACCTGGGCCAGGGCTACATCATCGACTCGTTCCTGGTGGTGGTGCTTGGCGGGGTCGGGCAACTGGCCGGCAGCCTCTGGGCGGCCTTCGGCCTTGGCATCGCCAACAAGCTGCTGGAGCCGCAGATCGGCGCCGTGCTGGGCAAGATCCTCATCCTTGCGCTGGTGATTCTGTTCATCCAGAAGCGCCCGCAAGGCCTGTTCGCCCTCAAGGGACGGGTAATCGACTGATGAACCAGCCACTGCTTGTCACCGCTTCACAAAAAGCTGGGCCGCGCCTGACGCTGGCCATCGGCGCCATCGTCGTGCTGCTGTTGCTGGCCATGCCGCTGCTCTCGTTGCTGCCGGCGGGGCATGCGCTGCAGGTTTCGGCCTACACCCTCACGCTGGTGGGCAAGATCCTCTGCTACGCCATCGTCGCCCTGGCCCTGGACCTGGTCTGGGGCTATGCCGGGCTGCTGTCGCTCGGCCATGGCCTGTTCTTCGCCCTGGGTGGCTACGCCATGGGCATGTACCTGATGCGCCAGGCCGCCGCTGACGGCCTGCCGGCATTCATGGCCTTCCTGTCGTGGAGCGAGCTGCCCTGGTACTGGGCCGGCACCCAGCATTTCGCCTGGGCCATGTGCCTGGTGGTGCTGGCGCCAGGCCTGCTGGCGCTGGTGTTCGGCTTCTTCGCCTTCCGCTCGCGGATCAAGGGCGTGTACTTCTCGATCATGACCCAGGCCCTGACCTTCGCCGGCATGCTGCTGTTCTTTCGCAACGAAACCGGCTTTGGCGGCAACAATGGCTTCACCAACTTTCGCACCATCCTGGGCTTCGACATTGCCGCGCAAGGCACGCGGGCGATGCTGTTTCTGCTCACCGTCGGCCTGCTGCTGGCCAGCCTGTACCTGTGCTGGCGCCTGACCACCAGCAAGTTCGGGCGCTTGCTCACTGCCGTGCGCGATGCAGAGAACCGCCTGATGTTCTGCGGCTACGACCCCCGCGGCTTCAAGCTGCTGGTGTGGGTGCTCAGCGCCGTGCTGTGCGGCCTGGCCGGTGCGCTGTACGTGCCGCAGGTGGGCATCATCAACCCCAGCGAGATGTCGCCGACCAACTCCATCGAGGCTGCCGTATGGGTCGCCCTGGGTGGCCGCGGCACGCTGATCGGCCCGCTGCTCGGCGCCGGCCTGGTCAATGGCATGAAGAGCTGGTTTACCGTGGCCTTCCCGGAGTACTGGCTGTTCTTCCTCGGCGCGCTGTTCATTCTCGTCACTTTGTACCTGCCCAAGGGCGTGGTCGGCCTGCTGAAGAAAAGGAGCCAGCCATGAGAGGCGTGCCCCCCGTTCACCCCGAGTTCATGCTCGAACCGGTCTTCGACAACCTCGGCGCCAGCCGCGACGCCATCGGCCTGGGCAACCGCCGCAGCGCCGGGCTCGACACACGCCACGGCACGGTGCTCAGCCTTGAGGGCATCAGCGTCAGCTTCGACGGGTTCAAGGCCCTCAACGCGCTGAACCTGTACATCGGCGTGGGCGAGCTGCGCTGCATCATCGGCCCCAATGGCGCCGGCAAGACCACGATGATGGACGTGATCACCGGCAAGACCCGGCCCGACAGCGGCACTGCCTTTTTCGGCGACACCCTGGACCTTGCCCGCCTGAGCGAATACCAGATCGCCCAGGCCGGCATCGGCCGCAAGTTCCAGAAACCCACGGTGTTCGAGGCGCTGACGGTGTTCGAGAACCTGGAGCTGGCACTGAAGGCCGAAAAGTCGGTGTGGGCCAGCCTTGCCGCGCGCCTGGACGGCGAGCAACGCGCACGCATCGAACAAGTGCTCGGCACCCTGCGCCTGCTGCCACTGGCCCAGCGCCAGGCCGGCCTGTTGTCGCACGGGCAGAAGCAGTTCCTGGAGATCGGCATGCTGCTGGTGCAGGAGCCGCAATTGCTGCTGCTCGACGAACCGGTGGCGGGCATGACCGATGCCGAGACCGAGTTCACCGCCGAGCTGTTCAAGGGGCTGGCAGGCAAGCACTCGCTGATGGTGGTGGAGCATGACATGGGGTTCGTCGGCAGCATTGCCGACCATGTCACCGTGCTGCACCAGGGCAGTGTGCTGGCAGAAGGGTCGCTTGAGCAGGTACAGGCGGATGAGCGGGTGGTCGAGGTGTACCTGGGCCGATGATTCTCGTCGACTGTACTGGCCCCATCGCCGGCAAGCCGGCTCCCACAGGACCGAGAACTGCGCCGCACCTGTGGGAGCCGGCTTGCCGGCGATGGGGCCGGTGCAGGCACTGCAACAACATCAGGAATTCTCACATGCTCAAGATCGACACCCTGCACCAGTACTATGGCGGCAGCCACATCCTGCGCGGCCTGTCCTTCGAGGCCCGGGTCGGCGAAGTCACCTGCCTGCTCGGGCGCAACGGCGTGGGCAAGACCACCCTGCTGCGCTGCCTGATGGGCCTGACGCCCGCCCGCGAAGGCAGCGTCGAATGGGAAGGCAAACCCATCACCACGCTCAAGCCGCAGCAGCGGGTGCAGGCCGGCATCGCCTACGTGCCCCAGGGGCGCGAAATCTTCCCGCGCCTGAGCGTCGAGGAAAACCTGCTCATGGGCCTGTCGCGCTTCCCCGCCCGCGAGGCCCGCGAAGTGCCGGCGTTCATCTACGAACTGTTCCCGGTGCTGGAGCAGATGAAACAGCGCCGCGGCGGCGACCTGTCCGGCGGCCAGCAGCAACAGTTGGCCATCGGCCGCGCCCTGGCCAGCCGCCCGCGGCTGTTGATTCTCGACGAGCCCACCGAAGGCATCCAGCCCTCGGTGATCAAGGAAATCGGAGCAGTGGTCCGCCGCCTGGCCGCGCGCGGCGACATGGCCATCCTGCTGGTCGAGCAGTTCTACGACTTTGCCGAGGCGCTGGCCGACCAGTACCTGGTCATGGCCCGCGGCGAGATCATCCAGCGCGGGCGCGGGGAAAACATGCAGGCCGAAGGTGTGCGCGGGCTGGTAACCATTTAATCTGCAGCCATCGACCTTGCGAGACGCTGTAATGAGCCACGAAATCCGCGACGCCCTGGCCACCGACGTGCCGGGCATCCTCGAGATCTACAACGACGCGGTGCGCAACACCACGGCGATCTGGAACGAAACCCCGGTGGACCTTGCCAACCGCCAGGCCTGGTTCGAGGCGCGGGCGCAACAGGGCTATCCGATCCTGGTGGCGGCGGATGAAACGGGCGTGCTGGGGTATGCCTCGTTCGGCGACTGGCGGCCGTTCGAGGGGTTTCGCCATACCGTGGAGCATTCGGTGTATGTGCGCGACGACCAGCGTGGCAAAGGGTTGGGGCCGCAATTGATGGCGGCGCTGCTCGAGCGGGCGCGGGGGTGTGGCAAGCATGTGATGGTGGCGGCCATCGAGAGCGGCAATGTGGCCTCGGTGCGCCTGCATGAACGGTTGGGCTTCGTGGTGACCGGGCAGATGCCGCAGGTGGGGGTGAAATTCGGCAGGTGGCTGGACCTGACCTTCATGCAGGTGGTGCTCAATCCTGGGGCTGAGCCAGGCTGATTCGCTGGCAGTGGCAAGCCGCCCCGCACACAGCCCCTTGTGGGAGCCGGCTTGCCGGCGATGAAGCCAACATCACATCTGGGTAAAACGCCCCAACCGCTGCCTCAACATGCTGTTCTCGCTGCGCAACTGCTGCACCTCCTGCAGCAGTTCCAGCGCCAGCGCCACCCCTTCCCACTCCAGCTCCAGCTCCCGGTGCAGCTTCACCGCACGCTTGGCCACCAGCGGCGCCTGGTCGTCGAACAACCAATCCTCCGGCGTTCGCCCCGAAGGTTCAACGATGCCGTGTTCGACGATTTCGACCACGTAGTCGGCCGTGATGTCGGCCTCCTGGCAAAGGGTGCGCATGTCCAGTTGAACGATCAGGGTGCTGCTCATGATCACTTACTCCATTGTGTCCTCGGGTTGAACGCAGCTTTCTCGGAGAGCTGGGTCCACAGTTCACGGGCAGTAGCATCGGAGCTCGGCGGCATCACCACCTTGAGCTGGGCATACAGGTTGCCGCGCTCGCCTTGCTTGTTCGCCAGGCCCTTGCCCGGTACGCGCAGGCGCTGGCCGCTCTGGCTGTCGGGGCGGATGGTCAGGTTGATCTTGCCGTCCAGGGTCGGCACCGCCACCTTGGTGCCCAACGCGGCCTCCCACGGCGCCAGTGGCACGGTGATGATCAGGTCATGCCCTTCGACATCGAACAGCGGATGCGGCGCCATGCGGATGGTCAGGAACAGGTCGCCATTCGCCCCGCCGCCCACGCCCGGCGCGCCCTGGCCCTTGAGGCGGATGCGTTCGCCATCGCTGACCCCGGCCGGAATCTTCACGTTCAGGGTCTTGGTGGTAAAGCCGGTGCGCTGGCCGGCGGCGTTGGTCTGCGGCACCTGGAAGCTGATCTGCTTGGATTCCTTGCTCAGGGTTTCTTCAAGGAAGATCGCCAGTTCCAGTTCCACGTCCTGCCCTCGCCTGCCGGCACTGCGTTGTTGCCGGGCGCCACCGAAGGGGTTGGAGCCGCGGGCGCCGAAGATCGAGCTGAAGAAGTCGGAGAAGTCGCCGCCCTCGAAGCCGCCACCACCACCACCGCCTCGGCTTTCCCAGCCCGGTGGGGCCTGGAATGGCCGGCCGTGCTGGCCGCCGTACTTGCGGATTTCGTCGAACTCGGCGCGCTTCTGGGCATCGCCCAGCACCTCGTAGGCCTCATTGGCCTCCTTGAATTTCTCCTCGGCGTCGCGCTCCTTGCTGACATCGGGGTGATACTTGCGCGCCAGCTTGCGGTACGCGGCCTTGATCGCCTTCTCGTCCGCCGTGGGCTCTACGCCGAGTATCTTGTAGTAGTCTTTGAAGTCCATCTATGGATCACCAATGTGAATTTGCGTGTTGCAACAGAAGATAGGGGTCAAGCATAGCCTTTCAAGGTGCGCTTGGCGCTGCTGCAAGGCAGACGGCCGGTCTTGATTCTCTGGCCAACTGGCATAAACTGCGCGGCCGTTTTGCCTCCGGAAGCCTTTTTCCCATGTCTGACGTATCCCCGGCCCGCGCCCTGGGCATCGATTTCGGCACCTCCAACTCCACGGTCGGCTGGCACCGCCCGGGCAGCGAGTCGCTGATCGCCCTGGAAGACGGCAAGATCACCCTGCCCTCGGTGGTCTTCTTCAATATCGAAGAGCGCCGCCCGGTGTATGGCCGCCTGGCACTGCACGAGTACCTGGAAGGCTACGAAGGCCGCCTGATGCGCTCGCTCAAGAGCCTGCTGGGCTCCAAGCTGATCAAGCACGACACCAGCGTGCTGGGCAGCGCCCTGCCGTTCAAGGACCTGCTGGGCATGTTCATCGGCGAGCTGAAAAAGCGCGCCGAGGCCGCTGCTGGCCGCGAATTCGACCAGGTGGTGCTGGGCCGCCCGGTGTTCTTCGTCGACGAAGACCCGGCCGCCGACCAGGAGGCCGAGGACACCCTGGCCGAGGTAGCGCGCAAGCTCGGTTTCAAGGACGTGTCGTTCCAGTACGAGCCGATCGCCGCAGCCTTCGACTACGAGTCGGGGATCAGCCGCGAAGAGCTGGTGCTCATCGTCGATATCGGCGGCGGTACCTCGGACTTTACCCTGATCCGCCTCTCCCCCGAGCGCCACCAGGTGGCCGAGCGCCAGAGCGACATCCTCGCCACCGGCGGCGTGCACATCGGCGGTACCGACTTCGACAAGCAGCTGAGCCTGCAAGGCGTGATGCCGCTGTTCGGCTACGGCAGCCGGATGAAGAGCGGCGCGCTGATGCCCACCAGCTACCACCTCAACCTGGCCACCTGGCACACCATCAACGCCCTGTACTCGCAAAAATCGCAGCTGGCCCTGGGCAGCATGCGCTACGACATCGAGGACACCCTGGGCATCGACCGCCTGTTCAAGCTGATCGAACAGCGCGCCGGGCACTGGCTGGCAATGGAAGTGGAGGCCAGCAAGATCGAGCTGACCGAGCAGCAGAGCCGCCGTATCGACCTGGGCCGGGTCGAGCGCGAGCTGGGCGTGGATTTGACCCGTGCAGTGTTCGAAGGCGCCATCGAAGGGTTGCTGGAGCGGGTGCGCGGCAGCGTGACCGAGCTGCTGGGCAAGGCGGGGGTGAGCCAGGGGCAGGTGGACACGGTGTTCTTTACCGGTGGCTCCAGCGGTATCCCGGCGCTGCGCAACAGCGTGGCGGCGATGCTGCCCAATGCGCGGCATGTGGAAGGCAATATCTTTGGCAGCATCGGTAGCGGGTTGGCGATCGAGGCGCGCAAGCGTTACGGGGCGGCCTGACCTTTGGGGGCTGCTCTGCAGCCCTTTCGCGACACAAGGCCGCTCCTACAGGAGGACGCGGTCGTCTGTAGGAGCGGCCTTGTGTCGCGAAAGGGCCGCAAAGCGGCCCCAGCATTCATCAAACCAGCTCCGCTCGCTTCAATTCACTCTTCAGATAGGCGTAATAGATCGGCCCCGCCACCACCCCCGGCAATCCGAACGCCGCTTCAAACACCAGCATCGCCAGCAACAGCTCCCAGGCCTTGGCACTGATCTGCCCGCCCACGATCCGCGCGTTGAGGAAGTACTCGACCTTGTGGATGACGATCAGGTACCCCAGCGCCGCCGCCGCCACCCAGATCGACAGCGACAGGCCGACGATGGTGATCAGCGTGTTGGACATCAGGTTGCCAATCACCGGCAGCAGCCCCAGCAGGAAGGTCAGCACGATCAAGGTCTTGGTCAGCGGCAGGTGCACGCCGAACAGCGGCATCACCACGGCCAGGAAAATACCGGTGAACGCGGTATTGAGCAGGGAGATCTTGATCTGCGCGAAGACGATGTTGCGAAACGCCTGCACCAGCAGGTTCAGGCGCTCGAACAGGGCCGCCGCCAAGGGCTTGCGACGCGACAGGTCGGGGATGCGCTGCAGGGCGATGATGGCCCCGAGAATCATGCCGATCAGCAGGGTCACGAACATGTGCGCCATGCCCTTGCCCACCAGTTGCAGGTCGCTCAGGTGGCTTCTGATCCAGTCACCGATGGCCACCTTGAACTCGGCCGCACTGGCCGGCAGGTAGGCCTCGATGAATGGCGGCAGCTGGCCTCGGGCACGTTCGACCAGGCCCATGAACTTGTCCAGCGAAGCGCCCGGGTTTTCTGCCTCGTGCAGCAGGAAACTGAACGCACCGGCGATCAGCAGCGTCAGGGTGCTGACCACCAGCGTGCCCAGCAGCGCCACCGCCAGCCAGCGCGCGCGCTGCCCGGCAATCAGCGGTTGCAGGCGTGGCGTGAGCATGTTGACCAGCTCGAACACCAACAGGCCGGCGAGCAGGCTGGGCAGCAACTTCAGGGGCAGGGCCAGGAGCAAGCCAGCCATCACGATGATCAGGCTGGCAAGGGTGATCTGGCGGGGGGTGAAGGTCATACAGCCTCGACGGCAGACAGCGGAAAGACCCGCAGTCTGCCAGCCTTGTGGCCACAGGCATAGGCGCAGGTCATTTCTTCTTCAGGCAGTCGCTCATGTACGTCTTGCGCGCATCGCCCTTGAGCGCTTTGTCGCTGGCGTCTTTGTTGCACAAGGTCATCTTTTCCTGCTGGGTGGGCGCAGGAGTCGCGTCTTTCTTCAGGCACGTGCTCATGAACGCCTTGCGCTCATCACCCTTGAGTGCCTTGGTGGTGGCGTCGGCGTTGCAGGTTTTCATCTTTTCCTGTTGCGCGGTGGCGGCGAATCCTTGCGCGCTGAACAACACAGCCAATACCAGCAACGGCATTTGCAGCATTTTCATGGAGTGGTCTCCTTGTCTCCGCGCCCAGTGCACGGTGGTGCTGAACAGTGTAGACAAGAATTTTTACAAACCTGCCCGTGCCTGCCGCCGGTACTGCTCCGGCGTGCACTGGGCCTGGCGCTGGAACATGGCGATGAAGGCCGAGGCGCTGCTGTAGCCCAGGTCGAAGGCAATCGCCTGGATCGGCTGGCCGGCTTCCAGCGCTTCGATGGCGCGCAAGAAGCGCAGGCGCAGGCGCCACTCGCCGAAGCTGATGCCCAGCTCGCGCAGAAACTGGCGCGCCAGGGTGCGCTCGCTGACATGCACCTGCGCCGCCCAGGCTGCCAGCGGGCGGTTGTCGCCGGGCTCGGCACCAAGGGCGTCGAGCACCTGGCGCAGGCCGTCGCTGCGGGCGAATGGCAGGTAGCAGGTCTGGGTCGGCGCCAGCAGCAGTTGGTCGAGCAGCACCTGGACCAGGCGCTGGTCGCGCTCATCCTGCGCCACCTTCAGATCGCGCCGGGCGAAGTCGCCGAGGATGGCCTTGAGAATGTCGCTGATCACCAGGCTGCACGGCTGTTGCGGCAAGCCTTCGCACAGGCTGCGCTGCAGATAGACCGAGCGGTAGACGATGGCCTGGGGGTTGTAGCAGCCATGCTCGGTGCCCGGCGGCACCCACACCGCGTAGTGCGGGGGTGAAAGGAAGCGCTGGCCATCGACGTCCAGGTGCATGACGCCATGGGCGGTGTAGTTGAGCTGGCCCCAGGCGTGGCGATGGGGGGCGCTGTGGGTGTCGGCGCCGAACTCGTCGTGGCGGAAATACACCGGCGCCGGGAGCTCGTCGAACTGGGGGATGTCGAGGTATTTGCGGGCCATGGTGTCTGCTTGCAGGGGCAGGTTGTCTGGATACGAGTATAGGCTTGCGGACGGACAGCGGATAATAGGTGCTTATCGGGGCCCCCTGGGCGGCCCTTTCGCAACACCTCAGAGAATCACAGCGGCATGAATTACCTCTTCCCCCTCACCGCCATCCTCATCTGGGCTGGCAATACCGTGGTCACCAAGCTCTCCGCCGGTGCCATCCACCCTGCCGAAATCGGCTTCTACCGCTGGCTGCTGGCCGGCCTGCTGTTCACCCCGTTCCTGCTGCCCAAGGTGTGGCGCAACCGCACGGCGATTCGCCCGCACCTGGGCAAGGTGTTCGTGCTCGGCGTGCTGGGCATGGCGCTGTACCAGAGCCTGGCGTACTTCGCCGCCGGCATCACCAGCGCCACCAACATGGGCATCATCCTCTCGCTGATGCCGCTGATGTCGCTGGCCCTGTCGATCGCCTGGCTCGGCCAGCGCCTGACCTTCGGCGCCTTGTTCGGCGCGCTGGTGTCGTTTTATGGCGTGCTCGAAGTGGTGTCTGCCGGCCACCCAGGCGCGCTGCTCGAACAGGGCCTGAACAGCGGCGACCTGCTGATGCTGGTGGCCACCCTGGCCTATGCGCTGTACAGCTTCCTGCTGAAAAAATGGCAGCTGCGCCTGCCGCCTTTGCAGCTGCTGTACCTGCAGGTGCTGGTGGCGATTCTGGTGCTGCTGCCGCTGTTCCTGCTCTCGGAGAAGACCGGCCTGAATGCCCATAACGTCGGCCTGGTGCTGTATGCCTGCGTGCTGGCCTCGATGGTCGCACCGCTGGTGTGGATGCAGGCCGTGCACCGCCTGGGGCCGAGCCGCACGACGCTGTTCTTCAACCTGCTGCCGGTGGTGACCGCGCTGATCGCCGCCGGCGTGCTCGACGAACGCCTGGCCAGCTACCACCTGATCGGCGGCCTGCTGACCCTGGCCGGCGTGGTCCTCGCCGAACGCTGGACCACGCCTGTACGCCGTGCGGCTACAGCCCCGCAGCCTTGAGCCGCGCGGCGTGCTCGGTGAACAGGCGCACAGGCTCGGCGCCCTTGCCGACGGCGCCCAATGACTGGTTGACGATGTCCAGGTGATCGAGCGGGAAGTCGTCGCCGATCACCTGCCCCAGGTGTGAACTGAAGCGCCCGACCATGCCGTCGCAGTGGCCCTTTTCCTTGACGAAGCTGCGCGCGAACAGGCGGCAGAAGCGGTTGCTGCCGTCGAAGCGGTTGCGCCCCTGGTCGGTGAGCCCAGGCTGCAGGGTGCCGGACCAGGAGTAGTAGCGCACGCCATTCACCTCGCCCGGCCCTTCACCGCCCCAGGTGTCGGGCAAGCCCTGTGGATAAGCCTGGTTGAAGCGCGCCACGCCGGCACTGGTCAGGGCCTGGTGCGAGGCGTGCACGTCAACTGGCAGCGGGTCGCGGCGCCAACCGGTTTCCAGCCACACCAGCAACATCCCCAGGCCGTGCAGTGCGGCCTTGAGCAGCCGGCCCTGGGGCGAGTCGCCCGGCGCCGTGCGCTCCAGGTGGTCTGCCAGTTCCGAGCCGTGGTTGGGCCCGGCCACGGAGGTGACCGAGGCAACCCGGTCTGGCCGCTTGGCGGCGGCGTAGCGGGCATTCAAGGCGCCCTGGCTATGGCCGATCAGGTTGACCTTGTCGGCGCCGGTGCGTTGGCAGATGTCCTCGATGATCGCCAGCAGCTGCTCGCCGCGCACCTCGTTTGAGTGCAATGGCGAAACCTGCACCGGAAACACCTGCGCGCCACCCTTGCGCAACGCCGGCACGATGCCGAACCAGTAGGGGTACAGCAGCACCCTGACGAAGCCGAGCATGCCCGGTACCAGCACCAGCGGGTAGCGCGTGGCCAATTCCTGCCCCATTGCCCAGCCCCCTCTCCATGGACGATCGGCCCACACTACAGCGGCCTTGATGACCATCGCAATCGAACTCCTGACGCGCGCTGCGGTTCCAACCCAGAACAGACCCTGTGCAAGGAGCGGGACCATGTACAAGCAGACCCTGGCAATCCTTCTGGCAAGCGCCACCCTGGCCGCCTGCGGCAGCCGCCCGGAAAACCCGGTGGACTACGTCACCTACCGTGACCAGCCGCTGGTCAAGCAAGTGGAAAACGGCATGACCATGCAGAAGGTCATTGCCCTCGGCGGCAGCCCATCCAACGTGATCGATTTGCCGCACGGGGGCACCTGCAACGACTACATCCTCAACCAAGACGGCCGCCAGCAGCCCTACTACGTGCGTTTCGACGCCACCGGCCACGTCGATGCCAAGGGCTTCAAGACTTGCAAGCAACGAGAAGAGGACAGCGAAGCGGTACGAGACGCGAAAGCCTCCGTCACACCTTGACCCACCGTCCTGATCTGTTTGGAGACAACCATGAGCAACGTTGAACTGACCGATGTGCAAACCCTGCGCAAGCGCGCCCGCCAGCATGTGGAACAAGGCGCCGTGACCGAGGGCTACCAGGCTGACCGCAAGGAAATCCTGCGCCTGCTCAACGAGTCGCTGGCCACCGAGCTGGTCTGCGTGTTGCGCTACAAGCGCCATTACTTCATGGCCAGCGGCATCAAGGCGAGCGTCGCGGCCGAAGAGTTTCTCGAGCATGCCAACCAGGAAGCCGAGCACGCCGACAAACTGGCCGAGCGCATCGTGCAGCTGGGCGGGGAGCCGGATTTCAACCCGGACAACCTGACCAAGAATTCCCATGCCCAGTACGTGGCGGGTAATTCGCTGAAGGAGATGGTGCTGGAGGACTTGGTGGCCGAGCGCATTGCGATCGACAGCTACCGCGAGATCATCCAGTACATCGGCGATACCGACCCGACTACGCGGCGCATCTTTGAAGACATCCTGGCCCAGGAAGAAGAGCACGCGGACGATATGTCCGACTTGCTGCAAGGGTTGTAATAGCACGGGGCTGCTTTGCAGCCCTTTCGCGACACAAGGCCGCTCCTACAGACGACCGCGTTGTTCTGTAGGAGCGGCCTTGTGTCGCGAAAGGGCCGCAAAGCGGCCCCCTTGCTATTTCCTGCCCTTCACCGCCGCCGGCGCCTTGCCGGCTTTCATCTGCTGCAGCAATGGCGTGCACTGGTTGGGCTGGTCGCCACTGCTCGGCGCCACCAGCGCCAGCAACCCCGCCGCAGGCCCTGCAACGACACCCAAGGCCACCATCCCCGCCCCGCGTAAGGCCAGCGGCACCGCCTGTACACCCGCGCTCGGCTTGGCGAACGGCCCGCGCACATACAACGGCGAGCGCAGCGAGAACAGCCGCAGGCCCTTGGATTCCGGGCTGATCTTCAAATCCAGCTGCTCGCTGGCAAAATTCGCCGTGCCATTGATGTAGATGATCGCGTTCTCGGTATCGAAGATGAACAGCCGCGTGGTCGCCAGGCCATCCTTGATGCCGACATCGGCCGCCGCGCAATTGATCTTCACGTCCTCGTCGCCAAACAGCTTGCCGACCACATAGTTGCCGACGTTGAGCCCGGCGATCTCCATCAGGCTGCGGCTGATCGCCCCATCGTTGATCAGCATGCGCAGGTCGCCATTGGCCGTGCCCAGCAGCGCCGCCACCGAGTTGCCGCGGCCGCTGATGTCGGCATCGCCATTGAGCTCGCCAAAGCTGGTCTGCATGGGCGCAAAAGTTGGGAACAGCTGCTTGAGCTTGAAGCCGCGCGCGGTCAGCTGGGCGCGGCCCTGCAGGGGCACGCTGCGCCCGTCCAGGCGAATGTTCGAGGCCAGGTTGCCGCCGGCCACGCCAAAGCGCAGCGGCTCCAGGCGCAGCAGGCCGTCTTCGAGGATCACGTGGGCAGACAGGTCATTGAACGGCAGCTGCTCGCTGTGCACGATGCGTTTGCCGGCGAAGGTGACGTCCGCATCCATGGCGCGCCAGCGTTCGGTGCGAAACTCCTCCACCGGCAGCACCTTGCCGCTTGGCTGTTTGCTGGCACCGCCGCGGGCCTTCTGCTCGGCGTTGGAATCGGCGCCGATCAGCGGCGCCAGGTCCTTGAACAGCAGCTGGTTGGACACCAGCTTGCCGGAGAGCTTGGGCCGCGGCTGGCTGGCGACGAAGGCCAGGTCGCCATGGATGTCGCTGTCGCCGATCTTGCCGTTGAAGCCCTGGTAATTGAAGGTCGCGCCCCCGGCGGCATGCAGGTTGGCCGTGAGGTGGCCGTCGGTTTCGTAGGCAGGGGTGTCGGGCAGGGTCACGCCGGTCAGCGGGTAGAGGTTGCCAAGGCTTGCGCCCGACAGGCGCAGGCGCAGGTCGAGGGCGCCCAGGTTGCGCGGGTCGGTCAGGGTGCCGGCCAAGACCACGTGGGTGTCGGCGATGCGCACATCGGCCTGCAGCGGGAATGGCTGGTTGGCATCCTGCAGCGCCAGCAGGCCGCCGATCTTGCCGGTGCCGGACACTGGCTGGTCCTTGTAGCGCCCCTGGGCCTTGAAGCCGAAGGCGTAGTCCTGGGCACCCCCGGCCTTTTCGGCGCTGGCCTTGCCGACGATGTCGCTGAACGGGATCGGCTTGCCCAGCGGGTCGACCTGCACCTTCATGCTGGTTTTCAGGGTCTGGTCATCGAAACTGACGTTGCCCTGGTCGAAGCCGATGGCGCCGATGTCCAGCTGCCACTTGGAAGGCTCGGCGTTTTCGTCCTTGGGGCCGAGGTCGAAGGTCCAGTTGGCCCGGCCATCGGCCAGGCGGGTCAGGCTGGCGGTAGGTTTGACCAGGTCGATGCGCGGGATGACGATCTGCTGCAGCACCAGCGGCAGCGGCGCCAGGCGAAACTCGACACGCTCAAGGCCGACCATCTGCGGCGTCTTGAGCCACTCGGGGTTGCCCAGGGTCAGGTCCTCGGCGATGAAGTGCGGCCAGGGCACCCAGGCACGCCAGCCGCCTTCTTCGGGCTCGGTGCGCCAGTGCACGGCGAGGTTGCCGTTGATGGCGAAGGGCCGGTGCAAGGCCTCGGAGACCTTCTCGTTGAGCAGTGGTTTGACGCGATTCCAGTCGAAGGTGGCGATCAGCACCACCAGGATCGCCAGCAAGGTCAGCAGGGTGGTGAGGGTCCAGACGAGGATTCTGGCGGGACGCGTCATTGCGTGGTTCTCCTGACGGCATGGCACAAAGCGGGCACAGCGATGGCACTCAATATCTGGGACTGATGAAAACCCGTGGGGTTTTATCGGTGGCGTGCATGATAGCGAAGTTTTTCGCAGCTTCTGCCTCGGCCATTGGTCTTGGCGGGGTGCGCAGCAGATACCGGCCAGTAGCCATCCATGACCTTGAAAGCATTGGATTAGAGCCCCTGAAAAGGTCTATCAATCCGGTCGATTGTTACCATTACCCGTATGAACTTCTCTCTGGTGCTCCCGGGCGTAGCATTGGCTCCGTACCCACTTTCCAGCCCCGCCAAGGAGCACCGAGACCATGAAACGCGCCCTGCTTACCCTGACCCTGTCCATTCTGGCCGCCAACGCTTTCGCTGTGCCAGCTGCCGACCAGCACCTGACCGCCGAATCGCGCTCCAGCGCCGCCGAAATCGCCCAACCCCTGAAAACCGTAGCCGAAGGTGGTTCTGATCGCTTGATCGAACGCAGTGGCCGCGTCGCTGAAGGTGGCTCGGATCGCCTGATCGAACGCTCCGGCCGCGTCGCTGAAGGTGGCTCGGATCGCCTGATCGAACGCTCCGGCCGCGTCGCCGAAGGTGGCTCGGACCGCCTGATCGAACGCTCTGGCCGTGTTGCCGAAGGTGGCTCCGACCGCCTGATCGAACGCTCTGGCCGTGTTGCCGAAGGTGGCTCGGATCGTCTGGTTGAAATCAGCCATGTGAGCTGATCGCCATGGCCGATAACAACAACCTGACGCACAGCGCTTGCTCCCCTCCCAGCCCGGTCCATTGACCGGGCTTCGTTTTTTTATCTAGAGTGCCCAGCCTTACCGTCTCAGAATTACCTGCCATGCTGCCGCGCGCCGAACAGAAGCTCCAGACCCGCCAGGCCCTGCTCGACGCTGCCTGCCAGCTCATGCAGAGCGGCCGCGGTTTCGGCAGCATCAGCCTGCGCGAAGTGGCCAAGGCGGCAGGTATCGTGCCCACCGGCTTTTACCGGCACTTCCCCGACATGGACGCCCTGGGCCTGGCGCTGGTGGCCGAAGTGGACGCCACCTTCCGCCATACCATCCGCCTGGTGCGGCAGAACGAGTTCGAGCTCGGCGGCATCACCGACGCTTCGGTACGCATCTTCCTCGACGTGGTGGCCGCACACCGTGCGCAATTCCTGTTCCTGGCGCGCGAGCAGTACGGCGGCTCGCAAGCGGTGCGCCAGGCCATTGCCGGCCTGCGCCAGGGCATCAGCGACGACCTGGCCACCGACCTTGCGCGCATGAAGCGCTGGCGGCACCTGGACAAGGCCGCCCTGGCAGTGATGGCCGACCTGGTGGTGAAAACCGTGTTTGCCACCCTGCCCGAACTGATCGACAGCCCTGAACAGGGTTATCCACAGGCACTCACCGCACAGGAAAAGATCACCCAGCAGTTGCGTTTCATCTTCGTCGGCGCCCGGCATTGGCAGGGCCTGGGCAATCCGGGCTGAGCCCGAGTTCTGCTACCATGGCGCACTGCCTGACCCTGACGAGCACCTTCATGCCCAACCCCTGCCCCCTTCAGCCCGCACTGGCCCGCTTCAACCAGCACTTCGCCGAACGCATCGTGCCGCTGTGGCAGGGCCCGGGCTGGAACGCCGACATGGCCCTGCCCTACGAAGCCCTCGACGCCGGGCACCAGCCGCTGCCGGTGCAGCGCTACCGGGCCATGGCCTGTGCGCGTCAGCTCTACCTGTTCAGCAGCCGCATCGAGCAGCCGGGGGCAGCCGAACGCGCTGCTGCACTGTTCCGCTCGCTGCAGCGGCATTTCCATGATGCCGAGCACGGCGGCTGGTTCTACAGCATCGATGCCCAAGGCAAGCCGCTGGACCGGCGCAAGGACCTCTACACCCACGCCTTCATCGTCTTCGCCTGCGCCCACTACTGGGGCAAGGTGCGCGAAGGGCTGGTGGAGTCCGCCCTCAATGCTGCCCTTGAGATCGTGGCCGAGCAGTTCGCTCGCGACGATGGCTTGTACGAAGCCAGCCTGGGCGAAGATTGGTCCGACCTGGGCAGCGGCCCCTTGCAGAACCCGCAGATGCACCTGGCCGAAGCCTTCCTGCAGGTGCTCGCCGTGCGTGAAGACGACGCGGTTCGCCACGACCTGCTGCAACTGTGCGAGGCGCTGCAGGCGCACTTCATCGAACCGCAGCACGGGCTGATGCTGGAGAAGCCTCGGGGTGCTGTGGATAACTGGTTCGAACCGGGGCACCAGTTCGAATGGTTCTACCTGCTGCAGACTTCGCCGCTGCTGCGCGGCACAGCGCTGCACACCTCCATCGATCGCGCCTTTGGCTATGCCGAGCAGTGCGGGGTGAAGGATGGGGCGGTGCTGGCCATGCTCGATGTAGACGGCAAGGTCATCGATGCCACCCAGCGCATCTGGGCGCAGGCGGAGTATCTGCGGGCGCTGGTGCTGCGTTCAGGTAATGAAGCGCAACTGGCTCTGCAGTTGCAGGCCATGGAGCAGCGGTTCCTGCATGCAGGTGGCTGGTATGAGTGCCGCGACGCTGAGGGTGCGGTGAGCCGGCATGACATGCCTTCGACGACGCCCTATCACCTGGCGACTTGCCTGGAAGGTTTGCAGCGCCTGAGCTGACGCATTCGCGGGGCAAGCCCGCTCCCCCACATTCACCAGCACCTGTGGGAACCGGCTTGCCCCGCGTCTGAATCAGCCCTTGGCCGAGCGGTCGATCGAGAACCCCGCCCAGTCCTGGCTCACCGGCATCAGCTCGAGGCTGTTGATGTTGATGTGCGCCGGCTGGTTGAGGATCCAGAAGATGGTCTCGGCGATGTCCTGCGGCTGGATCGGCTCGGCGCCGGCGTAGGTGGCATCGTACTTGGCCTGGTCGCCGCCGAAGCGCACCAGCGAGAACTCGCTCTCGCACAGGCCCGGCTCGATGTTGCTGACGCGCACGCCCGTGCCGCGCAGGTCGCAGCGCAGGCTCAGCGAGAACTGGCCGACGAAGGCCTTGGTGCCGCCGTACACGTTGGCGCCCGGGTACGGATAGTTGCCGGCCACGGAGCCGACGTTGAGGATCGATGCACCGCGGCCATGGGCGATCAGGCGTGGCAGCAGCAAGCGGGTGGTGTACATCAGGCCCTTGATGTTGGTGTCGACCATGGTTTCCCAGTCGTCCAGGCTGCAGTTCTGCGCCGCATCCACTCCCAGTGCCAGGCCTGCGTTATTGACCAGGCCGCGCAGCTTGTCGAAGCCGGCAGGCAAGCTGGCGAGCGCTTGTTCCATGGCTTTGCGGTCGCGCACGTCAAGCACCAGGCCGTGCACTTCGGTCTTGGCCGACAGCTCGGCGCACAGGGCATCCAGGCGGTCCTTGCGGCGCCCGGTGAGTACCAGCTTCCAGCCGGCATCGGCAAAACGGCGGGCAGTGGCCTCGCCAAAACCGGAAGTCGCGCCAGTGATGAATACGGTGGACGTCATGCTCTGTTCCTCGCGGTGGATAGGGTCTTCGGCAGGCCATCCAGCATGCCTTTGCTTGGCCTTGGCAGCAAGGCGTCAAAGCAGCTGGTCATTTTTTGTACATAGTCGCGAAAGCCCCGCTGCAGAGCGGCTGGCGTCAGGTATACGCATGTTATCCACAAGCCTTTCCCCACGGATTGGGGGCAACTTGGCTGCCCAGCGGAACCCTTTCAGCGAACTGTGGTCGGCGGCTGATGGCTCAACGCTTTCAAGCATGCCGTCTGCAGCGGTCTGTCCAAGGGTTTTTCACAGAGTTATCCACAGGCAATCGGTGAATTCAAGGCGTATCAGATCTGTGGAAAAAAGCCTGTGCAATCATCCACAAAGCATCACTGATCAAAAAATGAACAGATGCTTGAAGCCCTTGCAATCAAAGGGATCGAGCGAGGTGCCACCATGTTTTCCACAGGCGGTTCCACATTATCCGTGGAAAACATAGCGCCTGTGGAAACAAGGGTTTGCGAAGGGTTTGTAGTGCGCTTCGAGAAAGATATGCGACAAGTTGTCCACATGTGCCAGGGGCCGCTGTGCGGCCCAATCGCCGGCAAGCCGGCTCCCACAACGGCAGGGGTGAGCCTGTGGGAGCCGGCTTGCCGGCGATTGGGCTGCGCAGCAGCCCCCAACTGTCTTCAGTGCCCGCCCAAGTAGGCGTTGCGCACCTCTTCGTTGACCAACAGCTCCTGCCCGGTGCCGGTCATGCGGATCTCCCCGTTCACCATCACATACGCCCGGTCGGACAGCTTCAGCGCATGGTTGGCGTTCTGCTCCACCAGGAAGATGGTCATCCCGGTCTTGGCCAGTTCACGCAGGGTCGCGAAGATCTGCTTGACCACGATCGGCGCCAGCCCCAGCGAAGGCTCGTCGAGCAGCAACAGCTTGGGCCGGCTCATCAACGCCCGCGCAATGGCCAGCATCTGCTGCTCGCCGCCGGACATGGTCATGGCCCGCTGGTTGCGCCGCTCCTTCAAGCGCGGGAACAGCTCGAACATGCGCTGCATGTCTTCGCTGGCATGCTTGTCGCCAATGGGGATGGTGCCCATCATCAGGTTTTCCTCGACGGTCATGTCGGGGAACACCCGCCGCCCTTCCGGCGACTGGGCGATGCCGTTGGAGGCGATGTAGTGCGACGACTTGCGGGTGATGTCGGTGCCGCGATAGACGATGTGCCCGGCCGCCGCACGCGGCTGGCCGAAGATCGACATCAGCAAGGTCGACTTGCCGGCACCGTTGGCACCGATCAGGCTCACCGTCTCGCCTTCGTTGATGTGCATCGAGACTTTCTTCAGGGCCTGGATCGGCCCGTAGAACACGTCCAGTTCCTTCAGCTCGAGAATGGGTGCACTCATACCAGCTCCTCTTCGTCGGCACCCAGGTAGGCGGCGATCACCGTCGGGTTGTGGCGGATGTCCTGTGGCGCGCCTTCGGCGATCACGTTGCCGTGGTCGAGCACGACGATATGGTCGGAGATGCTCATGACCATGCCCATGTCGTGCTCGATGAGCACCACGGTGATGTCATGCTCGTCACGCAGCACGCGGATCATGCGGCTCAGCGCCTCGGTCTCCTGCGGGTTGAGGCCGGCAGCCGGCTCGTCCAGGCAGATGATCTTCGGCCGCGTGCACATGGCCCGGGCGATTTCCAGGCGGCGCTGCTGGCCGTAGGACAACTCGCCGGCCAGGCGGTTGGCGCAATCGACCAGGTCGACCACCTCCAGCCAGTAGAACGCATGGTCCAGGGCATCGCTCTCGGCCTTGCGGTAGGCCTTGGTGTTGAGCACCCCGGCCAGCAGGTTGCGGTTGACCCACATGTGCTGGGCCACCAGCAGGTTTTCCACCACCGACATTTCCTTGAACAGGCGGATGTTCTGGAAGGTGCGCGCCAGGCCCGCGCGGTTGACCAGGTGGGTACCGCCGAACATCTTGTAGTACAGGCGGTTGGCAAATTTCGCCGGCGACACGAAGTCGGTCGCCTGGAAGCGCTCGCCGAGCAACTGGATGACGTTGGTGTGGCTGCCGCGCACGTTCAGCTCGATGCGCCCGCCGCTGGCCTTGTAGAAGCCGGTGAGGCAGTTGAACACGGTGGTCTTGCCGGCGCCGTTGGGGCCGATCAGGGCGAAGATCTGGTTGCGCCGGACCTTCAGGCTGACATCGCTGAGCGCCTTGATGCCACCGAACTGCATCATCAGGTTGTCGACCGAGAGAATGATTTCGTCGCTCATGGCGCCACTCCTTTACGCGGGACCACACCGGTGCGGCTGATGCGAATCAGCCCGCGCGGTCGCCAGATCATCATCAGCACCATCAGCACGCCAAACAGCAGCACGCGGTATTCGGAGAAGCTGCGCAGCAGCTCCGGCGCCACGGTCAGCACGAAGGCGGCGATCACCACGCCGACGGTCGAGCCCATGCCACCGAGCACGACGATGGCCAGGATCAGCGCCGACTCGAAGAAGGTGAATGACGAGGGGTTGACGAAGCCCTGGTAGGTGGCGAAGAACACCCCGGCAAGGCCCGCGGTGGAAGCACCGAGGGTGAACGCCGAGAGCTTGACCAGCACGTGGTTCAGGCCCATCGAGCGGCAGGCGATTTCGTCTTCGCGCAGCGCTTCCCAGGCGCGGCCGACCGGCATGCGGGTCAGCCGGTGCTTGACGTACAGCACCGCCAGCACCACCAGGAACAGCACCGCGTAGATGAACACGAACTTCAGGTTGGCGTTGTAATCGATGCCGAGAAACTCGTGGATCGGCACCCCACCGTCCTTGGCCCGGCGGCCGAACTCCAGGCCAAAGAAGGTTGGCGACGGCGCCGGCATGCCGTTCGGGCCGCCGGTGAACGACAGCCAGTTGTTCAGCACCAGGCGGATGATCTCGCCAAAGCCCAGGGTCACGATGGCCAGGTAGTCACCGTGCATGCGCAACACCGGGAAGCCGAGTATGCACCCCGCCAGCGCCGCGGCGATGGCCGCCAGCGGCAGCACGCTCCAGAAGCCCAGGCCCAGGTACTGGTAGCCCAGCGCCAGGCCGTAGGCGCCAATAGCGTAGAAGGCCACGTAGCCCAGGTCGAGCAGGCCGGCCAGGCCCACCACGATGTTCAGGCCCAGGCCCAGCAGCACGTAGATCAGGCCGAGGATGACCACGGTCAGCAGGTACTTGTTGGCGAACACCGGGAAGATGATGGCGATCACGATCAGCGCCGGGATGATGTAGCGCAGCCGCGACTTGTAGCCCGGGGCGTTGACATGCACGCCCGAACCGCCGCTGTCGAAGCCCTCGAGCATGCGCCGCCCGGCGGCGGTCTGTACGTACAGGCTGAGCAGAAAGCGCCCCAGCATCACCCCGCCGACCAGCCAGGCCACCCGGCGCGGCTCGGCATTGAAGGTGTAGCCGTCGAGCACCACGCCGACGATCGGGCCGAACACGATGAGCGCCAGCAGGCCCGCGACGATCGTCTCGAGCACGCTGCGTTTGAGATCGAAACCCTTGGTTTCGGAGGCAGAAGCAATCTTGGCAATCGACATGTTCACACCTTAGCCACGAGCGGGCGACCCAACAGGCCTTGTGGGCGGAAGATAAGGATCATCACCAGCAGCGAGAAGCTGAATACGTCCTTGTAGTCGGAGTTGATCAGGCCGGAGAACAGCGATTCGGAGATCCCCAGGATGATCCCGCCCAGCATCGCCCCAGGCAGCGAGCCGATACCACCGAGCACGGCGGCGGTGAACGCCTTGATGCCGATGATGAAGCCTGCGTAGAAGTCGAAGGTGCCGTAGTTCATGGTGATCAGCACGCCGGCCAGGGCGGCCATCACGGCCCCGATGACGAAGACGTAGGAGATCACCCGGTCGGTGTTGATGCCCAGGATCGACGCCATCTTGCGGTCTTGCTGGGTGGCGCGGCACATGCGGCCGAGCTTGGTGTACTTGATCACGTAGGTGAGCAGGCCCATGCCGACGAAGGCGGCGACCAGGATGAAGATCTTGGTGTAGGTCAGTTGCACGAAGCCTGTGCCCACGTCGACGCGCCAGGCGCCTTCGAGCAGGGTTGGCACGCCTTGCTGGCGGGCGCCCTGGCTGATCTGCGCGTAGTTCTGCAGGATCAGCGAGATACCGATGGCGCTGATCAGCGGTGCCAGGCGGGTGGAGTTACGCAGGGGTTTGTAGGCGATGCGTTCGATGGTGAAGCCATAGACGCCCGTGACGACGACGGTGAACAACAAGGTCCCCAGCATCAAAAGCGGGAACGACTCGACGCCGAAATAGGCCAGCAATGCCAGACTGATTGCCGCGAGGTACGCGGAAATCATATACACCTCGCCGTGCGCGAAGTTGATCATGCCGATGATGCCATAGACCATTGTGTAGCCGATGGCGATCAGGCCATAGACCGACCCGAGGGTCAGGCCGTTGACCAGTTGCTGCAGGAAAATACCATCCATAACGCAATCTCACCTGATTGAGATTGCACGAGCGCCGACCACGGCGGGCCCCGGATGCAGCGGCCCTCGCAGCGCAGAACTGTGCAGATCTTCGGATAAAGACAGGTACCGCGGGGCACTGGCCCGGGCATCAGCGCCCGGGCCGTTGGCCATTGTTATTTTTGTTTTTCCAGCTGGTGGTACTTGCCTTGGGCATCCCACTGGTAGACCACGTAGTCGGAGACTTTCAGGTCGCCCTTGCTGTCCCATTCCTTCTTGCCCATCACGGTTTCGACGGGGTTGGCCTTGAGCCACTTGGCGGCGTCTTCGCCCTTGTTCGACTTGGCGCCGTTGAAGCCGGCGGCCAGCGCCTGGATCGAGGCGTAGGCGTACAGGGTGTAGCCTTCAGGCTCGGTACCGGCCTTGCGGAACTCCTCGACCACCGCCTTGCTTTCCGGCAGCAGGCGCGGGTCGGCGCCAAAGGTCATGTACACGCCGTCGACGAACTGCGCACCGCCGGCAGTGGCCACCAGTTCGTCGGTGACGATGCCGTCATCGGACATGAACTTGACGTCCTTCAGGCCCTGCTCGCGCAGCTGGCGCACCAGCGGGCCGGCTTCGGGGTGCAGGCCACCGAAGTACACCACGTCGGCGCCAGCGGCGCGGATCTTGGTGACCAGGGCGCTGAAGTCCTTCTCGCCGCGGGTCAGGCCTTCATACAGCACCGGTTCCACGCCGCGTTTCTTCAGCTGCTCCTTGGTGGCATCGGCCAGGCCCTGGCCGTAGGTGTCCTTGTCGTGGATGACCGCGACCTTCTTGCCCTTGAGCACGTCGACGATGTAGTTGCCGGCGACGATGCCCTGCTGATCGTCACGGCCGCACATGCGGAACATCGCGTTCAGCCCGCGCTCGGTGACCTGCGGGTTGGTGGAGCCTGGGGTGATGGCGATGACGCCGGCCTCGTCATACACCTCGGAGGCGGGGATGGTGTTGGAGGAGCAGAAGTGCCCGACCACGCCGATCACCTTGTCCTGATCGACCAGGCGGTTGGCCACGGCAACGGCCTGTTTCGGCTCGCAGGCGTCGTCGCCTTTGACCAGCACGATCTTCTCGCCGTTAATGCCGCCCGCAGCGTTGACCTTGTCTGCCGCCGCCTGGGCACCTTTCATGTATTGCTCGCCAAACGCTGCGTTGGCCCCGGTCATGGGGCCCGCGACGCCGATCTTCACGTCGGCCTGTACAAACGAAGAAACACCCAGGGCCGTTGCCACGGCAAGAGCCAGGAAACCTTTCTTGTAAAACGTCTGCGACATGAGGTGGTGCTCCTAGAGTTTTTTTTGGTTGGCACTACAACTTCTCAGCCCTGTGCTCCGAGCAAGGGCCGTGCCATCGGTTTTGTCTTCCGGGAAAACACACTGGGCAAGGGCCAGGCAGGCGACCGGCGGCCTTTTCTTTATTGAGCGTGCAACCGTCTGCCGTGCGGCAGGCGCCACCACTCGTACAGACAAGGAGCAACCGCGCTGTGCCATCATTGCAACCCTGGCAAGTGTTTACGTGCAACCGCCCTGTAACCGCACACCGTCACCGAACTGCACACCGCTGGTGCGCGACTGCTACAGGCGGCACTGTTTCAAGGCTAGCTGGTGCACGGAAAAACACCTGTTTTGGCCGTGATGGCGCCATCGCCGGCAAGCCGGCTCCCACAATTAACGCTGTGGGAGCCGGCTTGCCGGCGATAGGGCCGGTGCTGACACAACAAAACTGAAAAGACTGGCACAATGGCCGCCATTCGCCGCTTCTGGAGCCCCCTTGATGAGCGAGAGCGCATTCGCCGAGCGCATCGTGCACAACCTGCTCGACACCGATTTCTACAAGCTCACCATGATGCAGGGCGTGCTGCACAACTACCCGGACGCCGACGTGGAATGGGAATTCCGCTGCCGCAACGGCGAGGACCTGCGCCCCTACCTGGGCGAGATCCGCCGCCAGCTCGAACTGCTCAGCGACCTCACCCTGGATGATGGCCAGCTGGCCTTCCTCGAACGCATCAGCTTCCTCAAGCCCGACTTCCTGCGTTTTCTGCGCCTGTTCCGCTTCAACCTGCGCTACGTGCACCTGGGCATCGAAGAGGGCCAGCTGTGCCTGCGCCTGCGTGGCCCCTGGCTGCATGTGATCCTCTTCGAAGTGCCGCTGCTGGCCCTCATCAGCGAAGTGCGCAACCGCCACCTGCACCCGCACATGCGCCTGGCCGAAGCGCGCGACCAGCTGCACCGCAAGTTCGACTGGCTGCGCGCGCATGCCAGCGACGATGAGCTGGCCGAGCTGCAGGTCGCCGATTTCGGCACGCGCCGGCGCTTCTCCAGCCGCGTGCAAGCCGAAGTGGTGCAGGTGCTGCGCGACGAGTTCCCGGGCCGCTTCGTTGGCACCAGCAACGTCGACCTGGCATGGAAACTGGATATCAAGCCGCTGGGCACCATGGCCCACGAGTGGTTCATGGCCCACCAGCAGCTCGGCCCGCGGCTGATCGACAGCCAGATCGCCGCCCTCGACTGCTGGGTCCGCGAATACCGCGGGCTGCTTGGCATCGCGCTGACCGACTGCATCACCATGGATGCCTTCCTGCGCGATTTCGACTTGTACTTCGCCAAGCTGTTCGACGGCCTGCGCCACGATTCGGGCGAGCCGGTGGCCTGGGCGGAAAAAGCCATCGCCCACTACCAGAAACTGGGCATCGACCCGATGACCAAGACCCTGGTGTTCTCCGATGGCCTGAACCTGACCCGCTCGCTGGAAATCTTCCGTGCCCTGCGCGGGCGCATCAACGTCAGTTTCGGCATTGGCACCAACCTGACCTGCGACATACCAGGCGTGGCGCCAATGAACATCGTGCTTAAAATGACTGACTGCAATGGCTCGCCGGTGGCCAAGATCTCCGACGAAGCTGCCAAGACCCAGTGCCGCGACCCCAACTTCGTCGCCTACATGCGTCACGTATTCAAAGTCCCCAGCAAGGAGTAACCCATGCAAGCCGTTCAGCAAGAGATTGCCCAGGCGCTGAAGGTGCAGCCGCCGTTCGCAGACGCTGCAGCGCTGCAGGCCGAAGTCGCCCGGCGCGTGGCG
The DNA here is from genome assembly GCF_021602585.1 of Pseudomonas faucium. Taxonomy (GTDB): domain Bacteria; phylum Pseudomonadota; class Gammaproteobacteria; order Pseudomonadales; family Pseudomonadaceae; genus Aquipseudomonas; species Aquipseudomonas faucium. The sequence goes on from NZ_BQIP01000007.1 coordinate 60,973, forward strand.
TTCATCAAGGATTGCCTGGCCAACGCCCGGCTCAAGACCCTGGTGCTGGGTATCAGCGGCGGCGTCGACTCGCTGACCGCCGCCCTGCTCGCCCAGCGCGCCATCAACGAGTTGCGCGCCGAGACCGGCGACCCAGCCTACCGCTTCATCGCCGTGCGCCTGCCGTACCAGGTGCAGCATGACGAGCACGACGCCCAGGCCTGCCTGGACGTGATCAAGGCCGACGAACTGCACACGGTCGACATCGCCCCGGCGGTGCGGGCGCTGGCCAAGGAAGTGAAGGCGCTGGAAGGCGGCTCGCCGAGCCTGGTGGATTTCGTCGTCGGCAACGTCAAGGCGCGCACGCGCATGGTGGCGCAGTACACCATTGCCGGCGCTCGCGCAGGGCTGGTGATCGGTACCGACCACGCGGCTGAAGCGGTGATGGGCTTCTTCACCAAGTTTGGTGACGGTGCCTGCGACCTGGCACCGCTCAGTGGCTTGGTGAAGAACCAGGTACGGGCCATTGCCCGCAGCTTTGGCGCGCCGGAGTCACTGGTGGAGAAAGTGCCGACCGCCGACCTGGAAGACCTGGAGCCGGGCAAGCCGGACGAGGCCTCGCACGGGGTGACCTACCAGCAGATCGATGCGTTCCTGCATGGGCTGCCGGTGGAGCAGGAAGCGTTCGACATCATCGTGGCGACCTACCGCAAGACCCAGCACAAGCGCGAACTGCCGTTCGCCCCATAAAAACTTCGCGGGGCAAGCCCGCTGCCACAAGGTGCATACCGAGTGGCAGCGGGCTTGCCCCGCGAATGGAAGGCAACGCCCTCCCGAGCATCAGCTCATCACTTGACGACGACAGTGCCCTTCATCATCGAGATGTGCCCTGGGAACGAGCAGAAGAAGCCGTAGTCGGTGCCTGCAACCAGCTTGGCCACATCGAAGGTCACCGAGTCTTTCTCGCCGGCGCCAATGATCTTGGTGTGGGCGATGACGCGCTCGTCACCTTCTTTCAGGTAGTTCTTGTCGATACCGGCGGCCAGACCATCGGTAGCGATCGGCTGCATGTCAGCGGCCTTGCTGATGACGATGTTATGGCCCATGACATTCTTCGGCAGGTTGCCGGAATGCTCCAGGTTCACGGTGAATTGCTTGCAGCTCTTGTCGATGACGATTTCCTTGGTGTTGAAGGACATCTGGTCGGTCGAGTCGACAGTCACCGAACACTCGGCTGCGAAGACGGAAGCGCTGGCGAGGGTCAGCAGGGATACCGCTACAGCTTTCGCAAACATCATGAATCTCCTTGGCAGGGTTTTTATCAATTGCGAGACTGCCTGAAACCGTTCGTCCGCTGGCTGATATGAATCAACAGTGGCGTCAAGTGGCCAGGCAGTAGAATTGTTCAATGGATTGTATACAACCAATCTAAGAGCACATCATGCCCTTTTACTAGACGATGGGACAACCTCTCATTTAGGAGCAACGCCCATGTCCTTGTCCAATTTCATGAACAGCCTGCTCGCAGCCTACGCCCACGGCGCCACCGGCGCGAGCTGCGAATTCTCCCGCCCGGAGTGAACGCGGCCTTGGAAGCGCCAGGCCTGCGCCGTACCCTGTCACGCAAAGTGACTGGAGATGAACAATGCCTGTACGTTCCGTTTGTGTGTTCTGCGGCGCCAGCATCGGTGCCAACCCTGCCTACCGCGAAGCTGCCGTTGCCCTTGGGCAGGCCATCGCCCGCCGCGGCCTGACCCTGGTCTATGGCGGTGGCGCGGTGGGCCTGATGGGTACCGTGGCCGACGCCGCCATGGCCGCCGGTGGCGAGGTGATCGGCATCATTCCCGAAAGCCTGATGAACGCCGAAATCGGCCACAAGGGCCTGACTCGCCTGGAAGTGGTCGACGGCATGCACGCGCGCAAGGCCCGCATGGCCGAGCTGAGCGACGCCTTCATCGCCCTGCCGGGCGGGCTGGGCACGCTGGAAGAACTGTTCGAGGTGTGGACCTGGGGGCAACTGGGCTATCACGCCAAGCCTTTGGGGCTGCTCGATGTGAACGGGTTCTATGAAAAGCTTGGCGGGTTCCTCGACCATATCGTCGAAGAGGGATTCGTGCGGCCGCAACATCGGGCGATGTTGCTGCTGGAGCAGCAGGCGGATGCACTGCTGGATGGGATGAACGACTTTGTCTCGCCGGTGTTGCCAAAGTGGGTGGACAAGAAGCCTGATTGATCGAGGGGCCGCTCTGCGGCCCAATCGCTGGCAAGCCAGCTCCCACAGAGATTGCACGGAACCTAAGGCCTGCGCTTTACCTGTGGGAGCTGGCTTGCCAGCGATTGGGCTGCAAAGCAGCCCCTGCAATCAGCGCGGAATGACAGGCTGGCGCGGTTTCTTGCCCTTGCCGCCACCCTTGGCCGCTTCCTTGCGTTCCTTGGCCGCCTGCTGGTTGCGGGCGAACGCCTCGGCCTTGGCCTTCTCGCGCTTGTCCCACGGCTTGCTGCCATCGCTGCCACGCGGTGGCAGGCCGGTGTGCTGGGTGAGGATCTTCTGCTCCTTGCCCACCTTGTGGCTGCCCGCTGGCGTCGAGTTCTTGCGACGCGCGCTCTGGTAGGTGTCGGTCTGCGGCTGGTGCAGCGGGATCAGCTGGTGCTTGCCCGGGCCGATCAGGTCAGCGCGGCCCATGCGCTGCAGTGCTTCGCGCAGCATCGGCCAGCCCTTCGGGTCGTGGTAGCGCAGGAACGCCTTGTGCAAGCGGCGCTGCTCGTCGCTCTTGACGATTTCCACGCCCTCGCTCTTGTAGGTGACCTTGCGCAGCGGGTTCTTGCCCGAGTGGTACATGGCCGTGGCCGAGGCCATGGGCGATGGGTAGAACGCCTGCACCTGGTCGGCGCGGAAGCCGTTGCCCTTGAGCCACAGGGCCAGGTTCATCATGTCTTCATCGGTGGTGCCGGGGTGGGCGGCGATGAAGTACGGGATCAGGTACTGCTCCTTGCCCGCCTCTTTCGAGAACTTCTCGAACATGCGCTTGAAGCGGTCGTAGGTACCGATGCCCGGCTTCATCATCTTGTCCAGCGGGCCACGCTCGGTGTGCTCCGGGGCAATCTTCAGGTAGCCGCCCACGTGGTGGGTGACCAGCTCCTTGACGTACTCCGGCGATTCCACCGCCAGGTCGTAGCGCAGGCCGGAGGCGATCAGGATCTTCTTCACACCCGGCAAGGCACGGGCCTTGCGGTACAGTTCGATCAGCGAGCTGTGGTCGGTGTTGAGGTTCTCGCAGATGCCCGGGAACACGCACGACGGCTTGCGGCAGTGCTTCTCGATCTCCGGGCTCTTGCAGGCGATGCGGTACATGTTGGCGGTCGGGCCGCCAAGGTCGGAGACCACGCCGGTGAAGCCCGGCACCTTGTCGCGCATCTCTTCGATTTCGTTGAGGATCGACTCGTGCGAACGGTTCTGGATGATGCGGCCTTCGTGCTCGGTGATCGAGCAGAAGGTGCAGCCACCGAAGCAGCCACGCATGATGTTGACCGAGAAGCGGATCATCTCGTAGGCCGGGATGCGCTCCTTGCCGTAGGCCGGGTGTGGCACACGGGCGTAGGGCATGCCGAACACGTAGTCCATTTCCTCGGTGCTCATGGGAATGGGTGGCGGGTTGAACCACACATCCACTTCACCATGCTTCTGCACCAGGGCGCGGGCGTTGCCCGGGTTGGTTTCCAGGTGCAGCACGCGGTTGGCGTGGGCGTACAGCACTGGGTCGTTGCGCACTTTCTCGAACGACGGCAGGCGGATCACCGACTTCTCGCGGGTGACGCTCGGGCTATCGAGGATCTGCACCACCTTGGCCTCGTTCGGATCCTCCTGGTCGCCCTTGGCCTGCTCGATGGCGCAGGCCTGGGTGTCCTGGGTATTCACGTACGGGTTGATGATCTTGTCGACACGGCCTGGGCGGTCGATGCGGGTGGAGTCGATCTCGAACCAGCCCTGCGGCGTATCGCGGCGCACGAAGGCGGTGCCGCGCACGTCGGTGATGGTTTCGATGTTCTCGCCGTTGGACAGGCGCTGGGCCACTTCCACCACTGCACGCTCGGCGTTGCCGAACAGCAGGATGTCGGCGCTGGCGTCGATCAGGATCGAGTGGCGAACCTTGTCCTGCCAGTAGTCGTAGTGGGCGATGCGGCGCAGCGAGGCCTCGATGCCGCCCAGCACGATCGGCACGTGCTTGTAGGCTTCCTTGCAGCGCTGGCTGTACACCAGGCTGGCGCGGTCCGGACGGCTGCCGGCCAACCCGCCTGGGGTGTAGGCGTCGTCGGAGCGCATCTTCTTGTCGGCGGTGTAGCGGTTGATCATCGAGTCCATGTTGCCGGCCGCGACACCGAAGAACAGGTTCGGCTCGCCGAGCTTCATGAAGTCGTCTTTGGACTGCCAGTTCGGCTGGGCGATGATGCCCACGCGAAAGCCCTGGGCTTCCAGCAGGCGGCCGATGATGGCCATGCCGAACGACGGATGGTCGACGTAGGCATCACCGGTCACGATGATGATGTCGCAGGAATCCCAGCCGAGCAGATCCATCTCCTGCCTGCTCATCGGCAGGAAAGGTGCTGGCCCGAAGCATTCGGCCCAGTACTTGGGATAGTCGTAGAGAGGTTTGGCTGCTTGCATGTCAGTGACCGGTTCTGGTGTGCAGGGAAATCGCGGGCGCGGAATATAGCACAAAATTTGACCAAATCCGACGGTGGTTGTCGGATTCATTGTGTGCCTGATTGGGCCTCATCGCCGGCAAGCCGGCTCCCACAGGATCAGCACCGCTCTTGAGGAGGGTGGGGTACCTGTGGGAGCCGGCTTGCCGGCGATGGGGCGGCGACTTACTCGTCGTCGTCGAAGTTGTACATGCCCGGCGCGAGGTTCTCGAAGCGGGTGTACTTGCCGATGAACGCCAGGCGCACGAAGCCGATGGGGCCGTTACGCTGCTTGCCGATGATGATTTCGGCAACGCCCTTGTGCTCGGTCTCCGGGTGGTACACCTCGTCGCGGTACACGAACATGATCACGTCGGCGTCCTGCTCGATTGCACCCGATTCACGCAAGTCGGAGTTCACCGGGCGCTTGTTCGGGCGCTGTTCCAGGGAACGGTTGAGCTGCGACAGGGCGATGACCGGGCAGTTGAATTCCTTGGCCAGGGCCTTGAGCGAGCGGGAGATCTCGGAAATTTCGTTGGTGCGGTTGTCACCGGCAGAGCCCGGAATCTGCATGAGCTGCAGGTAGTCGACCATGATCATGGCGATTTCGCCGTGTTCACGCGCCAGGCGGCGGGTGCGCGCACGCATCTCCGAGGGGCTGATGCCGGCGGTGTCGTCGATGAACAGCTTGCGGTCGTTGAGCAGGTTGACCGCCGAGGTCAGGCGCGGCCAGTCATCGTCGTCCAACTGGCCGGAACGTACCTTGGTCTGGTCGATGCGGCCCAGCGAAGAGAGCATACGCATGATCAGCGATTCACCTGGCATCTCCAGGGAGAACACCAGCACGGCCTTGTCGGTGCGCAGTACGGCGTTCTCCACCAGGTTCATGGCGAAGGTGGTCTTGCCCATCGACGGACGGCCCGCAACGATGATCAGATCGGCGGCCTGCAGGCCGCTGGTCTTCTCGTCCAGGTCGGTGTAGCCGGTGGACACGCCGGTGATGTCGCTGTCGGAGTTGAACAGCGTGTCGATGCGATCGATGGCCTTGGTCAACAGCTCGTTGACGCCCACCGGGCCGCCGGTCTTCGGCCGCGCCTCGGCGATCTGGAAGATCTGCCGCTCGGCGTCGTCGAGGATCTCTTCGGCGTTGCGCCCTTGCGGGTTGAAGGCGTTGTCGGCGATGTCGGTACTGATGCTGATCAGCTGGCGCAACGTGGCCCGCTCGCGAATGATCGCGGCGTAGGCCTTGATGTTGGCCACCGACGGCGTGTTCTTGGCCAGCTCTGCCAGGTAGGCCAGGCCGCCGACCTGGGTCGACAGGCCTTCCTTGTCCAGCTGCTCGTGCAGGGTGACCACGTCGAACGGCTGGTTGGCGTCCGCGAGCTTGTGCACGGCGCGGAAGATCAGGCGGTGGTCATGCCGGTAGAAGTCACCATCCGAGACCTGATCCAGCACCCGCTCCCAGGCGTTGTTGTCCAGCATCAGGCCACCGAGCACGGCCTGTTCGGCCTCGATGGAATGCGGCGGCACCTTCAGGGCAGCGGTTTGCAGGTCGAGTTGTTCGGGGTTGGTAATCTCGTTCATGGCCACGAAAGAATTCTGGAGGATGAAAAAGACAAAGGGCACGGCCTGTCGAAAACAGGACCGTGCCCGATGTTAACCGGCTAACCCGCGAGGGGCTAGCCAGTCAGCGCAGCTTAGGCAGCTACGACGACCACACGTACAGTGGCTTCAACGTCGCTGTGCAGGTGCACGGCTACGTCGTATTCGCCAACTTGACGGATGGTGCCGTTCGGCAGACGCACTTCAGCTTTGGCCACTTCAACGCCGGAGGCGGTCAGGGCGTCAGCGATGTCGTGGGTGCCGATCGAACCGAACAGCTTGCCTTCGTCGCCAGCGGTGGCAGTGATGGTCACTTCCAGCTCGGCCAGTTGGGCAGCGCGGCTTTCAGCCGAAGCTTTACGGTCAGCAGCTGCTTTTTCCAGCTCGGCGCGACGCTCTTCGAACGCAGCCAGGTTGGCGGCGTTGGCAACGGTGGCCTTGCCGAATGGCAGCAGGAAGTTACGGCCGTAACCAGCCTTAACCTTAACTTTGTCGCCCAGGTTGCCCAGGTTAGCGACTTTTTCCAGCAGGATCAGTTCCATTTGGTAAAACCTCTTAACTTTTAACCTTCACCGTTCGCGGAGTCTTTCCCCGGGGGGGACTTGCGACCGCGAAAATCAATCAGGCTGTCGACAATGGCCAGAACCATCAGTAACGGATAAATCAGCTGCATGATCAGCGGCAACGTCACGTACATGCCCACCAGCCAGAACCCGGCCAGTCGCCCCTGTGCCACCAGCCCGTGCATCAAGGCGATGCCGGCCAGGACCAGTACCAGGCTCGATGCCGATGCCAGGATGATGAACTGCGGCCCGATGAACGGAGCCACCACCATCACTGCCACCAAGACCGCCATGGTCTGTTTCGGCAGCCTCAGCGCGCGAAATTCGCGGCCGAAGCCTCCAGGGTTGTACAACGCTGCCTGCCAATAGCGCGCCAGCACCAGGGCCAGCACACTGAACAATTGCACCGTCACTGCTGTGGAGGCGACCAGCACAGGGCGGATCAGCTCTCCGGAGAGTACCGGTTGCCCTTCGATCTTCGGCATGGCTTCGGCAAACGCCTTGGCCAGCACATCGAAGGTCTGGGCCAGCGCCAGGTCGAGCACGTGGCTGAAAACCACGGCGAACACGGCACTGACCACCAACACTCGGCTCCAGGGATGCTCGGCACGCAACATGGCGGCCAGGCTCAGGGCACCTGCGATCACCATGAAGGTGATGGGGTCGCCCATGTACCACACGGCCAGCCCGGCCAGCAGGCCGCCGGCGATGACCGTTGAAGCATCCTTGAACCCGCGCCGCAGCAGCACAAGGCTGCCGGCAGCGGCACTCAACCAGAACAGCAGCGGCAGTACCGCGCTGATGACCACCACCAGGGTGGCCTGCACACGACCGCGCATGATGAAACTTGCTAACGCTCGCATGCTAATCCCTTACTACTTGTCGACGACCCGGTCTCAGCGGCCGTGGCTGTCGGTGTAGGGCAGCAGGGCCAGGAAGCGGGCGCGCTTGATAGCGGTAGCCAGCTGACGCTGATAACGAGCTTTGGTACCGGTGATACGGCTTGGAACGATCTTGCCGGTTTCGGATACGTAAGCTTTCAGGGTGTTGAGATCTTTGAAGTCGATCTCTTTCACGTCTTCAGCAGTGAAGCGGCAGAATTTACGACGACGGAAGAAACGTGCCATTTAATAGGCTCCTCTAAAGGTCCGTGGATTACTCGTCAGCGTTATCGCTGGAGTCGCTGTCATTGCTGTCGTCGCCTTCGGCGGAGTCAGCATGCTCAGGACGCTCGCGACGCTCACGGCGCTCGCTGCGGTTCTCTTCAGCCTTCAGCATCTCGGACTGGCCGGTAACGGCTTCGTCGCGACGGATGACCAGGTTACGGATAACGGCATCGTTGTAGCGGAAGTTGTCTTCCAGCTCGGCCAGGGCCTTGCCGGTGCACTCAACGTTCAGCATCACGTAGTGAGCCTTGTGAACATTGTTGATTGCGTAGGCCAGTTGACGACGGCCCCAGTCTTCCAGGCGGTGGATTTTGCCGCCGTCTTCTTCGATCAGCTTGGTGTAACGCTCAACCATGCCGCCGACTTGCTCGCTCTGGTCCGGGTGAACCAGGAAGATGATTTCGTAATGACGCATGAATGCTCCTTACGGGTTAGTAGTCTGCCAGGATATCTAGTCAGACAAGGAGTGAATGACACTGTGTGTCTTGCCATGGAGGGGAGGCACATGCGCGCCTGCCAGCTCGGCAAGGGGCGCAATTGTAGAGAAGGCGGGGCACACAAGCAAGGTGATTGGCGATTATTTGAACAGCCGGAAACACTTTCTCAGCTTAAAGGGCCCTATCGCCGGCAAGCCGGCTCCCACAGGATCAGCCAAACCATTCACTGTGGGAGCCGGCTTGCCGGCGATAGAGCCATGGGGTCAGCGCTTGGCCTGGCGCTGACGCACGGCCTCGAACAGGCACACCCCGGTGGCCACCGAAACGTTCAGGCTGCTGACGCTACCGCCCATCGGCAACTTCACCAGGAAATCGCAGTGCTCGCGGGTCAGGCGGCGCATGCCCTTGCCTTCGGCGCCCATGATCATCACCAGAGGCCCGGTCAGGTCCTGCTGATAGATCTCCTGTTCCGCCTCGCCCGCGGTGCCGACCACCCACAGGCCGCGCTGCTGGAGCTTTTCCAGGGTACGCGCGAGGTTGGTCACGGCCACCAGCGGAATCACCTCCGCAGCGCCGCAGGCAACCTTACGCACCACCGGCGTCAGGGTCGCCGACTTGTCCTTGGGCACCACCACCGCCGTGGCACCGGCCGCATCGGCCGTGCGCAGGCAGGCGCCGAGGTTGTGCGGGTCGGTGACACCGTCCAGCACCAGGATCAGCGGCGGGGTTTCGGTGCGCTCGAGCAATTCCTCGAGCATCAGCTCGCCCCATACCTGGCTCGGGCTGACCTCGGCCACCACGCCCTGGTGCACGCCCTCGACCCAGGCATCCAGCTCACGGCGCTCGGCCTGGCCGACCGCAACGCGGTTTTCGGCGGCCAGCGCCAGCAACGCCTGGATGCGCGGCTCGCTGCGCCCTTCCGACAGCCAGATCTGCTTGACCCGCTTCGGATGGTGCTGCAGCAGCGCCTGCACGGCGTGCACGCCGTAGATCTTTTCCAGCTGACTCATGACTTGTTCTTGCTCTTGCGTGGCGCGCCGGACTTCGGCGGGCCTTTACGGTGCTTGGTCGGCTTGCCGGACGGCTTGGCGCCCTTCTCCGACTTGCTGCTGGCGTGGCCGCCGGTGCGCGCCTCGCTCATCAGCGCCTTCTTCATCTCGCGGCTCTTGCGCACTTCGGCGTTGCGCTGCACAGCGTCCTTGGGGAAGTACGCTTCAGCGGCTTCGCTCTTGCGGCTGCGCGGCTTGGGCGTAGCCTTGGCCTCCACCACCGGCGGCTGCTCGGGCTTGTCGGCGGCAGGTGCGGCGCCACGGCCCTTGCGGCCGATCGGTGCGGCGAGCTGCTGCTCGGACACTTCGAAGTCGATCTTGCGCTCGTCGAGGTCGACGCGCATGACCTTCACCTCGATGGTGTCGCCCAGGCGGAAGCTGCGCCCGGTACGCTCACCCGACAGGCGGTGGTGCACAGGGTCGAAGTGGTAGTAGTCGCCCGGCAGCGCACTGACGTGCACCAGGCCTTCCACGTAGATATCGGTCAGCTCGACGAACAGGCCGAAACCGGTGACGGCGGTGATCACGCCCGGGAAGGTCTCGCCCACGCGGTCTTTCATGAACTCGCACTTGAGCCAGTTGACCACGTCGCGAGTGGCTTCGTCGGCGCGGCGCTCGGTCATCGAGCATTGCTCGCCAAGCTGGTCAAGGGTATTCACGTCGTAGGGGTAGATACGCGCCTTGGGAATGCTCATGGCGCCGGCACGCTTGACGTGCGGGGTATCGACCTTGGAGCGGATGATGCTGCGGATGGCGCGGTGCACCAGCAAGTCCGGGTAACGGCGGATCGGCGAGGTGAAGTGGGTGTACGCCTCGTAGTTCAAACCGAAGTGACCGTTGTTGTCGGTGCTGTACACCGCCTGGCTCAACGAGCGCAGCATCACGGTCTGGATCAGGTGGAAGTCCGGGCGCTCGGCGATGCTCGCCAGCAGGGCCTGGTAGTCCTTGGGCGATGGGTCCTTGCCCTTGTGCAGGCTCAGGCCCAGCTCGCCGAGGAAGGCGCGCAGCTTTTCCAGGCGCTCCGGCGGCGGGCCGTCGTGCACGCGGTACAGCGCCGGCACACCATGCTTGTGGAGGAATTCGGCGGTGGCGACGTTGGCCGCCAGCATGCATTCCTCGATCAGCTTGTGGGCATCGTTGCGCACGGTCGGGCGGATTTCCGCGATCTTGCGCTCGGCACCGAAGATGATGCGGGTTTCCTGGGTCTCGAAGTCGATGGCGCCACGCACATGGCGCGCATCCACCAGCACCTTGTACAGGTTGTACAGGTTCTTCAGGTCCGGCACGACCGCCTTGTATTCCTCGCGCAGGGCCTTGCCCTCACGGGTACGGGCATGCTCGAGCATGCTGCTGACCTTGTTGTAGGTCAGGCGCGCATGGGAGTGGATCACCCCTTCGTAGAACTGGTAGTCGACCATCTGCCCGGCTTTGTTGATGGTCATTTCGCAGACCATGGCCAGGCGATCGACGTGCGGGTTCAGCGAGCACAGCCCGTTGGACAGCTCTTCGGGGAGCATCGGCACCACGCGCTCGGGGAAGTACACCGAGTTGCCGCGCTGCTGGGCCTCGACGTCCAGGGCCGAACCCAGGCGCACGTAGCTCGACACGTCGGCGATGGCCACGTACAGGCGCCAGCCACCGGAGAACAGGCGCAGCTTGCCCAGCGGTTCGCAATAGACGGCATCGTCGAAGTCGCGGGCGTCCTCGCCGTCGATGGTGACGAACGGCAGGTGGCGCAGGTCGATGCGCTTTTCCTTGTCCTTCTCTTCGACTTCGGAGCGGAACTTGCGCGCTTCCTTGATCACGTCCTGCGGCCAGACGTGCGGGATATCGTAGCTGCGCAGGGCAACGTCGATTTCCATGCCCGGCGCCATGTAGTTGCCGATGACCTCGACCACGTCGCCTTGCGGCTGGAAGCGTGGGGTCGGCCAGTGGGTGATCTTGATCTCGACGAACTGGCCGATCTTGGCGCCGCCGTTACGCCCGGCGGTCACCAGCACTTCCTGCTGGATCTTCGGGTTGTCCGGGGTCACGTAGCCGATGCCGCCTTCTTCGAAGTAGCGGCCCACCACGCTTTCATGGGCGCGGGAGATGACCTCGACCAGCACGCCTTCGCGCCGGCCACGGCGGTCCACGCCGGAGACCCGCGCCAGGGCGCGGTCGCCATCGAACACCAGGCGCATCTGCGACGGGCTGAGGAACAGGTCGTCGCTGCCATCGTCAGGAATAAGGAAGCCGAAGCCATCGCGGTGGCCCGAGACACGGCCGCAGATCAGGTCCAGCTTGTCTACCGGGGCATAAGTGCCGCGCCGGGTATAGATAAGCTGGCCGTCACGCTCCATGGCACGCAGGCGGCGGCGCAGGGCTTCGATCTGGTCTTCTTCGTGAAGACCGAACTCTGCCGCCAGCTCCTCGCGCGCCGCTGGCTCACCACGGTCGGCAAGGCGCTGCAGGATCAGCTCACGGCTGGGAATGGGGTTGTCGTATTTTTCCGCTTCGCGAGCGGCCTCGGGATCGAGGGATTGCCAATCGGCCATCAGAAGGGGTTCACCTTGGGGTATATAGATAGGAATTCTGGCATAGGCGTATTGAAACCGGAAATGTCAGCCTTGGACAGCCCCAACGGCATGTCCTGCGAGCAGCAATAGGGCTGTGGAATCAACAAGTTGAATTTTTTGAAATTTTTTTCGATTGGGGGCTTTACAGCCCTCGGGAGCGTCCGTATAGTGCGCACCACAACGACGGACAACCCCGAAGTTGTAGTAGAGATGAACGACGCTGTAAAGCATCTTGTAGTCTCGAATGTGTGCCCAGGTGGCGGAATTGGTAGACGCGCTGGTTTCAGGTATCAGTGACCGCAAGGTCGTGGAAGTTCGAGTCTTCTCCTGGGCACCAAGTATTTCAAGTAACAGATGACCAAGGATCTGTTACTACTGTGTGAAAGCGATCGATAGTCGCCTTCATCAGCTGATGTAAAGCTTTGCCCAGGTGGCGGAATTGGTAGACGCGCTGGTTTCAGGTATCAGTGACCGCAAGGTCGTGGAAGTTCGAGTCTTCTCCTGGGCACCATACAAAAACCCACTAGCTTGCTAGTGGGTTTTTTCTTGCCTGCGATTTAACCCCTCCCCCACTCGCAGCGCCTGTGCAGCCCTTGCACCATGGTCTGCCCATGAATTTCTCGTCACCCGGCCACTTGAGAAACGATTTCGTTTACCATTGTTTCTGAATATGTAGCCGTAAGCGAGGAAGTACCCGCATGACGATCCGTCCGCAACCGCTGATGCGCACCCTGGCCGCCGCAGTTCTGAGCCTGGTGATCGGCGCTCCGGCCGCCATGGCAGACGACCCGGTCACCCTGACCATGTACAACGGTCAGCACAAGGAAATCGGCGAAGCCATCGCCAAGGCCTACGAGGCCAAGACCGGCATCCACATCAATATCCGCAAGGGCAGCAGCAACCAGCTGGCCAGCCAGATCATCGAGGAAGGCGACCGCTCGCCGGCCGACATCATCTATACCGAAGAATCCCCACCCCTGAACAACCTGGGCGAGCTGGGCCTGCTGGCGAAGATCGACGACGCCACGCTGAACATGCTGCCCAAGGAGTACGTGGGCGCCAACGGCACCTGGATGGGCGTGACCGCACGCACCCGGGTGGTGGTGTTCAACCCCAAGAAGGTCGACGAGAAAGACCTGCCGACCACCGTGATGGATTTCGCCGGCCCCGAATGGGAAGGCCGCGTCGGCTACGTGCCGACCAGCGGTGCCTTCCAGGAACAGGCCGTGGCCATCCTCAAGATGCACGGGCGTGAAGCCACCGAAGAATGGCTGACCGGCCTGAAAGCCTTCGGCAAGACCTACACCAACAACATGGTGGCCTTGAAGGCCGTGGAAAAAGGCGAAGTCGCCGCCGTGCTGGTGAACAACTACTACTGGTACGCCCTGGAGCGCGAGCGCGGCAAGCTCGATTCCAAGCTGTACTACCTGGCCGACGGCGACGCCGGCAACCTGGTGACCATCTCGGGCGCAGGCGCGGTCAAGGCCAGCAAGCATCCGAAGGAAGCCCAGGCCCTGCTCAACTGGATGGCCAGCGAAGAAGGCCAGCGCGTGATCACCCAGACCACCGCCGAATACCCACTGCACAAGGGCATGGTTTCCGACCGCGGCCTGAAGCCGTTCGAAGACCTGCGCCCGCCAAAGATCTCGCCAGCGGACCTTGGCAATGCCGAGGAAGCGATCGAGCTTGAACGCGAGGTCGGCCTGCTCTGATGACTGCCGCCCTGTCCCAGCCGGCGCCGGTACGTTTCGTGCCGCGCCGCAAGCGCCCCTCCATCTGGGTGGTGCTGCCCGTGCTGTTCCTGGTGGCGATGAGCTTGCTGCCATTGCTGTACGTCGCCATGAAAGCCTGGGAAGCCGGCTGGCGCGAAGCGCTGCACCTGCTCTGGCGGCCATTCGTCTGGGGCCTGATGCGCAACACCCTGATGCTGATGGTCGGGGTGACGCTGGCCTGCATGGTGGTCGGCATGGCGCTGGCCTGGTTGCTCGAACGCAGCAACCTGCCAGGCCGCCGGCTGTGGGGCGTGGTGCTGTGCCTGCCGTTCGCCGTGCCGTCGTTCGTCAGCAGCTTTACCTGGGTATCGCTGAGCTCGGACTTCGAAGGCCTGGGCGGGGCAATCATGGTCATGGCGCTGTCCAAGTACCCACTGGTGTTCCTGCCGGTGGCCGCGACCCTGCGCAACCTCGACACCTCGCTGGAGGAGTCGGCGCGCACCCTGGGCTGCAGCCGCTGGGGCGTGTTCACCAAGGTCACCCTGCCGCTGCTGTGGCCGTCGATGCTTGGCGGTGCGCTGTTGATTGCCCTGCACATGCTGGTGGAGTTCGGCGCCCTGTCGATTCTCGGCCTGCAGACCTTCACCACGGCGATCTACCAGCAGTTCGAGCTGGAGTTCAGCAACGCCAACGCGGCCATGCTGTCGGCGGTGTTGCTGGCGCTGTGCCTGGTGATGCTGTGGCTGGAACTGAAGGTACGCGGCAAGGCCCGCCACGTGCGCATCGGCCAGGGCGTGGCGCGCCGGGCGCAACCGGTACGCCTGCGTGGCTGGACGCCGCTGGCGCAGCTGTTCTGCCTGGGGCTCGCAATACTGGGCAGCGGCATTCCACTGGCCATGCTCGGCTATTGGCTGAGCGTGGGTTCTTCTGCAGCCTTCCCGGTGGCGGCGATCAGCAAGGCGCTGCTTACCTCGCTGTCGGTGTCGCTGGGCGGCGCAGGGTTCTGCGTACTGCTGGCGTTGCCGGTAAGCTTCCTGGTGGTGCGCTACAAGGGCCGCCTGGCGCTCTGGGCCGAGCGCCTGCCGTACCTGCTGCACGCCCTGCCCGGCCTGGTGATCGCGCTGACCCTGGTGGTGTTCGCATTGCACTATGTGCCGGCGCTGTACCAGACCACTGCACTGTTGCTGCTGGCCTATGCGCTGCTGTTCCTGCCTCTGGCGCAGGCCCCGGTGCGCACTGCCCTGAACAAGGCCTCGCCGACGCTGGAAGAAGCGGCCCGCACCCTGGGTGCCAGCAGCTTTGCGGCGTTCTGCCGGGTGACCCTGCCGATCATCTTCCCTGCCCTGGCAGCCGCCTTCGCCCTGGTGTTCCTCGATGCCATGAAGGAGCTGACTGCCACCCTGCTGCTCAGCCCGACGGGCATGACCACCCTGGCCACAGAGGTCTGGGCGCATACCGCCAACGTTGAGTTTGCGGCGGCGGCGCCTTATGCGGCGTTGTTGATTGTGGTGTCGGGGTTGCCGGTTTATCTGCTGACTACGCGGATGTATTTGAACAAGGCGTGAGAGTGAATCCAGGCTGGCGAGCAGCCTGGATTATTGAACGACACACACGAGCTTACCTCCAGTACTCTATCCAAACAAAAAAAAGCACAATCAGTGCAATCAGCAAAATTTGTACAGTCCACAAACGCACTAACAGCCTCTGCAGGTCGTCGGGAGCCTTGCTAACGTCCTCACTATCCAATAGACCCTTTCGAAGGCTAAAATATTTCATAGATAGCATTGCAGAAATCGACCCTAGCCGCATGACTTTCCCGAGCAACCCAGCATGAGAATATATTTCTCTATTCACAACCACCATTCGGCTATTTGACAAGCTTGATTCGATACGCTCCAGATATCGATACGCAACAAATATCCACACACCAAACATAAAGAACGGCGAAATAATTACAAACACACCAAGCACGGCTAAATGCAAGTTGCTCATCGCACAGCCTCATACAAAATCTCCCCCACCCTTTCCCCCAACATGTCGCCAAACTCACCACCCACAATACCTCCAGCCGCACCACCCAACACCACGCATGTGAGGGTTGCCGCTCCACCGGTGGGAATACCTAAAGCAACACATGCAATTGGCCCCAATACGCCCCCGACATGTCCACCGATTCCTCCTAGCCCCAAGCCCGCAACTAGCGAACTCCTATCTACATATTTAGCCTTTCTACAATCCTCTTCCCGCCCAAGTACGCAAGCGTTACGAATGGACAGTTCGGTTGACGCCACATCAAGCGCCATCCCTAAATACGTCCCTTTCTTTACCCAACTAGCCGCCTTCGCCACACCGGATATCTTTTCTGCATAACCTTTAATTTCAGCGCTGCGGACAAATCTTTTGGTAGATATATTCAACGCATGCTTTATTTTACCCCGATTGCGCAACCCTGCCCCATACGCAGCCATACTATCTAGCTGCGCCTCCAACTTCAAAAACAACGTTGTACGTTTTACGTAAAATTCATCACGCGCTTTCAACGTGCCTTGATGCAAATAATCTCGGTGTAGCTGCTCTATCTCTCCTAACGTTTTCCTGATAGCTTCAAGATGTTTGCTCCAGGCGTCACTAGCTGTACCAGCGCCGATGGAAACACGAGCCAGCAGGCTCTGAAGTAGCTCAAAGTTCTCCAGAAGGAACCCGTCAATCCCACCGCCGTTCAATTCGATGTCAAGGTGTATACCTAACGCCTTACCCATGAGAAATGCCTCATGAGCAGTACAGGATGGCGTGCTTGGGTCACCCACGATTATCAGTTCGCCAGGGAAAACAACAGTGTTGGCGATATGCGCATTCAACACATCAAACTTTGCCCGCTGATTCGCATTCATGGGTGTATCGGCCTTCAGCGACCCATAGGACTGCGCTTGCGGATTAATGTAGCTACGTGCCTGAGTCATGGTTGCACCTCAAGCATATTTCTTGTTACTGATGCGATCCCAGCCGCCGGTCACATTGCCGCCGGCGCTGCCATCGAGGCGCTTCTGTCGCGTGTAGGTGGTCTTTATACGCCCGTAGTTCAGCTGGACCACTTCCATCGGCACCCCGGCGCTGGCGCTCTGAGTGTAGTCGGCGATGATCACTTCTTCGAGGACGACTTCGTAGTACTTGAGCTTGTCGCCGCCCGCACGGCACAGCACCAACTTCACTTCCTTCAGGTGCTGGCCGGCGCAGCTAGCTTCCAGCAGCTTGCAGCTGGCACTGTCCAAGTGCTTGGTGAAGGAGAAGTGGGTCAAGGTGGTGCGGCCTGATGACGCGCCGCCGGCGGAACTGGCGGTGGCAGAAGTGCTCTGGTTGGCACCGAACTTGTAGCCAGCAATCTCGATCCAGTTGGTGTATTGCTCGTCCAGTGCTTCGCCAGCAATTTCTGTGATTTGAATATAAGCATCGAAAGCCATGCTTACCTCTCCTTGGTAATGTTGGGCTGATAACGACAATGCTCTGACATTGTCGTTTTGCAGTTGCGCCTGAATTGAGGCCGGTTGACACTAATTCCGAGTGCCAAGCCACGCAATAGCACGCACCAACCAAGGCAAACTTTGGGAAATTGCCTACAAGGTCCGGTAAGAATTCTGATTTATCGAGTAAGAATATGTTTCTCACTGAAGCTCGAAACGATACCCCTGCAGATTGCCCAGCATCCGCCGCACGATCACACCATGAACCCTTCCGACCGGCACCATGTATAAAAGGCCAAAGGTGTTGAAGCACACTACCGACGTGGTCACGCTCAAATGCTGCCTGTCCACGTCCATGTAAACCATCACCGCCAGGTGCGTATCACGCGACGTCAGGACCAGTTGCCGGTCGCTGATGTCCTCGACCGTGAAGAAATCCAGACGCTCGCCCACTTTTGGCACGTGCTCGGGGCCGCGGGGCGTAAAGCCTTGGATGTCGGCGACGTTGAAGCGGCGGGAGATGAAGTCGCGCAGGCGGAAGGCGCCGGCTAGCCAGGCGGGGGTGTGCGAGGTCATGGCGCAGTAGGCTTGCAGGGCCGTCAGCGGGGCGTTCAGCGGCACGCTGTCGCTGTGCAGGAAGTCCAGGTCGGCTGGGGCGGCGATGAGTTGGGCGGGCATGTACAAGTCCTTTTGTCATGGGGCGCCCGGGAGCTTAGCAAAGCAGGAGGGGCCGCGGCGCGGCCCATCGCCGGCAAGCCGGCTCCCACAAGAGGTGTTGCTCGGTCTCAGGCCCGGAACTGGCCCAGGCTGGCGCGCAATTGCGCGGCCAGGTCATCGAGCACCTTGCTGCTGGCCGTGGTCTGCATCACCACCTCGGCCGAGCGCTCGGCCTGGGCATGGATGTTCTCGACACGCCCGCGCACCGCTTGCGCCCCGTTCGCCTGTTGCTCCGCGGCGCGGGTAGCCAGGCCGATGGCCGCATGCACCTGCTCCACCGCCGCCTGCACCGACTGCTGGCGGCGCTCGTTGTCGCGCAGCACCAGCAGGCCTTCGCTGGCCTTGAGGCCGGCCTGGCTGATGGTGGCCACCGCCTCCTTGGCGCCCTTCTGCAACGCAGCGATGTGCGACTGGATGTCGCCGGTGGAGCTTTGCGTCTTGCTCGCCAATGCCCGCACTTCATCAGCGACCACGGCAAACCCGCGCCCGGTCTCGCCGGCACGCGCAGCTTCGATGGCGGCGTTGAGGGCCAGCAGGTTGGTCTGCTCGGCGATGCCGTGGATCACCGTCAGCACCACTTCGATCTGCTCGCTCTGCTTGGCCAGCCGCTCGATCACCTGCGAGCCGGTTTCGACCTGCCCGGCGAGGTTTTCGATCAGCCCGGCCAATTGCGTCGAGGTGCGGCTGTTCTCATCGGTGGCCTGGCGAATGTCCACCACCTGGCGCAGCGCCGCCTGCATCGCCTGGCTCTCGGCCTGGGCTTCGTCGGCCATGCTCGAGAGGTCACGCAGGCTGGCGGCCACTTCATCGCGCTGCAAGGCCGCAGCGGCGTCGGCACCGGCGTTGCGCTGGGCCATGGCGCCGATTTCGACGCCAGTGCGCTGGGCCACTTCACCGGCCTCGCGCACGATCGGCTGCAGCTTGTCGACGAAGCGGTTGACTGCCGAGGCCATGTCGCCGATCTCGTCGCGGCTGTCCAGGTTCACGCGCTTGGTCAGGTCGCCTTCGCCGGCGGCCAGGTCGTTCAGCGCAGTGATCAGCAGGCGCAGCTTGCTCAGCACGCGGCGGCCCAGCACCAGGGCAACCAATAGCAGTACACCCAGGCCGACCAGCACAAGGCCCAGGCCGATACGCCAGCGCAGCTCCGCCGCTGCATCGCGCACGGTTTGCGCGGTGTTGGCCTGCATGGCTGTGGCGCTGCCCTGCGCGGCTTCCAGCCGGTCGCGCAGGGCTTTGCCGCTGTCTGCCGCCGCCGCGCCAAGGCTGTCGCCGACCAGTTGCTCGCCACTGGCGATCAGGGCACTGAAGCGCTGGTCCAGGGCCTTGAGTTCCTCGTCCACAGCGGCGGTGGAAACCCCCATCAGGACCTTGCCGATTTCCGCGCCATTGGGGCTGATCGATGCCTCGACGAAGTACACCGATGGGTCGCGGCGGGCAGCTTCAAGCACCTTGTCCAGCGCCCGCTCCCCCTGCCCTTTTTCGATCAGGGCCTGGTTGATCGGGTTCTGCCGGTTCAGGTAGCGCGTCAGGTGCTGGCCCTGGGCGTCGTCGTAGATCACGAACAGCACGTTGGGATTGCGCTGGGCGCGGCGGGCGAAGTCGGACAGCGTCGGCACGTCGTTGTCCCAGATCGCCCGTGGGGCGACCGAGGCCAGCAATTCGGCCATGTCGTTGGCGGAATCCTTGAGGTTCTTTTCCAGGGTCGCGCGCAGTTGCTGCTGTTCATTCTGCAGGCGCTCGGACAGGCCTGCACTGAGGCGCTGGCGGGTGCTGCTGGAAAGGCTTTCGAGCCCCGAGCGCACGTCCTGGCCCGCCTGCTCCAGCTCACTGGCGAGCTTGCGGCTGTCATTGCCCAGGCGCTCGCCAAGATCGGCCTCCAGGGCAGTGACGGTGCTTCGTGTCAGCGCAACGGCAACCAGCACCTGCACCAAAAGGGCGATACCCAAGGCAACAAACACAGGCCGCAACAGGCGGCTTCGTAACAATGAGAGGATGGCAGACACGGTGAAACCCTCGTGCATTCTGGCGCCATTATTTTGATGGCATCTACAGAAACTTCTTACAGCAAGGGTTGTGCCGAGGGCAGCAGGGATAAGTGCCAAGGTCCAGCAGCAGAAATGAAAACGCCGCGGCCCCTTTCAGGGCCACGGCGTCAGATCAGCCTGGTGGGCAGATCAGGCGAACGGATGACGCAGCACGATGGTCTCGTTGCGGTCCGGGCCGGTGGAGATGATGTCGATCGGCGCGCCGGTCAGCTCCTCGATGCGCTTGATGTAAGCGCGTGCAGCTTCTGGCAGCTCTTCCAGGGTCTTGGCACCCAGGGTCGATTCGCTCCAGCCTGGCATCTCTTCGTACACCGGCTCCAGGCCGATGTAGCTGTCGGCGTCGGACGGTGCGTCGATGACGGCGCCGTTCTCGTTCTTGTAGCCAACACAGATGTTGATGGTTTCCAGGCCGTCCAGCACGTCCAGCTTGGTCAGGCAGATGCCCGAGATGCTGTTGACGTCGATGGCGCGACGCAGGATCACGGCATCGAACCAGCCGCAACGACGGGCACGGCCGGTGGTCGAACCGAACTCGTGGCCACGCTTGGCCAGGGTAGCGCCGGTCTCGTCGAACAGTTCGGTCGGGAACGGGCCGGAACCTACGCGAGTGGTGTACGCCTTGGTGATGCCCAGGATGTAGTCCAGGTACATCGGGCCAACGCCGGAACCGGTGGAGATGCCGCCGGCAGTGGTGTTGGAGCTGGTCACGTACGGGTAGGTACCGTGGTCGATGTCCAGCAGCGAGCCCTGGGCGCCTTCGAACATGATGTCCTTGCCGGCGCGGCGCAGGTTGTGCAGCTCGGCGGTGACGTCGAGCATCATCGGCTTGAGCTGTTCGGCGTAGGCCATGCACTCGTCCAGGGTCTGCTGGAAGTCGATGGCCGGCTCTTTGTAGTAGTTCACCAGCTGGAAGTTGTGGTAATCCAGCAGCTCACCCAGCTTGGCGGCGAAACGCTCGCGGTGGAACAGGTCGCCAACGCGCAGGCCGCGGCGAGCGACCTTGTCTTCGTAGGCTGGGCCGATACCACGGCCGGTGGTGCCGATCTTGGCTTCGCCACGGGCTTTCTCGCGGGCCTGGTCCAGGGCCACGTGGTACGACAAGATCAGCGGCGCAGCCGGGCTGATGCGCAGGCGCTCGCGCACCGGCACGCCCTTCTCTTCCAGCTTGGTGATTTCACGCATCAGGGCATCCGGGGCAACGACCACGCCGTTGCCGATCAGGCACTGCACGCCTTCACGCAGGATGCCGGACGGAATCAGGTGCAGAACGGTTTTTTCACCGTTGATCACCAGGGTGTGGCCCGCGTTGTGGCCACCCTGGTAGCGCACTACGGCGGCAGCATGTTCGGTCAGCAGATCGACGATCTTGCCTTTGCCCTCATCACCCCACTGGGTGCCTAGGACGACGACATTCTTACCCATAACACTTGTCCTCATTCACGCAAACTTGGTTGCCGGCCAACTGCCGGCGCAGAAACTCATTGGGTCAGCGGCAGTACCTGCCAGCGCCCGTCTTGCTGAATCAATTGACGATCACAATCCGCCTCGAGAGCAGCACTCAACGGCTGGCCAGGCAGGGCCTGGACCACTCGCTGGCCCTCGTTGCGCAACTGGCAGACCTGCTGCCAGAGGGCCGCGTCACCACTGTCGGGCATCCAGATGCCGCCAGTTGGCAATACGACCTCCGCTCGCCCCAGTGTGACCAGGGTCTTCAAATCCGTGGAGAAACCGGTGGCCGGGCGCGCCCGGCCGAAATCGGCCCCGATGTCGTCATAACGGCCGCCCTGGGCGATCGATTGACCTTCGCCCGGCACGAACACCGCAAACACCACGCCGGTGTGGTAGTTGTAGCCGCGCAGCTCGCCGAGGTCGAAGTACAGCGGCAGCTCGGGGTAACGCGAAGCCAGGCGATCGGCGATCGCCAGCAAATCGTCCAGCGCCGCCAGCACGCTGGCCGGGGCACGGCCCAGGCGCACGCGGGCTTCGGCCAGCACTTCACGGCCACCGCACAGCTCGACCAGGGCGCGCAGCATGTTGCCCAGGTCCTTCGGCAGGTCGGCCGTCAGCGCCTGCACTTCATCCACCGACTTGCGCTGCAGGGCGTCGAACAACTGCTGCTCGACAGCGCCCGACAGGCCGGCGGCGCGCGCCAGGCCGCGGTAGATGCCGACATGGCCGAGGTCCATGTGCACGTCCGCGACGTCGGTCAGTTGCAGCGTGGCGAGCATCAGGCTGATGACCTCGACATCGCTGGTGGGGCTGGCGTCGCCGTACAGCTCGGCACCCAGCTGGATCGGGCTGCGCGAAGTGGACAGGGCGCGCGGCTCGGCGTGCAGCACGCTGCCGGCATAGCACAGGCGGCTCGGGCCTTCACGGCGCAGGGTGTGGGCGTCGATACGCGCCACCTGCGGGGTGAAGTCGGCGCGGAAGCCCATCAGGCGGCCGGACTGTGGGTCGACCACCTTGAAGGTGCGCTGGTCCAGGTCCTGGCCGGCGCCGGTGAGCAGCGACTCCAGGTACTCGATATGCGGGGTGACGACCAGTTCGTAGCCCCAACTCTGGAACAGGTCCAACACCTGGCGGCGCGCGATCTCGATGCGCGCAGCCTCAGGTGGCAGTACTTCCTCGATGCCATCTGGCAGCAGCCAGCGGTCTACCGTTGCCATTACGCCATTTCCCCTCTGGTCCGGGCGGCTTGCCTGCAGGCGAGCCGTCAGTAAAGCAGGCATTGGCGCACAGCAGCAGGCAGCACTGATCCCAGCGCCACCACCGTACCCAATACCCTCGAATTGCCTTGCGACCTGACCAAACCGTCAACTGGCCGTTTGCCAATCAACCTTGCAGACGCAAAAAAGCCGGGAAATTTCCCGGCTGCCGCATCATACACCCCTTTTCATTCAGGATGCACCCCGCCTGGTGTTTTAGCTGCCAGGCGGGGTATGCGCCCCTCAATGCATCAGGGTTTGCTCTTGTCGAGGAAGCGGAAGAACTCGTTCTTCGGATCCAGGACCAGCACGTCGCTCTTGCTGGAGAAGCTTTCGCGGTATGCCTGCAGGCTACGGTAGAACGCATAGAAATCGGCGTCCTGGGTGTAGGCCTTGGCATAGATGGCGGCCGACTGGGCGTCGCCATCACCACGGGTCTCTTCAGCTTCGCGATAGGCTTCGGCCAGCAGTACACGGCGCTGACGGTCGGCATCGGCACGGATACCTTCAGCCAGCTCGTTACCCTTGGCACGGTGCTCGCGAGCCTCACGCTCACGCTCGGTGCTCATGCGGTCGAACACGCTGCGGTTGACTTCCTTCGGCAGGTCGATGGCCTTGACGCGCACGTCGACCACCTCGATACCCAGCTCCTTGTTGGCCATGCGGTTCAGCGAGGCGGTGATGTCAGCCATCAGCGCGTCACGCTCACCGGATACCACTTCGTGCAGGGTGCGTTTACCGAACTGGTCACGCAGGCCGCTTTCCAGACGACGCGACAGACGCTCGTCGGCGATCTGCTTCATGCCGGACGTGGCGGTGTAGAAACGCTCGGCATCCTTGACGCGCCACTTGGCGTAGGCGTCGACCATCACCGCTTTCTTCTCCAGGGTCAGGAACCGCTGGGTCGGGGCGTCGAGGGTCATCAGACGGGCGTCGAACTTGCGCACCTGGTTCACATACGGAACCTTCACGTGCAGGCCCGGCTGGACATCCGCCTGGACCACACGGCCGAACTGCAGCAGTACCGCGCGTTCGGTCTGCGACACGATGTAGAAGCTGTTCCAGGCCACCACGGCCAGAACCACAGCGGCGATCAGGGCGATCAGCGATTTATTGCTCATCAGCGGCTCTCCCTAGTACGCAGCTGTTGCTGTTGCTGTTGCAGGTCCTGCGCTGCACGCGCTGCCGCGTCGTTGGCCGACGGGGTTGCGCTGGTAACCGGCGCGGACGTGTTGCGGCTGCCTTCGACCATCTTGTCCAGTGGCAGGTAGAGCAGGTTGTTCTGCCCGTCCTTGGTGGCCACCATGACCTTGCTGGTATTGCTGTAGACCTCTTGCATGGTCTCCAGGTACAGGCGCTGGCGGGTCACGTCAGGTGCCTTGCGGTACTCGGCGACCAGCTTGGTGAAGCGGTCCGCCTCACCCTTGGCGCGGGCGATGACTTCGTCGCGGTAACCGTTGGCGTCCTCGATGATGCGCTGGGCCTGACCACGGGCTTCCGGCACCACGCCGTTGGCGTAGGACTCGGCCTGGTTGCGGGCACGCTGCTCGTCTTCACGGGCACGGATCACGTCGTCGAAGGCTTCCTGCACTTCACGCGGGGCTGCCGCGCTCTGTACGTTGACCTGGGTAACGGTGATACCGGTACGGTAGTTGTCGAGGAAGCGCTGCAGGCGTTCGCGGATATCCACGGCCATCTGCTCACGGCCTTCGGTCAGCACCTGGTCCATCGAAGTGGAACCCACCACGTGGCGCAGGGCGCTGTCGGTGGCATGCTGCAAGCTCACCTCGGGCTGGTCGACGTTGAGCACGAAGTCCTGCAGGTTGCTGATCTTGTACTGGACGGTCAGCGGCACTTCGACGATGTTCTCGTCTTCGGTGAGCATCTGGCCCTGCTTGGTGTAGGCACGCTCGCGCGTGACGTTTTCCATGTACTTGCGATCGATTGGCGGGAAGTAGATGTTCAGGCCGGGACCGACCGTCTCATAGTACTTGCCGAAGCGCAGCACGACGGCCTGCTCCTGCTCGTCGACCACGTACACGGCGCTGTACAGCCAGATCGCAGCCAGTACCGCCAGGCCGATGCCCAGCAGGCCGTAGCCGCCGCCCTTGCCGACATTGCGGTCACCGCCGCCACGTTTCTTGCCACCGCCGAACATGCCATTCAGGCTGTCCTGCAGTTTGCGGAAGGCCTCGTCCAGATCCGGCGGGCCTTTTTTATCGCCACCACCGCCGCCGCCACCACGGCGACCGCCCCAGGGATCCTGATTGTTCGAGTTGCCACCCGGCTCGTTCCAAGCCATAGCGCTCTCCATCTGATAAAGCAAAGACGCGCCCACGGCGCGCCGTCCAATGCTACAGAATGCCTGCCACTGCCGCCCGGCGACCTCGCCGGGCATTTATTGCAAAGTGTGTTGCTCGACAAACACTTGCGGCTCCATGCCTTCACGGCTGACCAGGCGATTCAACTCGACCATGGGCAGTCGCACACTCAGCAGGCTGCGCCCTTCTTCGTCATGCTCCTCACTCTGCACGGCACCCAGGGCAAAGAATTGCGCGCGCAAGCGGGCAAAACGCTGCTCCAGACACAGGGTACCGACAAACAGATCATCCCCCAGCAACTCGGCAATCGCCTGACCCACCAGCTCCAGGCCACGTCCATCTCGTGCCGAGACCCAGACCCGCTCCGGCTTGCCGTCGGCGTTGCGCTGGATCTGCGGCTCGACATCTTCGAGCAGGTCGAGTTTGTTATAGACCTCGAGGATCGGCAAGCCTTCGGCACCGATCTCGCCCAATACCGCCAGCACCTGCTCGATCTGCTCCATGCGCTCTGGCTCATGGGCGTCGATCACGTGCAGCAGCAGGTCGGAGTTGCTCGACTCTTCGAGCGTAGCCCGAAAAGCCTCGACCAGCTTGTGCGGCAGGTGGCGAATGAAGCCCACGGTGTCGGCCAGCACGATCGGCCCGAGGTCGTTGAGCTCGAGACGGCGCAACGTCGGGTCGAGGGTGGCGAACAACTGGTCGGCGGCGTACACCTCGGACTGGGTCAAGGCGTTGAACAGCGTCGACTTGCCGGCGTTGGTGTAGCCCACCAGCGAAACCGACGGGATATCCGCACGGCGGCGGCCACGGCGAGCCTGCTCACGCTGGCTGCGGACCTTCTCCAGGCGCCCCTTGATCTGCCGCAGGCGTACCCGCAGCAAACGACGGTCGGTTTCAAGCTGGGTTTCACCCGGGCCGCGCAGGCCGATACCACCCTTCTGACGCTCAAGGTGGGTCCAGCCGCGCACCAGCCGCGTGCTCATGTGCTCAAGCTGGGCCAGTTCGACCTGCAGCTTGCCTTCATGGGTACGCGCCCGTTGGGCGAAGATATCGAGGATCAGCCCGGTGCGGTCGAGCACGCGACACTCGAAGACACGTTCGAGGTTGCGCTCCTGACTGGGCGTGAGGGTGTGATTGAAAATCACCAGGTCTACCTGTTCGGCTTTGACCAGGTCGCGAAATTCCTCGACCTTGCCGCTGCCAATCAGGTATTTGGCGGTCGGCTGATGCCGGGCCACCGTGACCAGCGAAACGATGTCGGCGCCGGCCGACAATGCCAGTTCCTGAAACTCCTGCGGATCTTCGCGCGCCTCAGGGTTCTGACCTTCCAAGTGAACGAGCAGCGCTCGCTCACCACCACCGTGGCGCTCAAAGAACAATGCAGGCTCCTATCAGGCGTTGCCTGGCTCGCTTTCACCGTGTTCGGAATCGGACGGGCTAGGCAGGCGAATCGCACGCACAGGAACTACGGTCGAAATGGCGTGCTTGTAAACCATCTGGCTGACAGTGTTCTTCAGCAGAACGACGAACTGGTCGAACGACTCGATCTGGCCTTGCAGTTTGATGCCGTTGACCAGATAGATAGAAACCGCAACCTTTTCTTTTCTCAAGGTATTCAAGTAAGGGTCTTGTAGCGAATGCCCTTTTGACATATGCCGCACTCCTGTAAGGATCAATAATAGAAAGTCAAAGAAATCGATAAGTTGGCCGTCCCTTCGCAAGAATAGACGGCAATCAGCAGGGACTCATCTCAATATGGAGACGGCCCCAAGGTATTTCAAGGTGCGGGACAGATTGTCGCAGGCCAGGCTGTCGAGCCAGTGTACGTCGGGCCAGCTACGCAACCAGGTGAACTGCCGCTTGGCCAGCTGCCGGGTAGCAATGATACCGCGTTCTCGCATCTCATTCTCAGTCAGCTTGCCGTCGAGGTAGTCCCAGACCTGCCGATACCCCACTGCCCGTATAGACGGCAGCGCCGCGTGCAAGTCACTTCTGGCTCGCAGCGATCGGACCTCGTCGATGAAGCCCTGTTCCAGCATCTGCGAAAATCGTAGCGCAATTCGCTGATGCAAAATGTGACGATCTGTAGGAGCAATCGCCAAACTCGCGACAGTATAGGGCAAATGCGAGTCAGCGCCTGCGTCTGCGCCGCGACTTTCCGCGAATTGACGTTGCCGATGGGCCGTCATGCTCTCGCCGCTCACCCGGTACACTTCCAGCGCCCGAATCAGGCGTTGCGGGTCGTTGGGGTGAATGCGCGTGGCCGATTGCGGGTCCACTTCGGCCAGCTGCCGGTGCAGTTCGGCCAGGCCCAGCGCCTGCGCCTGGGCCTCCAGCTCGGCGCGCACCGCGGCATCGGCCGCAGGCATGTCCGCCAGGCCGTCGACCAGGGCCTTGTAATAGAGCATGGTGCCGCCCACCAGCAGCGGGATCTTGCCGCGTGCGGTGATTTCGGCCATTGCCTCGAGGGCATCAGCGCGAAACTGTGCGGCCGAATAGCTTTCGGCCGGGTCGCGAATGTCGATCAGGCGGTGCGGATGGGCGGCCAGGATCTCCTTGGAGGGCTTGGCCGAACCGATGTCCATGCCGCGATAGACCAGCGCCGAGTCGACGCTGATCAGCTCGCAGGGCAGCACCTTGGTCAGTTCGATGGCCAGGTCGGTCTTGCCGGCCGCCGTTGGGCCCATGAGGAATATTGCTGGGGGCTTGCCGCTCATTTCATCGACCGCGCAGGAAAAGTTTGTCCAGGTCGTCCAGGCCCATCTGGGTCCAGGTCGGGCGGCCGTGGTTGCACTGGCCGCTGCGCTCGGTGTTTTCCATGTCGCGCAGCAAGGCGTTCATCTCGGGGATGGCCAGGCGCCGGTTGGCGCGCACGGCGCCGTGGCAGGCCATGGTGCCGAGCAGTTCGTTGAGGTGCGCCTGGATGCGGTCGCTGGTGCCGTATTCCATCAGGTCGGCGAGCACATCCTGCACCAGGCGGTTGGCCTCGGCTTGCTTGAGCAAGGCCGGGATCTGGCGGATCGCCAGGGTTTCCGGGCCCAGACGCTGTAACTCGAAGCCCAGGCGCTGGAACCACTGGCCATGCTCTTCGGCGCAGTCGGCTTCGCGCTGGCTCAGCGCCAGCGTCTCCGGCACCAGCAACGGCTGGCCGCTCAGGCCCTCGCTGGCCATCGCCACCTTGAGCCGCTCGTACATGATGCGCTCGTGGGCGGCGTGCATGTCCACCAACACCAGCCCGACGGCATTCTCGGCCAGGATGTAGATGCCCTTGAGCTGGGCCAGGGCATAGCCCAGCGGCGGGATATCGCCCTGGCTCTCGGGCAGCGCGGCAGGCGCCCCGGCGCCGTCGTTCAACGGCTTGTAGAACTCGCGATAGACCGCCTGCGACTCGGCCGCTGGCAGCGGTTGGGATGGACGCGGGGTGTACTGGTACTGGTAGCCCGCGCCACTGCCGCCATTGGAAACCGCAAACTGCGGAGCCTGGGGCTGTTCGAGCACCGGCGAGGCCAGGCGCATTTCGCCCTGCGGGCCGAACTCACCCGCCTGCTGGCCACTCGGGCGGGCGATTTCAGCCCCAGCAGCAGGCGCAGCCAGCTGGTCTTCCGGGCGAACGTCGGCCAGCGCACGGTGCAAGGTGCCGTAGAGGAAGTCATGCACCGAGCGCCCCTCGCGGAAGCGCACTTCGTGCTTGGTCGGGTGCACGTTGACGTCGACGCCATTGGGCTCGAGCTCGAGGAACAGCACGAAGGTCGGGTGACGGCCATTGAACAGCACGTCGCGATAGGCCTGGCGCACGGCATGGGCGACCAGTTTGTCGCGTACCGCGCGGCCATTGACGAAAAAGTACTGCAAGTCCGCCTGGCTGCGCGAGAACGTCGGCAGGCCGACCCAACCCCACAGGCGCAGGCCGTTGCGCTCGACATCGATGGGCAGCGCCTGCTCCATGAAGCCTGGGCCGCAGATGGCGCCGACCCTGCGGGCACGGGCGGTTTCGTCGTGCGCTTCGTGCAGGCTGAGAATGCTCTTGCCGTTGTGGCGCAGGTGGAAGCCGACGTCGAAACGGGCCAGGGCCAGGCGCCGGATGACTTCCTGCAGGTGATCGAACTCGGTCTTCTCGGCCTTGAGGAACTTGCGCCGGGCCGGGGTGTTGAAGAACAGGTCACGCACTTCCACCGAGGTACCGACCGGGTGAGCGGCAGGCTGCACCCGCGGCGTCATGTCGCGCCCTTCGGTTTCCACCTGCCAGGCTTCGCTGGCGTTGGCAGTGCGCGAAGTCAGGGTCAGGCGCGCCACCGAGCTGATCGATGCCAGGGCCTCACCGCGAAAACCGAGGCTCAGCACGCCTTCGAGGTCTTCCAGTTCGCGAATCTTGCTGGTGGCGTGACGGGCCAGGGCCAGCGGCAGGTCGTCGGCGGAGATACCGCCGCCGTCGTCGCGCACCCGCAGCAGCTTGACGCCGCCCTGCTCGACCTCGACATCGATGCGCCGGGCACCGGAGTCGAGGCTGTTTTCCAGCAGCTCCTTGGCCACCGAGGCCGGGCGCTCGACCACCTCACCTGCGGCAATCTGGTTGGCCAGCCGCGGGCTGAGCAGCTGGATGCGCGAACCGCCACTCATTGCTGCGAGGCCAGGGTGGTGGCGGGGATGCTGAGGTGCTGGCCGACTTTCAGTTCATCGGTCTTCAGGCTGTTGCTGCTGCGCAGGCTCGGCACGCTGACCTGGTAGCGCACGGCAATCATCGCCAGCGTCTCGCCAGGGCGCACGGTATGGTCACGCGGCCCCTGGGCAATCTTGCCGCTGTCGCGCAGCCAGGCCACGTAGGTGCCAGGCGGCGGGTTTTGCTGGAAGTACTGGCGCACGCCGGTATGGATCGAACGCGCCAGGGCCTGCTGGTGGCTAGCGGTGGCCAGCTTGGCGGCTTCGTTGTTGTTCGAGATGAACCCGGTTTCAACGAGGATCGATGGGATATCCGGCGATTTCAGCACCATGAAGCCCGCCTGTTCCACGCGCTGCTTGTGCAGCGAAGTGACCCGACCCATGTTGCCGAGCACCTTTTGCCCGACATTCAGGCTGGAGCTGAGGGTGGCGGTCATCGACAGGTCGAGCAGCACACCGGCCAGCATGCGGTCCTTGTCGTCGAGGCTGACGTTGCCGGCACCGCCGATCAGGTCGGAGCGGTTTTCCGTGTCGGCCAGCCAGCGCGCGGTCTCGGAGGTGGCACCCCGGTCGGACAGGGCGAACACCGAAGCACCGAACGCGGCCCGCGACGGCGCGGCGTCGGCGTGGATCGAAATGAACAGGTCGGCGCCCTTCTTACGGGCGATCTCGGTGCGCTTGCGCAGCGGGATGAAGTAGTCACCGGTGCGGGTCAGCTCGGCGCGGTAGCCCTTCTCGGTGTTGATCTGGCGCTGCAGTTCCTTGGCGATCTGCAGCACGATGTCTTTTTCATGCTGGCCGCGCGAGCCGGAGGCACCCGGGTCCTCGCCGCCGTGGCCGGCGTCGATGGCGACCACGATGTCGCGCTTGCCGGCGGGTACCGGCGGCAGCTTGATCGCAGGCTGCGCCGGGCTGACCGGCACGGCAGGCGTGGTCGCCGGGGTAGGCGTCGGGGTGGGCGTTGGCGGCGGTGCGGTGGCCGCAATGGCGTCCGATTCCTGGTCGTACAGGTCTACCACCAGGCGGTTGCCGTACTGGGCATTGGGCGCCAGGGTGAAGCTCTTCGGGGTGACCGATTTTTTCAGGTCGACCACCACGCGCAGGTCGGTGGGCGTGCGCTGGGCAGAGCGCACGCTGCTGATCGGCGTGTTGGAAGTGGACACGTTCAGCGGCGCGGCCAGGGTCGCGCCATTGATGTCGATCACCAGGCGGTCGGGCGCGCTCAGGGTGAAGACGCTATGCTGCACCGGGCCGGACAGGTCGAAGACCAGCCGTGTGTTGTCCGGCGCGCGCCACAGGCGCATGCTCTTGACTTGTGTGACGGCCAGAGCGTCAACGGTCACTGCTGTCAGCAGCAGCCCAACCACAGCGACCAGTGCGCGTATGCGCATACCTACCCCACTTACTGTTTATTGTGTTCGGCCAGTGCAGTGCACCAAGCCTCGCCGCGAGCCCCCTGCGGCGAAAGGTTCAGCGAGCGTCCGCCCGCTTGGGGGCTTATGGTAATGGTCAGGTCAGGCTTTGGCAAAACGCCCGCACCCTTTTGTGGCCACTCGAACAGGCACAGCGGGTCGCCTTCGAAGTAGTCGCGAATGCCCATGAACTCCAGCTCTTCCGGATCGACCAGGCGATACAGGTCGAAGTGGTAGGCACGCACGTCGCCGATCTCGTAGGGTTCTACCACAGTAAATGTCGGACTTTTCACCGCTCCAGTATGGCCCAGGCCACGGATCAGGCCACGGGACAGGGTGGTCTTGCCAGCGCCCAGGTCACCTTCGAGAAAAATCACGCCGTGACCGCCGGTCACCTCGGCCAGTTTGCCGCCAAAGGCGACCGTGGCCGCTTCATCGGCCAGAAACAGGGTTATGCCAGACACGCAGAATGCTCCTCCAACAACTCACGAATGACCGGCGCCAGATCACTGGCCGCCAAGCCTCTACCTTTGCTCCCCAGGCGCTCGCCCGCACAGGCGTGCAGCCACACCCCCAGGCACGCGGCATCCCAGGTAGCCAGCCCCTGGGCCAGCAGCGCACCCAGCACCCCCGTCAACACATCGCCCAGCCCCGCGCCGGCCATCGCCGGGTGGCCGCGCTCGCACAGCGCCAGCTTGCCCGCAGGGTCGGCGACCAGGGTGCCGGCCCCCTTGAGCACGCACACACTGGCATAGCGCCGCGCCAGCTTGCGCGCGGCTCCAGCACGGTCGGCCTGCACCGCCTCGGTGGAAATGCCCAGCAGCCGCGCCGCCTCCCCCGGGTGCGGGGTGAGGATGCTGGCGCTGGGCAGGGCCAGCGGCGTGCGCGCCAGCAGGTTCAGGGCATCGGCGTCCCACACCTGCGGCCGCTCGGCATTGGCCACCGCCGACAGCAGGCTGCGGCCCCAGGCCGCCTGGCCCAGGCCAGGGCCCACCACCAGCACCGAGGCACGCTCGAGCGGGGCCATGAGCTGGTTGGCCGAACTCAGCCCCAGGCACATGACTTCCGGCAGGCGCGCAAGGCTAGCGGCCACGTGTTCGGGGCGGGTCGCCACGCTGACCAGGCCAGCGCCGCAGCGCAGCGCCGCCTCGGCACTGAGCAGCACGGCGCCACCGGTGCCGAGGTCGCCACCGACCACCAGCAGGTGGCCGAAGTCGCCCTTTTGGGCCTGCGCAGGCCGTGCAGGCAGGCGCGCGACCGTCAAGCCAGTGAGCAGTTGCGGGGCGTGGCCGGGGTGTTTGGTCTGGGGCATGGGGTCAAAGGCTCCAATGTCTGGCAGAATTATACGCACCTGAGCCCGTATTGCCTTGCCCATCCATGTCCGCTTCCGCACCTGACCTCGCCGCACTGGCCCAATCGATCAAGAATTGGGGCCGAGAACTCGGTTTTGCCCACGTCGGCATCGCCGGGGTGGACCTTGGCGAGCACGAACATCACCTGCAGCGCTGGCTCGACGCCGGCTACCAGGGCGAGATGGAATACCTTGGCGCCCACGGCAGCAAGCGCGCCCACCCCGAACAGCTGATCCCCGGCACCGTGCGCGTGGTGTCACTGCGCATGGACTACCTGCCCGGCGACACGCAGATGGCGCAACGCCTGGCACAGCCGGAAAAGGCCTATGTGTCGCGCTATGCCCTGGGCCGCGACTACCACAAGCTGGTGCGCAAGCGCGTGCAGCACCTGGCCGACCGCATCCAGGAAGCGATCGGCCCGTTCGGCTACCGCGCCTTCGTCGACAGCGCTCCGGTACTGGAAAAGGCCCTGGCCGAACAGGCCGGGCTGGGTTGGATCGGCAAGAACACCCTGCTGCTCAACCGCAAGGCCGGCAGTTACTTCTTCCTCGCCGAACTGTTCGTCGACCTACCGCTGCCGGTGGACGAGGCGCATGCCAGTGAACACTGCGGGCGCTGCGAGGCCTGCCTGGATATCTGCCCGACCAAGGCCTTCGTCGGGCCTTATGTGCTGGATGCGCGGCGCTGCATCTCGTACCTGACCATCGAGCTGAAGGGCGCGATTCCCGTGGAGTTGCGCGCGATGATGGGCAATCGGGTGTTCGGCTGCGACGATTGCCAGATCGTCTGCCCGTGGAACCGCTTTGCCCGGCCCACCCAGGAAAACGACTTCCAGCCTCGGCACGGGCTGGAAAACGCCGAGCTGGCCGAGATGTTCCTGTGGGATGAACGCACCTTCCTGCGCAAGACCGAAGGCGGGCCGCTGCGGCGTGCGGGGTACGAGCGGTGGCTGCGCAACCTGGCGGTGGGGCTGGGCAATGCGCCTTCGACCATACCGGTGCTGGAGGCGTTGAAGGCTCGCCAGGACGACCCGTCGGAGCTAGTGCGCGAGCATGTGCAGTGGGCGCTGGCGCAGCATGAGCACCGCTAGGGGCCGCTGCGCGCCCCAATCGCCGGCAAGCCGGCTCCCACAGTGACAGCGGCGCTGCCCTACCCGTGGGAGCCGGCTTGCCGGCGATAGGGCCCACAGCGGCACCGCCTCACTGCTGGTCGTTGTAGTGGAACTTGGGCATTTCCCAATGAAAACGAATGGCCAGCAAGCGCACCAGAAAGCCACCGAACAAGGTCAGCAGCATCGCCTGCTCGGCCGGCAGCTTGAAATACACGCACCCCAGGTAGAACCACGCCGCCGCGAACGACACGCTGGCATACAGCTCACGGCGAAACACCAGGGGAATGTCGTTGCAGAAGATATCCCGCAGGATCCCGCCAAACACCCCGGTGATCACCCCGCTGATCGATGCCACCAGCATGCCCTGCCCCATCTCCAGCGCAGTCATGCAACCAATCAGGGTAAAGGCCACCAGCCCCAGGGCATCGAGCACCAGGAACAGCGAGCGCAAGCGGCGCATCATCGGCGCGATGAAAATCGTCAGCAGCGCGGCAAGGCTGGTCAACACCAGGTATTCCGGGTGCTTCACCCAGGTCAGCGGGTAGTGCCCGAGCAGCACGTCGCGCACCGAGCCGCCCCCCAGGGCGGTGACGCAGGCAATCAGCACCACGCCAAACCAGTCCATGCCGCGACGGCCGGCAGACAAGGCGCCGGTCATGGCTTCGGCGGTGATGGCGATGAGGTAGAGCATCAGCAACATGGTGCGGGTCCGTGCGAGAAAGGCGCGCAGTCTAACCAGTTGCCCAAGGCACCAAAAGAGGGCGCCGATAGATTATCTGCGCCCTTCGGCTCACACCTTGATGAAGTGCTGGCGATAGTGGCGCAGCTCGGCGATCGACTCGCGGATATCGTCCAGCGCCAGGTGGGTGCTGCCCTTCTTGAAGCTGTCACGCACCTCCGGCGCCCAGCGTGCAGCCAGCTCCTTGACGGTGGAGACGTCGAGGTTGCGGTAGTGGAAGTAGTTTTCCAGGCCGCGCATGTGGCGGTAGAGGAAGCGGCGGTCCTGGCAGATGCTGTTGCCGCAGATCGGCGACTTGCCCTTGGGCACCCACTGCTCGAGGAAGGCGATGGTCTGCGCCTCGGCCTCGGCCATGCTGACCTGGCTTTCGCGCACGCGCTGGGTCAGGCCCGAGGCGCCGTGGGTGCGGGTGTTCCACTCGTCCATGCGCGCCAGCACTTCGTCGCTGTGGTGGATGGCGATCACCGGGCCTTCGGCCAGGGTGTTCAGCTCGCTGTCGGTGACGATGGTGGCCATCTCGATGATGACGTCGTTGTCCGGATCGAGGCCGGTCATTTCCAGGTCGATCCAGATCAGGTTCTGTGGGTTCTGCATGCAGGGCTCCTCATATAGGCGCTCATATTAGCCTAGCGGGCATGGCCTGCGCATGCGCACTGCAACGCCAGGGGCCATGGTCCGGCGCCTGGCGTGCTAAACTGCCCGCCGATTTCATTCGCCCCTCCACGGAACCTTCATGGCCAAACGCCAGCTCAATCGCCGCCAGAACTGGCGCATCGAAAAAATCCAGAACGAACGCGCCGCACGCGCCGCCAAACGCGAACAGCATGCGCTGCAGGAGCTGGAGGGGGGTGACCTTGGACCTGAACAACTCGGCCTGGTGATCGCCCACTTCGGTGTACAGGTCGAGGTCGAGGCCCAGGACGGCGAAGCTGCCGGCCAGGTGTTCCGTTGCCACCTGCGGGCCAACCTGCCAGCGCTGGTCACCGGCGACCGCGTGGTATGGCGTGCGGGCAACCAGGGCATTGGCGTGATCGTCGCGCAGATGCCGCGCAGCACCGAGCTGTGCCGGCCGAACAACCACGGCCAGCTCAAGCCGGTGGCGGCCAACGTCGACTTGATCGTGATCGTCTTCGCCCCGGCCCCCGAGCCGCACCCGAACCTGATCGACCGCTACCTGGTGGCCGCCGAGCACGCCGGTATCCGCCCGCTGCTGCTGCTGAACAAGGCCGACCTGATCGACGAGCACAACGGCCCCGGCCTGCACGCGTTGCTCGAGGTCTACCGCGAGCTGGGCTACCCGCTGCTGGAAGTGTCGGCGCACCAGGGCGATGGCATGCAACGCCTGCAGCAGATGCTGGACGGGCACATCAGCGTGTTCGTCGGCCAGTCGGGCGTGGGCAAGTCATCGCTGGTCAACAGCCTGCTGCCGGATGCCGGCACCCGCGTGGGCGACCTTTCCGAATGGTCCGGCCAGGGCACCCACACCACCACTACCGCGCGCCTGTATCACTTCCCCAATGGCGGTGACCTGATCGACTCGCCGGGCATTCGCGAGTTCGGCCTCGGCCACGTCAGCCGCAGCGATGTGGAAGATGGCTTCATCGAATTCCGCGACCTGTTCGGCACCTGCCGCTTCCGCGACTGCAAACATGACCGCGAGCCCGGTTGTGCGCTGCTCAAGGCACTGGAAGACGGCCGCATCAAGCCGCAACGGATGAACAGCTACCGCTCGATCATTGCCAGCCTGCCGGAAGACGCCTACTGATCTGTAGGATTTTTTACCGCAGAAAGTAGGACGATTCCGGATTTAGCGTCATCTATTGCTCCCACCGCTGCTTTCCCTGATGGTCATGGCTTCTATCAGGGAGGGCAACCGCGATGCCGGTGTTCATCAGCTACCGCCACGAAGAGCGGCTTGACGCCTTCATTCTCAACGAGCGCCTGCTGCTCGAAGGCATCCCCGCACAACTGGTCCTGTTCGACTTCGACGGGCAGACCAGCGAAGACCTGTATGGCAGTTTCTGCCAGCACATGAGTGATGCGACCCACTGGATCGGCCTGCTGCCAGAAGCGTTCAGCGAAGAGTGGTGGACCGCCTGGCTGCTCGGGGCCGCGGTAATGGCCGGGCGCCGGGTGAGCTTCTTTCAACCCACCGGCGATACGCTGCCGGCGCACCTTTGCAAGTGGCCGGTGATGCGCGAGCGCACGCACATCGACCTGTTCGTACGGGCCTACCACGACGAGCGCACCTTCGCCCGCGCCCTGACCTTGCCAGCGCCTGGCGGCAGCTGGGCGGACCGGGACAATGCGGACTACTTCCATGCCGACCTCAAGGCCAAGATCCGGCGGGGGTTTTGAACGCCGGCAGGGGCTGCAAAGCGGCCCCTCAGGCCTTACTGGTCCTTCGCCTCGTCCATCTTCAAGGTGCCATCCTCGAAGATGTTCAGCTTCTGGCGCAGCTCACGCGGCTGCATCGGCGCCTCATCGGCACCCGGCGCCGCCGAAGCGCCCGGTGCAGCACCCGCAGGTGCCGGCGCCTGGGCCGGCGGCGTCGCCTCTGGCGTGCCCTGCTCGCCCTCGATGTTGCGCTGGGCTTTCTTGGTCAGGACGATGATGTCGATACGGCGGTTGACCGGGTTGAACGGGTCCTTGCGGTCGAACAGCGACGACGAGGCGTAGCCCACCACGCGCGCCACCTGGTCATCCGGGTAGCCACCGGCCACCAACGCACGGCGCGCGGCATTGGCACGGTTGGCCGACAGTTCCCAGTTGCCGAACTCACCGCTGCCCGAATAAGGCTTGGCATCGGTATGGCCACTGATGCTGATCTTGTTCGGCACCGCCTTGATGGTGTCGGCCATGGCCAGCAGGATGTCTTCGAAGTACGGCTGCAGGCGCGCGCTGCCAATGTCGAACATCGGCCGGTTCTCGGCATCCATGATCTGGATGCGCAGGCCGTCCTGAGTGATCTCGAACAGGATCTGGTCCTTGAACTTCTGCAGCTGCGGGTTCTCTTCGACCTTGTTCTGCAACTCCTGCAGCAACAGCTCCAGGCGCTCGCGCTCCACCTGCTCGGCCATGGTCTCGACCTGGTCCTTGTCCAGCTGGATGCTGGTATCAGGCGTAGGCTCGGACTTTTCTTCCGGGTTGATGGTCTTTTCCGGCGCCAGCTGGGGCGATCCGCCCAGGTCGATGACGTAGGGCGTACCACTCTCGGAGAAGCCGATCGGGTCCTTGAAGTAGCCGGCGATGGCGATCTTCTGTTCCGGCGTGGCGGTGGACAGCAGCCACAGCACCAGGAAGAACGCCATCATCGCCGTGGCGAAGTCGGCGAAGGCGATCTTCCAGGCACCCCCGTGGTGCCCGCCACCATAGCGCTTGACGCGCTTGATGATTATCGGCTGATTGTTTTCCATGGATCAGCGACCGCGAACCGCTTGTTCCAGCTCGGCGAAGCTTGGGCGATGCTTGGGGTACAGCACCTTGCGCCCGAACTCCACGGCCAGCGAAGGCGGCATGCCGGAGGCCGAGGCCACCAGCGACGCCTTGATCGACTCATAGAGGTTGAGCTCCTCCTTGGCATCGTGCTCCAGGCACTTGGCCAGCGGGCCGAAGAAGCCGTAGGCCGCCAGAATACCGAAGAAGGTACCCACCAGCGCCGCACCCACGTGCAGGCCAATGGACTTCTGATCGCCCTCACCCAGCGACGCCATGGTCACCACGATACCCAGTACCGCCGCGACGATACCGAAGCCCGGCATGCCGTCGGCAATGCCGGAGACCGCGTGCGACGGGTGCTCGAGCTCTTCCTTCATGCTCAGCAGCTCCATGTCGAACAGGCCTTCGAGTTCATGGGGCGCCATGTTGCCGGTGGACATGATGCGCAGGTAGTCGCAGATGAACGCGGTCATGCGCTCATCGCCCAGCACCGCAGGGTACTTGGCGAAGATCGGGCTGGCCGCGGCGTCCTCGATGTCGCCCTCGATGGCCATCATGCCCTCGCGACGGCTCTTGTTGAGAATCTCGTAGATAAGGCCCAGCACTTCCAGGTAGAAGGTGTGGGTGAAGCGCGAGCCGAACATCTTCATCGACTTCTTGATTACATGCATGGTCATGTAACCCGGGTTGGCCTGCATGAAAGCGCCAAAGGCCGCACCGCCGATGATCAGCACTTCGAACGGCTGGATCAGCGCCGCGATCTTGCCGTGGGAGAGCACATATCCGCCGAGCACGCTCGCGAATACGACGATGATGCCGATAATTTTAGCCATAGGTTCAAAGCACTTGCTGTCGTGGTCAGGGTGAGGGACGGGAGCTTTAAAACTCTTCTTCTACTTATCGGCAGAACTGCGCCAGACTATAGCCACATAATGAGAAAAGCCAGTTTGGACTGATGTCAAAATGCCAATGGAATCCAAGGTGTCCACTCAGAATCCGCGTACCCTAGAGGCCTGGGTAAAACTGCTCGACGGTGTGCGTGTACCGGTGCCGAAGCAGAGTTACGACCGGGTCATGAGCGCCATCAACGATAGCCGCCGCTCCTTGCGCGACATCGCCGAACTGATGCAGGACAGCCCGGCCCTGGTGCTGTCGGTGATGCGCGAGGCCAATCACTCGGCCAACGCCAGCCAGGCAGAACCGGCCGAGAGCCTTGAAATCGCCCTCAACCGCCTGGGCCTGGCGCGCACCCGCGAGCTGCTCACCCGCCTGCCGGCAGTGCCGGAGGCCGAGGTTCCGCCGGTGCTGGGCCAGTTCCTGATGATCAGCCAGCATGCCGCGCAGCAGGCCAGCGGCCTGTTCGCCAGCCGCCTGGCGCGGTTGTGGCAGGAAATCCACTGGGGCAGCCTGCTGTTCCTCTCGCCGCTGTGG
Organism: Pseudomonas faucium; assembly: GCF_021602585.1. GTDB lineage: Bacteria > Pseudomonadota > Gammaproteobacteria > Pseudomonadales > Pseudomonadaceae > Aquipseudomonas > Aquipseudomonas faucium. Next base: position 100,104 of record NZ_BQIP01000007.1, read on the forward strand.
CCCATGGCGCTGACCTGCCCCAAGCTGCTGGACACCTGGGAGCTTCGGGTTATCCACAAGGGCGAAGAGGCCGCCGAGGTCGAAGAAGAGCTGTTCGGCGTGCGCATCATGGCCCTGTGCCGAGCCGTGGCCGAACAATGGCGCCTGCCGCAGTGGGTCACCCAGGGTTACCGCCTGCTGCTCGAAGAACGCGAGCAACTGGCCCAGGTGCTGAGTATCGCCCGCGACGAAGACCTGCTCAGCCAACAGCACCGCCTGGACGAAACACCGGGCCTGCGCCGCTGGTTCAACCAGCCCGCCAACACCGTGCTGCTGGCCAACAACCTCGCGCTGGCCGCCCAGGTAGGCTGGGACAACCCGCACCTGCTGCGCTGGCAGCTGCTGACCGCGCTGTACCTGCAAACCTCGCTGGAAGACGTGCAGCAGCAGGTTCACCAACAGGCTGCCGCCAGTGCCCGGCGCCATGCCCGGCACGCGCTGTTCCACCCGGCCGAGGCATTGCTCTGGCCCTGGCAGCAACGCCGCCCGCACCCCGACATGCTGGCGCCACCACCGCCCAACGCCGAGCAGCTCGGCCTCTGGCGCACCCTGTGCCAGGGCCTGCTGGCCCAGCCCAGCCCGTTCAGCAATGGCGTGCACCTGGCCACCCAGGCGCGCGAAGCCCTGCAGGCATGCGGTATGCAGCGCATCCTGCTGCTCAACCTGGACAAAGCCAACGACCTGCTGCGCGTCCAGCAAGCGGCCGGCCTGCCGAAGGAGGCGGCGGCAATCGCCCTGCCCCTTACCCAGAACAAACTGCTGCAGAAGCTGGTCAGCAAGGCCGGGCAACTGCGCCTGACGCCAGAAAACCACGGCCAGTTCTCTGCCCTGTTGCCACCGGCCCTGCGCGCGCTGTTTCGCAGCGAACACGTGCTGCTGCGCTCGCTGGCGGTCAATGACCAGGTGCTGATGCTGGCAGTGGCCGACCAGGGCGGCAAACCGCTGGCCGACGTCAGCGTGCAGGCCTTTGGCAAAACCGCGCAATGCATCGAACGCGCCCTGGCGGTGTTTGCCAATCGCAATGCCTGACCCTTGCGCTACAATCGCCCCCTCTTTCCACACTGGAGACCGTGGATGACAGACTTTTCCGGATTGCCCCTGGTGATCGAGCCCGAGGATCTGCTGCCGCGCCTGGGCTCAGCGCAACTGATCCTGGTCGACCTGAGCAGCGCCAACCGCTATGTCAGCGGCCACATCCCCGGCGCTCGCTTCGTCGAGGGCAAGCGCACCCAGCTGGGCCTGCCGCCTGCGCCCGGCCTGCTGCCGGCCGTTGCCGACCTGGAGAAACTGTTCAGCGAACTCGGCCATCGCGACGATGCCGTCTACGTGGTCTACGACGACGAAGGCGGCGGCTGGGCCGGGCGCTTCATCTGGCTGCTCGACGTGATCGGCCATCGGGCCTATCACTACCTCAACGGCGGCATCCAGGCCTGGCCGGCCGACAAGCTGGTCACCGAAGTGCCGCCTGCGGCCAACACGCCTGTGCGCCTGCACGTGCATGGCGAGCCGACCGCCACCCGCGAATACCTGCAGAGCCGCCTGGGCGCCGACGACCTGGTCATCTGGGATGCCCGCGCACCGCAAGAATTCAGTGGCGAGAAGGTCTTGGCAGCCAAGGGCGGGCATATCCCCGGCGCCATCAATTTCGAATGGACCGCCGGCATGGACCTCAACGACCACCTGCGCATTCGCCAGGACATCGCCGAAGTCCTGCAGCAACTGGGCATCACGCCCGACAAGGAAGTGATCACCCATTGCCAGTCACACCGCCGCTCCGGTTTCACCTACCTGGTGGCCAAAGCCCTCGGTTACCCGCGCATCAAGGCCTACGCCGGGTCGTGGAGTGAATGGGGCAACCACCCGGACACGCCTGTAGAAGTTTAAGGAACCTGCATGAAATCCCGTTTGTTCATCATCAGCCAGTACCTGCTGCCGCACCACCTGCTGTCGCGGTTGGCCGGCTGCGTCGCCGAGTGCCGCGCACGCTGGTTCAAGAATGCCTTCACCGCCTGGTTCGCCAAGCGCTACCAGGTGAACATGAGCGAAGCGCTGGTCGAAGACCTGAGTGCCTACGAGCACTTCAACGCCTTCTTCACCCGTGCGCTGAAGCCGGGCGCGCGCCCGCTGGACGAAACCCCGGGGGCGATCCTCTGCCCGGCCGACGGTGCCGTCAGCCAGCTCGGCCCGATCGAGCACGGCCGCATCTTCCAGGCCAAGGGCCACAGCTTCAGCGCCCTGGAGCTGCTCGGCGGCGACCCGGCCCTGGCCGCGCCGTTCATGGGCGGCGAGTTCGCCACCATCTACCTGTCGCCCAAGGACTACCACCGCGTGCACATGCCGCTGGCCGGCACCCTGCGCGAGATGGTCTATGTGCCGGGCCGCCTGTTCTCGGTGAACCAGACCACGGCGGAAAACGTCCCTGAACTGTTCGCCCGCAACGAGCGCGTCGTGTGCCTGTTCGATACCGAGCGCGGGCCGATGGCCGTGGTGCTGGTCGGTGCGATGATCGTTGCCTCGATCGAGACGGTCTGGGCAGGCTTGGTCACGCCACCCAAGCGTGAGCTGAAGACCTTCCGCTATGACGAAGGCAGCCGTGCGCCGATCCACCTGGAAAAAGGTGCGGAGCTGGGCCGCTTCAAGCTGGGCTCCACGGCCATCGTGCTGTTCGGGCCGGAGCAGGTGAAATGGGCCGAAACCCTGGGTGCCGGTTCGGCAACCCGCATGGGTGAGCTGCTGGCGGTGCCTGCACAGGGTTGATTCGCCCTCGGGGCTGCTTTGCAGCCCTTTCGCGACACAAGGCCGCTCCTACAGGGGATCGCGTACACCTGTAGGAGCGGCCTTGTGTCGCGAAAGGGCCGCAAAGCGGCCCCAATATTTCAGATCAGACGCGGGCGTCGCGGTCGCGCAGCCCCAACAGATACAGCACCCCATCCAGCCCCAGGGTCGAAATCGCCTGCTTGGCCGACTGACGCACCAGCGGCTTGGCGCGGAAGGCCACACCCAGGCCCGCCAGCGACAGCATCGGCAGGTCGTTGGCCCCGTCACCCACGGCAATCGTCTGCTCCAGCTGCAAGCCCTCTTCGCTCGCCAACTGCTGCAGCAGCTCGGCCTTGCGCTGGGCATCGACGATCGGCTCCACGGCCACGCCGGTCACCTTGCCGTCGACCACTTCCAGCTCGTTGGCGAACACGTAGTCGATGCCCAGGCGCGCCTGCACCTGCTTGGCGAAGTAGGTGAAGCCACCGGAAAGGATCGCGGTCTTGTAGCCCAGGCGCTTGAGTTCGGCGAACAGGTTCTCGGCGCCTTCGGTCAGGCGCAGGGAAGCGCCGATCTCGTCGAGCACGCCGACATCCAGGCCCTTGAGCAGCGCCATGCGCTCCTTGAAGCTGGCGCGAAAATCCAGCTCGCCGCGCATCGCCCGCTCGGTGATGGCCGCGACCTGCTCGCCGACGCCCGCCGCCTTGGCCAGCTCGTCGATGACCTCGGCCTCGATCAGCGTCGAGTCCATGTCGAACACCGCCAGGCGGCGGTTGCGGCGGAACAGGTCGTCCTTCTGGAAGGCAATGTCGATGCTCAGCGCTTCGGACAAGGCAAAGAAGTCGGCGCGCAGGGCCTGGGCATCGCTCGGCACGCCACGCACGGAAATTTCCACGGCTGCCTTGCCTTTTTCGCTCGCGGCATCGAGGCCAACGCGGGCAGACAGGCGCTCGATGCGCTCGATGGTCAGGCCGTACTGGCTGATGACCGCACTCACCCGCTGCAGCTGCTCGGGGGTGATCTTGCGGCTGAGCAGGGTGACGATGTGGCGAGCCTCGCCGTGGCCATCGGCCCAGTGCTGGTAATCGGCCTCGGAAATCGGCGTGTAGCGGGCCTGCAGGTTCAGCTCATGGGCCTTGGACTGCACGCTCTGCAGCAGGCTGGTGGCCACTTCGTTGTCCGGGATATCGACCAGGATGCCGAACGACAAGGTGCCGTGCATGACGGCCAGGCCGATGTCGAGGATGTTCACACCGCCCTGGAGCAGGACGCCGGTAATTGCGGCGGTGAGACCGGGACGGTCCTCACCGGTGATGTTGATCAGGACGATTTCGCGCACAACCTGGCTCCGACTTCGATGAAAAATGCGCATTCTACCGATTTTCCGTGACCATCGGGCGCCATCGATACTTTGCCGACAAAACACGGGTCGCTATACTGCGCAACACTTTTCCGCCACTAAGAGCCGCGCTCTGTGAACCGGCCCACGCCCGTCAAACCAGACAACTTCTTCCTCATGATCTTCCGAGCCCTGCGCCAACGTCGCGTTCCACTGGCACTGCGCATCGCCAGCACCAACATTTTCCTGGTGGCGCTGGCGTTGGTGATCTATGCCTGCGTGATGGGCCTGCAGTTCAAGCAGGCCATGCACGAACAGGCCGACGCCCTTGGCCAGAGCCTGACCACCCAGACCGCCACCTCGGCGACCGAGCTGCTGGTGTCCAACGACATCCTCAGCCTCAACGTGCTGCTGGGTAACCTGGTGAAGAACCCCTTGGTGGCCCATGCGGCGATCTACAGCGTCGACAACCGCATCCTCGCCGAGGCCGGCCAGCGCCCGCGCAACAGCCTGCTGGGCGAGACGCAAGGCCTGTACCAGACCAAGATCACCTTCCAGGACGTGACCGCCGGGCAGTTGCGCATCAGCCTGGACATGAACCAGTTCCAGCAACCGATGCTGATCAGCCTGCAGAGCATGGGCATCCTGGCCGCGATCCTGCTGGCCCTGGCGCTGAGCCTGAGCCTGCGCCAAGGCCGCCACATCACCCTGCCGCTGCTGCAGCTGCGTGTATGGCTGCGCGACCCGCACCCCTACACCCCGGCGATCGACCGCCAGGATGAGATCGGCGATATCGCCCGCCAGCTGCACGCCCGCCTGGCTCCGCCGCCACCGCCGGAGCCGGAGCCTGCGCCTGAAGAAGAACCGGAAGACGAGTTCGACGACCTGCACGAGGCTGCGCCCGCGCCGGCGCCCAAAGCTGCGCCACGCGCCAAGGTCACGGCCGACGTCGACGAAGACGACGACGACGAGGCCTTTGCCGGGCTGCTGGACGAAGAGCCCGCACCCAAGCCGGCCGTGGTCAAGTCCGACGAACCGCAGTACACCGCAGTGCTGGCGGTGCAGCTCGGCTCCCAGGAGCAACTGCGCCGCCTGCCGCGCACACGCCTGACCGAACTGCTGGAGCGCTACCGCGACTGCCTGGAACAGGCGGCGTCGCTGTACGAAGGTGAAACCTTCACGCTCAATGACGGCAGCACCCTGGTGCTGTTCCACAGCAGCGACTGCGGCGAGGACTACCTGACCAATGCCATTTGCTGCGGCGAGCTGCTGCGCGCCCTGGGGCACGCCCTGCAGATCGAGGTAGCCGACAGTGGCATCACCCTGCAACTGCAGCTTGGCCTGACCCTGGGCGACGACCTGCAGGGGCTGGAGCAGGTCGACCTGCTGCTGGAGGAAAAGGCCCAGGACGCCCTGGCGCTGTCCCAGCACAGCCGTAACCTGCTGCTGGTGGAGCGGCCGATCAGCGATGACGCACTGATTCGCCAACGTGCCCGCATTCGGCCGATTGCCAGCCCTGAGGGCGCCTGCTGCGTGGAGCGGCTGATGGAGCCTTATCCGTCGATGCTGGAGCGCCAGCTGGCGCGGATGCACGAGCGCAGGGCGTAAGGCCAAGCGCCGCTGTTTGTAGGAGCGGCCTTGTGTCGCGAAAGGGCCGCAAAGCGGCCCCAGCAATATCAGCAGCGCCGCGAAGATCCTGGGGCCGCCTTGCGGCCCTTTCGCGACACAAGGCCGCTCCTACAAGGGCATGCGTCAAACCAGGCAATAAAAAAGCCCGCACATGTGCGGGCTTTTTCGTGACTGGCGCAAGTATCAGAACCGATAGACTTCCATATCGGTACGGATCGGCGAAGCCATCGGGATCTTCGACTTCTCCGGCTCCTTCTTCACCTGCACCGGTGCAGCAGGCTTCTTCGGCGCCTCCTCGGCGATCGCCGGCTGGTTGGCCAGCGGCTTGACCGCCGCGCTCAACTGTTCGGCCAGCTTCTGCAACAGCTGCCCCTGAGCCTGCACCTGCGACGACTCGGTACCCTCATGCTGCTGCTCGAGGTGAACGATGCGGTTGTCGCGCACATGGCCACGGCGGTCGAGCAAACGCCATTGGGCGTCGAGAATCGCCGGCTGGTTCTTGCCCGAGTCCAGGCGGGTGATCGACAGCAACACCTGCACGTCTGGCGAGAAGCCGGTGCTGGCCGGCGACAGCACCACGCGCTGGCTGTCCAGGCGCCAGGCCAGCTGACGCACCAGCAGTTGATCGATGTCTGCCGACAGGCTACCCGCCCAACGACCGTCGGTCGCCGAACTCAGGCTGCCATCGGCCTGGCGCTGCAGGAAGGTTTCACGTTGCAGGTAATCGGCAATCGACACCGGGCCGAGCACCACGGCCATGCCCGCACTTTGCGAAGGCTGGCCAGGATCACCGCTGTCGAGCTGATACAGGGCAACCGGCTGATGCATGCTGCATCCGCTCAGCCCCAGCAAGCCCGTCATCAACAGCGCAAATGGAAGGCGCAGAAATTTCATTCATCCCATCCAAGCGGTCGCCCCCGGCAAACCGCAGTGATACTGATATTCGTTCATTCGGGCACACGGCCACGCCGGCACCGCAAGGGCACTATCATCCGCGAAATATCGGCCCGACTCCAGCATTTCCGCCTGGAACGGCGCTGAAAATGCCGTTCCAGACCACTCATCGGGTCAGGCCGGGCCTTCTACCTGCAACCCATCGACGCGCTGGAAGCCGCGTGGCAGCTTGCTACCACGCCGGCCGCGTTCGCCCTTGTAATGCTCGAGGTCGTCGGGCTTCAGTGACAGGGTACGCTTGCCGGCTTGCAAAACAAGGGTCGCACCCTCGGCAATCACGGCCAGGTCGGTGACATATTCTTCACGACTGGCCACTCGATCACCTGGCACGCCAATGATCTTGTTGCCCTTGCCTTTGCCCAGCTGCGGCAGGTCGGCCACCTTGAACACCAGCAGGCGGCCTTCGGTGGTCACTGCCGCCAGCCAGTCCTGCTCACGGTTGGCCACCGGGCGCGGGCTCATCACCTTGGAGCCGTTGGGCAGGCTGATCAGGCCCTTGCCGGCCTTGTTCTTGGCCTGCAGGTCCTCACCCTTGACCACGAAGCCGTAACCGGCGTCGGACGCCACCACATACAGGGCATCGTCTTCAGGCAACAGCACGCATTCGAAAGTCGCGCCCGGCGGCGGCGTCAGCCGGCCGGTCAGCGGCTCGCCCTGGCCCCGCGCCGAAGGCAGGCTATGGGCTGGCAGCGAGTAACTGCGCCCGGTGGAGTCGATGAGCACGGCAAATTGGTTGGAACGGCCAGCGGCGGCGGCCTTGAAGCCATCGCCCGCCTTGTAGGAAAGGCCGGTGGCATCGATGTCGTGGCCCTTGGCGCAACGCACCCAGCCCTTCTCCGACAGCACCACGGTGACAGGCTCAGTCGGCATCAGCTCGTTTTCGGACAGCGCCTTGGCTTCGGCGCGCTCGACGATCGGCGAACGGCGCGCATCGCCGTAGGTTTCGGCATCCTTGATCAGCTCGCTGCGCACCAGCTTGCGCAGCTTGGCGTCGCTGCCCAGCAGGGCCTGCAGTTTGGCCTGCTCCTTGAGCAGCTCGTCCTGCTCGCCACGGATCTTCATCTCTTCCAGGCGCGCCAGCTGACGCAGACGGGTCTCGAGGATGTATTCGGCCTGGATCTCGGACAGCTCGAAACGGGCGATCAGCGCCTGCTTGGGGTGCTCCTCGGTGCGGATGATATGGATCACTTCATCCAGGTTGAGGAACGCGGTGAGCAAGCCTTCCAACAGGTGCAGGCGCTTCTCGACCTTGTCCAGGCGGTGCTGCAGCCGGCGACGAACGGTGCCGATGCGGAACTCCAGCCACTCCAGCAGCAAGGCGCGCAAATTCTTCAGCTGCGGCCGGCCATCGAGGCCGATGATGTTGACGTTGACCCGATAGCTGCTTTCCAGGTCGGTGGTGGCGAACAGGTGCTGCATCAGCTCGGCCGCATCCACCCGGTTGGAGCGCGGGATGATGACGATACGGCAGGGGTTCTCGTGGTCCGACTCGTCACGCAGGTCGGCGACCATCGGCAGCTTCTTGGCCTGCATCTGCGCGGCGATCTGCTCCAGCACCTTGGCGCCGGAGACCTGATGCGGCAGCGCGGTGACGACGATGTCGCCGTCCTCGACGCGGTACACCGCACGCATGCGGATCGAGCCACGGCCGCTTTCGTAGATCTTCAGGATCTCGGCACGCGGGGTGATGATTTCGGCTTCGGTCGGGTAGTCGGGGCCCTGGATATGCTCGCACAGCTGCTCGAGGGTGGCCTTGGGCTCGTCGAGCAGGCGCACGCAGGCGCTGGCCACTTCGCGCAGGTTGTGCGGCGGAACGTCGGTGGCCATGCCCACGGCAATGCCGGTGGTGCCGTTGAGCAGGATGTTCGGCAGCCGCGCCGGCAACACCGCCGGCTCCTGCAGGGTGCCGTCGAAGTTCGGCACCCAGTCCGCGGTGCCCTGGCCCAGCTCGCTGAGCAGCACTTCGGAATAGCGCGACAGCCGCGCCTCGGTATAACGCATGGCGGCGAACGACTTCGGATCGTCCGGCGCCCCCCAGTTACCCTGGCCATCGACCAGCGTGTAGCGGTAGCTGAACGGCTGCGCCATCAGCACCATGGCCTCGTAGCAGGCCGAATCGCCGTGGGGGTGGAACTTGCCGAGCACGTCGCCGACGGTACGCGCCGATTTCTTGTGCTTGGCATCGGCATCGAGCCCCAACTCGCTCATGGCATAGACGATGCGTCGCTGCACAGGCTTCAGGCCATCGCCGATATGCGGCAGGGCCCGGTCCATGATCACGTACATGGAGTAGTTGAGGTAGGCCTGTTCGGTGAAGTCAGCCAGCGAACGGCGTTCGACGCCGTCGAGGCTGAGTTCCAGTGAGTCGCTCATGCGGGCCTCGTCATTTCAGGTTCTGGCGCAGCAGCATGGTGCCGCCGCGCTGGGTAAATTCAAGTTGTTTCAGTGCGCTCATGCCGAGCAGCACGGTTTGCCCATCCAGCCCGGGCACCACCAGGGCACGCACGTTCTGCAGGCGGATATCGCCAAGCTGCAGGCTGTCCAGGCGCGTGCGGTAGCCTTCGGTACGGCCATTGGCGGTACTGAGCATCACCGGGCTGCCACGCTGCAGGGCCAGGTCGCGAGCCAGCACCTCGGGGATCGCCACGTCGGTGGCGCCGGTGTCGAGCATGAAATGCACCGCTTGGCCATTGATCGCGCCATCGGCCACGAAATGGCCCTGGCCGTTGCCCAGCAGGCGCACCTCGATGAAGCCTTCGCCATGCGCCGATTGCACCTGGGCGTTGGGGTTGCTCTGGCGCGTCTCCCAGTCCCCGAAGAAACGCGTGGCGAGGAACATCGCCGCCGCCCAGGCGACGATCATCAGTACCCTGCCCGCACGCTTGCCCGGTGCCTGGCTCATGGTTTGGCGCTCCAGCCACCTTGCGGTGCGTCGAAGCGCCAGACCACCGGCCGGCTTTCGCCATCGGCGCGGTCGCCGTTGTTGTTATCGATACCGACCCAGGCGCCCTTGGCGTCGATCACCAGCGCTTCGGCCAGGCCGAACGGCTGATCGTAGAGGCGCTGCGGCACCAGCGCATCGGCGGCGAACGACCAGCAGCGCTCGACCTTGCCGCTGTCGGCATCACGCCGGCAGATGCGGTAGGCATTGCGCTCGAGAGTGAACAGCTTGCCCTCGAACCAGGCCAGGTCGGCAAAATCCCGCGCCAGCGCCCGCGCGTTGGGCATCTGCGGCGGCTGCATTTCCACCCCGGCCTCGCTCAGCAGCACGCAGGTGGCGCCGCAGGTCCACACCGACTGCTGGCGCTCGATCGCCACCAGCCCGCGGCGCTCGCGCTCGGCGGCCAGCCACAGGCGGTCGCCGGCGGGGTTGATCGCCAGGCCTTCGAACAAGGCGTTGAAGTGCAGCAGCATGCCGCTGGCACGGGCCTGGCGAATCATCGCCGGGTCGATCTTCAGCCAATCTGGCTCACCTTCGAGCGGCAATTGCAGCACCGCTGCATGGGCTTCGCTGACCAGGTAGATGTTGTCGGCCTGATCGCAGGTGATGCCTTCGTAGTCCAGCTCGCCTCCGCGGATGTACGACGCGGCCCAATTGCGGGTCTTCAAGCCCCAGGGCAAGCCGCTCTCCGGCACCGGCGGCGGCGTGAAGGTCAAGGGTTGGGCGCGCCACACGCTGCCTTGCTGGTCAAGGCGGTAGATGCGGTCGTCGTCGCGGTCGGAAACACCCCACAGCGCGCCACGGCAAATGGCCAACCCGGAAAGGTTGCCGCCGCGCATGCCGTCGATCGGGTGCTCGGCTACCAGCTTCAGCTCTGGCCAGTTGCCCGCCAGGCTTGGCAGGGCAACAAGGCTCAGCAGCACTGCGGCCAGCAGACGAATCAAACCAGGACCTCGGCCAGGTTGCCTTTGGTTTCCAGCCAGTTCTTGCGATCGCCTGCGCGCTTCTTGGCCAGCAGCATGTCCATGATCTCGGTGGTGCCCGGCAGGTCGTCCAGGGTCAGCTGGACCAGGCGCCGGGTGTTCGGGTCCATGGTGGTTTCACGCAGCTGCGGCGGGTTCATCTCGCCCAGGCCCTTGAATCGCGTGACCTGTGGCTTACCGCGCTTCTTCTCGGCGACCAACCGGTCAAGGATGCCGTCGCGCTCGGCTTCGTCGAGCGCGTAGTAGATTTCCTTGCCCAGGTCGATGCGGTACAGCGGCGGCATGGCGACATACACGTGGCCGGCTTCCACCAGCGGGCGGAAGTGCTGGACGAACAGGGCGCACAGCAGGGTGGCGATGTGCAGGCCGTCGGAGTCGGCGTCGGCGAGGATGCAGATCTTGCCGTAGCGCAGCTGCGACAGGTCGGCGGCGCCAGGGTCGACACCGATGGCCACGGCAATGTTGTGCACTTCCTGGCTGGCCAGCACTTCGCCGCCGTCCACTTCCCAGGTGTTGAGGATCTTGCCGCGCAGCGGCAGGATCGCCTGGAACTCCTTGTCCCGTGCTTGCTTGGCCGAACCACCGGCGGAGTCGCCCTCGACCAGGAACAGCTCGGCGCGCATCGGGTCCTGCCCGGCGCAGTCGGCCAGCTTGCCCGGCAACGCCGGGCCCTGGGTGATGCGCTTGCGCTCGACCTTCTTGCTCGCCTTCAGGCGGCGCCCGGCGTTGCTGATGGCCAGCTCTGCCAGCTGCATGCCCACTTCGGGGTGGCCGTTGAGCCACAGGCTGAAAGCGTCCTTGACCACGCCCGAAACGAAGGCCGCGGCCTCGCGGGACGACAGGCGTTCCTTGGTCTGCCCGGAGAATTGCGGCTCCTGCATCTTCATCGAGAGCACGAAGGTGATGCGTTCCCAGACGTCTTCCGGCGCCAGCTTCACCCCACGCGGCAGCAGGTTGCGGAACTCGCAGAATTCGCGCATCGCATCCAGAAGGCCCTGGCGCAGGCCGTTGACGTGGGTACCGCCCTGGGCGGTGGGGATCAGGTTGACGTAGCTTTCCTGAACGCTGTCGCCACCTTCGGGCAGCCACAGCAAGGCCCAGTCCACGGCCTCCTTGTTGCCGGCCAGGCTGCCGCAGAACGGCTCGTCGGGCAGGCGCAGGAACTCGCTGACCGAGTCGACCAGGTAGGAGCGCAGGCCATCCTCGTAGTGCCACTCGACCTTCTCGCCGCTGGCCTTGTCCTCGAAGCTCACCAACAGGCCCGGGCACAGCACGGCCTTGGCCTTGAGCACGTGCTTGAGGCGGCTGATGGAGAATTTCGGCGAATCGAAATACTTCGGGTCCGGGCTGAAGTACACGCTGGTGCCGGTGTTGCGCTTGCCGACGCTGCCGACCACTTCCAGCTCGCTGGCCTTGAAGCCGTCGGCGAAGGTCATCTGGTACTCGTTGCCGTCGCGCTTGACGCGCACGCGCACTTGGGTCGACAGGGCGTTGACCACCGAGATGCCGACGCCGTGCAGGCCGCCGGAGAACTGGTAGTTCTTGTTGGAGAACTTGCCGCCGGCGTGCAGCTTGGTGAGGATCAGCTCGACACCCGACACGCCTTCTTCGGGGTGGATATCCACCGGCATGCCGCGGCCGTCGTCGCTGACTTCCAGCGAGTGGTCGGCATGCAGGATGACCTGGACCGACCGGGCGTGGCCGGCCAGGGCTTCGTCGACGCTGTTGTCGATGACTTCCTGGGCCAGGTGGTTCGGCCGGCTGGTATCGGTGTACATGCCCGGCCGCTTGCGGACCGGGTCAAGGCCCGAGAGGACTTCGATGGCGTCTGCGTTATAGGCGCTAGCGCTGGGATTGGCCATGGGTTCTCGTCGTCAGTCTGGTGAATGCGAAAAAATCAAAATACAGAAAAATCGAGTGCCGCGTATTGCTGCCGGGCAACCCCGGCGAACGCCAGCAGGGCCGGCAGCTGCGTGGCAAAGCCCTGGTAGCTGTGGTCGCCACCGGCCTGGATGCGCAGGGCACAGGCTCGGTAATAGCGTTCGGCGTCGCGATAGTCCAGGGTTTCATCGGCGGTCTGCAACCACACTTGATAGCGGCTGGGGTCTTTGAGTGCCGGCACTTCCAGTTCGGCCAACGCCTGCACATGGTCGTGGGTCAGCTCCCAGGTTTCACCGGTGTAGTGGTTACGCTGGCTGCCGAGATAGCCGTCGAAGCGCTTGTGCGGGGTGACTGCCGGGTTGACCAGCAGCGCCTTCAGGCCATGGCGCTCGGCCAGGTGGGTGGCATAGTAGCCGCCGAGCGAACTGCCGACCAGCAGCGGCGCACCCAGCTCGGCGATGGCCGCTTCGAGCTGGGCGATGGCCTGGCGCGGGTGATGGTGCAAGGCGGGCAGGCGCAGTTGGGCCGATAGCCCGAGCTGCTGCATCACGGCCTCTAGTTGGCGCGCCTTGGTAGACAGTGGAGAGCTGTTGAAGCCATGGATATAGAGGATGGAACCCGACATGCTGCCCCCGGAATCTTAGGCTTCGCGCCCGTGGGTGCGGGCGCAGGGATGCGCAGTGTAGCGTGTTCGCCGGGTTTTGGCGCCGCGCCAGGTTTTTCGCAACAATTTCAGCGGTGCCTTGCGCCCCAATCGCCGGCAAGCCGGCTCTCACTGGGCCTTCATGTGGGAGCCGGCTTGCCGGCGATTGGGCTGCGCAGAAGCCCCAGTTTCTCAATACCCCGGGCTGTCAAAGTCGAGCCTGACCTCGAAGTCCGTCGCTCGCTCCACCCCGGTTTCCAAACGCCCGTCCGCATGCAGGCGCAGCCACCGATACCCCGGCTGCTCCTCGCTCACCTTGAAGTCCTCGCTGCGCGCCGCGAACTGGATGCAGGTGGACGGCGTGGCCAGCAGGCGCAGGCCATCGCGCACTTCGTCCCATGGCTGGTGGATATGCCCCCAGAGCAAGGCCTTCACCTGTGGATAACCCGCCAGCCGCTGCATCAGCTCATCGGCATTGCGCAGGCCGATCGGCGCGATCCAGGCGCAACCGATATCCACCGGCTGGTGGTGGCAGCACACCAAGCAATGCCGCTCACCTGCCGTTGCCAGGGCCTCGTCGAGCACGGCCAACTGGTCCTGCGCAAGCAGCCCATGGGTCGCCCCGAGCACGGCCGTGTTGAGCATCACCACGCGCCAGCCACCCACGTCGGTCACTGCCTGCACCAGTTGCGGCGCCACCTCGGCCATCACCCGCGCCTCGTCATGGTTGCCCGGCAACCAGCGTGCAGGCGCCCCCAGCCCGGCGGTCAGATCACGAAATGCCTGGTAGGACGCGACACTGGCGTCCTGGGACAGGTCCCCCGTGCACAGCAGCAGGTCGATACGCGGCTGCTCGCGCCGCACCTGGTCGATCACGTGGCGCAGGCTGTCGCGGGTGTTCAGGCCCAGCAGCGTGCCCGCCGGGTCGGCGAACAGGTGAGCGTCGGTCAGTTGCACCACATGCACGGGTGCCGGGGAAGGGTCTGGGTGCGGCAACGGCCGTCTCCTCGAGCGGATTCAGCGGGAATTATGGCGCTGCAGCCGCGCCGCGCAAACCGTCGAAGCAGACTGCCGTCACATTTCAGCGCACACTTGCCAGTTCGTGGCCGCAGGCCAGGCAGTGGCTCAGCCATTCGCCGAGGAACAGGTTGAGCTGGGCTTTCTCGTCCGGCTGGTGCATCGCTTCGTTGGGATACGGGTAGATGCTGCGCAGGCGCCGGGTGTGCTCGGCGCTGACCACTTCGGCCATGCGCGCATCGTGGTACACCTGCACTTCCAGGTGCGGCACCGGCAGCCAGGGCAGGCTGTGCTCCTGGCGCACCCGCAAGGTGGTGGTGTAGGGGCAGGCCAGCAACACGTCGAGCACCAGCACGCCCAGCATCTGGTCGCCCTGGGTCATGCCGATGCGTCGCGAACTCTGGGTGGTGCGCATGTCGGGCAGCAGGCGCATGAGCCGGGCATAGTTGGCCTCGCAGGCTGCTTGCAGCCCGGCCAGGTCGACCCGATAACGCTCACGCAGCAGGTTCACTTCCACATACCTCGGACTTCATCGCGGTTCAGGGCCAGCCATTGCAGGCCGATGATGGTCGCCGCATTGCAGATGCGCCCGTCGCGCACGGCTTGCAGGGCATCCTCGAACGACCACACGCGTACCCGGATGTCCTCGCCCTCCTCCTCCAGGCCATGCAGGCCACCGGCGCCTTCGCTGGTGCAGCGCCCGAGGAACAGGTGCACGTATTCATCACTGCCGCCCGGCGAGGGGAAATAACGCGTCATCGGCCACAGGGCACTGAAAGTCAGGCCGGCTTCTTCCTCGGCTTCACGGTGGGCCACTTCTTCCGGTTGCTCGTCCTTGTCGATCAGCCCGGCGACCATCTCGATCAGCCAGGGGTTGCCGACCTTGTCCAGCGCACCCACCCGAAACTGCTCGATCAGCACCACTTCATCGCGCTGCGGATCGTAGGGCAGCACGCACACGGCGTCGTGCCGCACGAACAGCTCACGGCTGATCTCGCGGCCCATGCCGCCAGCGAACAGCTCGTGGCGCAGGCGCAGCTTGTCGAGCTTGTAGAAGCCCTGGAAGCAATTGGCCCGCTCGATGATCTCGAAGCCCTTGGGCACTGAATTGAACGCGTCTGACATGGAAATCCTCATTACCTCAACTACCGCTTCGCGCCATCCTACTCTGCACGCCTGCCGGTTTCATCCCTTTCCGGCAACCGTTCGCCCAGTCGGGACAGCACGCCTTCTCTCTGTTAGCTTAGTGGCGAACTGAAGGCCGCGCAGACGGTCAAAGGCCGACTTTTCCCTGTTCTGCAAGGATCATCATGACACTTGTCAAACTGACTTCCGTGGCGGTGCTGGCCTTGGCCCTGGGGGCCTGCCAGAGCCTGTTCACACCCAACTACCGCGCCCCGCTCGAGGTCAAGCGCGACGCCTGGGAGCACATCAAACCTGGCTGCAGCGCCAGTGACTGCCCCCTGGTGAACATCGACACCGTGCACTTCCCGGCCCTGCCAAAACTCGACGCCATCGTCGAGAAGCGCCTGCTGCAGCTCACCGAAGACAACCAGCATGGCACCGCGCCGGCCACCTTGCAGGCCTACGAGCAGCAGTACCTGGCCAATGCCGACAAGCGCAACAGCAGCTACCTGCAAGCCAAGGTACGCGAGCAGCATGACGGCCTGGTGATCGTCGAACTGTCGAGCTACCTCGACAGCGGCGGCGCCCACGGCATGCCTGGGCGTGCCTTCATCAACTATTCGCGCAAGCAGGACAAGGTGCTGACCCTGCAGGACATGCTGGTGCCGGGCCAGGAAGACACCTTCTGGAAGACCGTGGAAGAATCCCACCGCGCCTGGCTGATCAGCGTGGGCATGGACAAGGACGCCGAGTTCGTCAAGACCTGGCCGTTCCAGAAGTCCCCGCACATCGCCCTCACCTACGGCGCGGTAGTGGTCAAGTACGAGGTCTACACCATCGCGCCCTATTCCATGGGCCACGTGGAGCTCAAGATCCCCTACCCGCGCCTGAACGGCGTGCTCAAGCCTGAACTGTTTCCCGGCCGCGGCTGAAGCTCAGTAGCGCATGCAGCCCACCTGCCAGCAGCAGTGCTGGCAGGGTCGCACCCAGCGACGGCGCCTGCGCGGCGATCAGGTGATAGACCGCAACACCCACCACCCAGGCCAGCAGCGCCTGCCAGTGCAGCCCGTCGATCTGTGCCGGGGCACGGCGGCGGCGCACCAGGTAGTGGTCCACCAGCACCACGCCGAACAACGGCGCGAACACCGAACCGATCAGCAGCAGGAAGTTCTCGTACTGCGCCAGCGGCGCCAGCAGGGCGATCAAGGTGCACAGCACGCCGATGGCCAGGGCCAGGTGCTCGACCTTCACCGGCACCAGCAGGCCGCTGGAAACGGCAGCCGAATGGATATCGGCAAAGGCCTTTTCCGACTCGTCCAGCAGAATCAGCAGCAACGGGATGCCCATGCCGGCGCCCGCCAGGGCCAGCAGCAAGGCATTGACCTCGCCGCTCGGGGCAAAGGCCAGGGTGTAGGCCACGCCCAGGCTCATCAGCCAGGTATTGCCAATGAAGTAGCCCAGCACGGTGCCGCCGAACACGCGCTTGGCACTGCTGGCAAAACGCGAGTAGTCGGCGATCAGCGGCAGCCACGACAGGGGCATGGCGATGACGATGTCAAAGCCCACGGCCAGCGACATCGAACCATCGCCACCGCGGTTCCACAATTGGGCCAGGTCGGCCTTGGCGAACAGGTTCCAGGTCAGCCACAGGCAAGCGCCCATCAGCACCCAGATGCCCCACTTGCGCAGGATCTTGCGCACGAAGGCCAATGGCCCACTGACCGCCAGCAGGGTAGCCAGGCCGCCGAAGCACAGGGTCCAGAGCATCGGGCTGTTCCACAGGCTGTGTTCGCCGAAGGTGCGCGCGCCCAGCAGGCTGGCGGCGTCACGCATGACGATGATTTCGAACGCGCCCCAGCCCACCAGTTGCAGCAGATTGAGCAGCGCCGGCAGGCGTGCGCCGTGGCGGCCCAGGCTCAGGCGCAGGGTGGCCATGGCCGAGAGGCCGGTGTCACTGCCGATCACGCCGGCGGCGCCCAGCAGCAGTACGCCCACGCCCGTGCCCAGGGCGATGGCCAGCACCGCGCCGGCCAGGCCCAGGCCGGGGGCGAGCATGGCGCCCACTTGCAGGACCATCAGGCCGATGCCGAGGGAGAACCATAGGGAGAACAGGTCGCGGGCGCCGAACGGGCGCTGGCTTGAAGGGACCGGGTGGTCGGGGGAAAAGTGGCTGGG
The DNA here is from genome assembly GCF_021602585.1 of Pseudomonas faucium. Lineage (GTDB taxonomy): Bacteria > Pseudomonadota > Gammaproteobacteria > Pseudomonadales > Pseudomonadaceae > Aquipseudomonas > Aquipseudomonas faucium. The sequence goes on from NZ_BQIP01000007.1 coordinate 117,587, forward strand.
GGTGGTCATGCTGATTCGTGCTCGCCAGAAAAAGTATTGGGGCCAATCGCCGGCAAGCCGGCTCCCACAGAAGGGTGTGGGAGCCGACTTGCCGGCGATGCGGTGCGCCGTGCGCACCGCCCGATTGTTGTTGTCAAACCTTGTGGTACAGCTGGCTGCCTTCCTGGCGGAACCGCTCGGCCTGCTCGCGCATGCCATCCTCGACCGCCACATCCACCGCCTCGATGCGCTGGTTGGCGGCGTATTCACGCACTTCCTGGGTGATCTTCATCGAGCAGAACTTCGGCCCGCACATCGAGCAGAAGTGCGCGACCTTGGCCGATTCCTTGGGCAGCGTCTCGTCGTGGAAGGCCCGTGCGGTGTCCGGGTCCAGGCCCAGGTTGAACTGGTCTTCCCAGCGGAATTCGAAGCGCGCCTTGGACAGCGCGTTGTCACGAATCTGCGCGCCCGGGTGGCCCTTGGCAAGGTCGGCGGCGTGGGCGGCGATCTTGTAGGTGATGATGCCGGTCTTGACGTCGTCCTTGTTCGGCAGGCCCAGGTGCTCCTTGGGCGTGACGTAGCAGAGCATGGCGCAACCGAACCAGCCGATCATCGCCGCGCCGATGCCCGAGGTGATGTGGTCGTAGCCCGGGGCGATGTCGGTGGTCAGCGGGCCGAGGGTGTAGAACGGCGCCTCGTCGCAGCACTCCAGCTGCTTGTCCATGTTCTCCTTGATCAGCTGCATCGGCACGTGGCCCGGGCCTTCGATCATGCACTGCACGTCGTGCTTCCAGGCGATCTTGGTCAGCTCGCCGAGGGTTTCCAGCTCACCGAACTGGGCGGCGTCGTTGGCGTCGGCGATCGAGCCCGGGCGCAGGCCGTCGCCCAGCGAGAAGCTGACGTCGTAGGCCTTCATGATTTCGCAGATCTCGTCGAAATGCGTGTACAGGAAGTTCTCCTGGTGATGCGCCAGGCACCACTTGGCCATGATCGAGCCACCGCGGCTGACGATGCCGGTCACCCGCTTGGCGGTCAGCGGCACGTAGCGCAGCAGCACGCCGGCGTGGATGGTGAAGTAGTCCACACCCTGCTCGGCCTGTTCGATCAAGGTGTCGCGGAACAGCTCCCAGGTCAGGTCCTCGGCGATGCCGCCGACCTTTTCCAGCGCCTGGTAGATCGGCACGGTGCCGATCGGCACCGGCGAGTTGCGGATGATCCACTCGCGGGTTTCGTGGATGTGCTTGCCGGTGGACAGGTCCATGACCGTGTCCGAGCCCCAGCGGATGCCCCAGGTCAGCTTGGCCACTTCTTCCTCGATTGAGGAGCCCAGCGCGCTGTTGCCGATGTTGCCGTTGATCTTCACCAGGAAGTTGCGGCCGATGATCATCGGCTCCAGCTCCGGGTGGTTGATGTTGGCCGGGATGATCGCGCGGCCGCGGGCAATTTCCTCGCGCACGAATTCGGCAGTGATTTCTTTCGGGATGCTCGCGCCGAAGCTGTGGCCGGCGTGCTGCTGGCTGAGCAGGCCGGCGGCGCGGGCCTCCTGCAGCTTCATGTTCTCGCGGATGGCGACGTATTCCATCTCGGCGGTGATGATGCCCTGGCGCGCGTAGTGCATCTGCGTGACGTTGGCGCCAGCTTTAGCCCGGCGCGGGTTGCGCACGTGGGCGAAGCGCAGCTTGGCCAGTTCGGTATCGTTCAGGCGCTGCTGGCCGAAGTTGGAGCTCAGGCCGGCCAGGCGCTCGGTGTCGCCGCGGGCGTCGATCCAGGCCGAGCGCACATCGGCCAGGCCTTTGCGCACGTCGATGATGACATTGGGGTCGGTGTACGGGCCGGAGGTGTCGTAGACCAGCACCGGCGCATTGCTTTCGCCGCCGAAGTCGGTGGGCGTGTCGTGCAGGCTGATTTCGCGCATGGGCACGCGGATGTCCGGGCGCGAGCCTTCGACATACACCTTGCGCGAACGCGGGAAGGGCTGCACCGACTGCTGGTCGACTTGCGCCGACTCGCTGAGGTTGATCGTTTTTTCTTGTTTGCTCATCACAGGCTCTCCAGACGTCTTCCTTGCGGGTGGAATGTCGGGGAGAACCTGAAAGACGCGAACGCACCCCTTGACGGGTGTGCAGTGCCGGATGGAGGGGTGCCTTGAGCTGCATGCAGCTGCGACATTCCCGGACCTGGCACAAGAGGCTCCCCGGGAAGGCGAGCAATCTTGTTCCCTACGCAGGCGCTAACCTGATCAGGTTCAACGGGATCCGCACCTCTGCGATCTCAGCCTTTGCTTCAAGGCACCCCGACAAGAACATGCGCAGTCTAGACTGGAGTGGTCGGCTAAGCCAAGCGGGTAAAACGTAGCGATGATGAAAGGCGCACTCGGCGATTGTTGCCGACTGCTCACGGCACTACACTGGCCCGTCATTCGATACTCAACAGTTCAGAAATTACAATTTCGTACAAGGATTGCCTCTTATGCTGCGCAAACTCTCACTGGCGATTGCCGTGTCTTGTGCGTCCAACGGAGTGGTCTGGGCAGCGGATGTGCCCACGACGGTGAAGACCGATCTGGTCAGCGTCTACCAGGAAGCGGTAGACAACAACGCCGATCTTGCTGCCGCCCGCGCCGATTATGGCGCCCGCCGCGAAGTGGTGCCCCAGGCCCGCGCCGGCCTGCTGCCGAACCTCTCGGCCGGTGCCGAGATGCTCAGCACGCGCACCAAGCTCGACGAGCCGTCGACCACCAGCAACCGCAGTGGCAACTCGTGGAACGCCACCCTTTCGCAGCCGATCTTCCGCGCCGACCGCTGGTTCCAGCTGCAGGCAGCCGAGGCGGTCAACGAGCAGGCGGCGCTGGAGCTGTCGGCGACCGAGCAGAACCTGATCCTGCAGACCGCGCAAAACTACTTCGCGGTGCTGCGCGCCCAGGACAACCTGGCCGCGACCAAGGCCGAGGAGGCCGCCTTCAAGCGCCAGCTCGACCAGTCCAATGAACGTTTCGATGTCGGCCTTTCCGACAAGACCGACGTGCTGCAGTCCCAGGCCAGCTACGACACCGCGCGCGCCAACCGGATCATCGCCGAGCGCCAGGTGCAGGATGCCTTCGAGGCGCTGGTCACGCTGACCAACCGCGAGTACAGCTCGATCCAGGGTGTGGTCCACACCTTGCCGATCCAGGTGCCCACCCCCAACGACGCCAAGGCCTGGGTGGAAACCGCCGGGCGCCAGAACCTCAACCTGCTGGCCACCAACCATGCCGTCGACGCCGCCGAGGAAACCCTGCGCCAGCGCAAGGCCGGGCACGCGCCGACCCTCGATGCGGTGGCCCGCTACGAGAAAGGCGACAACGACAACTTCGGCTTCAACAACCCCTCGCCCTTCCCCGGCCAGCGCTATGGCGGCGACGTTGAACAGACCAGCATCGGCCTGCAGCTGAATATCCCGATCTACAGCGGCGGCCTGATCAGCTCGCAGGTGCGCGAGGCCTATCAGCGCCTGAGCCAGAGCGAGCAGCAGCGCGAAAGCCTGCGCCGTCAGGTGGTGGAGAACACCCGCAACCTGCACCGCGCAGTGAACACCGACGTGGAGCAGGTGCAGGCACGCAAGCAATCGATCATTTCCAACCAGAGCGCACTGGAAGCGACCGAAATCGGCTACCAGGTCGGTACCCGCAATATCGTCGACGTGCTCGATGCCCAGCGCCAGCTGTACACGTCGGTGCGCGACTACAACAACAGCCGCTATGACTACATCCTCGACAACCTGAGCCTGAAGCAGGCCGCCGGCACCCTGAGCCCGCAGGATTTGATCGACCTCAAGCGCTACCTGAAGGCTGACTACAACCCGGACAAGGACTTCCTGCCACCGGACCTGGCAGCCGCTGCCGCCAAGAACTTCGAGCGCAAACCCTAAGCTACCGGCTCGGCCCTGAAGGGGCGTCTCTTCAGGGCTTGCCTAGCATTTCTGACAGTTACGCAGCTTTGCACTTCCTCCTACATTCGCCGAAAGCGTTCGCCAACATCGGCCAATGAGGATGGAAAGAACATGAACTGCAAGCAGAACCAGCAGAACCCGGACTTCATCTACCTGGACAAGACCGGCGAGGTCGGCACTGTCAGCCTCGCGCCGGGATCCAAGGACTTGCTGCTCCTTACCGGCAACTCGGCCTTGGAGGACAGCGCCTTCACCGTGACGAGCCTGGATCGCGAAAAACAGGAAACCTTGCTGGCCACGCACTATTTCGAGCCAGGTGACGAGCTGTTCTTCGGGCTATCGGCCCAGCCCCGCCAAGACGGCACCCTGTTCCTCGCCGGCGCGCTGTGGGGCGATGATCTCTACCCGGCGTTTGCAAGGCTCAAATCGACCGGCTCGCTGGACACCTCGTTTGGTGACTGTGGCACCAAGGTCCTGCGTGACCTGGCATCGAGGCAGGCTACCCCGGCCAGAGCCTTGAGCGTCCAGACAACGGCGATGGCAAGCTACGCTGCACCCTCGTCCACCTCCCACATCACCCTGCCGGGCGGTGGCTACCTGGTCGCTTCGGCAGAAACCGGTTACTTGCTGCGCCTCAAGGAAAACGGCGACCTCGACAGCAGCTTCGGCGATGGCGGCAAGCTCAAACCAGCGCCACAAGGCGCCGAGGGTTTCGAACTGACCAATGCTGCGCTGCGCAGCGAAGACGTGATCGTGGTCATCGGCAATGCCGGCGCCAAGGGCATTCTTGCCACCTACGACATGTCCGGCAGGCCGATCGATGGCTTCAACGGCAAGGGAGTGGTGACGCTCGAGCATGAAGACAGCGTGAACCTGATGAACCTGACCTTCTCGCCCGACCAGCGCGCGGTGACGGTCGTTGGCATGACTCACGTGAATGGCCAGCGAAGGGCGCTGGTGGCGCGGCTCGATGCCCTCGATGGCAGCCTCGATGCGGGCTTCAACCACGGCCGCCCCTTCCACCTCGAGCTCAAAGGCTACGAGACCTCGTTCCTGCAGGTGGCCTCGCGACTGAACAAGGGCCAGGAGGAGCGAATCTACGCTGTCGGTGGCGTCATTGCCTTCCCCACTCCAGGTTTCGTCGCTGCCGCTTTCGACCAGCATGGCCTGGTGCAGGAAGAATTCCCGGAAGGCGTGGTAATCGGCAAGCAAACCACACTGGCAAACAGCATGCTGTTGCTGCAGGACCCTCCCCGCCTGGTAGTCGGCGGAGGGATCCGCATGAAGGACAGCAATGACTTCCAGGGCTTCGTGGCCCTCTATCCACTCAGCCTGTGACAAGCCGCCCCAGGGCGTCCAGCAACCGCTGCAGCGCCCCCTGATTACGCTGCATCACCGCCTGCCCGGCCGCGCCCATGCGCCGGGCATCCTGCGGCAGCTCGATGAGCCGCCGCACGGCCTCTGCCAAGCCATCGGCATCATCCACCTGCTGCAGGGCGCCTGCCTCGCGCAGCATCGCGCTGATCTCCAGGAAGTTGAACACGTGCGGCCCCATGATCACTGGCAACGCCAAAGCCGCAGGCTCGAGCGGGTTGTGCCCGCCGGTGGCGACCAGGCTGCCGCCGACGAAGGCGATGTCGGCCAGCGCATACAGGAACAGCAACTCGCCCATGGTGTCGCCCAGCAGCACCTGGGTCTGGGCGTCGACCGCCGTGCCGGCGGAACGGCGTACCGTGGCGAACTGCTGGCTGCACAGGGCATGCACCGCATCGAACCGCTCGGGGTGGCGCGGCACCAGGATGAGCAGCGCATCGGCGTGCACCTGCAACAACTTCTGGTGCGCCTGCAGGATCACCGCATCCTCGCCCTCATGGGTACTGGCGGCGATCCACACCGGGCGCTGGCTCGCGCCCCACTGCTCACGCAACGCCCTGGCGCGCGGCAGCAGTTGCGCGTCGACCTTCAGGTCGAACTTGATCGAACCTGTCACCTGCACGCACTCGGCGCGGGCGCCCAGGTCGCGAAAGCGCTGCGCCTCGGTTTCGGTCTGCACGGCGATCAGGTTCATCTCGGCGAGCATGGGCCGGGTCAGCCTGGCAAAGCGTGCATAGCCACGGGCCGAGCGCTCGGACAAGCGGGCGTTGGCCAGGGCCACCGGAATGCCGCGCTTGGCGCACTGGTGGATGTGGTTGGGCCACAGCTCGGTTTCCATGATGATGCCCAGGCAGGGGCGCACATGGTCGAGAAAGCGCCCCGCCGCCCACGGCAGGTCGTAGGGCAGGTAGCAATGCTGGATGCGCGGTTCATCGGCGAACAGGGCGCGAATGCGCTCGGAACCGGTCGGGGTCATGCAGGTGAGCGTGATCGGCAGGTCCGGGTAGGCCTTGAGCAGCGCGCGCACCATGGGCGCGGCCGCGATGCTTTCGCCGACCGATACCGCATGCACCCAGATGCCGCCCTGGCGCATGGCCGGCAGGTTGCGGGCAAAGCGCTCACCGATACGCTGGCCATAGGCCGGCGCCTTGCGGGCACGCAGGTACAGGCGCAGCGCAACCAGTGGCAGGCCCAGGTGAAACAGCAGGGTATAGAGAGTTCTGTTCATGGCGGCGAAGTCTACCCGATCGCACGCAGGTGTACCGCAAAGCGCTCGGCCAGCCATTGCGCGGCCGGGCCCAAGGGCTCGTCGCGGCGCCAGGCCAGTTCCACCACCAAGGCGGGCGGGCGCCATTCGCTGTGCAGCTCGACCATCTGCGCCTGGTAGGTGGGGTACTGCACCACATGCCGCGGCAGCCAGGCCCAGCCCAGGCCACGCATCAGCAGTTCGGCCATGGCGTAGAAGCTGTCGGCGCGCCAGACCTGCGGGCTGATCGCCTCGCCACCAGGGTAGCCGCTCTGCTGCGGGGTGATGAGCAACTGGCGGTGGCGCGCCAGCTGCTGGCGGGTGACCCGGCCTTCACGCGCCAGCGGATGGTCGACCGCACACACCGTGACCATCTCCACACTGCCCAGGGTGCGCCGTTCCAGCGCGGCGGGCATGCTTTCGTGGTGGAAGAACAACCCCAGGTCCGCGCGCCGCTCCGCCAGCTTGCGCGCCACGTCGCCCTGGGCACCGCTGGCCAGTTGCACTTCCAGGTGCGGGTAGCGGCTGGCCAGCTCGTCGAGGCTGTCGATGACCGGCTGGTAAGGCATGGCTTCGTCCTGGGCCACCCGCAACAGCGCTTCCTGGCCACGCATCAGGGCCAGCGCCCGGCCATCCAGGTGCTCGCACTGGCGCAACAGTTCACGGGCATCCTGCAGCAGCGCTGTGCCGTTTTCGGTGAGTTTGGGCTGCCGGCCACTGCTGCGCTCGAACAGGGTGACGCCCAGGTCGGCTTCCAGCAGCGCAATGGCATTGCTGACCGCCGATTGCGCCTTGCGCTGCTCGCGCGCAACGCCAGAAAACGACCGCAGTTCGGCCACCCGGGCGAACAGCCGCAGTTGCTCCAGGTCCCAACGTTCTGCCATCAACCTATCTCCCATAACGATAGGCAATGACTTTACCGCATCCGAGGGGCGTCTAGAATGCTCGACCAGTCACCGGAGAATCGCACCATGAACGCCTACACCTACCTCGCCATCGCCATCTGCGCCGAAGTCATCGCCACTGCCTCCATGAAGGCGGTGAAGGGCCTGAGCACGCCGTTGCCGTTGCTGCTGATGGTGGTCGGCTATGGCATCGCGTTCTGGATGCTGACCCTGGTGGTGCGCAGCATCCCGGTGGGCATCGCCTATGCGATCTGGTCGGGCCTGGGCATCGTGCTGATCAGCGTGGCCGCGCTGGTGGTCTACGGGCAGAAGCTGGATGTGCCGGCGATGCTGGGCATGGCGATGATCGTTGGCGGGGTGGTGGTGATCCAGCTGTTCTCGAAAACTGCCGGGCATTGATGCGGGCTGTATACTTGCCAGCTGTCCCAGTCTTCGAGGTACCGCCATGCCAACCGCCATTTCCACTGACGTGCTGATCGTCGGCGCCGGGGTCGCAGGCCTGTGGCTCAATGCCCGGCTGCGTCGCCTGGGCTATTCGACCGTGCTGGTGGAACGCGCCAGCCTCGGCGGCGAGCAGACCATCAAGTCCCAGGGCATCATCCACGGCGGCACCAAGTACGCCTTGCACGGCGCCCTGACCGGCGCCTCCGAGGCCATCGCCGACATGCCGCGGCGCTGGCGCGAAGCGCTGGCTGGCAGCGGCGAGCTCGACCTCGGCCGCACCCGCCTGCTGTCCGATGCGCATTACCTGTGGTCGCCCGGCACCCTGGCCGGCAACCTCACCAGCTTCTTCGCCAGCAAGGCCGTGCGCACCCGGGTCGAACAGGTCAAGGGCGAGCAGCTGCCGCCGGCCCTGCAGGACCGCGCCTTCAAGGGCAAGGTGTATCGCCTGGCCGAGCTGGTGATCGACGTGCCCAGCCTGCTGGCCAACCTGGCCGAACTGGCAGGAGACAGCCTGCTGGCCGGCGAGCGCATCGAACCGCTGCGCGAAGGCGACGAACTGCTCGGCCTGCGCGTCGACGGCCGCGAGATCCGCGCCCAGCGCGTGGTGCTGAGCGCAGGCGCCGGCACCGAAGAGCTGTTGCACGCCCTGGGCCTGCAGCAGCCCGCCATGCAGACACGCCCACTGCACATGGTCATGGCTAAAGGCGCCAACCTCAAACCGCTCTATGCCCACTGCCTGGGCGGCGGCACCAAGCCCAGGGTGACGATCACCACTCACCCGGCCGCCGATGGCCAATGGGTGTGGTACATGGGCGGCGACCTGGCCGAAGCCGACGGGGTCGCCCGCGAGCCCGCCGCGCAGATTGCCGCCGCGCAGAAGGAGGTCGCCCAGTTGCTGCCGTGGGTCGACCAGAGCCAGGTACGCTGGGCCACCCTGCGGGTGGATCGCGCCGAACCTGCGCAATCCGGCCTGGTACGCCCGGACAACGCGTTTCTCGCCGACCAGCAGCGCCTGCTGGTGGGCTGGCCGACCAAACTGGCCCTGGCACCAGACTTCAGCGACCGAGTGATCAGCCACCTGGAACGCGACGGCATCCGCCCCCAGGCCCAGGCCGACCTGGCCGACCTGCCACGCCCGCCCCTCGGCGTAGCGGCCTGGGAGCAACTGCTGCCATGACCCTGCCGACCCTGCACGACTTCCACCGCCCCCTGGGCAGCACCGGCTTCACCGTGTCGCCCCTGGGCCTGGGCACGGTCAAGCTCGGCCGCGACCAGGGCGTGAAATACCCCTCCGGCTTCACCATCCCCGGCGACGACGAAGCCCGCCTGCTGCTGGCCCAGGCCCGCGAGCTGGGCATCAACCTGATCGACACGGCGCCAGCTTACGGTCGCAGCGAGGAACGCCTGGGCCCACTGCTGCGCGGCCAGCGCGATGAATGGGTGATCGTCAGCAAGGTTGGTGAAGAGTTCGAGAACGGCCAGTCGCACTTCGACTTCAGTGCCGCCCATACTCGCCGCTCGGTGGAACGCAGCCTGCAGCGCCTGGAAACCGACCGCATCGAACTGGTGCTGGTGCATTCCGACGGCAACGATTTGGCGATCCTCGAGCAGACCGAGGTCTACCAGACCCTCGCCGCGCTCAAGCAGGAAGGCAAGATTCTTGGCTTCGGCCTCTCCGGCAAGACCGTGGCCGGCGGCCTCAAGGCCCTGGAGCAAGGTGATTGCGCGATGGTCACCTACAACCTCAACGAGCAGGCAGAGCGCCCGGTGCTGGACTACGCTGCCGAGCACGGCAAGGCCATCCTGGTGAAGAAGGCCCTGGCCAGCGGGCATATCTGCCTGGCGCCGGGTGTCGACCCGGTACAGGCCAGCTTCGAGTTGCTGTTCTCCCACCCGGGCGTGAGCAGTGCTATCGTCGGCACCATCAATCCGTTGCACCTGGCCCATAACGTGGCCACCGTCGCCCGCATCCTGGGCCAGCATTGAGTTGACCCCACCCCAGGGCCTGGAAACGGGCCCGACGCAAGGAGGAGCCTCGTGCCGCGTACCCTGATCCGCAAGAACCCGAGCAATTTCAAGACGCTGCCACTGCATGTCGAGGCCACGGCCGAAAGCCTGGTCTACCAGAGCATCGGCATGCCGCTGAACTTCGCCCAGACCCAGCAGCGGCGCAAGGCCATCCAGCTGCCCGACAACCAGCGCTTCGTGGTCGAGCTGGCCAACCTCGGCGTTTCGGTGCGCCTGACCCTGCACTGGCAGCAGCGTGATTACTGGGTGCTGGTCCGGCAACGCCGCCAGGACCGTGGCGATGTGGTGCTGAAGCTGATCTCAGGCTATGTCCCGGCCCAGGAACTCAACTTGCCGCTGCACACTGCCGTGCAGGAAGTGGCCGAGGAATGCCTGCTGGAAACGCCAGAGGGCTGGCTGGGCGGGCGCTTCAACGACACCTGGCTGCCGGCGCCTTATGCCGCAGCCCTGCATTACCGCGAAGCTCTGCCCTTCGTGCTGACGCCAGAATCCGGCGCCGCGCGCGCCGTACATTGCGGCAACCTGATGCTGTTGGAGCGCCCGCGTGCCTATGTTCACCTGCCAACGGCATCGTTGCAGCTGATCTACGACATGCGCCTGCAAGTGCCCAAAGAAGCCAAGAAGCTGAGCCTGTTCCACGTCGATGAACGGCTCGAAGGCGGGCAGCTGGTGGCACGGCTGAACCGCAAACGGCCAGACCTGTACCTGATGCCACTGCAAGACGGTCAGCCACTGGCCGAGCTGTACACGCTGAAGAAGGACGAACTGGTGCCGGCGAGCACCCGCGGGCTGTACCTGGCCGAAAGCTTTGCCAGGCAGAGCGGCTGGGTGGTTGCCGAAGAGCGCATCCGCTGGAAGGACTGGGTGAAGCAGCAGGGCCTGGTGGAGCGCAAGGCCGAGCCAGCCTCACACCTGCAGCGCTTTGGCGACAAGGCGCGGGCGCTGCTGGAGCGGGCGCGCACTACCCTGCACAAGTGATACGGGGCCGCCCTGCGGCCCCGGCTACATCAGTTCTTGCGGATTTTCTCGACGATCGCCGTGGTCGAGCTGTTCTCGACCAGCCCCAGCACTTTCACCGTGCCGCCATAGGCGCGGACGATATCGGCGCCGACCACCTGGTCGATGCCATAGTCACCGCCCTTGACCAACACATCCGGCTTGACCTGGCTCAGCAGGTTTTCCGGCGTGCCTTCGGGGAAGCTGATGACCCAGTCCACCGCACCCAGCCCCGCCAGCACCGCCATGCGCCGATCGACGCTGTTGATCGGCCGACCCGGCCCTTTCAGGCGGCTGACCGACGCATCGTCGTTGACCGCGACGATCAAGCGATCGCCCTGGGCGCGCGCCTGCTCGAGGTAGGTCACGTGGCCGGCATGCAGGATGTCGAAGCAACCGTTGGTGAACACGATCTTCTCGTTGTGCGCACGCGCGTCGTCGATCGCCAGCAGCAGCTGCTCCAGGCCCAGCACACCACGCTCGGAACCTTCCTCGCGCTGGATCGCGCGGCGCAGTTCAGGTGCGCTGATGGCCGCGGTACCCAGCTTGCCGACCACGATGCCGGCCGCGAGGTTGGCCAGGGCCACGGCATGCGGCAGGTCTTCACCCGCGGCGATGGCCGCCGCCAGGGTGGAGATCACGGTATCGCCGGCACCGGTCACATCGAACACTTCACGGGCACGGGCCGGCAGGTGCAGCGCCGGCTGGCCGATGCGCAGCAGGGTCATGCCATGCTCGCCACGGGTTACCAGCAAGGCACCCAGGTCCAGGTCCTGCAGCAGCTGCAGGCCCTTGGCGACCAGTTCGGCCTCGTCGGCGCAGCGGCCGACGATGGTTTCGAACTCGCTCAAGTTCGGGGTGATCAGGCTGGCGCCGCGGTAGATGGAGAAATCCTTGCCCTTGGGGTCGGCCAGCACCGGAATGCCCTTGGCACGGGCGGCCTGGATCAGGCTCTGGTGGTTCTTCAGCGCGCCCTTGCCGTAGTCGGACAGCACCAGCACCTTGACGCCCTCGAGCAGGCTGTCGACTTCCGTGCCCAGCGACAGCGGGTCGGTGGCGAAGGGTTCTTCGAAATCGATGCGCAGCAGTTGCTGGTGGCGGCTCATGACCCGCAGCTTGACGATGGTCGGCTGGTGAGCGATGCGCTGGAATACCGAGCGTACGCCGGCGGCCTGCAGGCTGTTGGCCAGGCTGTCGGCGGCTTCATCCTGGCCGGTCACGCCGATCAGCGAAGCCGGCGCGCCCAGGGCGGCGATGTTCAAGGCAACGTTGGCCGCGCCGCCGGGGCGATCCTCGATCTGATCGACCTTGACCACCGGCACCGGCGCTTCAGGCGAAATACGCGAAGTACCGCCATGCCAGTAGCGGTCGAGCATGACATCGCCGACCACCAGTACCGGGGCTTGATCGAAACGCGGCATGGACAACTTCATGGGCAACCCATATGAAAATAATGAACAGGGGCAGGATATTAGCACAGGGCAGACGAGGGCTTTACGGCCAGATCGGGCCCTGGAAAATTCCAGTGACAATCGGGGCCGCAAGGCCCCGATCAAGGTAGGCTCAGGTGATATCGGCCTTGGTCGGCTCGTCCAGGCCCATGGCATGCAGGCGGGCATAATGGCCATTTGCAGCCAGCAGCTCGGCATGGGTGCCACGTTCCACCAGGCGGCCCTGGTCCATGACCAGGATCTGGTCGGCCTTCTCGATGGTCGACAGGCGGTGAGCGATCACCAGGGTGGTACGGCCTTGCATCACGTGGTCCAGCGCGGCCTGGATATGCCGTTCGGATTCGGTGTCCAGGGCCGAGGTCGCTTCGTCGAGGATCAGCAGCGGGGCGTTCTTCAGCAAGGCCCGGGCAATTGCCAGGCGCTGGCGCTGGCCGCCGGAGAGCAGCACGCCGTTTTCGCCCACCTCGGTGTCGAAGCCTTTGGGCAGGCGGTCGACGAACTCCTTGGCATAGGCGTCGGCCGCTGCCGCTTCGATGTCCGCGCGCGGGGCGCCGGCCAGGTCGCCGTAGGCGATGTTGTTGGCCACCGTGTCGTTGAACAGGGTCACATGCTGGGTCACCTGCGACACGTGCTTGCGCAGGTTGCGCAGGCGATAGTCCTCGATTTCCACGCCATCGAGCAGGATCTGCCCTTTGCTGTGGTGATAGAAGCGCGGAATCAGCGCCGCCAGGGTCGACTTGCCGCTGCCGGAGCGGCCCACCAGGGCAATCATCTGCCCAGGTTCGGCGACGAAGCTGATATCGCTGAGCACTTCGCGTTCGGTGTTCGGGTAGGTGAAGCTCAGGTTGCGCACTTCCAGGCGCCCCTGCACGCGCTCCTTCTCGACCGTGCCGGTATCGAGCTCAGGCTCCTCGTCCAGCTGCTCGAAGATGCTTTCGGCGCCGGCCAGGCCCTTCTGGATGGTCGAGCTGACTTCCGAAAGCTGGCGGATCGGCTTGGGCAGCAGGCCCGCGGCCGTGATGTAGGCCACCAGGTCACCGGCGGTGGACTCACCGCGCAGGAACAGCACCAGGAACATCAACGCGGCCATGGCGCTGTAGATCACCAGCTGCAGCATCGGCGTGTACAGCGAACCGGTCTTGGTCATGCGCAGCTGCTTGTCGGTGTTGCTCTGGCTGGCGCGACCGAAGCGCTGCTGCTCGTAGGCTTCGCCGCCGAAGCTGCGCACCACGCGGTAACCCTGGATGGTTTCGGACGCGACGTGGGTCACGTCGCCCATGGCCACCTGGATCTTCTTGCTCTGCTTGCGGAATTTCTTGCTGGCGACGCTGACCATCACCGCGATCACCGGCAGGATGGCGACCATCACCAGGGTCAGGTGCCAGTTCATCCACAGCAGGTAGGCGAACAGGAACACCACCGTCAGGCCTTCGCGGATAACCACCTTGATCGCGTCAGTGGCGGCGCCGGTGACCATGGTCACGTTGAAGGTGATGCGCGAGATCAGGTGCCCGGAGTTGTGGTTGTCGAAATAGCGGTTGGGCAGTACCAGCAGCTTGTTGAACAATTCGACGCGCAGGTCATGCACCAGGCACAGGGAAACCTTGGCCAAAAAATAGTTGCCCAGGAACGACCCCAGCCCCTGCCAGGCGGCGATCAGGATGATCAGCAGCGGCACCGCCTGCAGCAACTGCAGGTCGCGCAGGTACGGCACGTTGGGGAACAACACCGCTTCGGGGTTGCTCAGGCCATCGACGAAGTATTTCAAGATGCCGGCCAGCATGGGCTGGGTCGAGGCAAAGATCACGAAACCGATGATGCTCAGCAGGAAAATGCCGACATAGGGTTTCACGTAGCTCAGCAGCCGGAAGTAGATCTTCAGGCTGGAGGAATGCTCCGCCGGTCGCGGTGTTTCGGCCATCATCGAGCTCGCTGTTCAGGTTGAACCGGAAATTTTACCACAGGCGCCCTTTTCGGCACGCCCCCAGGGTAACAACATGGCCAGGCCGACCGTCAGCCAGCTGACGAACCATTCGGCGCGCGGGGTTCCGCTGATGCTGGCGGCATCGAACTGCATGGCCAGGGTCGAGTAGACCCACAGCGCGAGCAGGATCTTGCCCATCAGGGTATTCCGGGCACGCACGATTTCGCCCAGGGCGAACAGCCAGGCGGCGACCCACAGCAGCATGCCGGGCAGGCCTATCTCGATCGCGACGTGGGTGAACATGTTGTGCGAGTGATCGAACACCTTCCTCGCCGTTCTCACATCGTATTCGGCACCCAGCCCCAGCCCCGTCCAGGGACGCTCGCCGATCATCTGCAGCACCGCCTGGAAAATCTCCGGACGATAAGAGGAGCCACGCTGGGTGATAACGTCGTAGACAAAGAAAAAGGCAAGACCGGTGGCAAGCAATGCCAGCACCGCGAAGAGCCGGCTATGACGGTCACGGAACCACAGCGGCGCAAGCACCACGGTAATCAGCAACGCCAATACCGCGCCACGGCTCTGGCTGAGCGCAATGAACGCTCCCAGGCACGCCAATGCCAGCACCCAGCCAAGCTGGGCGGCGCGCTGCCGAGGCATTTGATAGAGCAGCATCAGCACGGCCGCCCCTATTACATAGGCGCCGAGAATCGGGTGCGATATTTCACCGATGCCTTCGATACGATTCAGCAATGGCCGGCCTTGCACGCCATAGAACTTGACGATAGAGATCAGTGCGGCAATCGCCAGCAAGCCAGCACCGAGCTGCAGCAAGCAGCGAATGCGCGCGAGCCCGGCCTGGGCCAGCAAGGGGAACGCCATCAGAAACACCAGGATGTAGACCAGCCGCTTCACCTCACGCCCGGGATCCGGTGCAGTCGACCACACCAGCGTCAGCCCCGCCCACACCATCAATGCCAGCAGAGAGGCCCATAGCGCCGGCTGGAGCCGGAACGCCTGCAGATACACCGCCCGCGCCGACCACGCGAGCACCAAAGTAGGCAGCCATAAAAACAGCACCAGGCCTTGTTGATAAATCTTGTTGCTGGGCGCCAGGGCGATCGCCGCCACGAACCAGACCAAGCCAAAACCCAACCAGGCCCGTGCCCAGTTTTTTTCGTACAACATCCATTCCCCCGGTCACTCAAAAGACACCATCATGGTGCTACCGCATTATTTTCGGCATTATTGCCGGTCATTTTGTTCGCCAGACGACAAGGCTCAATTCATGCAATGCTCCCGGCTCAACCAGGTCGACTTCGATCAGCTGACACTTGGCGCCCAGGTGATAGAGGCAGACAGCCATGGCGCCAAAGTCTACCTGCTCGAGGATGGTAATTTCCTCAAGGTTTTTCGTCGCAAGCGCCTGATTTCATCTGCACTGCTGCGCCCTTACTCACAGCGCTTCATCGACAATGCCGAACGCCTTGCGCAACTGGGCATTCCCACCCTGCAGGTGATCAGCTATCACAAGCTCGACCTGCCAGGGCGCACGGCGGTGCTGTACCGCCCGCTGCCGGGGCGCACGCTGTTGCAGATGTCGCGCGATATCGACTTCAGCTGGGCCACCTACCTGCCGCGCCTGATCGAACTGATTCGCCAGCTGCACCGCAGCGGGGTGTATTTCCGCTCGCTGCACCTGGGCAATGTAGTGGTAACGCCTGACGATCGCCTTGGCCTGATCGACGTGGCAGACATGCGTTTCCTGCGCCCGCCGCTGTCGGCACGGATGGTTCGGCGCAATGTGCAGCACATGGTGCGCTACATCGAACGGGAGAAGCTCGGCGACCGCTTCCCGCTCGCCGACTTCGAGGCGGCCCTGCTGGCGCGCTGAACCTCAGCCGCGCAGCAGGCTCGCCGAGCCATGCTGGAAGGCCAGCCAGGCCGCCTCCGGCGCCAGCGCCTGGCGCTGCCTGGCGGCCAGGGCCGCCGCGCCACACGCATCACAGTGCGCGATGGCATCGGCCCAGGCATCGAGATCGCCAACCGGCAGGTAGCGCCCCGCGCCTTCGAGCTGCTCGCGAAATACCGGCAAGTCACTGCAGATTACCGGCACATCGGCCATCACTGCCTCTTGCACCACCAAACCCAGGCCTTCGGCACGGGACGGCACCAGAAGCCAGTCGAGTGCGTTGTAGAGCTGGCGCAGGTCATCGCGGTAGCCGCACAGGTGCACCCGTTCGCGCAAGCCCAGCGCCTCGACCCGCGCCTGCAGCGCCCCACGCAACGGGCCGTCGCCGATAATTGCCAGATGCAAGTGAGGTTGCAGGGCCGCGCCTTTGGCAAATGCCTCGATCAACATATCGAAACCTTTGCTCTCCACCAGCCGGCCCACGGCGCCAATCACCTGCTCGCTACCTGAGGGCAAGGCCAGCGCCTGTCGCGCCTGCTCCCGGCTCATCAAGGCGTGACGGAAGGTCTCTGGCTCCAGGGCCATACGCAAGGTCTGCACTGGCCGGCCGAGGTCTCGCTCCAGCGATTGCGCGAGGGTATGCGAAACCGCGGCGATGCTCAGGCGCTCGGCAGGCAATGCACTGAGCAGGCGAATGTCGCTGGCCTGCAAGCGGGTGCGCCCATGGAACAGCACTTTCGCCCGCACGCCAGGAAACTTCTGCAGCAATGGCAGCGCCAGGCGTGCAACACCAATGCCATCGAGCAGCAGCACGTCGGCCTGGGCTTCGGTCAGCGCCTTGCGCAGGCGCATGCGCAACCATGGGCGCAGCAGGCGCCACAGATGGCGCCCTTTCAGCGCCCGCTGAGGCATATGCCATTCACGCGTGGAGCCCAGCCCACAACACAGGCCACTGCCCAGCAGCAGCCAGTTGCTGATACGGGCATCGGCACCGGCATTGGACAACACCTGCCGGTGCACCTGGTGGATGGACATGTAGGGCGAACCGCCTGCCCACATCATGTTGACGATGTTCATGGGGTTAGTGCCCCTCTCCCGTGCAAGCCAGGTGGGACAGCGATGTCATTGAACAAAAAAAGATATTCCCAAGCCTACCAAGGCACCCATAACCAGCGTCAATGCCAGCTTTATCCGATCTCTCTGGCGCCGTTTGGCCTTGCGCTGAACCTCTTCGGGCAAGGTTACGTGGCTGCCAAACCCCGTGTGCAAGACTGCATCACCCTCCAGCGATACAGCTGTCAGATTTAACTCAGCATAGCGGCGGGAAAGCGCCTTCTCACCAGAATAGGCGGCAAATGGCGCACAGCGCTGATAATCGCTCAGGCGACGCAAGCCTGGGTTGAGCGAAAACGCCTGCCACTCGGCCTTTTCCGACAACAGAGGGTAGCAAGGCACCCCGGCGATCACCTGGCGATCACCCAGGTGAATGTAAGGGCTGTGGATCGCCAGGTCATGGGCATAGCTGCGCAACCAGACCTGCAACAGGTCGGGGCGCTCGCCCAGTACCGTGCGGGAATCTTCCACGAACCCCTGGCGATAGAACTGCCAGTCATCTTCACAGTGGAAGATGTAAGGCGTCCTGACCCGGCTATAGGCCAGGTCGATGGACGGCAACTGCCCAAGCTTGGGGCGGTTGACGAACACCGTGCAATACGGCTTCCAGTGCTCGGGCACAGCGCCGTGCACGGCATCGTCCCCCGAGTCTTCGGTAATCAATACTTCACGTACAGGCGCGGTGTTAAAGCGATCGAAACTCTCAAGGGTGTCCTTGAGCAGGTCGAATCGGCCGCAGCTGGTCACGACAAGCGTGACATCACTTTCTTCAGAAAAGCGCACCGGACTCCCTCCGCGTTGCGACAATCGACTTCCCGTTCCCGGTCCGTGAGCACGAAAGTTCTTTTGGTTAAATTCCCAACTTCAAGCGCAACCGCTGCCATGCGGACAGGGGTGGGTGCAGCCTCAGTGCCGGGCGCATGTGGTCGACGATGCTACGGCCAACTTCAGCAAAACTGAAACGGGAAACTGCCAAATGGCGCCCGTTTTCTGCAATTTGCCGTGCCAACGCAGGGTCGGCGCGCAACGTTTTCAGCTTTGCCTGCAGGGTCGGAATGCTGTCGTAGAACACCACGTTGTGCATGTCCTGCAGGCCCAGGGCGCGGTTTTCTTCCTCGCCCTGGTCGAATGCCAGCAGCACGCAACCGCAGGCCATGGCTTCGAAATTCTTGATCATGTACTCGCCCATGCCGACATCGGCACTGACGAAAAAGCGGATGCGGTTGAGGGTGTTGCAGTAGTCCTCGCCCGACTTGGTACGGGTCACCACCAGGTTTTCCACCCGCCCCAGCTCGTCCAGCAGCGCCTTGCGCCCGCTGTAGGCGACGCTGTTGGTGCTGCCGACGAAGGCCAGTTCGATGTCGCGCTCGCGGCCCTGGTCGTTGAGCAGCTGCTCATCGTAGCCCTTGGGCACGAAGACCGCATCGAACCCTTCCTGGCGCAGCCGCTCGCTGACCATGTAGCCGGAGCTGATCACCCGCGCCCAGGGCAACTTGCGGTAATGGGCGCTGAACTTGCCGGTGTACTTGCAAGGGATGTAGTTCTGGTAGGCGTCGTGCTCGAGGATGACCAGGTTGGGCACCGTGCGGATGAACGCGACTTGGCGGATTTCCTGCTTGAAGCGCAGGAAGAAGACGATGCGGTCATAACGCTCGACCTGCACTTCACGCTTGAAGTAGCGGCGCAGGTTGCGCTGGTCTTCGCTGGTCAGCCAGCGCAAGTCGCACTCGCAGTTGGCCGCGACGCCGTCGTACAGGCGATCGAGGATGGCCCGCTGTTCCTTCTGCACCAGAAATAGGACTTTCATTGCTTTCCTTTGGCGCTCTGCGCCTTCGCGGTCAACCATCAGCGTTGTTACAGCTCGCGGCGCCAGAACAGTTCATGGCGGCGCACGGCCTTGCGGAAGAATTCGTTCTCGCCGTAGGGCGAAGGCCGCCGCCCAGCCAGCCAGCGCTGCAGCAACCGGCGCAGGCGACGCTTGAACGGCGCCCGGGGCTGCAGGTCGTGCATCATGCCCAGGGCCATGGCCTTGTCGCGCTGGGTCGCCAGGTCCAGCACCAAGGTGCACGGCGCCCAGGCCTGCTCGGCGCTCATTTGCGGCGGCAGGGCCACGCCATCGCCGCTGTCACCCATCGGCCAGCGGTCGTTGTCATGCAGGTGGTTGGCGTAGCAGAGCAGCGTCTGCGGCTGCCACGCCAGGCCCTGCAGGGCCTCCAGCACAGCGGCCTGGGCACAGATATGGTCGGGGTGGGGGTCGAGCTGCGGGTGCGGCATGACCAGCACCTCGGGCTTGGCCATCTCCAGCAGCGCACGCAGGTCGGCCAGCAGGTTGCGCCAGGTCGGCGCGCCATCGCTGTCACCCGGCAACGGGAACGGGTTGAACTGGCGGAACGGGCGAATATCGGCCATGTCCGCTTCGCGGGAGGCGGCCGGGGTATCCGGCGCGGCCTGCATGGCAGGCAGCTGCAGGCAGAAATAGCCCAGCTGCAGGCAATGCGCTTCCGGCACCCCGGCCCAGCGTGGCACGGCAATGCTGTCCCAGGCACGCAGGCGGCCCTTGAGGCGGGCGGCCTCGGCCTTGGCCAAGCCCATCTGCTGATAATGCTGGGCCTCGATCTCGCCAGCGGTCAGGGTCACCACCCAGGTTTCGTCTGCCTGGCTGTACAAGCCGTAGGCCGCCAGTTCCGCATCATCAGCATGCGGCGCAATCACCATCACCCGGCGCCGTTGCAGCTCGACACTGGGCGTTACCCACAGGCGCGGCTCGCCCAGCACGCGGCAATGACGCCCACGCACCCGCAGCGTACCCGCCTGCAGCGGTGTGGCCAGCCCGGTCAGGTTGAGAAAGCGCACCCCATCCACGCCCCGCTCGAACGCCTGGCTGTCGCTGCCCGAATCGGCCAGCAGCTCGACGCGCGGGTCGAGAAAACGCCCCAGCCAGCCGCTTTTTACCCGCACTTCGAGAATCAGCGTTTCATCGCCTTGCAGTAGCGTATCGGCCTTGAGCAGCCCGCCACGCCAGGTGACGGCGCCTTCACGGGTGTGCTCGCCAAAGCGGTAGGCATAGTCTTCGTTCGGTGCATAGAACAGGTGATCGGCGAACCAGGCCTCGTGCGCGGCCCACAGCAGTGGCAGCAGCAACAGCGGCAGCCACCACCAGGCGAACACGCCCAGGCACACCAGCGCGACCAGGCCAGCCAGCAGGCCCAGGCGCTTGTTGCGCCGGTGGCGCTTGAGCAACTGCTGCTTGCGACTCACGCCTGGTACACCGGCACGGGGTTGCACCAGCGGTCCTTGTACTCGCGGTCGGCACGACCGAACGAGAACCGCAGCGGCTTGTTGCGCGCCCGGGCATCTTCCCAGGCAGCCTGGGTGTTGAGGAAACTCAGCACGCTGCCGGGGCTGAACGCCTTGGTTTCAGGGTCGACGCCGCCGTTGACGTATTCGACGCTGACCCATTCCGGCGCCTCGACCCGATACACCAGTTGAATGGCGATGGGCTTGTCGTCGAGCATCAGCACCGAGCCGATCAGCAGCTCGCGCAAGCGCTCGATCACCTCGGCCATGCGCTCGGCGCCAGTGGCCGGGAAATTCCAGCGGCGCTGGAACAGGTCCAGGTACATGGCCGCGATCTCGCTGGCGCTGAACTCGCTGATCGGGCGCACCACGCCACCCGCCTCTTCCAGCAGGCGCAACTCGCGGCGCTGGTTGTAGCGGAATTTCTTCGACAGGTCTTCAGGCGCCCTGGCCATGGCCAGTTGCTCCTTCTGCGCCTTGAGGCCAGTGAAGCGCCCCTGGCTCAGTTCGGACAGATAGCGCCCGGCATGGCGCAAAGGCGCCGCAGCATCGGCGGCGGCCGGCAGCAGGATCTCGGCATTGCCCAGGTCGAACAGGCCCTTCTTGCCCGCGCGCTTGAGCACCTCCTTGGACAGCGCCAGGTGACGCCCCCAGGCAGGAATGGCCGCCTTCAGCTCGCCCGCCTGGTGCCAGCCCAGGTAACGCACGGGGATCTGCGCCAGCTCAGCGAGCTGTTCGATCACCAGCGGATGCGTCGCCACACTGCCGCCGAAGCGCGCCCAGGCCTGGGCATAAGTGGCGGCATCGATGACCTGCCAGCCGCGCTCGCGAAACGCTTGAATATGATTGAGCATCACGCCTTCGCCACCAACGCACGTACCTGCGGCAATTGCCAGAAGGCCTCGCGCACCGCCTGGTCGGAAAACCGCTGCTGCAGGCGTTGCAGCATGTGCATGGCGCACGCCTCGCGCTGCTGCGCATCGAGCTGGGCCATGTGCTGCAGGCCCTGGGCCAGCTGCCCGGCGTCGCCGAGCGGGAACAGCATGCCCACGCCCTCGACCACCTCGCGTGCGCCACCGCAGGCCGTGGCCAGCACCGGCACGCCGGCGACCATGGCTTCGAGCAGGACCATGCCGAACGGCTCATGGTCGGAGCTCAGGGCGAACACGTCGAATGCCTGGAAATAGCGGCGCGCATCGGGTACCTGGCCAAGGAAGTCGACCTGCCCGGCGATACCCAGCTCTGCGGCCTGTGCCTTGAGCTTGTCTTCCAGGCGGCCTTTGCCAAGGATGGCCAGGCGTGCGCCAGCCGGCAGCATCGGCAGCGCCTGGGCAAAGCCACGCAGCAAGGTGGCCTGGTCCTTGTCCGGGTGCAGGCGCCCGACGTTACCCACCACCCACGCCTGCGCATCCAGCCCGAGCGCCTCGCGCGCTTCGGCGCGAGGCACCAGGGCCGCTTCCAGGGCCTGGATGTCGATGCGGTTGTACAGGGTCTGGATGCGCTCGGCAGGCCACTGCGCCAAGCAGCGGCGCATGTCGTCACGCACCGCATCCGACACGCCGAGCAGGCTCAAACGTTTGCTGAACAGGTTGGCGAACAGCCGCCGCCCCTTGCGCTGATAGTCGCCGAAGGCATGGTGCACGCCAATCACCGGCAGGCCAGTCGCCAGCAACGTTATATAGATCGGCTTGAAGCGGTGGGCGATGCAGAAGCTGAAATCGCGCTCGGCAGCAATGCGCCGCAAGGCGCGGATGGCGCCGAGCTTCAGGCCGCGCACGGCCTTGGAGCTGAATTCCAGGAACAGCACCTCGTCCGACGCGCAACCGGCCGCGACCTGCGGGTCGCGGGCGCCGGTGAGAAAGACCGTGGTGACCTTGTAGCCGCTGCCCTGGAACAGGCTGGCGTACTGACGGGCGCAGTCGAGGAACGGCCCGTCATAGCCATGGCAGAACTGCAGCACACGCGGTTCAGAGCGGCTGGTCATACGCGGCCGCGCCGTCCTTGACGACCAGGATGTCTTCCATGATCAGGTACTGCAGGTCCGAACCGAAGAACATGTTCAGGGCATCGGTCGGCGAGCAGATCATCGGCTCGCCGCGGCGGTTCAGCGAAGTGTTCAGCGACACGCCGTTGCCGGTCAGGTCCTCCAGCGCCTTCATCATGTCGTAGTAGCGCGGGTTGTACTCGCGCTTGAGCACCTGGGCTCGCGACGTGCCGTCCTCGTGCACCACTTCCGGTACGCGGGTCTTCCACTCTTCAGCCACTTCGAAGGTGAAGGTCATGAACGGCGCCGGATGGTCGACCTTGATCATCTGCGGCGCGACGGTGTCGAGCATCGACGGGCAGAAGGGTCTCCAGCGCTCGCGGAACTTGATCTGGTGGTTGATGCGGTCGGCCACGCCTTCGACGCTCGGGCAGCCGATGATCGAACGACCACCCAGCGCACGCGGGCCGAACTCCATGCGGCCCTGGAACCAGGCCACCGGGTTGCCGTCGACCATGATCTTGGCGATCTGCTGCGGCATGTTGTCGAGCTTGCGCCATTTCGGCTGGTTCGGGTGACGTGCGCAGGCGGCGATCACGTCCTCGTTGGAGTAAGACGGGCCGAGGTAGACGTGTTCCATCTTCTCGACCGGCACGCCACGGGCGTGGGACACATAGGCAGCGGCACCCACAGCGGTACCGGCGTCGCCGGAAGCCGGCTGGACGAACAGTTCCTTCACGTCGGGACGGGCGATGATCTTCTGGTTGAGCTTGACGTTCAGCGCGCAGCCGCCGGCGAAGGCCAGCTTGCCGGTTTCACGCAGGGTGTCGCCCAGGTAGTGGTCGATCATCTGCAGCGCCAGCTTCTCGAACAGCGCCTGCATGCTGGCCGCATAGTGGATGTACGGCTCGTCGGCGATGTCGCCTTCGCGCTTGGGGCCCAGCCATTCGATCAGCTTGGGCGAGAAGTAGAAGCCCTTGCCCTTCTCTTTATAGCGGCGCAGGCCGATCACGTTGGCGTATTCGGTGTTGATCACCAGCTCGCCGTTCTCGAAGCTGGCCAGGCGCGAAAAGTCATATTTGCTGGCATCGCCATACGGCGCCATGCCCATGACCTTGAACTCGCCATCGAGCATCTCGAAGCCGAGGAATTCGGTGATCGCGCCATACAGGCCGCCCAGCGAATCCGGGTCGAAGAATTCCTTGATCTTGTGGATCTTGCCGTTTTCGCCGTAGCCGAAGAAGGTCGTGGCGTACTCGCCCTTGCCGTCGATGCCGAGGATCGCGGTCTTTTCCTTGAAGCCCGAGCAGTGGTAGGCGCTGGAGGCGTGGGCCAGGTGGTGCTCGACCGGCTCGATCTTGACCTTTTTCGGGTCGAAGCCCAGTTGCTCCAGGCACCAGACGATCTTCTTGCGGTAGCGCTTGTAGCGGCGGTTGCCCATCAGGATGGCGTCGAGGGCGCGGTCCGGGGCGTACCAGTAACGCTTGGCATAGTGCCAGCGGGCCTTGCCGAACAGGCTGATCGGCGCGAACGGGATGGCGACCACGTCGACATCGGACGGTTTGATGCCCGCCTGCTCCAGGCAGAACTTCGCCGACTCGTAAGGCATGCGGTTCTTCGCATGCTTGTCACGCACGAAGCGCTCTTCTTCGGCGGCGGCAATCAGCTTGCCGTCGATGTACAGGGCCGCGGAAGGGTCATGGCTAAGGGCGCCGGACAGGCCAAGAATCGTCAATGCCAAGGGTTTAGCCTCTTCATTCGGTAGAGATGCGCCAGCGGCCTCGTGGGCGGGTGGCGGCTAAAGGGCGAGATTATAACGCAAACAAGTACGACACACCGCCCCCTTGTAGGAGCGGCCTTGTGTCGCGAAAGGGGCGCGCAGCGGCCCCAGTTTTTAGCAGCAACGCGGAAAATGTCGGGGCCGCTTCGCAGCCCTTTCGCGACACAAGGCCGCTCCTACAGAGGGATGCCGCCGCAGGTCACTCGGCGATCAGCCAGTCCATCCGGTAGCTACCCGCCGTCTGTGCCAATTCCTTGGCCAGCCACGGCAGCAGCTCCTTGAGTTCGTCTTCCAGGCCCCATGGCGGGTTGGCGATGGCCAGGCCCGAGCCGTTCAGGCCCTGCGGGCTGTCCTGGTGATGCACATAGAGCTCGACCCGCAGCAGCTTGGGCGCGCCCGTGCTGGTCAGGTCCTGGTAGAAGCGGGTCAGCGAGCGCTGGTCCTTGATCGGGTACCAGATCGCCGCGACCGTCTGGCGCATGCGGCCGATCGCCTCTTTCATCGAGGTGGTGCAGCGCTTGAGCTCATCGGCCTGCTCGAAAGGCGGGTCGATCAGCATGATCGCGCGCTTCTCCGGCACCGGCAGCAGCGCCCGCGGCACGTGCCAGCCCTCGCCCAGATGGACCACCACGCGGGGGTCCTTCTTCATGTTTTCCTTGAGCAGCGGGCCGTCTTCGGGGTGCTTCTCGTTGAGCAGCGCACGGTCCTGCTGGCGCATCAGGCGGCGCGCCAGCTCCGGCGAACCCGGGTAGTAGCGCAGCTCGCCATCGGCATTCAGGCGCTTGATGATGCGCAGGTAGTCGGCAGCCATCGCCGGCAGGTCATCACGGTTCCACAGGCGCGCGACACCTTCGAGGTATTCACCGGTACGGGTCGCCTGGTCGCCCTGCAGGTCATACAGACCGAGGCCGGCATGGGTGTCGATATAGGCGAACGGCTGCTCCTTGCGCGACATCAGGGCGATGAGGCGGGTCAGCACGATGTGCTTGAGGACGTCGGCGTGGTTGCCGGCGTGGAAGGCGTGACGATAGTTCATGGAAACTCCTGCGGGGGCGGCAAGTTTACCTCGCCTTGCGCACGGAGTCAGGCCTGGCTGTCGATCGGCGCCGCCGCCATCGCCGGCAAGCCGGCTCCCACACGTTGAGCGCTACCCTCAAGAGCAGCGCCATACCTGTAGGAGCCGGCTTGCCGGCGATGGCGCCAGGCCAATCACCACGCGTTACTTGTCGGCGTGATAGGCCGCATCGGCCGTTTCAAAGCGCGCGACCATGCCCTTGGACGGGCTGCCCAGCTTGCTCACCAGCACGATGGCGATGCTGGCGAACAGGAAGCCCGGGATGATTTCGTACAGCCCGAGGGTGTCGAATTTCTTCCACAGGATGACGGTCAGCGCACCCACCACGATGCCAGCCAGCGCACCGTTACGGGTCATGCCCTTCCACAGTACCGAAATCAGCACCACCGGGCCGAAGGCGGCACCAAAGCCGGCCCAGGCGTAGGCCACCAGGCCCAGCACGCGGTTTTCCGGGTTGGCGGCCATGGCGATGGCGATCAGCGCCACGGCCAGCACCATCAGGCGGCCGACCCACACCAGCTCGCGCTGGGAGGCATTCTTGCGCAGGAACGACTTGTAGAAGTCTTCGGTCAGGGCGCTGGAGCACACCAGCAGCTGGCAGCTCAAGGTGCTCATCACCGCCGCCAGGATGGCCGACAGCAGCACACCGGCGATCCATGGGTTGAACAGGATCTTTGCCAGCTCGATGAACACGCGCTCATGGTTCTCGGTGACCGGGCCTGCCAGCTCGGGGTGCGCGGAGAAGTAGGCGATGCCGAAGAAGCCCACGGCGCAGGTGCCGCCCAGGCACAGGATCATCCAGGTCATGGAGATGCGGCGGGCGTTGGCGATCGACTTGACCGAATCGGCGGCCATGAAGCGCGCCAGGATGTGCGGCTGGCCGAAGTAGCCCAGGCCCCAGCCCATCAGCGAGATGATGCCGATGAAGGTCGCGCCCTTGAACATGTCGAAGTTGGCAGGGTTCTGCGCCTCGATGGCGAGGAAGGTGGTGTCGATGCCGCCGGTGGAGATCAGCACGATGATTGGCGTCAGGATCAGCGCGAAGATCATCAGCGAGGCCTGCACGGTATCGGTCCAGCTCACCGCCAGGAAACCGCCGACGAAGGTGTAGGCGATGGTCGCCGCGGCACCCGCCCACAGTGCGGTCTCGTAAGGCATGCCGAAGGTGCTCTCGAACAGACGGGCACCGGCGACGATGCCGGAGGCGCAGTAGATGGTGAAGAACACCAGGATGACGATGGCCGAGATGATCCGCAGCAGGCCGCTGGCATCTTCGAAGCGGCTGGAGAAGTAGTCCGGCAGGGTCAGTGCATCGCCGTTGTGCTCGGTCTGCACGCGCAGGCGGCCGGCAACGAACAGCCAGTTGAGGTAGGCACCGACCGTCAGGCCGATGGCGATCCAGGCCTCGGACAGGCCGGAGAAGTAGATGGCGCCCGGCAGGCCCATCAGCAGCCAGCCACTCATGTCGGAGGCGCCCGCGGAAAGCGCGGTGACCACGCTGCCCAGGCTGCGTCCGCCGAGGATGTAGTCGGAAAGGTTGTTGGTGGAGCGATAGGCGGCGAAGCCGATCAGCACCATTGCCGCGATGTAGACCACGAAAGTGATCGTTAGTGGATTGCCCATGCGTGTGCCCTGGCGTTTGTTTTTATCTCATGCGCACCCGTAAGCGAGACGGTTGCACCCAGGCCGCGAATCCTATGCAACAACGCAAAGTAGGTGCAACCATTTTTCATTTGCAAGTTGCACCCGGCCGTGCATTTTCAGCTCAAGTGGCTTTTTTGCTCCCTTTTGGTGCGATAAGCGGGTTTTTCAGCAGAAAAACTGCGGCAAAAGTCAGTTTTTTACCTGCCGAAAATAGCAGCGGACGAGTTGCACCTTTTACACAAAAAATTCGGGTTGCACCTGGTTGCACCCGAATTGTCCTACAGATACTCTTGACGCCAGCTTAGGCCACGACCGATGGCCAATAATGAGGATAAGAAATGGCGACGACCACCCTTGGGGTCAAACTTGACGACCCGACCCGCGAGCGACTCAAGGCCGCTGCGCAGTCCATCGACCGCACGCCGCACTGGTTGATCAAGCAAGCGATCTTCAATTACCTGGAGAAGCTCGAGGGTGGTGCCACCCTGACCGAACTCAACGGTCATGCCAGCAATGCCGCCGACGATGCCGGCGAAGTCCAGGCCGAACACAGCCATCAGTGCTTCCTGGAATTTGCCGAAAGCATCCTTCCGCAATCGGTGCTGCGCTCGGCGATCACTGCCGCCTACCGCCGCCCCGAGCAGGAAGTGGTACCGATGCTGCTGGAGCAGGCGCGCCTGAGCGCACCGCTGGCAGAGGCCACCAACAAGATGGCGGCGGGCCTTGCCGAAAAATTGCGTAACCAGAAGAGCGCCGGTGGCCGTGCAGGCATCGTTCAGGGCCTGCTGCAGGAATTTTCGCTGTCGTCCCAGGAGGGCGTGGCCCTGATGTGCCTGGCCGAAGCCCTGCTGCGCATCCCCGACAAAGGCACCCGTGACGCGCTGATCCGCGACAAGATCAGCACCGGCAACTGGCAGCCGCACCTGGGCAACAGCCCGTCGCTGTTCGTCAACGCCGCTACCTGGGGCCTGCTGCTGACCGGCAAGCTGGTTTCCACCCACAACGAATCCGGCCTCACCTCCTCGCTCACCCGCATCATCGGCAAGAGCGGCGAGCCGATGATTCGCAAGGGCGTCGACATGGCCATGCGCCTGATGGGCGAGCAGTTCGTCACCGGCGAAACCATCGCCGAAGCCCTGGCCAATGCCAGCCGCTTCGAAGCCAAGGGCTTCCGCTATTCCTACGACATGCTCGGCGAAGCCGCACTGACCGAGCACGACGCCCAGAAGTACCTGGCCTCCTACGAGCAGGCGATCCACTCGATCGGCAAGGCCTCCCATGGCCGTGGCATCTATGAAGGCCCGGGCATCTCGATCAAGCTGTCGGCACTGCACCCGCGCTACAGCCGCGCCCAGTACGAGCGCGTGATGGAAGAGCTGTACCCACGCCTGCTGGCGTTGACCCTGCTGGCCAAGCAGTACGACATCGGCCTGAACATCGACGCCGAAGAAGCCGACCGCCTGGAGCTGTCCCTCGACCTGCTCGAGCGCCTGTGCTTCGAGCCTTCGCTGGCCGGCTGGAACGGTATCGGCTTCGTCATCCAGGCCTACCAGAAGCGCTGCCCGTATGTGATCGACTACGTCATCGACCTGGCCAAGCGCAGCCGCCACCGCCTGATGATCCGCCTGGTGAAAGGCGCCTACTGGGACAGCGAGATCAAGCGCGCCCAGGTCGATGGCCTGGAAGGCTACCCGGTGTATACCCGCAAGGTGTACACCGACGTTTCCTACGTTGCCTGTGCACGCAAACTGCTGGCGGTACCAGAATCCATCTACCCGCAGTTCGCCACCCACAACGCCCACACCCTGTCGGCCATCTACCACATCGCCGGCCAGAACTATTACCCAGGCCAGTACGAATTCCAGTGCCTGCACGGCATGGGCGAGCCGCTGTACGAACAAGTGGTGGGCAAGGTTTCCGAAGGCAAGCTGAACCGGCCGTGCCGCGTGTACGCACCGGTCGGCACCCACGAAACCCTGCTGGCCTACCTGGTTCGTCGCCTGCTGGAAAACGGCGCCAACACCTCGTTCGTCAACCGCATCGCCGACCACTCGATCTCCATCCAGGAACTGGTCGCCGACCCGGTCGCCAGCATCGAGCGCATGGGCACCCAGGAAGGCAGCATCGGCTTGCCGCACCCGCGCATCCCCCTGCCGCGCGACCTGTACGGCAGCGAGCGGGCCAACTCGGCCGGCATCGACATGGCCAACGAACACCGCCTGGCATCGCTGTCCTGCGCCATGCTGGCCACCGCCAACAACGCCTGGAAAGCCGCCCCGCTGCTGGCCTGCGCCGCCAGCGAGGCCGCTGCCGTGCCAGTGCTGAACCCGGCCGACCAGCGTGATGTGGTGGGCCACGTGCAGGAAGCCACGGTCGCCGACGTCGACAACGCCATCCAGTGCGCGCTGAATGCCGCACCGATCTGGCAGGCCACCCCGCCGGCCGAGCGCGCCGCGATTCTCGAGCGCACCGCCGACCTGATGGAAGCCGAGATCCAGCCGCTGATGGGCCTGCTCATCCGCGAGGCCGGCAAGACCTTCGCCAATGCCATCGCCGAAGTGCGCGAAGCGGTGGACTTCCTGCGCTACTACGCCGTGCAGGCCCGCCACGACTTCAGCAACGACGCCCACCGCCCACTGGGCCCGGTGGTGTGCATCAGCCCGTGGAACTTCCCGCTGGCGATCTTCACCGGCCAGGTGGCCGCGGCCCTGGCCGCCGGCAACCCGGTGCTGGCCAAGCCGGCCGAACAAACCCCGCTGATCGCTGCCCAGGCCGTGCGCCTGCTGCTCGAAGCCGGCATCCCGCAAGGCGTGCTGCAACTGCTGCCAGGGCGCGGCGAAACCGTCGGTGCCGGCCTGGTCGGCGACGAACGGGTCAAGGGCGTGATGTTCACCGGCTCCACCGAAGTGGCGCGCCTGCTGCAGCGCAATGTCGCCGGGCGCCTGGACAACCAGGGCCGGCCGATCCCGCTGATCGCCGAAACCGGCGGGCAGAACGCGATGATCGTCGACTCCTCGGCGCTGACCGAGCAGGTGGTGATCGACGTGGTGTCCTCGGCCTTCGACAGTGCCGGCCAGCGTTGCTCGGCCCTGCGCGTACTGTGCCTGCAGGAAGACTCCGCCGACCGCGTGATCGAGATGCTCAAGGGCGCCATGGCCGAAAGCCGCCTGGGCAACCCCGACCGCCTGGCCGTGGACATCGGCCCGGTGATCGACGCCGAGGCCAAGGCCGGCATCGAGAAGCACATCCAGGGCATGCGCGAGAAAGGCCGCGCGGTCTACCAGGTGGCCATCGCCGATGCGGCCGAGGTCAAGCGCGGCACCTTCGTCATGCCGACCCTGATCGAGCTGGAAAGCTTCGACGAGCTCAAGCGCGAGATCTTCGGCCCGGTGCTGCACGTGGTGCGCTACAACCGCCGCAACCTCGACCAGCTGATCGAGCAGATCAACGACTCCGGCT
Organism: Pseudomonas faucium; assembly: GCF_021602585.1. GTDB lineage: Bacteria > Pseudomonadota > Gammaproteobacteria > Pseudomonadales > Pseudomonadaceae > Aquipseudomonas > Aquipseudomonas faucium. Next base: position 148,125 of record NZ_BQIP01000007.1, read on the forward strand.
ACGGCCTGACCCTCGGCGTGCACACCCGCATCGACGAGACCATCGCCAAGGTGGTGGAGCACGCCAACGCCGGCAACATGTACGTCAACCGCAACATCGTTGGCGCCGTGGTGGGCGTGCAGCCGTTCGGCGGTGAAGGCCTGTCCGGCACCGGCCCGAAAGCCGGCGGCCCGCTGTACCTGTACCGCCTGCTGTCGACCCGCCCGGCCGACGCGATTGGCCGCCACTTCCAGCAGCAGGACGGCGACGGCAAGCCGGACCGCACCCTGCACGAGCAACTGATCAAGCCGCTGCACAGCCTCAAGGCCTGGGCCCAGGGCAACCAGCAAGCCGACCTGGTCGCGCTGTGCGAGCAGTTCGCCAGCCAGTCGCAAAGCGGCATCGCCCGCCTGCTGCCTGGCCCGACCGGCGAGCGCAACAGCTACACTATTCTGCCGCGCGAGCATGTGCTGTGCCTGGCCGACAACGAGGCTGACCTGCTCGCGCAGTTTGCCGCGGTGCTGGCAGTCGGCAGCTCGGCGGTGTGGGTGGATGACGAACCAGGCAAAGCCCTGCGCGGCCGCCTGCCGAAGGAGCTGCAGGCCAAGGTCAAGCTGGTGGCGGACTGGAACAAGGATGAAGTGGCGTTCGATGCCGTGATCCACCATGGCGACTCGGACCAGCTGCGAGGCGTTTGCCAGCAGGTGGCCAAGCGTGCCGGGGCGATCGTTGGCGTGCACGGGCTGTCCAGCGGTGATCACCAGATTGCGCTGGAGCGCTTGGTGATTGAGCGGGCGGTGAGCGTGAACACCGCTGCGGCGGGGGGCAACGCCAGCTTGATGACCATTGGCTGAGGCTGAGGGTTGGTGGTGAAGAAGGAGAGCTTAGGCTCTCCTTTTTTTGTGGGTCAAAGGTGCCTGTATTGGCGCCATAAACTCACTGCCTTGGCCAATTCGGAAGCCACCAACAGGCAAGCCCACACCCAGTTACTCAAGCCGGCAACCAAAGCCGGCACCATCAAGAAAACAGACACCGACGGAACAATGAAGAACGCTCGAAATGGAAACTGCACAGCCGCAAAGTAGATAGCCGACCTGCCACCTCTATAGAACAGCACACAGCTCACAACCACGGAAAGCTGTACAGCAAGGCCTATCCATATCATTACCTCGAGACCGCCACCCCAATTGTTCATGTTGCCGAGCGCATCATTCAGGTCGGTCCAAAGCGGTATCGCACCCCGGCGCAGGCTGCTAAACAACACAAAACCGATATAGAAGGCATCCATGGCGCTCCAGAACAACAGCGTGGAACGCCATGCGTTTGATACACACATCCCTGAAATCTCTCTACTGGCTGATCTGGCCCTATCGCCGGCAAGCCGGCTCCCACAGGCGCCCAATCAAGCGCCGACAATGTTGTAACTCAACAACACGGAAAGCAGCGTCAACAGAATAAGCAAGGGCCACATCACAAGGCCCAACGCCATCCCTAGCCAGTTCGCAATGGTGAATTTGGCGTTCGACTGCCCACTCTCATCTCCTTCACAGAAGTTAATGGCGCACTGAACCCGGGTGAGCGCAAACACCTGCAGGCCAAAGGCTCCAATAAGCAATGAACTCGCCAGATGTGGATGGCTCTGCCACAACCCCTGATCCACTAACAAGAGCACTATCCATCCAAGAACAATCGCGACCGTCAGCTTAGCCGGAGACCACGTGTAGCTGCGCCCCGTCTGGCAAATCTTTTTATCGACGCGCCTGAAAAGTGAGTACATGAAGAAGAGGCCAAAGAGTGCGCGCATGAGCGGTAAAACCCGCTCTCCCGTAGCAGCACGATGCAACACCCAGGAACGATAAAAACAGAAAAGCGAATACCCGCCGAATGTAAAAATTGTCATAACTGCAAACTTCTTGGGGGACACGACGAAAAACTGCCGGTTAACCATAAATGAGGCGTTTGACTCTAACGACATTGATATCCAGCCCGCGACTTGAAAGGGATCACTATTCAACCGCTCTATCGCAAGGGAATCTGCCATACGCGTCCTAGGCGCAAGTAAGAATTTTCCTATAGACACCCCGTCGGGCACCGGGCGAGCCCTCATCGGCCACGTCATCTTCTGAACCCATATCACCCACACCAATTAACCTGTCCCCCTTCCCCCTCAATCCCTAGACTCGGCCCAAGCCCGCCCAAGGACCGCCCCCATGCCCGAGACCCTGCTCAGCTCCCGCAACCTCGCCTTCGAACTCTACGAAGTGCTCGACGCCCAAGCCCTGACCCAACGCCCGCGCTTCGCCGAGCACAGCCGCGAAACCTTCGACGCCGCGTTGTCCACCGCCCGCACCATCGCCGAGAAGTACTTCGCCCCGCACAACCGCAAGGCCGACGAGAACGAGCCGCGCTATGTGGACGGCCGCGCCGAGCTGATTCCCGAGGTCAAGCCTGCGGTGGACGCCTTCCTCGAAGCAGGCTTCCTCAACGCCAACCGCGACTTCGAAGTGGGCGGCATGCAGTTGCCCAGCCTGGTCTCGCAAGCCTGCTTCGCGCACTTCCAGGCGGCCAACGCCGGCACCACGGCCTACCCGTTCCTGACCATGGGCGCGGCCAACCTGATCGAAACCTTCGGCAGCGAAGAACAAAAGCGCCTGTACCTGCAGCCGATGATCGAAGGCCGCTACTACGGCACCATGGCGCTGACCGAGCCCCACGCCGGCTCCTCGCTGGCCGATATCCGCACCCGCGCCGAACCTGCCGGCGACGGCAGCTATCGGCTCAAGGGCAACAAGATCTTCATCTCCGGCGGCGACCACGAGCTGTCGGAAAACATCGTGCACATGGTGCTGGCCAAGCTGCCGGACGCCCCCGCCGGGGTGAAGGGCATCTCGCTGTTCATCGTGCCCAAGTACCTGGTCAACGACGACGGCAGCCGCGGTGCGCGCAACGATGTGCTGCTGGCGGGCCTGTTCCACAAGATGGGCTGGCGCGGCACCACCTCCACTGCGCTGAACTTCGGCGACAACGGCGAATGCGTCGGCTACCTGGTGGGGCAGCCCCACCAGGGCCTGGCCTGCATGTTCCAGATGATGAACGAGGCGCGCATCGGCGTCGGCATGGGCGCGGTAATGCTCGGCTACGCCGGCTACCTGTACTCGCTGGAGTACGCCCGCCAGCGCCCGCAGGGCCGCCTGCCGGACAGCAAGGACCCGCACAGCCCGGCCGTGCCGATCATCAACCACAGCGACGTCAAGCGCATGCTGCTGGCGCAGAAAGCCTACGTGGAGGGCGCGTTCGACCTCGGCCTGTACGCTGCGCGCCTGTTCGACGACACCCACACCGCCCCCGATGAAGACGCACGGCAACAGGCCAAGGAACTGCTCGACCTGCTGACCCCGATCGTCAAATCCTGGCCCTCGGCCTTCTGCCTCAAGGCCAACGAGTTGGCCATCCAGATCCTCGGCGGCCACGGCTACACCCGCGAATACCCGGTGGAGCAGTACTACCGCGACAACCGCCTGAACCCGATCCACGAGGGCACCGAGGGCATCCAGTCGCTCGACCTGCTCGGGCGCAAGCTGGCGCAGAACAACGGCGCCGGCTTGAAACTGCTGATCCGCCTGATCGCCGCAACCGGCGAACGCGCCAGCCATCATCCGAACCTCGACGCCCTGCGCCAGCCGTTGGAGCAACTGGTCAATCGCCTGCAGGCCGTGACCCTGGCCCTGCTCGGCGACCTGGCGCACGGCAAGGTCGCCGGCGCCCTGGCCAACTCCGCGCTGTACCTCAAGGCGTTCGGCCATTGCGTGGTCGGCTGGCGCTGGCTGGAGCAGGCCATCCACGCCGAACTGGGCCTGCTCGAGGGCAATGCCAGCGACCGCGACTTCTACCAGGGCAAGCTGCAGGCCGCACGTTATTTCCTGACCTGGGAAGTACCTGGCTGCCATAATGAGCTGGCATTGCTCGAGGCGCGCGACGATACCTGCCTGGCCATGCAAGAGGGGTGGTTCTAGGGGGAGCCACCGTGTACACGGAGGCTTTTCCATGTTCGATTCCAGCGCTTTGCTGCGCCAGCGCTTCGCCGCGCTGCGCAGCACGGCCGAGTTGTTTTCCCTGCGTCATGTAAAACAGTCGCACCAATCACTTTCGGTTCGGCGCAACGTCGCCGAGCCGCCGCTGTTCAGCCAGGACGAAGGCGCCATGCTCACCGTGCGGGTCAATGGCGTGGAGGCCTATGCGGCCACCGCCGACTTGTCCCAGCAAGGCCTGCAGCGCGCCCTCGAACAGGCCGAAAACCTGGCCCGGCAAATCGCCCGGCACAGCCTGCTCGACCTGCGCGAGCAAGCGGTGACCGCTGCGCGCCACGACCATGTGTCGCCCAACTTCGAGCAACCGCTGCCGAGCCTCGCCGACTGCCTTGGCCTGCTCGCCGCCGAATCGGCCAGCGTGCCCAAGGACAGCCGCCTAGTGGATTGGCAGGCCAGCCTTGGCATGAGCCTGGTCGAGCAGACCTACCTGAACAGCGCCGGCGCCGAGCTGCGCCATGCCCAGCGCTTCCTGTTCCCAGGCCTTGGCGTGACCGCCAGCGACGGGCAAGACAGCCAGAGCCGTAGCCTTGGCCGTGACAACTTCGGCCAGCAGGGCGGCTTCGAGGTCATCGAGCGCTGCGGCCTGGTCGGCGCCGGCCGCCACATCGCCGACGAGGCCTTGCAACTGCTGCTGGCGCCCAACACCCCCAGCGGCGCCCGCGACCTGCTGCTGATGCCCGACCAGATGATGCTGCAGATCCACGAGTCCATCGGCCACCCGCTGGAGATGGACCGCATCCTCGGCGACGAGCGCAACTACGCCGGCACCAGCTTCGTCAAAGCCAGCGATTTCGGCCACCTGCAGTACGGCTCCAAATGGCTCAACGTGACCTTCGACCCGACCATCGGCGAAGAGCTGGCCAGCTACAGCCACGACGACGACGGCACCCCGGCCCGCAAGCAGTACCTGATTCGCGACGGCCTGCTGCTGCGCCCGCTGGGCGGTGCGCTGTCGCAGTTCCGCTCAGGCCTGGACGGCGTGGCCAACAGCCGTGCCTGCGGCTGGAACCGCGCGCCGATCGACCGCATGGCCAACCTCAACATCGAGCCCGGCGACCAGCCGCTGCAGCAGCTGATCGCAGGCATCGAGCACGGCATCCTGATGCGCACCAACCGCTCCTGGTCCATCGACGATGCGCGCAACAAGTTCCAGTTCGGCTGCGAATGGGGGCAATTGATCGAAAACGGCGAGCTCAAGGGCATCGTCAAGAACCCCAACTACCGCGGTATTTCCGCGCAGTTCTGGGGCAACCTGGCGGCGGTCGGCGACCGCAGCACCTTCCAGGTCTTGGGCACGCCCAACTGCGGCAAGGGCGAGCCCAACCAGGTGGTACGCGTGGGCCACGCCTCGCCCGCCTGCGTGTTCCGCCAGATCGACGTATTCGGGGGAGACGCCTGATGACACCACAGCAAACATTCGAAGCCCTGGTGGGCGTGCTGCGCGATGCACTGCAACCCGGCGAGCAGTTCACCCTCGGCTACAGCGCCGAACACTCGCAGTTCGTGCGTTTCAACCACGCCAAGGTGCGCCAGGCCGGCGCCGTGAGCCAGGCCAGCGCGCAGTTGCGGCTGATCCGTGACGGGCGCCAGGCCGAACACCAGGTCACCTTGAGCGACGATGCGCAGCTGGACCGCCAGCGCCTGGGCGAGGCTTTGCAGCAACTGCGCCAGACCCTGCCGTTGCTGGCCGTGGACCCTTACCTGCGCCTGGACGAGAACGCCTGGCACAGCCACAGCCAGCAGCAACAGCCGCTGCCGGCGCTGAGCGAAGTGCTGGCGCTGCTCGAGCGCGAAGCGGGCGACCTGGACCTGGTCGGCATCTATGCCGCCGGCCCGATCTGCCGCGGTTTCGCCAGCTCCTTCGGCGCCTTTGGCTGGCACCAGGCCAACAGCTTCAACTTCGACTGGAGCCTGTTCCACAGCAATGGCCAGGCCGTGAAAGCCAACTATGCCGGCCAGGTGTGGAACGCCGACGAGTTCAGCGCGCGCCTGCGCCAGGCCCGTGAGCAGCTGGGCTTCCTCGGCCGCCCGGCAGTCACCCTCAAGCCCGGCAGCTACCGCGCCTACCTGGCACCTGCCGCCATGGACGAAATCGCCGGCATGCTGTGCTGGGGCGGTTTCTCGGCCCAGGCGCTGGCCACCGGCAACAGTGCCCTGCAGCGCTTGTACAACGGCGATGCGCGGCTGAGCCCGCAGGTCAGCTTCAGCGAACAGGTCAGTGGTTCGTTGAGCCCGGCGTTTTCCGATGAGGGCTCGCCGCGCCTGGATGTGCCGCTGATCAGCCAGGGGCGCGCGGTGGACAAGCTGGTCAGCGCTCGCAGTGCAGTGGAGTTCGAATTGCCCAGCAACGGCGCCGACAGCTACGAGTCGCCCTGCGCGCTGAGCCTGGCGCCCGGCGGCTTGGCCCACGAGCAGATTCTTGAGCGCCTGGGCACTGGGCTATACATCAGTAACCTGTGGTACCTGAACTACTCGGACCTGCCCGCCGCGCGCATGACCGGGCTGACCCGCTTTGCCACCTTCTGGGTGGAGAACGGGCAGATCCAGGGGCCAGTCAGCACCATGCGCTTCGATGACAGCCTGTACAGCCTGCTGGGCAGCCAGCTGGAAGACCTGACCTGCGAGCGCGAGATGATCCTGTCGACCAGTACCTATGGGCAGCGCAGTACCGGGTCGAGTCATTTGCCGGGGGCGCTGGTCAAAGGGCTGACCTTGACATTGTGATTGGCCATCCGGGCCTCATCGCCGGCAAGCCGGCTCCCACAACACCCCTGTGGGAGCCGGCTTGCCGGCGATGAGGCCCGGACAGACGGAAGAGGACGCCATGCCCGAACGCACCCCGCTGGACCCGACCACCGCCCGCTGGATCCCCTGGGTGGTGGCGATCGCTTTCTTCATGCAGTCCCTGGACGGCACCATCCTCAACACCGCCCTGCCGGCCATGGCCCGCTCCCTGGATGAAAACCCGCTGCGCATGCAGGGCGTGATCATTGCCTACATGCTCACCGTGGCCCTGCTGATCCCCGCCTCGGGCTGGATCGCCGACCGCTTCGGCACCAAGCGCATCTTCTTCAGCGCCATCCTGCTGTTCAGCTTCGGCTCGCTGCTGTGCGCCATGACCAACAGCCTCGGCTTCCTGATCTTCGCCCGCGTGGTACAGGGCCTGGGCGGCGCGCTGATGCTGCCGGTGGGGCGGCTGGTGGTGCTGCGCGCCTACCCACGCACCGAGCTGGTGCGGATCATGAGCTTCATCACCATCCCCGGCCTGCTCGGCCCGCTGCTGGGCCCCACCCTGGGCGGCTGGCTGGTGGAAATCCTCAGCTGGCACTGGATCTTTCTGATCAACCTGCCGGTGGGCGCGCTGGGTTGCTATGCGGTGTGGAAGTTCATCCCCGACCTGCGCGGCGCCGAGCGCACCACCTTCGACGGCCCGGGCTTCATCCTCTTTGGCGCGGCGATGGTGCTGATCACCATCGCCATGGAAGGCCTGGGCGAACTGCACCTGCCGCACCTGCGGGTCATGCTCTTGCTGTTCGCCGGCATGGCCTGCCTGGCCGCCTACTGGCTGCGCGCCGGGCGCGACCCGGAGCCGCTGTTCTCGCCCAGCCTGTTTCGCGTGCGCACCTTCGCCATCGGCATCCTCGGCAACCTGTTCGCGCGCCTGGGCAGCGGCGCCCTGCCGTTCCTGGTGCCGTTGCTGCTGCAGGTGGCGCTGGGCTATTCGCCGGCCCAGGCGGGCATGAGCATGATCCCGCTGGCGGCGGCGGCGATGCTTGCCAAGTCCATCGCCAGGCCGCTGATCGAGCGCCTGGGCTACCGCATCGTGCTCACCGGCAACACGCTGCTGCTGGGCCTGCTGCTGGCCAGCCTGGGGCTGGTCGATGAGCAGACCCCCTATGCCGTGCTGCTGGTGCAACTGGGCCTGCTCGGGGCGGTCAACTCGATGCAGTTCACGGCCATGAACACGGTGACCCTGATCGACCTCGACGATGCCGCCGCCAGCAGCGGCAACAGCCTGCTGTCGGTGGTCGCGCAGCTGTCGTTGAGCCTGGGCGTGGCCTGCGCCGGCGCCTTGCTCGGCGGCTTCACCGCCGCCGGCAGCGCCGAAGGCGTGGAAACCACCCTGCAGGCCTTCCAGCTGACCTTCGTGACCATCGGCGTCATGGCCATGCTGGCCGCGGCGATCTTCCTGCAACTGGCGCCGACGGACGGAAGGCGTGCCCGTCGTCCGGAACAACACGTGGAATCGTAGGGCGAATGGCCATGGGGCTGGTAGACTGTGCGGCATTTTTCGCTTCGCACCGCAGGCCCGCCTCGTGACCACCGAATCCACCGCCTTTGCTACCTTGCCGCTGTCCGCCGCCATGCTGGCCAACCTGGACGCCCTCGGCTATGCCTCGATGACGCCCATCCAGGCCCAGAGCCTGCCCGTCATCCTCAAGGGCCAGGACCTGATCGCCCAGGCCAAGACCGGCAGCGGCAAGACCGCCGCCTTCGGCATCGGCCTGCTCAACCCGATCAACCCGCGCTACTTCGGCTGCCAGGCCCTGGTGCTGTGCCCCACCCGCGAGCTCGCCGACCAGGTGGCCAAGGAGCTGCGGCGCCTGGCCCGGGCCGAGGACAACATCAAGATCCTCACCCTCTGCGGCGGTGTGTCGCTGGGCCCGCAGATCGCCTCGCTGGAGCACGGTGCGCACATCATCGTCGGCACCCCAGGGCGCATCCAGCAGCACCTGGACAAGGGCACCCTGGTCCTCGACGGGCTCAACACCCTGGTGCTCGACGAGGCCGACCGCATGCTCGACATGGGCTTCTTCGACGCCATCGCCGCCATCATCGGCAAGACCCCGTCGCGCCGCCAGACCCTGCTGTTCTCGGCCACCTACCCGGCCGGCATCGAGCAGCTGGCCGCCGATTTCATGCGCAAGCCGCAGCAAGTGAAGGTCGAGAGCCTGCACACCGACAACCAGATCGAGCAGCGCTTCATCGAGATCGACCCGCAGCAGCGCCTGGAGGCCGTTACCCGCGTGCTCGGCCACTACCGCCCGCAGTCCTGCGTGGCGTTCTGCTTCACCAAGCAGCAGTGCGAGGACGTGGTGGCCCACCTGACCGCCAAGGGCATCGTCGCCCAGGCCCTGCACGGCGACCTGGAGCAGCGCGACCGCGACCAGGTGCTGACCATGTTCGCCAACCGCAGCAGCTCGGTGCTGGTGGCCACCGACGTGGCCGCCCGTGGCCTGGACATCGATGGCCTGGACATGGTCATCAACGTCGAGTTGGCCCGTGATGCGGAAATCCACGTGCACCGCGTCGGCCGCACCGGCCGTGCAGGCGAGAAAGGCATTGCCGTGAGCCTGGTGGCGCCAGCCGAAGGCCACCGCGCCCAGGCCATCGAAGCGCTGCAGAAGAGCCCGCTGCGCTGGGACCAGCTGGACAGCCTGAAGCACAAAGGCGGCGAGCCGCTGCTGCCGGTGATGACCACCCTGTGCATTGCCGCCGGGCGCAAGGACAAGCTGCGCCCGGGAGACATCCTGGGTGCGCTGACCGGTGATGCCGGCATTCCGGGCAAGCAGGTGGGCAAGATCGCCATCTTCGACTTCCAGGCGTTCGTTGCCGTGGAGCGGGCGCTGGCCAAGCAGGCCATGCAGCGGCTGAACAGCGGCAAGATCAAGGGCCGGGCCCTGAAAGTCCGCATTATCTGACGATTCCTGGGGCTGCGTTGCAGCCCAATCGCCGGCAAGCCGGCTCCCACATGAGGAGTGTGCCCGCCCTTGTGGGAGCCGGCTTGCCGGCGATTGGGCCGCACCGCGGCCCCTATTACCAAGAGGTATACCGTGCACTCCACCGACGTGATCATCCTCGGCGCCGGCGCCGCCGGCCTGATGTGCGCCCAGCTCAGCGCCCGCCGTGGCCGCCGGGTGCTGCTGCTCGACCACGCCAACAAGCCCGGCAAGAAGATCCTCATGTCCGGCGGCGGGCGCTGCAACTTCACCAACCTGTACACCGAGCCGGCCAACTTCCTGTCGCACAACGCGCACTTCTGCAAATCGGCCCTGGCCCGCTACACCCAGTGGGACTTCATCGAGCTGGTGGCCAAGCACGGCGTGCCCTACCACGAGAAAAAGCTCGGCCAGCTGTTCTGCGACAACAAGGCCAGCGACATCCTCAACATGCTGCTGGCCGAATGCGCCGAGGCCGGTGCCGAACTGCGCATGGAAACCAGCATCCAGCACATCGAGAAGACCGAAGGCGGCTACCTGCTGCAAACCAGCGCCGGCCAGTTCGCCTGCCAGTCGCTGGTGATCGCCACCGGCGGCTTGTCGATCCCGACCCTGGGCGCCACCGGTTTCGGCTACCAGGTGGCGCGCCAGTTCGGCCACACCCTGCTGCCGACCCGCGCCGGCCTGGTGCCGTTCACCATCACCGAGCCCCAACTCAAGGCACTGTGCACCGAGCTTTCGGGCACCTCGCTGGACTGCACGGCCAGCTGCAACGGCACCAGCTTTCGCGAAAACCTGCTGTTCACCCACCGCGGCCTGAGTGGCCCGGCGATCTTGCAGATCTCATCGTTCTGGGAAGCCGGCGACACCGTCGAGATCAACCTGCTGCCCGATCGCGATGCGCTGGCCTGGCTGCAACAGCAGCAAGCCGAACGCGCCAACGCCGAGCTCAAGACGGTGCTGGGCGAGGTATTCACCCGCAAGCTGGCCAACCTGCTGGCCGAGCAGTGGTTCGAATCCAAGCCAATGAAGCAGTACACCCCGGCGGAACTGGCGCAGATCGCCGACAAGCTGGCCGCCTGGCAGCTGGTGCCGGCCGGCACCGAGGGCTATCGCACCGCCGAGGTGACCCTGGGCGGTGTCGACACCCGCGAGGTGTCGTCCAAGACCATGGAATCGCTGAAGAGCCCTGGGCTGTACTTCATCGGTGAAGTGCTGGATGTCACCGGCCACCTGGGCGGTTTCAATTTCCAGTGGGCCTGGGCATCGGCCAACGCTGCGGCGCAGTTCGTGTAGAGTAGAATCCATTCAGCAGCACGGAACGCTTCTTGCTGGTCCGTGCGGCAATGCATTCATTCGATCACTGCCCAAGGCCATCATGTCATCGAGCTCGTTCCGTCAGTCACTGCGTCGCCTGTGGGGCCAAGACAAGTTCAGCTACAGCATTCGAGTGACCATTGCCCTCACCGGCAGCCTGGCCTTGTGCTGGTACCAGAACGAGATGGGCCTGCTGATTCCGCTGTTCCTCGGCATCATCGCCAGCGCCCTGGCCGAGACCGACGACAGTTGGCAGGGCCGCCTCAGCGCCCTGGCGGTGACCTTGGTGTGCTTCGCCATCGCCGCCCTCGCCGTCGAGCTGCTGTTCCCCTACCCCTGGATATTCGCTATCGCCCTGGCGCTGGCGGCCTTCGGCCTGACCATGCTCGGGGCGCTGGGCGAGCGCTATGGCGCCATCGCCTCGGCCACGCTGATCACCGCGGTGTACACCATGATCGGCGTCGACCAGCGCGGCGGCCAGGTCACCGACTTCTGGCACGAACCGCTGCTGCTGGTGGCCGGCGCTGCCTGGTACGGCCTGCTGTCGGTGCTGTGGCAGGCGCTGTTTTCCAACCAGCCGGTGCAGCAGAGCCTGGCCAAGCTGTTCTTCGAACTGGGCCGCTACCTCAAGCTCAAGGCCAACCTGTTCGAGCCGATCCGCAACCATGACCTGGAAGCCCGGCGCCTGGAGCTGGCCCAGCAGAACGGCAAGGTGGTCGCGGCCCTCAACGCGGCCAAGGAAATCATCCTGCACAGGGTGGGCAACAGCCAGCCCAACTCCAAGGTCAGCCGCTACCTGAAGCTGTACTTTTTGGCCCAGGACATCCACGAGCGCGTCAGCGCCTCGCACTACCCCTACAACGCCCTGGCCGATGCGTTCTTCCACAGCGACGTGATGTTCCGCTGCCAGCGCCTGCTGCGCCATCAAGGCTCGGCCTGCCAGGACCTGGCGCGCTCGATCCGCCTGCGCCAGCCGTTCGTGCTCGACAGCCGCTTCGCCGACACCCTGGAAGACCTCAACGCCTCCCTGGAGCACCTGCGCAACCAGAACAACCCGGCCTGGCGCGGCCTGTTGCGCTCGCTGCGAGCACTGGCGGCCAACCTGGCCACCCTCGACCGCCTGCTGGGCGCCGCCAGCAACCCGGACAGCCTCGCCGATGCCAGCGACAGCAGCCTGCTCGACCGCTCGCCGCGCAACCTCAAAGACGTGTGGACCCGCCTGCGCACCCAGCTCACACCCACCTCGCTGCTGTTCCGCCACGCCCTGCGCCTGCCGCTGGCGCTGTCGATCGGCTATGGCATGGTGCACCTGATCCACCCGACCCAGGGCTACTGGATCATCCTCACCACGCTGTTCGTCTGCCAGCCCAACTACGGCGCGACCCGGCGCAAGCTGGTGCAGCGGATTTTCGGCACGGCCATCGGCCTGACCGTGGGCTGGGCGCTGTTCGACCTGTTCCCAAACCCTGTGATCCAGTCGCTGTTCGCGGTGGTTGCCGGGGTGGTGTTCTTCGTCAACCGCACAACCCGCTACACCCTGGCCACGGCGGCCATCACGCTGATGGTGCTGTTCTGCTTCAATCAGATCGGCGATGGCTACGGCCTGTTCCTGCCGCGCCTGTTCGATACGCTGGTGGGCAGCCTGATCGCCATCCTCGCGGTGTTCCTGTTCCTCCCCGACTGGCAGGGCCGGCGCCTGAACAAGGCGCTGGCCAATACCTTGAGCTGCGCAAGCCTGTACCTGCGCCAGATCATGCAGCAGTACGCCCACGGCAAGCGCGACGACCTCGCCTACCGCCTGGCCCGGCGCAACGCCCACAACGCCGATGCCGCGCTGTCCACCACGCTGGCCAACATGCTCATGGAGCCTGGGCATTTCCGTAAGGAGGCGGACGTGGGCTTCCGCTTCCTGGTGCTGTCGCATACCTTGCTCAGCTACCTCTCGGGGCTGGGCGCACACCGCGACAATGCCTTGCCGGCAGAGGTGCAGGAACAGTTGATCGACGGCGCCGGGCAGAGCCTGGCCGACAGCCTGGACGAGATTGCCAATGGCCTGGCGGCGCGCTTGCCGGTGGCCATTCATAGCGACGCCGAGGAGGCGCTGGCCAATGCGCTGGAGCAGATGCCCGATGAGGTGGATGAGCATCAGCGGCTGGTGCAGACGCAGCTGGCCTTGATCTGCCGGCAGCTGGGGCCGCTGCGGACCCTGGCCGCGCACCTGATCAAAGAGGGCTCACAAAGCCAGTGATCTGCACAGCCCTGAAGACCAAAGGGGTACCTGTGGGAGCCGGCTTGCCGGCGATAGGGCCAGCACAGACGCCAGAGGTCAAAAGCCATGCTGGCGCAACAACCGCGCATAGCTGCCATCGGCCTTCATCGCCGCAATGGCCCGTTCGAAGCGTTCGACGATCTGCTGGTGCTCGGGATGCTTCAGGCTCACCAGAATATGCAGGGTATTCTCCGCCAGCGGCGGCCCCACCAGCGTCACGCCATCGCGCACCTGCTGCGGCTCGCGCTGCAGGTTGTAGCGCGCCACGTACTCATCCTCCACCGCCAGGTTCACCCGCCCTGCCGCCAGCATGCGCACGGCCGTGGAGAAGTTGCGCACCTGCACCTTGTGCAGGCGGCTGTCGTCATCGAACACCGGCGAGTAGGCGTAGTCGCGCACCACGGCAATGCTGTAGGGGTACAGGTCGCTCTGCTGCTGGTAGCGGAAGTTGTCGCCCTTGCGCTTGAGCAGGCGAATACGGTTGTTCAGGTAGCCCTTGGAAAACTGGCCGACCTGCGCCCGCGAGTCGTTGTACCAGGTGTTGATCAGCACGTCGTAGCGCCCTTCGCCAATGCCCATCAGCGCTCGCGCCCAGGGCACTTCCTCGTAGCCGCTGGCATAACCCGCACGTGTCAGCGCTGTAGTGACCAGGCTGGTGGCCAGGCCACCGCCGGGCATGCCGCTGTCGGTGAACGGCGGCCAGTTGTCGGCCACCAGCCGCAGCTTTTCCTGGCCCAGGGCAGGTGCTGTCAGCATCACGCCCAACAATCCCAACGCGTAAAGCAGTGGCCGCATGCTGAAGTCCTTTTGCAGAGGGGGCACACGTGATGAAAGGCATCTGCAAACGAGAGTACACAAAGCCGTGGCGCAGGGCAGCGGCCAATAGTGTCATTTAGCCTCTATTTTGGCCGAACCCATCTGCCACTCGTCGCCGGCCAGCAGATTTGCGATGATCGACGATCATTTTCAGGAGTTACCCGCCATGTCCATCGAATGGGTCTGCAAGCACCACACTGATCTGAGCAAGGAGCAGCTCTACGCCATCCTGCAGTTGCGCACCGAAGTGTTCGTGGTGGAGCAGCGCTGCGCCTACCAGGAAGTCGACGGCCAGGACCTGGCAGGCGATACCCTGCACCTGATGGCGTGGCAGGAAGACCAGCTGCTGGCCTACCTGCGCCTGCTCGATCCGCAGTCCCAGGGTGGCGACGTGGTCATTGGCCGCGTGGTGACGGCGCCGCAGGCGCGCGGGCTGAAGCTGGGCCACCCGCTGCTGCTCAAAGGGCTGGAAGCGGCCGCGCATTGCTGGCCGGGCACGCCGGTGTACCTGTCGGCGCAGGCGCACCTGCAGGGCTTCTATGGCCAGCACGGCTTCGAAGTGGTGGGCGAGCAGTACCTGGAAGACGACATCCCCCACATCGGCATGCGCAAGGCCTGAGCCCGGCAGCTCACGGGTAGCCGAGCACCTCGCGGATCTGGCGCAGGTGCCGGATGATCCACTGCTTGTCGATCGCCCCCCAGTCATGGATGCGGTAGTGCCCGGCGTGGTTGCGCGCCCCTTCCTGCTGCTCGAACTCGCAGACGATGTCCAGGTCGGCCAGGGCTGCGATGGTGTCCTGGGCGGTGCGCCGCGGCATGCCGGTGGCCTCCATCAGGGCCGGTACGCTGGTGGCGGTCTGGCTGTCGATCAGCCAGGCCACGTACAAACGACGATAGAAGCTGCTCTTGGTCTTGCTCACTTCCATGCTGCGGGGTCCTTACAGGTTGCCTGGCAGTTCCCGATAGGTCAGGTACACGCGCAGGTCGAATTCCAGTTGGTGGTAGTCCGGTTCCATGTGCTGGCACAGCTGGTAGAACGCCTTGCTGTGGTCGCGCTCGCGCAGGTGCGCAAGCTCGTGCACCACGATCATGCGCAGAAACGCCGGCGCCGCCTCCTTGAACAGCGAGGCGATGCGGATTTCCTTCTTCGCCTTGAGGTTGCCGCCCTGCACCCTGGACACCGCCGTGTTCAGGCCCAGGGCGCGGTGGGTGAGGTCCAGGCGGTTGTCGAACAGCACCTTGTCCAGCGGCGGCGCAGTACGCAGGTACTGCTGGCGCAGTTGCTGGGCGTAGTTGTACAGCGCCTTGTCGCTCTGCACGTCATGGCGGCCCGGGTAGCGCTGCTGCAGGTAGCCGCCCAGGCGGTCGCTGTCGATCATTTGCTGCACCTGCTGTTGCAGGTGCGGCGGGTAGGCTTGCAAGTAGCGTAATACGGTCATGGCACGGTTTTCGGCGTAACGAACGCCGATTCTAGCCAATCAGGGCCGGGGCCAGGGAAAAATTGCCGGGAACTCGCTGGCGTGCGCCGCCGTCATCGGGTGGGCGACCAGAAAACCTTGCACGTAGGCACAGCCGTTGGCTTTCAGCCAGGCCGCCTGGGCCGGCGTTTCCACGCCTTCGGCGATGACCGTGATGCGATATTGCGCGCACAGGCCGATGACGCTGCGCACCAGCGCGGCATCGGCGGCCGAGTCCGGCAGGCGCGCCACCAGGTGGCGGTCCAGCTTCAAGGTATCGATCGGCAGGTCGCGCAGCATGCGCAGCGAGCAGTCACCGGCACCGAAGTCGTCCAGCGCCACCCTCACGCCCAGTTCGTGCACCCGGTGTATCTGCTTGATGGCCGCCTCGAGGTTGTCGGTCAGGGAAGTCTCCGCGACCTCCACCTCCAGCTGCGAGGGCACCAAATGGTACTCGTCGATCACCCGCCGCAGCTCATCGACCAGGCTGGGCATGGCGAATTGCGCCCGGCTCAGGCTGATGCCCAGCACCAGGTCCGGCGCGAAACGCTCGCGCCAGGCGTGGCGCTGGGCCGCGCCCTGGCGGTAAATCCAGCTGGCCAGGCGGTTGATCAGGCGGGCCTCTTCCAGCAGGGGAATGAACAGCCCTGGCGGTACATCGCCCACACTGGGGTGCTGCCAGCGCAGCAAGGCCTCGAAGCCGCGCAGGTGCCCATCGGCGAAGCCGACCTGCGGCTGGTAGACCAGGCTGAAGTCCTGCGCCTCGACTGCCTGGCGCACGCTGTCTTCGAGCATCAACCGCGAACGCGCGCGGCCGTTGAGCTCCTGGTCGTAGAAGCGGTATTGCTGGCGCCCAGCCTGCTTGGCCGCATACATCGCCGCATCGGCGGCGCGCAGCAGGCCTTCCACCGTGGCCCCGCAGTCCGGGTAGGTGGCGATACCGATGCTCACGCCCAGGCTGACATCCAGGCCCTCCATCGGCTGCTGGATGGAAACCCGCTCCAGCAGTTGCTCGGCGAAGCGCCCGGCCTGTTCGGGGTACGGCAGGCTGTCGAACAGTGCGGTGAACTCGTCGCCGCCCATGCGCGCCAGCAGCGCCTCGCTGCCCAGGCAGTCCTTGAACTGCTCGGCCACCCAGCGCAATACCCGGTCACCGGCCTCATGCCCCAACGAATCGTTGATGCGCTTGAAGCCGTCCAGGTCCATGTACATCAGCGCCTGGGCCTTGCCGGAGCGCTCGTTGCGCAGCAGCACGCCTTCGGCGGCCTGGTAGAAGCCGCGGCGGTTGAGCAGCCCGGTGAGAGGGTCGGTTACCGCCTGGTATTCGAGCTGCTGGTGCAGGTTGCGCACCACCGACATGTCGAGCACCGTCACCACCATTGCCTGCTGGTCGGCGGGCAAGGGCGCACACGACAGCGCCACCGGCACCAGGTGGCCGCCCACCGTGCGCAAATGGGCGTCGTGCACCCGGAAGATGCGCCGTGCCAGGTAGGCCTGGTGGAAGTCGGAGTCGTGCCACAAGGTGGCATTGGGCAATTGCACCAGATCCAGCAGGTGCACGCTTTGAAGTTGCTCCACCGGCGCCTGGAGCAAGTGTGAAATGGCCGGGTTGGCGAAGCTGATGGTGCCCGAGGCATCGACCACCAGGATGCCCTCGGCGGCGTTTTCCAGGATCGAGGCATTGAAAGCCCGGGCCGCTTCCAGCTCGCGGGTCAGGCGCTGCAGCATGCGCCGGTTGCGCTGCTGGTCCAGTTGCGCCTGCACCTTGGGCTTGAGGATCTGCGGGTCGAACGGCTTGAACAGGTAATCCACCGCGCCACTGGCGTAGCCCTTGAGCACGGCGGCATCGGACTGCTCGTTGGCGGTGAGGAAGATGATCGGGGTGAGCCGGGTACGCTGGCTGCCACGCATCAGCCGGGCGACTTCGAAGCCGTCCATTTCCGGCATCTGCACATCCAGCAGCACCAGGTCGACATCGTGTTCGAGCAAGGCGCTCAAGGCTTCCGTCCCCGAGCTTGCCGTTAGCACTTGCCAATCGTTGCGCGCCAGCAATGCGCGCATGCTGATGAGGTTTTCCGGGTAATCATCCACCACCAGGAGCACAGATTTGCTCTCTGGGGGGTGAGGGTAAGCGCCATCCATGCTGCTTCTCTTGTGTGACCGACTTCAACCTGCAATTGGATCCGATTAATACTCTAGACACCAGCCTGCAACACGCAATGCAATCAGAACGCTATCAGTGAAGAAATCTAAGGGTAGTCGACTAACGGTCACCTGCTGGCATTTCGGCCATAAAAAAACCCGCATTTCTGCGGGTTTTCCGTACCGTTCAGCGGATCAGTTGACCTTGGCGGCCAACTCACCTTTCAGGTAACGCTGGAACATGCCTTCCAGGGAGATCGGCTTGATCTTCGAGGCATTGCCGGCGGTGCCGAAGGCTTCGTAACGGGCGATGCACACGTCGCGCATGGCCTTGACGGTTTCACCGAAGAACTTGCGCGGGTCGAACTCGCTTGGGTTCTGGGCCATCAGGCGGCGCATGGCACCGGTGGAGGCCAGGCGCAGGTCGGTGTCGATGTTGACCTTGCGCACGCCGTGCTTGATGCCTTCGACGATTTCTTCGACCGGTACGCCGTAGGTCTCTTTGATGTCGCCGCCGTACTGGTTGATGATCGCCAGCCACTCTTGCGGTACCGAGGAAGAACCGTGCATCACCAGGTGGGTGTTGGGGATGCGCTTGTGGATTTCCTTGATGCGGTCGATGGCCAGCACGTCACCGGTAGGCGGCTTGGTGAACTTGTAGGCACCGTGGCTGGTACCGATGGCGATGGCCAGGGCGTCGACCTGGGTCTTCTTGACGAAGTCGGCGGCCTCTTCCGGGTCGGTCAGCATCTGGCTGTGGTCCAGCACGCCTTCGGCGCCGATGCCGTCTTCTTCACCGGCCATGCCGGTTTCCAGCGAACCCAGGCAGCCCAGCTCGCCTTCGACCGACACGCCGCAGGCGTGGGCCATGGCAACGGTCTGCTGGGTAACGCGCACGTTGTACTCGTAGTCGGTCGGGGTCTTGCCGTCTTCGCCCAGCGAGCCGTCCATCATCACCGAGCTGAAGCCCAGCTGGATCGAGCGCTGGCACACGTCAGGGCTGGTGCCGTGGTCCTGGTGCATGCACACCGGGATGTGCGGGAATTCTTCGATGGCAGCCAGGATCAGGTGGCGCAGGAACGGCGCACCGGCGTATTTGCGAGCACCGGCGGAGGCCTGGACGATGACCGGAGAGTCGGTCTTGTCGGCCGCTTCCATGATGGCGCGCATCTGCTCGAGGTTGTTGACGTTGAAAGCCGGAACGCCGTAACCGAACTCGGCGGCGTGGTCCAGCATCTGGCGCATGCTAATGAGTGCCATTGTGTATCTCTCTCCCGACAAGCGTCGTTTGTTTCGTGCAAGCCTGCCGCAGGGGCGGTTGCTGTTCAAGTAGTGTGGGCCGCCTGCGCGGCCCGGCCAGTCACGGTGCCTTGCAGCCCCGCCCTATCAGATCGTTGGTTGCCACCCAGTACACCAGGCCTTCGTCGCCCTTGGTGTGGAAGGCCAGCACGCCATCGCTGTACATCGCCCCCGAGGCGCTCGGCTCGGACTTGAGCCGGTAGACCTGGTCGCCGCCGCCGAGGCGAACGTCGACCGAATCCTGTTGCGCATCGGCGAAGCGCCAGAGCACCTCGGCCTGGCTGTCGCAGACCCAGCGGGTCCAGTTGTCTGCCGGGGCGGGCTGCGCCGGCTGCAGCAGCGAGCATCCTGCCAGTGTCGCCAGGGCCGTCACGGCCAAGAGCGCTTTCATCACGTTACTCCGCTAGGGGTCGCTGCGCGACCCAATCGCCGGCAAGCCGGCTCCCACAGGTCAAGCGCTGCTCCCGAGGTCAGCGCTGTACCTTGTGGGAGCCGGCTTGCCGGCGATTGGGCCGCACAGCGGCCCCTTGTTCAAGACCACAAAACAGCCTTCAGGTTGCCTGCCGCCCGATCAAGGGCAGCCCGGCGCCTGGCGCTGGTGCTCTTCATCGTATTTTTCCAGGCCTTCGGGGCCCACGCGCTTGCTGATCACCGGCACGGTTTCAGCCTGCCATTCGGACTGGTAGCAACCACCCTTGGGCGCTTGCGCCGGGTCGCCGTCCGGCGTCGGGCCGCTGGAGCATGCGCTCAGCAGGCCCGCCACGATCATCACAGGCAATCGCTTGACCATCAGGTCGCTCCCTTTGCCAGGCGCCGCCATTGTCAGGCTTTTGCCCGCTCTTCCAGGATCGCCACGGCCGGCAGTACCTTGCCTTCGACGAACTCGAGGAATGCACCGCCACCGGTAGAAATGTAGGAGATATCTTTGCTGACGCCATATTTATCGATGGCCGCCAGGGTGTCACCACCACCGGCGATGGAGAACGCAGCGCTTTCGGCGATGGCCTTGGCCAGCACCTGGGTGCCGTTGCCGAACTGGTCGAACTCGAACACACCGACCGGGCCGTTCCACAGGATGGTCTTGGACGACTTCAGCAGCTCGGCGAAGTTGGCCGCGGTTTGCGGGCCGATGTCCAGGATCATGTCGTCAGCCGCCACGTCGGCGATGGCCTTGACGGTGGCTTCGGCGCTTTCGGCGAATTGCTTGGCCACCACCACGTCCACCGGCAGCGGCACGCTGACCTTGGCAGCGATGGCCTTGGCGGTTTCGACCAGGTCAGGCTCGTACAGCGACTTGCCAACCGGGTGGCCGGCTGCGGCAAGGAAGGTGTTGGCGATGCCGCCACCGACGATCAGCTGGTCGCACACCGTGCTCAAGCTGTTCAGCACGTCCAGCTTGGTCGACACCTTGGAGCCGGCAACGATGGCCGCCATCGGCTTGGCCGGGGCTTTCAGGGCCTTGCCCAGGGCATCCAGTTCGGCGGCCAGCAACGGGCCAGCTGCGGCGACCTTGGCGAACTTGGCAACGCCGTGGGTCGAACCTTCGGCGCGGTGGGCGGTGCCGAAGGCGTCCATCACGAACACGTCGCACAGGGCAGCGTATTTCTGCGCCAGCTCGTCGGCGTTCTTCTTCTCGCCCTTGTTGAAGCGCACGTTCTCGAACAGCACCAGGTCACCGGCCTTGACCTGGACGCCGTCCAGGTAGTCGGCAACCAGCGGCACGTCGCGGCCCAGGGCCTTGCTCAGGTAGTCGGCAACCGGCTTGAGGCTGTTCTCGGCCGAGAATTCGCCTTCGGTCGGGCGGCCCAGGTGCGAGCAGACCATTACCGCCGCGCCCTTTTCCAGGGCCAGCTTGATGGTCGGCAGCGCTGCCAGGATACGCGCGTCGCTGGTTACCACACCGTCCTTCACAGGCACGTTGAGGTCTTCGCGGATCAGTACGCGCTTACCTTGCAGGTCGAGGTCGGTCATCTTCAACACGGTCATGAATGCAGTCCTTCAGGGCTGTTTGGTGCGGGTTGGGTGGACGACGTGCAGATAGTGTTCGGCAACGTCGAGCATACGGTTGGCAAACCCCCATTCGTTGTCGAACCAAGCCAGCAGGTTCACCAGGCGAGGGCCTGAGACGCGAGTCTGGCTGGCATCGACGATCGCCGAATGCGGGTCGTGGTTGAAATCACAGCTGGCATGGGGCAGCTCGGTATAGGCCAGCAAGCCTTTGAGCGGGCCTTCCAGCGCCGCCTCGCGCAGCACCCGGTTGACCTCGGCCGCGCTGGTGTCGCGGGCGGTCTGCAGGGTGATGTCCAGGCACGAGACGTTGACGGTCGGTACGCGTACCGCTTTGGCCTGGATTCGCCCGGCAAGTTCCGGCAGCAGGCGCTCGATACCCCGCGCAAGCCCGGTGGACACCGGAATCACCGACTGGAAGGCCGAGCGCGTGCGGCGCAGGTCTTCGTGGTGGTAGGCGTCGATCACCGGCTGGTCGTTCATCGCCGAGTGAATGGTGGTGATCTGCACGTATTCGATGCCAAAGGCCTGGTCCAGCACGCGCAGCAGCGGCACGCCGCAGTTGGTGGTGCAGGAGGCGTTGGACACCAGGCGCTCGCTGCCGGTCAGGCAGGCCTGGTTGATGCCGTAGACCACCGTGGCATCCACATCCGCCTCGCTGGCCATGGGCTGGGAAAACAGCACCCGCGGCGCGCCGGCATCGAGGAAGCGCTGGCCATCGGCGCGGGTGTGGTAGGCGCCGGAACATTCCAGCACCAGGTCGATATCCAGGGCCGCCCAGTCGACGCCCTCGGGGGTGGTACTGCGCAGCACTTTCACGCAGTCGCCATTGATATGCAGACAATCGCCGTCGACCTTCACCTCGCCGGGGAAACGCCCGTGGGTGGAGTCGAAGCGTGTCAGGTATTCAACGCTGGCCTGGTCGGCCAGGTCGTTCAGTGCAACGATCTCGAAACCGGCCTTGGCCCCACGCTCGAACAGTGCGCGCAAGACACAGCGGCCGATGCGGCCATAACCGTTGAGTGCAACTTTGTAGGGACGCGGGTGGGGCATTCGGTGGCTCGCTAACACAGGATGGCTGGTTGGGGCCGCGTTGCGGCCCATCGCGACGCAAGGCCGCTCCTACAGAAGTACATCGTCCCCTGTAGGAGCGGCCTTGTGTCGCGAAACGAGGGCAAAGCCCTCGCCTTACGCCTCTATCAGTCTTCCAGCAGCTCTTCGGCGGTGCCCAGGATGTTCTCCAGGGTGAAGCCAAACTCTTCGAACAACGCAGGTGCCGGCGCCGACTCACCGTAGGTGGTCATGCCGATGACACGGCCTTCCAGGCCGACGTACTTGTACCAGAAGTCGGCGTGGGCAGCTTCGATGGCGATACGCGCGCCCACTTCGACCGGCAGCACGGACTGCTTGTAGCCGGCGTCCTGGGCGTCGAACACGCTGGTGCAGGGCATCGACACGACGCGCACGTTGCGGCCTTGCTCGGCCAGCTTGGCATGCGCCTGAACGGCCAGGCCCACTTCGGAACCGGTGGCGATCAGGATCAGCTCAGGCTCGCCGGCGCAGTCCTTGAGCACGTAGCCGCCGCGGCTGATGTCGGCGATCTGCTGGGCGTCGCGCGCCTGGTGCTGCAGGTTCTGGCGCGAGAAGATCAGCGCCGAAGGGCCGTCGTTGCGCTCCAGGGCGTGCTTCCAGGACACGGCCGACTCGACCGCGTCGGCTGGGCGCCAGGTGTCCAGATTCGGGGTGCTGCGCAGGCTGGTCAGCTGCTCGATCGGCTGGTGGGTCGGGCCGTCTTCGCCCAGGCCGATGGAGTCGTGGGTGTACACATGGATCACGCGCTGCTTCATCAGCGCCGACATGCGCACCGCGTTGCGGGCGTATTCCATGAACATCAGGAAGGTCGCGCCGTAAGGCACCAGGCCGCCGTGCAGGGCAACGCCGTTCATGATCGCGGTCATGCCGAACTCGCGCACGCCGTAGAACACGTAGTTGCCGCTGGCGTCGTTGGCTTCGATGCCCTTGCAACCTTTCCACAGGGTCAGGTTGGAGCCGGCCAGGTCGGCCGAGCCGCCGAGGAACTCAGGCAGCAGGGGGCCGAAGGCGTTCAGGGTGTTCTGGCTGGCTTTACGGCTGGCGATGGTCTCGCCCTTGGCCGCCACTTCATTGATGTAGGCCTGGGCCTTTTCGCTGAAGTCGGCCGGCAGCTCGCCGCTGTCACGGCGCTTGAACTCGGCAGCCAGCTCCGGGTGGGCCTTGGCGTAGGCGTCGAAGCGCTGGTTCCAGTCGGCTTCGACCTGGGCACCGGCGGCCTTGGCATCCCACTCGGCGTAGATGTCGGCGGGGATTTCGAACGGGCCGTGGTTCCAGTTCAGTTCCTTGCGGGCCAGGGCGATTTCGTCGTTGCCCAGCGGAGCGCCGTGGCAGTCTTCCTTGCCCTGCTTGTTCGGCGAGCCGAAGCCGATGATGGTCTTGCAGCAGATCAGGGTCGGGCGGTCGCTCTTGCGCGCCGTCTCGATGGCCATCTTGATCTCTTCGGCATCGTGGCCGTCGACGTTGCGGATCACCTGCCAGTTGTAAGCTTCGAAGCGTGCCGGGGTGTTGTCGGTGAACCAGCCGTGCACTTCGCCGTCGATGGAGATGCCGTTGTCATCGTAGAAGGCAACCAGCTTGTTCAGGCCCAGGGTGCCGGCCAGCGAGGCGACTTCGTGGGAGATGCCTTCCATCATGCAGCCGTCGCCGAGGAACACATAGGTGTTGTGGTCGACGATGTTGTGGCCTTCGCGGTTGAACTGGGCAGCCAGTACCTTCTCAGCCAGGGCAAAGCCTACGGCGTTGGCCAGGCCCTGGCCCAGCGGGCCGGTGGTGGTTTCAACGCCTGGGGTGTAGCCGTATTCCGGGTGGCCCGGGGTGCGGCTGTGCAGTTGGCGGAAGCCTTTGATGTCATCGATGGTGACGTCGTAGCCGGTCAGGTGCAGCAGCGAGTAGATCAGCATCGAGCCGTGGCCGTTGGACAGCACGAAGCGGTCACGGTCAGCGAATTTCGGGTTGCTCGGGTTGTGCTTCAGATAGTCGCGCCAAAGCACTTCAGCGATATCCGCCATGCCCATGGGGGCACCTGGGTGGCCGCTGTTAGCCTTTTGCACGGCATCCATGCTGAGGGCACGAATGGCGTTGGCACGTTCACGACGGCTGGGCATCGCTTATCTCCTGGGGCTTGAATAGGTGGTGTTACGAAAAAGGCGGCCATTTTCGCCCACAGGCGGGCCCCGGGGCAATGACGTATGGTCGCAGTTGGGTATTTTTCCTGTGATTGGCCGCCAAAGCGGGTGAAAACCGGGAATCCACAGCGACCACCGCACCCGCCCATCAGCCAATATCAAAACTTTTTGATATTGGCCTTGCGAGGGCAACGATGCCTGTCTAGACTGCCGGCCCATGAATCAGCGTGCGCAATCGATCCCGCCCCAGCAAAGTGACACCCTGGCTGCCCTGTGCAAAGCCAGCGGCGACGAGCTGCGCCTGAATGTTCTGCGGGTGCTGGCCAGCGATTCGTTCGGCGTGCTGGAGCTGGCGCAGATCTTCGACATCGGCCAGTCGGGCATGAGCCACCACCTCAAGGTGCTGGCCCAGGCCGAGCTGGTGGCCACGCGCCGCGAAGGCAACGCCATCTTCTACCGCCGCGCCCTGCCCCATGGCCGCCTGCACACGGCGCTGCTCGACGAGGTCGACGAGCTGGCCCTGGCCCAGGATGTCCAGGCCCGCATCGCGCAGATCCAGCAACGCCGCGCCGCCACCAGCCAGGACTTCTTCCTGCGTGTGGAAGAGAAGTTCCGCGCCCAGCAAGACCTGATCGCCGGCTTGCCGCAGTACCGCGAAAGCCTGCTGACACTGCTCGACACGCTGAATTTTGCGCCCAGCGCCAGTGCGCTGGAAGTCGGCCCCGGTGACGGCGGTTTTCTGCCCGACCTGGCCCGGCGCTTTGCCCGCGTCACCGCCCTGGACAACAGCCCGACCATGCTCGAGCTGGCGCGCCAGGTGTGCGAGCGCGAAGGCTTGAATAATGTAAACCTGCAGTTGGCCGATGCACTGGGTGCAACGGATGTGGAAGCCGACTGCGTTGTGCTGAACATGGTGCTGCACCATTTCAGCGACCCGGCCCTGGCCCTGCGCCTTTTGGCCAAACGGGTGAAAGCGGGCGGGAGCCTGCTGGTCACCGAACTGTGCAGCCATGACCAGGGGTGGGCGCGCGATGCCTGCGGCGACCTCTGGCTGGGCTTCGAACAGGACGACCTGGCCCGTTGGGCCAATGCGGCCGGGCTGGCCCTCGGGGACAGCCTCTACGTGGGCTTGCGTAACGGTTTCCAGATACAGGTCCGCCATTTTCAGCGGACGACTGGCGACACACACCATCGGTAAATTTTAGGAACCCGTCGAGATGAGCGAATACTCCCTTTTCACCTCCGAGTCCGTGTCCGAAGGGCATCCGGACAAGATCGCCGACCAGATTTCTGACGCGGTCCTGGACGCCATCATCGCCCAGGACAAGTACGCCCGCGTGGCATGCGAAACCCTGGTCAAGACCGGTGTCGCCATCATCGCCGGCGAAGTCACCACCTCGGCCTGGGTCGACCTGGAAGAGCTGGTGCGCAAGGTCATCATCGACATCGGCTACAACAGCTCCGACGTCGGCTTCGACGGCGCCACCTGCGCCGTGATGAACATCATCGGCAAGCAGTCGGTGGACATCGCCCAGGGCGTTGACCGCTCCCGCCCGGAAGACCAGGGCGCCGGCGACCAGGGCCTGATGTTCGGCTACGCCAGCAACGAAACCGACGTGCTGATGCCAGCACCGATCTGCTTCTCGCACCGCCTGGTCGAGCGCCAGGCCGAAGCGCGCAAGTCCAAGCTGCTGCCTTGGCTGCGCCCGGATGCCAAGTCGCAGGTCACCTGCCGCTATGAAAACGGCAAGGTCGTGGGGATCGACGCGGTCGTGCTGTCGACCCAGCACAACCCTGAAGTGTCGCAAAAAGACCTGCAGGAAGCGGTGATGGAGCTGATCGTCAAGCACACCCTGCCTGCCGAACTGCTGCACAAGGACACCCAGTACCACATCAACCCGACCGGCAACTTCATCATCGGTGGCCCAGTGGGCGACTGCGGCCTGACCGGCCGCAAGATCATCGTCGACAGCTACGGCGGCATGGCTCGCCACGGTGGTGGCGCGTTCTCCGGCAAGGACCCGTCCAAGGTCGACCGTTCCGCTGCCTACGCCGGCCGCTACGTGGCCAAGAACATCGTTGCCGCAGGCCTGGCCGAGCGTTGCGAGATCCAGGTGTCCTACGCCATCGGCGTGGCCCAGCCGACCTCCATCTCGATCAACACCTTCGGCACCGGCAAGGTGTCCGACGCGAAGATCGTCCAGCTGGTGCGCGAGTGCTTCGACCTGCGCCCATACGCGATCACCACCATGCTCGACCTGCTGCACCCGATGTATCAGGAAACCGCTGCCTACGGCCACTTCGGCCGCACCCCGCAGCAGAAGACTGTCGGCGACGACACCTTCACCACCTTCACCTGGGAGCGCACCGACCGCGCCCAGTCGCTGCGTGACGCTGCCGGCCTGTAAGGCTCCTGCAGGCGTAAACAAAAGCCCCTGCCGAGCGATCGGCAGGGGCTTTTTCGTGACATATCGGCTGACAACTGCATTCGGCAGGCCCCGGGGCACTTGCCTAGGCTGAGGAGCACCTTCCCGCCACGCAAGGATGCTGGCCATGCCCTGGATGCTGCTGTTCGCCCTGCTGATACTGCCCTTGCTGCCTGCCCATGCAGGCCAATGCCCGGCATGGTCCGCCACGCAGGCCGCCGCCGAAGTGGCCAGCTTGCGCGACACCCTGCAGCGCTGGGACGACCACTACCACCGCCTGGGCCAGGCGCAGGTGGCCGACGAGCTGTACGACCAGAGCCGCCAACGCCTGCTGCAGCTTGAGCAGTGCTTTGCGATGGAGCGCGAACTGGGCTCGCTGGCCAGCGCACGCGGGCCGATCGCTCACCCCATTGCCCATACCGGGGTCGTCAAACTGCCCGACGAAACGGCCGTGGCGCACTGGCTGGCCAGCAAGTCGGGGGTGTGGATCCAGCCCAAGGTCGACGGCGTTGCTGCCACGTTGATTTACCAACAGGGCCGCCTGGTGAAAGTGCTCAGCCGTGGCGACGGGCTTCAGGGGCACGACTGGAGCCGCCATATTGCAAAGCTCACCGCGCTACCCCGGCAACTGCCCCAGGCACTGGATCTGACACTGCAGGGCGAGCTCTACCTGCGCCTGGAGCAGCACGTGCAAGCCCAGGCAGGCAGCGCCAACGCCCGCGGCACCGTGGCCGGCTTGCTGGCACGCAAGCAGCTGGGCGCCGAACCGGGCACCAGCATCGGCCTGTTCGTCTGGGACTGGCCCCAAGGCCCCGCCCGCCAAGCCGAGCGCCTGGCAAAACTGCGCGAACTGGGCTTCCCGGACAGCCAATCCTACAGCCACCCCATCGACAACCTCGAACACGCCAGCCAATGGCGCCAGCACTGGTACCGCTCCCCCCTGCCCTTCGCCACCGACGGCGTGATCCTGCGCCAGGACAGCCGCCCACCTGCCGAGCGCTGGCAAGCCAACGCGCCCTACTGGATCGCTGCGTGGAAACATCCCTTTGCCCAGGCACTGGCCGAAGTGCGCGAGGTGCACTTTCGCGTGGGGCGCACCGGCAAGGTCACCCCGCTGCTGAAGCTCAGGCCAGTGGCGCTGGACGATCGGCGCATCACCCAGGTCAGCCTGGGCTCGCTGGCGCGCTGGCGGGCCGCTGACGTGCGCCCAGGGGATCAGGTGGCCATCAGCCTGGCCGGGCTGGCCATCCCGCGCTTCGAACAAGTGGTGCACCGCGCGGTGCAGCGGCCCAGCGTCACGCCGCCTGCACCCGGGCGCTACCACGCCCACAGCTGCTGGCAGGCCAGCGAAGGCTGCCAGGAGCAGTTCATCGCCCGGCTCACCTGGCTAAGCGGCAAGCATGGCCTGGCCATGCCGGGTACCGGCCCGGGCACCTGGCAGCGGCTGGTGGAAAGTGGCCGGGTGAGCGCGATCGGTGACTGGCTCGCGCTCGATGCCGAGCAGCTCATGGGCGTGCCGGGCATCAGCGAAACCACCGCCAGGCGCTTGCTCGATGCGTTCGCCAGTGGCCGTGCCCGGCCCTTCGAACAGTGGCTGCGTGCGCTTGGCGTGCCCGCACCGCGCGCGGTGCTGCTTGAAGGCAGCTGGCAAACCCTGGCCCAGCGCTCCCCGAGTGACTGGCAGGCACTGCCTGGGGTAGGTGAAACGCGGGCGCAACAGCTGAGCACTTTCTTTTCCACAGCGGCCGTTCAGGGCATCGCCGAGCGGCTGGGGAAATTCGATGTAGACGGTTTCTCGCAGCGCGGCGCAAGCACGGCGCAATGAGTTTTCACAAAAATATCGGCCTGAAATGCCTTGGTTTGTTCTAGAAAAGTCCAACAAGGGTTCCTAAATCGGCAAAACCAAGGCAGCATTTGCCACAACTTTTTGCTGCCCCGCCCCGTCAAGGAGGCCCTGATGAAACGTATTTCCACCCTCGTTCTGCTGGCAACACTCGGTCTGGCCGCAGGTGTCGCGCAGGCTGCCCAACCGGATGAGGGTCTGACTGGCTGCGCCGCCAAGCGCAGCGCCATCGAGAACCAGCTGAAGATCGCCCGCGAGCACGGCAACAGCAACCAGGTCGCGGGCCTGGAACAAGCGCTGCGCGGCGTCGACAACTGCACCGACGCGAGCCTGCGCAAAGAGCGCGAGCAAAAGGTGCTGGATGCCCGCCATGAAGTCGCCCAGCGCGAGAAGGACCTGAAGAAGGCCGAGAAGAAAGGCGATTCGGAAAAGATCAACAAGCGCAAGGACAAGCTGGCCGAGTCGCGCAAGGAACTGCAGGAAGCGGTCGACGAACTCGACCGTTGATCGCCCTGAGGGCCTCATCGCCGGCAAGCCGGCTCCCACACGTTCACCACCCGGGTTCAGGCCTGCGGTGAACGGGTTGGATGAGGCCCTCACAGCTGATCAATGATTGCGGAATTCGGTATGGCACGCCTTGCAGGCAGCCTCGACCTTGTCCATCGGCCCTTTCAACTGCGCAGCGTCGAGCGGCTGGCTGCGCGTCACCTCGACCAGTTCGCCGGTGACGCCTTCCAGCGCCTGGGCAAGCTCATGGAAGCGCGCCTGGCGCTGCCACACTTCGGGCCGCGCACTGCTGTTGCCGTCATCCTGCACCTGAGGGAAGTGCTGCCAGGGCTCGTGGGCCAGGGCGTCCAGCGTCAGCGCACCGTCGGCGAACTTGCTGGCGTCGAACGGCAGGCGCCCGCGCAGCATGCCACCCATGTCCTCGCTGGTCTTGAGCATGTCCTTGAAGATGGCCTTGCGCTTGCCCAGTGGCGAGTTCGGGTCGACCCGGTCACAGGCGGTCAGGGCAAGGGCGGCGAGCAGTACTACGGTCAATCGCTTGAACATCACGGTCTCTTGGGCCTCGCAAATGGGCGGCCAGTATCGCCGCCTGCCAGGCAAAGACCAATAGCCACATAAAAAACAGGGGTGAATCTTCATGTTCGCCCCCACAGGAACCCACCGATGAAATCTGCCCTGCGCCACCTGGCCTGGACACTCCCGGCCCTGGCCCTGCTGGCGGGCTGCAACGGCGGCGAAAGCGCCAAGCCCGAGCCGCATGCCATCGCCACCTACGCCCCCGCCACCTGGAACGACCTGCCCAAGGTCAGCGACAGCGAGCTGCTGGCAGGCTTCGATGCCTGGCGAGTGGGCTGCGAAAAACTCAAGCGTGACCCGGTGTGGGCCGCCACCTGCGAAGCTGCGCAAGGCATTCCCGAAGATGCCACCCAGGTACGCGCCTTCCTGCAGCAGCAACTGCAGGTCTACGGCCTGCGTTCTGCCGAAAACAACGCCAATGGCCTGATCACCGGTTACTACGAGCCGGTCTACCCAGGCAGCCTCAAGCGCACCGAAAAGGCCCAGGTGCCGGTGTATGGCATCCCCGATGACATGATTGTCGTCGACCTTGCGAGCATCTACCCCGAACTCAAGGGCAAGCGCCTGCGGGGCCGTATCGAAGGGCGCGTGCTCAAGCCCTACGACACTGCCGAAGTGATCTACCGCGATGGCGCCAAGGCACCGGTGCTGGCCTGGCTCACCGACCCGATGGACCTGCAGTTCCTGCAGATTCAAGGTTCGGGGCGCGTGCAACTGGCTGATGGCCGCCAATTGCGCCTGGGTTATGCCGACCAGAACGGCCACCCCTACCGGCCGATCGGCCGCTGGCTGATCGAGCAGGGCCAGCTGAAGAAAGAAGACGTGAGCATGGGCGCCATCCACGCCTGGGCCCAGGCCAACCCGCAACGGGTACCGGAACTGCTGGCCAGCAACCCCAGCTACGTGTTCTTCAGCACCCGCCCCGACAGCAACGAGGGCCCACGCGGCTCGCTCAACGTGCCGCTGACGGCAGGCTACAGCGTTGCCATCGACCGCAAGGTGATCCCGCTGGGCAGTTTGCTGTGGTTGTCCACCACGCGCCCGGACGGCACGCCGGTGGTGCGGCCGGTGGGGGCTCAGGATACGGGTGGGGCCATTACTGGCGAGGTGCGCGCGGACCTGTTCTGGGGCACCGGGCCGCAGGCTGGGGAACTGGCGGGGAACATGAAGCAGCAGGGGCAGATCTGGATGCTGTGGCCCAAAGGCCAGCCGCTGCCTGACGTGCCGAAGGTTCTGTAGAGCTGCAGTGGCCGCATCGCCGGCAAGCCGGTTCCCACAGGGTCGCCCCAGGCCTCACGCCTGATGAACTACCTGTGGGAGCCGGCTTGCCGGCGATGAAGCCACCTCGATTTCAGATCGAAACCACGAAGAACGACACGATCAACGCCAACCCGGCAAACCACACCAGCGAGCGCAACGCCGCCCAGTCCGCCAGGTAGCAGATGATGTAGAGCAAGCGGCTGGTGATGTACATCACCGCCAGCACATCCTGGGTCACCTGTTCGGCATTGCCGACCACATCCGCCACCAGCACCGCCGCCGCGAATGCCGGAAACGCTTCATAGCTGTTCTGCTGCGCAGCATGGGCACGGCGTGGCAACCCGGACAGCGTGTCGAGGAAGGCGCGCGGGTCGTGATTGTCCTTCAGGCCGAAACGGCCGCTGGCGACCTTGGCGATCAGCGCACAGAAAGGCGGCAGCACCAGCGCGATCAGGATGCACCACAGGGCAACGGTCATGCTCATGACTCCTTGTACGAAAATGGGTTAGAGCTTCATCACCAGCATGCCTGCCAGGACCAGCCCGCAAGCTAGGAGTCTCGGCCCGCCAAAAGGTTCTTTGAGGTAGCGCATGCCCAGCAGCACCACCAGCACCACGCTCAGTTCACGCAGCGCCGCCGCCTCGGCCACCGAGCCCAGGTGCATGGCCCACAGCACCAGCGCATAGCTGAGCAGCACGCACAACCCCACCGCCAGGCCCAGCCGCCATTGCGTACGCCAGAACAGTACGAACGGCGCCAGCCGCGCCACACTGGCCAACAGCGGAAAAGGCCAGGCGCTGAGCAAGGTCAGCCAGACCAGGTAGTCCCAGGGCTTGCCCCACAGCCGCACGGCCTGCCCGTCGAACCAGGTGTAGCAACCGATGCACAAGCCGATCAGTGCCACCACCGGCAGCATCGACCAGGGCAGCCGGTCCCCGCCGCCGCCCTGCCACAACAGGCAGGCCATGCCGCAAGGGATCAGCAGGATGCCGATGATCTGCTGCTGGCTCAGCGACTCGCCGGCGAACGCCAGGGTCAGCCCCAGCACCACCAGCGGCGACAGCCCGCGCATCAGAGGATAGACCAGGCCCAGGTCGCCGACCCGGTAGGCCTGGATCAGCAAGAAGCGATAGAGCTGCTCGGCCAGTGCCGAGGCCAGCAGCCACGGCCAGATCTCGGCCGGCGGGAACTCTGTGAAGGCCACGGCGCACACCGCGAAGGCCAGTGCCACGGTATCCATGCTGGCGATGACCAACAGGCGCTCGCCGCTGAATTTGATCAGGGTGTTCCACGTCGCGTGCAGCAGGGCGGCGATCAGGACCAGGGAAGTTGCCAACACGCGGGGAGCTCCTTGCAGTCAGAGCGGGCAACGATACAACGCTTCAGGCCCGGAAAGCGCGATGGAACGAAAAGAACAAATCTGGTCAAACCTGTGTCCCGAAACCATCGCCAGGTCATCAAACAACTGCCCGATGCCATTCGGGTACGACTTGGAAGCCATTGTTACAGGATTCGGGATGCTTGAATTAGTTGCCGCGTTTATCTGCCTCACCACCCTCCTCACCTACGTCAATTACCGTTTCATCGGCCTGCCGCCCGCCATCGGCGTGATGGTCACCGCGCTGCTGTTTTCCCTGCTGCTGCAGGGCCTGAGCCTGATCGGCTTCCCGGGCCTTGAGGCACGCGTCGAAGGGCTGATGAACCAGATCGATTTCAACGACCTGCTGATGCACTGGATGCTGGCGTTCCTGCTGTTCGCCGGCGCACTGCACGTCAACCTCGCGGACCTGCGCAGCTACCGCTGGCCCATCGGCCTGCTGGCCACCATCGGCGTGCTGATCGCCACCGTGGTGATCGGCTACCTGTCGCACTGGGTGTTCGCCCTGTTCGGCTGGCAGGTGCCGCTGATCTACTGCCTGCTGTTCGGTGCGCTGATCTCGCCGACCGACCCCATCGCAGTGCTCGGCGCCCTGCGCACCGCCAACGCCTCCAAGCCGCTGAAAACCACCATCGTCGGCGAGTCGCTGTTCAACGATGGCACCGCGGTGGTGGTATTCACCGTGCTGCTGGGCATCATCCAGCTGGGCGAAACGCCGAGCTTTTCCGAGACGGCGCTGCTGTTCGCCCGCGAGGCCATCGGCGGCGTGGTGTTCGGTGGGGTGATCGGCTACGCCACCTACCGCATGATCAAGAGCGTCGAGCAGTACCAGGTCGAGGTCATGCTGACCCTGGCGCTGGTCATCGGCGGTTCGGCGATGTGCTACGAGCTGCACGTTTCGGCGCCGATCGCCATGGTGGTGGCCGGCCTGATCATCGGCAACCTGGGCCGCAACCTGGCGATGAACGACATGACCCGCCGCTACATGGACGGCTTCTGGGAGCTGATCGACGACATGCTCAACGCCCTGCTGTTCGCCCTGATCGGCCTGGAGCTGTTGCTGCTGCCGTTCAACTGGCTGCACCTGGCGGCCGGTGGGGTGCTGGCCCTGGCGGTGCTGCTGTCGCGCCTGCTGACGGTGGCGCCGGCCATCGTGCTGCTGCGGCGCTGGCGGAGCGTGCCGAAAGGCACTGTGCGGGTGCTGACCTGGGGTGGCTTGCGGGGCGGGGTTTCGGTGGCGTTGGCGCTGTCGTTGCCCCAAGGCAGCGAGCGCGACCTGCTGCTGTCGATCACCTATATCGTGGTGCTGTCGTCGATTCTGGTGCAGGGGTTGAGCATCGGCCGGGTGGTGCGCAAGGTCAGCGCACAGCCTTGAAACGCTGAGGGCCGCTTTGTGGCCCTATCGCCGGCAAGCCGGCTCCCACAGGTAGGCCACAGCTGTGGGAGCCGGCTTGCCGGCGATGGGCTGCAAAGCAGCCCCAGGCCATCACTCCACCGCCGAGTCGGGGAACTGGTCCTGCACGTACTTGATCTCGGTGCGCCCATGGGCCGCCGGCAAGCCATCTTCGCCGAGGTTGACGAAGACCATGCGGTCTACCGTGAGAATGCTCTTGCGGGTGATCTTGTTGCGCACTTCGCAGCGCAGGGTGATCGAGGTGCGGCCGAATTCGGTGGCGGTGATGCCCAGCTCGATGATGTCGCCCTGGCGCGAGGCACTGACGAAGTTGATCTCCGACATGTACTTGGTCACCACGCGCTGGTTGCCCAGCTGGACGATGGCGTAGATCGCCGCTTCTTCGTCGATCCAGCGCAGCAGGCTGCCGCCGAACAGTGTGCCGTTGGGGTTGAGGTCTTCGGGTTTTACCCACTTGCGGGTGTGAAAGTTCATCAGTACTCCTGACCTGCTTGGCTAACGTGAAGTAATGATGGCAGAGCGGCGCCGGGCGCTCCATTGAACATCGACTATCGTCTCGATTAATCGACAGAAAGCCTTTGGTGTGTCACACGGCCACGGCTATAATCCCTGCCGATTCACATGGCAGCCATTAGCGGTGCCATGCCCGCCACCCACCCGAGGGGCGCTGCAGCAGGCTCGGCCTGTCAGGCTCGGATGGGGCGTTGTCCGCTGCCGCGGACGCTCAACGCACAACGGCGCCCATTCGCACACTACGAATGGAGGCTCTCAATGAGCGCTGTAAACACGCCTGCAGGTTTTACCGATTTCAAAGTCGCCGACATCTCCCTCGCCGCCTGGGGCCGTCGCGAAACCATCATCGCCGAATCGGAAATGCCTGCCCTGATGGGCCTGCGTCGCAAGTACCTGGCTGAGCAGCCGCTCAAGGGTGCGAAGATCCTGGGCTGCATCCACATGACCATCCAGACTGCCGTGCTGATCGAAACCCTGGTTGCCCTGGGTGCCGAAGTGCGCTGGTCGTCGTGCAACATCTTCTCGACCCAGGACCAGGCTGCCGCCTCCATCGCTGCCGCCGGTATCCCGGTCTTCGCCTGGAAAGGTGAAACCGAGGAAGAATACGAGTGGTGCCTGGAGCAGACCATCCTCAAGGATGGCCAGCCATGGGACGCCAACATGATCCTCGACGACGGCGGCGACCTGACCGAGCTGCTGCACAAGAAGTACCCGGCCGTTCTGGACCGCGTGCACGGCGTTACCGAGGAGACCACCACCGGTGTGCACCGCCTGCTGGACATGCTGGCCAAAGGCGAGCTGAAAGTCCCGGCGATCAACGTCAACGACTCGGTCACCAAGAGCAAGAACGACAACAAGTACGGCTGCCGTCACAGCCTCAACGATGCCATCAAGCGCGGCACCGACCACCTGCTGTCGGGCAAGCAAGCCCTGGTGATCGGCTACGGTGACGTGGGCAAGGGTTCGGCCCAGTCCCTGCGTCAGGAAGGCATGATCGTCAAGGTCACCGAAGTTGACCCGATCTGCGCCATGCAGGCCTGCATGGACGGCTTCGAGCTGGTCTCGCCGTTCATCGACGGCATCAACGACGGCACCGAAGCCAGCATCGACAAGGCCCTGCTGGGCAAGATCGACCTGATCGTCACCACCACCGGTAACGTCAACGTCTGCGATGCCAACATGCTCAAGGCCCTGAAGAAGCGCGCCGTGGTCTGCAACATCGGCCACTTCGACAACGAGATCGACACCGCCTTCATGCGCAAGAACTGGGCGTGGGAAGAGGTCAAGCCACAGGTGCACAAGATCCACCGCACCGGCGCTGGCGACTTCGACCCGCAGAACGACGACTACCTGATCCTGCTGGCCGAAGGCCGCCTGGTGAACCTGGGCAACGCCACTGGCCACCCAAGCCGCATCATGGACGGCTCGTTCGCCAACCAGGTACTGGCGCAGATCTTCCTGTTCGAGCAGAAGTACGCCGACCTGTCGGCCGAGAAGAAAGCCGAGCGTCTGACCGTTGAAGTGCTGCCGAAGAAGCTCGACGAAGAAGTGGCCCTGGAAATGGTCCGCGGCTTCGGCGGCGTGGTCACCCAACTGACCAAGCAGCAGGCCGACTACATCGGCGTGGCTGTGGAAGGCCCGTTCAAGCCGCACGCCTACCGCTACTAAGCGGCAAGCGCCCGGTGGCATGCCGCCGGGCGCTGGTAGTCGTTGAATCTTGATCGATGCCCGAGCCAGGCCGGCCCCCACCGCCCTGGCTTTTACTTGCAGCTTGCGGCCCATGGCTTGCAGCTGAGGAAACAGAGATGTCACAAGAACGCCGCTACAGTTTCGAATTCTTCCCCACCAAGACCGACGCCGGTCACGAAAAGCTGATGGCCGTGGCCAAGCAGCTGGCCGCCTACAACCCGGACTTCTTCTCCTGCACCTATGGTGCCGGCGGCTCGACCCGCGACCGCACGCTGAACACCGTGCTGCAGCTGGAAAGCGAAGCCAAGGTCCCGGCCGCCCCGCACCTGTCGTGCGTCGGCGACAGCAAGGACGAGCTGCGCGCCCTGCTCGCCCAGTACCAGGCAGCCGGCATCAAGCGCATCGTTGCCCTGCGCGGCGACCTGCCGTCGGGCATGGGCATGGCCAGTGGCGAACTGCGCTACGCCAGCGACCTGGTCGAGTTCATCCGCCAGGAAAGCGGTGACCACTTCCACCTGGAAGTTGCCGCCTACCCGGAAATGCACCCGCAGGCGCGCAATTTCGAAGCCGACCTGGCCAATTTCGTGCACAAGGTCAAGGCCGGTGCCGACAGCGCCATCACCCAGTACTTCTTCAACGCCGACAGCTATTTCTACTTCGTCGAACGCGTGCAGAAGCTGGGCGTGGACATCCCGGTGGTGCCCGGCATCATGCCGATCACCAACTACAGCAAGCTGGCACGCTTCTCCGACGCCTGCGGCGCCGAGATCCCGCGCTGGGTCCGCAAGCAGCTGGAAGCCTATGGCGACGACACCGCCAGCATCCAGGCCTTCGGTGAAGAAGTGATCACCCGCATGTGCGAGCAACTGCTGCAAGGCGGCGCGCCGGGCCTGCACTTCTATACCCTGAACCAGGCCGATGCCAGCCTGGCCATCTGGAACAACCTGAAGCTGCCTCGCTGAAACTTTTTGGCAAGATCTTATTCAGTAAGGATTAAGGCTTAAGTCATAGACTAAGGCCTTATTTCCTTCCTGGAACATGCAGGTCTTGCCACACATGCCACCGCTCTCGCCTAGCCGCCCGCAACTGGTCTACCTCGCCTTCGGGCCGGCCACCTATCACCAGGAAGCCTGTTTCAGCATCGTCAGCGCCCTCGCTCACCTCGACACGCAGGCCGGCGAAGCGCTGGATATCCAGGTCTATACCGACAATCCGGCGCCCTACGGCCAGTTGCCGGTTACCGTGCACCTGCTCGACGAAGCCACCCGCGCAGCCTGGAACGCCCCCCACGGTTATCACTTCCGCAGCAAGCACGTGCTGCTGCGCAAGGTGCTGCAGCAGCACCCGCTGGCCGTGCTGATCGATACCGACACCTTCTTTCGCACCTCGCCCCTCAAGCTGTTCCAGCGCGTTCGCCCAGGCCACATGCTGTGCAACTTCATCGGCCCGCGCTACGGCGCCAACCAGGCCTGCCTGCTGTACCGCAACCTGGTGGCGATCCTCGAGCAGCGCGGCCTTGCCGATTGCCAGATGCCGCTGCTGAACTCGGGGGTGATCGGCCTCAGCGCTGACGACGCCGCCACCCTCGATCGCTCCATCGCCCTGATGGATGAGCTCTATCCGCTGGCCCGCACGGCCTACACGCTGGAAGAATTCTGCCTGGCAGTGGCGGCGTATCGCACGCTCGAGGTGGCCGGGTGTGCCGATGTCATCCACCACTACTGGAGCCGCAAGGCGCAGTTCCGCGCCAAGATCCAGGCCTGGCTGCACAAGCATGGCGACGATTTGCTGAGTGCGCCGGCGCGGGCCGATGTGGCGCTGGTCAACGACCAGTTGCCACGCCCCCCGGCGCTGCACCGCCTGGGTTACAAGGCCCTGAGCCTGACCCTGCCAAGCCGCGAACGGCAGTTTGCCCGCGAGCTGCTGTATGGCTGCTATCCCTACCCCAACGAGTTCGACCGCGCCTGCGCCCCGGCCTGGTGGGACAAGGCGCTGGAGAATCTCAACCAGCGCCACGGCCACACCGCCCCCGAGCAGTTGCGCCAGTGCCTGCGCCACCCGGGCCTGCGCTTGTCGCTGGGTGAGCGGCGCAAGGACATCGAGGCGCACCTGCTCAAAGCCTCTGCGCACTGAGCCGGTCACTGGCCTTGCCCCGCCCGAGCGCGTAATCTCGCGCCATGTCTGCGATCACCCGCCTGCTCTGCATCCTCCTGCTCGCCTGCCTGAGCCCGATGGCGCTTGGCGAGCGCCTGCGCCTGGTCAGCGACGACTGGGCGCCGTACATCTACCAGGATGGCGGCCAAACCAAGGGCATCGACTATGAAGTCTCGCGCGAAGTGTTCAAGCGCCTGGGGGTCGAGGTGGAGTGGGAATTCATGCCCTGGAAGCGCTGCCTGGCGATGATCGAGCAAGGCCTGGCCGACGGCGTGATGGACATCTTCAAGGTCGATGCGCGCAAGGCCTACATGGTCTACCCGATGGAACCCATGTCCGATGCCGAATTCGTCCTGTATCAGGCCAGCCGCCGCCGTCATGCCATCCATCAACTCGGCGACCTCGATGGCCTGACCGTCGGCACCTCGCCAGGCTACGCCTACGGCCCGGAATTTCTCGAGGCAACGGGCTTCAAGCGTGAATCGGCGCCCAGCCACGAGGCCAATTTCGGCAAACTCGTGCTGGGCCGCATCGACCTGCTGATTACCGACCGCCTGGTCGGGCGCTACCTGCGCCGGCAATTGGGCCTTGAGCAACAGGTCGAAGAGCTGCCGCTGGTGGTCAGCCGCCAGCCCCAGTACCTGGGCCTGGCGCGCAAACCCGGGCGCGAACAGCTGGCCCAGGCCTTCGCCGATGAGCTGCGCCGGTTCAAGCAGGAACCCGCCTTCGTCGCGATAATCGAACGCTATATTGGCGACACCCGCCATCTTCCTCACGCCGTTGAGCAGCAGGAAAGCAGCACGCTGCAATAGCTCTGTTATACTCGGGCCTTCCCGCCCGGCTCACGCCCGGACGCTCGGCCTCGAAACAAGCATCCCGATCGGCATTGACGCCCCTTGGCGTCCACCCCCCGCTTCCCGGATGTGCAGTGAAAGCCCAGCTGGACCGGACGCGATCGCATCCCTCCGATGCCCGTCGCGCCAGGCAGAACATCCCAACGGGCCCAGCCCCAACGAGAACAGGATTGCCCATGTCCTTTGCTTCCCTCGGTCTCTCCGAGGCTCTTGTCCGCGCTATCGAAGCTGCGGGCTACACCCAGCCGACTCCGGTGCAACAGCGGGCCATTCCCGCCGTGTTGCAAGGCCGCGACCTGATGGTTGCCGCACAGACTGGTACTGGTAAAACCGGCGGTTTCGCCCTGCCGATCCTCGAGCGCCTGTTCCCGGCCGGTCACCCTGACAAATCCCAGCGCCATGGCCCGCGCCAACCGCGCGTCCTGGTCCTGACCCCGACCCGCGAGCTGGCAGCCCAGGTGCATGACAGCTTCAAGGTGTACGCCCGCGACCTGCCACTGGTCAGCGCCTGCATCTTCGGCGGCGTCGGCATGAACCCGCAGATCCAGGCCATTGCCAAGGGCGTGGACGTGCTCGTGGCGTGCCCGGGTCGCCTGCTCGACCTGGCCGGCCAAGGCAAGGTCGACCTGGCCCACGTGGAAATCCTGGTGCTGGACGAAGCCGACCGCATGCTCGACATGGGCTTCATCCATGACGTCAAGAAGGTCCTCGCCCGCCTGCCGACCAAGCGCCAGAACCTGCTGTTCTCGGCGACCTTCTCCAAGGACATCACCGACCTGGCCGACAAGCTCCTGCACAACCCGGAGCGCATCGAGGTCACCCCACCGAAC
The DNA here is from genome assembly GCF_021602585.1 of Pseudomonas faucium. GTDB lineage: Bacteria > Pseudomonadota > Gammaproteobacteria > Pseudomonadales > Pseudomonadaceae > Aquipseudomonas > Aquipseudomonas faucium. The sequence goes on from NZ_BQIP01000007.1 coordinate 187,881, forward strand.
ACCACGGTCGAGCGCATCGAGCAGCGCGTCTATCGCCTGCCCGCCAGCCACAAGCGTGCCCTGCTGGCGCACCTGATCACCCTGGGTGCCTGGGAACAGGTGCTGGTGTTCACCCGCACCAAGCATGGCGCCAACCGCCTGGCCGAGTACCTGGAAAAGCACGGCCTGAGCGCCGCCGCGATCCACGGCAACAAGAGCCAGAACGCCCGCACCAAGGCCCTGGCCGACTTCAAGGCCAACTCGGTACGGGTGCTGGTCGCCACCGATATCGCCGCGCGCGGCCTGGACATCGACCAACTGCCCCACGTGGTCAACTTCGAGCTGCCGAATGTCGAGGAAGACTACGTTCACCGTATCGGCCGCACCGGCCGTGCCGGGCGTTCGGGCGAGGCCATTTCCCTGGTCGCGCCGGATGAAGAGAAGCTGCTCAAGAGCATCGAGCGCGTCACCAAGCAGAAGATTGCCGATGGCGACCTGATGGGCTTCGACGCAAGCCAGGTGGAAGCCGAGAAGCCGGAAGTACGCGAACGCCAGCAGACCAACGGCCGCGGTGGCCGTAACCAGCAGGCCCGTGGCGATGGCGGCAAGGACGGCGGCGGTGGCCGCAAGGACAAGGGCAAGGACAAAGGCAAGGCCAAGCCGCAAGCTGCGGAGAAACCGGCCGACAAGGAAAAGGCCGGCGACAAGCAACAGCCGCGCAAGCCACGCGACAAGAAGCCGCGCCAGCAGCAGGCAAGCCAGGGCAACGCGCCGAAAACCTCTGCCGACCGTGACCCGGAAGAGTTCCTCGACGACGACGTCGACAACTTCGGCAACCGCGCCGACTACGTCAGCCCCTACCAGAACGCCAAGAACCAGGGCCGCAACCGCCGCCCAGGTGGCGCTGCCGGTGCCGGCCAGGCCCAGCCGGGCCAGGGCGCGAGCCAGCGCAACAACGGCGGTGGCCAGGGCCGTAATGGCGGCCAGCCTCGAAGCGCCAGCGGCGAAAAGCGCCCGCCGCGCAACAACAATGGCGGCGCTGGCCGCCGTGATGGTGGCGGTGGTCGCAACCGCCCGGCCGGTCGCGACGATGCCCTGCGCCAGGAACCGGCAGTGCGCAGCTCGCGTGAGCCGCAGAACCAGCCGGTGATCATCCGCAAGGAATCCAAGCTCGACCGTTACCCGACGCCCGAGCAACTGGACGACTTGCCAAGCCGCCCACGTGGCGAGCGCCCTGCGCTGCTGACCCGCAAGGGTTGAGTAACGCCAGGCAATAAAAAACGCCGCCCAATCGGGCGGCGTTTTTTATTGCGCGGGCAAACGCTTACTTCTGCTTCACACCTTCGACGCTGATATCCAGGTCCAGGGTCTGCGAGGTTGGGCCTGGGCCCTTGATGCCGAAGTCATTCAGGTTGAGGGTGGTGGTGGCATTGAAGCCTGCGCGCTCACCGCCCCATGGGTCCTTGCCTTCGCCGTTGAAGGTCGCCTTGAAGGTGACCGGCTTGGTGACGCCGTGCATGGTCAGGTCGCCAGTTACATCAGCAGTCTTGTCGCCAGTGGGCTTGACGCTGGTGGATACGAACTTGGCGTCTGCGTACTTGCTCACGTCCAGGAAGTCTTTGCTGGCGATGTGCTTGTCACGCTCGGCATGGTTCGACCACAGGCTGGCGGTTTTCACGTCGACTGCAATCTTGCTGGCTTCAGGCTTGGCGCTGTCCCAGGTGAACGTGCCATCGAAGTCCTTGAAGGTGCCGTGGATGAAGCTGTAGCCCAGGTGGCTGATCTTCCAGTCGACGAACGCGTGCTGGCCCTCCTTGTCGATCTTGTACTCGGCGGCCATGGCCTGGCCGGCGGAGAACAGTGCGGTACCGAGCGCCAGAGCGGCAAAAGTCTTTTTCAACATCCTTACTTCCTTCCTATGCAATTGAGTTGAGAGTCAAGCTTTGCGGCCCAGCATGCGTGTCAGGGTCGCGTCACGGTCGATGAAATGATGTTTCAAGGCTGCCAGGCCATGCAGCACGGCAAAGATCACCAGGCCCCAGGCCAGCCACAGGTGGATGACACCTGCCACGTCGGCCTGGTCAGGCAGGTCGCTGATCAGTGCAGGCACTTCGAACAGGCCGAAGACCGGGATGCCCACGCCATCAGCGGTGGAAATCAGGTAACCGGCGCCCATCACCGCGAACAGCCCCAGGTACAGCGCCAGGTGCCCCAGCTTGGCAGCCAGGCGGGTGAGTGGCCCGTGGTTGGCCGGCGCCGGAGGCGGTGGGCTGATGAAGCGCCAGAGTACGCGCAGCAGCATCACCCCCAGCAGCACCAGGCCGATGCTCTTGTGCAGGTCAGGGGCCGATTTGCGCCAGGGGCTGTAGTAGTCGAGGCCGACCATCCACAAGCCCAGGCCGAACAGCCCGAAGACCGCCAGTGCCACGCCCCAGTGCAGGACGATGCTGACGACGCCATAGCGAGAAGGTGAGTTGCGCAGTTGCATGATGCAGTGTTTCCCCGTGAAAGCTGTGCACAGACTAACGCGAATCGTATCGAATAAAAGCGTAAAAAATTGCTCCGGATTATCGAGAAATCCGATAAATAGTGTGTGAGTTGGCTATTAAGGAAACATTAACAATAGCGGGAAATAGCAACCTGTCAGTTCCGGCCTCTTCGCGGGGCAAGCCCGCTCCCACAGGTAATTTGCTTAGCTCTGTGGGAGCGGATACAGGTCAAGGCATCAGCCAGCCTTGGCCTGGGCGTCGCTCACCGGCTTCTTGGCAGGTTCGGACTTCACGGTCGCCTTCTTCGGCTCAGCCGCCTTGTGCGCCTGCTTGGCCGCCGGCTTGTGCGCGGGCGCCTGTTTGGCCGGAGCGGCCTTGGTGGCGGCTGGCTTGGCGGGTTCTTCCTTGGCGATCGGTGCCGGCACTACCGGGGCAGGTGCCGCCACTGGCGCAGGTGCTGGTGCCGGGGCCACTTCCTCGGCCTTGGCCACCGGTGCAGCCTTCACTTCAGGCTTGTCGCCGCCCCCGAACAGGCGCGAGAAGAACCCGCCCTTGTCCTTGCTCGCCGCCGCGCCTGCGCCTGCCGCAGCCGCCACGGTCGCGGCCTTGGCCGGGTCGAACGACTTGCCGGCCAGCAGGTCCTGCACCTGGCTGGCCGCACGCTGGCCACTGCGCAGGGCGCCTTCCAGGGTACCTGGGTAAAGGGCGTCGGTATGCTCGCCGGCAAAGGCGATGCGCTGCACCGGGCGCTCCCACAGGCGCCAGTACTTGCTGATCTGCCCCGGGCCGTAGGCCAGGTAGGCGCCGCCGGTGCCGGCGTCGGTGCTGTAGCGCTTGACCTCGTAACCGGTGAACGCGCCACGCGCCTGTGGGTAGAAGGCGTGCAGGCGGATCAGCACCTGGTCGACCATCTGCTTGTCGCCAAAGGCCTGCAGCAACCGCGCATTGTCGCCGGACAGGTTGATCACAACGTTGGCGCCGCCCTTGAGTGCCGGTTCGATCCACAGCATGCCGAGGCCGGCGTTACTGAAGATTTCGCCAGACATCCGCGAACGGCTTTCCCACACCGGCTGCTTGAACTTGAGCATCAACTGGTCGCGCCAGCCGTAGTTGGTGCCCCGCAGGGCGGCCACGTGCTGGGTATCGAGCACCGGGGTGATCTGGATCTTGGCCAGGGCGCGCAGCGGCACGGCCATGACCACGTAGTCGGCCTGGTAGCCGACGCTGCCGGCCTTGACCGTCACGCCGTCCTTGTCCTGCACGATCGAGGTCACCGGCGAGCTGGTCTTGATGGTTTTCAGCTGTTTGACGAAGGCCTGGGCCAGCACCGGGCTGCCGCCTGGCAAGCGCGCGGCGCGCAGGTCGCGGTCGCTGACGCCACGGTAGACGCGGTTCTGCTGGGCGAAATAGAGCAGCGACAGGCGCGACGGTTCATCGTAGCGGGTGCGGATCTGCTGGTTGACCAATTGGCGTGCGGTGGTCGGCAGTTGCAGCTTGTCGAGCCAGCTGGACACGTTGATCTGGTCGAGGGCGAACAGGGTGCTGTTGGCCTGGGGGTTGAGCGGGTCGTCGATGGAGCGGGCCAGGTCGTCGAGGGTCTTCTCGTAGCGCTTGAGCGCCTCGGCGGTGGCGGGCTGCTTGGTGGCCAGGTCCGCGGCGCTGAAGTACTCACCGTCGATCAGGTAGCCCGGGGTCCGCACGAACTCCGGTGCCGGCAGGGTTTCCAGCTTGAAATGGTCCAGGTACTGGTTGAGCACCGGCTGGGCCTTGCCATTGCCGATCCACTCGCTGGTGGCCAGCCCCGAACGCCCGCCCATGCCCGACTTGGCTTCCAGCAGGGTCACCTGCCAGCCCTTGTTCTGCAGCTCGTAGGCTGCGGTCAGGCCTGCCAGGCCACCGCCCACGACGATTGCCGTAGGTGTCTTGTCCTTGGCCAGCGTGGCGCCGCTGGATACACCGATCAATACCAACGCGCACAGGCGCACCCAAGCAGCAGCCATGATGGCGAACTCCGAGTCAGACGTTACAGGAATGGGAAGAGGCAAGAATTGCCCCGAGCGAGATGCGTTAAGAATACGTCAGGTCTGCAGACCCTGCCAGCACGGCGATATCAAGTGCCTTTGGCAACTGGCATTTTTGTCAGTAGCCGGCTTTGCGTTTGCGGGCGATGCTCTCACGCATAGCCAGAAGAACCGACAGAAGGAGCTGCGCATGATCTTTGAGGAGCATTTCGCACAGGTCCAGAGGCAGTTTCTGTGGCACAAACAGGCCTTACTCACCCCCTCAGGGTTGAGCATCTGCGCCAATGGCACGTCCTGGACGGCCTTTCACGAAGCCTTCAAAGGTGAAAATGGCACCGAACTGGTGATTGGCGAGCACAGCGAGGTAGAGATCGTCTTCAGCCAGGAGGTCGAGAGCCTTTGCCTGGAGTACTACGTGGTTAGCGACCCGCATTACGACGATATGCACGTGCTGCAGGATGCCGATGGCCACGAAGCCGACCTGTTCGTGCCGGTCCCGCGCAGCTTCTACTGGCTCACGCTGTCCGGCAGCGGCCACACCGCGTTCCTGCCCGGCCCCATCGCCACCCAGCCTTACCACCAGATCCTCGATGGGCCGTTCCGGTGCCTGACCATCTCCACCTCCCAGGCCGGCACCGTGCACATCCGCAAGCTCGAATGGACGGGCACCTGTCGCCATTGACCACTAGCGGTTGTCCTGCCCCCTGGCATTGCTTAGGCTTACGCGGTCAAACCATGCCGCAACGCCAGGAGAAGTGCCGATGGGCCTCAACGATCAGTGGATGCAACGTGACCTCAAGGTCCTGTGGCACCCCTGCACCCAGATGAAAGACCACGAGCAACTGCCGCTGATCCCGATCAAGCGCGGCGAAGGCGTGTGGCTCGAGGACTTCGAGGGCAAGCGCTACCTGGATGCGGTCAGCAGCTGGTGGGTCAACGTGTTCGGCCATGCCAACCCGCGCATCAACCAGCGCATCAAGGACCAGGTCGACCAGCTCGAGCACGTGATCCTCGCAGGCTTCAGCCACCAGCCGGTGATCGAGCTGTCCGAGCGCCTGGTGGCCATGACCCCGGCCGGCCTGGACCGGGTGTTCTACGCCGACAATGGCTCGTCGTGCATCGAAGTGGCGCTGAAGATGAGCTTCCACTACTGGCAGAACATCGGCAAACCAGAGAAAAAGCGCTTCGTCACCCTGACCAACAGCTACCACGGCGAAACCATCGCCGCCATGTCGGTCGGCGACGTGCCGCTGTTCACCGAAACCTACAAGGCCCTGCTGCTCGACACCATCAAGGTGCCCAGCCCGGACTGCTACCTGCGCCCCGAAGGCATGAGCTGGGAAGAGCACTCGCGCAACCTGTTCGCAGCCATGGAGCAGACCCTGGCCGAACACCACGCGACCATTTCGGCGGTAATCATCGAGCCGCTGATCCAGGGCGCCGGCGGCATGCGCATGTACCACCCGGTGTACCTCAAGCTGCTGCGCGAGGCCTGCGACCGCTATGGCGTGCACCTGATCCATGACGAAATCGCCGTGGGCTTCGGCCGTACCGGCACGATGTTCGCCTGCGAACAGGCCGGCATCCGCCCCGATTTCCTGTGCCTGTCCAAGGCCCTGACCGGCGGCTACCTGCCCCTGGCCGCGTGCCTGACCACCGATACCGTGTACCAGGCGTTCTACGACGACTACCCGACCCTGCGCGCGTTCCTCCACTCGCACAGCTACACCGGCAACCCGCTGGCCTGCGCTGCGGCCCTGGCGACGCTGGACATCTTCGAGCAGGACAACGTGATCGAGGCCAACAAGGCGTTGTCGGCGCGCATGGCCAGCGCCACCGCACACCTGGCCGACCACGCGCATGTCGCCGAGATCCGCCAGACCGGCATGGCCCTGGCCATCGAGATGGTCCAGGACAAGGCCGGCAAGGTCGCCTACCCGTGGCAAGAGCGTCGCGGCCTGAAGGTGTTCGAGCATGCCCTGAGCCGCGGCGCCCTGTTGCGCCCGCTGGGCAGCGTGGTGTACTTCCTGCCGCCGTATGTGATCACCCCGGAGCAGATCGACTTCCTGGCCGAGGTGGCCAGCGAAGGCATCGATATCGCCACGCGTGATAGCGTCAGCGTTGCGGTGCCGGCCAACTTCCACCCCGACTTCCGCGATCCGGGCTAGCCCCACCCACGTTCGCAATACCCTGTAGGAGCGGCCTTGTGTCGCGAAAGGGCCGCAAAGCGGCCCCCGGCATGTTGCAGCGCCGCTGAAATATGGGGCTGCTCTGCAGCCCTTTCGCGACACAAGGCCGCTCCTACGGGCTGTGCCCACCCTTCAGTTTGAGCAGAACCATGAGACTGTCCCGCTTCTTCATCGACGCCCCCCTGAGCCTTGGCGAGCACGACCTGCCCGAGGCCCAGGCCCACTACATCGGCCGCGTCCTGCGCATGGCCCCGGGTGATGCCGTGCAACTGTTCGACGGCAGTGGCCAGGAATACCTCGGCCAACTGCTCGAAGTGGGCAAGAAAAGCGTGCGCGTGACCCTCGACCAGGCCCTGCCCGGCCAGGCCGACTCACCGCTGCATGTCCACCTGGGCCAAGGCCTGTCCCGCGGCGAGCGGATGGACTGGGCAATCCAGAAGGCCACCGAACTGGGCGTCAACGAAATCACCCCGATCGTCAGCGAACGCTGCGAAGTGCGCCTCAAAGACGAGCGCGCCGACAAGCGCCTGGCCCACTGGCGCCAGGTGGCCATCAGCGCCTGCGAGCAATGCGGCCGCTCGACCCTGCCGGTGATCCACCCGCCAGTGACCCTGGCCGAATGGATCAAGGCCAGCGATGCCGACCTGAAACTGGTGCTGCACCCGGTCGCCGAGCCACTGACCAGCCACGCCAGGCCGGCACGCCTGGCCTTCCTGATCGGCCCCGAAGGCGGCCTGAGCGAGGCGGAAGTGGACCAGGCCAAGGCGGCGGGTTTTCATGCCGCGCGCCTCGGCCCTCGCGTGCTGCGCACCGAGACCGCGCCGGTGGTGGCTTTGGCCGTGGCGCAGCAGCTGTGGGGCGATTTTTGACCGGCGCTAGCGCACGTAGAACGACACCGCGACGAAGTGCATGAGGCTGCCGGCGATCACGAACAGGTGCCAGATGCCGTGCCAATGGCGGAAGCGGCTGTCGAAGGCGAAGAAGATGATGCCCACGGTGTAGAACACCCCGCCGGCCGCCAGCCAGGCAAAGCCGGCGGTGCCCAGGCTTGCGAGCAATGGCTTGACCGCCACCAGCACGATCCAGCCCATCACCGCATAGATGATGATCGACAGAATCCGCGCTTCCGAGCGCGGTTTTATTTCCTGCAGCATGCCGATCACTGCCAGCCCCCAGACCACCCCGAACAGGCTCCAGCCCCACGGGCCGCGCAGGCTGACCAGGCAGAAAGGCGTGTAGCTGCCGGCGATCAGCAGGTAGATCGACAGGTGATCGAGCTTGCGCATGATCACTTTCGCCCGGCCGCGGGTGCTGTGGTAAAGGGTCGAGATGCTGTAGAGCAGCAGCAAGGTGCCGCCGTAGATGGAGAAGCTGACGATCTTCCAGGGGTCGCCCTGCAGGCCTGCGACGACGATCAGCCAGATGGCACCGATACAGGCCAGGACGGCACCGACCAGGTGGGTCCAGGCGTTGAAGCGTTCACCGTAATACATGCAAACACAGACCTCCTTGGGTGGGCTGGGTTCCTTCTTGGGGTCGCCTTGCGGCCCGATCGCCGGCAAGCCGGCTCCCACAGGTACCGCGCAAAGCCTGGCGACAGGGCCATGAGCGTTACATCCTACCCAACCCCAGGTTGCAATTGCGCGTCACGCACCAGCCTTTCCAGCCCGACCAAGTCCGGCACCCGCGCCACCTGCTCGCCCACCTGCACCGCCGCCAGCTCAAGGCTGCCCAGCGCCACATCCACATAGTTGAGCTGGCTGTCGAGCTTGCACGAGCGCGGGATGTCCTGCAGCAACACCGCCAGATAACGCAGCCCGGTATCGCCCAGGGCATTGAGCACCACCACCCGTGCCCGCTCGCCACACGGCGTCTCGCCGCCGCAGGCGGCCTCGAAGCCGATCAGCGGCAAATGCTGCTGGCGCCAGTCGAGCCAGCCCAGGTGCCAGGCCGGCTCGCCCGGCTGGCACAAGAGATTGCGCTGGCCGATCAGTTCGGCCACGGCCACGTTCGGCAGCACCAGGGTGCGGTCACCCAGGGGCAGCAGCAGGCCGGTCAGGCTGCTGCGCTGGCCGGCGATCAGTTCAAGCATGGTGCTGGCTCCAATGGGCGATGCTCTGCAGCAGCACCGACTCCTGGTACGGCTTGCCCAGGTAATCGTTGACCCCGATGGCCATGGCCCGGTCGCGGTGCTTCTGCCCGGTGCGTGAGGTGATCATGATGATCGGCAGGTCCTTGAGCCGCTCGTCACGGCGAATGCGGGTGGCCACTTCGAAGCCGTCCATGCGCGGCATCTCGATATCCAGCAGCAGCACGTCGGGGCGGTGTTCTTCCAGAAGGGCCATGGCATCGACCCCGTCCTTGGCGGTCAGCACGCTCATGCCGTGGCGCTCGAGCAGGCGGCTGGTGACCTTGCGCACCGTCACCGAATCGTCCACCACCATCACCAGCAAGGCGCGCCGTGGCGCCGGGCCGAACAGCGTGCTCTGCACCCCGCTGCCGCCCGGCAGGCGCGCCAGGCGCCGCTGCTGGCCACGCAACTGGCCGAGCAGGTCGAGAATCAGCACCACCCGGCCATCGCCGAGCAAGGTCGCGCCCGACAAACCCGCCACGGCGGCAAATTGCGGCCCAAGGCTCTTCACCACGATCTCGCGGCTTGGCGACAGGCTGTCGACCTGGATCGCGAATGACTGCTCCTGGGAATGCACCAGCAGCACCGGCAGCGGCACGCTCTGCCCCAGCAGGCTGGGCCGCGGCAGCCCTTGCAGCAGCTCGCCGAGGTAACGCAGCTGGTATTCGTGGCCGGCATACACGTAGCGCGGCGCATCCAGCTGGTAGCAGGCGGCGAGCTCCGCCGGCGGCACGCGCACGATGCCCTCGATGGTGTTGAGCGGGATGGCGTACTGCTCCTCGCCCAGGTGCACCATCAGGGCACGGTTGATCGACACCGTGAACGGCAGGCGAATGAGGAAGCGCGCGCCCTTGCCCTGGGCCGACTCGATGGTCATCGAGCCGCCCAGTTGCTTGACCTCCTCGTGCACCACGTCCATGCCCAGGCCGCGCCCGGAAATCTGGGTGATCTTCTCGGCGGTGGAAAACCCCGGGCGCAGGATGAACTGGAGGATCTCGTGGTCGCTGAGGTTGGCCTGGGGGTCGAGCAGCCCGCGCTTGATGGCCTTGCGGCGCACCGCCTGCAGAGGTACGCCGGCGCCGTCGTCGGTCATTTCGATGACGATGTCGGCGCCCTCGTGCAGCAGGTTCAAAGCAATGGTGCCTTGCTCCGGCTTGCCGGCGGCCAGGCGCACCTCGCGCGCTTCCAGGCCATGGTCGACGGCATTGCGCAGCATGTGCTCCAGCGGCGCGACCATGCGCTCGAGCACGCTGCGGTCCAGCTCGCCCTCGGCGTTGCCGACCACCAGCTCGACCTGCTTGCCCAGCTCGCTCGCCACCTGCCGCACCACCCGCTGCAGGCGCGGCACCAGGCGCTCGAACGGCACCATCAGGGTGGCGGTCAGGCCCTCCTGCAACTGGCTGTTCACCCGCGCCTGCTGCTGCAGCAGGCTGTAGGCCTCCTGGGCGCGCAGGGCCAGTGTCTCTTTCAGGTCGAGCAGGTCGGAGGCCGATTCGAACAAGGCCCGCGACAACTGCTGCAGCTGGGAGTGGCGGTCCATTTCCAGCGGGTCGAAATCTTCGTAGGCGTCGCCTTCGAACGGCTGCCGGCTGCTGAGCCGCCCCTGGGTCTCGTTGTCCAGGCGCAGCAACTGGTCGCGCATGCGCTCCAGCGTGGTTTCCATTTCGTTGAGGGCGAACTGGGCGTCGTTGACCTGCTGCTCGATACGCCCCCGGATGACCGAGTGCTCGCCGGCCAGGTTGCCCAGGTCGTCGAGCAGTTCGGCGTCGACCTTGACCATGTCGCCGGCCGCACGCTCCGGCGCAGCGCTGGGCTGGTCGGGGTGCGCCGCTTCGGCCGGCGCCTGGCCGGCAGCACTGTCGGTCAAGGCGGCGCTGCTGAAGTTGCGGATGTAGTCGATCAGCGCGGTGGCCGCGTGCAGCGGCTGGCCCAGGCGCACGGCATCGAGCATGTGTGCCAGGCGGTCATGGCAGTTCTGCAGCAAGGCGAACAGCGCCGCACTGGGCGGCAAGCGCCCGGCAGCGAGCAGTTCGTAGAGGAATTCCAGTTCGTGGGCCAGGTCGCCGATGGCGGCGATTTCCACCATGCGTGCGCCGCCCTTGAGGGTATGCAGGTCGCGCAGCAGGTTTTCCACCTCGACGCTGTTGCGCGGGTCGGCCTGCCAGCGGGCCAGCGCGGCGCCGGCGCTTTCGACGATGTCCGAGCTTTCTTCGAGGAAGACTTCCAGCAGCTCCTTGTCGCCGGGGCTGTCGTCTTCTTCGGCCAGCTCCAGCGGCGCGTTCAGCGGCGTCACCGCCCCAGGCGCCACCAGACCCGTGGCCTCCGGTGCCAGGGCGCTGGCGAGCAAGGCGCGCAGGCCATCGACGCAATCGGGGCGCGGGGTCAGCTCCTGGCCGGCAGCCACCTCATCGAGCATGTCGAGCAGCACTTCATGGGCCTGCCGGGCCTGGGCGAAGAAGCGGGCATCGGCCCCCAGGCTGCCCTCTTCGACGGCGCCGTAGAGGTCCAGCAGGGCCTCGCAGACGTCATCCATCTGCCACAGGTCGGCCAGGTGGGCCGCGTGGCACAGCGTGGTCAGCTCATCGAGCAGGCTGTCCAGCGACTGGCGCTGGCCAGGTTGCTCCTGCCAACGCGACAGCAGCGACTCGGCATCCAGCAGGATGTCCATGGCCTGGGCCAGGAACAGGGCTGTGCGTTGCGGGTCGCGGGCGTTGCGCCGCGCATGGGACTGTTCCTCGTGCAATGTCGCCAGGCGTTCGTCGACCGCCTCGCCAACCTGCTCGATCAAGGGTGCAGCGCCCGGGATAGCGGCCAACGGGGTGCTGCCCAGTTGCGCCAGGCCCTGCTGGAACAGCGCATGCGCCGACTCCAGCCAGGCGATTTCGGCGCCCTGCAATGGCAACTGGTGGCCGCGGTATTCGCGCACCAGGCGGTCGAACGCCGTGGCCAGCTCGGCGATCGGCATCACCCCAGCCATGGCAGCGCTGCCCTTGAGCGTGTGCAAGGCGCGCTGCAGGTCATCGCTGACCGGCGTGCCCTGCCCGTTGGCCGCCTGCAGGAAGGCGTCCAGGCTGGCCAGGTGGCCCTGGGCCTCATTGCGGAAGATATCCAGCAGTTGCGGGTCCAGGCCCTGGATGTCGGCGCTGGCAAGCGTGTCGTTCTCGGCCAGCGCGTGCAGGTGGCTGGCCAACTGCTCGATCTCGGTGACTTGCGGCATCTGCCCGGCGGCGAAGTCGGCCAGCAGGTCCGGCAGGTGCACCACCACCTGCTGCAGCGCCACGGCGCCTTCCGGCGACAGCGCGATGCGCCCTTCGAGCACGCGGTTGAGCAGGTGTTCGCCGCCCCAGGCCAGCTCGGCGACGGCCTGGGCATGCACCATGCGCCCGCTGCCCTTGAGCGTGTGCAGGTCGCGGCGCACCTCCACCAGGGCGTCACGCAGGCTGTTGTCGGCGCGCCAGCGCAGCCAGTGGCGCTCGATCTCCGGCAACAGCTCGCCGGCTTCTTCGAGAAACACTTCGCGCAGCTCGTCGTCGATGCCATCGCTGCTGTCGTCGTGGCTGCCCGGCGCCTCGCCATGGCTGCACGCCACGCCCAGCGCCGCGAGGCTGGCGCGGGCCATGTCGAGGAACGGCTGGCCATCGGCGAGCGGGTCGGCCACCCGCCACTGCAGGTAGCACTCGCCGGCGCTGAGCGCCTGCGCCAAGTGCTCCAGTTGCTCCGCTGGCGGCTCCACATCCAGGTGCTGCAGCCAGCCCTGCACATAACTTGCGCAGCCGCCGAACACCTGCGCGGCGGCAGGCAGCATCAGCATCGCCAGCGCCCCGCGCACCTGCTGCAACAAGCCGGGCAGCGGCTGCAGGCGCTGGCGCGGCCAATCGGATTCGAGGTAGTCGCCGATCAGGTCCTTGGCCTGCTGCAACACGGCCAGCGACTCGTTGAGCACCAGTTGGCGGATCTCGGCCAGGTCCGAGCCGGGCAGCCCATTCTGCCCACCCTCTTCTATCGGGCCGACCATGCCATTGAGGCTGGCCTCCACGTACAGCAGCGCGCCGGCCACATCCATCAGCACCGGGTCATCCACCGCACGCTCGCCCTGGGCCAGGGCCTGCAGGGCCAGCACCTGGTCGATGATGACCCGCCGAGGCTGCTGGAAACCCAGCACCGCCAAGGTGTCGGCAACGTGCCGCAGCGGCGCCAGCAGGGCATCGAGCTGTTCGATGTGCTGGCGATCGCTGCGCACGAACTGGTCAAGCCGCTCCTTGATCCGCACCAGGTCGTCGCACAGCGCGGTGATCACCGAGCGCAGGGCATCGCGGCCCGGCCCGGCCTGCACCTGTTCGCGCCAGTTGCCCAGCGACAGGTCGAGGTTGGCCAGGTCGTCGGAGCCGGCAAAACGCTGGGCCGCACCGCTGATCAGGCTGCCCTGGGCCAGTGGCTCGACACCGCGGCAGGCACGCAGCTGGTTGAGCAGCGGCAGCATCACCAGCGGCAGGTCGTGGCGCGCGCCGCGCAGCCGCTCCAGGTACGAGGGCAGTTGTTCGAGGCCGCGAAACAGCGGGCCCAGGCAGTCGCCACGCGGGCTCACCTGGCCATCGGCCAAGGCCCGCGCCAGCAGTTCGAGCTCTTCGGCCAGGCGCGTGGCGCCGCGCAGTTCGAGCATGCGCAGGCAGCCATGCACCTGGTGCAGGTTGTCGACCACGAAGGCCAGGATCGAGCGGTCGTCGGTTTCCCCGGCAAAGCGTTCAAGAGCCTGGCGCGCCTGGCCCAGGCAATCGAGGATGGCCGCCCGGGTCCAGGCCAGGGCCACGGTGTCGTGGCGTTCGGGGTTCACTGCTGCAGAAGCCATGGGCACGTCCATCAACGCCGCTCGGCCGGTGCCGGCAAGGTGAAGCCGGACACCGAACGGCGCATCTCGCTGGCCATGCGCGCCAGGTGGCGGATGCTGTCGGCGGTGGCGCCGGAGCCGGCGGAGGTCTGCGCGGTAATTTGCTGGATCACCGCCATGGTGTGGGAAATCTGCCCTGCCGAGGAGGTCTGCAACTGCGCCGCGTCGGAGATGCTGTGGATAAGTTCGGCGAGGTTCTGCGATACGCCTTCGATCTCGGCCAGCGCCACGCCGGCGTCCTGGGCCAGGCGAGCACCGCGCACCACCTCGGCGGTGGTCTGCTCCATGGAAATCACCGCCTCGTTGGTATCGGCCTGGATGGTGCGCACCAGTGCCTCGATCTGCCGCGTGGCCGAGGAGGAACGCTCGGCCAGCCGCTGCACCTCGTCGGCGACCACGGCAAAGCCGCGCCCGGCCTCGCCCGCCAGCGACGCCTGGATCGCCGCGTTGAGCGCGAGGATGTTGGTCTGGTCGGCAATGTCGTCGATCAGGCTCACGATGTCGCCGATCTCCTGGGACGATTCGCCCAGGCGCTTGATCCGCTTGGCGGTGTCCTGGATCTGCTCGCGAATGTTGTCCATGCCATTGATGGTGTTGTGCACCACCTCGTTGCCCTTGTTGGCGATGGCCACCGAGCGCTCGGCCACCTTGGCCGACTCGTAGGCGTGGGCCGACACCCGGTCGATCGACTCGACCATGTCGCCCACCGCTTCCGACGCCTCGCTGATCTGCTCGGCCTGGTGCTCGGAGGCCTTGGCCAGCTGGCGGGCGGTGTTCTGCGTGTCCTGCACGGCCGCGGCCACCTGCTCGGCACTGTGGTTGATGGTCGCCACCAGGTCGCGCAGTTGGTCGACCGAATAGTTGATCGAGTCGGCGATGGCGCCGGTGAAGTCCTCGGTGACCGACACGGTGACGGTCAGGTCGCCGTCGGCCAGTTCTTCTATTTCATCGAGCAGGCGCATGATCGCCTGCTGGTTGCGCTCGTTCTTTTCGGCAGTTTCGCGCAGCTGGCGGTTGGTGGTGCGCACCATCACCAGGCCGATCAGGATGATCGAGGCCAGCGCCAGCAGGCCGAGCACGTAGCCGCCCACGGTATCCAGGGTGCGGCCTGCGGCCAGGTTCTCGAAGCCGTTGGCCAGGTGCGAGGCTTCTTCGAGCAGGGTCTGCGACAGGCTGAAGATATTGCCCGCCGCCTCACGCACGCGGAACAGCTCGGGCGAGGTTTCGAGGATTTCATCCACGGAGCCGGCGACGAACTGGAACAGCTCGGCGATTTCCGCCAGCCGCGCACGGGCATCGGCGTCCTCCACGCGGGTGACCTGGATCGCCGCATTGCCGGCGAGCATGCCTTCGAGCACCTGGCCGAAGCGGCTGGCGTCGCGGCCGAAGGCGTCGGCGGCCTGGGCGGCGGAGTCGTCGCCGGCCAGCACGGTGTTGACCGAGCCGAGGATGCGTTCGGCGAGCAGCAACTGGCGCTGGGCCACCACCACCTGGTTGGCCGGGGCGCCGCTCTGCAGCAGGATCTCGACGACTTTTTCGTATTCCACCTGCAACTGCGGGACGGTTTCGGCAAGGGTCGCCGCCACCTGGTGCAACGACAGCACGGTCTGTTCGCTGGCCAGGATGGTGTCGGTGTTCTTGCGCAGGTTTTCCCAGTCCTGGCGCACGGCTTCCATTTCATCGCGCACCGTGGCCGGCGCGGCGGGCAGGCCGGTGGACTTGTCACCCTCGCGCAGGTAGCCCCAGCGCCGCTCGAAATCGTTGCGCGCATCCGACAGCAGTTTGAACGCCAGGGCCTTGCCCGCCGCCGCCTCGGTGGCGTTCTTGGCGATGCGCTGGGACAGCACGCGCAGCTCGCCGGCATGGCCGATGTACTGCTTGTCGTGGTTGGACTGGGTGTTGAGGTAGGCGAAATTGGCGAACAGCAGGATGATCGACAGGATCAGCACCACGAACAGCACGGTGATCTGCACGATGCTGCGCGTGCGCGGGGTCATGCTGTTGGGGGCGACACTGGTGGCCGGCTTGTTCACGTTCGAAAGTCCTATAACGCCACATCGAGAAAGCCCGGCGCCTGGGCCAGGGCGAAGGGGCTGAAGATCGCCCAGTTGCGTTCACGCGGGAAATGCCCCTGGACGAAACGGGCAGCGGCGCGCAGCAACGGCTGCGGCGGCGACAGCTCCAGGCTGCTCAGGGCGAAATGCTGCAGGCCCAGCACTTCGTCGACCAACAGGCCGACGAACAGGTCTTCGTGGTCCAGCACCAGCACCCGGCGCTGCTTGCCCGGGGCTGCCGGGCCGAGGCCGAAGAAGCTGCTCAGGTCCATCACCGGCAGCAGCCGGCCACGCAGGTTGGCAACGCCGCAAACCCACGGCTGCACGCCCGGCACCCGGCTGCTGCGCGGCTCGCGCAACACCTCGGCGACCTCGCCCATGGGCGCCACGAACCACTGCCCGGCAATACGAAAGCCGATGCCGCTCCATTGCTGCAGGCGGGTGTCCTGCGGGGGCTGGTCGGCCACCAGCAGGCGGCAGCGCCGGTCGATGTCCAGCAACAGCTCGAAGGCGGTCAGCGACGCGCCCTGGGGGCGGGTGGTCAAGCGCCCAGCACTTCGTCGAGCTTGGCGATCAGGGCGTCTTCTTCCACCGGCTTGGTGACGAAACCGCGCGCGCCCTGGCGCTGTGCCCAGATGCGGTCGGTTTCCTGGTCCTTGGTGGTCACGATCAGCACCGGAATCGCGCTGGTTTCCGGGTCCTTGCTGAGCTGGCGGGTGGCCTGGAAGCCATTCATGCCGGGCATGACGATGTCCATCAGCACCGCGTCAGGCTTCTCCTGGCGCGCCAGGGCCACGGCGTCGGCACCGTTGCTGGCCTTGAGCACCTGGTGGCCGTGTTTTTCCAGCCAGGCGGTCAGTTTGTACATCTCTGTCGGCGAGTCGTCGACAATCAGAACTCGGGCCATGCTGTTTCCCCATCAGGAAATAGAAGCCGCGCCACCTCGGGCGCGGTCAGGGTGCGTGTTGTTGCTGCGCGACGAAACCGGGCACGTGGGCCCGGATCGCATCGAGCAGTTCTTCCTTGCCAAAGGGTTTGGTGAGGAACTGGTCGGAGCCGACCACCCGGCCGCGGGCCTTGTCGAACAGGCCGTCGCGGGACGACAGGAGGATCACCGGGATGTCCTTGTAGGCGCTGTTGTGCTTGATCACGGCGCAGGTCTGGTAGCCGTCCAGGCGCGGCATCAGCACGTCGACGAAAATGATCTGCGGCTGGTGGTCGACGATCTTGGCCAGGGCATCGAAGCCGTCGCTGGCGGTGATCACTTCGCAGCCCGCTTCGCCGAGCAACATCTGCGCGGTGCGGCGGATCGTGCGTGAATCGTCGATCACCATCACCTTCAGGGGCTGTTCCATAAGTTGCGCTACCATCGCTGCACAGTGAGGGCTGCAGGCCGCGGATGGCGTGCAGCTTGAAGCTGAAGGCATTTTTAGCACACTCCCGGAGCCCGTTCCATCTGCCGCCCCCTTGACCGGCGGCGTTCGCAGCGCCACCCTGAGCCACTTTTCTTTCGATTCGTCGCGGCTACCGGCCGCCAAGAGGAACCACCCCCATGAGCGTTCGCCTCGGCATTGTCATGGACCCCATCGCGTCCATCTCCTACAAGAAGGACAGCTCGCTGGCCATGCTGCTGGCCGCCCAGGCCCGCGGCTGGAGCCTGTTCTACATGGAGCAGCGCGACCTGTACCAGGCGCAAGGCAAGGCCCGCGCGCGCATGCGCCCGCTCAACGTGTTCGCCGACCCGGCGCGCTGGTTCGAGCTGGGCGAGGAGCAGGACAGCCCGCTGGCCGAGCTGGACGTGATCCTGATGCGCAAGGACCCGCCGTTCGACATGGAGTTCGTCTACAGCACCTACCTGCTGGAGCAGGCCGAGGCCGAAGGCGTGCTGGTGGTCAACCGCCCGCAGAGCCTGCGCGACTGCAACGAAAAACTGTTCGCCACGCTGTTCCCGCAGTGCACGCCGCCGACCCTGGTCAGCCGCCGCCCGGACATCATCCGCCAGTTCGCCGCCGAGCACGGTGACGTGATCCTCAAGCCGCTGGACGGCATGGGCGGCACCTCGATCTTCCGCCACCGGGCAGGCGACCCCAACCTCTCGGTGATCCTGGAAACCCTGACCGCGCTGGGCGCCCAGCAGATCATGGCGCAGGCCTACCTGCCGGCGATCAAGGACGGCGACAAGCGCATCCTGATGATCGACGGCGAGCCGGTGGACTATTGCCTGGCGCGCATCCCGGCCAGCGGCGAGACCCGCGGCAACCTGGCTGCCGGTGGGCGTGGCGAAGCGCGCCCGCTGAGCGAGCGCGACCGCTGGATCGCCGCCCAGGTCGGCCCGACCCTGCGCGAAAAGGGCCTGCTGTTCGTCGGCCTGGACGTGATCGGCGACTACCTCACCGAAATCAACGTCACCAGCCCGACCTGCATTCGCGAGATCGACGCCGCCTACAACACCGATATCGGTGGCAAGCTGATGGATGCCATTGATCGCCAGCTGAAGGCGCGCTGACCGCCGACACAGAGCAATGACGCGCAGTGGGGTATGATGCCGGTCCTATTCGACTGAGCTGCTGCCCCGCCTCGCGGTTGCTGGATACCTGATGACGCTGCCCGCCGACATCCCCGCCGACCTGCTGCCACCCCGCGTTCGCCCGGTGGACCGGCTTGGCTTTACCCTGTTCCTGGCTGCCCTGGTGCACCTGGCGCTGATCCTCGGCGTCGGTTTTACCGTGGTCAAGCCGGCAGAAATCCGCCAGACCATGGACATCACCCTGGCCACCTTCAAGAGCGAGAAAGCGCCCGAGAAGGCCGATTTCCAGGCCCAGGACAACCAGCAGGGCAGCGGCACCCTGGAGAAGAAGGCGGTGCCCAAGACCACCGAGGTCGCGCCGTTCCAGGACAGCAAGATCAACAAGGTCACCCCGCCGCCTGCGGCCAAGCCCGAAGTGCCGCCCGCGCCGGAGAAATCCGCCGTCGCCACCAAGGCGCCCAAGCCGCAGAAGGTCGAGCCCAAGCCCAAGGAAAGCAAGCCGCAGCCCAAGCCTGCGGCGGCCACGCCGGATTTCGACAGCTCCCAGCTGTCGAGCCAGATCGCCAGCCTTGAGGCCGAGCTGTCCAACGAACAGCAGCTGTACGCCAAGCGCCCGCGCATCCACCGCCTCAATGCCGCTTCGACCATGCGCGACAAGGGTGCCTGGTACAAGGAAGAGTGGCGCAAGAAGGTCGAGCGGGTGGGCAACCTCAACTACCCGGATGAAGCCCGCCGGCAGCAGATCTACGGCAACTTGCGCATGATGGTGTCGATCAACCGCGATGGCTCGCTGTATGAGGTGCTGGTGCTGGAGTCGTCCGGGCAGCCGGTGCTGGACCAGGCGGCGCAGCGCATCGTGCGCCTGGCGGCGCCGTTCGCGCCGTTCACCGGGGACCTGGCCGAATTCGACCGGCTGGAGATCATCCGCACCTGGCGCTTTGCCCGTGGGGATCGCCTGTCGAGCAACTGAGGGGCTGCCTTGCAGCCGCGCCGTCCCGGTGGGAGCCGGCTTGCCGGCGATGGGCTGCGAAGCGGCCCCCAAACTGCCCGCACAGCACCTTGTCAGCCTCGCCACCTGGCGCCACACTATCCCCCATGAAAACCCTCGCCCCGAGCTATCTCAAGCATCAGTTCCTGATCGCCATGCCGCACATGGCCGATCCGAACTTCGCCCAGACCCTCACGTACATCGTCGAGCACAACGCCAATGGCGCCATGGGCCTGGTGGTCAATCGGCCCCAGGAGCTGAACCTGGCCGACATTCTCGAGCAGTTGCGCCCGGACGAGGAACCTCCCGCCAGCACCTTGCAGGTGCCGATCTACCAGGGCGGCCCGGTGCAGACCGACCGCGGCTTCGTGCTGCACACCAGCGAATGCAGCTACCAGGCCACCGTCGAGCTGCAGGGCCTGTCGCTGTCCACCTCCCAGGACGTGCTGTTCGCCATCGCCGGCGGCGTGGGCCCGCAGAAAAGCCTTATCACCCTCGGCTACGCCGGCTGGGAAGCCGGCCAGCTGGAAGCGGAGCTGGCCGACAACGCCTGGCTCAACTGCCCGTTCGACCCCGAGATCATCTTCGGCCTGGCCAGCGACCAGCGCCTGGAGGCCGCGGCCGCCAGCCTGGGCATCAACCTGAGCCTGCTGACCAGCCAGGCGGGCCACGCCTGATGGCCGAGCTGCGCCTGCTGCTGGGCTTCGACTACGGCAGCAAACAGATAGGTGTGGCCGTCGGCCAGGTGATCACCGGCCAGGCCCGCGAGCTGTGCACCTTGAAGGCACAGAACGGCGTGCCGGACTGGGCCCAGGTGGAAAAACTGATCAATGAGTGGAAGCCCGACGCCATCGTCGTCGGCCTGCCGCTGAACATGGACGGCACGCCCAGCGAAATGAGCGCCCGCGCCGAGAAGTTCGCCCGCCGCCTCAATGGCCGCTTCAACCTGCCCGTGCACACCCACGACGAGCGCCTGACCACCTTCGAGGCCAAGGGCGAACGCCTGGCCCGTGGCGGCCAGCGCGGCAGCTACCGCGACAACCCGGTCGATGCCATCGCCGCCGCCCTGCTGCTGCAAGGCTGGCTGGAGGCCAACACCTGAATTCCCGCCTCAGCGTCGGGCCAGCCCGGCGCCCTCCAGGAGACACGCAATGAGCCTACCCAATCCCGCCGACCTGATCCGGCAGATGGCTGTCGACCTTCGCGCCCATCTGGCCCGCCGTGGCATCACCGAACCACGCTTCATCGGCATCCGCACCGGCGGCGTCTGGGTAGCCCAGGCCCTGCAGGCAGAAATGGCCGACAGCAGCCCGCTGGGCACCCTGGACGTGTCCTTCTACCGCGACGACTTCAGCCAGAACGGCCTGCACCCGCAGGTGCGCCCATCGGAGCTGCCGTTCGAAGTCGAGGGCCAGCACCTGGTGCTGATCGATGACGTGCTGATGAGCGGCCGCACCATCCGCGCGGCGTTGAACGAGTTGTTCGACTACGGGCGCCCGGCCAGCGTGACGCTGGTCTGCCTGCTCGACCTGGATGCCGGCGAACTGCCGATCCGCCCCAACGTGCTTGGCGCCACGCTGTCGCTGGCCGCCCATGAACGGGTAAAATTGACCGGACCCGCACCGCTCGTCCTCGAGCGCCAGGACCTCGCCACCGCTTCCGCCCTTTAAGAGTCCCCTCGCGATGACGCCAATCGACGCCAAGCGCCCGCTGCAGCTCAATGACCAGGGCCAGCTGCGCCACTTCCTCTCGCTCGACGGTTTGCCCCGCGAACTGCTCACCGAGATCCTCGACACCGCCGACTCGTTCCTCGAAGTCGGCGCCCGGGCCGTGAAGAAAGTCCCGTTGCTGCGCGGCAAGACCGTGTGCAACGTGTTCTTCGAGAACTCCACCCGTACCCGCACCACCTTCGAACTGGCCGCCCAGCGCCTGTCGGCCGACGTGATCAGCCTGAACGTGTCGACCTCCTCGACCAGCAAGGGCGAGACCCTGTTCGACACCCTGCGCAACCTCGAAGCCATGGCCGCCGACATGTTCGTCGTGCGCCACTCCGACTCGGGCGCCGCGCACTTCATCGCCGAGCACGTGTGCCCGGACGTCGCGGTCATCAACGGCGGTGACGGCCGCCATGCGCACCCGACCCAGGGCATGCTCGACATGCTCACCATCCGCCGCCACAAAGGCAGCTTCGAGAACCTCTCGGTGGCGATCGTCGGCGACATCCTGCACTCGCGCGTGGCCCGCTCCGACATGCTCGCGCTCAAGGCCCTGGGCTGCCCGGACATCCGCGTGATCGGCCCCAAGACCCTGATCCCGATCGGCATCGAGCAATACGGCGTGAAGGTCTACACCGACCTGGCCGAAGGCCTGAAGGACGTCGACGTGGTGATCATGCTGCGCCTGCAGCGTGAACGCATGGCCGGCGGCCTGCTGCCCAGCGAAGGCGAGTTCTACCGCCTGTTCGGCCTGACCACCGCACGCCTGGCCGGGGCCAAGCCCGATGCCATCGTCATGCACCCGGGGCCGATCAACCGCGGCGTGGAAATCGAGTCGGCGGTGGCCGACGGCAAACACTCGGTGATCCTCAACCAGGTCACCTACGGCATCGCCGTGCGCATGGCGGTGCTGTCCATGGCCATGAGCGGGCAGAACGCGCAACGTCAATTCGACCAGGAGAACGCCCAGTGACCCTCAGCATTCTTGGCGCCCGGGTCATCGACCCCAAGACCGGCCTGGACCAGGTCACCGACCTGCACATCGACGGCGGGCGCATCGCCGCCATCGGCGCCGCCCCGGCAGGCTTCAGCGCCAGCCGCACGATCCAGGCCGATGGCCTGGTCGCCGCGCCGGGCCTGGTCGACCTTGGCGTCTCCCTGCGCGAGCCGGGCTACAGCCGCAAGGGCACCATCGCCAGCGAAACCCGCGCCGCCGTGGCCGGTGGCGTCACCAGCCTGTGCTGCCCGCCGCAGACCAAGCCGGTGCTGGACACCTCGGCCGTGGCCGAGCTGATCCTCGACCGCGCCCGCGAGGCCAGCAACAGCAAGGTCTACCCGATCGGCGCCCTGACCAAGGGCCTGGAAGGCGAGCAACTGGCCGAGCTGGTGGCCCTGCGCGACACCGGTTGCGTGGCCTTCGGCAACGGCCTCAAGGAAATCCCCAACAACCGCACCCTGGCCCGCGCCCTGGAATACGCCGCCACCTTCGACCTGACCGTGGTGTTCCACTCCCAGGACCGCGACCTGGCCCAGGGCGGCCTGGCCCACGAAGGCGCCATGGCCAGCTTCCTCGGCCTGCCGGGCATCCCCGAGAGCGCCGAGACCGTGGCCCTGGCGCGCAACCTGCTGCTGGTCGAACAAAGCGGCGTGCGCGCCCACTTCAGCCAGATCACCAGCGCCCGCGGCGCGCAGCTGATCGCCCAGGCCCAGCAGCTCGGCCTGCCGGTTACCGCCGACGTGGCGCTGTACCAGCTGATCCTCACCGACGAATCGTTGCGTGAGTTCTCCAGCCTCTACCACGTGCAACCGCCGCTGCGCAGTGCTGCAGACCGCGACGGCCTGCGCGAGGCGGTGAAGTCGGGGGTGATCCAGGCGATTTCCAGCCACCACCAGCCCCACGAGCGCGATGCCAAGCTGGCCCCGTTCGGCGCCACCGAGCCTGGCATCAGCAGCGTCGAGCTGCTGCTGCCACTGGCCATGACCCTGGTCGACGATGGCCTGCTCGACCTGCCTACCCTGCTGGCGCGGCTGACCAGCGGCCCGGCTGCGGCCCTGCGCCTGCCAGCCGGTGAGCTGAAAGTGGGTGGCGCGGCCGACCTGGTGCTGTTCGATGCCAAGGCCTCGACCGTGGCGGGCGAGCAGTGGTTCTCGCGCGGCGACAACTGCCCGTTCATCGGCCACTGCCTGCCGGGTGCGGTGCGTTATACCTTGGTCGATGGGCATGTCTGCCACGAGGGCTGAGTAGGCCTTGCGGCCTCATCGCCGGCAAGCCGGCTCCCACAGGGATTTGCAGCGCTGCAGCCACTGTGGGAGCCGGCTTGCCGGCGATGAGGCCAGCACTGCCAGGTAGCAACCATTCATCCCCCCCGGTTGAAATCCTTCCCCCCACCCCCATATGAGTCTGCATCAGGCATTTTCGCCCCGCTGCGTGGAGACTCTCCCCTTGACCACCATCGTTTCTGTCCGCCGTCACGGCAAAGTCGTCATGGGTGGCGACGGCCAGGTATCCCTCGGCAACACCGTCATGAAAGGCAACGCCAAGAAGGTCCGGCGCCTGTACAACGGCGAAGTGATCGCCGGTTTTGCCGGTGCCACCGCCGACGCCTTCACCCTGTTCGAGCGCTTCGAAGCGCAACTGCAGAAACACTCCGGCCACCTGGTGCGCGCCGCCGTCGAGCTGGCCAAGGAATGGCGTACCGACCGCTCCCTCAGCCGCCTGGAGGCCATGCTGGCGGTCGCCAACAAGGACGCATCCTTGATCATCACCGGCAACGGTGACGTGGTCGAACCCGAAGACGGCCTGATCGCCATGGGCTCCGGCGGCGCCTACGCCCAGGCCGCAGCCCGCGCCCTGCTGAACAAGACCGACCTGTCGGCGCGTGAAATCGCCGAGACTGCCCTGAACATCGCCGGCGACATCTGCGTGTTCACCAACCACAACCTGACCATCGAGGAGCAGGACCTGGCCGAGTGATCAGTTGTTTTGGCGTCCCGCTCGCTGCGGGACTTTTCCACACTGATTGCCCCGCTCGAGGACCATTTTCATCATGTCCATGACCCCCCGCGAGATCGTCCACGAACTCAACCGCCACATCATCGGCCAGGACGACGCCAAGCGCGCCGTCGCCATCGCCCTGCGCAACCGCTGGCGGCGCATGCAGCTGCCTGCCGAGCTGCGTGCCGAAGTGACGCCGAAGAACATCCTGATGATCGGCCCTACCGGCGTCGGCAAGACCGAAATCGCCCGCCGCCTGGCCAAGCTGGCCAACGCGCCGTTCCTCAAGGTCGAAGCGACCAAGTTCACCGAAGTGGGCTACGTCGGCCGCGATGTCGAATCGATCATCCGTGACCTGGCCGATGCCGCGCTGAAGATGCTGCGCGAGCAGGAAAT
The DNA here is from genome assembly GCF_021602585.1 of Pseudomonas faucium. GTDB lineage: Bacteria > Pseudomonadota > Gammaproteobacteria > Pseudomonadales > Pseudomonadaceae > Aquipseudomonas > Aquipseudomonas faucium. The sequence continues at coordinate 212,250 of NZ_BQIP01000007.1, forward strand.
CGTCCGCGTGCGCCACCGTGCCGAAGACGCCGCCGAAGACCGCATCCTCGACGCCCTGCTGCCGCAGGCGCGGGTGACCAGCTTCAGCGAGGAAGCCGCGCAGACCAGCAGCGATTCCAACACCCGCCAGCTGTTCCGCAAGCGCCTGCGCGAAGGCCAGCTGGACGACAAGGAAATCGAGATCGAAGTCGCCGACAGCGTGGGCGTCGAGATTGCCGCGCCGCCTGGCATGGAAGAGATGACCAACCAGCTGCAGAACCTGTTCGCCAACATGGGCAAGGGCAAGCGCAAGGCGCGCAAGCTCAAGGTCAAGGAAGCGCTGAAGATGGTTCGCGACGAAGAAGCGAGCCGCCTGGTCAATGAGGAAGAGCTCAAGGCCAAGGCCCTGGAAGCGGTGGAACAACACGGCATCGTGTTCATCGACGAGATCGACAAGGTGGCCAAGCGTGGCAACGTTGGCGGCGCCGACGTGTCCCGCGAAGGCGTGCAGCGCGACCTGCTGCCGCTGATCGAAGGCTGCACCGTCAACACCAAGCTGGGCATGGTCAAGACCGACCACATCCTGTTCATCGCCTCCGGCGCGTTCCACCTGAGCAAGCCGAGCGACCTGGTGCCCGAGCTGCAGGGCCGCCTGCCGATCCGCGTGGAACTCAAGGCACTGACCCCGGAAGACTTCGAGCGCATCCTGCAGGAGCCGCACGCCTCGCTGACCGAGCAGTACCGCGAGCTGCTCAAGACCGAAGGGCTGAACATCGAGTTCCAGGCCGACGGCATCAAGCGCCTGGCCGAGATCGCCTACCAGGTCAACGAGAAGACCGAGAACATCGGTGCCCGCCGCCTGCACACGCTGCTGGAGCGCTTGCTCGAAGAGGTGTCGTTCAGTGCTGGCGACCTGGCCAGTGCCCATGACGAAACGCCGATCCAGATCGACGCGGCCTACGTGAACGGCCACCTGGGCGAACTGGCGCAGAACGAAGACCTGTCGCGTTACATCCTGTAAGGCCAATCGCCGGCAAGCCGGCTCCCACAAGCAGCGCTGGCCACTGTGGGAGCCGGCTTGCCGGCGATGGGCTGCGCAGCAGCCTCTTGCACTATCCCCAGAATCTCTCGAAGCTTGCACCATCAGCTCCCCAGAGATTCTGCCCATGGCCCGCCTGCCCACCGCCATCAACCTGCACAAAGCCTCCAAGACCCTCAGCCTCACCTACGCCCCCGGCGAGGTCTACCAATTGCCCGCCGAGTTCCTGCGCGTGCACTCCCCGTCCGCCGAGGTCCAGGGCCACGGCAACCCCATCCTGCAGTTCGGCAAGATCAACGTCGGCCTGGTCGGCCTGGAACCTGCCGGCCAATACGCACTGAAACTGACCTTCGACGACGGCCATGACAGCGGCCTGTTCACCTGGGAGTACCTGGAACAGCTCTGCCTGCGCCAGGAACAGCTCTGGGCCGAGTACCTCGACGAACTGCACAAGGCCGGCAAATCCCGCGACCCGGCCGAGTCGGTGGTCAAACTCATGCTCTAGCGCAAGCCTTCCAGGGTTTAGAGCGCATTTTCTAATCTCATCTGCTTGAATGCCCTACAGACAGCCCGCAATCGGGCTGTCTTGCGCATTACATGAAAGTCGGGTAACCAATGGGGCTGGCAAGTTCCCTGCATCGCCAATGAGGCAAGCAGGGCCAGGCCGGTTTGTAGAGGTCGCGAGCGAAAGCAGGCTGTCTTCACACGCAGATTCCCCCGCAGCTCATCGCCGAAAGCATCCGGCCCGCAGCACCGCTGTTCCTTATCACTGGTCACCCGAGTAGCAGTACCGGGCAGCAGACTGTGCATGTGCCACAGCAAACCGGTACTCGTCTCAGGACAACGGAGCGTCGTAGATGAGTAACAAGAACAACGATGAGTTGCAGCGGCAGGCCTCGGACAACACCCTGGGGCTGAACCCGGTCATCGGCATCCGCCGCAAGGACCTGCTGAGCTCAGCGCGTACCGTGTTGCGCCAGGCCATGCGCCAGCCGCTGCACAGTGCCAAGCACGTGGCCCACTTCGGCCTTGAGCTGAAGAATGTGCTGCTGGGCAAATCCACCCTGGCCCCGCAGAGCGACGACCGTCGCTTCAGTGACCCGGCCTGGAGCAAGAACCCGCTTTATCGACGCTACCTGCAGACCTACCTGGCCTGGCGCCAGGAGCTTCAGGACTGGATCGGCGAAAGTGACCTGTCAGCCCAGGACATCGCCCGCGGCCAGTTCGTCATCAACCTGCTGACCGAGGCCATGGCGCCCACCAACACCCTGTCCAACCCGGCCGCGGTCAAGCGCTTCTTCGAGACCGGCGGCAAGAGCCTGCTCGATGGCCTGTCCAACCTGGCCAAGGATGTGGTCAACAATGGCGGCATGCCCAGCCAGGTCAACATGGACGCCTTCGAAGTGGGCAAGAACCTCGGCAACTCCGAAGGCGCCGTGGTCTACCGCAACGACGTGCTGGAGCTGATCCAGTACAGCCCCATCACCGAGCAGGTGCATGCCCGCCCGCTGCTGGTGGTGCCACCGCAGATCAACAAGTTCTACGTGTTCGACCTGAGCCCGGAAAAAAGCCTGGCGCGCTTCTGCCTGCGCTCGCAGCAGCAGACCTTCATCATCAGCTGGCGCAACCCGACCAAGGCCCAGCGCGAATGGGGCCTGTCGACCTACATCGATGCGCTCAAGGAAGCGGTCGACGCGGTGCTGGCGATTACCGGCAGCAAGGACCTGAACATCCTCGGCGCCTGCTCCGGCGGCATCACCTGCACCGCGCTGGTCGGCCACTACGCCGCCCTGGGCGAGAACAAGGTCAATGCCCTGACCCTGCTGGTCAGCGTGCTCGACACCACCATGGACACCGATGTGGCGCTGTTCGTCGACGAGCAGACGCTGGAATCGGCCAAGCGCCACTCCTACCAGGCCGGTGTGCTCGAAGGCAGCGACATGGCCAGGGTGTTCGCCTGGATGCGCCCCAACGACCTGATCTGGAACTACTGGGTCAACAACTACCTGCTCGGCAACGAGCCGCCGGTGTTCGACATCCTGTTCTGGAACAACGACACCACGCGCCTGCCGGCCGCCTTCCACGGCGACCTGATCGAGCTGTTCAAGAACAACCCGCTGACCCGCAGCAATGCCCTGGAAGTGTGCGGCACCGCCATCGACCTGAAGAACGTCACGTGCGACATCTTCAGCGTGGCCGGCACCACCGACCACATCACCCCCTGGCAGTCGTGCTACCGCTCGGCGCACCTGTTCGGCGGCAAGATCGAGTTCGTGCTGTCCAACAGCGGCCACATCCAGAGCATCCTCAACCCCCCAGGCAACCCCAAGGCGCGCTTCATGACCGGCGCCGACCGCCCGGGTGACCCGGTTGCCTGGCAGGAGAACGCCGACAAGCATGCCGACTCCTGGTGGCTGCACTGGCAGAACTGGCTGGGCGAGCGCGCCGGCGACCTGAAGAAGGCGCCCACCCGCCTGGGCAACCGCGCCTACGCCGCAGGCGAAGCCGCACCGGGTACCTACGTTCACGAACGATGAGCTGCAACGCCGTGGCCGCCAATGGCGCGCCACGGCGCTTTTTTTTGCCACCACAGAGCCACGCGCATGTCGCAACCCTACATATTCAGGACCGTCGAACTGGACGACCAATCCATCCGCACCGCGGTGCGGCCGGGCAAGCCACACCTGACGCCGCTGCTGATCTTCAATGGCATCGGCGCCAACCTGGAACTGGTGTTCCCGTTCATCGAAGCGCTCGACCCGGACCTGGAAGTGATCGCGTTCGACGTACCGGGGGTGGGCGGCTCTTCCACCCCGCGCCACCCTTATCGCTTCCCGGGTTTGGCCAAGCTCAGCGCGCGCATGCTCGACTACCTGGACTACGGCCAGGTCAATGTCATTGGCGTTTCCTGGGGCGGCGCGCTGGCCCAGCAGTTCGCCCACGACTACCCCGAGCGCTGCAAGAAACTGGTGCTGGCGGCCACGGCGGCCGGCGCGGTGATGGTGCCGGGCAAGCCCAAGGTGCTGTGGATGATGGCAAGCCCGAGGCGCTACGTGCAGCCCTCGCATGTCATTCGCATCGCCCCGCTGATCTACGGCGGCGGCTTTCGCCGCGACCCGGAGCTGGCCATGCACCACGCGGCCAAGGTGCGCTCCGGCGGCAAGCTTGGCTACTACTGGCAGCTGTTCGCCGGCCTTGGCTGGACCAGCATCCACTGGCTGCACAAGATCCAGCAGCCGACGCTGGTGCTGGCCGGTGACGATGACCCGCTGATCCCGCTGATCAACATGCGCCTGCTGGCCTGGCGAATTCCCAATGCCCAGCTACACATTATCGACGACGGCCATCTGTTCCTGATTACCCGGGCCGAGGCCGTCGCCCCGATCATCATGAAGTTTCTCCAGGAAGAACGTCAGCGCGCGGTCATGCATCCGCGCCCCGCCTCTGGCGGTTGATAGTCGCTGCCCGCGAATCCGGTAAGACGAGGGAGTGTTGCCATGAAAGACAAACCGGCTCGAGGAACGACAACGTCTCCCGCCACCAGCATGAACGTGCAGAACGCCATACTCGGCCTGCGCGGGCGCGACCTGATTTCCACGCTGCGCAGCGTCGGCCGCCAGAGCCTGCGCAACCCGCTGCACACCGCCCGCCACCTGCTGGCCCTGAGCGGCCAGCTGGGCCGCGTGATGCTGGGCGACACCCCTTACCAGCCAAACCCGCGCGACAGCCGCTTCAACGACCCGACCTGGAGCCAGAACCCGTTCTACCGGCGCAGCCTGCAGGCGTACCTGGCCTGGCAGAAGCAGACGCGCCTGTGGATCGAGGAAAGCCACCTCGACGACGATGACCGCGCCCGCGCGCACTTTCTGTTCAACCTGATCAACGACGCCCTGGCGCCCAGCAACTCGCTGCTCAACCCGCTGGCGGTCAAGGAGCTGTTCAATACCGGCGGGCAGAGCCTGGTGCGTGGCGTGGCCCACCTGCTCGATGACCTGCGCCACAACGACGGCCTGCCGCGCCAGGTCGACGAGCGCGCCTTCGAAGTGGGCGGCAACCTGGCCGCCACGCCCGGCGCGGTGGTGTTTCGCAACGAGATGCTGGAGCTGATCCAGTACAAGCCGATGAGCGAGAAGCAGCACGCCCGGCCAGTGCTGGTGGTGCCGCCGCAGATCAACAAGTACTACATCTTCGACCTGCAGCCGAACAACAGCTACGTGCAGTACATGCTCAAGCATGGCCTGCAGGTGTTCATGGTGAGCTGGCGCAACCCCGACCCACGGCACCGCGAATGGGGCCTGTCGAGTTATGTGCAGGCGCTGGAAGAGGCGCTCAACGCCTGCCGCAGCATCAGTGGCAGCCGCGACCCCAACCTGATGGGCGCCTGCGCCGGCGGCTTGACCATGGCCGCGCTGCAAGGCCACCTGCAGGCCAAGCACCAGCTGCGCAAGGTGCGCAGCGCCACCTACCTGGTGAGCCTGCTGGACAGCCAGTTCGAAAGCCCGGCCAGCCTGTTCGCCGACGAGCAGACCATCGAGGCCGCCAAGCGCCGCTCCTACCAGCGCGGGGTGCTGGACGGCGGCGAGGTGGCGCGGATCTTCGCCTGGATGCGGCCCAACGACCTGATCTGGAACTACTGGGTCAACAACTACCTGCTCGGCAAGACGCCACCGGCCTTCGACATCCTCTACTGGAACGCCGACAGCACCCGCCTGCCCGCGGCCCTGCACGGCGAATTGCTGGACTTCTTCAAGCTCAACCCGCTGGCCCACGCCACTGGGCTTGAAGTGTGCGGCACGCCCATCGACCTCAAGCAGGTGGACCTCGACAGCTTCACCGTGGCCGGCAGCAACGACCACATCACCCCGTGGGATGCCGTGTACCGTTCGGCCTTGCTGCTGGGCGGCGAGCGGCGCTTCGTGCTGTCCAACAGCGGCCATATCCAGAGCATCATCAACCCACCCGGCAACCCCAAGGCCTACTACCTGGACAACCCCAGGCTGTCGAGCGACCCACGCGCCTGGTTCCACGATGCCCAGCGCAGCGACGGCAGCTGGTGGCCCTTGTGGCTGGAGTGGATCACCCCCCGCTCCGGCCCGCTCAAGGCGCCGCGCCTGGAGCTGGGCAACGCCACCTATCCACCGCTGGGCCCTGCGCCAGGCACCTATGTCCTGACCCGATGAGCAGCCTGCCTGGATGAAAACCCGCGACCGTATCCTTGAATGCGCCCTGCAGCTGTTCAACGCGCAGGGCGAGCCGAATGTCTCGACCCTCGAGATTGCCAACGAACTGGGCATCAGCCCGGGCAACCTGTACTACCACTTCCACGGCAAGGAGCCGCTGGTGCTGGGCCTGTTCGAGCGCTTCGAAGAAAGCCTGATGCCGTTGCTCGACCCGCCGCTGGAGGTGCGCCTGGAGGCCGAGGACTACTGGCTGTTTTTGCACCTGATCGTCGAGCACATGGCCCGCTACCGCTTCCTGTTCCAGGACCTGTCGAACCTGACCGGGCGCCTGCCCAAGCTGGCCCGTGGCATGCGCAGCCTGATCAATGGCCTCAAGCGCACCCTGGCGGCGTTGCTGGCCAGCCTCAAGGGCCAGGGGCAGGTGGTCAGCGAAACCCAGGCGCTGGGGCAGCTGGTGGAACAGATCAGCCTGACCCTGCTGTTCTCGCTGGATTACCAGCGGGTGCTGGGGCGTGAGGGCGATGTGGGGGTGGTGGTGTATCAGGTGATGATGCTGGTGGCACCGCACCTTGAGGAGAAGCCGCGGCAGGCAGCGCAGCAGCTGGCCCGGCGGTATCTGGAGGGGTAGGCCTGGCGCCATCGCCGGCAAGCCGGCTCCCACAGGTACCGTGGGAGCCGGCTTGCCGGCGATGGGGACGACGCGGTATCAGGCCTGAGTGGCTGCGTTCACCGGTGCCGAGGGTGCGCTGCTGGCCGGGGCGGCGCTTGGCGCAGGCGCGGCGGTGGCGGCCGGGGTGGCGCTGGCAGCCGGTGCTGCAGGCTTGGCGGCGGCCGGTTTGGCCGGGGCCTTCTTCACAGCAGGCTTCTTCGCCGCAGCGGGTTTGGCCGCAGCAGGCTTGGCCGCAGGTTTGGCCGCGGCAGTCTTGGCTGCTGGTTTGGCAGCAGGCTTGGCCGCAGCGGTTTTCGCCGCAGGCTTGGCCGGGGCCTTGGCCAGTGGCTTGGCGGCGGTCTTGCTGGCAGCAGGCTTGGCCGCAGCTGCGCGCGAGCGCGCGGAAACCGGGGTCACCGAAGCGCCGGTCAGTTTCTCGATCTGCTTGGTCAGGCTGTCGACCTGCTGGTGCAGGGCCTTGATCTCGTTGCGGCTTGGCACGCCAAGGCGCGAGATGGCGCTGTTGAGGCGCTTGTCGAAGGCCTCTTCGAGCTCGCTCCACTTGCCCAGGGCGCGGTCTTTCACGCCAGACACGCGGGAAGTGGTCGAGGACTTGGCGTTCTCGGCCACGTCTTCAGCGGTTTTCTTCGCCTGCTTCTCGGCCTTCTCGCCATCTTTGACCAGCGAATCGAACAGCTTCGGGCCGTCCTGGTCGACCTTCGAATAGATACCCAGCCCCGCCAGCCAGATCTTGCGGGAGTACTTCTCGATCCCGCCGATCCAGGAGCTGCCTTCTTTGTCGGAATTCTTCTTGCCAGCCATCCTGCTCTCCTTATGGTTTGTGCGCGACGCGCTCGAGCAGCTCGTGCAGCTGTTCAAGCTTGATGGACAACGCCTCAACGTCATGTTTAGACGGAATGCCGAGGCGATTCAAGGCGCGGCCCACCCGTGCGTCGAAAGCCTTTTCGATCTTGTCGAGCTGAACCTCGACCTTGCCGCGTACACGGCTGACTTCATGGGTCGCTTCGTCGAGCTGATGGTTGGCGGCATCGAGCTCTTTGTCGATGCGCTTCTTGCCACGTTTCTCGACGCCTTCACCGGCTTTCACCAGTTCCTGGAAGTAGTCGGAACCTTCCTGGCCGACGCGCGCATAGGCGCCGATGCCTGCCAGCCAGATCTTGCGTGCGTACCCGCGAACTTCACCCAAGGTGCTCTGGGCGTCATCCGTCTTCTTCACATTCACTTTGGCCATGCTCTGTACCTCATGCTCATGAGTGGAGGGGAGGAACCGCCCATGGAGGTTGGGCTTGAGCATAAGGTAGTGAGGCAAATTAGAATCTTCACCCTAAGCTCGCGCTGACCTATCTACCACCGCCGCCCAGGCACCGCCGCCGAACATGCGCCTCCCTTGCCAACGGAGCGCCGATGCCATGCCCCATTCACTCCCCTGCCACGCCTTCAAGCAACAGGTGGCCGCCCACTTCGCCGACCGCCCGGACCTGCGCAGCGTCATGGCCAGGGCCGCCTTCGAGGCCCTGGCAGGCCGCTACCCGTGGATCCGCAGCAATCACCCGACGCTGCAGTCGCTCGAGGGCATGGCCATCCTGCATGCGCCGCAAGGCCCGGATGCGGCGCAGCAGAGTGACCTGCTCGATACGCTGCTTGCGCATTTCTTGAGCGGCCGCAGCATGGCCTTGGCCGCCACCGACCAGCTCAGCCTGCAGCCCCCGGCGGTGTTCCGCGCGCAAGCACACAACCCCACCATCGACCTGCGCATGGACGATGTGAACCAGGCGTTCGACGACATGCTGGCAACCGTTGCCCTGAGCTTTCAGCTGGCCCAGGTCAGCTTCTGGAATGGCCAGCAGGGCGACTCGCAGGTGTCGCGCCTGCGCTGGCTGGAGCAGATGCTCAAGGCAACCCTGCTCAGTGCGCTCGAACGCCAGGGCCTGGCCGAGGGTGCGAAAAGGCTGTTGTACGCGTGGCTTGCCGAAGACGGCAGCACGCCCGCCTTGCAGGGGCTGCAGCTGTCATTGCGGCATCAGGGGGTGGAGTACCGCCAGGTATCGGCGGACCTGCTGCTGATCGCCGAGCGCGACGACGCCCGCCTGGTACTCTGGTGCCAGCCATCAGGCACTTTGCGGTGCTTCGACGACCTGCCCGGGTTTGCCCTGGCCCTGCGCGACGCGCTGGCCGACCAGCATGACTTCGACACACTGTCGTGGGCCTGCTCGCCGGTAGTGGGCGATGCCTTTCGCTACCAGGCCAGCCAGTTGCTCAACGCCATCTTGCAGGGCATCGAGCGCGTGCCGCTTTGCACGATCGCCAAGGTCAGCGAACTGGAGCACCTCTACAGCCAGCGCTGCGACCCATCCTCGGTATTCCCGGAGCACGCCTGCATCGACCGCCAGGCGCCGGCCATCGCCCTGCCGGCCTGGCTCGCCCAGGCCAGCGCCAGCGACCGCTTCGACTACCACCGGGCAATGCTCACGCTGGCCGCACGCCAGGCGCTGGCAAAAGGCACGGCAGCGCCGGACGGCTTCGACGACCTGCAGCGCTATACCACCCGCCGCCTGCGCGAGCAGATGCAGGCGGACCAGCCCGGCTTGCCAGTGCCAGAGCCCGACCAACTGTTGATCACGATTTCCCAGGTGATCGAGGCATCGTCCAGCGGGCCGGCGCGCCTGGAGCCGCTCAAGACCGTCACGCTCACCGAGCTGGCCATCACCCGCATGCGGGCGAACCTGAATGAAGTGGCCTCGGCAATCGCCACGCCCTGCACCCAGCCCAGCCAGAGCTGGCTGAACCTCGACTACCTCAATCGGCTGGTGCAAACGGTCGACGTGGGCGGCCAATACCCCCTGTACGTCCACGCCAGGCTGCAAGACCCGGTCGATAGAGACGGGCGTATCCAGCGCTTCGCCAGCGCCTGGCGCAACAGCCTGCTGCTGGACGCCCTGCAGGCCAGGATCGAGGGGCACGTGAGCGAGCCTGCCTGGCACGCACTGGCGCCATGGTGCCGGGGCGCGGCAACTGCTGCGGGTGCCGCCAAGGTAGCGCCGCTGGCCTTTCACTGCACACCGGGCGCCAGCCGGGCGAACCGGGTGCACGGCATGTTCGTGATCGAGGTGGCCCACACCTGGCTGCTCTATCGCCCCCTGAGCGCGACCCGCAGGCTCGTGGCCTACGCCAGCCAGGCGGACCTGATGGCCGCTATTCGTCGCGCCGGCCAATTGCAGCAAAGCGTCCTCGCCTGGCTGGATGATGCAGACCGCCCCCTCTACGACAACGGCGGTTTCAGCGTGCCCAACCTGCACCCGCACCTGGCCGAACTGGCCGAGTTGCTGGGGCCCGGCTCCGACCTGAGCTTCCAGAGCCTGGCGCAATTGCGGGCCCCGGCCAGCCTGGCCTTCAGCGCCTGGGCCGAGGACCTGCACAGCCAACTGCTGCAAGCCCATGCCGAGGCGATAATACTGCTGGCTTCGCGCCAGAGCGCCTCCAATGCCGAACTGCGCTGGGCGATGGTGGTGCAGTTGGGCTGGATGGCGTTCAACACGGTCACCGTGCTGCTGCGCGGCCCCGCAGCCACGCTGGCCTGGTTGGTGGCCGCATTGGTCAGCCTGAAAACCGACCTGGCGACGTTGACCGGGGGCAGCCCCGGGGAAAAGGCCCTGGCCGCCTCCGACCTGGTCTTCAATATCGCCATGCTGCTGGTGCACGCACCCACAAGCTCACTGCCGCAGCCGGAGCAGCCCAGGCTGCGCCCGGCGCCCCGCCAGGCCGGCAGCGCGGCAACGCAGGAGCAGCCGCAGACCATCGCTTGGCAAGCGCCGGAACAGCAGCCTGCGCCCGCCCCCTTCGAGGTGAGCACCTGGGGCGATGAGCAGCGCATCGGCAACCTTCCAGCCGCGGCCCGCAACGCGCTGCTGCAACTGCGCGCCAACGTTGACCTGCAAGGGCTGGCTGCGCTGCAGCAGGGGCGCTTGCGCGGGCTATACCAGGTCGGCCAGCGCTATTACGTGAAGCTCGAGGCAACCGCCTACGAAATCGAAGAGTGCTGGACTGGCCTGCGCATCATCGGCCCCGACACCAGCAAGGGCGACTGGCAGGCATTCGGCGGCGCCTGGGATGGTTACTACATCGTCGGCCGCGAACGCAGCCGCGGGCCGTGGCTTGCGCGCTGGAACGGCGAATGGGCGATCGACCTGCGGCTGGCGGGCGGCATGCCCAGGTCACGCAAGGGCGTCATCGATGAAAACCGCAGCGCGATCATTGCCCTGCAAGACCTGCGCAAGCGCAACGATGAGACGATCATGAAGAACGAGGCCTTCCTCAAGCGCTACCTGGCACTGACCAAGCCCTACGACGATGCCGCGCGGGCATTTCGCCAGGCCTTGCTGCAACACCCGGGCGTAGCCCCTGAAGACCTGCCCGAAACACTGCAGGCACAGTTGCGCACGGTACAGGCGATGCGCAAGGAGGCCCGCCCGAACCTGCTGGTCATCTCGCTGACCTATGAAAAGCAGGCCAACCTGATGGCCTCGCAAATCGAGCTGTTCACCCAGATGAGCGAGCCCCGCTTCGCCAGGCTCGACCCTCGCGGCAGTTCGGCCTATGGCCGCGGGCAGTGGGCCGAGCAATTGATCGAAACCGACCTGCACCTGTTTCACCTGTTGCTCGACCTGACCGACTACGAGGTCCTCAGGCAGCAGTCGCAGCAACTGGTGGTGCTGCCGTTCGGTGAAGAGCAAGGGCTGCTGTACCTTGCCTTTCGCGCCAACCTTGAAGCGGCGTACACCACCCATGCGCGCGTACTGGCGGTCAGTGAACGCCTGGACCAGAACATCGCGCAGGCCCTGCTCGACAACACCCTGCAGTTCAAGAACAAGCAGTCCAAGCTTGAAGACATCATCGACCAGCGCCATTACTCGACGATCATCACCCGCGCCCAGGTCATCAGCGACCTGGCCCAGCTGGTGATTAACCGGGAGCAACTGACCAGCGACAACTTCGACGAAATGCTGCGCATGCAGGCAGCGCTGCGCAATCGCAACTTCGAGGCGGCATTGCTGAGCCATGATGGCCTGGCGGAGGCAAACCTGCCCGCCGAGGAACAGGCGGAAATCCTCGGCAATACACTGCGCGAGTACCAGGCCTCGCTGGGCAAGGCCAACTACCTGCTGTCGATGAACGACCCGGCACTGAACACTGCCCGCGTGGAGCAGTACATCCGCGAGGTGGCAGCGTTGCAGTCGGCGGCCGAGCGCGACTTGAGCAGCGCCCTGCTCGCCAGCGAAAGCGGGGCGCCTGCACAGCCTCGGCAGTTGACCTACCGCGGGCGGCCAGGCAAACCCAAGATGATCCGCACCACGCAGGGCAGAACGATCCTGGCCGAACACACCGAGGAGCAGGGCAGCCTGGCCTCCCAGACCGACCCCTTGACTCAGCAGAAGGTCCAGTACCAGCAGCACGGCGAACACTGGGAGGCCATCCCCGGTGCCGCTACTGCGCACAGCAATGCCTACCTTCGACGCGTCGGCGCCAGCCTGCTGGCGCAGAAAAACGACAAGCTTGCGCTCATTGCCCGCTACTCACGCGAACCCAACAGCCTGGCAGACCTCATGGACTGGCAAATCCAGGACATGGCGGAGATCGCCCGCCAACTGGCCGCCGGCCCGGCCGACGGCAAGGCAATGGAAACGCAGCTGAACGCAGCGGTGGAGGAGCTGCAAGCCGAAAAGCGCCGCCTGCTCATCGACGCCTACCTCAACACCCGGCACCCGGACAGCAAGGCGTTGGCCTACCTTCACCAGCAAGACCAGGTCGAGATCAGCCTCATCACCAGGCGCAAGCGGCTCAAGGCCAATGACTACCTGGATGTCTACAGCATCCATCGCAAGCAGCCCAGGCAGATGCTCTGGGAGGCGCACTTTCACTACACCAGCGCCCAGGCCGCGCCGCGCGCCTTCGCCAAGGGCCACTTGAAGTTCTGGGAGCCCCGGGCCATGGGCCGGGACGAACGGCTGGAACGCTCGCTCGCCCCGGCAGAGCGCATAGACATCTACCGGGGCGACCTGCGCCTGGCGCAGATAGAGGGGGTGATCCCGTTCCCGCCTGCCTGAAACCGCGCGGGGTCAGGCCAGCGCCTTGTCCAGCGCCCGCTCGATCTCGCTCTTGATGCTGGCGCCCATCATCGACAGCATCATGCCCAGCTTCAGCTCGACGCGAATGCTGTCATCGAAGATGTGCACGCTGCCGTTGGCGCCGCTGCGCGCCACGTCGACGCGGTCACCGTTCCAGGTCGCCTTGAGGTCGTACTCGCGGCTCAGCTTGTCCACCAGCGCTTCGGCCTTGGCACGGGCGGCCTCGCGGCCGAGGGAGTGTTTGCGTTCGACGCTGATCTGGGTCATGCGGGTGTTCCTGGATATGAAGACATAATCGCCATTATGCCCGCCCCTGCCCCACGGCACACCCCGCCAAGACAAATCCGCCCGTTCGCCCTAGAATGGCGGTAATTTTTTCCGGTGAAGCGATATGAACGACCAGCGCAAAGGCGAACACGCCGAACCCACCACGCATTTCGGCTACCAGGACGTCCCCGAGAGCCAGAAGGCGAAGAAAGTCGCCGAAGTGTTCCACTCGGTGGCCGCCAAGTATGACCTGATGAACGACGTGCTTTCCGGCGGCATGCACCGCCTGTGGAAGCGCTTCACCATCGAGCTGTCGGGCGTGCGCACCGGCAACCGGGTGCTGGACATCGCCGGCGGTACCGGTGACCTGGCCGCCAAGTTCTCGCGCCTGGTCGGCCCGACTGGCCAGGTGGTGCTCGCCGACATCAACGAATCGATGCTCAAGGTCGGCCGTGACCGCCTGCTCGACCGTGGCGTGGCCGGCAACATCGAGTTCGTCCAGGCCGACGCCGAGAAGCTGCCGTTCCCGGACAACCACTTCGACTGCGTGACCATCGCCTTCGGCCTGCGCAACGTCACCCACAAGGACGAAGCCATCCGCTCGATGCTGCGCGTGCTCAAGCCAGGCGGCCGCCTGCTGGTGCTGGAGTTCTCCAAGCCGACCAGCAAGCTGATGTCCAAGGCCTACGACGCCTACTCGTTCGCCTTCATGCCACTGGCCGGCAAGCTGATCACCAATGACTCGGAAAGCTACCGTTACCTCGCCGAGTCGATCCGCATGCACCCCGACCAGGAAACCCTCAAGGCCATGATGGTCGATGCCGGCTTCGACCGCGTCACCTACCACAACATGACCAGCGGCATCGTCGCCGTGCACCGGGGAATCAAGCCCTGATGCTGCTGGCAGGGCTGCTCGCCAGCGTCGAACATGGCCTGAACCGCGTCTTGCGCATGGACAGCACGGCCTTGCCGCGCCTGGCCGCGCTGGAAGGCAAGGTCATCGAGATCGATTGCCGCCAGCCGGCCCTGCAGGTCTTCATCCTGCCCGATGAAGAGGGCCTGATGCTCGCCGCCCACTGGGAAGGTGAGGTCGATTGCAGCCTGCGCGCCCCGGCCGGCAGCCTGCTGCAACTGGCCCTGGCCAAGGACAAGACCGGCGTGCTGCACACCCCGCAGGTCGAGCTGCATGGCGACAGCGCCGTGCTGCTCGACCTGTTCGGCGTGCTGCAGGACCTGGAACTGGACTGGGAGCACGAGCTGCAGCGCTGGCTCGGCCCGGTCGCAACCGCCCTGCTCGCCGGCCACGTGCGCCTGCGCGCGCGCTGGACCCGCCAGGGCCTGGCGCGTTTCCAGCAGAACCTTTCCGAATACCTGGCCGAAGAATCGCGCACCCTGGTGGGCAAGCGTGAAGCCGAAGCCGCCTTCAGCGAGCTCGATGCGCTGAAGGTCGATATCGAACGCCTCGAGGCGCGCCTGCAGCGCCTCTCCCGATCCCTTGATACCAGCGATAACGCATGAAGCTGCTCGCCGTCCGCCGTCTCTTTCGCATCCAGCGCGTGGTGATCCGCTACCGTCTCGATGACCTGCTGTTCGACCTGCCGCTGCCCTGGTGGCTGCGGAGCCTGCGCCTGCTCATGCCCTGGCGCTGGCTGCCACGCAAGCCGTCAGAGCTCAGCCGCGGTGCGCGCCTGCGCCTGGCGCTGCAGGACCTGGGGCCGATCTTCATCAAGTTCGGCCAGCTGCTGTCGACCCGCCGCGACCTGCTGCCCACCGACATCGCCGACGAGCTGATGCTGCTGCAGGACCGGGTACCGCCGTTCGACCCGAAAAAGGCCGTGGCGCTGATCGAGGCGCAACTGGGCGCCAAGGTCGGCGAGGTGTTCAGCCGCTTCGACGTCGAACCGCTGGCCTCGGCCTCGGTGGCCCAGGTGCATGCCGCACGCCTGAAAAGCGGTGAAGAGGTGGTGGTCAAGGTGGTGCGCCCGGGCCTCAAGCCCGTGATTGCCCAGGACCTGGCCTGGCTGTTCCTGATCGCCAAGGCCGCCGAGCGGGCCTCGGCCGATGCCCGCCGGCTGCACCCGGTGGAAATCGTCGGCGACTACGAAAAGACCATCTACGACGAACTCGACCTGCTGCGCGAGGCGGCCAACGCCAGCCAGCTGCGGCGCAACTTCGAAGGTTCGGAGCTGATGTACGTGCCGCAGGTGTACTGGGACCACTGCCGTCCCAAGGTGCTGGTGATGGAGCGTATCTACGGCGTGCCGGTCACCGACATGGCGACCCTGGCCGACCAGCGCACCGACATGAAGATGCTCGCCGAGCGCGGTGTGGAGGTGTTCTTCACCCAGGTGTTCCGCGACAGCTTCTTCCACGCCGACATGCACCCCGGCAACATCTTCGTCAGCACGGTCAAGCCGTGGAGCCCGCAGTACATCGCCATCGACTGCGGCATCGTCGGCAGCCTCACCGCCGAGGACCAGGACTACCTGGCGCGCAACCTGATCGCCTTCTTCAAGCGTGACTACCGCCGCGTGGCCCAGCTGCACATCGACTCGGGCTGGGTGCCAGCGCATACCAAGGTCAACGAGTTCGAAGCGGCGATCCGCACCGTGTGCGAGCCGATCTTCGAAAAACCGCTCAAGGACATCTCCTTCGGCCAGGTGTTGATGCGCCTGTTCCAGACCGCGCGGCGCTTCAACATGGAAGTGCAGCCACAGCTGGTGCTGCTGCAGAAGACCTTGCTCAACATCGAGGGCCTGGGCCGCCAGCTGTACCCCGACCTCGACCTGTGGAGCACCGCCAAGCCCTTCCTGGAACGCTGGATGCGCGAACGCATGAGCCCCAAGGCGGTGCTTGGCAACATCTACAGCCAGGCCGAGCAGCTGCCGCACCTGGCCGGCATGACCCGCGACCTGCTCGAACGCCTGTCGCAGCCGCACCTGCAAGACCCGCAGATGCCCGAGCGGCGCCGCAGCCAGGGCGACCGCTGGGCGCTGCGCCTGCTCGGCGCCGGCCTGCTCGGCGGCGGTGCGGTGCTGGCCACCGGCGCCGCCGAAGCGGCCAGCCTGGCCGCCCCCGCCGCTTGGCCGGCGTGGCTGATGCTGGCCGGCGGCCTGTACCTGATCGTGCGCCAATAGCCAGCCGCGCTGCTGGCTGGCACACTAGCGCAAAGGGCCCGGCACAGGAGCGGGCCCGGTTTTGGAGTCGACGATGAAAGACTGGCTGGACGAGATCAAGTGGAACAGCGACGGCCTGGTGCCGGCGATCGCCCAGGACCACAAGACCGGACGCGTACTGATGATGGCCTGGATGAACCGCGAATCGCTGGCGTTGACCGCCGCCGAACAACGCGCCATCTACTGGTCGCGTTCGCGTGGCAAGCTGTGGCGCAAGGGCGAGGAATCGGGGCATGTGCAGAAGTTGCACGAAATGCGCCTGGACTGCGATGCCGACGTGATCATCCTGATGGTCGAGCAGCTGGGCCATATCGCCTGCCATACCGGCCGTGAAAGCTGCTTCTACCGCGTCTACCAGGACGGCCAGTGGCAAACCGTCGACCCGGTGTTGAAAGACCCGGATGCCATCTACAGCGCAGGACACTGACATGAGCGACACCCTCACCCGCCTGGCCGAAGTGCTCGAACAACGCAAACACGCGGCGCCCGACAGCTCTTACGTGGCCAGCCTGCACCACATGGGCCTGAACAAGATCCTCGAGAAGCTCGGCGAAGAGTCGGTGGAGACCATCATCGCCGCCAAGGATGCCGCGCTCAGCCAGGATTACAGCGATGTCATCTACGAAACCGCCGACCTGTGGTTTCATAGCCTGGTCATGCTCAGCGCGCTGGGCCAGCATCCACAAGCCGTACTCGATGAACTGGAGCGCCGTTTCGGCCTCTCCGGGCATGATGAAAAGGCCGCTCGCGCGCCTTCTGTCTGACGTATTCCGGGGGCGCCTTGCGCCCCTTTCGCGACGCAAGGCCGCTCCTACAGGCGCCGCGTCGCAAGGTAGATTGGTGACACTGTAGGAGCGGCCTTGTGTCGCGAAAGGGCTGCAAAGCAGCCCCAAAACCAGATGACCAACACACATTTTTCAGGAGTACGAAATGGGTATTTTTGACTGGAAACACTGGATCGTCCTGCTGGTCGTCGTGGTCCTGGTCTTCGGCACCAAGAAGCTGAAGAACTTCGGCAGCGACCTGGGCGAATCGATCAAGGGCTTTCGCAAGGCCATGAACGAAGAAGAGAACAAGCCGGCCGAACAGACCCCGCCGCCAGCCCAGCCGGTTCCACCGGTGCAGGCCACCCAGCAGCAAGCCGCCGCGCCGCAGGCGCAAGGCCACACCATCGAGGGCCAGGCCCAGCCGGTCCAAGAGCCGCGGCGGAAAGACTGAGCCATGTTCGGCATCAGCTTCAGCGAACTGCTGCTCGTCGGCCTGGTGGCCCTGCTGGTGCTCGGCCCCGAGCGCCTGCCCGGCGCCGCGCGTACCGCGGGGCTGTGGATCGGCCGGCTGAAACGCAGCTTCAACGCGATCAAGATGGAGGTCGAGCGCGAAATCGGCGCCGACGACATACGCCGCCAGCTGCACAACGAGCACATCCTGCAGATGGAAGAGGAAGCCAAGCGCATCCTCAACCCGCTGGCCCCGCCTGCCCAGCCGCCCGCCGCCGCGCCCACGCCAGCACCTGCAGCGCCGCCGGCTGCGCCTGAGCAGCCCGAACAGCCTCAACCGCCGCGAGCCCCATGAGCGAAAATCCGCAAGACGACCAGCCGATGCCGCTGGTTTCGCACCTGACCGAACTGCGCACCCGCCTGCTGCGCTGCGTGGCGGCGATCTTCCTGATCTTTGCCGGCCTGTTCTCCTTCGCCCAGCAGATCTACACCCTGGTCTCGGCGCCCTTGCGCGCGCACCTGCCGGCCAACGCGACGATGATCGCCACCGACGTGGCCTCGCCGTTCCTGACGCCGTTCAAGCTGACCATGATCGTTTCGCTGTTCCTGGCCATCCCGTTCATCCTGCAGCAGATCTGGGGTTTCATCGCGCCGGGGCTGTACCGCCATGAAAAGCGCATCGCCATCCCGTTGCTGGTGTCGAGCATCCTGCTGTTCTATGCCGGCATGGCGTTCGCCTACTTCCTGGTGTTCCCGCTGATGTTCAGCTTCTTCGCCGCGGCCACCCCGGAAGGCGTGTCGATGATGACCGACATCGCCAGCTACCTCGACTTCGTCATGACCCTGTTCTTCGCCTTCGGCGTCGCCTTCGAAATCCCGGTGGCGGTGGTGCTGCTGGTGTGGATCGGCGTGGTCGATGTGCAATACCTGAAGAAGATGCGCCCCTACGTGATCATCGGCTGCTTCGTGGTTGGCATGATCCTCACCCCGCCGGACATCTTCTCCCAGACCTTGCTCGCCGTGCCCATGTGGTTGCTGTTCGAAGTGGGCGTGCTGTGCGGCAGCCTGATCCGCAAGCGCAGCCACGAGCCCGAGCAAGCCACGGACGACCACAACGACCAGCCGCCTGCGACCCAACCGTGAACCTGTTGCTCCTCGAAGAGGCCGACTTCGTCTCGGCCGACCGCGTCGTCCTCGCTGACCGGCGCTTCACCCACATGCAGGAGATCCACCGCGTGGCGGTCGGCGACACCCTGCGCGTGGGCCGTATCAACGGCCTGATGGGCAGCGCCACGGTGGTACGCCTGGCGCAGCACGAGGCCGAACTTGAAGTGGCCGTCGACCAGCCGCCACCGG
Source organism: Pseudomonas faucium (assembly GCF_021602585.1). Lineage (GTDB taxonomy): Bacteria > Pseudomonadota > Gammaproteobacteria > Pseudomonadales > Pseudomonadaceae > Aquipseudomonas > Aquipseudomonas faucium. Next base: position 231,256 of record NZ_BQIP01000007.1, read on the forward strand.
CCAAGCTGCCGCTGACCCTGGTGCTGGCCGTGCCGCGCCCGAAGATGCTGCGCCGGCTGTTCCAGACCGTCGCCACCCTTGGCGTGCAACGGCTGATCCTGGTCAACAGCTACAAGGTCGAGAAAAGCTTCTGGCAAACGCCCTTCCTCACCCCCGCAAGCATCCGCGAAAACCTCATCCTGGGCCTGGAACAGGCGCGTGACACGGTGCTGCCCGAGGTGATCATCGAGAAGCGCTTCAAACCGTTCGTCGAAGACCGCCTGCCCGCCATCGCCGACGGCACCCTCGGCCTGGTCGGCCACCCCGGACCCTACCCGGCCTGCCCGCGCGCCGTCGAAGGCCCGGTGACCCTGGCCATCGGCCCGGAAGGCGGCTGGATCCCCTACGAGGTCGAGCTGCTGGGCAAGGCCGGCCTGTCGCCGGTGCAGTTGGGCGAGCGCATCCTGCGCGTCGAAACGGCTGTAACTGCCTTACTCTCAAGGATTTTCTGACAGACGGGTCAGCTTTGCCCCATCAAGTTTCCCCGGCGCAAGCCGATGGCCTGACAACACAAAAATATTCCGTGCTGTCTAGTTGCCGGGGAGTCGAAAATGTATCAATTCTTATCCCAATCGTTGGGTAATGTGAGCGTCAATCGCAAGCTGGGGCTGGGGTTCGGCCTGGTGCTTCTGCTGACCCTGGCCATCACATTGACCGGTTGGCTGGGCATGGACAGCATCATCAATCGCGGTGACAAGCTGGGCAACATTTCGGTCATCTACGGCTACACGCAAGACCTGCGCATTGCCCGCCAGCATTACCAACGCCAGCCCGACCAGGCGTCGATCAACGAACTGGACCAGGCGCTGAACAACGTCGAACGCCAAGTCACGCTCATGCTCGGCCAGATCGAGCAGCCCGCCGACCACCAGCGCCTGCAGCAGCAGCTCGACGCCATCCGCCTCTATCGCCAGGCGTTCACCGAGCTCAAGCAAACCCCCAGCGAGCAGATCCTGCAGCGCATGGCCGACCAGGGCACGGTGCTGCTGCAAACCAGCCAGGCAATGACCGAGTCGCAAACCAAGGTGCGCGACGCCGGCGCCCGCCAGGCCAAGGCCATGCTCGCCGGCGCCACCGGCCTGGCGCTGCTGCTGGGCCTGCTGGCGGCCTGGGCCATCACCCGGCAGATCATCCTCCCGCTGCGCCAGATCCTCGCCGCCGCCGAGCGCGTGGCCAATGGCGACCTGCGCCAGGACCTGCCCAGCACCCGCCGCGACGAGCTGGGCCAGCTGCAGGCCAGCATGCAGCGCATGACCCAAGGCCTGCGCGAGCTGATCGGCGGCATCGGCGACGGCGTCACCCAGATTGCCAGCGCCGCCGAAGAGCTGTCGGCAGTCACCGAGCAGACCAGCGCCGGGGTCAACAATCAGAAGGTGGAGACCGACCAGGTGGCCACGGCCATGAACGAAATGGCCGCCACCGTGCATGAAGTGGCGCGCAACGCCGAACAGGCCTCCGAGGCGGCGCTGATGGCCGACCAGCAGGCCCGTGAGGGGGATCGCGTGGTCAGCGAGGCGGTGGCGCAGATCGAGCGCCTGGCCAGCGAGGTGGTCAACTCCAGCGAGGCGATGAACCAGCTCAAGGCCGAGAGCGACAAGATCGGCAGCGTGCTCGATGTGATCAAGTCGGTGGCCCAGCAGACCAACCTGCTGGCCCTCAATGCCGCCATCGAGGCGGCCCGGGCCGGCGAGGCCGGCCGTGGCTTTGCCGTGGTGGCCGATGAGGTGCGCAGCCTGGCCCAGCGCACCCAGCAGTCCACCGAAGAGATCGAAGAGCTGATCGCCGGCCTGCAGAGCGGCACCCAGCGCGTGGCCAGCGTCATGGACGCCAGCCGCCAGCTCACCGACAGCAGCGTCGAACTGACCCGCCGCGCGGGGACCTCGCTGGATACCATCACCCGCACGGTGTCGTCGATCCAGGCGATGAACCAGCAGATCGCCACGGCGGCCGAGCAGCAGAGCGCGACGGCCGAGGAGATCAACCGGAGCGTGATGAATGTGCGGGATATTTCCGACCAGACGTCGGCGGCGAGCGAGGAGACGGCCAGCTCCAGTGTCGAACTGGCGCGGCTGGGGACGCACTTGCAGGGGTTGGTGGGGCGGTTCAGGCTCTGAGATCGCGGGGGCGCTTTGCGCCCCAATCGCCGGCAAGCCGGCTCCCACAGGGTGGGTTACCTTGCTGTGGGAGATTCTATGGTTGGGGGCAAAGTTTTTTGCCCCCGTTACTGATGTATTCGCTTTGGTTTTTCATCAGGGCGAACGCAATTCTGGCTAATTTCCGGGACAGGATGACGAGGGCCTGCGTG